>NZ_JAHEWN010000001.1 GCF_018598555.1 Curtobacterium aurantiacum
GATAGGCCGGATGTGGAAGCGGGGACTAACGACCCGTGGAGCTGACCGGTACTAATAAGCCGAAGACTTGATAACACACTGATTTCCGTGCACTTGTTGCACGGGCTCGCGTCCACTTTGTGGTTCCCGACAGACGATCGGGAATCGAAACTGAATACACCGCTCTGTCTTCTTCACGGGAGACGGTAGTCGGGACAGCTTTGAGACCAGATCATGGTCGAAGGTGTTCCGGTGGTCATAGCGAGAGGGAAACGCCCGGTCACATTCCGAACCCGGAAGCTAAGCCTCTCAGCGCCGATGGTACTGCAAGGGGGACCTTGTGGGAGAGTAGGACGCCGCCGGACTTAACGTAAGAAAGATGTGGCCATCGGCCCTCCATCGAGAATTCGCAGGGGAAACCCTCGTTCTCGGTCGGGGCCGGTGGCCATTTCTGTTTCTGCCCTCGGTCGCTCGACGTCAGCTCCGGTTCGTGGTGGACTGGAAGCCGGACGTCGGATGACCGTGCGGCGCCCAACACAACGACACAGCGGACGAACGCCCGAGGCTCTGCACCGGGCACGCAACGAGGAGCAACGGTGGCGAACGACGACGATCAGCGGCGGAACGACGGCGACCGCGGAGATCGACCTCGACGGGACGGCGACCGCTTCCCCCGTCGCGACGGCGCTCCGCGTCGGGACGGCCAGAGCGATGGTCGTTGGTCGTCCGGTCCTCGCGAGTTCGAGCGCCGTGAAGGCGACCGTCGCGATCGTCCGCATGGTGGAGACCGTCCGTTCCGTGACGGCGCCCCCCGTCGAGACAGTGCACCTCGCCGAGACGGCGATCGTCCCTTCCGTTCCGGTGACCGGAACGACCGCCCCTCGTGGCAGGGTGACCGCGGCGACTCGGGCCGGCCGCCTCGTGGCGACGGTCCCCGTGGTGCGGATCGTCCCCGTCGTGATGGCGACCGTCCGTACCGTGGCGGGTCCGACCGTCCGGCTCGTGATGGCGACCGTCCGTACCGTGGCGGGTCCGACCGTCCGGCTCGTGATGGCGACCGTCCGTACCGCGGCGGGTCGTCGGATCGGCCTGCGCGTGATGGCGACCGTCCGTACCGCGGCGGGTCGTCGGATCGGCCTGCGCGTGATGGTGACCGTTCCTTCCGTGGCGGGTCGTCGGATCGGCCCGCGCGTGATGGTGACCGTCCGTACCGTGGCGGATCGTCCGAGCGTCCGCGTCGTGACGGTGACCGTCCGTACCGTGGCGGGTCATCGGACCGGCCTGCGCGTGATGGCGACCGTCCGGCGCGTGGTGGCTCGGACCGTCCGTTCCGTGGCGCTTCGTCGGACCGCCCGGGTCGCGACGGCGGCGAAGAGCGTCGTCGGTTCGGCGACGGGACCCGTCACGCCGGCGCCCGCTTCGGCGAGGCCGCACGCGACGACTGGGAGGACCGCGACCCCTACGGCACGAAGTCGATCCGACCGCGCCACGACGACCCGGAGATCCCCGAGGAGATCCAGGCGCGCGACCTCGACCCCGCGGCACGCATGGAGCTGAAGACCCTCAGCAAGGACAACGCCGACTGGGTTGCGCGTCACCTCGTGGCCGCTGCGCTCTTCGTCGACGACGACCCCGAGACGGCCAACCAGCACGCCCTGAGCGCCGCTCGCCGTGCCGGTCGTGTGGGTGTGGTCCGCGAGACGGCCGCTATCACCGCGTACCGCCTCGGCGACTTCGCGACCGCCCTGCGCGAGCTCCGCACCTACCGCCGGATCTCCGGTCGCAACGACCAGCTGCCGATGATGGTGGACTGCGAGCGCGGCCTGGGGCGTCCGGAGCGTGCGCTGGAACTCGGTCGTTCGGTCGAGCGCTCGGCCCTCGAGACCCCGGTGCAGGTCGAACTCGCGATCGCCATGTCCGGCGCGCGTCTGGACCTCGGGAATCCCACAGCAGCACTCGGTGAGCTGGAGATTCCACAGCTCGACCCGTCCACCGCCTACACGTGGTCCCCGGCGCTCTACAGTGCTTACGCGGCCACGCTCGAGGAGCTCGGTCGACAGGACGAGGCCGACGAGTGGTGGGCACGCGTGGACCGCGCGGCAGCGGCCCTCGCCGAGATCGCGGACGACAATGCTTGGGAGACAGTTGATGTGGTCGAGGAAACGCTCGAAGTCGAAGAACACGGAGACGCCGGAGACGACGACGCCGACGACCTCGGAGCCGACGCCGTCGCGACAGAAGAACTCGGCGGCGACGACGACCCCACAGACGCCCTCGATGACGACATCGATGACGAACCCGCCCTCGACGACCTCGACGACGACACCTCAGCAGCCGATGAGCCCGGCGAGGTCGACGACGACAACCCCCGCGACGTCGACGGCTCCGCAGCCGACTGAGCACTCGGCGGCCTTGACCGACGGCGTCGACGTGGTCCTCACCGACCTCGACGGCGTCGTGTACCGGGGCCGCAACGCGATCCCGCACGCGGTCGAGGCCCTGACCCGGGCCTCGCTCACGGCGCGGGTCGGCTACATCACGAACAATGCGTCGCGCCGCCCGATCGACGTCGCCGAGCACCTCGAGCGTTACGGGCTCGAGGTGTCCGAGGGTGATGTCGTCACCTCGTCGCAGGCCGGCGTCCAGCTGCTCGCGACCCTGGTCCCCGCCGGGTCGACCGTCCTGGTCACCGGCGGGCTCGGGCTGTCGAGCATCGTCGAGGCAGCCGGGTTCACGGTCACGTCGAGCGCGGAGGACTCCCCGGCCGCCGTGATCCAGGGCTTCTCGCCGGACCTCGGCTGGAAGGAACTGGCCGAGGCGTCGTTCGCCCTGGCCGATCCGGACGTGCCGTGGGTGGCCACGAACATGGACTGGTCGATCCCCGTCGAGCGGGGCATCGCGCCCGGCAACGGCACGCTCGTGTCCGCCGTGCACCAGGCCGTCGGTCGCATGCCGGTGGTCGCCGGCAAGCCCGAGCGGCCGATCTTCGACACCGCGGTCGAGCGGTTCGGCGGTGGTCGCACCCTGTTCATCGGTGACCGGTTGGACACGGACATCAAGGGCGCGAACGACGTCGGGATCCCGAGCGTGCTCGTGCTGACAGGGATCGACAAGGCGAAGCAGGTCCTCGCGGCCGACCAGCGCTCGCGTCCCACGTACGTGCTGGAAGACCTCCGGGGCCTGTCCCAGCCGTACCCGGAGACCGTCCGGCGCGAGGACGAGGACGGCACCCGGTACGTGACGGTCGGCACCTCGACGGTGGCGATGCGCGGGCACGTCGTCCGGGTGCTCGACGCCGGGACGGACATCGATCGGCTGCGTGCCGGCTCGGCGCTCATCTGGGAGTCCGGGTTGGCCATCTACGGCCTCGACGTGGACCCGCAGCTGTACGGCGGCGAGTAGCGTGTCGGACGTGCCGAACCCCGAGCAGTCGTCCGCCGAACCCGAGCAGCAGGACGCCTTCGCCGCGCGCACAGCCGAGGCAGAGACCCTCCCGCTCGCCGACCGTGCCGACGCCTTCTCCGCCCTGCACGACGAGCTGCGGACGCGGCTCGAGAGCGGCGGCTCCGCGAGTGCCTGAGCCGGACGGAGCCGTGCCCGACGCGACCCCGGTCCGCCTCGACGCCCTCGTCGCTGCTCGGGGCCTCGCGCGGTCGCGCACCGTCGCGAGCAAGCTGATCCAGGACGGCCGTGTGGTCGTCGACGGCCGTGCGGTCGTGAAGCCGTCAACACCGATCGCCGCCGACGCGGACATCGAGGTCGACGCCGCGGATGAATGGGTCTCGCGTGCCGCCCGGAAGCTCGTCGGTGCGCTCGATGCGTTCGACGTCGACCCCAACGGCCGGGTCGTGCTCGATGTGGGCGCGAGCACCGGTGGCTTCACCCAGGTGCTGCTCGCGCGGGGAGCCCGACGGGTCGTCGCGCTCGACGTGGGCCACGGGCAGCTGCACCCGACCGTCGCACTCGACGAACGCGTCGCGGTGGTCGAGGGGCTGAACGCGCGCAACCTCACGCGCTCCGACTACCTGGCGCTCGACACCGCCGCCGCCGAGACGAGCCTGGTGGTGGGGGACCTGTCCTTCATCTCGCTCCGACTCGTGCTGCCGGCGCTGGCCGAAGCCGTCCCCGCGGACGAGTTCGTGCTCCTGGTGAAGCCCCAGTTCGAAGTGGGTCGCGGTGGGGTGCGCGAAGGCATCGTGCACGACGCCGGGCTCCGGAACGACGCGCTCATGAACGTGCTCTGGGCGGCGTGGGACCTCGGCCTCGGGACGAGCGGGCTCGTCGCGTCGCCCATCGTCGGGACGCACGGCAACCACGAGTACCTCGCCCGCTTCCAGCGCGGTGTCGGGGGCAATCCGACAGAATGGAGAGTCCGGGCGACCGAACTCACGGAAGGGTCTTCATGAGTGACGAACGGCACATCCTGCTCGTGTCCCACACGGGCCGCCGTGACTCGATCGACGCTGCGGTCGAGGTCTGCGACCTCCTGCACGCGGCCGGTCTCACGCCCGTCATGCCCTTCGACGAGTACGCCGACATCCGGCGGGCCGAGGCATCCGTCGGCAAGGTGGACATCCTCGGTGTCGACGTCCAGCCGAACCAGCTCGAGATCGTCATCGTGCTCGGCGGCGACGGCACGATCCTCCGCGCGGCGGAGCTCGTGCGGAACACCGGTGCGCCGCTGATCGGTGTGAACCTCGGCCACGTCGGGTTCCTGGCCGAGAGCGAACGTGACGGCCTGTCCGAGACGGTCGAGCGTGCGCTGTCCGGCGAGTACAAGGTCGAGGAACGCGTCACCCTGCAGGTCGACGTGGTCGTGGGCAACCAGATCGTCTACTCGAGCTGGGCGCTGAACGAGGCCACGATCGAGAAGGCCTCGCGGGAGCGGATGCTCGAGGTCGTGACCGAGGTCGACGGCCGCCCGCTGTCGTCCTTCGGCTGCGACGGCGTGGTCGTGTCGACCCCGACCGGCTCCACGGCGTACTCGTTCTCCGGCGGTGGCCCCATCGTGTGGCCTGACGTCGACGCGTTGCTCATGGTGCCGCTGAGCGCCCACGCCCTGTTCGCCCGTCCGATCGTCGTCGGGCCGGACTGCACGCTCGCCATCGAGGTCCTGCGGCGCACGAGCGGCGTCGGTGTGCTCTGGTGCGACGGCCGACGGACCCACGACCTGCCCCCGGGCGCCCGTGTCGAGGTCCGGCGTTCGCCCGACCCGGTGCGGGTCGCCCGACTCAAGGACGCTCCGTTCACCGACCGCCTGGTCGCGAAGTTCCAGCTGCCCGTCGCCGGGTGGCGCGGCCCCCAGAGTGACGAGGACGACCGATGATCGAGGAGATCGCGATCCGCGACCTCGGTGTCATCGGTGAGACCACGCTCGAACTCGGGCCGGGCTTCACCGTCGTCACCGGGGAGACCGGCGCGGGCAAGACCATGATCGTCACCGCGCTCGGGCTGCTGCTCGGTGCGCGGGCCGACGCCGGCTCGGTGCGCCGCGGTGCGTCGAGCGCCGTCGTCGAAGGTCGCTGGCACGTCCCCGAGCAGGACTCCGTCGCCGAACGCGTCGAGGACGCCGGGGGCACCGTCGAGGACGGCGAACTCATCCTCACCCGCACGGTCTCCGCCGAGGGACGCAGCCGTGCCACGGTCGGTGGCCGGAGTGCGCCCGTCGCCGTGCTCGGCGAGCTCGCCGACCAGCTCGTCACCGTGCACGGGCAGTCCGACCAGATCCGTCTGACCTCGGCCACCGCGCAGCGAGCCGCCCTCGACGGGTTCGGGGGAGCCTCGCTCGAGAAGGCCCTCGCCCGGTACGTCGCCGCGTACGACGCCTGGCAGCAGCACGCCGGCGAACTCGAGGTCCTGGTCCGCGACCGGGACGACCGGGTGGCCGAGGCCGACCGGATCCGCGCGGCCTCCGACGAGATCGAGGCCGCCGACCCGCAGCCCGGCGAGGACGTGGAGCTCGCCGAGCGCGCCGAACGGCTGGGGAACCTCGAGGAGCTCCGGTTGTCCGCGGCCCTGGCGCACGAGGCCCTGTCCAGCGAGTCCCTCGACGGCGTCTCCGACGTCGTCGGCCTGGTCGAGTCCGCGCGTCGTGCCGTGGAGCGCGTCGTGTCGTCGGACAGCGCCCTGCAGCCGGTGCTCGAGCAGCTCACGGAGCTCGGGATCCAGGCGGCCGAGGCCTCGGCGAGCATCTCGAGCTACCTCGGTTCCCTGGAACCCGAAGCCGGGCACGACCTCGAGCTCATCAACGAACGCCGTGCCCTGCTGGCCGGCCTCACGCGCAAGTACGGCGAGACGATCGACGACGTCATCGCCTACGGACAGCGCGCGAGCGACCGGCTGCTCGAGCTCGACGGCGACGACGACCGGATCGCGGCGTTGCAGCAGTCGGTCGAGCAGGACGAGCAGGCGCTCGAGACCGCCGCCGCCGCGCTCACCACGGCGCGCACCAAGGCCGCGGCCGACCTGGCGAAGCGCGTGACCGCTGAGCTGAAGACCCTCGCGATGGGTGGCGCGACCCTGGTGGTCGAGGTCACCGACGCCGGCGAGTACCGCCGCCACGGCCGTGACCAGGTGACGATCCTGCTCCAGCCGCACTCCGGCACCGACCCCCGGCCGATCGGCAAGGGGGCGTCCGGCGGTGAGCTCTCGCGCGTCATGCTCGCGATCGAGGTCGTCATGGCCGGCAGCACCACGGTGCCGACGTTCGTCTTCGACGAGGTCGACGCCGGCGTGGGCGGTGCCGCGGCGATCGAGATCGGCCGGCGCCTGGCGAAGCTCGCCGAGCGGACGCAGGTCATCGTCGTCACGCACCTGGCCCAGGTCGCGGCCTTCGCGAACAACCACCTCAACGTCGTGAAGGACGCCAGCGGGGCCGTCACGTCGTCGAGCGTGCGCCGGCTCGAGGGTGAGGACCGGTTGCAGGAGATGGCACGGCTGCTCTCCGGACTCGGCGACAGCGCCAGCGGCATCGAGCACGCGCGCGAGCTGCTCGACGTGGCCGGCCAGCGGGCCTGACGGCCAGGCGGGCGGGCGCTGCCCGCCTCCCTGGTGCCGGTAACCCCGCCACGGAACGGCGAACCGGCCACGGTCCGAAGACCCGGCCACGGTCCGAAGACCCGGCCACGGAACGGCGAACCGGCCACGGAACGGCGAACCGGCCACGGCCCGAGGACCCGGCCACCCACCTGCGCAACGCCCAGGGCGAACCGAAGTCGCGCCTCCCGGCAGTTCTGACGTACGATGGAATCCCGTGGCGGACACTCTCAGCGGCGGTACCAATTCTTCGATTTCGACCCCGAAGGTGACGAAGCAGATCTTCGTGACCGGCGGGGTCGTCTCGTCTCTCGGCAAGGGCCTGACGGCGGCCAGCCTCGGCAACCTGCTCACGGCTCGCGGCCTCAAGGTCGTCATGCAGAAGCTCGACCCGTACCTCAACGTGGACCCGGGTACCATGAACCCGTTCCAGCACGGCGAGGTCTTCGTGACCGACGACGGTGCGGAGACGGACCTCGACATCGGGCACTACGAGCGCTTCCTCGACATCAACCTGTCGCAGGCCGCCAACGTCACGACCGGCCAGGTGTACTCGACGGTCATCGCCAAGGAGCGGCGCGGCGAGTACCTCGGTGACACGGTGCAGGTCATCCCGCACATCACCGACGAGATCAAGCGTCGGATGCGCGAGCAGGCGCACAACGACCCGCAGCCCGACGTGATCATCACCGAGGTCGGTGGCACCGTCGGCGACATCGAGTCGCAGCCGTTCATCGAGTCCGCCCGTCAGGTCCGGCACGAGCTCGGCCGCAACAACGTGTTCTTCGTGCACGTCTCCCTGGTGCCGTTCATGAACGCCTCGGGTGAGCAGAAGACCAAGCCGACGCAGCACTCCGTGGCGGCGCTCCGCTCGATCGGCATCCAGCCGGACGCGCTCGTCCTGCGCAGCGACCGTCCGGTGTCGGAGTCGAACAAGCGCAAGATCGCGCTGATGTGCGACGTCGACGAGGACGCCGTGGTGAACGCGGTGGACGTCCCCTCGATCTACGACCTGCCGACGCTGCTGAACAACCAGGGCCTCGACCAGGTCATCGTCGATGCGCTCAAGCTCGAGGCCGGCCCCGTCGACTGGACGGCGTGGACCCCGGTCCTGCGTGCCGTTCACGAGCCGAAGAAGGCCGTCACGATCGCCCTCGTCGGCAAGTACATCGACCTGCCCGACGCCTACCTGTCCGTGACCGAGGCGCTCCGTGCGGGTGGCTTCGCGCACGACGCCAAGGTGACGCTGAAGTGGGTCGTGTCCGACGACTGCACCACGCCCGAGGGCGCGGCGAAGCAGCTCGGCGACGTCGACGGCATCTGCATCCCGGGTGGGTTCGGCGTGCGCGGCATCGAGGGCAAGCTCGGCGCGCTGAAGTTCGCACGTGAGCAGGGCATCCCGACGCTCGGCCTGTGCCTCGGCCTGCAGTGCATGGTCATCGAGTACGCCCGGCACGAGGTCGGTCTGACCGACGCGTCGAGCACCGAGTTCGACCCGGAGACCTCCACCCCGGTCATCGCGACGATGGCGGAGCAGGTCGACATCATCGCCGGTGGCGACCTGGGCGGCACGATGCGTCTGGGCCTGTACC
Organism: Curtobacterium aurantiacum; assembly: GCF_018598555.1. Classification (GTDB taxonomy): domain Bacteria; phylum Actinomycetota; class Actinomycetes; order Actinomycetales; family Microbacteriaceae; genus Curtobacterium; species Curtobacterium aurantiacum. The sequence goes on from NZ_JAHEWN010000001.1 coordinate 8,607, forward strand.
CGGCGTCGTTCACGCAAGGGTCGCTGGCGGCGGAGCTGTACGGAGCGCCGGAGGCCTCCGAGCGGCACCGTCACCGCTACGAGGTGAACAACAAGTACCGCGAGCAGATCGCGGACGCCGGCCTCGTCTTCTCGGGCACGTCCCCCGACGGCACCCTGGTGGAGTACGTCGAGCTCCCGCGCGACGTGCACCCGTTCTACATCGCCACGCAGGCGCACCCGGAGCTCCGCTCGCGTCCGACCGATGCGCACCCGCTGTTCGCGGGGCTCGTCGCGGCCGCGATCGAGCGTCACGAGGCGTCCAGCCTGTTCGACCCGCAGACCGAGGAGCAGGTCGCGTAAGCGCCGGTCTCCACGATCGGACGGGAGGCGCGGTGCCAGCTGGCACCGCGCCTCCCGTCCGTCTGTCGCCGCGTCAGGGGCGCGTGCTTGGATGGAGACGTGACAGACGCACCGATCGCTGACGAGTCCGCCTCCTTCGAGGTCACCGAATCCACCGTCGTGTACGAGGGCGCCGTCTGGGACGTGCGCCGCGACACCGTCGCGTACAACGGCGAATCGATGGTCCGCGAGTACATCGACCACACGGGCGCCGTCGCCGTGTACGCCGAGGACGACGAGGGCCGCGTCCTGGTCATCCAGCAGTACCGACACCCGGTGCGGCTGCGGGACTGGGAGCTGCCCGCCGGTCTGCTCGACATGGAGGGCGAGGACCACCTGACGGCCGCGAAGCGCGAGCTAGGCGAGGAGGCCGACCTCGAGGCCGACACCTGGGAGCCCCTCGTCCGTTACAACACCTCGTCGGGCGGCAGCGACGAGTTCATCCAGATCTACCGGGCGCGCGGTGTTCGCTCGACCGAGTCCGCGTTCGAGCGTGAGGCGGAAGAGGCCGACATCGTGACGCGCTGGGTCCCGCGGGCAGAGCTGCTCGAGGGGATCCTGGGCGGTCGGCTCAACAACTCGGCCCTCGTCGTCGCGACGCTCGCCGTCGAGGCCATCGAACAGCGCGGCAAGTGAGCGGGTCCGCGGTCGAGGGCTTGCGCGACCTGGTCGCCACCGGCACCTGGACGCACGAGCCGGAGGCCGCCAAATCCGACGGCGACGTGTTCCGCGTCACCGCGGTCGAGGGCAGCGATGCCTGGCGGACCACCTCGTACGGGTTCGTGCACGACTCCGAGCACGCGCTGCTGCAGCCGACCGACGGGCCGTTCTCGGTCGAGGCGTCGTTCGTGCTCGACTACACCGAGCAGTTCGACCAGGCTGGGGTGTTCCTGCGCGTCGACGAGCAGACGTGGATCAAGGCCGGCGTGGAGTTCTCGGACGGAGCGCCGCAGCTCGGGGCCGTGGTCACGCGCGGGTTCTCGGACTGGTCGGTGTCGCCCGTGCCGGAGTGGGCGGGCCGGGTCGTGACCGTGCGCGCGAGCCGCGATGGTGACGCCGTGACGATCCGGGCGTGGGCCGAGGGCGACGAGCCCCGTCTCGTCCGGGTCGCGTACCTCGACCCGGAGGCCGTCGTTTCCGCGGGACTGCTGTGCGCCGGGCCGACGCGGGCCGGGTTGACCGTGACGTTCACCGGGTTCCGCTTGGGCGCGCCGGACGAGGCGTTGCACTGACGTGCTGGCCGACGGTCCGTCGTGTCGCCGCTCGCCGGTTAGCCTGCTGAGGTGATGCCCCTCGACCGTGCCGTGGAGACGTACCTCCGGCACGTCGCGATCGAGCGGGGACTCTCGCAACACACGTTGTCGGCGTACCGGCGGGACCTCGCCGTGTTCGCCGATTGGCTCGCGACCGCTCCGGTGGTCGATTCCGACGGCGCGGACCGGGCTGGTGGTGCGTCGGCGATCGCTGACGTCGCCCGGCTGGCACGGGCGGACGTCTCGGAGTTCGTGACCTACCTGGCGACGAAGCCGGACGGTCCGCTGGCGCCGAGGTCGATCGCGCGGATGCTCAGCTCGGTCCGGTCGTTCACCGCCTTCGCCGCGGGGGAGGGCTGGCTGCCGCTCGACCCGGGCACCGCCGTCCGGCCGCCGAAGGCCCCGATGCGGCTGCCGAAGGCGATCCCCGTCGAGGACATGGAACGGCTGCTCGGGGCGGTGTCCGTCGATGCCGACGACCCCGTCCAGCTGCGGGACAAGGCGTTGCTCGAGCTGCTCTACGCAACGGGTGCGCGGATCTCCGAGGCGGTGGGACTGTCGGTCGACGACGTGACGACGCTGTCGGACGCCGCTGCTGACGCTTCTGGCCCGGGCCCCGGTGCGGACGGGCTGTCCGTCGTGAAGGTCACCGGCAAGGGCAACAAGCAGCGGATCGTCCCGCTCGGCAGCTTCGCCCGGGCCGCGATCGATGCCTACCTGGTGCGGGCACGGCCGGTGTTCGCGGCGCGAGGGGCGTCGACACCGGCGCTGTTCCTCGGTGCCCGCGGCGCGCGGTTGTCGCGGCAGAGCGCCTGGCTCGTCATCCAGGCCACCGCTGCTGCCGCCGACCTGGAGGCGCACGTGTCACCGCACACGTTCCGGCACTCGTTCGCGACGCACCTGCTCGAGGGCGGTGCTGATGTGCGCGTGGTGCAGGAGTTGCTCGGGCACGCGAGTGTCGCCACGACGCAGATCTACACGATGGTCACGGCGGACATGCTGCGGGACGTGTACCAGACGGCACACCCGCGGGCGCGGCGGTAGGTCTCGTCGCGGCGGAAGGGTCTCGCCAACGAAGGCGAGGCCCTTCCTCCACGCATCAGCTCGAGTGCCCCCGTCAACGACGCGCCCGATGGCCGAACGAGGCCCAGGCGAGGAACATCCCGGTCAGGAGACCGAACATCCCGACACCGAGGAAGCGCAGCTCGCCGTCGGACGTACCGTTCGGCATCACGCTGACCAGCCATCCGAACCAGAGAACGATCGGCAGGAGACGCAGGAACCTCGAGGCCCACCGATCGGTGAATTCTCCGGCCGTGGCCAGGGCGAACCCGACGAGGAGTCCGACGAAGAGTGGTGTGATCATCGTTCTAGCACTTCGGGAACGTCGGCCACCACTGGGCGATGACGCCGGGAAGCCCCGCCAGGTGGAGTTTCACGCACTTTCCCCCGGCGAGCTGTGCCGTGCTGAACGCGGCGAGCACACCGCAGGTCACCGTGAGCGCTCGGAGGACCGGTACGGGTGACTTCGAGAAGAGCGCCGCACAGCTCGCCACCGTCCCGACGACCGTGGCGCTCTCGGCTCGGTTGAACGTGACGGTCCAGTACCCAGGGAACGTGCTGTAGCGCGGATCGGCGACGACCGGATAGGCCGTCCGCGAATCGACTTGGACGTCCTGGACGAGAGTTGTCCCGTCGACCCGGTAGTTCGTCGGCAGGGCTCGTCCGCTCGCATCGACCGCCCATGGTGCGTCGATGCCGGCGATCAGATCACCGTTGGCGTCGCTCACAGTCACCCGTCCGTCGTCGAGGAGCACCAGTTCGACATCGTCGTCGAACGCCCAGCTCGCACGGGACGATGCCGGAGCGCTCATCACCGCCGCGTAGCGAGTCGAGTTCTCATCGAGACGGTCCGCTGTGTACTGGACACCGGCCTCGTGGTCCGAGTTCGGGCCGGGGGTGATGCTGGTAGCCGCCGATGTGCCCGGGGCCGCTGAGGGGGCACCCGATGCGAGCACCTCAGGGCTGTCTGGAAGGAAATCGTCGGCGAGGCCGAGCGCGCGCTCCGCGGCCTCGACGGCCCGGATCGTCTGATCCTCTCCGAGGGGAGCCGCCGCGGCTGGTGTTGCGGACAGGAGCGCGCACCCCAGCACGACCGACGACATGGCCGCGAGAGTAGTTGCCCCGCGTGTCCCGAGCTTGTTCATGGTTCTCCCTTCGGTACGGTGGCAATGCCGTACTGGAATACTGCATGACAGATTCGACAGGTCTCAACCTCTGGCTATCTTTGCCATCGGTGATCTGATCAGTGTTGCCCCGCGTCAGAAGAGATGGAGCTGCACTGACGCGGCTACAGCGCCGGTCGCGACGGCCACGACGATGGCGCTCGCCGAAGCGCTCCTCGCGAGCACTCGCCACCCGCCGGTCGCGCCGGGGTGGACGACACCGACGAGCCCACACACGAGAGCGAGCACGCTGCAGGCGCCCAGCGGGTTGATGAGGATCGACGTCAGGGCGAGCAGCACCGCGAGCACCGTGAGCACGGACAACCGTCGGTCGCGACCGCCGCCGGACGCCCACGCATGGGTCCGGATCGCCGCCGTCTGCACCGAGAACGACGGCCCCACCGGAGCGACGACGATCGGCGTGACCGGTTCCGCGGCACCCGCGGGGACTCGCGTGACCGCTCCCCAGGTGCGACCGTCCCACCAGCGCAGGCGACGGGCGTCCTGCGGGTCCGGGAACCAGCCTGCGGCCGGCAGCGTCACGGTGACTCCTCGAGGTGCGGGGTGGATCGACGCTCCCGAGCCTAGGAGCGCGGTCGTCACCGCCCCAGTCCCCAGCCGGGTGTCAGCACAAGGGGGGACCCGGCCGGTGCACTACGGTCGGGGCGTGCCCTCGACGCTCGACGACTTCTGGACCGCGCGACGCCGCGAGCGCCCGAGTCTTCCGACTGCCGTGCCGGAGGCGTGGGCCTTCGGCGCGACTCCGGAGCAGGCGGACGCGCTGTTGCGGCTCGTGCTCGACGGGGTCAAGGTCGGCACGGCGTCGTCGCTCTGGGACTACGAGGCGACCGGTGACCCTCTGCCCGCGGCCGACGAGCTGAGCATCGTGACCGACGGCTCGGGTGCGCCCCGCGCCGTCATCGAGACGACTGCGGTCAGGGTGGTGCCGTTCGACCAGGTCGGCGCGGACCACGCCTGTGCCGAGGGTGAAGGCGACCGCACGCTCGAGCACTGGCGGAGGGTGCACGAGGCATTCTGGCGTGCACACTCGGAGAGCCCACGCGGGTTCGCACCGGACATGCCCGTGGTGTGCGAGCGCTTCCAGCTGCTCTGGCCGAACGGCTGAGCCCGTGCCCGAGCCGGGTGCCGGTCAGGCGGGGACCGGTGCCGCGTCGACCTCGGTGAAGACGTCCTTCACGGCGGCGAGCAGCCGTGCGTTGAAGTCCACGCCGAGCTGGTTCGGCACGGTGACGAGCACGGTGTCGGCAGCACGGACGGCCTGGTCGGCAGCGAGCTCCGCGACGAGCTGCTCGGGCTCACCGATGTAGGAACGGCCGAACCGGGCCAGCCCGCCGTCGAGGTGCCCGACCTGGTCCTGCCCCTCGACCTGCGCGCGGATGCCGAAGTAGTGGCGCGACTCGTCGTCGATGATCGGGATGATGCTGCGCGAGACCGAAACGCGCGGTTCGCGGTCCCAGCCCGACTCGGACCACACCCGGCGGAAGCGCTCGATCTGCTCGGCCTGCAGCTGGTCGAAGGGCACACCGGTGTCTTCGGTCAGCAGGGTCGAGGACATCAGGTTCATGCCCTGCTCGGCCGTCCACTCGGCGGTGGCGCGCGTGCCGGCACCCCACCAGATGCGATCGCCGAGCGAGTCGGACAGCGGGGAGATCGGCAGGGACCCGACCGAACCCGTCGTCTGCGGGTTGGCGTTCGCCATCGGCTCGCCGGCGATCGCGCGGCGGAACACGTCGGTGTGCGCCCGGGCCATGTCCCCGCCGTTCTCGTCCGAGGCGTCGGGCACGTAGCCGAACTGCTGGTAGCCGGCGAGGGCGGTCTCGGGTGATCCCCGCGAGACGCCGAGCTGCAGCCGTCCGCCGGAGATCAGGTCGGTGGCCGCGGCCTCTTCCGCCATGTAGAGCGGGTTCTCGTAGCGCATGTCGATGACACCGGTGCCGATCTCGATCCGGCTGGTCTTCGCGGCGATGGCGGAGAGCAGCGGGAACGGCGCGGCCTGCTGCGGCGCGAAGTGGTGCACGCGGAAGTAGGCGCCGTCGACACCGGCTTCCTCGGCTGCGACCGCGAGGTCGATCGCCTGCACCAGGGCCTCCCGCCCGCTGCGCACCTTCGACCCCGGCACGTCACGCCAGTGTCCGAACGACAGGAACCCGATCTTCGTCATGTCCATGCGAACGCATCCGGAGGCGGTGCCATTCCGCCGCGACTACCGTGTCCGGGATGGAGGATCCCCGCCCCGCACTCGAGGCCGAACGCGCCCGCAACGAACGGTTGCTGACCGAGGTCGAGCGGAGCATGCGCGACGTCAGTGACGCGCGGCAGGACGCCAACTCCGACGACGAGCACGACCCGGAGGGCGCGACCCTGGCGTGGGAACGCGGGTCGCTCGGTGCGGTCCGTGACGGCGCCCGGCTGCGGGTCCGTCAGGTGGACGCAGCGCTCGCACGACTCGACGACGGCACCTACGGGCGCTGCACGGTCGGTGGCGAGCCGATCCCGGACGCCCGGCTGGCCGCCGTCCCGTGGGCGGCGACGTGCGTCGCGCACGCGTGACGGGCACGTGGGCGGTACCGCGTCACGGCCTGGAGGCACGGCGAACGGCCGCCACGCGCCTCCCGGCATGCGCACCCCGCGTTCACCCCGTGCGCCGCTGATTCCCAGCCGCGCGCCCTACGTTTTCGGCATGGACGGCGACCCGAACGACCGACCCGGCGAAGCCCGGGCCGACGGCGCGGATCGCCAGCGCTTCCAGTGGTTCCACCGCTTGCGCGCCTGGATCCACGCGCGGCCGCACGTGCACCTGCTCTACAAGGTGCTGGTCGGCATCGTCGGCGGGCTGGTCGTCATCATCGGGCTGATCCTGGTGCCGCTGCCGGGGCCGGGATGGCTCGTCGTGTTCATCGGCCTCACGGTGCTGGCGAGCGAGTTCCACTTCTTCCACAAGATCATCACCTGGCTCAAGGCGCAGTTGCACCGCTTCTGGGACTGGGCCAAGCGGCACGGGCCGAAGCGGCTGCGGGACGCAGCCGACCGGGGCAAGGCCGACGTCGACGCTGCGCACACCGGTGCGGCGCGGACGGTCGGGGTGCGTGCGCGGGCCCGCGGCGCGAACTCGGCGCACCCGGGCCACTAACACTGGGGGAGCTAGTCGGCACCGTGCCGTGCTGGTCATCGCGTCCGAGGTTGATCGCTCCGTGCGGCGCTGCAGGCCCGCACCGAGCGATCAAGCTCGCACCGAATGGGCATCACCGCACCGTGCCGGGCACGCCTACTCGGCCGCGACCCGGACCGAACCGGTCGCGGTGCGCTCGATGACCTCGGCGGCGTGCTCCTCGACCTCGGCAGCGTCCTTCGACGACAGCTGCAGCACGAGGGCGACGACCGCGGCGAGCACGATGAAGCCCCCGTACCCGGCGATGACCGGGACGAGGCCGACCGACGGCTCGAGCAGCCCGCCGATGACCGAGGGCACCCCGAACGCCAGGTAGCTGACGACGTAGATCGTGGAGAGCAGTCCGGCGCGGTGGGTGGGCGCAGCGGTGGCGAGCAGCATCCGCAGCGGTGCCTGGAACCCGGCACCGAAGCCGACACCGGCGATCGCGCTGCCGACGACCATGCCCGGCAGGGAGTGTGCGAACACGAACGACACCGTGACGATCGGGCCGAGCACGAGCGCGACGAGCCCGAGCAGGACCGCGCGTCGGGTGTCCATCCGCTGGATCGCCAGACCGGTCAGGGCGCCGACGCCGGTGACAACGGCGATGAGGGCGCCGGCGGCGAAGTGGTTCGTGATGCCGAAGACCGTGCCGAGCGCCGAGGGGACGAGCGACAGGAACATGCCGCCGAGGGCCCAGCTGGCGACGAGCGAGCCGGCGACGCCGCGGAACAAGCGGCGTGAGGACCGCGGCACGCTGATCGTCGGGCGAAGGGACCGGAGGGCCCCGGGGCGGCGCTGCACCTGCTCGGGCACGACGAACAGCGCGAGCACCAGCAGCACGAGGAGCGCGCCGAACAGCAGGTAGACGAGCTGCTCCGGCGCGGGGCCCCACTGCACCAGGGCGCCGCTCGACATCGCGCCGGTGGCCAGGGCGATCGGCGGGATGACGCCGTTCAGCACACCGGCCATGGTCGGGTGTCGCTCGAGCGAGTTGTCGATGAGCGCCGCACCGAGGGCCCCGATGAGCAGCCCGACCGAGACGCCCTGCACGATCCGGTCGACGATGAGTGCCACGACCCCGTCCGCCATGGCGAAGAGGCCGAGCGACAGCGCGACGCCCAGGCCGCCGACGACGAGCACGGGCTTCCGGCCGACGTGGTCGGACAGGCGACCCGCGACGAGCAGGCTCGCCAGCAGCCCGGCGACGTAGATGGCGAAGACCCCGGTGAGCATGAGCGGGGTGAGGTGCCACTCGGCTGCGTAGACCGGGTAGATGGGCGACGGCACGGCCGACGACGCGACCGAGACCAGGAGCATCGCCGCCAGGATCCAGAACCCGGCGACCGAACGAGCTGACTGGTGCATGCGCACCCCTTTCCATCTCCGTGCAGTACGACTGCATTCGTACCGCACCCGAACAGTACGACGCAAGTCGTACAGCAAGCCGAACGGTGGTAGCGTCCCCTCCATGCCCGCGCACGTCGATGCTCCTGAACGGCTGCCGCAGCCGTCCGTGGCCGAGATGGACCTCCCGGTCGTGATGGACGCCCTGAGCGACCCGATCCGGCTCGCGATCCTGCACCGCTACCTGGTCGACGCGGCCGGGGGTGAGCGCACCTGCGGCTGGGTCGGCATCGACCGGCCGAAGTCCACGCTGACCCACCACTTCCGGGTCCTGCGCGAGGCCGGTCTGCTCGAGCAGCACCTGGAGGGCCTGACCCGCGTCAGCCGCGTCCGTGTCGAGGACGTGCAGCAGCGGTTCCCCGGGCTCCTCGACCTGGTGCTCGACTGGCAGGTCCCCGCGGCCCTGCTGCGCGAGGGGATCGCATCGTGAGCGCCGGCGGGAGCGCCGGCGTGGACACTGTGCACACGCTTCCGTCGATCGTCGCGGACCCCGCCGTCACCACGGCGCTCGCCGCGGACCTGACGGCGGCCGGCTTCACGGTCGACCGGCTCGACTCCCTGTGGGGCGCCGAGGCCGCGGCTTCGCTGCACCGGGGCTCGCGGGTCGCCGCGCTCCGTGCGCTCGCCGCCCGCGAGACCACGCCGCTCGGCACGCTGGCGACGCTGTTCGTGCTCGGCCTGCCGGTGGCGCGGGCCGAGGCCGCTGTGGCGTTCCCGACCGCCGGGCTCGACGCCGTCATCGCCGCGGGCCTGCTGCGCAGCGGAGGCGAAGGCGACGGCAACGGCGCTGACGCGCTCATCCACCCCACCGTCGACCTGCGCCCCTACGCCTTCGTCGACGACCTCGGCGCCGGCAGCTGGTGGATCGTCTCCGACCTCGGTGAGCTCGCCCTCGGGCACGCGATCAGCGAGGAACACGTGCTCGGCATCGGCGGCGCCACCACGACGTTGAGCGGCCTGCAGGTGCCCGTGCCGGTCGAGCGTGTGCTCGACCTCGGCACCGGGTGCGGCATCCAGGCCATGCACGCGCGGCGCTTCGCCGACCACGTGGCCGCCACCGACATCTCGCGCCGTGCCCTCGACATCGCCCGGTTCAACGCCCAGTTGAACGGCATCGACGGCATCGACTTCCGGTTCGGCTCACTGTTCGAGCCGGTCACGGGGGAGCGCTTCGACCGGATCGTCTCGAACCCGCCCTTCGTCATCACGCCCCGTCGCGATGGCGTCCCGTCGTACGAGTACCGCGACGGCGGCATGGTCGGCGACGCCCTGGTCGAGACGGTGCTCCGAGGCCTGTCCGACCACCTGGAGCCCGGTGGGACCGCTCAGCTCCTCGGCAACTGGGAGTACCACTGGGGCGTCGACGGCCTGGACCGCGTGCGTGCCTGGTTCGCCGACACCGACCTCGACGTGTGGGTGATCGAGCGCGAGCGGCAGGACCCGACGTCCTACGCCGAGACCTGGATCCGCGACGGTGGGACCAAACCCGGCACGGCCGAGTTCGACACCCTGATGGGCGCCTGGCTCGACGACTTCGCGGACCGTCGGGTGACCGGCGTCGGCTTCGGGTACGTCGTCGTGCGCCGACCCCTGCCTGGAGGCCCGTCCGCCCTCCGCCGGTTCGAGCGCGTCCCCGAGACGCTCGGCTCCAACCCCGCTGGCCTCGGTGCGACGGTCGCCCGCGTCCTCGACGCGGCCGCCTGGCTCGCCGCGCACGACGACGCCGCGCTCGCCGCCGCCCACCTGTCGGTGGCCGGCGACGTCACCGAGGAGCGGTACTACTGGCCGGGCAACGACGACCCCACCGTGATGACCCTGGTGCAGGGCGGCGGGCTCGGGCGCCGAGTGGATGCGGACACCGCACTCGCGGCGTTCGTGGGTGCATGCGACGGCGACCTGTCCGTCGCGGCGATCATCGGTGCGCTCGCGCAGATCACCGGCGTCGACGAGCAGGCGCTCGCCGCCGACCTGCTGCCGGCGGCGCGCGACCTGGTGCTCGACGGGATGCTCGTCCCCGCCGCCTGACGATCAGGCGCGGTGGTCGCGCCAGCTGTGCTCGGGCGCGTAGCCGAGGAGCTCGCGGGCCTTCTCCGACGACAGCAGCGAGCTGACGCCGTCGATGTCCGCCCGGCGCTCGATGTCCGGCACGTAGCGTTCGACGAGCTCGATGGTCGGGGTGTCCATCACCGTGTCGGGGCTCGCGATGACGAACGCCTCGAACCCGGTGAGGTCGGCCTCGAGCGCCCGGCGTACGGCCTGGGCCCCGTCGCGGGAGTCGATGTACGACCACAGGTTGAACGTCTTCGCCTCGGGGGTGGCGTCCCACGGGAACGCCGGGTAGTCGGTCTCGTCCATCACATTCGAGAAGCGCAGACCGATCATCTTCAGCTCCGGGTCCCAGCGCGTGAAGTGGCGGGCCATCTCCTCCTCGACCGCCTTGCCGAGCGAGTACGAGGACTGCGGGCGGACGGCGAACTCCTCGTCGACCGGCAGGTAGGGCGGGTGGTGCTCGCCCATCGGGATGCCGAGCAGGGTCTCGCTCGACGCCCACACGACGTTCTTGATCTTCGCGGCACGGGCGGCGTGGAAGACGTTGATCGACGAGGTCACGTTGTTCGTGATGAGTGCCACGTCGGGCACCTGCCCCGGGGCCGGCACCGCCGCCAGGTGCACGACGGCGTCGACGTGGTCGTACCGGTCGTCGATGCCGAGCAGGGCGTTCAGGACCTGGCCGTGGTCGGTCAGGTCGATCCGCACGAACGGCACACGCTCGGGCTTGTCGGGGGAGGGGACACGGTCGAGCAGGACCACGTCGTACCCGTGCGCATCGAGGTCACGCACCACCGCTCGTCCGAGCTTGCCGCTACCACCGGTCACCACTACACGCGTCATCGCGTCACTCCACATCGTCGTCGGAACACGCCCTGGCGGGCACCGACCATCCTGCCCCGCCACCCTTGAGGCGGCCAGGCCCTGTCCGTACCCCACTGCCGGAACCTGGTGCCGGGCTGGGCCGGGCCGGGCCGTGCCGTCAGGCGGTGGGGGCGACCTGGGCGATCGCGAGGCGGGCGACGAGCTCGACGTGCTCGGCCATGTCGCGGGTGGGGTCGAAGAGCCACTGGATCTGCATGCCGTCGGACACCGCGAGCAGCACGCTGGTGAGTTCGTCGGGGTCGATGTCGGTACGCAGTCGGCCGTCCTGCTGCATCGTGCGGAAGTCGGCGGACAGGTCGCGGCGGCTGCGCTCGTACCGCTCGCGGAAGTACTCGTGCGCCGGGTGCTCCGAGTCGGTCGCGGCCGCGGCGGACAGGTTGACGAACATCTGCACCAGGCCGGGGACCTCGGCGTTGTGCCGCACGATCGCCGCGAGCAGGGCCGCCGGGTCCGCGGCCTGCCAGTCGTGCGCGAGGTCGAGTTCGTCGCGGCGGCGGAGGATCTCGACCCAGAGCTCGTCCTTCGAGTCGAAGTAGTGCAGCAGGCCGGCCTGGGTCAGCTCCACGGCGTCGGCGATGTCCTTGATGCTCGTCCGCCGGAAGCCCTGCGACGCCACGAGGTCCAGCGCGACCGTGAGGATCTCCTCGCGCTTCGCGATGCCCTTTGCGTACGAACCCCGTCGTGCCATGGCCAGACTGTACCGCCCGCAGGAGACCCGAGAAAACCAAGCAACGGTTGGTTTTGGGTGGTACGGTGCAGGAGCTGCCAGCGCGGGCGGCGAACCCGGTGGATGGTGGGTGTGGGCGACGAGCCCCCGGCTGTCCAGGCGGCGCCCCGCGGCCCTGAACGAGAGGACCGACCACCGTGACCACCGTGAACGACGCGAGCACCGCCTCCAGTCCGGCGACACCGGCGACGCCGCTGACCGAGCGCATCGACGCGCTCCTCGGCCAGCTGACCACCGACGAGAAGGTGCAGCTGCTCACCGGGCGTGACTTCTGGACCACCTGGCCGATCGAGAAGATCGGGCTGCGCCGGATCCTGATGTCGGACGGTCCGTCCGGAGTGCGCGGCGAGGTGTGGGACGAGCGTGACCCGTCACTGAACCTGCCGTCTGCGACGGCGCTGAGTGCGTCGTGGGACCGGGCGATCGCGAAGCGGTACGGCGCGGCCGCGGCTGTCGAGGCCCGCCGCAAGGGCGTCGACGTCGTGCTCGGCCCGACCATCAACCTGCACCGGTCCCCGCTCGGTGGCCGGCACTTCGAGGCGTTCAGCGAGGACCCGGTGCTCACCGGTGACCTGGCGGCGTCGTACGTCGACGGCGTGCAGGAGAACGGTGTCGCCGCGACCCCGAAGCACTACATCGCGAACGACTACGAGACCGACCGCTTCACGGCGTCGACCGAGGTGTCCGACCGTGCCCTGCGTGAGCTGTACCTGCTCGCGTTCGAGAAGGCCGTCACTGAAGCGCACGCCTGGGCGGTCATGTCGTCGTACAACGCGATCAACGGCGTGACGGCGTCGGAGAACGACCTGCTCGAGACCCCGCTCAACTCGGAGTGGGGCTTCGACGGGATCGTCGTGTCCGACTGGACCGGCGTGCGGTCGGTGGACTCCGCGAAGGCGTCGCAGGACGTCGCGATGCCCGGGCCGAACCCGTGGTGGAGCGAGGGCCCGCTGCTCGCCGCCGTGCAGTCCGGCGAGGTGCCGATGGCGGCGATCGACCGAAAGGTCCGCCGGATCCTGACCCTGGCCGCACGCGTCGGCGCGCTCGAGGGCTTCGAGCCCGTCGCCGCGTCGCCCGTGCACGTCGAGGACGGCATCGCGTTCGTGCGCGAAGCCGAGGCCGAGGGCACCGTGCTGGTCCGCAACACCGGTGTCCTGCCGCTCGACGCCCCCGCCGTGTCGCGCATCGCGGTGATCGGCCACAACGCCGACCAGGCCCGCACGCAGGGCGGTGGCTCGGCCACGGTCGTGCCGTCGCAGGTCGTGTCGCCGCTGGACGGCATCCGCTCGGCGTTCCCCGGCGCGAGTGTGGACTACGCGATCGGCGCAGTCGTGCAGGAGGGGATCGCGGAGTTCCCGCTGTCCTCGATCACGAACCCGGGTACCGGGGAGGCCGGAGCCCGGGTTGCCTTCGTCAAGGACGGCGAGGAGCTGTTCGTCGAGGACCGCCGTGCGACGGCCCTGTTCTGGTTCGGCGGCGACGCCCCGACGCGCGAAGCGGCCCGGCTCGACATCACCACGACCTACACGGCCGAGTCGACCGGCACGGTCCGGTTCGGCATCGGTGCGGCCGGGCGGTCGCGGATGTGGATCGACGGCGAGCTGCTGCTCGACGAGGACGTGCCGTTCGAGGGCGACCAGCTCGGTGCAGCGTTCCTCAACCCGCCGGCGCGCTCGGTGCCGGTGTCGGTGACCGTGGGGCAGCAGGTCGCGATCCGCATCGAGTACGACATCGTGCAGGACGAGACGCTCGGCGGGGTGCTGGCCTACCAGTTCGGCACCGAGCCTTCGGACGACGACCCCGCCGTGCTGATCGAGGCCGCGGTGGACACTGCCCGTGGCGCGGACGTCGCGGTGGTCGTGGTCGGAACGAACTCCAAGGTCGAGTCCGAGGGCTACGACCGCTCGTCGCTCGCGCTGCCCGGCCGCCAGGACGACCTGGTGCGGGCGGTCGCGGCGGTGAACCCGAACACCGTCGTCGTCGTGAACGCCGGGTCGCCGGTCGAGATGCCGTGGCGGGACGACGTCGCCGCGGTGCTGCTCACGTGGTTCGGCGGACAGGAGTACGGCAATGCCCTGGCCGACGTGCTGACGGGAGCGCAGGAGCCCGGCGGCCGCCTGCCCACCACGTGGCCCGTCGCGATGGCCGACGTCCCGGTGCTCGACGTCACCCCGGTGGACGGCAAGGTCGCCTACGACGAGGGTGTCCACGTCGGCTACCGGGCCTGGCTGCGGGCCGGCACGGAGCCGGCGTACCCGTTCGGGCACGGCCTCGGCTACACCACGTGGTCGATCGAGGGCGTCTCCGCGACGCCGACCGTGCGCGAGGGCGACGCCGTCATCGTCACGGCGACGGTCGCGAACACGGGGGACCGTGCCGGCAAGCACGTCGTGCAGGTGTACGCCTCGCGTGGCGAGTCGACCGTCGACCGTCCGGTGCGCTGGCTCGTCGGGTTCGCGCCGGTCCGGCTCGGCGCGGGGGAGTCGACGGAGGTCTCGATCGAGGTCCCCGCACGCGCCTTCGCCCACTGGGACGGCTCGTGGCGGTACGAGCCGGGGACCTTCACGCTGCACGTCGGAGCCTCGGTCGACGACGTCGTCGGGACCGCGTCCCTCGAACTGGAGTGACGAAGTCGTCCGGTTTCCGCGCAGCTCGCAACTCCATTCAGTAACATCTATGTGCGCGAGTCGGCTGGTTACCGTCCGCGCACGCACCGACTACGGGGTCGCTGGGTGAGCGACTCGGTCTCCTGATCCGGCCGTTGTTGCCCTGGCCTCCCCGGTGCGTCCCAGAATGCGTCCCCGCGTCCGCGCGGGGACGCATTCGTCGTTCCGGCCCGGAACCGCATCGGTGAACCGGTTGACGCACTTCGTCCCGGATCGCAAAAACGAGTGACAGTTGGTCAACTTCTTCCGTCCCGAGTGCGCGGATCGGTGTGACAAACCGGTCGGTAGGTGGAACGATGGGTGCACCATCTCGTGCGGATCAGGGACGAGATGGTCATCCGGCAGGGCTCTCGGGCCTCACCAACTCGATCAGAGCCCCGCCGGATGCCCTCGACTCTCGGTGGCGGCTCGGCCGTGCAGCCCGCTCGCAGCGATCAGGCCCGCAGCGCCGGGGCGATCTCCTCGGCCACGATGCGCAGGATCCGCTCGTGTGCCGCACGGTCGCCGTTCGCCGGCAGGGTGATGACGAGCTCGTCCGTGGCGGTGACCGCCGGGTCGGCGAGCAGCGCGTCGACGATGGCGGCCGGTTCGCCGGACAGCACCTTGCTGAACCGGAACGGCGGCGTGCCCGAGAGTGGCCGGCCCTCGTCGTCCATGCCGGACGCGTAGCCGGTCAGGAACTCCTCGTGCACGGCTCGGTCGTGGTCGTCGAGCAGCGGCACCACGATCCGTCCGACGGCGACCTTGGACTCACGCTGCGGGTGCAGCTCGGCGAACCGCTCGCGGTAGGCGGTGATCTGATCGGCCTGCGCCTCGGCGAACGGCGCGCCGGTGTCCTCGGTGTTCAGGGTCGAGCAGTGCAGCAGCAGCCCCTTCTCGGCGGTGCGGACCGCCGTGCCCATGCTCCCGCCGCCCCACCACACCCGGTCACGGAGGCCCGGGCTGAGCGGCTGCAGGGTCAGGTCGGCCCCGGCGGGGATGCTCTCGTAGCCCTTGCCGGCACTGCCGAGGGGCTCGCCCTGCAGGACCTCGAGCAGCCGTGCGGCGCGGGCCTCGGCCTCGTCGCGGAAGCTGCGGTCGACCGTGCCGAACACCGGGTCGAGGATCGGGCCGTACCCGGCGATGCCCGTGCTGATGCCGAGTTGCACCCGGCCGCCGCTGAGCAGGTCGACGGTGCTGGCGTCCTCGGCCAGGC
Source organism: Curtobacterium aurantiacum (assembly GCF_018598555.1). Lineage (GTDB taxonomy): Bacteria > Actinomycetota > Actinomycetes > Actinomycetales > Microbacteriaceae > Curtobacterium > Curtobacterium aurantiacum. Next base: position 24,566 of record NZ_JAHEWN010000001.1, read on the forward strand.
GCACCGGGTCCTCGTAGCGCATGCCGAGCACGGCGGTGCCGAACGCGATGGTGCTGGTGCGCTGCGCGGCGGCCGCGAAGAACGTCATCGGGCTCGTCAGGTACGGCTCGAAGTGCCGACCGCGCACCCAACCCGTCCCGTAGCCGAGCGACTCGGCGGTCTCGAACAGGCGTAGCCCGTCCTCGAGGGCGCCGGCGGCGCCCTCGGTGCCGCCGTGGTTCGGGACGAAGGAGAGGAAGCCGAGTTCGCGCATGCCGCGAGTTTATGCGCACGTATCGAAATGCGCCCGAGTCGGCGGCGGGGCGGACGGGAGGCACGTGGCGGCCTGGCACCGAGCCTCCAGTCCGTCATGGCCGCACCTGGGAGGATGGGCGCATGACCGACGTCACCACCGTGCCCCCGCTCGTCGCCGCGATCCCGGCGGCGGTGGACGGCGTCGTCGATCCCGACGAGGTCTACGAGGCCTTCGCGGCCTGGGCCGCCGAGGGCGGCCGGCCGCTGTACCCGGCGCAGGACGAAGCGGTCATCGAGCTCGTGTCCGGCGCGAACGTCGTGCTGAGCACGCCGACCGGCACCGGGAAGTCGCTCGTCGCGGCCGGAGCGCACTTCGCGGCGCTCGCCGAGGGCAAGCGGAGCTACTACACGGCACCGATCAAGGCGCTGGTGTCCGAGAAGTTCTTCCAGCTCGTCGAACTGTTCGGTGCGCAGAACGTCGGCATGGTCACCGGCGACTCGAGCGTCAACGCCGATGCGCCGATCGTCTGCTGCACTGCGGAGATCCTGGCGAACCTGGCCCTGCGGCAGGGACCGGACGCCGACGTCGACGTCGTCGTCATGGACGAGTTCCACTTCTACGGCGACCCCGACCGCGGCTGGGCATGGCAGGTGCCGCTGCTCGTGCTCGAGCGTGCGCAGTTCCTGCTGATGTCGGCGACCCTCGGCGACGTCACCACCATCGCCGACGACCTGTCCCGCCGGACCGGTCGGCCCACCGCCCGCGTGACCGGTGTCTCCCGACCCGTGCCGCTCGAGTACCAGTACGTGATGACGCCGGTGCAGGAGACGGTGGAGCGGCTCCTCGAAGAGGGCAAGGCGCCCATCTACATCGTGCACTTCGCCCAGGCCGCCGCGCTCGAGCGGGCGCAGTCGCTGATGTCGGCGAAGGTCGCCTCGCGCGAACGCCGGGACCAGATCGCGGACGCCATCGCCGGCTTCCGGTTCAGCGCCGGGTTCGGACAGACCCTGTCGCGCCTGATCCGCGCGGGCATCGGCGTGCACCACGCCGGCATGCTGCCGAAGTACCGACGGCTCGTCGAGCAGCTCGCCCAGCGCGGACTGCTGCCCGTCATCTGCGGCACCGACACCCTCGGCGTCGGGATCAACGTGCCGATCCGGTCCGTGCTGTTCACCGGGCTCACCAAGTTCGACGGCACGAAGATGCGCCAGCTGTCGGCCCGCGAGTTCCACCAGATCGCCGGCCGTGCCGGACGCGCCGGCTACGACACCGAGGGTGACGTCGTCGCCGAGGCGCCCGAGCACGACATCGAGAACGCGCGCGCCGTCGCGAAGGCGGGCGACGACCCGAAGAAGAAGAACAAGATCAAGCGGAAGAAGGCGCCGGAGGGCTTCGTGTCCTGGGGGCAGGCGTCGTTCGAACGGCTGATCGCAGCCGAACCCGAGCCGATGGTCTCCCGCATGCGGATCACGCACGCGATGGTGCTGTCCGTCGTCGCCCGTGGTGGGGACGCCTTCGCGGACGTCCGATCCCTGGTGTTCGACAACCACGAACCGCGCTCCCGGCAGCTCGCGATGGCCCGACGGGCGCTCGTCATCGCACGCACCCTCATCAACGCGCGCGTGATCGAGAAGGTCGACGGCACCTACCGTCTGACCGTCGACATCGCGCCGAACTTCGCGCTGAACCAGCCGCTGTCGCCGTTCGCGCTCGCCGCGTTCGAGTTGCTGGACCCTTCTTCTCCCACCTATGCGCTGGACATGGTGTCGGTCGTCGAGTCCACGCTCGACGACCCGCGGGCGATCCTGTCGCAGCAGCAGTTCAAGGAGCGCGGCGAAGAGGTCGCACGCATGAAGCGGGAGGGGATCGAGTACGAGGAGCGGATGGAGCTGCTCGAGGAGGTCACCTGGCCTCGCCCGCTGTCCGAGCTGTTGGAGGCGGCGTACGAGGCCTACGCCGCCGAACAGCCGTGGGTGCTCGACTTCCAGCTGTCACCGAAGTCCGTCGTCCGCGACATGTACGAGCGGGCGATGACCTTCGGCGACTTCGTGCGCTTCTACCAGCTCACCCGCTCCGAGGGGCTCGTGCTGCGCTACCTGTCCGACGCGTACCGCACCATGCGGCAGACCATCGCGGAGGAACAGCGGACCCAGGAACTCGACGACCTCATCGAGTGGCTGGGCGAGGTCGTCCGGCAGACCGACTCCTCACTCGTCGACGAGTGGGAGGCGTTGCTCAACGGCGACGTGCTGCTCGCGTCCGAGGAGCACGAGGAGATCGCGCCGCCGCAGCCCGCACGGCTCACCGGCAACCCGCGGGCGTTCCGCGTGCTCGTGCGCAACGCCCTGTTCCAGCGGGTGCTGCTCGCCGCGGCCGACGACATCGACGGGCTCGGAGAGCTCGACGCGACCGTCGGCTTCGACCGGTCGGCGTGGGACAACGTGCTCGAGGAGTACTACGAGGAGCACGACAGCATCGGTACCGACGCCGACGCCCGCTCGATGCAGTACCTGGTGCTCGACGAGAGCGGGGCCACCGCATCACCCAGGGTCTGGAAGGCACGGCAGATCTTCGCCGACCCCGAGGGGGACAAGGACTTCGGGTTCTCGGCGACGATCGACCTCGACGCCTCGGACGAGGTGGGCGAGGCCGTCGTGCGGCTCACCGAGATCGGGCGGTTCGACGGGTGGGCCGAGGTGGACGTCGACTGATCGGCGCGGGGCGTCGGCCGGGGCCCGGGCCGCTCCGGCGCGGGGGTCGTCGGACGTGTACCGTCTCCGACACCACCCCCACCCGAGAGGACTGCGTCATGCGCATCGGATCCAGCATCGCCCTGATCGTCATCGGCGCGATCGTCGCCTTCGCGCTGAACATCCAGCTCGCCGGCATCGACCTCCGCCTGATCGGCTACATCCTGATGGCAGCCGGTGTCGTGCTGCTCATCATCAGCCTCGCCGTGGCCTTCGGCGGCCGCCGCACCACGACCACCACGCGCTCGGGCGTCGACCCGGCGTCGGGGGAGCAGATCACGCAGCAGGACCGGCGCGACGGGACGTACTGACCCGTCAGGACCGTCAGAAGAGGGTCGCGGGCGGGGTCGCCTCGGGCAGTGCCGAGGGCTCCGTGACCTCGACGCCCGGCCACCCTGGGCCGTGCGGCACGTCGGTGCCGTTCTGGTACGCGGTGGCAGCGCCCCGGGCACGCACGTCGGCGGCCTCGTTCATCTCGTGACCGACATGCCCGCGGACCCACTCGAACGTGACCTTGCGGCCCTGCAGTTCCGCGTCGAGCTCCTTGATGATCTCGACGTTCAGGACGGGCTTGCCGTCGGCCTTCCGCCAGCCCTTGCGCTTCCAGCCGGCGAGCCACTCGGTGCACGCCTTGATGGCGTACTGGCTGTCGCACAGGATGTGCAGCGGCTCGTCGGTGTCCTTCGTGGCGCGGAGCAGCTGCAGCACGGCGGTGAGTTCGCCGATGTTGTTCGTCGCTCGGGGCCAGCCGCCGGCTGCCCACCGGTCGTCGTCGACGTACCAGGCCCAGCCGGCGGGGCCGGGGTTGCCGAGGGCTGAGCCGTCTGCGGCGGCGACGATCGTCACGATGGGACCTCCTGGTGGTGCCGAGTGCTGGTCAACCGTAACGGACCCGACCGGCCGCTCGCCTCAGCGGCGCCTCGTCTCAACGCCGAGCGGGGTCGATGTTGAGCGTGCTGCCCTCGAGCAACCAGTCGTCGTCGCGTTGCTCCATGTACGGGTTCATCCACTGCACCTGCGCCGGCGTGATGCCGAACCGCTCCGCGACCGTCGAGAGCTCGTCGCCGTGCGCGACCAGGTAGTTCGCCGGTCGGCCGTCGACGTCCGTGACGATGCCGTAGGCGCCCGGTCGGTCCTTGCCGACCGTGACGTGCATGTCGGGATAGGGGTTCGGGATCTTCCACGTGAGGTCGGCGGCGGCGAGCACCGACCCAGCCCACGGGCGCTCGGACGTGTCCTCGTCGGCCACCGTCGCCGGCACGAGGACGACACTGCGCAGGTAGTCGGGGCGTGGACCCGCCTGACCCATCGTGAACGAGGTCGGAGGAGCAACCGCGGCGTCCCACTCGACTGTTTCGCGCACCGAGCCGTCCTCGCCGTCGAGCGGCTTCGCGGGCCGGTGCCGGAACTCCAGACGCATGGGCTGCGGATTGGTCGTCCGGTACTCGGACAGCTGCGCGTCGAAGGTCCCGCGGTCGTTCGCCACGACGCGGACGTGGATGCTCGTGTCACCGCTCGGCGAGACGACGTCGGTCTCGGCCGCCACGGTGCCGGTGGGCAGCGCCTGCTCGGGCTCGGTCTCGACCGGATCGGTCGCGAGCGTCGGTTCCGGCACGGGTTCATCCGTGCGCTCGGACGCCTGTCGGGTCGGCGTCGGGATCGCGTCGTCCCCGCCGAACGCCGTGCACCCGGCGAGCAGCAGCCCCACCAGCGCCGAGCCGATCGCCGCGGTCGTCGCGGTCCGTGTTCGTCCCATCGTTCCCCCTCGCGGTGATCGTAGCGGGGGCGAGGGGCCGGATCGAGCACCGTGACCGGACTGGGACTCGGGCGGCAGGACTACCGTCCGGCGCAGGAGGAAACACCATGAGCGACAGCATCCCCAACGCCCCCGGCCCCGAGCCGTCCGACGACCGCGCACGCAACGACGCACTCCGCGATGCCGCCCACAGCGATGACGTCGACGGGGTCAGCGACCGCGAGCAGCGGGCAGCCGACACGTCGTACAGCCCGTCGAGCGAGCGCGAGATGGACGCGTCCCAGACGAAGCAGCGCGACGACGCCGACCTGCGTGAGGACGGCATCGACCCGTCCAAGGTCATCTCGGCGCCGGGGACGGGCGGCGCGGACGACGCCGGCGACGTCGAACCCGAACCGGGCGACCTGCACCTGCCGTGGCAGTCCGAGGAGGACCGCCGGGGCTAGCAACCCGCTACGACACCGAGTCCGGGTGGGAACCGGTCCGCTGCCCGGACTCGAGCGTCGCGATCGCCGCGAGCTCGTCGTCGGTCAGCACGAAGCCGGCGACGTCGAGGTTCGACCGGATCCGCGACGGCGTGACCGACTTCGGCAGCACCACGACGCCCTGTTGCACGTTCCAGCGCACGAGCACCTGCGCCACGCTCACCCCGTGTGCGTCCGCAATGCCCGTCAGCACCGGCTCGTCGATCAGCCGCCCACGGCCGAGCGGCGACCACGCCCCGGTAACGATGTCGTGCTGCTCGTGGAATGCGAGGAGTTCACGCTGCGGCAGCCACGGGTGGCGTTCGACCTGGTTGAGCGCCGGCACCTCGCCGGTCTGGTCGATGAGTCGCTGCAGGTGCGGCACCTGGAAGTTCGAGACGCCGATGCTCCGCGCCCGGCCCGACTCGCGGAGTTCGACCAGCGCGCGCCAGGTCTCGACGTAGCGGTCGTTCGCGGCGGCCGGCCAGTGGATCAGGTACAGGTCGACTGCGTCGAGTCCCAGCCGCTCGAGGCTGCCGTCGAACGCCCGCAGGGTCGCGTCGCGCCCCTGGTGGTCGTTCCACACCTTCGTCGTCACGAAGACGTCGTCACGGTCCAGGCCGGAGGCCCGGATCGCCTTGCCGACGCCGGTCTCGTTGCCGTACATCTCGGCCGTGTCGACGTGCCGGTAGCCGGCGTCGAGCGCGAGACCGACCGCCGTCTCGGCTTCGGCATCGTCGACCTTGTAGACGCCGAAGCCGATCGCGGGGATCGAGCGGCCGTCGCGGAGGGGGACTGAGGTGACCATGCACCCATCCTGCCGGTGCGTGGCGGGCGCGCGCCGGGCCTCCAGGCCATCTGTGGAGAACGCGACCCGTGCGCCGGGCGCACGTTCCTTCCCACACCGGCTGCGATGGAAAGTGGAAACGGGCGTACCTGGTCAGAACTTCCGACCAGGTACGCCCGATTCGACCAGGTACGCCCGAAACCGCACGCTCAGGTCGGCAGGGTCACCGGCTCGGTGTCGGGGATCGGGCTGGCGTCACGGCCGCGCAGGTCGGGCAGCCAGCTCCGCATCGCCAAGGGGAGCAGTACGCCCATCCCGGCCATCACGGCGCCCACGGTGAAGCCGCCGATCGGGCCGCTGCTGTCGATCAGGAAGCCGGCGATGGCCGAACCGCCCGCGGCACCGATCAGCTGGCCGGTGCCCATCCAGCCGTAGGCCTCGGCCGTGTCGGAGAACTTGACGGTGGCCGACACCGACCCGAACATGACCGCGAGGGCCGGCGCGATGCCCACACCCGCGATGACCAGGGCGAGGCAGAGCCACCAGAAGCCGGTGCCGCCGAGGGCCAGGGTCAGGCCGACGAAGACGACCGCCATGCGCGTCCACAGGGTGTTGCGCGAGATCGGGAGGTGCCCGAACGCCAGGCCGCCGACGAGCGAACCGACCGCGAACACCGCGAGGACGATGCCGGCGTTCGGGCTGCCCTCGCCGAAGACGCTCGTGACGCTCGCCTCGACCGCGGCGCACGCCCCGATGAGGAGCAGACCGGTCAGGGTGGCGACGACGACCGCCGGACGCTTCAGCACGACACCGAACGCGCGCTTCGAGCGGGGGATGCGGACGCGGCCGAGCTCCGGGGAGGCGATGAACCACGCGCCGCCGACGACCAGGAAGACCATCGCCACGACGATCGCCTCGACCGTGCCGATCTGGGTGGCGACGAAGGTGGTGATGACCGGGCCGGCGACCCAGATGAGCTCCTGCGCGCTGGCGTCGAGCGAGAACAGGGGTGTGAGCTGCGCCGAGGTCACCATCTTCGGGTAGATGGTGCGCACCGCGGGCTGCACGGGCGGGACCGCCAGGCCACCGAGGAACCCGACCACCACGTAGCCCCAGAGCGGCATGACCACGAACGCGATCACCACCATGCTGATCAGCGCGACGATGCTCGTCAGGATGAGGACGGGGCGCATGCCCCAGCTGCCCATCCACCGGCTCGTCAGGGGGCCGGCCAGTGCCTGCCCGACACTCGTCGTCGCGAGCACCAGACCGGCGGCGCCGTACGAGTCGAACACGTGCTCGACGTGCAGGAGGTAGGCCAGCGACAGCATGCCGAACGGGAACCGCGCGGTGAGCTGTGCGGCGATGACACGACCCACGCCGGGGGTCTTCAGGAGGGGGCCGTACGTACTCACGAGACGAGTGTACGGACCGGACGGAACGGGGTGTCCCCCGTCCTGGGGAGGGGTCGGTTGCGACACGCCGAGCGAGCGATTTCCACAGTTGTGGAGGAGCGGGTCCACAGCGCGTGGAGAGTGTCGGTGGCACGTGTGAGAGTGGCGGAAAACCGGGCCTCGAGGAATGTCCACACTGTGGACGGGGTTGTGGAGAACTACAGGGGTGTAACACTTCCTCTAGTGGTCCAACCGTCCGCTGGGCACAACATGTAGTAGCGTCGTCCTCAGCACCGCACACGAACTTCGGGCCTCGAATCGGGCCCAGAAACCGGGGAGAACATGGCCGTCACCGTCTACACCAAGCCGTCCTGCGTCCAGTGCACCGCGACGTACCGCGCCCTCGACAACAAGGGCATCGAGTACGAAGTGCACGACGTCTCCACCGATGAGGCAGCACTCGAGCACGTCAAGAGCCTGGGCTACATGCAGGCCCCCGTCGTCGTCACGGACGACGACCACTGGTCGGGCTTCCGCCCCGACAAGATCGCGACCCTCAGCGCCGAACTGGCGTAGTCGTCTCCCGTCCTGCGGACGGTCACCCCGGTCCCGTTCAGGAGGCCGGACGATCGCCCGCAGGACACCCCCGGTCCGCCTGTTCCGCACCTTCTCCACAGGAGCGCACCATGAGCCGATTGGTCTACTTCTCGAGCGTGTCCGGGTACACCGCACGCTTCGTCGAGAAGCTCGGCCGCGACGCGGACCGGATCCCCCTCTACCCGAGCGAACCGTTCCTGCACGTCGACGAGCCCTACGTCCTGGTCCTGCCCACCTACGGTGGCGGCAACGGCGAGGGTGCAGTCCCCAAGCAGGTCATCAAGTTCCTCAACGACGCCCACAACCGCTCGCTCATCCGCGGCGTGGTGGTGGGTGGCAACACGAACTTCGGCGAGGCGTACGGCCTCGCAGGGGACGTCGTCGCACGGAAGTGCAACGTCCCCCTTCTGTACAGGTTTGAACTCTTCGGGACCCCTGACGACGTGTCGGCGGTCAACTCAGGATTGGATGCATTTTGGACGCAGCAGTTGCAGACGTCGATCTGACGTCGCCGCAGACGGGGATGGACTACCACTCCCTCAACGCGATGCTCAACCTCTACGACGCGGACGGGAACATCCAGTTCGACAAGGATCGTGAGGCCGCCAAGCAGTTCTTCCTGCAGCACGTCAACCAGAACACCGTCTTCTTCCACAACCTGAAGGAGCGGCTCGACTACCTGGTCGAGAACGAGTACTACGAAAAAGCCACGATCGACATGTACTCGCTGGACTTCATCCAGCGACTCAACGACCTGGCGTACTCGAAGAAGTTCCGGTTCCAGACGTTCCTCGGCGCGTTCAAGTACTACACGAGCTACACGCTCAAGACGTTCGACGGCAAGCGCTACCTCGAGCGTTTCGAGGACCGCGTCGTCATGACCGCTCTCGGCCTGGCCCAGGGCAACGAGCAGCTCGCCATCGACCTGGTCGAAGAGATCGTCGCCGGCCGCTTCCAGCCCGCGACCCCCACGTTCCTCAACACGGCGAAGGCACAGCGCGGCGAGCTCGTCTCCTGCTTCCTGCTCCGCATCGAGGACAACATGGAGTCGATCTCGCGCGGCATCAACTCCTCGCTGCAGCTCTCGAAGCGCGGCGGCGGCGTGGCCCTGCTCCTCTCCAACATCCGCGAGGCCGGCGCCCCGATCAAGCAGATCGAGAACCAGTCCTCGGGCATCATCCCCGTGATGAAGCTGCTGGAAGACTCCTTCTCCTACGCGAACCAGCTCGGTGCGCGTCAGGGTGCCGGTGCGGTCTACCTCAGCGCCCACCACCCGGACATCATGAAGTTCCTCGACACCAAGCGCGAGAACGCCGACGAGAAGATCCGCATCAAGACGCTGTCCCTCGGCGTCGTCGTGCCGGACATCACGTTCGAGCTCGCGAAGAACAACGAGGACATGTACCTGTTCTCGCCGTACGACGTCGAGAAGGTCTACGGCGTCCCCTTCGGCGACGTCCCGATCTCCGAGAACTACCGCGCGATGGTCGACGACTCGCGCATCAAGAAGACGAAGATCAAGGCGCGTGACTTCTTCACGACCATCGCCGAGATCCAGTTCGAGTCGGGCTACCCGTACATCGTGTTCGAGGACACGGTGAACAAGGCCAACCCGATCAAGGGTCGGATCAACATGTCCAACCTGTGCTCGGAGATCCTGCAGGTCAACACCCCGACGACCTTCAACGAGGACCTGTCCTACAAGGAGATCGGCAAGGACATCTCCTGCAACCTCGGCTCGCTGAACATCGCGCTGACGATGGACTCGCCCGACTTCGGCAAGACCATCGAGACCGCCATCCGCGGCCTGACCTCGGTCTCGCAGATGTCGCACATCACCTCGGTGCGTTCCGTCGAGGACGGCAACGACAAGTCGCACGCCATCGGCCTCGGCCAGATGAACCTGCACGGCTACCTCGCTCGTGAGCGCGTCTACTACGGCTCCGAAGAGGGCATCGACTTCACGAACATCTACTTCTACACGGTGCTGTTCCACGCCCTGCGTGCGTCGAACAAGATCGCGATCGAGACCGGCGAGACCTTCGACGGCTTCCGCGACTCGAAGTACGCGTCGGGTGAGTTCTTCGACAAGTACACCGACCAGACGTGGACCCCCGCGACCGCTCGCGTTGCCTCGCTCTTCGACAACGCGAACATCACGATCCCGACGCAGGACGACTGGAAGGCGCTGAAGGCGTCCGTCCAGGAGCACGGCATCTACAACCAGAACCTGCAGGCCGTCCCGCCGACCGGTTCGATCTCGTACATCAACCACTCGACGTCGTCGATCCACCCGATTGCGTCGAAGATCGAGATCCGCAAGGAAGGCAAGCTCGGCCGCGTCTACTACCCGGCGCCGTTCATGACGAACGACAACCTGGACTACTACCAGGACGCGTACGAGATCGGTGCCGAGAAGATCATCGACACGTACGCCGCGGCGACGCAGCACGTGGACCAGGGCCTGTCCCTGACGCTGTTCTTCAAGGACACCGCCACCACGCGTGACATCAACAAGGCGCAGATCTACGCATGGCGCAAGGGCATCAAGACGATCTACTACATCCGTCTCCGCCAGCTCGCGCTGGAGGGCACCGAGGTCGAGGGCTGCGTCAGCTGCATGCTGTGACCTCCGGTCGCTGACGCGACCATCCCCGGGCTGGAGGCGCGGTGCCACCCCGCACCGCGCCTCCCGTCCGCTTCTTCGTTCCCATCCACGATCTCCGGAAGACGCAATGACTCTCACCGACCCGGTCCACGCCACGGGCAAGGCCATCCCGCTGATCCGTTCGGTCAGCGCCATCAACTGGAACCGCATCCAGGACGACAAGGACGTCGAGGTCTGGAACCGGCTGGTCAACAACTTCTGGCTCCCCGAGAAGGTGCCGCTGTCGAACGACGTGCAGTCGTGGAACACGCTGACGCCGGAGGAACAGCAGCTCACCATGCGGGTCTTCACCGGCCTGACGCTGCTCGACACCATCCAGGGCACCGTCGGCGCGATCAGCCTCATCCCCGACGCGATCACCCCGCACGAAGAAGCCGTCTACACGAACATCGCGTTCATGGAGTCGGTGCACGCGAAGAGCTACTCGTCGATCTTCTCGACGCTGGCCTCGACGCCCGAGATCGACGACGCCTTCCGCTGGTCCACCGAGAACGTGAACCTGCAGAAGAAGGCCCAGATCGTCCTCGACTACTACACCGGTGACGACCCCCTGAAGCGCAAGGTCGCCTCGACGCTGCTCGAGTCCTTCCTGTTCTACTCCGGCTTCTACCTGCCGATGTACTGGTCCTCGCGTGCCAAGCTCACCAACACCGCTGACCTGATCCGCCTGATCATCCGTGACGAAGCCGTCCACGGGTACTACATCGGGTACAAGTTCCAGAAGGGCCTCGAGGGCGCTTCGGAAGAGCGCAAGCAGGAGATCAAGGACTACACGTTCAACCTGCTGTTCGAGCTCTACGAGAACGAGGTGCAGTACACGCAGGACCTCTACGACGGTGTCGGCCTGACCGAGGACGTCAAGAAGTTCCTGCACTACAACGCCAACAAGGCGCTGATGAACCTGGGCTACGAGCCGATGTTCCCCAAGGAGACGACGGACGTGAACCCGGCGATCCTGTCGGCGCTGTCGCCGAACGCGGACGAGAACCACGACTTCTTCTCGGGGTCGGGGTCGTCGTACGTCATCGGCAAGGCGGAGAAGACCGAGGATGAGGACTGGGACTTCTGATCCTGGTGTGACTTTGGGGCGCCCCGCTGGCTTCGGTGATGCGCGCAGGACTGGCGTGGCCGGATCTTGCGACGGTGGCGCGGTTGCAAATGTCTCTGCGGGTAACTCTGGTTCCGGGGTCGGCGACTGGGCGTGGGGCCGCCAGTAGCAAGTAGTCAGTACTTCATGAGCCGCTTTCCTCCTGGTTCGGGGGCGGCTGAGCCGGACGGATCCAACGCGCCGGCACCACCAGGTGTCGATGTCTCCAGGGTCTGCCGACGTCAAGGCTGCCACTCGTTCCCCAGTGTGGAATGTGTTGACAGATCGACTTGATTGCTTCGAATCATTCGCCACGCTTGCGGCGAACTTGGGTCGAAGGCTGTTTGGGGAACCGGCACACTGATATCCCGGTGCGAGCGAGTGCGCCACAAATGGGGAAGGACAAACGAATGACGGATGTGTCGCAGGAAGCAGAGCCGAACGACAGCGAGAACGAGTCAGAAGCCGATAGCGGTTCAGTGGCGGGAGCTGAAGCTATTGATGCTGTGCAGGAGAGCACCGCTGCGCTGACGACAGCGGTAACTGCAACGACGGTCCCGAACCTGCAGCAGGTCTCGATCACACAGACGATGCGGTCTATCCAGTCAGCCATCCTTGCCATGCAGCCCTACGCAGCGCAGGCAGCGGTGTGGCGTGAGCAGATGGTTGAGCAGCTCGCACCGGCGTTGCAGATCATCCGAGACGCCGCCCCCGCAGCGCAGGCCATCGCGCAGATGAACCGTTCGGCTGCGCAGGCGATCGCTCCGGCGTTGGAGAGCGTGCGACAGTTCGACCTGAACTACGGCGAGGAGCTGCAGCGCACGATCCGGCTCATGCAGCCGGCCATCTCCGCGTACGCGGTGCAGCAGCAGACTCTTCGGCAGCTCCGGTTTGACAGCATCGTGAAGCCCTCGCTGGATGTCGCGGTTGCCGGGTACCAGGGCCGGAGCGCAACACGCCTCGATGGTCTCGGCACCATGTACGCACCGGTCGCGAAGTCACCGAGCCTGCTGCAGGCGACCGAGAACCTCGCGGACGCATTGGCGACAACAGGCCCGCTGGGCGTGGACTACGCCCGTGTCCGGGCAGCTGCTGATGACTTCAAGGCGGCATACGACGCCGCACCCGAGCCGGTCCGCAGCGAACTCGAGGCGAGCCTCCCGGCCGCGCAGGATCAGCTCGGTGTCTCAGATGAGCTGGTAGATCGGACCCTCAGCTTCGCTGGCTTGCGCAGCTACCTCGAGCTGTGGGCCGGCGCCGCGCGGACACCGTTGGCGGTCGGCGCCGGAGTCGCAGCCGGCGCCGGCTGGGTACTGACCACCCTTGGCTCACCGGGCGAGGGCATTCTCGTCGGCGTCGACACGTTCCGCTCCGTCCGGACATACCTCAGCCACTTCGATCGCGACGACGAACCCGAGTAGGTGGGCACACCAGCGTCACGCCAGAAGTGGCGCTGAGAGCTGCCGCAGCGAAGGCGCAAGCCGCCTGAGCCCACCGACCCCCTGGTAGGCGGAGCACCCCGGCTTTGCGACACTGCTGCGCCGACGCTTCGAAGCCTCAGCGTTTCTCAGAAGAATCGAGAGCACCGCCGGCCGCGAGCCGTGCGCTGTCCCGCGGGTTCATCAACAGCACGGTGCCGGGCTTTGGCACAAACTTCGCCGACCCGGGTCTGAAGCCATCGAAAGTAGATGGATCCGCTGCGTCCCACTGCTCACTGATGGGCACACGGATATCCAGAGCGATTCGGCGCTTCGCCCACTCTGTCTCGATAACTGCGCCCACGCCGTTCACGACGAGGCCTGTTGACCGGACGCACTCTCGCATCGTCACCATTGCATCTTCTTCAAGGAGCATCGCTGCAGGCGAATCCGCTGATCGCACGGACTGCAGGTTGCTCATCTGCGGGTGGCGTTGCAGATTCCGATAGACGGTCAAGCCTGTCTTCTTGTCGCCCTCGAAGAAGACGTAACTTGCTGACTGTTCGCGATGTACGGCGGTGTTCCGAGCATCAAGCATCCAACGCAGCCAGCCGGGAGGCCCGGCGGACATGTATGAGCCGCGGATCCCGCGCAGAATCTGATGCTGCAGCTCGGCCACACGCTCCGGCGCCGACCGCATCGCCCTCTTCAGGCTCTGACTCCGACCTTCGGTCGGGAAGTCTGCATCGTCAGAGGTAGGCAAGAGCGCCGGCATCTGAGCCCGCCGAACGTTCATCTTCAACCCACTGACGGCGACGCAGACGGCAGCGGTGCAGTCAAGTGCAGCACCTAGCGCGGTGAAGAGCGCTTGCTGATGAGCGTTGAGCCGCGCGCCGAGCTCGTCGATGTGAGGTCCTCGCGGGATAGAGCCGGTGCGCGGGAGCGAGAGGATGAGAGCGTTGTCGAGCTTGTATCGTGCCTCGCGGTACGAAGCGAGCTGCACGAGCGCGCTATACAAGTTCGACCGCACACTCCGAGCAGCGCCGAGAACGTAGTCGCGGAGATCCGCACCATCTGAATCGTGTGGGGCGTGACGCCAGATGATTGCGTGCAAATCGCTGGCGAGCATGGACTCCATCTGTTCGGAGGCGTCGATGCCGGGTTGGATGAGCGCTGTTTCGAGCACAGGTGACCTCTCGTCGTGTTGAAGCTCCGCCACGCATCCGCCTAAACACCCACCTAGGGCCGCCTTCGACGGGCTGTCCTGACTGTGGTGGGCCGGCGAGCCGGCCAGTGCTTGTCGAACCCAGAGGGTTCGTTGTATGCCCGGGAAGCCTTCGGTGATTGCACGGACGAGGTTCCGGGCTGCAAGCTGTCGTGACCGCTGCACGCGAGCGCCTTCGAGCGTTCCCGTGAGCTAAAGCGACTACCTCGGCGAAACGGGGTTGTTCGGAACTTCTTGGAGCGTCGCCGGTTTGAGCCCGCACTCCGCAGCCCCGATCACCTCTGACCCGCAACAGTCGCTGTGGTTCTACTCTTCGGGTGCCCTGTCCTCGAACTCGTTTGCTGCGGCGTCTGCGCTCATGGGTGAACCCAGTTTGAACTGTCCAGCACGCACGATCGCCAGCACCGGTGCGGGAACCCCCATACGGGCGGCGGCAGTCTGTATCGAGGCCCGCAGATACGGGTAGACCGTGAAGAAGGCAACCCTTTCGGCGAATTCGGTTCGCAGCTCTTGGCTGACTTCGAGTCGCTCCGGTGTTTCGTACTGTGCTTGAAGATCGGCAATGAACTCGTTGCCTTGGCGGTCGTCGAAGGTCATCCGGAACCGAAAGCCGATTCCGAGTCCGTCGGCGCGGTCCGCAACGTTCATCACGTTCCGCACTCGAGGGACCTCGTCACCTTCGGTCTTCGTCTCGTCGATGCGGCGGCTTCGTTCCTCCCAGAGAAAGACGTCCTCCAGCTCAACCAGTTCGACCAGCTCATGGATGTCCCCGACGACTCGGCTGGACGCCAACTGGTCGTCACCGTCGACGCGGTCGTCACGCTGCAATGGCGAAGTCCGTTCGCTTGGAGTTGGCCAATGCTGTGTACGAGCCGGTCTGCGCGGTGAATCTCGCACCACTGGTGAGCTCGATCTCAACGGCGTCGCGCCCTGGCTCGTAGGTGGCGTCAACGTCGCGGACGGAGTGCTCGATCAGCAGGCCGAGGGCATGTGCGTAGCGGCGGACGGTCTGCATCTTTGGCTCGGTCATCCCGCTCTCGAACTCGGAAACCGTTGCTTGGCTGATGTGCAGCATCCGTCCGAGTTCGGCCTGCGAGAGGCCGAGCTCAATCCGCTTGGCACGGATCTGGGCGATCAGTTGAAGGTCGGCGTCTGCGAGCTGCCGGGCAAGACGCTCGGACGGCGTCTCCTCTGCCTCGAACCCCAGCCCGTCGTCGAACTCGATGGTCATAGGCCGCAGCCTATATGGCACTGCTGTGAACCCGCCAGTAGTTACGGGAGCGAGGCTCCGCCCCACTTGCCACCGCGTCCCTCGAAGTAACGCTTGCGGGCGTGCTGCAGCTCCTCGTCTTGGCGGCTACGGACCTGCTTCGGGTCTGAGACGTCCTTGAGATGCATATGCAGCCCTACCACGGTGGAGCCCCCTACCCGAGTTAGGTCGACGGGCTCGACGTGGTAGACGCGTACCAGCACCTCGTCGATACCCTCGCCGCGGTACACCTGTGTTCGAACCTCGAAGAGGTCGATGCCGGTCACGGTCTCCATCGGGCCCTTCACGTGGTGAATCGGCAGAAGTTTGCCTTGCACCAGTCGCTTCATGCGGGCCGCGACCTCACCCATGACGCGGTCCCGGTCCTCGCCCTCGAGTCCAGCCTCAGTGAGCAGTTGTCGGAGCGCCTGCGCCACGTTTTGGCCGGCAACGGTTCGGTGTTCTTGCGTGCCATCGGAGGCGTACCAATGATGGCGGATTGGAGCGCAGTCCTCCTTGGTGCACACGGACGCAGAACCATCGCTTCGCACCTCGCCGTCGGTCACAGCCTGAGTCTATGGTCAGCGGGCGACAGCGCCCGGAGGCCACCGGTCGGATTTCATCCCACCACCAACAAGTGACCCGCCCGTCCCACCTCGCCGCGGACCGTCATGAGGGCACCAGGTCAACGACCCATCCGCGGTGTTCGATGACGATACCGACGGCTTGATCAACGCAGGCCTCCGCCAGCGCAAGTAGTTCGACGACGGTGGGCTCTCGGGCGGGTAGCACCCTGCTGCCGACGTTTCAGTAACGGATCGACTATCGGGCGCTCAACCCAGTGCGCTCGAACGCTCGACGCCGCTGCACAAGCTCCGCAACGTACGCGGCTCTGTTCGGCGACGAGTGAGCGAATTCGCGGTGCTGCACGATAGTTCTCTCTGCAGATGTCACTGACGTCAGATTGAATCGGTCCGCGGTGAGTGAGGTCGGGCGGCCCTCATAGGCAAGCAGTAAGCCGAGGGTTGGAGATAGTGGCACGCTAAGACGTCTAGCGACGCCTACGCCTGCGCGGGCGTGCTGGCCCTGTGACCACTCCCATGTGCCTGGCTCAGCAAAGCGGTGCCCGAAGCCGGAGACGAGTCGGTCCCCAAGTACGAGCGACCGCTCAGGAAAGCGCTGGAGTGACCACTCGTAACCACAGAACGCCTCCTTGTACTGCTGCCACCGCTCGGCGTTGTTCAGGTCGATGCTGAACCAGTCATCATCGAGGAGGGCAGGAAGGGATGCGGCCCACACCATGTAGTCCTGCTCCTCTTCCGGCGTCAGCGACCCGAGCTCAGCTTCAGTCTGCGTCCGAGCATTGTTCATGACGCTGGGCTGCCTCAGCATGTGAAGGGTGAGAAATTGCGTCATCACGTCGCGGTCCAACGAAGTCACGACGGCACTCTGGTCGGCCTCCCACCGGCGAATCACCCGAGAGGCGTCGGACTCAACTCGGCTGTGCGCCTGTTCGAAGAAGTCGGGCTCTACCGGTAGCCCGGTGATGCGGTGTGCGTTGTTGCGATGGAAAACATCCCTTGGGTTCGCGCGCCGCGGTGGCAGCTCCTCGACGACGTCGACGACGTGAACCTGTCCCTGCGCGTCGGCGAACTGACGCAGCACCATCTGCGAAATCCAATGGTGGCGCTTGCTGCCTGGCATAAGCCGACCCTACATCTCGCCCCGACGACACATGCTCATTTCCGGTATTCAACTGAATGACTGATGACCGATGGCTAGTCGAACGGCCTCCGCTCAGGAAGGAGCGCAATGTTGCACTTATCCAAGCCGCTCAAGAGTATGCTCTGGTCGGCGGGCCACCGCGGCGGGCCACCGCGGCGGGCCACCGCGGCGGGCTGGCCTAAGACAGGTTGAAGGACGGCCTAGGGGCGAGTCGAGATGCTTCCGCATCTGGTGAACCCAAGCGCAACCAGGAAGGAGCATCCACGGACAGCAAGTGCTCTTCGACGCCGACGAGTCCCTCTTGCGCAACCTCATCGAGAGCGGCCTCAACCTCGGACACCTTGACAGAGCCATACTGCTCGAGTTTCTGCTGGATTCGCTGCGCGGCCGGATCGGGCTTAGCCCAGTAGGCGGCCATGCGGTCGTGGTGGCCAAGCGTGGTTATGGCCTCGGCGACGGCGGCAAAACCGTTCTTGTAGAGGCCCCAGAAACCGGTCGGATCTGCCAAAGTGACGACTATAAGTTTGTCTCCTGCAACTGTCTCCTGCCTCGAGACCCCTGAGGGCAGGTCGCGGTGCTCGGGGACTATCGCTAGTCGGAGGCCCGGCCCTCCCGTCAAGGCTTCCTTATTGCTCTTGATCGTCACGGCGAGGTGACGATGACGACCCTCATCGCTGACAAAAAGGTCTGTCTGCCACACCTTCTTGAGCCGTGCACCTAGATCTGCTTCGGCTGCCTCGCCCCGTGCCGCCTCACGAATCCACCGCGCGAACTTAGGCGGGTGCCCACGTCCGTCGGCAAGGAGGACTGCTTCGTCAGCCGCGGTCTCGACGACCGCGTCCAGGAATCCGTTGTACTTCGCCCGTTCTTGGCCGAAGAGCAACGAGGTCGGCTTGTCGAGAGTCTTGAAGGCGCGAGACGAAGCCTGCATGGCTTCCGCCAGGGGGTCAATGACTCGCTTTTCACCGCCAGCGATCGCCTCGTGAACAGCCCACTCGAAACCGTCCCCAGCCATGCCCTTGTCACGATGCAGTCGAGACACGGCCGCAAGCTGATCCATCGTGAGGTCCTCTTTCGTGGACTGCACTACGTTGAGCGACCTCTGTGGAACTTGATCGACCATTGCCCGAAGCACCGATCGAACGATGGCGTGGAGTGCGCGGCCGGGCTCATCCACAGGCGCGAGCTGTGTCACGAACGAGACTCTGTTCTGAGCCTTTTCTTCCTTCGTTGCCATGCAATTCCCCCTCATGTGCTTCAGTCTGCGATGAGACTAGGGGAAATGGCGGGTCAGTGTCGACGACGAGCCGCCCGTCTCGCGTAGCAGTCCTGCAACGAGTTCAGCCCAATCCGACCGGTGCTTCCCTAGAGCAAGCCTGAAGTACGGACATTGGCCGACGCGGCGGCAGTCTCACATGGCTGGTCCGCAGCTCGTCTCGGTGATGGGATGCCGTACGCGGACACGTCTCGGGCGTCGGTGTTCGCTCCTACGCTTCGTCCTGTGGGCCGTCGTCGTTCTGATCGTTGGGTGCCGTCTCAGCTGTTCTCGCTCGAGGTGGAGGCGCGTGGGGCGGAGGTGCGTGAGCTTGACAAGCCGCTGCCGGTCTACTCGTGGTTCCGGTTTCCGGACCGGTTGATTCATCGGGATGACGCGGTTGCGCGGAGCATGACGCGGGACCCCGTCCGGGTGGAGGCGGGGCGCGGCGAATCCAAGGTTACGGCGTGGGTTTGGCGCAGCGGAGTGCACCAGAGGTCAGCGCCGCTGCCGCCCTCTCCGGGAACACACGGTGGGAGCTAGCTGTCCGGGAACGAACAGTGAGAGCTAGCTGTCCGGGATTGGGACGCGGAGATGCCTATTCGGTGCCAGGTCGCGTTCGCGTGGAGTGAGCGAACCACGGGAGTGGCGCGCAGCAGAACAGCTTAGGAAAAAGCGGAATAAGGGCGACGGGGGACAACCCACTCCGGAGTAGCGGAGACTCCCGTGTCAGGCCAAACGAGATCGAACGAATCAGCTGCCTGCAACGCGACCAGTCCAGTCCTCTTCTGCCGGGCTTGCGCCTCACGTCCACTTGAGCCGCATCGCGTCCTGCATCTTCTCCCAACGGCCAACGCTCTCCCAGTGTTCGACGCGTAGCTCGACAGCGCCAGCCTGGCTCGAGGATCCTTTTCCTGTCCTCGATGGGTGAAGCGCGGGACACCCCCTTCCGACGCGCCCCACCTTCGCCGTACCCCGACCCCCGATGTGAGGAACAGCGCCGATGCCTGACGAACTTGACGGGACCAAGACGATCGCCTCGGCGGTCCTCCGAACCCTTTCTGCCGGTGAGCCCGCCCCCTTCGACGCACGCGACGACGCAATCGCAACGACCTCACAGCGGTGGCAGCAGATGGGCTCCAAGGCGAAGATCGCGGAAGCGCACGGGGTCATCAACGCACTGCCCGACGGCCGGGTGTTGGAAGTCATCGGACACGTCGCGGCGGTCGGGGAGCAACTGGGGCTCGCGCTCACCTGCAGCCACGACGCCCACCGCTGGCTTGCGGAGGACGCGTCCGCCGTCGGCCGGCCATTGGGAGCTCGAGCGCTGGCGGAGATGACCGGCTACTACATACTCAGCGCCAGCCATGCTCTCGCGAACATCACCCTCCGAGCGTTGCTTATTGGGCAACCGACGAGAGCGCTCGTGGACGCAGCCTTCCCTGGCGCGAAGGGGTTCCCGCCGTTCTCCGACGACCGGGACAGCTGGAAAAGTCTCAGCCCTGCCGTCGTCACGAAGCTCTCGGCCGTGGCACAGCAAGTTGCCGTCCCTTCAGCGGTGAATCTTGTAACCGTACTGAGCACCCTTGCCGGCGACGGCCGATGGAAAGCGCTCGACGCGCGCCGGAGCGTGGACTTCCACCGGTGGCGGCCGCAAAGCATCACGGGCGGCGTCACGGCGAAAAACCCATGGACGGAGCATCCGGACGGGACCCGCAGCATGTCCATCCGAGCGAGCAGCGACTACATTCCGCCGGAGCCCGGCGTCCTCGTCGTCGAGGCCGACGCCGCCCTCGACGCGTTGCACGATGCGATGACAACGTGGCTCGACCAGTTCCCGGCAGCGACACGTGACCTCGGTGTTCCGCTGTTCAAAACCACCTGACCGGCAGCCCGATCATGGCGCCGGTCAACGCTCACCTTTGCGCGCAGTCGCTCAACGTGTTCGGGTGGCAGCTTCGTGATGGCCAAAAACAGGTCATCAGCGCTGTCGTGGCCGGTCGGGTCGCGCTCGCGGAGATACCCGACCGGATCGGGGAGGTTGCCGTTCACCAGGTGGCAGGGTCGGCCGCAGGCGGTCTCGTCGTTGTGGTTGCGCCGTCGGTGGCGTTGCAGGACGATCATGTTGCCGAGCAGCGGCAGCATTCGAACGTGCCGACAGCGGCGAGCATCAACGCTTCCCCGCCGCCCCCCCGGTCCGGTTCATGTTCCTCGACACGGAGCAGCTGGCGAAGGACAACGTTGTCCCAAAGCTTCTCGCGGCCGGCGCTTCGTCAGTCGCGGTAGACGAAGCGCACTGCGTGTCGTCAAGGGAGACGACTTCGGTCTGGTCTACCGTCCCCTCGCGGGGGCGGTGCAACGGCTGAGGCCCCTACGGTCCTGGCGCTCACCGCCACCGGGTCAGCGCCAGTGCGGAAAGACATCATCGATCGTTTGGGGACGGGTGATGCGTTCATCCTCACGTCTGGCTCCAACCAGCTGGAACTGCGCCTGGAAGTGGACCGGCATGAACTCGCGGACACGGAACGCGCCGCCGTCGTCGAGCGGGGTGCCCTCGTCTACGGCGGAATCGATGACGATCCGGCATACGAGCGCGGGAACCGCCGGAAGCGTGGCGCTGCGGGGAATCGGAGGCGTCTACCATACGTTGTAGGCGCTGATGGGAAACGACGACGCTGGAGGGGAGCAGACGATGAGCACGACAGTGAACGCCGCGTCGATCGCGTCGCGGCTGCTCCTCGCCGCTGAACACGACGGTCAGTCGTTGACGAACTTGCAGTTGCAGAAGCTGGTGTTCCTCGTGCAGAGCAAGGAACTCGCCGAACGGCAGGTACCGGCGTTCAAGGAGCCCGTGCAAGCGTGGAAGAACGGTCCGGCGATCAAACCGTTGTACGGCATGTACAAGCAGTACGTCGACCAGCCCATCGCTCAAGTCGATGCGTCGCCGATCAGCGTCGAGCCGCTGCCCGATGAGACGATCGATGCAATTGAGGACGTGTGGACACTCTTCGGTGGCATGACTGGTGTTGCGCTGTGGAAGCTCACGCACGAGACCGGACGGGTGTGGGGCCGACACTTCCGCGCAGGCCAGCGCAACATCGAACTTCCCTCGGCTGAAATCGCCGAAGACTGGCCCGCATACCGACGTGTCGGCGAGGGCCGTAGAGCGAGCCAGCATCGCGCTGCCAAACGTGCCGCAGCGGAGAACCCCTCCTTGGGGAGCGCGCAGTTCGCGCACGCTTCGGACCCCGATTACGAAGCCGCAAAGACACGGTTCCGTGCGTCGAGGCCGCAAAGGCGTGTCGGCTGAGGCAGGGGCGGGAACGTCAGGGAGAAACTCACGCCTCGTCGTGATTCTGGACGTGAACGTCTATCTCGACGCCGCGCGAGTGCTCGGAGCCCCGTTCACCTGGGAACAGCTCGAGCGTGCCGGTGTCCGCGCCCGCGCCGCGGGAGTGCCGCATGTTCGCGACCCCGGCATGGACAGCATCCTCACAATCCTTGCCTGCGCAGGGGGCACCTACGGCGACGGTCGAGCCCTCACCGTCTGGACCAGTGACCACATCAACCTCATGGTCGCGTCGAAAGCCGCCGACCCTATACACGGTGTCAGGCACCCGGGTCTCGGCTGGTCCGACAGTCACGCGCAGGCCCTCGTCGACGACCTGGTGTGGGAAGTCGTCGACCGTTCCGGTGGCGACACCGTCGGCGACATCATTAGCGCCTACGGCGATCCGCCACTGGACCACGAAGACGGCACCGTGTACGCAACCGCACGTGATGCCGACGACCCGGACGACGGGTACATCGACCGGGTGTGCATCACCCGCGACAGCGGGTTTCTCGGAGCCTCACTACCGGGTCTGATTCGCGTCGTGTCACCAAGCGACTGGATCGTCGAACACATGGCGGAGAGTCGAAAGCGAATGATGCGTCAACTCGCGCCGCGATCGAAGTAACGAAACCGTCGCCTCCCGATGGCTCGTCAGCTCGGGAGCCATCGTCACAGTCGTCGTCGGCACGCTGAACAGCATCAATCTGCTGGTGCAGCTCGCCCGGTGTGGCCGCAACGGCCGGAGACCGTGCTGCGGCCGCGGACGATCGCGACGAGGGCCGGCCGTGCACGCTCGCCGATGACCTCGATGATCGCACATTCGGCGGCGTGCAGTGATGGGGCGCTCATTTCGCTATGTCGACGGAGGGGCTCCGGCGCAGTGTCCGCATACTCGCGATGCGACGCCGGAAAGATCTGGCGGCATAGGGGAGACGTGCCCTCCTGCAACGTCTCACGTCACGCCGAATGCGCTGAACGAGCTGTCCGACAACGAGCGCTTGAAGCCTTCACGACTGCATGTGGCATATGGCCAGGCGTCCGGCTGCTTCGGACTCAACGCGGATCGGCGCGGTGCCCCGAAGCGCCTCATATCCGTGTGGCCAACCATGGCCAAGTAGGCGTGCTGCGCATCATTCGGCTGGCGGGGCGCTTCTTTGTCCACGCCCAGACGGGCGTTCGAGCTCGTGCGCGACGACGACGGCGCTTCGATCCCGCACGAAGCACGTCGCTCCTGGAGACGACGACCCGGCTACCCGGTCGGCGCCGCTCGTAGCCGTGACGTCTCTGCCCCGGCCACGAGTCGCTTCACTGCTGCTGTGAGTGACGTCGTTTCTGTGAATCATCGACGGGCTCTGCGTTACCGCTCCCGAACCAGCCCCGGGATCCGCTCGCGGGTGGGGATGGTCACGCGCCATCCTGCGCCTGTCGCCGCGGAGCGAGCCGTGCGCGGCAGAATAGGAGGGGGCACCGGACGGGTTGGCAGGGTCAGGCGATGCTGCTGCCCCCGTCGACGAGGAGCTCGCTGCCCGTCATGCCCGAGCTTTGGTCCGTCACGAGGAAGACCACGGTCGCGGCGACCTCGTCCGGGCGCAGGAGCCGGCCGAACGGCATCCCGCTCGCCATTTGCTCGAGCATCGTGTCCGGGTTGCCCGGGGCGAGGCCCGCGAGACCCGGCGTCTCGGTGGGGCCGGGGACGACGGTGTTGATCCGGACACCGCGCGGTGCGAGCTCGGCTGCCCACGTGCGCGTGAGGGCCGCGATCGCGGCCTTCGACGCCCCGTACAGACCGAACGACGGCTCGGTGCCGGACGCCGCCGTGGACCCGGTGACGACGACGGCGGATCCCTCGTGCAGGAACGGCAGCGCGCCCTGCACGGTGAGGGTCGTCCCACGGACGTTGGTGCCGAACGTCGCCTCGAAGTCCTCCGCGGTGACTGCGTCGAGCGACTTGAACTCCCCGCCGCCGGCGTTCGCGTGGACTGCGTCCAGCCCGCGACCGCGCTCGGCGACCGCGGCGAAGACCGTCGCGATGTCGGTCGGCTTGGCGGCGTCGGCTCGGATCGGTGTGATTGCGTCACCGAACTCGTCGCGCAGGGCGTCGAGCGCCTCCTGCCGCCGACCGGTGACGAAGACGTGTGCCCCCTCGTCGACGAAGCGGCGAACGACCGCGAGTCCGATGCCCGACGTCCCGCCCGTGACGAGTGCGGTCTTGTCCTGCAATGCTCCGACCATGATGACCTCCTGGAGTTGTTGTTGACTGCTTGGTCCAGAACGGTACGCCGTGCTTGACTGATCAGTCAACAACGAGTTCTGAGGAGTTGGCATGCCCCGACCGCGCAAGTTCGACGAGGCCGACGTGGTCGAGCGCGCCCGACGCACCTTTGCGGAGTCCGGGTTCGACGGCACGTCGCTCGACGACCTGCTCGCGGCGACGGGGCTCGGGCGGCAGAGCCTGTACAACACGTTCGGCGGTAAGAAGGAACTCTTCATGCGTGCGTTCCTCAGCGACACCGCCGAGGCCGTCGAGGTCGTGCAGGCGGTCCTGCGGAGTGCGGAGCACCCGATCGCGCGGATCCGGACGCAGTTGGTGTCCGTGGCCGTCGAGCACGGTGCAGCGCAGGGGGCGCCCTCGTTGCTGCTCCGCGCGGCGGTGGAGCTGTCGGCCCGTGACCCGGAGGTCGCCGCGACCGTCTCCGAGGCCTTCGACACCATCCGCGCGGGATACACGGCCTGCATCATTGACGCGCAGACGGCAGGTGAGGTCGAGGCCGATGCCGACGCCGAGGCGCTCGGCACCTACTTCTGTGCGGTCATCGAGGGGATGGGCGCGATCGGGCGCGTCGGGACCTCGCGAGCGGCGCTCCTGCAGGTGGGGATCGCGAGTCTCGCGGCTCTGCCGATCACACCGCTCGGCGAGGAGCACCTCGGGACGGCGGACGGTCCCTGGGACTGAGCGTCGTCACGCACCCGGGTGACGCCGCGGCGACGTGACCGGCGGGGCGGGCCGCCGCCGCGCCTCCAGTCCGGGTCTGGAGGCACGCATCCAGCGGGCGCGACGGCGCGGGCTCCAGGAGCGCTCACGCAGGTGGCGTCGTTCCCGCGCCCTCGGTGTCGTCTGCGCCAGCCGGGCCGGTGTCGGCCTGGTCGAGGTTCTCGTGCGGGTCGCCCATGTCTCCGGTCGCCTTGCCTGCGGGCGACAGCCCGAAGTGCTTGCGGACGGCGTTCGCCTCGGTGACGGACAAGGTGTTCCCGGCCTCGGAAGAGGGCGCACCCTTGATCGCGCTCTTCGTGTACCCGACGTGCAGGTCCGTTCCGTCGAAGGTGGCGTCCTCGACCGGGACGAGCGCGGTGTGACTCCCGAGGAGTCCGGTCGCGACGCTGACGAACGCGGCGCTGCCGTCCTCGTCGGAGGGGAACACCTGCGCGACCTTGCCGACCGTTGCGCCGTCGCGGTCTCGGACGGTCGCGTTCTCGACCTCGTGGATCGTGCTCTTGGTGATCATGGGCGTAGTCAACGCCCTCGGCCTGACCCGACTGTGTCAGAGATCGCGAGGCAAGCCCAAGCGCTGCACGACATGATCGTGGGGAGGTTGTTGACGCGCAGTGATCTGGAAGGAGCTCCCGCATGAAGCGCACTCGGCAGAAGGCTGCTGGAATCGTCCTCCGGTCGGCGGGGGCAGTGCTGCTCGCTGCAGCCGTCCTCACCGGCTGCAGCTCCGGGCTCGGGAAGAGCCCGGAGCAGGCGAAGGAGTCCGTCGTCACCTTCGTCGACGAATCGACTGACGTCGTCGGTGACAGTTGGGACGTCCGGGACGGTCCGGGGCTCGGGAAGTGCGGCCTCGGTCCTGGCGTTGGGGGCGTCCAGTACGTCTACGCCAAGGTCCGCGCTGCCAGCGCTGATCCGAAGGCCGACGTCAAGGCGGTGGAACAGCACTGGAAGGAGCTCCGGGTCACGACCGAGCGGTACCAGACCGGCGGCGAGGACCCCATCCTCGGCGTCCGGGGCAGGGGAGGCCCGGTGAGCTCCTCCGACTTCCGCGCGGATCCCCGCGGGTACACGATCGACGGCAGCTCGCAGTGCGTCGCGGGGGACTTCGAGAAGATGAGCCTCGACAGTCAGGAGTGACGACCGCGACCTGATCGCCGGAACCGAGCCGCGCCTCCAGTCCGGACCGAGACCCAGGCACCTGCGGGACGCGACACGGAGGACGGCCCGCCCCGCTGCCGAGGCGAGCCGTCCTGCGGAGCCGGGACGCTAGCGCGCAGCCGGCACCGCGACGCGAGCGAACTCGGCCCGCACGATGTCCGCGCCGGCAGACAGCGCACTGAGCTTCGCGAGCGCGGCGGTCCGCGCCAGCGGCGCCATCCCGCAGTTCGAGCTGGGGATGAGCTTGTCGGCATCGACGAACTCGAGCGCCCGACGCAGCACCTCCGCGACCTCCTCCGGCGTCTCCACGGTCTCGGTCGCGACGTCGATCGCTCCGAGCATGACCTTCTTGCCGCGGATCAGCTCGACGAGCTCGAGGGGGACGTGGGAGTGGATGCACTCGAGCGAGACGATGTCGATCGACGACTGCTGCAGCAGCGGGAAGGACTGCTCGTACTGCCGCCACTCCGCTCCGAGCGTCTCCTTCCACTTGTTGTTCGCCTCGATGCCGTAGCCGTAACAGATGTGCACGGCGGTTTCGGCGTGCAGGCCCTCGGCTGCACGCTCGAGCGCGGCCACGCCCCAGTCCTGCACCTCGTCGTGGAAGACGGTGAAGGCGGGTTCGTCGAACTGGATGATGTCGACGCCGGCGTCCTGGAGCTCGCGTGCCTCTTGGTTGAGGATCGTGGCGAACTCCCACGCCAGCTTCTCGCGGCTCTTGTAGTGCTGGTCGGAGAGGGTGTCGATCATCGTCATCGGGCCGGGGAGTGCCCACTTGATCGGCCGGTCGGTCTGGGAGCGCAGGAAGCGGGCGTCGTCCACGAACACGGGCGCCCGGCGGCTGACGGCACCGACGACGGTCGGGACGGCCGCGTCGTAGCGGTCGCGGATGCGGACGGTCTCCTTGCGCTCCAGGTCGACGCCGTCCAGGTGCTCGATGAACGTCGTGACGAAGTGCTGGCGGGTCTGCTCGCCGTCGCTGACGATGTCGATGCCGCGGCGCTCCTGCTCGTGGACGGCGGAGCGCAGGGCGTCCTGCTTGCCCTCGGTCAGGGCGGCACCCTCGAGCAGCCAGGGGGACCAGAGTCGCTCGGGCTCGGCGAGCCAGGACGGCTTCGGCAGGCTGCCGACGATCGAGGTGGGGAGGAGAGAACGCATGGGAGTGACGGTCCAGTCAGTCGAAGGGCAGAGGAAGTCAGCGCGCGAGGGCGGGGTCGGCCCACCGGGCGAGGAGTGCGTGGTGCGGCCGCACCAGGTGCTCCTCGGTCCACCGGCCCTGCCTGATCCCGAGGCGGCTGCGCTCCTCGCGGTCGTAGGTCACCGGGGTGGGCGTGAAGTCGGTGTGGTCGAGGGTGGGGCGGTAGGTGCTGCCGGCCGGGGTGTTCGCGGCGTAGACCTCCGGGCGGTAGATCTTCTGGAACGTCTCCATGGTGGCGATCGTGCCGATGAGCTGGAGGTCCGTGTAGTCGCCGGTCAGGTCGCCGCGCGTGTAGAACGCGAGCGGGGCAGCCGCTCCGGCGGGCTGGAAGTACCGGACCCGCATGCCCATCCGGCCGAAGTAGTCGTCGGTGAGCGAGGAGTGCTCGTGCTCGTACTCGGCCCCGAGCACCGGGTGGACGTGCCCGGTGCGGCGGTAGGTCTGGCTCGTCGAGACGCTGATGCAGACGACGGGCTCGGCACTGAAACTCGAGTGGAACGCGGACGACTCCAGGAAGCGCTGGAAGAGTGCCCCGTGCAGCGCCCCGAAGTCAGACGGCAAGCCCGGCGATGACGGCAGCAGGACGGAGAAGTCGTAGTCGCGCAGGTACGACGAGAAGTTGTTGCCGAGGATCCCCTGGTGGCGCTCGCCGGTGTGCTGGTCGACGATCGTGACGTCGAGCATCTCGAGCAACGGGAACTCGGCGTCCGAACCACCGTCGGAGAACTCCAGCGCCACCGAGACGATGTCGAGCTGCAGACGGTAGCGGTCGTGCGCGGCGGCCAGCTCGTTCGCGCGCCCGTCGATCATCGCCAGCGCAGCACGGAGGTTCTGCTGACGGCGTTCGCCGCGCGCCAGGTTCGCGAAGTTCGTGGTCAGCCGGGAGCTGTCGGCGGGGGAGTAGTCCTCGTCGAACCGGGTCCGGGTGATGCTGAAGGTGAGGTCGTTCGCCATGGTCGGCAATCTGTTCGTCGAGCGGCCCGTGGGCACGGTGGGAAGGTTGAATCGATCATGGCGGGAATCGAGAGCCATCAGGTAATACCGAGACGCTATGCACCGGTATAGCCTCGCCCTATGGCTCGTGTCTCGAACGACATCACCCTGCAGCAGCTCCGGTACTTCATCGAGGTCGCGACGGAGGGCTCGATCAGTGCAGCGGCCGACCTGCTCTACGTGTCGCAGCCGACGATGTCCGCGGCGATGAAGGACCTCGAGACGCGGATCGGGCGCCCGCTGTTCACCCGATCGGCCCGAGGGGTCGTGCTCACCGTCGACGGCGTCGAGTTCCTCGGGTACGCCCGGCAGGTCGTCGAGCAGGTCTCCCTGCTCGAGCAGCGGTACGTCGGCGGCCAGCGGTCGCGTCGGCTGCTCGGGGTGTCCGCCCAGCACTACTCGTTCGCGGTGGAGGCCTTCGTCCGGATGGTCGAAGCAGCGGCTGCGGACGAGTACGAGTTCTCGCTGCGCGAGACGCGCACCTGGGACATCATCGAGGACGTCCGCACGCTGCGCAGCGAGGTGGGCATCCTCTACCGCAACGACTTCAACAAGCAGGTGCTCGGCAAGCTCCTGCGGGACGCCGGCGTCGTGTTCACACCGCTGTTCGTCGCACAGCCCCACATCTTCGTGGCCAAGCGGAACCCGCTCGCATCACGGGAGCGTGCGACCCTCGAGGACCTCGCCGACCTGCCTCGGCTCACCTTCGACCAGGGTGCGAACAACTCCTTCTACCTGGCCGAGGAGATCCTGTCGACGATGTCGAGCAAGCGGGAGATCCGGGTGTCGGACCGAGCGACGATCTTCAACCTCATGATCGGCCTCGGTGGGTACACGATCTCGACCGGGCTCATCAGCGACGACCTCGACCCCGAGATCGTCGCCATCCCCCTCGACGTCGACGAACGCATCGAGATCGGCTGGATCGCGCACGCCTCGGTTCCCCTCACCGTCCAGGCGCGGACCTACCTGGACGAGTTGCGTGCGGTGGTCACCAGCTACGGCGTCGAGCCGCTCGGGTAGGCAGGCTGCGGGTCCGGCGGTTCCAGCGATCGGCCTGGAGGCCCGACACGCGCCCGTCAGGAGGTTGCGGTCTCGATCATCGCCGTCACGTGCGGCGCGCTCCAGCGCAGGAGCGCGTCGGACGGCGGACCCTCGAGGTCCTCTCCCCAGATCGCCACGGCCGCACCCGACATCGGGGCCGCGAGAAGCGCACCGGAATCGCCGTCCCACGTCCGGAGTGACCAGTTCTCGCGGAGATCGGCGACGGTGTACTCGCTGTCGGCCGGGTCGAGGTCGGTCGGCACCTCGTAGAGGTAGTACGAGTTGTAGTTGAGCAGGTCGATCCCGGCCTGCTGCAGGTCGACCGCACTCGCCCGTCGTGCTCGCCGTTCGCGCCGCTCCGCTGCGTCCTCGGTGTCACCGTCGAAGCTCCAGTACGTGACGTGGATGCGTGGATCGAGTCGCCCGACCGCAACCCGGTCGATCCCGTCGTTCCAGGCCCAGACCTCGCGGCTGCCGAGAGTCGCTGCCATCGCGTTCATCCACGCCACGCGTTCAGCGGCGCTGACTCCGCCGCCCCATTCATCCCCGCCGATGTGCACGCTGCGGCTGGAGGGGAAGGTCTGCTGCACCTCCGCGTACAGCTTCTTCGCCAGCGCGAGACTCTCGGGCGCCGACGTGTCGAGCTCGCTCTCACCCGAACGGATGCGGTCGACCCACTCCTTCCCGTGCTGCGCCTCGAGCAGGGCGAATGCGGCGGCCATGTGTCCGGGAGTGTCGATCTCCGGCACGATCGCGACGCCTCGCTCCGCCCCGTACGCGGAGATCGTGCGTGCCTGCGCGGCGCTCAGGAACGGGCGATGGGTCACGCGGCTCGTGTAGACGCCGTGGTCGAGATCCGCGTTCGCGGGGGTCTGGCCGAGGACCGTGCTCTCGATCCCGACGTTCTGGTCATCGGTGAGGTGCAGGTGCAGGAAGCGTCCGCCGTCGTCGGCGAGGAGGTCGATGTACCGCTTGATCAACGCCACAGGGTAGTAGGCGCGAGCGACGTCGAGCATCACACCTGTCTCGGGACGTGCGCGGGGCGACGGCTTGGTGGTGACGGTCGCAGTCGAAGTGCGGCACTGCTTCGCGGAGTAGGCACCGGTGCAGGCGAGGACGGAGTACTTGCCGGCTGCGGCGCGGGAAGGTGTCCCGCGGACTGAGGTGACCGAGGTGCTCGAACCAGCGGAGAGTGCCTTCACCGCGACCCGGCCGAGCGTGTACTTCTCGGTGCCGGCGGACAGGTAGAGCCAAGCGGAGGAAGCCGGCTTCCGTACCGAGGCGGTGTTCTTGACCTTCAGGGTGGTGCGCACGGCGGTGCCGGTCGAGGTGACGGTGGTCGTCGCGGTGACCTTGGTGACCGTCACCGTCGACGCGTTCGACCGGACGGCCGCGGCGTGCGCAGCAGACGTGTTTCTCGTTGCGGGCTCTGCTGATCCTGCCGTTGCCTCCGTGCCGATCAGAGCTGCGGCCGACACGGCCACCGCCAGACCGACGGCGATCGTGCGTCTGACAGACGATCCGGGAACCAGGTTCCTCTGTTGACGCATCACGACGTTCCCCCATCCTCGAACACCCCTTGCCCTCGCTGGATCGAGGATGCGCGCATGATCGTATCCGCACCGCGTCGAACGCACATCTCCCGACGTCAACCGTCGGGGACCGTCAGCGGTTGAGGAACTCGACGACCAACGTCACTGCTGCCGTGACGCCGACGAGAACGAATCCGCAGCCGACGAATCGGGTCAGCTCAGGGGTGAACTGACTTCCCCAGAACTCCCCCTGCACTTTCCGGGCGAAGCGGGCGATCGGCTTCGGGAAGAGCACGAGAGTGCAACCCCATGCAACGGAGATCACCGATCCCATCGCGACGAAGAAGATACCCATTTTCCCGAGGCTAGCTGCCGGGAAACGAACGGGCGAAAAGGCCTGTGGCGATCACCTGCGACAGGCCACGTACAGCGGGCTCATCAACGGACCTCCGCGCTCGACCACAGCTCATGCGCAAGACTTCGGCTGCTGCGGAAGACCGGGTGCAGGCTGAGGGCAGCCGCGACGAGCAGCGTGGTGGCCTGCGCGATGAGGAACGCCACCAGCGCTATCGGGACGAACGTGGTGACGGTCCAGGCGACGGCGGAACTCAGAAGCATCACCGCAAGCACCCGCACTACCGGGGAGCTTCGAGGGTGCCGCAAGTGGAGCAACCCTGCGGCGGCGAAGGCGAGTGGCACGAGGGCTTGCAGTGCGATCGCGACTGGGAGTACCAGGCCGGTGCTGGTGGCGGGGGACAGCGTTGCCACGAAGGTGCACGCGGCCATGGCGGCGAGCAAGCGTGCGGCGTCGCGAGCGAACGCGGCGCCGACAGCGGCCACGGCCCCTGCCGACACGGAGATCGCTGCGGCCAGTGGAACGAAACCAGCGGCGAGCGGGTGAGTGCCGACGAAACCGAGCAGGTTGTCGATCGCGAGAAGAGCGGCGCCGGTGTTCGCGGTCATCAGGGCCGCAGTGGCGGCTCTGCGCGCCGTGAGCCGAGTTCGTGATGCGCTCACCGCTCGTCTCCTCCGAGCGGGCGGACAGTGTCACCAACCGCTCGGTACGCGGCCGCGCACTGTTTCTTGAGTCGGGGACCGATCGGCGACAGCGCGGCGATCCATCGCTCCTTGTCCGGGACCTGCAGCACGTGGCGTCGTCCGAGCTCCTCGATTGCCGCGTGCACCTCGGCAGCGACCCCTGGAAAGAGCGCGCTGTACTGATCCGCGGACGTGCTGCGCTGTTTCGGGTACTGCACGTACCGCTGACCCTCGCTCGAGACGAACAGCACGCAGGTCGTCATGTAGTCCTGCTCGGGGGTCACGGGGACGGGCACGCCGATGTCGTTCGCGATCCGGGGTGCTCCATTCGGAGGTATCACCGACGAGACCGTTTCGGGCGTTCCGATGACGTACCAGTGCTCACCCCTGGTCACTGCCCGCTCGGTGCCGAACGTACCGTCCCAGTCGGCGAGGGTCTGCGGCACCGACGCCGCGTGTGCGTAGACCCGGATGAACGCCGATGCGTCCGTATCGAGGCAGTCGAAGCCGCGCATGCTGTCCCAGGACGCGAGGTCGTCGTGCAGCGCATCTGCCCGCTCGCACGGCACAGAGGTGCGGAGTTCATCGGCGATCCGCTCCATCGATGCCGCGTCGAGAGCGGGTACGGCTGCCGGCGCGGGGACAGGATCCTGCGTCGGCGACTGCGCCCGAGGCGTCCGATCGTCGGAGCCCGACGAGCACGCGGACAGGACGGCTGCGGCGACGCAGACCACGGCAAGGGCCTCGGTGCTGCGTCGCCGCGATCGCTCCGGCATCACTGCCACTGCACGCCGGCCCAACCGGTGCCGGTGAGGCCCTTCATCTTCTTGGTGGCGGCCACGTTGCCCCACGGGACGAACTTCGAGCGTCCGGTCCCGCAGTTCAGGGTCGTCCAGGTCGGGGCGTGCCGCGAGTTGAACGACTTCCCCCAGATGCAGGGATTCGAGTTGCCCCGGTGCTTGTACCACTTGTACTGCACCTGGGTCGATGCCCTCGAGCCGATGACGCTGCAGCCGTTCAGCGACTGTGTCATCTTCGCGACGACGGCGAACGCTCGGTCCCTGCAGTCCCCCGACCGAGTGGAGCGTCCGTCATCGGCGATGACGACTTCCCCGCTGGGATCGAAGTTGTCGTCGATCACGACGTTCGACGGGACCTCGACCTGCGTCGCGCTCTGCGCCTGTGCCGGTGCTGCGATCAAGAGTCCCGCAGACATTGCGGCGGTCACGACTGCGGACGCGACCGAAAGAGTCTTCTTCATGTATTCCTCCCCGAACCGTCTCCGCGGGCGCAGCGACCCTGCCAGAATGCTGCATATCAATACCCGGCACAACCTTGCGGCCGTGATGACTACAGACGACTTGATGACGCAGGCAACGCGAAGGTCCCGACAGCACCTCGTACGAATGGCGAACGTGGGTACCTGGACAAAGCGACCGAGTCGCTCCGGAACGTCGGCCTGATCTCCACCGGTCAGGGTGACAAGGTGACCCGACCGGACGATCACGAGGAAGCCTGGTGACCAACGAATGAACGGTTCCACGATTGCGAGGAGCGCGGCGCGGGGACGACCCGCGGCGCGATGGTCGGGTGCGGTGGTGGCCGCGGTCGTGACGATGTCTCTGCTGACAGCATGCGCAGGAGGAAAACCGATGGAAAGTCCCTCGACTGACCACACCGTGAAGCCCGATGCAGCCAAGCGCACCGTGGTGGATCTCGTCGATCAAACGGCTCGTGCCGTGGACGGCGGCCCCTGGAAGGCCATCAGTGGCCCGCGAGTCGGCCTGTGCCCCGGATCTGACGGCTCGGGGCGTGCGGACGACAGTGGTGGAGTCACCTGGGTGTACGTGAAGCAGCGCGAGGGCGCGGCCGACCCGAGGGACGATCTCCGGAAAGTCGAGGCGGTGTGGAAGAGCCTCGGCATCACGACCGAGCGGTATCGGAGCGGCGGCGACGATCCTGATCTCGGGGTCCGGGGCCGCGGTGGTCCGATCGAGACGATCGACTTCCTCGCTTCCACGGTGGGTGGCTACAGCATCGACGCTGAATCGCACTGCGCCGACGGCGATTACGGAGAGATGACCGGGAGCGGCTCGGCCAGCTGATCAGGGGCTCGTCAACGGACCTCCGCTCGACCACAGCTCGTGCGCAATCCTCCGGCTGCTGCATGTCCGAGATGACCGTGTCGTGCGCGAAGGGCACGCTGTCCGTGTGGTCAGTCGGAAGAAGCGGGCGGTAGATCGATGGCAGGCTCCCTCGGCCGCAACCCGAGCTCGGCAGCAGCCGTGAGGTAGGCGCGGTACACCTCGCCGTACCGAGCGGTCGCGCGATCCGCACGAGCGACGTCCGCCGGGCGCTCGACGTTCGTCTCGTACCCGATCGTGCGGCGCTCCGCGACCTCGTCACCGATCGCTACTGACCACCGCCAGATGTCGGAACTCGAGGCGGCCCGCGGCGCATGCTGCAGCACCTCGTCCGGTACTGCGATCACTCGACGGTCGGGGGCCGCGCCGCGGGAGAAGGCGAAGAACATCGCGGGAACGGCGACGATGCCTCCGCCGAGGACCACGCCGATGACTCGGGCCACGGCTGGCTCGTCCCCGGGCAGCAGCGGCGGCGCGACCACGAAGCCGAACGCGCCGCCTGCCATGTACCCAATCGCGAAGGCCGCCAAGACGAACGCTGTTGCGAGCCGGTCCTGACGGCGCACGCCAGCGGGATCGTGGAGTCGGCGCCATCGAGACGCGGTGTCGGCAGCGGGGCCGTCGCGATCGACGTACACGCGGCCGTCGGGGGCCCGGAAGAAGGGTGAGTCTGCACGCTCCGGATCGATCACGGGGTTCCGTCAGCCCTGCTCATCGCCCCTGTGGTCAGCATCAGAAGTCCGGGCCCTGGTGAGTCTGACCTCTGCCCAAGGAACATCCGGCCATCAACCAACGCGAGCGTGCCCCCGAACGCGCAAACGAGCACCTGCGTCCACCACGGGATGCGTCGAGCGCAGTGCTTCTGCGAGTTCACGCCATCAATCTACGGCGTGACGCCGACGCCTTCCGCTGCTATGTTTGCGCGCACAACAAATCCCGGACGACGATGTCAGAGGACGCGCGATGACGCACGCAACAGAGCACCGCTTCGGCGAGACGATCCTGACGGTCGTCGATGCCACCGGCGCACCCATCCCCGATGCCGACATCACGGTCGAGCAGACCCGCCATGCCTTCGCCTTCGGCAACATCGGCTTCGACTTCATCGAACTGGCCAACGGCGGAGCCAACGTCGAAGCGACCGACGAAGCAGGCACCGAACACCTCGCCGACCTCTACGCCGACGTCTTCAACACCGCGACGCTCCCGTTCTACTGGGGCCGCTTCGAGCCCGAGCGCGGAGCCCCGGACACCGCCAGACTCCTGACGACGGCACAGTGGTTCCGCGACCGCGGCATCGCCCTCAAGGGTCACCCCCTGGTCTGGCACACGGTGCAGCCCGACTGGCTGCTGGGGCTCCCGCTGGACGAGGTCGAGCAGCTCCAGCGCGAGCGCATCCGCCGCGAGGTCTCCGCCTTCGCCCGCACGATCGACACCTGGGACGCCATCAACGAGGTCGTCATCATGCCGGTGTTCGACAACGGCGACAACGCGATCACCCCGCTCGCCCGGGCCAAGGGCCGCATCCCGATGATCCGGATGGCCTTCGAGGAGGCCCGCGCTGCCAACCCGCACGCCACCCTGCTGCTCAACGACTTCGACCTGTCGAGCGCCTACGAGTGCCTGATCGAGGGCGTGCTCGAGGCCGGCGTGCAGATCGACGCCATCGGGCTGCAGACCCACATGCACCAGGGCTACTGGGGCGAGGACACGATGCTCGCGATGGTCGACCGGTTCGCCCGCTACGGCCTGCCGCTGCACCTGACCGAGACCTCGCTCGTCTCCGGTGACCTCATGCCCGCGCACATCGTCGACCTCAACGACCACCAGGTCGCTTCGTGGCCGTCGACGCCCGAGGGCGAGGCGCGCCAGGCCGACGACATCGAACGGCACTACCGGAGCCTGGTCGGCCACCCTTCCGTCGAGGCGATCACCTACTGGGGCATCACCGACGCCGGCGCCTGGCTCGGCGCCCCGATCGGACTCGTCCGCGCCGACGGCACCCCGAAGCCGTCGTACGACGCGCTCCGCCGCCTGGTCAAGGAGGAGTGGTGGCTCGGCTCGACGGTGCTGCGCACCGACGACCGTGGTCGGGTGCAGGTCCGCGGTTTCCGCGGCGACTACCGCGTCGACGTGCGTGGCACGTCCGCCCCGTTCGCCGTCACCGACGTGCCCACGCAGGTGCAGATCGTCACGTGACCACCTGACGGCCTGGAGGCCCGGTGTGGCCCCGCCCCGCGCCTCCGGTCCGTCACCTGGTCGCGCGTCGTGCGGCCACCACACCCCAGAGGACTCCACCGACGAGGATCGCGGCGCACGCGACGAACGCGGGAACGTCGTCGGCGCGGCCGAGCGCGATGTAGACCAGGCTCACGACCACCGTCGCACCGCCGGCGATGCTCGTCGGGACGATCGCTGCTCGGTGGCCGAGCATCCAGTCCTCGTCGCTGCGCATGGTCGCCCGGGTGCGGATGCCCACGAGGCTGTTCCTGCCGATGAGGCCCCGCGCCGGCAGCGCGACGAAGACGATGGTCAGGACGGCGGCCGCCGTCTCGATCGCGATCACGTGATCTCCTTCTGGGTCGGACATCGCGCTCGGGTGTGCAGTGGGCCTGAGCGTGGAGCGCGTCAGACCAAACCTGCCGGTATCCGGTGAAATACGCAAGAGGCGGCAGGGCACGCTACCGCCGCACGTACCGGTGCTCCGGCCGCCCCGCAGCCCCGTACCGCAACTGCATCGCCACGGTCCCGTCGGCAGTGAGCTGCGCCAGGTACCGCTGCGCCGTCGCCCGCGACACCCCGATCGCCGCAGCGACCTCGGCGGCCGATCGTTCCTCGCCCGCGACGAGTTGCTCGAGCACCAGTGCCGCTGTGGCCGCCCGGGACGGCGAGGCCCCACCGCTGTCGCCGGCGTGCAGGATCCGGAAGGCCCGCTCGACGGCCTCCTGGTCGAGCGTCGACCGCTCGTCGAGGACGTTCCGCGACCGTGCGTAGGCCTGCAGTCGCTCGGCCAGCACCCCGGCCGCGAAGGGCTTGATCAGGTAGGCGAGTGCCCCGCTCCGCATCGCCCGGCGAACGGTGCCCGAGTCCGACGCTGCGCTCAGCACGAAGGCATCGGCGTCGATCGACCGCAGCAGGTCGAGCCCGCTGCCGTCGGGCAGGTAGACATCGACGAGCACCAGGTCCACGGTCCCGCTCGACAGGGCCGAGCGGGCAGCGGCGATGGTGCCGACGGGATCGAGCGCCCGGAACCCCGGTACCTCGTCGACCTGCCGCCGGTGCAGGTCGGCGACGTGGAAGTCGTCGTCGACCACCAGCACGGTGAAGACGGAACTCACGACACCACTCCTTCCAGTCGGGCGCAGAAGACCGCGCCGTGGTCGTCACCGCCGGGGGAGGCGAACCACACGTCGCCACCGTGCCGCCGGGCGATCTCACGTGACAACGGCAGCCCGATCCCGAGCCCGTGCACCTGCGAGACGTCCGCCGACGCGCCACCGGCCGCCGACCCGCGCACGAACAGCGAGTCCGCAGCACCGACCGGAACCCCGGGCCCCGAGTCCATCACCGACAGGTGCAGCGTCGTGCCGTCGTCGAGCACCTCGACCTCGACCCACGGTGAGCCGCCGTCCGGGGCGCTTCCGTCGCCGCTGAGCGCCGCCGACACCGCGTTGTCGACCAGGTTGCCGAGCACGGTGGTCACGTCGCCCGGCTCGGTGATCGTCCCCTGCACGAGCGTCTCCGCCCCGATCCGCAGCAGCACCCCGCGCTCGGCGGCCTCGACGCCCTTCGCCCCGAGGAACGCCTGCAGGTAGGGCTCGGTCAACCGGTCCGCGTGCTGAACGGGGTAGCGCAGCGGCCCGCGCTCCTGCACGTCCGCCAGGTACGCCTGCGCCCGGGAGGTCTCGCCGATGTCGAGCAGCCCCGAGATCGCGTGCAGCCGGTTCGCGAACTCGTGCCGCTGCGCGCGGAGCGCGGTGCTCATCGCCCCGACGGCGTCGAGCCGCCGGGTCAGGGCCTCGACGTCGGTCCGGTCGCGCAGGACGGCGACCCGGCCCAGGTCGCGTCCGTCGCGGAACACCGTGCGGACGTCGACGAGCAGCACCCGGTGCCCGGCGACGATCGTGGCGCTCGCCGGAGCCGCGGTGGTCACGTCCAGCATCGACCCGAGTGGCGCGGGCAGGTCGAGCGATGCCACCGGACGGCCGACCGGATCGGCCAGTCCGAGCAGTCGCACGGCTTCGGGGTTGCAGACGGTGACGACCCCCGACGGCCCGATCGCGATGACGCCTTCACCGACCCCGCCGAGCACGGCCTGCTGGTTCTGCACGAGCATCACGAGCTCCTCCGGCTGCAGCCCGAGCGTCAGCCGCACCAGCCGCCGGCGGATCAGCACCGAGGCGATCAGCGCGAGCAGGACGGCCACCAGCCCGGCACCGATCACCGGCATGCTGTCCTCGACCAGGGTGTCGTAGACGCGTGCCCGGGTGAACCCGACGCTCACCTCGCCGACGACGGCGGACTGCCGGGAGGCCCGGCTCGTCTCCGCCCCGCCAGCTGCGGGCGCGGAGACGGGCACCTTCGCCCGCGCCGACTCACCGAGTGTTCCGCGCGCCCAGGACACGGTCTCGCGACCGGCGAGTGCGGCGTCGGGGGAGGTGCTCACCATCTCGCCGATCCGGTCGACGTCGGGATGGGCCAGTCGGATGCCCCGGTCGTCGGTGACCACGACGAAGAGCGCCCCGGTCCGGCGCTGGGCCGCGAGTGCCGCACGCTGGACGGGTCCGTCGGCGAGGACCGCGGGGTCGAGGTCGGTGCCGTCGACGCTGAGCCGGGCGACCTCTGCGCGGACCTCGGACTGCGCAGCGACGCTCTGCGCGATCGCGAGTGCGGTCCCCTCGGCAGCGCGTTCGAGCCGGGTGACCTCGATCCGGACGAACACGGCACTGGTCAGGGCGACGACGGCGACGACCACGGCGAGCTGCAGGACGAGCACCTGGGTAGCGAAGCGGAGCCTGGGGCGCCGTGAACGGTCGTCGGTCACGACCCCAGCGTACGGAGGGTGCGCCGACCTGCTTGCGCACAATGCGCAGAAAGCGGTCAATGCGCGATGGTGCGCCAATGTGCAGAAGCGCGCCGCGCCTCCAGGCCGGGTCGTAGCGTGCCCGGACTGCCAGACACGGACGAAGGAGTCCTGATGCTCGTCATCCTCGGGTACGCGATGGTCCTGACCTTCATGGTCCTGATCATGACCAAGCGCATGTCGCCCATGCTCGCGCTGATCATCGTGCCGACCGTGTTCGGGCTGTTCGCGGGGGCGGGCCTGGGGCTCGGCGACATGGTGACCGAGGCGATCGGGACGCTGGCGCCGACGGCCGCGCTCCTGATGTTCGCGATCATGTACTTCGGCCTGATGATCGACGTCGGCCTGTTCGACCCGCTCGTCCGGTTCATCCTGCGGGTGACCGGCAACGACCCGGCGAAGATCGTGCTCGGGACAGCCCTGCTGGCGGGGGCGGTCTCGCTCGACGGCGACGGTTCGACGACGTTCATCGTGGTGACGGCCGCGATGCTGCCCATCTACCTGAAGCTCGGCATGAGCCCGGTCGTGATGACGTGCGTGGCGGGTCTGACGAACGGAACGCTCAACATCGTGCCGTGGGGCGGTCCCACCGCCCGCGCGGCCGCCGCGCTGAAGATCGACCCGACGGACATCTTCGTGCCCCTCGTGCCGTCGCTCGTGGTGGGGCTGCTGCTGTGCTTCACGTTCGCGTGGACGATGGGCCTGCGGGAGCGCAAGCGCCTCGGGCTGATCGAGTTCACCGAGGCCTCGCGGGGTGCGCGGGTGCCGGAACGGGCGAACGCTCGGGCCGGCTCACGGGTGCTCGCGGCGGTGGGCGGGACCGGCGGCGGGATGTTCACGAGCCCCACGGTCGCGCTCGGACTGCGCGGCGGGAAGGCCGACGGCCGACGTGCGGACGGCGAGGGCGTGGACGGCGCCGGCTCGGCGGACGAGGGTGCGGGTGCCGGCACCATGGCCGAGACGATGCTCGACCCGAACCGTCCGACGCTCCGGCCGAAGCGGATCTGGTTCAACCTGGCGCTGACCGTCGCCGTGATGGTGGCGCTCGTGATGGGCCTGCTGCCGCTGCACTTCGTGTTCATGATCGGCACGGCGATCGCCCTGCTCGTGAACTTCCCGCAGCTCAAGCAGCAGACCGCGCAGATCGTCGCGCACGCCCCCAGCATCGTCGGTGTCGTGTCGATGGTGTTCGCCGCCGGCGTGCTGATCGGGGTGCTCGACGGCACCGGGATGGTCGCGGCGATGGCCGACTGGCTCGTCGCGGTGATCCCGGACTCGATGGGCCCGTACCTGGCGGGCATCACCGGTGTGCTGAGCATGCCGCTGACGTTCTTCATGAGCAACGACGCGTTCTACTTCGGGATCCTGCCGGTGCTGTCCGAGAGCGCCGCGGCGTACGGGATCACGCCGGCCGAGATGGCGCGCGCCTCGGTCGTCGGGCAGCCGGTGCACATGCAGAGCCCGCTCGTCCCCGCGATCCTGCTGCTGGTGTCACTGGCGAACGTGAACCTCGGTGACCACCACCGGAAGGTGCTGTGGCGGGCCGCCGTGGTCGCGATGGCGATGCTCGTGGTGGCGATCGTCGTGCGGGTCATCCCGTTCGGGTGAGGCGGCGCTGACGGCTGACGGCTGACGGCGGACGCCTGACGGCGGGCGCCCGGCCGGCCGGCTCAGCCCGCGTCGAGCTCGCGCGTCAGTGCTGCGACGAAGTCGTCGACGTCCTGCTCCGAGGTGTCGTACGCGCACATCCACCGCACCTCGTTGCGGCTGGCGTCCCAGTCGTAGAACCGGAAGTGTTGCCGCAGCCGGTCGGCCACCCCGGCGGGCAGGGTCGCGAAGACGCCGTTCGCCTGGGTCTCCTGACTGAAGCCGACGCCCCGGATGCTGCCGTCGGCGATGCCCGCCTCGAGTGCTCCGCGCAGCCGGGCGGCCATGGCGTTGGCGTGCCGCGCCGAGCGCAGGTACAGGTCGTCACGCAGCAGGGCGATGAGCTGGGCGGAGACGAACCGCATCTTCGAGGACAGCTGCATGTTCATCTTGCGCAGGTAGGGCAGGCCCTGGGACGCCACGGGGTCGAGCACGACGATCGCCTCGCCGTAGAGCATGCCGTTCTTCGTGCCGCCGAAGCTCAGCACGTCGACCCCGGCGTCGGTGGTGAAGTCGCGGAGGGGTACCCCGAGGGTCGCGGCGGCGTTGGAGACGCGGGCGCCGTCCATGTGCAGCTTCATGCCGAGCGGGTGGACGTGGTCCGCGATCGCCCGGATCTCGTCGACCGTGTAGGCGGTGCCGAGCTCGGTGGTCTGCGTGATCGACACGACGAGCGGCTGTGCACGGTGCTCGTTGCCCCAGCCCCAGGCCTCGCGGTCGATGAGCTCGGGGGTGAGCTTGCCGTCGGGCGCCGCCACCGGCAGGAGCTTGATGCCGCCGATGCGCTCGGGTGCCCCGGCTTCGTCGGTGTTGATGTGCGCGGTCGTGGTGCACACGACCGCACCCCATCGCGGCAGCATCGACTGCAGGCCGACGACGTTCGCGCCGGTGCCGTTGAAGACCGGGAAGGCCTCCGCCCGGGAACCGAAGTGCTCCTGGACGACCTCGTGGAGGCGTGCTGTGTAGACGTCCTCGCCGTACGCGGTCTGGTGGCCGTCGTTGGCCGCGGCGATCGCGTCGAGGATCTCGGGGTGGACGCCGGCGTAGTTGTCCGAGGCGAAGCCCCGCAGGTCGAGGTCGTGCAGTCGGAGGGTCACCGGATCATCCTAGGTTCGCGGGGTCGACGGACGGGCGCGGGTTCCGGGGCCAACCGTCGCTCGGGTGTTCACCCGCGGTTCACCTGGTGTCGGGGTGCGCCAGGGGGCGGGTGCTGTTGCCGTTCGTGTGCGCGCCGAGGGTGTGCGGGCTCGGAAA
This sequence comes from Curtobacterium aurantiacum, assembly GCF_018598555.1. Taxonomy (GTDB): domain Bacteria; phylum Actinomycetota; class Actinomycetes; order Actinomycetales; family Microbacteriaceae; genus Curtobacterium; species Curtobacterium aurantiacum. Next base: position 66,590 of record NZ_JAHEWN010000001.1, read on the forward strand.
TGTCGAGGAAAGGTTAGTTCCGGGCACGAACTACCGGTCCCAACTGGGGTTCTGTGGCGCGGGCGGCTTGTGCCCCGACGGCTGTACCCCGGACCGTTCCGTCCGCCCCCGAACGGAGGGTGCGGGGACCAGAGGAACCTTGCGATCCGCTCAGGAAACCCGTCTGTTCACTTCTGAGCCGTTTCCTGGACGCCGGCTGAGGGGCATCCGTTGGGCGAGCGACTGCCAATGTGATGCCCGCCGGAACGGGAACGCAGCATCCCCCGGCGCACCCGACCTGCTGCCCCGGACCCTCCGAAGGATGCCGTTGTCCACAGATTCGCCCCGCCTGCTCACGGTCGTGCGGGACCCATCGGACGTCAGGTTCCGGAACATCGCTCGTGCTGGCGGTGTCACCGTCCTCGCGATCATGCTGCTCGTCGGCCTCTTCCTGGCCGTCCGGGCCGCGGAGGCCCTGCGTGTCGCCGGGTTCGGGTTCCTCACCACGCAGGCCTGGGACCCCGACGCCCACCGGTTCGGCATCGCCGCCGTCCTGGTCGGCACGGTCCTGATCGCCGGTGTCGCGATCGCGTTCGCGCTGCCCCTGTCCTTGGGCACCGCGCTGTACATCACCGAGTACGCGCCGCTGCGGATCCGCAAGGCGTTCATCGGCCTGGTCGACCTGATGGCCGCGATCCCGAGCGTCGTCTACGGGCTCTGGGGCTTCTTCTTCCTGCAGTCGCAGATCACCCCGGTGTCCCGGTGGATCTCGCAGTGGTTCGGGTGGATCCCGCTCTTCTCGGTGTCCGGCGTCGACCTCGACGACCCGCTCGCGTCGCCGACCGCGTACACGGCCTCGACCTTCATCGCGGGGATCGTCGTCGGCCTGATGATCACGCCGATCGTCACCTCGATCATGCGCGAGGTGTTCTCGCAGGCCCCGCTCGGTGAGCGCGAGGGCGCGCTCGCCCTCGGGTCGACGCGGTGGGGGATGATCCGGTCGGTCGTCCTGCCGTTCGGCCGTGGCGGCATCATCGGCGGGACGATGCTCGGACTCGGCCGGGCGCTCGGCGAGACCATCGCGGTCTACATGATCATCTCGCCGGTGTTCGTCATCCAGCCGCACATCCTGCAGGCCGGTGCGAGCTCGGTCTCCTCGCTGATCGCCCTGCGGTACGGCGACGCGACACCGTTCGGCATGTCGGCACTCATGGCAGCGGGTCTGACGCTGTTCCTGATGACGCTGTGCATCAACTTCGCCGCGTCCGCAGTGGTCGCCCGATCGCGTTCGGGAGCGAGCAGCTAGTCATGACCGACACCACCCAGGCGCCAGCGGGCGTCACGTCACCCCTGCCCACCGTCCCCCTGTCGACGCCCGTGCCGGCCAGCCCGGTGACCGCGTCGACCCCCTCCGGCTCCGGTTCCGGCACGGTCCTGCCGCGGCTCGAGCGGGGGTCCGAGCCGGACCGCGGACCCGAGGAACGCCGGTTCAGCGGCACTCGGATCAGCGACGTGCTCTGCGTCGTCGGCGCCGCGGTCGCGTCGGCCTCGGTCACGTCGATCGTCTTCACCGAGCTCGCACCGGTCTCCGGACCCATCGCGTTCGCCGCCGTCGCCTACGTGATGTTCCTGGTCTTCTACGCGCTCCTCGTCGCCACCAACGAGAGTGCGGCCGTGGTCCGTGACCGGGTCGTCTCGGCCGCGGTGCACTCGCTCGCGTTCGTCGTGGTCGCGACGCTCGTTTTCGTCGTCTCGTTCAGCGTGATCCGGGCGACCAAGGCCCTGCCGCACTGGAACTTCTACACCCAGGACATGGCGCTCACCGGGCCCCTCGACCCGATGACCTCCGGCGGCGTCCTGCACGCGGTCGCCGGGTCCCTCATCCAGATCTCGATCGCGCTCGTGATCACGGTGCCCCTCGGGGTGACCACGGCGCTGTTCCTGACCGAGGTGCCCGGGCCGTTCGCCCGGTTCGTCCGCACCATCGTCGAGGCGATGACCGCGCTGCCCTCGATCGTCGCGGGGCTCTTCATCTACGCCAGCGTCATCGTCGGGCTCGGCTTCGACAAGTCCGGGTTCGCCGCGTCCCTGGCGATCAGCGTGATGATGCTGCCGATCATGATCCGGTCCGCCGACGTCGTGCTCCGCCTGGTGCCGTCGACGCTCAAGGAAGCGTCGATCGGGCTCGGCGCCGGGCAGTGGCAGACGGTGTGGCGGGTCGTGCTGCCCACGTCCCGCTCCGGCCTCGTCACCGCGATCATCCTCGCCACCGCGCGGGGCATCGGCGAGACGAGCCCGGTGCTGCTCACCGCCGGCTTCGCGCCCGACCTGAACCTCGACCCGACGACCGGCCCGATGATCTCGCTGCCGCTGGCGATCTTCGAGTTCGTGAAGTCGCCCGAACCGAACATGATCGCCCGCGGCTTCGGCGCGGCCGCGGTCCTGATGTTCCTCGTGCTCGTGCTGTTCGTGATCGCCCGTGTGATCGGGTCGCAGACCGTCGCGACCCGCGAGCGCCGCAACGACCGCTTCCGCGCACTCGGCCGCCTCGTCCTGCGCTGGGTCGCCGCCGCCGAACCGGTCTGGCGCCCCGTCGGCCGCTTCGTCCGTCGGCACGCCCGACGCTACGTCCACCCGTTCCCCACCGACGCCTCCCAGAAGGACCCCTCGTGAGAACCCGCAGAACACGCCTGATGGGCGCGGTCCTGGCCGCCGCCGCACTGGCCCTGTCGATCCTCCCCGCCACCGCGGCCGACGCGGGTGAGTCCTACGTGCCCATCTCGGGCGCGGGCTCGTCGTGGAGCTCGGTCGCGATCCAGCAGTGGGCCGTGAACGTGCAGCAGTACGGCATGAAGGTCCGGTACGCCAGCACCGGGTCCTCCGACGGCCGCAACCAGTTCAAGGCGGGCACGGTCGACTTCGCCGTCTCGGAGATCCCCTACGGCATCAAGGACGGCGGGGTCACCGACGTCCCGCCGACCGTCGGGTACGCGTACATGCCGATCGTCGCCGGTGGCACGTCGTTCATGTACAACCTCAGTGCCGGTGGCAAGCAGATCACCAACCTGCGGCTCTCCGGCCCGGTGCTCGCGGGCATCTTCACCGGCAAGATCACGAGCTGGGACGACCCGAAGGTCAAGGCCGACAACCCCGGGCTCGACCTGCCGAAGCGCCGCGTGGTGCCGGTGGTCCGGTCCGACGGCTCCGGGTCGACCGCACAGTTCACGACCTGGATGAGCAAGAAGTACCCGTCCGAGTGGAACGCGTACTGCAAGCAGGCCGGTCGCCCGCTGCCCTGCGGCATCACGTCGAACTACCCGACGGTCGCCGGCAAGGGCTTCATCGCCCAGCCGAACTCGCAGGGCGTGTCCGGGTACGTCGCACAGAAGGCCAACGTCGGCACCATCACGTACGTCGAGTACTCCTACGCTCTGAAGACCGGCTACCCGGTGGCGAAGGTGCTGAACAAGGCGGGCTACTACGTCGAGCCCACCGCCTCGAACGTCGCGGTCGGTCTGCTCGGCGCCAAGATCAACCAGGACAAGCGGTCGTCGTCGTACCTGACGCAGATCCTCGACGGCGTGTACGACAATCCCGATGCCCGCACCTACCCGCTGTCGTCGTACTCGTACATGGTCGTCCCGACGACCACCGACGCGAGCCTCACGACAGCGAAGGGCAAGACCCTCGGCGCGTTCGACTACTACTTCCTCTGCGAGGGGCAGCAGCAGGCCGAGGTGCTCGGGTACTCGCCGCTGCCGATCAACCTGGTGCAGGCCGGACTCGACCAGGTGCGGCGCATCCCCGGGGTCGAGGCGAAGAAGATCGACATCCGGAAGTGCAACAACCCGACGTTCTCCGCCGACGGCAAGAACACCCTCGCCGTCAAGGCGCCGCAACCCCCGGCGTGCGACAAGCTCGGCGCGACCCAGTGCAACACCGGCACCGGCGGGGCGAAGGGCACCGCGACGCCGACACAGAGCGGCGGCGCGGCCGGCGGCGGCACGAACGACGGCGGCGGTGCCGGGGCGGCCGGGGGCTCCGGCTCGGGGTCCGGCGGCGGTTCGGGTTCCGGTGCGGAGGGCGGCGGTTCCGGGGGCTCCGGCTCGGGAACCGGCTCCGGTTCGGGTTCCGGGAGCGGCTCGACGGACCAGCTCTCCGGCGGCAGCACCGGCAACGGCGGGACCGGCGCGGTGCCGGCACTCAACAACGGCTCACCCGTGCAGTGCGACGCCGACAGCGGCGTGTGCCAGAACGTGGCCGCCCTGCCCGTCGAGGTCGACGCCGCCGACGGCTGGACGCCGACCCGCACCCTGATGCTCTGCGCCGTGGCCGCCCTGCTGGCCGTGGTCCTGCTGCCGCCGCTCATCGGCGTGCTCGTGTCCCGACGGAGGGCCCAGAAGTGAAGAACCAGCACCTCGTCCGACTCGGCTCCGCCGCGCTCGTCTTCGGCGCCGTCACGTCGACCATCGCCGGTTCGCTGCTCGTCGCCACGATCCCGGCGTCGGCCACCGCGCCGTCGGCCACGCCCTCGTCCGCGGTCACGAAGTCGTGGGTCGACGCACAGGCCGCGATCGGCGCCGGGGGAGCGACCCCCGAGCCCGATCCCGACGCAGCCGACTTCTCGAAGATGTCCTTCACGGTCAGCCAGACCGAGGAACTCACCGACCAGGGCATCACCGTGAGCTGGACCGGTGCGAAGCCGACCTCGCCGAGCGAGTACGCCACCGACTACGTCCAGCTCATGCAGTGCTGGGGCGACGAGGCGGCCGGACCGTCCCCCGAGCAGTGCCAGTGGGGCGCTCCGTCGTCGACCATCGCGGGACTGACCGGTGTCGGGGCCGCCAAGCGCGACCTGGTGAACGGGGACGACCCCCGGCAGGACCCGACCCTGACCGGACCGGACGCGAACCCCGACCTGCTGCTCGAGCCACCGGTCGAGAACCCGTTCCTGCGGGCGTACCGCGTGCCCTTCCGGTCCGTCGACGGCACGCTGTCGAAGAGCACGACCGAGCTGTCGAAGCAGTTCGACGCGACGACCACGAACGAGGTCACCGCCGCCCGGACCGCGAGCGACGGCACCGGCCAGGTCACCTTCGAGACCCAGTCGGGCCTCGAGGCCCCGCAGCTCGGCTGCGGACAGGACCGTGTGGTGGCCGGCAAGGCGACACCGCGGGACTGCTGGCTGGTGATCGTGCCCCGGGGCAGCCACAACCTCGACGGTGGCACCGCGGCGTCGACCGCCGCCGGTCGCGTCACCGGGTCGCCGCTGTCGGCGTCGGCCTGGCGCAACCGCGTCGTGTTCCCCCTCGGCTTCCAGTCGGTGGCGCAGGCCTGCCCGATCGGCAACGCGGAGCAGCGCATGGTCGGGTCGGAGCCCGCCACCGAGGCGGTCACCGCCTGGCAGCCGGCTCTGTGCGGGCTCGGCACCACCTACGGCTACTCGCAGATCGGCGACGAGGAGGCGCAGCACCAGATCGTCTCCACCACCGGCGGGGCGTCTCGACTCGCACTCGTCAACACGCCCGTCGACCCCGCGACCGCCCCCGACACGACCATCCGGTACGCCCCGGTGGCCCAGTCGGCGATCGTGATCGGGTTCTCGATCGACTACCGCCTGTACCCGGACGCCCCGGCGAAGGCGAGGAACGGTCTGCAGGCGCAGGAGCTCACCCTCGACGCACGGCTCGTGGCGAAGCTGCTCACGCAGTCGTACCAGGCGGACGTGCCCGGCCGCGGCAAGGGTGACCCCACGGTGGCGGCGAACCCGTCGAGCATCGTGACCGACCCGGAGTTCCTCGCGCTCAACCCCACCTTCGTCGGCTCGAAGAGCGACACCGCTCCGGCCGGCCTGATGGTCGCGCTCGGCGACACCGACGCGAACGCCCGGGTGTGGGCCTGGCTGCGGGCCGACCCGGTCGCGGCGGCCTTCCTCGACGGGCGCCCGGACGAGTGGGGCATGCGGATCAACCCCGCGTACCGCCCGCTGGCGCTGGCCACCGACACGACGGTCGACAGCTTCCCGAAGGCCGACCTGACCATCGCGAAGGGCGGCGACCCGGACGAGACCGGCTACGGCACCCTCGACATGCGGCCGTACATGAACGACATGCACGAGGGGGCCTACCGGACGCTCAAGGCTGACCCGAACCAGAAGGACTCCTGGAACCCGTTCGGACAGCCGAAGGGCTACACCTCGCTCGGCGCGCAGGTGCCGGGGAGCCGGTTCCTGCTGTCGATCACCGACACGGCATCGGCTGCCCGGTACGCGATCCCCACGGCCAAGCTCGTGAACGCCGCGGGCGAGGCGGTCGCCCCGACCACCGAGTCGATCACGAAGGGCATCGCGACCATGCGGCCGTCGACCGTCCCCGGTGTCGTCGTCGCGGACCCCGCGAACCGCGACGCGGGTGCCTACCCGCTCGCCCTGCTCAGCTACGCGGCGGTGAACGTCTGTGCCTCGAGTCCCACCGAGCGTTCGGACTACGCCACCTTCATCCGCTACGCGAGCGGTGCGGGGCAGGTACCGGGGGAGAAGCAGGGCCAGCTCCCCGCCGGCTACGTCCCGCTGTCGAGCAGCATGCGGGCAGCGGCCGGACAGGTCGCCAGCGGCCTGACCGACGCGAAGACGGTCGCCGCCGCCTGCCCGGAGGCTCCGGAGACGTCGGCGCCGACCGAGCCGACGACGTCCGGCCCCGACGGGGCGGTCCCGCCGCCCACCGACACGACGGAGACCGTGACGGACCCCGTGACCGACCCGGGGACGTCGACCGACACCCTGCCGGACGCGACCCTCGACCCGGTGGCCGACGCCGCGCCTCCCGTGTCGACCAACGACGTCGACGAGGCGTCCGGACCCACCCAACGCACCCACGACCAGCCGCTCGCGGCGACCCGCCTGGGTCTCGCCGCGGCGCTCGGAGCCGGCCTGCCGGCGCTCGGCGTGGGGCCGTTCCTGATCCGCCGTGGCCGGAGGCTGGCGATGCTGGCCGCCGCCCACGTGTGACCGAGTTCCACCCACGACCGCTGCCACCTGGGCAGCGTCGAACCCACGAAAGGAAACACCAGCCATGAAGGTCAACACCTTCTGCAAGACGGCAGTCACGTTCGGTGCAACTGCGCTGATCGTCGGTGCCCTCTCCGTGCCGGCGGCCCAGGCCGACCCCGCGGGGAACGCGTTCGGCAAGCTCGTCGGTCTCGGCTCGGACACGACGCAGGACGTCATGAACGGCGTCGCTGCAGCGGTCGGCGGCAACCAGATCGCCTCGTACGACGCGACCAACGCCGGCCCCTCCGTCGTCACCCGCTCCGGCGGCGCGGCCATCCCGCGCGTCTCCGGCTCCGGTGCCGGCCGTGACGAGCTGCTCGTCTCGATCGGTGCGGTCGCCAACAAGTCGGGCGTCGCCCTGGCCGACGGCACGAGCACGACGATCGACGAGTCCGTCGTCGGACAGCTCGACTTCGCCCGCTCGTCGAGCGGCCCCGCCGCCAAGGACCAGTCGGCCGACGGTGTCCTGGCCTACGTGCCGTTCGCCCGCGACGCGGTCGACGTCGCCTACGCGCCGGGCAGCCCGCTGTCGAAGGTGCCCTTCTTCATCGGTGACGGCTCGCAGGCCAAGACCGCCCCGACGCTCTGGAACGTCTACCGCGGCGACGTGTCGCACGCCTACTTCAACGCGGATGGCACCTACAACTCCGTCGGTGGCAGCGCGACCGGTCCGGACGGCACCAAGGCCTACAAGCTCCAGCCGCTCCTGCCCAAGTTCGGTTCGGGCACCCGCAGCTACTTCCTCGGCCAGCTCGGTCTGACCGACGCCTCGGGGTTCACGAGCACGAACTCGTTCGTGTCCGACACCTCGGCAGGCAAGCCGATCGAGGAGCACGACGGCACCGCGGTCGTCGCGGCCGACACGGGCTCGACGCTCGCGATCGCCCCGTTCTCGGTCAGCCAGTGGGTCGCGCAGGCCAACGGCGTCGGCGGGGTCACCGACCGTCGCCACGGCGTGACGCTCGCCGACCTCGGCAAGACGGCCGGCAGCCAGACCCCGGCCACCACCGGCAGCGGCAAGGCCTACGCGACCAACCCGGCGTTCGCTGGCTTCGTCCGTGACGTCTACAACATCGTCCCGTCGCGCCTGGCGGACGACCCGTCGAGCGCGATCGCGAAGACGTTCGTCGGCAAGGACTCGCTCGTCTGCAAGCAGACCGCGACCATCGCCGCCTACGGGTTCCTGCCGGAGCCGGCCACCAACGCCGCCACCACCTGCGGCTACGCCCAGCTGCGCGCCTTCTCCGCGTCGCTGAGCACCACCGCGCTGTCGATCCCGGCGAAGGCCGTGGCCGGCAAGCCCGTCAGCGCCACCGTCTCCGTCGACTCGTTCGGCACGGGTGGCGGCACGGTCCGGTTCCTGAACGGCTCGACGGTCGTCGGGACCGGCACCATCGCCAAGGGTGCCAAGAGCGTCACCGCCCCGGTGACCCTGCCCAGCGGCACGGCCTCGGTCAACGCGCTGTTCATCCCGGCGCTCGCCGGTGTCTCGTCGAGCACCTCGGCGGCGTCCACGGTCACGGTCTCCGCGGCGACCGGCGTCACCATGACGGTCCCGCGCCTGACGGTCGGCAAGACCGCCAAGGTGACCACGACGATCACGGGCGGGAACGCCACGGGCGGCACCGTCACCATCAAGAACGGCACGGAGACCGTCGGCACCGCCAAGGTCGCCGCCGGAGCCACCACCGCTTCGGTCTCGTTCGTCCCGAAGCGCACCTCGTACAGCCTCGTCGCCACGTACACTCCGGCCACCACCGGCGGGACCGCCGCCACCAGCGCGGTGTCGACGGTGAAGGTCGCCAAGGGTGCACCGACCGTCAAGGCCGGCAAGGTCAAATCGGTCTCCACGAAGTCCCACGCCAAGGTCACCGTCGCCGTGAGCGGTGCCGGTGCGACCCCGACCGGCAAGGTCACCGTCAAGGAGGGCAGCAAGACGCTCGCCTCGGTGTCGCTGTCGAAGACCGGGCGCGGCACCGTCTCGCTCCCGCGTCTCAAGGCCGGCACGCACAAGCTGACCGTCGTCTACAGCGGTGACTCCCTCTGGAACACCGCGCGTACCTCGTCCTCGGTCAAGATCACGCGCTAGTCCCACCCCGCCCGGCCGGTCCGACAGGACCGGCCGGGCACCCCACACCGAAGACACCACCCCACCCCCGAACACCCCGACGGACGGATCGATGACGAGCTTCACCTCCTGGTTGCCGGGCCGGCGACCCTCCGGCGAGCAGGACGCGAGCGGTCGCCGCCGAGCCGCCGGCCCGTGGCGGCCGATCCGGGGGCTGCGACCGTCCCGCGCGCGGCGCCCCTCCCGACCGGTCACCGGCTGGTCCCACGAGTCCGCCGGCCCCGCTGCCCGCGCGATCCCCGTCCTCGGAGCCCCCGACCGCTGGCGCTTCAGCGGCTCTGCCGTCGTCGTCGTCGGGTTGCTGCTCGTCGGGTTCGCGCTGCAGTTCACCGCCGTGTCGCAGGTCACCTCCTCGCGTGACCAGCAGCTGGCGCGCGACGCGTTCCGCTACCAGCTCGCCAACGCCACCGCCCCGGTCGGCCAGACCGGCACCGACGGACGTCTGGTCCCCGAGGGCACGCCCGTCGCGATCGTCCGGGTGCCGGCACTCGGCCTCGACACCGTCGTGCTGCAGGGCACCACGTCGGAGACCACCCGCTCCGGCCCCGGCCACCGTCGCGACACCCCGCTGCCCGGCCAGGTCGGCGCGAGTGTCGTCTACGGACGCCAGACCGCCTACGGCGGCCCCTTCGGTCGCATCGACCAGCTCGACAAGGGCGCGGTCATCACCGCGACGACCGGGCAGGGGACCGCGAAGTACCGGGTCGTCGACGTCCGCCGCACCGGTGACCACGTCCCCGCACCGCTCGAGGCCGGCGACGGTCGGCTCACCCTGGTCTCCGCCGCCGGGCTGCCGTTCCTGCCCGACTCCGTCGTCCGCGTCGACGCCGAACTCGTCTCGAAGGCCGCTCCCACCCCGACGCCCTCGTTCGGCTACGCCGCACTCGCCCCCGCCGAACTGACCATGGCCGGTGACGGTTCGGTGTGGCCGTTCCTCGTGCTCGGCCTGATCGTCCTGGCCGGCATGGTCGCGCTGTTCGCGGTCGGGATGCGCTTCTGGGGCCGTCGGCAGACACTCGTCGTCGCCGTCCCGGTGGTGCTCGCCGTCGGGCTCTCCGCGGCGTCCCAGCTCACCGTCCTCCTGCCCAACCTGATGTGACCGAAGAGACCACGATGCCCGGAACAGAAACCGAAACCCTCCTCGCCGAGTTCGACAGCTGGTTCGACCGCGTGCCCCCGGCACCGGATCCGTCGACCCTGCCCGCGACCCTCGACGCCCGATCCGTCTCCGCCTGGTTCGGTGACCACAAGGTGCTCGACCGTGTCTCGCTGACCATGCCGGCCGGCCAGGTCACCGCCCTGATCGGGCCCTCCGGCTGCGGGAAGAGCACGTTCCTCCGCACCCTCAACCGCATGCACGAGCTGGTCCCCACCGCGTCGCTCGCGGGCGAGGTGCTCCTCGACGACGTCGACATCTACGACGCGTCCCGGCGGATCACCGAGGCCCGGCGGCAGATCGGGATGGTCTTCCAGAAGCCCAACCCGTTCCCCGCGATGAGCATCCAGGACAACGTGCTCGCAGGACTCGCTCTGACGGGGGTGCGGCTCGACAAGGCCGCGAAGGCCGCGCTCGTCGAGGAGACCCTGACCAAGGCGGGCCTGTGGAACGAGGTCAAGGACCGCCTGCGGCAACCCGGCGGCGGTCTGTCAGGTGGGCAGCAGCAGCGGCTCTGCATCGCTCGTTCGCTCGCCGTCCGTCCGCGGGTGCTCCTGATGGACGAGCCGTGCTCCGCCCTCGACCCCACGTCGACCCGGCGCATCGAGCAGACGATCACGGAGCTCGCCACCGACGTGACGATCGTCATCGTCACGCACAACATGCAGCAGGCGCAGCGCGTCTCCGACCGCTGCGCGTTCTTCCTCGCCGAGGCCGGGACACCCGGTGCGATCGTCGAGCACGGCCCGACCGACGCGATGTTCCAGACACCGCAGGATCCGCGCACCGCCGACTACGTCAACGGTCGCTTCGGATGACGGACTGGAGGCGCGGTGCGGGCCCGCACCGCGCCTCCCGTCCGGTGGACGGACCGTCGTCGTGCGGTCGGACTACGCGAGTACCTGGTTGAGGACGAGCGCGGCGCCGATCACTGCGACGCAGACCAGGAACGCAACCGGTGCTGCCCTGCTCTTCGGGTGCACCATGCCAGCAAAGCCCGAGGCACTCAGGCCAGCTGCTCCCGCTGCGACCGAGAGCGGCCATCCATTGACGACGAGCACGACACAAGCGACGCCGAGCAAGACCGCGCACGCTGCGAGCACCCTGCTGAGCACGCGGCGGAGACGAGCCGGCGTTGCTCGCTCCGGAACGGTCAACGCTAGATCGCCATACACGTTCGGCCACGTACTTCGCCGTTGTTCCGGAAGTCGACGCACATGCTCCCCGGACGCAACGTGTGCTTCTTGACGCTGGGGATGTTGAAGACGGCTTGTCCGCAGCCTGAACGCACCGACGTCGTCTCCTGCGCGTACTGCCGCCCGTTGACGTCCTTGAAGCGGTAGACGCCGCTCCAGTTGCAGAACATCCCCGGGATGACCGCAGCGAGGCCGTAGCACTCGGCCGCGGTCGTCGACCCCGTGACCCGCAGCCCCGAACCTCGAACGGACATGTTGAGGAAGCATCCCGCTGGTACGACGATCGTCACGCCTCGGTAGCTCCAGCGGAAGGACGCAACTGGTGACGTCGCGAACCCTCCGTTGACCGTGTTGCCCCCGCCGGCCTGATTCGAGTCGTAGGCGTGCGAAAGGTCAGCCAGTTTCCGTGCCTGTTCGTGCACGTCCACGTCGGCGACTGGCTCCGCGACGTTCGGTGCCGCCGTTGCTGGCGAGGCAAGAGCTGCCACGAAGAGCAAGCACGCTCCGAGCGCTACCGAAGATCGTCCAATGAAATTGCGGGACAACGTCATCTCCCCATGTCAGTCCCGGCCTGTGCCGAGGACCTCACGCCACTGATCTTCCAACACGTAGAACAAGCAATGTGTATTTCAGCAGAAGGAAAGCTGGGCCAGTAGAGTCGAGATGTGGAACATCAGCGGCGGGAGGTTGGGCGCGTGAGGCGGAGCGGGGGCCGGGTGATCCTGTTCGCCAGCATGGCGCTCGGGGCCTCGATGCTGAGCGCTCCGAACGAGGCGTCGTGGAATCCGGGGGCGTTCCTGCTCGTCGGTGGCGCCCTCTGCGCCCTGCCGTTCTTGCTGGGACGGCATCGGCGCAGAGGCACCGTGCGGGCCGGGATCTCCACGTCGGACTGGGTGGCTCTGTCGACCGGTCTCGGGGCAGGGCTGCTCGTCGGCCTCCTCTTCTTCGACGGCTCGGCTGCCTTCGCCGCGCTCTTCCCGGTCCCGTTCGTGGCGATCCACGCCGCCGTGAGCCGCTCGGACGGGAGCCTGCGAGCCCGGTCGATCGTGCTCGCGGTGACGGCGGCGTTGGTCGTCGCGATCCTCGTCACGGGTGACGATCTGCAGCGCGGCTTCGCGGACCTCGTCCAGGGGGCCGTGGTCGCCGGCGTCCTGTTGACGCTTGCGCTGGTCCTTCGGAGCGCTGTGCAGAGACAGCGGGCCTGAAGCTGCTGCGGTGCACTCCAGCGCTGCGGGCTGCGTGATCGGTACGGTGGTCGCCATGGCCCGATTCACGCCCCCAGCCGCTGACGCGATGCGCGCCCGGCTCCTGCTCGCCGCGCGGGACGAGTTCGCCGCGGTCGGACTGGCCGCCGGCAGGGTCGAACGGATCGGTGCCGCGGCGTCGAGCAACAAGGCGCAGGTCTTCCACTACTTCGGCAGCAAGGAGGGGCTGTTCGACGCCCTCGTCGCGGACACCGTGACCGAGACGTTCGCCGAGGCCCCGCTCGACACCGCTGACCTCGCCGCCTGGGCCGGCCGGGTGCACGACTCCTACGTCCGTCGCCCCTGGGCCCAGCGGCTCGCGACCTGGCACCGGCTCGAGCGCGCCGACGTCCCGCTCGAGTCCGTCGCGACCAGCTACGCAGACGCGGTGGCCGAGGTCGAGCACGCCCAGCGCGCCGGGGTCCTGCCGCGGGCGTTCCGTCCGGCGGTGCTCCTCGGGCTCGTCCTGCACGCCGCGGCGTTCTGGAGCGCGACCGCTCCGGAGTACGAGCCGCTGGTGCAGGCCGTGACGCCGCCGCGGCGTCGCCAGGTCGTGGCCGACGCGGTCACGGCCCTGCTCGGCGGGAAGTCCTGACCGAGCGATCCGCGGGCGCCAGCGTTAGCGCCGCCGGACGGAACGTGCGGGGCGGAGCCGCACCGCGCCTCCTGGCCGTCCCTCAGTCGGCTGCGCCGGCGGCGACCCGCAGCGTCCGCTCGGCGTCGTCGAGGTAGTCGGCGAGCAGCGCCGAGGCGCCGTCCTGGTCGCCACCGCGCAACGCGGACACGATCGCGTCGTTGCGTTCGACGAAGTCGGCGTGGAACGAGGCAGGGTCCGCGGTGGTCAGGAAGGCGAGCCGCATCTCGGCGAGCAGCCCGTCCATCAGGGCGTGGATCCGCTCGCTCGGCACCGCGCGCACGAGCTCGGCGTGGAACCGGATGTCGGCGGTGCCGACCGCGCCCCAGTCGCCCGCGGACGCCGCTGCCCGGGCGTCGGCGACCGCTGCAGCGGCCTCGGCGAGTGCCGGCGAGTCGGGGGTGCAGGCGCGGACGGCTGCCTCCTCGAGCACCCGCCGAGCCGCGTAGAGATCGGTGACGTCGTCGGCGGAGAGCCGGCGGACGAACACGCCGCGGTTGAACACGTGCTCGACCAGACGGTCGCGGGCGAGCAGCCGGAACGCCTCGCGCAGGGTGTTCCGCGACACCCCGAGCTGGTCGCTCAACCGCTCCTCGGACAGCTGCGCCCCGGGGGAGAAGTCGCCCGAGGCGATCATGGTGCGCAACCGCGTGGCCGTGGAGTCAGCGCCGCCGACGGTTCGGGTCATGGCACCGATCCTGGCATGCGTGGCGATTGTGAAGGGCGTGTTACAGAGCGGAACCGGCTCTTGCGATTGTTGAACAATGCGGTCCAGACTGTCCCGCATGTTCGTCCTCATCGGCGTCGCCGTCGTCATCGTCGGCTTCGCGCTGCGCATCAACGCGCTCCTCGTCGTCACGGTCGCGGGCATCGTGACCGCGGCCATCGGCGGGATCGGTCCCGTCGGCATCCTCGACGCGTTCGGCAACGGGTTCGCCTCGAGCCGGTCCGTCACGACCTTCGCGCTCGTCCTGCCCGTCATCGGCCTGATCGAGCGCTACGGCCTGCAGGACCAGGCGAAGCGCCTCATCGCGAAGCTCGACAAGCTCACGACGGGTCGCCTGCTCGCCGGGTACCTGGTGATCCGGCAGGTCACCGCGGCGGTCGGCCTGACCAGCATCGGTGGCCCGGCGCAGACCGTGCGCCCGCTGGTGTACCCGATGGCCGAGGGCGCGGCGACGAAGAAGTACGGGCGGATCGACGAGCGGATGCGCGAGAAGATCAAGGGCTACTCGGCCTCGTCCGACACCGTCGGCGTGTTCTTCGGCGAGGACGTCTTCGTCGCCGTCGGCTCGATCCTGCTCATCACGACCTTCGTCGACTCGACGTACGGGCTGTCGCTCGAGCCGATCGACCTGGCGCTCTGGGCCATCCCCACCGGCATCGCAGCGCTGATCGTGCACGGCGGACGCCTGCTGCTGTTCGATCGCCGACTCGACAAGATGGCGGCGGACGCCCGTGCCGACGCCCCGACCCTGGGGGCAGCAGCGTGATCACCAGCGAATGGCTCTACTGGCTCATCGGCGCGTTCTTCATCGCCGTCGCCGTCCTGATCGTCACCGACACCGCGCACGCGAAGCGCCTGGGCAACGCGGCGTTCTGGGGCATCCTCGGCCTGTCGTTCTTCTACGGCACCTTCGTCGCCGCGGGCACCGTGCCGGCCTGGACGCTCGGGATCGCCGTCCTCGTGATGGTCGCGCTCGCCGGGCTCGGCTTCACCGGCACGACGAGCCGCACCCGGGTCGCGAGCATCCCCGGCGCGGGCACCGGTGCCGAGACCGGCCCCGCCGAGCCCACCGGCGTGACGCAGAAGATCACGAACGCCGGCAGCGGCAGCACGAGTGTGCTCGCCACCACCAGCCCCGACGAGCGTGCCGGGTTCGCGACGAAGTACGGCAACCGGCTCTTCATCCCGGCGCTCGTGGTGCCGGTGGTCGCCGTGCTGGTCGCGACGCTCGGCCCGCTCGTCTCGTTCGGCGGCGAACCGCTGCTGGCCGAGGGCAGTGCGACCCTGACCGGCCTGGGCATCGGTTCGGTGCTCGCCGTGGTCGTGGCCGTGTTCGTCCTGCGCCCGCCGAAGGTCGCCACCCCGATCCGCGAGGGCGGACGGCTGCTGCAGGCGATCGGCTGGGCGGCACTGCTGCCGCAGATGCTCTCGACGCTCGGCATCGTCTTCACCCAGGCCGGGGTCGGTGACGCCGTCGGCACGATCATCAAGTCGGTGCTGCCGGAGAACTCGCTGCTCGCCGCCGTGGTCATCTACTGCCTGGGCATGGCCCTGTTCACGATCATCATGGGCAACGCCTTCGCCGCCTTCCCGATCATGACGGCCGCGATCGGCTGGCCCGTCCTGGTGCAGGGCTTCGACGGCAACCCGGCCGCGATCTTCGCGATCGGCATGCTCGCCGGCTTCTGCGGCACGCTCGTGACCCCGATGGCCGCGAACTTCAACCTCGTGCCGGCCGCCCTGCTCGAGATGCGGGACAAGTACGGCCCGATCAAGGCGCAGATCCCGACCGCCGCCATCCTGCTCGTCGTCAACATGGGAGTCATGTACCTTGTCGCATTCTGATGCCGCCCCGATCGACCTGACCCGGGCCGCCTGGGCCGACCGCTTCGCGGCCGTCGCCGCGGACAACACCACCCGCGAGTACCCCTACGCAGCGCACCACGCGACGTCCGGACCGGACGACCGGGCACTGCCCGTCGAGCTCCACCCCGCCTTCGCCACGTCGTACGACTGGCACTCGTCGGTGCACATGCACTGGCTCGCGGCGCGCCTGGTCGCGCACGGCCTGCCCACCGAACTGGAGGCCCGGCTCACCTCGATCCTGCAGGCGCACCTCACGACGGATCACCTCGCGACCGAGGCGGCCTACCTGCGCGAGACCCCGCACTACGAGCGCCCCTACGGCTGGGCCTGGCTCGCGCGGCTCGCCGCCGAGGTCTCGGCATCCGAGGCGCCCGCCGTCCGGGCACTGGCCCCGGGGTTCGCGCCGGTCGTCGACGTCCTCGAGGACCTGGTCGTCCGGTGGATCGACGGCGCAGCACACCCTGTCCGGCACGGCGTGCACTCGAACTCGGCGTTCGGGTTGCTGCTCGTGCTCGAGGCCGCCCGGTCGCTCGACCGTCCGGCCCTGGCCGCCGCGATCGAGGGGGCCGCGAAGGAGTGGTTCGGCACGGACGCCGGCTGGCCGTTCGCCTGGGAGCGGAGCGGGCACGACTTCCTGTCCGCAGGCCTGGCCGAAGCCGACCTGATGCGTGCCGTGCTGCCGGCCCCGGAGTTCGCCGCGTGGGCGCGCGGGTTCTTCGCCTCGGTGCAGCCGGGCGACGCGATCCTGCGCTCGACGGTGGTCCGCGACGAGAACGACCCGCAGCAGGTGCACCTGTTCGGGCTCGACCTGTCGCGTGCGGGGTCGGCCCGGCGCATCGCGGACGCACTCGGCGACGGCGGCTCGGACGGCACCGGCGTCGCCGACCTGCTCGACGACGCGGCGGACCGGCTGCTGACCTCCGGGCTCGCGGCGAGCGTGGGCGAGGAGTACTACTCCACCCACTGGCTGGCGAGCTTCGCCTGGGACGCCATGGAGGCCCGGGAGCACGCCGCTCGCTGACCGTCGTCGGGAGCGCTGACCGTCTGCGGACACGTCGAGGATCCGGAGGTACCTTCGGGGCCATGAGCGATCCGAAGGACGACGACACCCTCGACGACTTCCGCGAGGCGCAGGAGACCGACTACGAACCGGAGCCGACCGTGCTCGACCCCGACGACCTGCCCGTGGTCGACGACGCGGACGACGAACTGCTCCCCGACGACGACCGGCCGGTGCCGCTCGACACCGACGACGACACGATCTGAGTGATCGCGCCGTCGTCGGGCCGCGGCACCGGCGTCGGCGTCACCTCAGTCGAGCGGGACGGTCCGCGCGAAGGTGCGGGTGATCGGCGCGGTCGCCAGGAGCGGGCCGATGGCTGCTGCACCCTCCGGGGTCGCGCGCCACGCGACGTAGGTGTCGTGGTCCTCGGCGGTCGTCCACGACTCGACGACGACCATCGTGTTCGGGTCGGCATCGTCGACCAGGACCTCGAGCGACTCGAGTCCGTGGAACGACGCGGTCTGTTCGAGCGTCTCGCGGATCGCCGTCTCGACGGCATCGGCGGGGGCGTCGCTCTGGAACTGGACCTCGAGCAGGACGGTCATCGACATGGGGAACCTTTCGTCAGCGGTCTCCAAGCCAACCCCGGACCCCCTGCACTTGTTCCGGGTCGGTCAGTCGACGATGCGGAAGCGGATCACGTCGCCCGGGCGGAGCTGTGCGGCACGGTCGACGGATTCCGGCGTCAGGACCGCGACGACCGGGTAGCCGCCGGTCACCGGGTGGTCGGCGAGGAACAGCACCGGGAAGCCCTCTGGTGGGACCTGCAGCGACCCGGTCTCGACGCCCTCGCTCGGTAGTTCCCCCGTGACGGCGCGGGCGAGCGGTGTCCGTGCGGTGGTGCGGACCCCGACGCGGTCGCTGTCGGCGCTGACGGAGAAGTCCTGGCCGGTCAGGGTCGTCCGCCACTCCGGGGCGAACCAGTCGTCGCGGGGACCGGGTACCAGGTCGAGCACGACCGGCTCGTCGGGCCACCGCGGTTCGGGTTGCGGCACGGCGTCCACGATCGGCCACGAGACCCGGGCATCCCCGACGGGCAGGACGTCACCGGCCGTCAGCGGCGGCGGGCCGAGGCGCGCGAGGGAGTCCCACGAGCGACTACCGAGCACGGGTTCCACCGCGAAGCCGCCGAGGACCGCGACGTAGGTGCGGAGTCCCACGGTCGCGGTGCCGATCCGGAGCGTGTCGCCCGGTGCCAGCAGCACGACCTCGTGGGAGGCCGCGCCGCGGACCCGGCCGTCCGCCCGCTCGACCTCGACGGGGCAGGCCGCGCCGGCGGTGGCCGCGACCACGTACGTGTCGGCGCGGAGCGTGACGGAGCCGAGCAGGGCCTCCAGGACGGCGGCGTCGGGACGGTTGCCGACCAGCCGGTTGGCGAGCGCCGCGGAGCCGCGGTCGGCGGCGCCGGCCGCGCCGAGGCCCATGTCGCTGAAGCCCGGGCGCCCGAGGTCCTGCGTGGTCGCGCCGTAGCCGACCTGCACGACGGTCAGCGCGGTCATGCCACACCCGCCTCGACGAACCGGACGAGCGTGCCGGCGGGGGCGAGCGCCGGAGGCGTGCGGTCGAGCGACCACATCGGGACGTCGGTCCGGCCGATGAGCTGCCACCCACCCGGCGAGGTACGTGGGTAGACGGCGCTGAACTCGCCCGCCAGGGCGACCGCGCCGCTCGGGACGGCCGTGCGGGCGGTGGCCCGGCGGGGCAGGTCGAGTGGTCGATCGCTGCCGGTGAGGTAGCTGAAACCGGGGGCGAAGCCGCAGAACGCGCTCGTCCAGAGCTGCTCGGTGTGCCAGGACACGAGGTCGTCGCGCGTCATGCCGGTCAGCTCGGTGACGGCGTCGAGGTCCTCGCCGTCGTACGTGACGGGGATGACGAGCGGCTCGGAGTCGCCCGCGTCGATCGTGTCGGTGTCCGGGGTGACGCGCGTCAGGTCCGAGCGGAGTCGTGCTGCGTCCGTCGTCGTCGGGTCGTACCGGAGCAGCAGCGTCCGGGCTCCGGAGACGACCTCGGTCACCCCGGGCAGCGCGGCGTCGGCGAGTCCGGCGCGGAAGGCGATGACGTCGGCGAGGGAGTCGAACGTGGCGAGGAGTGCGGTGCCGCCAGCGGAGCGGACCTCGGGACCGGTCACGGCACGAGTGGTGCGAACGGGGCGATCGTGACGCCGTGCTCGGTCAGGAGCGTCCGGATCGCACGGGCCATCGCGACGGCGTCGGGGGAGTCGCCGTGCACGCAGACCGAGTCGGCACGGACCGCGATTTCGGAGCCGTCGACCGCGGTGGCGACGCCCTCCGTGACCATGCGGAGCACGCGGGCCGCGACCTCGTCCGGGTCGTGCAGCACGGATGCCGGCTGCTTGCGGGACACCAGGGATCCGTCGGGCTTGTACGCGCGGTCCGCGAAGGACTCGCTCACCGTGCGGAGTCCGTACCGCTCGGCCGCGAGCAGGAGTTCCGACCCGGGCAGCGCGAGCACGGCGAGGGACGGGTCGACGTCGGCCACGGCACGGACGACCGCCTCGGCCGGCACCGGGTCGGCGCAGGCCGTGTTGTAGAGGGCGCCGTGTGGCTTGACGTACGTGACGGCGGTGCCGGCCACGCGGGCGGCGGCGGCCATGGCGCCGAGCTGGTGGACGACGTCGGCGTGCAGCTCGTCGGGCGTCACGTGCACCGGGCGACGACCGAAGCCGATGAGGTCGCGGTATGCCACGTGGGAGCCGATCGCGACTCCGCGCTCGGCGGCGGCGCGGGCCGTCGCGAGCATGATCGTCGGGTCGCCGGCGTGGAAGCCGCAGGCGACGTTGGCGCTCGAGACGACGTCGAGCATCGCGTCGTCGTCGCCCATGGCCCAGGCGCCGAAGCCCTCGCCGAGGTCGCTGTTCAGGTCGATCGTCGTCACGGGTGCTCCCTGTCCTCGCGGGTTGTTGAACAATCTACCCAGCGAGTCGGTCCGTGTCATCCGTCCTCCGGTCCGGGGACGGCTGTTTCCGAGGCGCGCCACGTACTGTTCGAGTCCTCAGTACCACCGGAGGCAGCGTCTCCGGATCGACCTCTGCACTGGAGCAGCTCATGTCTGACAGCGACAACACCCACGGCGCCCCGAAGAACGACTCGGAGGGCACCGAGAAGCCGGCCGGCCTCGGCGACGACAACACGATCCCGAACAACCCCGACGGCCTGGCTGCCGGCCACACCGACGAGGACTCGCACTTCAACCCCGAAGAGGACGGCGAGCAGTAGGCGCTTCGCTACTCGGGTCGACGCAGAACGACACCGTCGTTGTCCTCCGACAGCGGCGGTGTCGTTCTGCGTCCGCATGGCCCGCGCTGACCGACCCGCCGGGGTTCAGTGCTGCGGCGACCGCTTGCCGAACAGCGCGTCGAGGAACCGCGAGAACCGGGACTCCGGTTCGTGGGGTGTCTCGATCGATCGCGTCGGCGACCGGAACGCCAGGTCGTGCAGCATGTTCCGCTTCGACCCGTCCCAGTTCGCGAAGAGGTACGCCCCGCCGATGAACGTCATGCTCCGGACCGGGGTCCGCTTCCACGAGTCGGCGGCCACGTAGTAGCCCGCGTGACCGGCGCGGATGTGCTGGATGACGGTGTCCACGTCGATGACACCGGTCGGCGTCACGACGGCGGTGATGCCCGTGCGGTCGCGGGCGACGTACTCGATGAGGTGTTCGGTCACGATGGAACTCTTCGTCACGGTGGTGAAGCGCCACGGCAGGGAGCGTGGCGGAGGGGATTCGGAACCGCCGTTGCTTCCGATTCCACGATACGTCCGAGGTCGGCGTGCCGTTCCCCGGATGCCGCCGTTCGCCGCCGGATGAGCGCTCAGTGGATGGTCGCTCGGTCGACCCAGCCCGTGATGCGCTCGATCGCGTCGTCGAAGTCCCGGGTGCCGGGTCGGTTGAGGAACGCGTGACGACTGTCCGGCAGGACCTGGCGTTCGACCTCGACGCCCGCATCCTCGAGCTCGGTCGCGAAGCGTTCCCCCGAGGTGCGCATCACGTCCCGCTCGGCGTCGACCACGTAGGCGAGCACGAGGCCGATCAGCGGCGGGGCGGTCGCGACCGCCGAGGCCGCCAGACATGCCCCGGCACTCGCCCCGCCGAGCACCAGGCCGGACGGTGATTCGTCCCGCAGGTGGTGGAGCACGCCGACGACCTCGTCCCGGGCGTGCGGCGCCCGTCGTCGTCCACGCGGGCCACCCCGACCGAGCCACGGCAGCCCGGGCAGCGGTCCGAGGCGGTAGTCGACGGTCACGACCGGCAGACCCTGCTCGGCAAGCGTGCGGGCGACGGCATCGGACTCGGGCAGGTCGAGGTCCCCACGGAAGAACCCGCCACCGTGCACCCAGACCAGGGTCGGGGATCCCGTGCCGGCGCTCCGGTCCAGCGGTCGGTACCGCCGGATGGGGACCGGTCCGTGTGGGCCGTCGATCCTGTCATCCGCGACATCGATCGTGTCCTGGTGCATCCCCCGCATGGGAGCAGTGTCGCAGCACGCGGGCTGCGGGCAGGTCCACGTCGCTTGAATAGGCATACTTTTGTAGCGCAGGGAGGGACACGGCCCTCGCCCCACGAGTTCAGTGATGGTCGTCCGGCGCGGACGCGACGCCGAGCTCGCGCTGCAGTGCGCGCAGGACCCGCACGAGGGTGTCGAGCTTTCCGGGCCCCGCCTCGAACCCACGCCCGAGCGTGGGACGGGGTTCCACGACGACGTCCTGACCGTCGACCGTGGTGATCCAGATGCCGAAGTCGACCCGCTGTCCGCGTGAGTCCTTCGTCGCGACGGAGAACCTGTCGACCCGCGCCCACGGCATGTCGAACACTGGCTGGTCCCGTGACGGTGCCCACGCGTGCAGGCCGAACTCGTCGACGGTCCAGATCTCGGGGCGGGGCTTCGGGAAGTCGTCGGAGGTGCGCAGGCCCGAAGTCAGCACCGGCAGGTGGAATCGAGGTGCCCTGCCGGCTCCGATGCGTGCGAGCGTCCGGCGGTCGGCGCGGCCCGCCGCCATCGTCGACACTGCCAGCAGGAGTCCGAACCCGACCACGATCAACGGCCACACCACGAACGACGCCTGGGTCCGGGCGTTGTCGATGCCGCGCAGGAAGTCCGGGAACGCGAACTCTGCGACGAGCAGGGCGAGCCCCACCGCCGTGGTGATCGCCGCCGCGAGCAGCACCGGCCCCCGCCGCAGCATCTGCCCGTCGCGCAGCCGCTGCACCCACGGCTCCTCCGGCGGGGTCACCGGTCGTCCCGCGTTCGACCAGGACGCGCGTCGTCGTGCTGCGCGCCGAGCTCACGGCGCAGTGACCGGAGCACCTGCATCACGATGTGGATCTTCGTCGCGCTCGCACCGAAGGGCCGTCCGACGGCTGGCCGTGGCTGCACGGCGAACCGCCCGACGTCCTCGGTGATGATCCAGATGCCGGTGTCGGTCCGCTGCCCACGGACCTCTGCCGAGGCGAGTTCGATCGAGCGGATCGCGCTCCACGCCAGGTCGAACACCGGTGTTCCCCGTTCCGACGACCACGCGTGCAGCCCAGCGGCGTCGACCGTCCACATCTCGGGCCTCGGCTCGGGGAAGTCGTCGAGGGTGTACGCACCCGTGCGGAGGACCGGCAGGTGGAAGCGCGGCGTCGTGCCGTGCTGACGGATGGCCGCAAGAATCCGTCCGTCACTCCGACTGCGCACCCGCGACAGGACGGCGGCGACGGGGCCGAGCACGAGCAGGATCACCGAGAACAGCGGCACGGCGAACGGACGGCGTGCATCCGAGTGCAGGATGGCGTCGACGTGCGTGATCGAGAACACGACCCCGATGCCACCGGCCACGGTCACGATCGCCAAGCCGATCAGGAACGGCCACCGCTTCGGCATCTCCCCGTCGCGCAGTCGCTGCACCCACCGTTCCGCCGCGTACTCCACCAGCCCATCCTGCCCGTCACGACCACGGATCGTCCGCGAGCGCGACATGCTGGTCCCATGCAGTCCGTCCGTGCCGCCGCCACCGGCGTCGCCGTCGCCGTGGCGATCGGGATCGTCGCCACCTCCGTCGGCCGGGTCGTCCCGGTGGTCGGCGGCCCCGTCCCCGCCGTCCTGATCGGTGCTGTGGTGGGGTGGCTCGTCCGGCGTCGCACCGGTGGCACGCTCGCGGTGCTGGCACCCGGGGTCAAGTTCTCGTCGAGCCGGGTCCTGCAGTTCGCGGTGGTCCTGCTCGGGGCGCAGCTGTCCATCGGCGAGGTCCTGCGCATCGGCGGTGAGACCCTGCCGGTGATGCTCGCGACGCTCGTCGTCTGCCTGGTGGCCGCGTGGGGGATCGGCCGACTCCTCCGGGTCTCGGGAGCACTCCGCACCCTGATCGGCGTCGGCACCGGGATCTGCGGCGCCTCGGCGATCGCCGCCGTGACACCCGTCATCGGCGCGGTCAGTGCGGACGTCACCTACGCGATGTCGACGATCTTCCTCTGCAACATCGCCGCGGTCTTCGCCTTCCCGCTGCTCGGACATGCCCTCGGCCTCAGCCAGCACGCCTTCGGCGTCTTCGCGGGCACCGCCGTGAACGACACGTCGTCCGTCGTCGCCACGGCGACCGTCTACGGCCGCCATGCGACCGACACCGCGGTCGTCGTGAAGCTGGTGCGCACCCTGATGATCATCCCGATCGTCATCGGGCTGGCCGGACTGGAGGCCCGCCGCGCCTCCCGCGAGCAGCTCGCCCCCGCCTCGGGGCCGGGTCGCGGGTTCCGTGTGTTCCGGTTGGTGCCGTGGTTCCTGATCGGGTTCCTCGTGGTGGTGCTGCTCCGGACGGTCGGGGTCCTGCCCGCGTCCGTGGCGCCGGGGTTCGCGACGGCCGCCTCGTTCCTCATCACGGTGGCGCTCGCCGCGATCGGCTGCTCGACGGACTTCGCGGCGCTCCGCCGTGCGGGCTTCCGGCCGATGCTGCTCGGCATCGCGCTCTGGGTCCTGGTGGCGGGGACGAGTCTCGGCATGCAGGCGGCCTTCGGGCTGCTGTAGGGGCTTGCCGGACTCCGCCCTATCGTTTATCGTTACATCGACAATCGATGGTATCGATGATCGACAGGGGAAGAAGCCATGACCACACCCGTCTACGAACCGCCCCGCGGGCGGAACTCCTACCTGGCCTACGTCGTCGCGTGCGCGATCGGCATCGCGATCGTGGTGTGGCGGTACGTCGACCTGCTGGTGCGCTCGATCACCTCGGGCACGGTGGCGGTACCGATCCGGATGCGGGAGACGAGCGACGTCCCGCAGCCTCCCGGTGGTGCGACGGTGACCTCCGACCAGCTCGTGCTCCGGGCGCCGATCGCCGACGTGCCGGGTGGCGCGATCGGGTACATCCGCGTCGGCGACGCCCTCGAGGTCGTGCTCGTCTGCGCCCTCATCGCCCTGGTCGCGGCGGTGGCCTGGAAGATCTCGCGCGGCGGGCTCTTCGACCGCTCGACCACACGGATCCTCGACTGGCTCGCCGGAGCGGTGCTGGTCGCCGGGTTCCTGCCGTCGTTCGTCCGGCGGATGGGGTGGAACTGGGTCGTGTCCGGGCTCGGTTGGGACGGGTACCTGCCCGCCCCGCTGGTCGAGCACCAGTTCCTGCCGGTGTACCTCGGCCTGCTCGTCGTGGTCTGCTTCCGGTTCGCGCTCACCGCCTCGCAGCGGATGGTCCGCGACCAGGCGGGACTGGTCTGATGCCGCCGGAGCAGGAGGACGGCCACGCGGTCGTCTGTCACCTCGACGACCTGCTGGCTGCGCGGGGGATGACCCTCACGGAGCTCGCCGACCGGGTCGGTGTGACCGTGGTCAACCTGTCGGTGCTCAAGAACAACCGGGCTCGGGCCATCCGGTTCTCGACCCTCACACGACTGTGCGAGGTGCTCGGCTGCCAGCCGGGCGACGTCTTCTCGGTGCGCGCGGACTGACGACGGGAGGCCCGCCCGACGTGAGCGGGTCTGCTCACGCGGGACGGGCCTCCCGTCTGGGTCTGCCGGGTCTGCGGCGTCAGCCGCGCAGCGCCTCCGACAGCTTCACGCGACTGCCGGTGCGGAGCAGGGCGTTCTCGTAGACGCGAGCGCCGATGACCACGACCGCGACGACCGACGCGGCGACGATGACGAGCGACAGGATCGGCTCCCACCACTCGGCGGTCCCCAGGAAGATCCGCATGGGCATGCCGATCGGGGCGCTGAACGGCACGTACGACATGATGCCGAGGATCGTCGGGTTGTCGTACGCCACGATGATCAGGAAGTACGGGATCATCACGAGCATCATCACCGGGGTGGTGACGCTGCCGACGTCCTCTTGACGCGAGACGAGCACGGCCGCGGCGGCGAACAGTGACGCGAGGAGCACGAACCCGATCGCGAAGAAGCCGATGAACCACAGGATGCTCGGGCCGAGCATCGCGAACATGTTGTCCTGGCCGGTCACCGCCAACGTGACGATGGCGGCGACGGCCACCGCGACGATCTGGGCGAAGGCCATGATGCTGTTGCCGAGGACCTTGCCGGCGAGCAGCGCCCTGGCCGGGATCGCGGACATCAGGATCTCGACCACCCGCGTCGACTTCTCCTCGACGACGCTCTGCGCGATCGACTGGCCGAAGGTCACCGCCGACGCGAAGTACACGACGCCGAACGCGATGGCGATGAGGTAGACGAGGCCACCCGGCAGTGCGTCCGGGTCGAGCAGCTCGATGCGCGGGGTGACGCTCAACGCCGAGACGACCTCGGACGGGGCCTCGTCGAGCCCGACGACCTTGTAGCCGAGCGGGTCGTCCGACGGCACGATCGCCGCGTCGACGTCGCCCTTCGTCACGAGCCGTTCGGCGTCGTCGACCGATGCCGACTTCGTGACGTCGAGCCCACTGGTGGTCGGCAGCGAGACGCCGTCGACGACCGCGACCGGGGTGGTGTCATCCGCGGTGGCCTTGCTCACGAGCCCGCCGACGACGATCGACGCGACGACCATGCCGATCAGGATGAGCGCCGAGACCACGAAGGCCTTGCTGCGGATGCGCGCCTGGATCTCGCGTGCGGAGACGAGCCGCACGGCCTGCACGAAGGAGTTGTTCATCGGACGACCTCCCGGAAGACCTCGCTGAGCCGCGGCACCCGCGGCGAGAACGACCCGACCGTGCCGTGCTGGACGGCACGCTGCAGGACGCGCTGGGCGGTGGCCGCATCGGCCTCGAAGACCGCGTAGCCGCCGTCGAACTCCCGCACGGCGACTCCCGGCTCGTCGCGGAGCCAGGCGACGTCCCCGTCGACCAGCAGCTCCCAGGCGGCGGGGCCGGCCTGCTTGCGGAGTTCCTCCTGCGGACCGGCGGCGCGGATCGTGCCGCCGGCGATGACGACGACGTCGTCGCAGAGCCGCTCGACCACGTCGAGCTGGTGGCTCGAGAACAGCACCGGGACGCCCCGGGCCGCGGTCTCGCGCAGGACGCCGAGCACCGTGTCGACGGCCATCGGGTCGAGGCCCGAGAACGGCTCGTCGAGCACGAGCACCTCGGGGTCGTGTGCCAGCGCCGCTGCGATCTGCACGCGCTGCTGGTTGCCGAGCGAGAGCTTCTCGACGGGGTCTCCGGCGTGCGCGGTGAGTTCGAGGCGTTCGAGCAGCTCACCGGTCCGGCTCGTCGCGGCGCGCTTGTCGACGCCGTGCAGCCGGGCCAGGTAGGTGACCTGCTCGGCCACCGGCATCTTCGGGTACAGGCCGCGTTCCTCGGGCATGTAGCCGAAGCGGCGGCGGTCGGCGGGACGCACCGCGGCGCCGTCGATCGAGACCGTGCCGGCATCGGCCTGGAGCACGCCGAGCATGATGCGCATGGTGGTGGTCTTGCCGGCACCGTTGCCGCCGACGAACCCGGTGAGGCGGCCGCTGCCGACCGTGAACCCCACGTCGTCGAGCACCCGGCGGTCACCGAAGTGCTTGGTCACCCCTTCGATGGTGAGCATGTCGTTCCCCTTCGTCGCGACGCTGGTCGTCGCTGCGTCCGACGCTATTGGCCGGGAGGCATGGCCCACCTCCGCCGTCAGGCGGGACTTGGGTGGGTGGTCGGCTCCACCGCGTGGGGGAGGAGCGCGCGTCGGCTCGGTGGGCACGGCGCGCGCTGGGTGCGAGTCGGCACGGTGCGCGCTTGTTCGGCTGGTGCGGGTTTGGTTGCTCGGTGCGTCGTGCTGGCGGAGCACGGTGCAGTCAAGGCCGCACGGGTTGAGTGACCCTGCACGGTGCGGGCTGGGTGCGGGTCAGCACGGCGCGGGCTTGTTCGGCTCGTGCCGGTTCGACCCTGCTCGGTCAGCCGGCGACGCCGTGCTCGAACGCCCAGACGACGGCCTGGATCCGGTCGCGCAGTGCGAGTTTCTGCAGCACGTTCGACACGTGGGTCTTCACGGTGGCGTCGCCGACGTAGAGCTCGGCGGCGATCTCCGCGTTGCTCAGGCCTCGGGCGAGGAGTCGCAGCACCTCGGTCTCCCGCTCGGTGAGCCCGGCGGCGGCGAGCGCGTCCTCGCCCGTCGTCGAAGGTGTCGCGGTCGTGGTGGTCGCCGAGGGCTGGGCCGCAGCGGACGCCGTCGCCCGGCTGATCACCCGGCGTGTGACGTCCGGCGCGAGCAGGGCGTCCCCGGCTGCGACGGTCCGGACCGCGTCGATCAGCCGCTCGGGGGAGGCGTTCTTCAGCAGGAACCCGCTCGCTCCCGCCTCGAGCGCCTGGAACAGCGCATCGTCGCTGTCGAACGTCGTGAGGATGAGCACCGCCGGCGGGTCCGGCAGCGCCGCGATCCGCCGTGCGGCCTCGAGCCCGTCGACGCCGGGCATCTGCACGTCGAGGCAGACCACGTCCGGGTGGAGTTCCTGCACGGCCTCGACGGCACGCGCTCCGTCCGAGGCCTCGCCGACCACCCGGAACCCGGGCTCGGACTCGAGGATCACGCGGAAGCCTGCGCGGACGAGCTCCTGGTCGTCGGCCAGCACGATCGTCAGGTCGGTCGTTCCGTTCACGTCGTCGGCAGCCATGCCCGCACCAGGTAGCCTCCCCGGGCTCGTGGCCCGATCTCGATCCGTCCGTCCACGGCGGCGACGCGTTCCCGCATCCCGACGTGTCCGAGTCCGCTGCCGGAGGTGCTCCGGGCCGCACGGGCACCGAGCCCGTCGTCCGTGACCTCCACCTCGACGCCGTCGTCCAGGTACCGCAGCCGGACGTCGGCGCGGGCGGTCGGGCCGGCGTGCTTGAGGATGTTCGTCACCGCTTCCTGCACGATCCGGTACGCCACCGCGGCCACCGTCGGCGGCACCGGGCGCTCGTCGCCGACGACCACGTACTCGGCGGGGTGACCGGCGACCCGGGCGGACTCGGCGAGCTCACCGATCCGGGTGATCCCCTCGGTGCTCGGGGCGTCGGCGCCACTGGCCGTTCCGCGGCCGTCCGCATCGTCGTCGGAGCGCAGGGTACCGAGCATCCGCCGGAGCTCCTCCACCGCGGTGCGGGCGCTCTCCTCGACCACCCCGAGCGACGCGGCGGCCTGCGCCGGGTCGCGGTCGATCACCCGACGTGCGGCACCGGCCTGCACGCCCATCAGCGACACGTGGTGGGCGACGACGTCGTGCAGCTCGCGGGCGATCCGCACCCGCTCGATGGTGACGGCCTGTGCGGCCGACCGCTCCCGCTCGGTGGCGAGTTCGGCGGTGCGTTCGGCGAGCTCGTGTCGTGCGACCGCGGAGGCCCAGGCCCGGTTGCCGGCGTACCAGGCGGCACCGAAGTAGATCACGTTGATGAAGATGTTCAGCAGCGAGATCGCGACGTACGGGGCGACGGGCGAGTCCGTGTCGTTCGGCAGCGCGTTCGGTGACGCCCACCCGAACGAGATCGCGACGAACAACCAGGCGAACATGCTGCCGATGACGACCCAACGCACCGCCTCGGCCCGGACCCGGTCGGAGCACCACGCCCCCACCGTGTACAGCGCGATGAACAGGGTGAAGTTGACGAGGAAGACCTCGGGGACCTGGAGCAGCTGCGTGGCGGCGAAGGCTGCCGCCGACACCAGTGCCACCGCCATCGGGAAGCGTCGGCGGAACGCGATCGGGGCCGCGTTCGCGACGATCATCAGCGCGGAGACCCACCAGGCGGCCTGGTCGTCACCGTACGTACCGGCCGACCCGTACAGGAAGGTCGTGACGGCGAGTCCACCGGCCAGCACCACGGCGAGCACCGTGTCCTGCCGGTACTCGTGCCGCCCCACCGGCAGTCGCGACCACTCCGCCGTCGTCCCCACTCGCGAAACGCTAGCGGAATCCCCGTGCGATGTCGCCACCACGCTGTACTGCTCGGCGTCCGCTCGCTTCACGGTGGGGCGGTCACTCGGCGGGCTCGGCGATCGCTCGGATGGCGGCGAAGTGCCGCTCGAACGCATCTCGTCCTGCGTCGGTGAGGGCGAGCCAGCTCCTCGTGCTCCGCCCCACGCGGAGTCTGCGGACGCGGAGGAAACCCGCCTCTCTCAGAGTCGTCGCTGCTTGGGACAGCGTTGAGTCGCTGACCTCGAGTGCGTCCCGGACGACACCGAACTCCGCTTCGTCCACCGTCCTGAGCAGGGCGAGCAGTGAGAACCGCACCGGCGAGTGGATCCGGTCGTCGAGTTCGTGCCGAGGGTGGGAGCCGCTCGTCATCGACGCCGCGGCCGAGCCTGCACCGCGGCCACGAAGAGTGGCGCTGCGACGACGAGCGAGGCCACTCCCCACGCCAGCACCGACGTCGACCCGTCGAGTCCTCGGAGCAGCGCGGCATCGAGCGGAGCGACGGCGAGGACGAACAGGACACCGGTTGCGACCCAGGCGACGGTCATCAGTCGGTTGCCTCCGCGGGGGACGACCCGCCGGGTACTCGCGACGAGCCACAGCGTGATGACGACGGCCGCGGCGATCGCGAGGACCGGCAGCCGCGGGGCATCCAGCCCCTCGACCACGAACACGAAGGACGCGACCACGGCGGCGCTGCAGAGGAACACCGGTGTCTGCCAACCGCGCCCGTGCCTGAGGCGAGTCCCGGCGTCAGCTCCTCGAGCGGAAGTGTTCATGTTCAAAGATGGTAAACGTGAAACTGTCGCACCCGCGGATGTCCCAGCGGAACAGCAGCTTCGCGGCGAACGCGTCCGTCGATGCGCGGCAGGAGTAGCCTCCCGCCAACGAGCAGGGGAGACGCCATGCAGTTCCTCGTCAACGTCATCGACGACGGCCAGGCCGCCGCCGTCGGCAACACGTACTCCGCGACCGACGCGGAAGCCGCCGCGGTCGATGCCTTCAACCAACGGATGGCCGACGCGATCGTGTTCGCCGCCGGGGTCTCCGCACCCGCTGACGCCACCGTGGTCGACGCCCGCGAGGGCGCGGCCGCTACGACGGCCGACACGACGACCCGGCCCGCCACGACCGTGCCCGCCACCAACTCCGACGAGTACGTCGCCGGGTTCTGGGTCATGGACCTCCCGGATGCCGAGACGGCGGCACGGGTGGCGCACCAGGCGTCGCAGGCGTGCAACCGGAAGATCGAGCTCCGCCCGCTGCTCTGACGGCACGGACCCCACCCGGCCGGCGGACCACCGCGGGGACGGCGCTCGCAGCGGTCACGACCGCCCCGACCACGAACGTCCCGACGAACCCGATCGCACCGACGAGCGCCCCGGCCCCCGCAGCGCCGACGGCCTGTCCGAGCACGAGTGCGACGAACAGCATCGACGTGCCCGCCGACGACCGCTCGGCATCGATCTCGGTCGTCCACGCGATCAGCGCCCCGGTCGCCGCCGTGTAGCCCCAGCCGAACACAGCACACGCCAGCAGCGCCGCGACCGTCGACTGTGGCGCTGCCCCGAGCACGGCGACGGCGACGGCGACCGAACCCGCCGTGACCGCCCAGAGCGTCCGGGCGCGCAACCCGTTCGTCCAACGCGCGGTGACCACGACGGCCGCACCACCGATCCCGAGCGCGATCCAGGCCGACACCGAGACGACGACCGACGCGCCGGCCTCCGCCAGCGCCGAACGTCCGTAGGTCCAGACGACAGCGGACCCCGCTCCGAACAGGAGCGCCAGCACGAGGACCCCTCGGTGCGCCGCGAACCACGGGGCGCCGGGCAGCGGTGACCGGGACGCGGCAGTCCCGCCGCGGGACACCACGAGCAGCAACGCTCCGACGGCCAGGGCGAACACCCCGGACACCGCCCAGGCCGTCCGCCAGTCGGGCAGCAGCACGAGTGCGAGCACGCCGGCGCCCACGAGCCCCGGGCCGGTGCCGGCGTTCACGATCGCCTGCGCGCGGCCCTGCAGCCCCTGGGGCACCTGCGCCGCGACGATCCGCACGAGGGCGGGCGACGCGAGTCCGGCGCCCGCCGACGCGACCACGGCGCTGACACCGAACGCCGGCGACCCGCCGGCCGTCGCCATGGCGATCGCGCCGGCCCCCGCCACCAGGGTCGCGACCGAGACGAGCACGCGGGGCGTCCGTGCGGCGAGCAGGAACCCGGCCACCGCACCGACGCAGTACAGCGCCGAGGCACCCGATGAGACCCACCCGGCGGCATCGGACCGCAGCCCCAGGTCCCGCTGCACGTCGGGCAGGAACAGCCCGTACGCCAGGCGCACCAGGCCGTAGGTGGCGGCGATCAGGCCGAGTCCGCTCACCAGGAGCAGTCGATGTCGTAACGAAAACGATCGTTTCACTTTTCAGAGCCTAGGGTGCTCTCATGGTGATGCGCCCAGGGACCGAGCAACGGCTGCTCGACGCCGCCGAGGAGCTCTTCTTCTCGCAGGGCATCGCCGCCACCCCGATCGACGCCGTCCTCGAACGGGCCGGGGTCTCGACAGCCACGCTGTACCGCGGCTACGCGAGCAAGGAGTCGCTCGTCGCCGCGGCCCTCACCCGTCGCCACGATGACTGGATCGCCACCTGGGATCGTGCGGTCGCCGCCGAACACGACGACCTGGGCCGACTCCTGGCGGTGTTCGACGCCCTCGACGACTACCGCTCGACGCCCACGGGCTCCCGCTGGTGCGCCTTCCTCGGCACCGCCGCCGAGTACGCGGACGCCCCCGCCGAGGTCCGGCAGGTCCTGGACCTCGAGACCACCACGTTGCGCCGTCGGCTCGTGGCGCGGGCGGCGCCGGTGGTCGGTCCCCGTGCCGAGGCCCTCGCCGACCAGCTGCTCCTCATCGTCTCCGGTTCCCTCGCGATGCGGTTGCGCGACCCCGCGCTCGACACGACGACGGCACGGTCCGTCGCCGCGTCCCTCATCCGGGAACACACCCCAGACGGAACGGCGCCCACCACATGACCCGATCGCGGGCTTCCACGATCACCCGCCGTTCCCTGCTGATCGGTGGCACGGGCGTCGTCGCAGCGGGAGCCGTGGCCGAGGCGATCAACCTCGGCCTGCTGCCCGGACGCTCGACCCTGTACCGGGTCCTCGGTCTGGACGGCACCGACGGCACGGTCCCCGACGTCGAGCCGGTCCCCACCGCCTCCGGCACCTTCGTCTCGACCGCGCGGAACGGTCGCACCGTCGGCTGGACGATCGCGGCGCCGGCGTCCGACACCCCCTTGCCGGTGGCGGTCGCCCTGCACGGCTACGGCGACGACCACACGTCGTTCTTCGGGCGGAGCCTGGGCTACGACCGGTTCCTCGCGGCGCACGTCGCCGACGGCGGAGCACCGTTCGCGATCGCCTCGATCGACGGCGGCAACCGCTACTGGCACCGGCGTGCCGACGGCGACGACCCCGCCGCGATGGTCGTCGACGAGTTCCTGCCCCTGATCGCCCGCCGCGGATTCGACACGGACCGCCTCGCCCTGACCGGCTACTCGATGGGTGGCTTCGGCGCGCTCCGGCTCGGCGGGGTCCTCGGTGCCTCGCGCGTCCGGGCCGTCTCGGTCATCAGCCCCGCGCTCTGGACGTCGGCCGCCGACACCGCTCGCGGCGCCTTCGACGATGCTGCCGACTTCCGGGCGAACACCGTCCTCGGGCGGCAGCGCGCCCTGGACGGTGTCGCCGTCCGCGTCGACTGCGGCAACGGTGACGGGTTCGCGCCCGCGGTGCACACCTACGTCGACGGCTTCGACACGCCTCCGGCCGGAGGCTTCGCACCCGGCGCCCACACGCACGGCTACTGGCGCCGCCTGGCGCCCCAGCAGCTCGCCTTCCTCGGCCGCCACCTGGGCCGCTGACCCGACCCGCGCCCGAGACGCGCGTCGAGGCGGACGGGAGGCCCGTGGCGGCCCCGCACCGCGCCTCCAGGCCGTCGAGCGGTCACCGCAACGGCCCGTGCCGCGTGACCAGGAGCGCTCAGGCGCGACCGCGGTTGCGGCGCCGGATCTCCTTCGGAGCCCGCCCGGCCATGAAGGACCGCGCAGGATCGACGAGGAAGCCCTGGCGCAGTGCCTCACGCCCGACGAGCATCCGGAAGCCCATCTGGTCCCGGTTGCTCAGCGTCACCTCGGACTCGATGACCCGCCCGGCGAGCGCGATCTGCGTCAGCACCACGATGCGCTCCTGGGTGTGCCCGGTCGAGCTGCGGACGATGCGGCGGTCGTGCACGTCGCACTCGATGGTGGAGGCGTCGGCATCGGTGTCCTGCCAGGGGTGCAGCGAGAACCGGACCCGCTCGCCGGGCAGTTCCTCGAGGTCGAAGGCGTGCAACGCGGAGCTCCGTGCGCCGGTGTCGAGCTTCACCTTGATCCACGGCACGCCGAGGTCCGGCAGTCCCGCCCACTCCCGCCACCCGGCGACGACGAGCCCGCTGTCGGAGGACTTCGGAGCTCGGGCCATGTGCCCATCCTGTCGCATGCTCCGTGGCCACGTCCGCATGCTTTGATGGAGCGTCGCCGTCGATCCGACCCAGCGGAGAACCCCTCGATGAAACTCGCCATCCTGTCGCGCGCGCCCCAGGCGTACTCGACCCAGCGCCTCCGCGCAGCGGCACTCGACCGCGGTCACGAGGTCAAGGTGCTCAACACCCTGCGCTTCGCGATCGACCTGTCCGGCGACGACCCGGACCTGCTCTACCGCGGCAAGCTGCTGAGCGACTACGACGCCGTGCTGCCGCGCATCGGCAACTCGATCACCTACTACGGCACCGCCGTCGTGCGGCAGTTCGAGCAGATGGACGTCTACACGCCGAACACGGCGAACGGCATCACGAACTCGCGCGACAAGCTCCGGGCGAACCAGATCCTGTCGCGGCACGACATCGGCATGCCGGCGACGACCTTCGTGGCCGGCCGCAACGACGTGCGCGGGGCGATCGAACGGGTCGGTGGCGCGCCCGTCGTCATCAAGCTCCTCGAGGGCACGCAGGGCATCGGTGTGATCCTGGCACCCGAGGCGAAGGTGGCCGAGTCGATCGTCGAGACCCTGCACTCCACCAAGCAGAACGTCCTGATCCAGCGGTTCATCGCCGAGAGCCGCGGTCGTGACATCCGGGCCCTCGTCGTCGGTGACCGGGTCGTGGCGGCGATGCGCCGGACCGCGTCGGGTGACGAGTTCCGCTCGAACGTGCACCGCGGCGGCACCGTCGAGAAGGTCACGCTCTCGCCCGAGTACGAGGCGGTGGCCGTGCGCTCGGCGCAGATCATGGGCCTCAAGGTCGCCGGCGTCGACATGCTCGAGGGCAACGACGGGCCGCTCGTGATGGAGGTCAACTCCTCGCCAGGACTCGAGGGCGTCGAGCGCGCCACCGGCCTCGACATCGCCGGTGCGATCGTC
Source organism: Curtobacterium aurantiacum (assembly GCF_018598555.1). GTDB lineage: Bacteria > Actinomycetota > Actinomycetes > Actinomycetales > Microbacteriaceae > Curtobacterium > Curtobacterium aurantiacum. Next base: position 101,397 of record NZ_JAHEWN010000001.1, read on the forward strand.
GACTTCATCGCGAACCAGGTGGCGTTCCCCGAGATCGACGTCCGCCAGCGGCTGTCCGTCTCGACCGGCTACGGCGTCGCCGAGCTCCTCGTGCACACGAACGCCGACCTGGTCGGCAAGACGATCAAGGAGTCCGGGCTCTGGGACCGCGACATCACGGTCCTCACGCTGCACCGCGGCTCGAACGTCATCCCGAACCCGCGCAGTGGCGTCGCCCTGGAGCCGGGGGACCGTCTGCTCTGCTTCGGCAAGCTCGAGGAGATGCGGTCGATGATCCCGGAGCGCCGCAAGCGGCGCGCGAAGGTGCGGAAGCTGCCGAAGGACGTCTGATCCGGAGCCGTCCAGCGCATCCGGATCGCGCACACAGGCCAGATGCGGAAGTATGTGTCGGTGACGATCATGACGGAACGGCCGGTCGACCAGGCATCGAGCAGTGAACCGGAGCAGCCCGGCAACGCCACGGCGAAGCACCGGAACGTCTCACTGCTCTCCGTGGCGACCACCACGGCGGAGCGTGTGACGACCTCGGCCGACATCGAGGCCAAGCTGCGAGGGGTCCTCCGTCGACTCCGTCTGCCGATGGGTCTGCTGGAGCGTGTCGCCGGGGTCATCGAGCGCCGCAACTGGGGCGAGGGGCAGACCTTCCAGGACGCCGCCATCGATGCCGGCCGCCGTGCCATGGCCGAGGCGGGGGTCCGTCCGGACGAGATCGGGCTCCTGATCAACACCTCGGTGACCCGTCCGCACCTCGAGCCGTCGGTGGCCGTCCGACTGCACCACGGGCTCGGGCTGCCGTCGTCCGCCATCAACTTCGACATCGCGAACGCCTGCCTGGGGTTCGTCAACGCCATGAGCGTCGCCGCGGGCATGATCGACTCCGGGCAGATCAAGTACGCGCTCGTCGTCGACGGCGAGGACGCCGACCAGGTGCAGCTCAACACCATCGACCGCCTGAACCAGGGCGGCCGGAACCGCAAGGACTTCATGAGCGAGTTCGCCAGCCTGACCCTCGGGTCCGGTGCTGCGGCGGCCGTGCTCGGCCCGGCGGACCTGCACCCCGAAGGACACCGGATCGTCGGCGGCGTCACCCGCGCGGCGACCCAGTGGTACGACCTGTGCGTCGGCAGCGTCGACGGGATGTTCACGGACGCGAAGATGCTGCTCAAGGGTGGCATGGAGCTCGTCGTCGCCGCCTGGACCGAGGCCCGCGCCCACTTCGACTGGGCGAACATGGACCGCTACGTGCTGCACCAGGTGTCCGACGTGCACACCAACGCCTTCGTCGAGGCCATCGGCATCCCACGTGACAAGGTCCCCACCACCTACCAGCGCTTCGGCAACGTCGGTCCCGCATCGATCCCGATCACCCTGGCCGACGAGGTCGCGTCGGGCGGGATCCGTCGCGGCGACCGTGTGTTCCTCGGTGGCGTCGGCTCCGGCATCAACACGGCGATGATGGAACTCCACTGGTGAGGTCCCGGCTGCCCCGCGTCGCCGCGAGCACGGCTCCGGCGACGCGGCCGCCCTCCCTGCCCGACCTCGACCCGGCCTGGTCGCGTCTGGTCACGGTCCCCGCGTGGTCTGCAGATCGCAGGGGAGGAACGGATCGCGCCGCGCGCACCTGGCACCTCCTCGACACGGCCGGCTCCCTGGCCGCGCTCGGCGTGGAACCGGTGGGCACGATCCTCTGCGTGCACGGCAACCCGACCTGGTCGTACCTGTGGCGGTCGGTGCTCCGTACCTCGCTCGAGGTCGCCCAGGCCGGCGGCCCGGCCTGGCGCGTGGTCGCCGTCGACCAGCTCGACATGGGGTTCTCGGAGCGCACCGGTGTCGAGCGGGGACTGGCGCAGCGCGTCGCGGACCTCGGCGCCCTGACCGACGAACTCGGGCTGGCCGGACCGGTCGTCACCCTCGGCCACGACTGGGGCGGTGTGGTGTCGCTCGGCTGGGCGGTCGACCACCCGGACGTCCTGGTCGCCGCGATGACGTGCAACACCGCCGTGCACCAGCCCGACGACGCCCCGATCCCGGCGCCACTGCGCCTCGCACTGGGCCCGGGGATGCTCGGCCGCGCGACGGTCGTGACACCGGCGTTCCTCGAGACCACCCTCGCCATCGCGCACCCGAAGCTCGACCGGGCCACAGCCGACGGCTACCGTGCGCCCTACCGCGGTGCCGCCCGACGCGGTGGCATCGGCGGGTTCGTCGCGGACATCCCCGTCGACGCCCGGCACCGGAGCGCCCCCGAACTCGACCGCATCGCCGCCGGGGTCGCCGCGCTCGACGTGCCGGTGCTCCTGCTCTGGGGTCCGCGCGACCCGGTGTTCCTCGAGCGCTACCTGGACGACCTGAACGAACGCGTGCCGCACGCCGACGTCCACCGGTTCGAGGGCGCCGGGCACCTGCTGCCGGATGACGCCGACGTGGCGGGCGCGGTGTTCGACTGGCTCGGTGACCGCCTGCCGGACGGTGGCCGTCCTGCCCAGGCCCCCACGGGCCTCCAGTCCGACGCCGTGGACCCGGGCCAGTCCGCACAGGCGACCCCGCCGCTCTGGGCGCGGCTCGACGAACTGCGCGAGAGCGACGAACCCGCGCTGGTCGAGATGGCCGCCGCCGGTGGCCCCCGCACGATCACGTGGCGGCTGCTCGCCCGACGGGTCGACGAGATCGCCGCAGGACTCGACGACCTGGGCGTCCGGAGCGGCGACCGTGTCTCGCTCCTGGTGACCCCCGGTGCCGACCTGACCGCCGTCCTGTACGCCTGCGTGCGGATCGGGGCGGTCGTCGTCGTCGCGGACGCCGGACTCGGACTCGGCGGCCTGACCCGGGCCGTCCGCGGAGCCCGACCGGACTGGATCATCGGCGCGTTGCCCGGGCTCGGTGCCGCGCGTGCCCTCGGCTGGCCGGGGCGACGCATCGCGACGGTCTCGTTGCCCGCGCCGGCCCGGAAGGCGCTGCGCGTGGAGCACACGCTCGTCGACGTCGCCCGCCGTGGCGCCCGCCGTCTCGCCCACGGCACCGCGCTGCCGGCGGCCCCGTCGCCGGACGCACCCGCTGCCGTGCTCTTCACCTCGGGATCGACCGGGCCGGCGAAGGGCGTCGTGTACACGCACGGCCAGCTCAGTGCCGTCCGGGACGCCCTGGCCACCCAGTACGACGTCGGTGTCGGCACCGGCCTCGTCGCCGGGTTCGCGCCGTTCGCGCTGCTCGGCCCGGCCCTCGGGGCACGGTCGGTCGCGCCCGACATGGACGTCACCGCGCCGCGCACCCTGACGGCGAAGGCGGTCGCGGCCTCGGTCGCCGCGGCTGACGCCACCGTGGTGTTCCTGTCGCCGGCGGCCCTGGCGAACGTCGTCGCGACCGCGTCGGAACTCACCGACGCCGACCGCCAGGCGCTGCGGGGCGTGCGGCTGTTCCTGTCGGCCGGGGCTCCCGTCTCGGCTGCGCTGCTGACCGCGGCGACCGAGCTGATGCCGAACGCCAGCGCGCACACCCCCTACGGCATGACCGAGGGGCTGCTCATGACGGACGTCGACCTTGACGGGGTCCGTGCCGCCGGCCGGTCCGATGACGAGGGGATCTGCGTCGGGGTGCCGGCAGCGAACGTCCGCGTCCGCATCGCACCGCTCGACGGTTCCGGGCGCTCGACCGGAGCCCTGACGGACGAGCCCGGGGTCACCGGCGAGATCGTCGTCGCGGCACCACACGTGCGCGACCACTACGACCGGCTCTGGCGCACCGACCGGGTCTCGCGCCTCGGTGTCGACGACCCGCGCGGACACCGCACCGGTGACGTCGGACACCTCGACGCCGCAGGTCGGGTCTGGGTCGAAGGGCGGCTGCAGCACGTGCTGACCACCCCGGACGGGGTCGTCACGCCGGTGGGGCCGGAGCAGCGGATCGAGGACGTCGACGGTGTCGGACGTGCCGGGGTCGCGGGCATCGGACCGATCGGCACCCAGCAGGTGGTGGCCGTCATCGAGACCGACCCCGCGGTGCGCCGGCCCGGGCTGGCGTCGCCGTCGCTCGCCGCAGCGGTCCGTGCCGCCGCCGGAGTGCCACTCGCCGCGGTGCTCGTCGTGCCCGTGCTGCCGACGGACATCCGGCACAACTCCAAGGTCGACCGCACCCGGCTGTCCCGCTGGGCGGCGTCCGTGCTCTCCGGCGGACGGATGGTCCGCCCGTGATCGGCGCGGAGGGCGCGTTCGGTGCGGAGGGCGCGATCTCACGCGCTCACCGACACTTCGCGGGCCGTCGGGCGCGTGAGGTGTCGGTGAGCACGAATCTCCGACCCGCCACGGTTCGAGACCGCGGACGGATGGTCCGCCCGTGAAGGTCCTGGTCACCGGCGCCAGCGGGTTCCTCGGGCAGGCCACCGCCGCCGCCGTGCGGGACGCCGGGCACGAGGTCCGGACGTTCCAGCGCCGTCCCTCCGGTGTGGCCGGGGTGCAGGACGTCGCCGGCTCGATGACCGACGACGCCGCGATCGCCCGCGCGGTCGACGGGGTCGAGGCCGTCGTGCACCTGGCTGCGAAGGTGTCACTCGCCGGGGACCCGGCCGACTTCGCCCGGATCAACATCGAGGGGACGCGCTCCCTGCTGCGCGTCGCCCGTGCCGCCGGGGTCGGGCGCTTCGTCTTCGTGTCGTCGCCGTCGGTCGCGCACACCGGGTCGTCGCTCGTGGGCGCCGGTGCCGGTCCAGCCGAACCGTCCCGCGCTCGTGGCGACTACGCCCGCACCAAGGCCGCGGCGGAACTGCTGGCACTCGAGGCCGACGCCCCGGACTTCGCCGTCGTGGCGGTCCGGCCGCACCTGGTGTGGGGCCCCGGTGACGCACAGCTCGTCGGACGGATCGTCGAGCGGGCCCGGGCCGGCCGGCTCCCGCTGCTCGACTCCGGTGCCGCACTCATCGACACGCTCTACGTCGACAACGCCGCGACGGCCATGGTCGCGGCGCTCGAACGCGTCACGGACGACGGTGTGCACGGCAACGCCTACGTCGTCACGAACGGTGAGCCACGGCCCGTCGCCGACCTGCTCGCGGGCATCTGCACGGCGTCGGGCGTCCGACCGCCGCGGTGGCACGTGCCGGCAGCGGTCGCCCGGGCCGCGGGCTCGGTGGTCGAGGCCGTCTGGCGCGTCCGGCCGGGCGAGGACGAGCCGCCGATGACCCGGTTCCTGGCCGAGCAGCTGTCGACGGCGCACTGGTTCGACCAGCGACGGACCCGGCGCGAACTGCGGTGGACCCCGTCGGTCTCGATCGACGAGGGGCTCGAACGGCTGCGCGCGGCGGGAGCCGGGCTCGGTTCCGGAGTTTCGCGCTGAGCGACAGTTCGCGGGCGCCTCGCCCCGAGGAGTGTCGCTGGGCCCGAAACTCGCCCGCGGACGAGCGAACGGCTGCGCGCGGTGGCTCAGGCTTCGTCGGCCGCCACGTAGACCCAGGCCGTCCAGCCCGAGGCCAGCGTGACCCGGATGCGCTGGTAGTCGGCGACCTCGTAGCGGTCGACCGCGCGGAGCTGCCACTCGTACCCGAGGGTCAGCGCCACGCCCTCGACGACGTCGTCCTGGCTGCCGCGGCGGAGGATCGGGTGCCGGTCGGAGCCGCTCGTCCGGATGACCTCCGGGTCGGTGATCGTCACCCAGTCGAGTCGCCAGCCGGGCAGCGAGGCCGGGGTGGTGGGGACGTGGTCGCCGAACAGCGACTCCTGCACGAGGGGCTGCTGCAGCGTGCCGTAGGAGAAGACCCGGTGCGTCTCGCCGGGGAGCGGGGTCGGGCGCTTCACGGGACGCGGGGCGATCGTCGGTGTCGAGGTCCAGACGAGCGCACCGGCCAGGCCGGTCAGGCCGAGGTGCAGCAGGCCGATGATGCCGATGACGCTGCCCCAGAGCACGCCCGAGGTGTCGCCGGGGCACGGGTACGTCATCCCCTCGTCCTCGAAGTCGACGCACTCGGCCCCGCCGTTGGTGATCCCGACCGCGATCGCGATGATGCCGACGACGAGACAGACGAGCGCGAACGCGCCGAGACCGATGACCCAGCGCTGGCCGGGGGAGAGACGCTTCACGTCGCGAGGCTAGCGGACGGGCAGTGGACCCCGGGACCACCCGGGTGGGCCGAGCGGGTCGGGTGGGGCGGGCCTCCAGGCGGTGGTCACGCGTGGTCGGGGTGGGGCGGCGACTGCTCGTCGTCGAACGGACCGTGCACGTCGAGGACGCGCACGTCCACCGCGGTGCGGAGGTCGGACAGCTGCCGCGTCGCCGCGGTGACCTGCTGCCGGACCTCGGCGGCGACCTCGAGCACCGGGTGCGGGTAGCTCACGACGACGGCGACCTGCACCTCGAGGGTGCCGTCCTCTTCGTCGACCTGCACGCCGGCGGTGCCCGCCGAGCGGCCGAGCTGCTTCCGCAGCTGGTCGGCGGCACGGGCGGCGATCCCGCCGAGGTGGTGCACGCCGGGCACGCCGAGCGCGGTCTCCGCCGCGGTGCGCGCGACGATCGTCGCGGTGCTCGCGTCGTCGGGCAGCGGCTCCGTCAGAGCTGCGGGCAGGGGCACCTCGGTGACCAGCGTGTCCGCATGGGGGTCGTGCTGCATGGTTCCTCCTCGTTCGGGATCTGCGCGGGGACGCATCGGGGCACCCGTTGGACGGGTGCCCCGATGCGGTCGTGCGACCTACTTCTTGAAGACGTCCTTGACGTCCTCGCCGGTCTGCTTCGCGCTCGCAGCGGTCTGGTCCTTCTTGCCTTCGGCGACCTTGGCGTCGTCGTTGGTCAGGTTGCCGACGGCTTCCTTCGCCTTGCCGGCGAGGTCCTGAGCGGCGTTCTTGATCTTGTCGTCGAGTCCCATGACGGGTCCTTTCGTGGGTGGGCGTGCGCCCGGTGGTGTGGTGGTGGGCCGGGAGGCCCGGGGTGCGTCCGGCTGACGGGTGTCAGTGGACGCGGGTCGACTTCGCGAGCGCGGAGCGGGTACCGCCGGTCAGGTGCACGAGCACCGGGACCGGACGGCCGAGGGTGCGGTCGAGGACCGCGACGGCTCGGTCGACGGCGTCGAGCACGGTGACGGCGTCCCCGCCGCGGCGGACCGCGACACGGATCCGTGCGGCGCGCTGCCGGCGGACGAGGTAGGTGTCGACCCGGGAGCCGACGACGTCGCGGACACCCGCGAGTTCGTGCTCGAGGACGTCCCGGACGAGTGCGACGTTGACGGTGACGGCGTCGTCGCCCGAGTGTTCCCGGACGGCGACGGACGTGCCGCCACCACCGCGGGTGAACACCCACACGAGCGACAGGACGATCACGAGGGCCGCGGCCCCGGCGACGGTCCACAGCGCGGACGCGGGGACGTCGAGGCTGCGGGGGAGGTCGACGTACGGCGTGACGGCGTCCTGGACGGCGGGCAGCACACCCGCGCCCATCGTGATCCCGACGACGACGGCAACGAGGCCGAGGACGAACAGGATGATCCGGTTGAGGGTCCGGTTGCTCTTGGTCATGCCAGGGTTCCCTTCTCCTCGACCCGGACGCGGACGCGTCGGCCGAAGCGCTCGTCGAGGCCGCTCAGGCGCTCCACGACGGCGGCGCGGACGCTCGCCTCGTCGACCGGCACACCGGTGACGGGGACGATCCGGACCTCGGTGGAACGGCCACGGGCGGTGGCGGAGGCGTTCCCCTCGGGGACACCGGCCGCCGTGCCGGCGGCGTTGGCCGCGGTGGAGGCGAGGATGCGGGCGTCGATGACGACGGCACCACGCTCGTGTTCGACGACCGAACGGTGCTGGCGGCCGGGCTTGAGTGCCAGGACGACCAGCACGACGCCGAGGACGACGAGCACACCCGCGATGACCTCGACGATGGTGACGAACGCAGCGTCCGGGCGGAGCGCCGTGTCGACCACGGTCTGGGGGTCGGCGACGAGCGGCGGGCGGCCGATGGCGCTGAGCACCGACTCGGTGCCGATCCAGGCGGCCACCAGGGCGAGCACCACGAGGGCCACCGCCACTGCGGTGGAGCGGGAGCGGTGCACGCTCCGACGACGGATGCGTCGTTCGACGGAACCGTTGCGCATGATGGCCTCCTAGCGGGCACGGGACTCGTGCTCGCGCACGATCCCGGTGAGTTCGATGTGGGCACTGCCGACGCGGCGTCCGGTCAGGTCGCTCACGCGGCCCTTGACCTGGTCCGCGATCCGGATCGACCCCGAGACGATGTCGTCGCTCGCGGCGATCGGCCCGGTGATGTCGAGCGACAGTGCTCCCGACGCGTCGCCGAGTCCGACGCGCACCCGCTTGGCGGGGGCGCCGAGCCCTTCGGCTGCGACGGCCCGCGCCAGCGAGGTGAGCGCGCGTGCGGTGATCTCGACGCGGCCCGGGACGTCCGGGCCGGCGTTCACCGGGAGCTCCGGCGTCCGGTCAGCACGTCGGTCAGGGCGCCGCGGTCGATGCGACCGGTGGCGAGGGCGGCCACGAGGGCCCCGATCGCACCGAACACGATCACGAGCACGAAGCCCCAGAACCCGAACTGCAGTGCCACGACGGCGAGGACTGCGCCGATGAGGGCGCCGATCAGCGTGTTGCTCATGCGACTCGGGCTTCCTTCTTCTCGTCGTCGTTGTCGTCGTCGTCACCCGGGATGTAGACGTCCTGGACGGTCACGTTGACCTCGGCGACCTCCATGCCGACGATCTGCTCAAGGGCACGGGCGACACCGGAACGGACGCCGTCGGCGACCTGCTGGAGCGACACCGGGTACTCGGCGACGATCACGATGTCCGCGGCGACCTGCTTCTCGCCGACCTCGACCTTGACGCCCTGACCGAAGTCGCGCTGGCCGATGGCGTCGCGGAGGGCACCGATGGCACGGGCTGCGCCGTTGCCGAGGGAGTGCACGCCGTTGACCTCGCGGGCGGCGATGCCGGCGACCTTCGACACGACGGTGTCGTCGATGACGGTCTTGCCGGTGACGCCGCTGGTGCCGGCGTGCGAGGTGGCACGGGTCGCCGTGGTGGCCGGGGTGGGGGTGATGGTGTCAGCCATGTTCGTTCCTTCCGTTGACCCGCCGGGCGTTCCCAGCGGTTGCTGTTCACGGATGAGACGGGCTGTGGAAGAGATTCGTCACACACGACTTCTCGGATTCGGGTGATGTCCAGGCATCCCCGGAAATCCGGGGATCTGCGTGTACCCCCGGGCTGTTCCGTCGGGCCGTTCAGCCGTTTCCGGCCGCGTCGTTGCGTTCTGCAGCGGCCCGCATGGCGCGCACGCAGGCCATCGGCGACTCGCCGCGCTCCTCGCGGAAGAGCTGCTGCAGGCGTCGGGGGAGCACCCCTGCGGCAGCCGCGATGTCGTCGAGCGTGAGCGGGTCGTCGAGGTGCTGTTCGATGTACGACACCGCACGGCGGACCCGCCACGACGCCTTGCCGGCCTCCGGTCGCGCAGCCAGCGACGCGCGTTTCGTCACAGCCGGGTCCTCACCGAACCGGTCGCGGTAGGTCTCGGCGAACCGGCCCGGGTTGGTGAAGCCCCAGCGGCGGGCGATCGCGGCGATGCCGGAGGACACGAGCGGGCAGTCCGCCGGGGCGACCGGGCCACCCCGGTCCGCGCGGAGCAGCTCCTCGCGCACCCGGTCCAGGCGGTGGTCGCGGAGGAACCGGTGCGGGGTGGTGTCGAGCGTCCGGGCGAAGACGTCCTGCAGCCCGCGCTGGCTCAGTCCGCACGCGGCGGCGATCGTGGGGACCGAGGGGCGTTCGGCGGCGTGCAGCTCGATGAACCGGATCGCGTCGCGGAGCCGGTTCGCCACGGGGACGTCGTCACCGCGGTTGCGGATGGGGAACGTGTCGAGGATGACGACGGCCAGCCGGCGGTTCAGGGCGGTCCGCATCGGCCCGAGCACGCGCTCGTCGACCAGGGCCGGCCCGAGTTCTCGGATCAGGTGCCGCAGTGGTTCGCGCCGGGCGACGACCTCGTCCTGCTGGTCGAACAGCAGTGGACCGTCGGGCAGGCGGTAGCCGAGGTCGCGGCCGACGCTGCGCAGGAACCGGTCGGACACGTGCACGCCGTTGTAGACGGTGCCGTCGGACTCGAACCGGTAGGCCTCGGACGCCGACGCGATGTACGGGCTGCCCGGCTCGACGACGCGGGTGCGGTCGGCGAAGTGCATCTCGAGCCGGCCCTTGGTCAGCCAGAACACCACGTGGTCGTCCCGCACGCCGATGACCCCGCCCCGCCGACCACCCTCGGCCCGCATGGTGCGCAGCGACAGGTCGTCGTCGCCCACGACCGTGTACTCGTACCGGGTGTCGTCGGTGGCGAACGTCTCGGAGGCGAAGTCCGAGCCGCCGTACTCGGCCGCGAAGATCTCGGAGTAGTCGGAACCCTCGCCGTCGGAGAACCGCAGCCGGCGGAATCCGTTCGTCGTCGAGGGGTCCATGCGCTGATCATGCCACCGGTTGCGCCCGGACGAGATCGGAATACCCTAGGGGGGTACCGTATTGAGAACGGTGGAGGCGGACATGCACGAACACGTCGGGTACATCGGCGACAAGGACGACCTGCTCAAGCGACTCCGTCGCGCCGAGGGGCAGGTGCGCGGCATCGCGCGGATGGTCGAGGACGAGACGTACTGCATCGACGTCCTGACCCAGATCTCGGCGGCGAACCGGGCGCTCGAACGCGTCGCGCTGTCGCTGCTCGAGGACCACCTGGCGCACTGCGTCGCCGAGGCCGTCGCCGAGGGTGGGGACGCCGCCGACGAGAAGGTGCGCGAGGCCAGCCAGGCGATCGCCCGGCTCGTCCGCTCCTGACCCCGACGACCCACCATCGAGAAGGAGACACCATGACCACCGAAACGCTGCTCGTCGAGGGCATGACCTGTGACCACTGCGTGATGAGCGTCACCGAGGAACTCACCGAGGTCGACGGGGTGTCGGGCGTCGACGTCCGACTCGTCCCCGGCGGATCGTCCGAGGTCACCGTCAGCTCGGCGGCACCCGTCGACGCGGACGCCCTCCGCGCCGCCGTCACCGAGGCGGGGTACGAGGTCGTGCGCTCGTGACCGACCGCACCGTGGAACTCGACATCACCGGGATGACCTGCGCCTCGTGCGCGAACCGCATCGAGCGGAAGCTCGGCAAGCTGCCCGGAGTCACCGCCACCGTCAACTACGCCACCGAGAAGGCGCAGGTGCAGGTCGCCGCGGACGGCACCGCCGACCCCGAGGCGCTCATCGCCGCGGTGGAGTCGGCCGGGTACGGCGCCACGGTGCCGGCCCCGCCCGCCGCTGCTGACGCCGACCCCGCGGTGGACGAGGACCCGACCGGCCCGCTGCGCCGGCGCCTAGCCGTGTCCGCCGTGCTCGCGGTGCCCGTCGTGGTGCTCTCGATGGTGCCGGCCCTGCAGTTCCCGAACTGGCAGTGGCTCGCCCTGACGCTCGCCGCGCCCGTCGCGGTCTGGGGCGCGCTCCCGTTCCACCGTGCCGCGTGGGTCAACGCCCGGCACGGTGCCGCCACCATGGACACCCTGGTGAGCGTCGGCGTCCTCGCTGCCTTCGGGTGGTCGCTGTACGCCCTGTTCTTCGGCGACGCCGGCACGACCGGCATGCACATGACGTTCTCGTGGTTCGCCACGGACCCCGAGGCCACCGACCTCTACCTCGAGGTCGCGACGGCCGTGACGGTCTTCATCCTCGCCGGCCGGTACATGGAGGCGCGCGCCAAGAAGCAGTCCGGTGCCGCGCTCCGTGCCCTGCTCGAACTCGGTGCGAAGGACGCCACCGTCCTGCGCGACGGCACCGAGCACCGCGTGCCCGCGTCGTCGCTCGCCGTCGGTGACGTCGTCGTCGTGCGCCCCGGTGAGCGGATCCCGAGCGACGGCCTGGTGCAGGACGGCTCCTCGGCCGTCGACCTCAGCATGCTCACCGGCGAGTCCGTGCCGGTCGAGGTGGGCCCGGGCGACCGCGTGACCGGCGCGACGATCAACGTCGGCGGCCGCCTCATCGTCGCGATCACCCGCGTCGGCGCCGACACCGAGCTCGCCCGGATGGGCCGCCTGGTGGAGGACGCCCAGACCGGCAAGGCCGAGGTGCAGCGCCTGGCCGACCGGGTGTCCGCGGTCTTCGTGCCGATCGTCATCGCACTCGCCGTGCTGGCCTTCGTCGGCTGGCTCGTGGTCGGCGGTTCGGTCACGGCGGCCTTCACCGCGGCCGTCGCCACCCTGATCATCGCCTGCCCGTGCGCCCTCGGACTCGCCACCCCCACCGCGCTGCTGGTCGGGACCGGCCGGGGCTCGCAGCTCGGCATCCTGATCGGCGGCCCGCAGGTGCTCGAGCGCACCCGTGGCGTCGACACCGTCGTGCTCGACAAGACCGGCACCGTCACCACGGGATCGATGACCCTGCGGTCGGTCACCGCCGTCGACGAGACCGACGACACCGTGCTCCGGCTCGCCGCCGCGGTCGAGGACGGCTCGGAGCACCCCGTCGCCCGTGCCGTGACCACCGCGGCCCGAGCCCGCGGCGTCGACCTGCCCGCGGCGACGCAGTTCACCGCCATCCCCGGCGCCGGCGTCCAGGCGGTCGTGGACGGCGACGTCGTCCTCGTCGGCACCACCCGCTGGCTCGCTGAATCGTGGTCCATCACCCTGCCCGAGGTCCTGTCCGACGCCGTCGACGGTGCCGAGGCCGACGGGGGCACGGCGGTCGTCGTCGCCCGGAACGGCAGCGCCCTGGGTGTGGTCGTCGTCGGCGACACCGTGAAGCCCGAGGCCGCCGACGCCATCGCCCGCTTCCGGGCACTCGGGTTGCACCCGGTGCTGCTCACCGGCGACAACGACGGTGCCGCACGCGGGGTCGCCGCCAGTGTCGGGATCGACGAGGTGCACGCCCGTGCGACCCCGGCGTCGAAGCTCGAGACCGTCCGTCGGCTGCAGTCCGAGGGGCGGAGCGTCGCGATGGTCGGCGACGGCGTGAACGACGCCGCCGCGCTCGCCGCGGCGGACCTCGGCATCGCCATGGGCGCCGGCACCGACGCAGCGATCGCGGCCAGCGACATCACGGTCGTGAGCGGTCGACTCACCGTGGTCGCCGACGCCATCCGGCTGTCCCGCGCCACGCTCGGTGTCATCAAGGGCAACCTGTTCTGGGCGTTCGCGTACAACGTCGCGGCGATCCCGCTCGCGATGGCCGGGCTGCTCAACCCGGTGCTCGCGGGTGCGGCGATGGCGTTCTCGTCGGTCTTCGTCGTGACGAACAGCCTGCGCCTGCGTCGCTTCGCACCGCAGCCGTGAACGCGGCAAGCCGCGCGTCCCTGGACCCGGCGAGTCGACCGCGGCCTGAACGCGGTGCGGCGACCACGGCCCTGAACGCGACCTGCCGGGGGCGTGACGCGCGCAGCGAACGCGAGCCGCGCCTCCCGGCCGACTGTGCGCACCACCTGCCGGAGCGCACTACGCTCGAAGACGGTCCGCGACGCAGCGCTGCGTGACCCGCGGGCTGTACGTCTTGAACGTGATCCCCAGGAGGACCGAAGTGACCGAATCCGCTCCCGTCGACCCCACATCGACCGAAGGCTGGAAGAAGCTCGACAGCATCGCTGCCGACTTCACCCCGGACCTGCGAGGGTGGTTCGACAGCGACCCCGGTCGTGCCGAGCAGTACACCTTCCAGGCCGCCGACCTGACCGTCGACCTGTCCAAGGGCCTGGTGACCGACGAGATCCTCGCCGCGCTGCTGCAGGTCGCGAAGGACACCGGCGTCGCCGAGCGCTTCCAGGCGATGCTCGCCGGTGAGCACATCAACGTCACCGAGGACCGCGCCGTCCTGCACACCGCGCTCCGCCGCCCGAAGGCGACCGAGGACCTCGTGCCCGCGGCACCCCTGACCGTCGACGGCCAGGACGTCGACGCCGACGTGCACGCCACGCTCGACAAGGTCTACGGCTTCGCCGAGCAGGTCCGCAGCGGCGCCTGGACCGGTGTCACCGGCAAGCGCATCGAGACCGTCGTCAACATCGGCATCGGCGGCTCCGACCTCGGCCCCGTCATGGTCTACGAGGCGCTCAAGCCGTACGTCCAGCCCGGCCTCGAAGCCCGCTTCGTGTCGAACATCGACCCGGCGGACATCTACGAGAAGACCGCGGACCTCGACCCCGAGACCACGCTCTTCATCGTCGCGTCGAAGACCTTCGGCACGCTCGAGACCCTGACGAACGCCCGCCTCGCCCGCCAGTGGCTGTGGGAGGAGCTCGGCCTGACCGACGCCGCCGACGACGAGAAGAAGAACGCCGTCGCCAAGCACTTCGTCGCCGTCTCCACCGCGCTCGACAAGGTCGAGGCGTTCGGCATCGACCCCGAGAACGCCTTCGGCTTCTGGGACTGGGTGGGCGGCCGCTACTCGGTCGACTCGGCCATCGGCACGAGCGTCGTCATCGCCATCGGCAAGGAGAACTGGGAGCAGTTCCTGGCCGGCTTCCACGCCATCGACGAGCACGTCCGCACCACGCCGCTCGAGCAGAACGTGCCCGTCCTGATGGGCCTGCTCAACGTCTGGTACACGAACTTCCTCGGTGCGCAGAGCCACGCGGTCCTGCCGTACACGCAGTACCTGCACCGCTTCGCCGCGTACCTGCAGCAGCTCACCATGGAGTCGAACGGCAAGCGCGTCCGCTGGGACGGCTCGCCCGTCACGACCGAGACCGGCGAGGTCTTCTGGGGCGAGCCCGGCACGAACGGCCAGCACGCGTTCTACCAGCTGATCCACCAGGGCACCCGCCTGATCCCGGCCGACTTCATCACGGTCGCCAACCCGGCCCGTCCGCTGAAGGACGAGACCGGCGACGGCAAGGGCGTCGCGCCCGGCACCGACGTGCACACGCTGTTCCTGGCGAACTTCTTCGCGCAGACCAAGGCGCTCGCGTTCGGCAAGAGCGCCGACGAGGTCCGCGCCGAGGGCACCACGGACGAAGGGATCGTCGCGGCGCGCACGTTCCCCGGCAACAAGCCGACCACGTCGATCATCGCGCCGGAGCTCACCCCGAGCGTGCTCGGCCAGCTCATCGCCCTGTACGAGCACATCGTGTTCACCGAGGGCACGATCTGGGGCATCGACTCGTTCGACCAGTGGGGTGTGGAGCTCGGCAAGCAGCTGGCGCTGCAGGTCACGCCGGCCGTCGAGGGCGACCAGGCCGCGCTCGACGCGCAGGACCCGTCGACCAAGGCGCTCATCGCGAAGTACCTGGAGCTGCGGAAGTAACGCAGGCGCCCACCTGACGGACGGGAGGCCCGTGGCGGATCCGCCACGGGCCTCCCGTCCGTCGTGTGCGTGCGCTGGCCGCGGGGCGGACGCCGGGCTGGTTTCGCGCTCAGCGACACCTCACGCGCGTCGCGGCCCGTGAGGTGTCGCCCAGCCCGAAACGCCGCCGGCCGCCGCGCGAGCCGCCGCGCCGGCCGGTCCGCCGGTGTCGGCCGGAGCGGCTACCGTCGAGGGCATGGACCGCTCGGAGATGCTCGCCGCCGCTGCCGCCGCCCACGCCGCCCGGATCGCCGAGGCCGGCGGGGACGACACCGCCGCCCGTGAACGTGCTGCGTCGGTGCACGACCGTGACTCCCTGGCCGACGAAGCCATCCGCGCCGTGGAACGCCGCCGCGCGGGGGAGTCGGACCGCGCGGCCTCACGCACCGAGGGCGTGCTGTCGGACTGGCACCGGATGGGCACCCGTCGCGGCATCACCCCGGACGCGCAGGTCCGCACCGCGTGGACCGTGACCGGGGTCCCCGAGCGCGGTGACGCCCGGGCCCTGGCGAACGTGCTGCTCTCCACCGCGGGGCACGCCGGACGCGTCGCCGACGCCGCACGCCGCAACCCGGCGCTGTCCGGTGCCGCGAGTGCCGCGGCCCGACGCACCGTGCGCCGCTACACCGACCACGGCGCCGACATGGCCTCGTTGGGGGACGTCCTGGGCGACGGACCCGTCGACGACGAACGCTGAGCACCACCTCCACAGTTGGACCGCTCCCGTCCTCATCAGGCGTTCTGTGGACCGTTCCAAAAGACCTGACGACAGAATGTCCAATTGACAGGACATGGAATCGGGTTACGATCAGTCCACGCGATGAAGCGCGATCACCGACGAAGGAGTCACCGAATGGTCGACATCAAACCGACAGCCCCGACTGTCGCACTGCCCCCGTTGGGGACCGGGCCGCACCGCCGACGTCTCGGCGTGCTGGCCCTCGTCGCCACGTTCGGCGGGCTGCTCTTCGGGTACGACACCGGCGTGATCAACGGTGCCCTGAACCCGATGAAGGCGGAGCTCGGCCTCACGAACTTCACGGAGGGTGTCGTCACCAGCTCGCTGCTGTTCGGTGCCGCGATCGGCGCCATGCTCGGCGGCCGCATCGCCGACGGCTGGGGTCGTCGCAAGACGATCATCCTGCTCGCCGTCACGTTCTTCGTCGGCACGCTGATCTGCGTGGTCGCACCGACGTTCGAGGTCATCGTCGTCGGTCGTGTGCTGCTCGGCCTCGCGGTGGGCGGCGCATCAACGGTGGTGCCGGTGTTCCTCGCCGAGCTCGCGCCGTACGAGATCCGCGGGTCGCTGTCCGGCCGCAACGAGCTCATGATCGTGATCGGCCAGCTCGCTGCGTTCGTGGTCAACGCGTTCATCGGCAACATCTGGGGTGAGGGCAACGGCGTGTGGCGCGTCATGCTGGCCGTCTGCGCGCTCCCCGCGATCGCGCTGTTCGTCGGCATGCTCCGGGTGCCGGAGTCGCCGCGGTGGCTCGCGTCGAAGGACCGCTACGACGAGGCTCTCTCCGTCCTCGAGCAGGTCCGGACCACCGATCGGGCCCGCGCCGAGCTCGACGACATCAAGCGGAGCAACGACCTCGAGGCGAAGGTCGAGCGCGTCAGTGGGTGGCACACGCTGCGCGGGAACAAGTGGCTCATCCGCATCGTGCTCATCGGTGCCGGGCTCGGGGTGGCCCAGCAGCTCACCGGCATCAACTCGATCATGTACTACGGCCAGACCGTGCTCATCGAGTCCGGGTTCCAGGCGTCGGCGGCCCTCATCGCGAACATCGCCCCCGGGGTGATCGCCGTGGTCGGTGGCGTCATCGCCCTGTACAACATGGAGAAGATCAACCGCCGCACGACGCTGATCCTCGGGTTCACGCTGACGACGATCTGCCACTTCCTCATCGGCATCGCGTCGGTGGCGCTGCCCGAGGGCAACCCGGCCCGCCCGTGGGTCATCCTGTTCCTGGTCGTCGCGTTCGTCGGCTCGATGCAGACCTTCCTCAACATCGCGGTCTGGGTCGTGCTGTCCGAGATCTTCCCGACCCAGATCCGTGCGCTCGGCATGGGTATCTCGGTGTTCTGCCTCTGGATCGCGAACGCGTTCCTCGGGCTGTACTTCCCGACGATCGTCGCCGCGACCGGCATCACCGGCACGTTCTTCGGCTTCGGGGTCGTCGGGCTGCTGGCGCTGCTCTTCATCTGGAAGTTCGTGCCGGAGAGCCGCGGCCGCACGCTCGAGGAGGTCGAGGAGGGCGTCACCACCGGCAACATCTTCACCGTCCCGGAGAAGGCGTCGCGCCGCTAGTCCGCACCACGGACGGACGGGAGGCCCGGTGCCAGCTGGCACCGGGCCTCCCGTCCGTTCTGTGGTCGCGCTACGGGCGCAGGAGCACCTTGCCGACGCGGCCGGCGGTGTCGCTGGCGCGCACGGCGTCGCGGACCTGCTCGAAGGCGAAGGTCTCGGCGACGGGGAGCGTCAGCGAGCCGTCGAGCACGCGGGTGATGAGCTCACCGAAGAGCTGCCCCTTCGTCTCGGCCGGCATCGTCTTGCTGACGACGGAGCCCCAGAAGCCCTTCACGGTGAGCTGGCCGAAGATGACCTTGCCCGACGGGATCTCGAGCGTCGGTGACGCCATCGCGCCGAAGACGACGAGGGTGGCGTTCTCGCCCAGCACGGAGGCGATGTCGCCGGCGGCCTTGCCGCCGACGGACTCGACACCGGCGATGATCGGGGCACCACCGGTGATCGCGGCGACCTGGTCCTGCCAGTCGTCGGCGTCGGTGGCGACGATGCGCTCGATGCCCTGCTCGCGGAGCTCGTCGACGCCGGCGGCGCGACGGACGAGCCCGATCACGTTGATGCCGCGGGCGGCGCCGAGCTGGGCGACCATGCGACCGACCGCACCGTTGGCGGCGTTCTGGATGATCCAGTCGCCCTCGTGCAGGTCGAGCGAGTGCAGCAGGCTGATGGCGCTGAACGGCATCGAGACGAGCTGGGCGGCGGCCTCGTCGGTCATCGCGTCCGGAACCGGCACGAGTCCGGCGGCGTTCGCGGTGTAGTACTCGGCCCAGACGCCGAAGGCACCGCCGGCGACGCGCTGGCCGACCTGCAGGTTCGTGACGCCCTCGCCGAGTGCCTCGACGACGCCGAGCGCCTCGGTGCCCGAGGCGGCGGGGAGCTCCGGCTTGAAGCCGTAGGTGCCGCGGACGGTCCACAGGTCGTGGTTGTGGATGGGGGAGAGGACCGTGCGGACGAGGACCTCGCCGGCACCGGGCGTCGGGACGGGGCGTTCCTGCACCTCGAGGACGTCGGCGGGCTCTGCGAACGTCTCGTGGACGACGGCGCGCATGGTGGTGGGGGTGGTGGTGCTCATGGGTCAGTCCTCCGAGACGACGATGGTGACGTCGATGTTGCCGCGGGTCGCGTTCGAGTACGGGCAGACCTGGTGGGCCGCGTCGGCGAGGGCCTGGGCCTGGTCGTGCTCCAGGCCGGGGATGACGACCTCGAGCATGACGGCGAGCTGGTAGCCGCCGTTGCCGTTCGGGCCGATCGACACGCGGCCGCCGACGGACGAGTCGGTGATCTTCACCTTCTGGCTGCGGGCGACGCCCTGCAGCGCGGAGTGGAAGCAGGCGGCGTAGCCGGCGGCGAAGAGCTGCTCGGGGTTGGCGCCGTTGCCGGAGCCACCCATCTCCTTCGGGATGGCGAGGTCGAACTCGACCGTGCCGTCGCTCGTGGCGACGTGGCCGTTGCGGCCTTCGCCGGTGGCCAGGGCCTCGGCGGTGTAGAGGGCTTCCATGGGGTTCCTTCCTTGTGGGGCGGATCGTGAAGTTGTGGGGTCGGTGCTCCGCATGCTCTCGCGCTCAGCGACAGTTCACGGGCGCGCGTGGGCGTGAGGTGTCGCTCAGCGCGAAACGGCGCCGGCGCCCGCGCCGGCGCCAGCGGGGTCGCGGTCCGGGTCAGCAGCCGCGTGCATCGTCTCGGTCAGCCGCTGCAGCGTCGCGATGAGCTCGGCGGCGGCGCGCTCGTCCGACAGCCCCATCCCGGCGGCGATGCGCGCGGGGATGCCGCTCAGTTCGGACCGCAGTTCGCGGCCCCGGTCGCCCGCGGTCACGGTGACGACGCGTTCGTCGGTGCTGCGGCGCTCGCGGCGGACCAGGTCGCTCTGCTCCATGCGGCGGAGCAGTGGCGAGAGGGTGCCGGAGTCGAGCTGCAGGTGTTCCCCGAGGCTCGAGACGGTCTGGTCGCCCTCGACCCACAGGGTGACGAGCACCAGGTACTGCGGGTACGTCAGGCCCCAGGGTTCGAGCATCGTGCGGTACGCCTGCGTGGTGGCGCGGGACGCCGCGTAGAGGGAGAAGCACACCATCTCGTCGGTCACGGGCATGCGTCCACACTGTCACGCAACACGGTTGTGCACAACTCTTCGGAGTGGATGCCCAGGTCACGACGAACACGCCGACGGCCGAGGCGGTTAGGCTGACGTGACCCAAGATGACCAGCAGCGACCTCGACACCACCACGACCCCCGGCAACGGATCGGCGTCGTCCCACGGCAAGACGATCCTGATCGGTGAGCACGCCGTGGTGTACGGCGCACCCGCTCTCGTCCTGCCGGTGCTCGACGCACGGGTCGTCGCGACGGTCTCCCCGGTCGCCGCCGACGCCGAGCAGCCCGGGCACAGCCTGCAGTCGACCGTGCACACCGGCCCGCTCGACCTCGCCCCCGCGGCCGTGATGCCGACCGTCACCGCCGTCACCGCGACCCTGCGCCACTTCGGGGTCACCGACCGGCACTTCCACGTCCGGGTCGACAGCGAGGTCCCGACGGCCAGGGGCATGGGCTCGAGCGCCGCGGTCGCCGCCGCCGTGACCGCCGCCGTCGCCGACGCCCTGGGCGAGACCCTCGACGTCGAGACCCACCACGAACTCATCCAGGAGTGCGAGCGCGTCGCCCACGGCCGCCCCTCCGGCCTCGACGCGCGCGGTGTCGTAGCGTCCGCGCCGGTCTGGTTCGAGGGCGGGCACATCGAACCCGTCACGCTCGGCGCCCGGTTCACCTTCGTCGTCGCGGACACCGGCGTCCCCGGGCACACCCGACAGGCGGTGTCGGCCGTCCGCGCCCGCCACGACCAGGACCCGGCCGGCGTCGACGCCGTGGTCGACCGGATCGGCGCACTCGCACGACGGGCACGGGGGACACTGGAGAACGGCGATGCCCAGGGTCTGGGTGCCACGATGGACGCCGCGCACGACCTGCTCAGCACACTCGACGTGTCGAGTGACGACCTGGACCGGCTCGTCGACGCCGCACGTGCTGCGGACGCCCTCGGCGCGAAGCTCACCGGCGGCGGGCGGGGCGGGTGCGTCCTCGCGCTCGCCACGGACGACGACCACGCGGACCGCATCGCGGCCGCACTCCGCGGCGCAGGGGCCGCAGCCACCTGGACCACCACGATCGGAGCCCGCGCTTGCTGAACGCCACCGCCGTCGCGCACCCCAACATCGCCCTCGTCAAGTACTGGGGGAAGGCGGACGCGCAGCTCGCGCTGCCCGCCACGGGCAGTGTCTCGATGGGGCTCGACGTGTTCCCGACGACGACCACCGTCACGGTGGACGGCGGGTCCGGTGACGGCGAGGAGGCGCGTGACCGGTTCACGCTGAACGGTCACGTCGTCGACGACGGTGCGCTGGTGCGCGTGCAGCAGTTCCTCGACCTGGTCCGCGCGCTCGCGGGGTCGTCCGAGCGTGCGTCGGTCGTGTCCGAGAACACCGTCCCCACCGGTGCCGGCCTGGCCTCGAGCGCGTCCGGCTTCGCAGCCCTGGCGACCGCGGCCGCCGCGGCGTACGGCCTCGACCTGTCACCGCGCGACCTGTCCCGCCTGGCCCGTCGCGGTTCCGGTTCGGCCACGCGCTCGATCCCGGGCGGTGTCGCCGTCTGGCACGCGGGCGACGACCAGGGCTCCTTCGCCGAGCCGATCCCGGCCCCGCCGATGGCCATGGTCGTGGTCACGATCGACGCCGGTCCGAAGCCCATCGGCTCACGCGAGGCCATGCGTCGCACCATCGCGACCTCGCCCTTCTACCCCGCCTGGGTGACCTCGACCACCGAGACCGTCGGCGACATGCTGACCGCCTGCGCCGCGGGCGACTTCACCCGCATCGGCGAGATCACCGAGAGCAACGCGCTCCGCATGCACGCGACGATCGAGGGCGCGTTCCCGCCGATCCGCTACCTCAACGCCCGCAGCGTCGCCGTGTTCGACGCCGTCGCCGAGCTGCGTGCCGGCGGCACCGAGGCGTACGCCACGGCCGACGCGGGCCCGAACGTCGTCGTGCTCACGAAGCCCGAGGACCGGTCGGCGGTCGCCGGGGCGCTCGCGTCGCTGGGGGACGTCATCGAGTCCGGCACCGGACCTGCCGCGCGGGTGCTCCGCTCCGAAGAGATCGGGAGCAATCCCGACCAGAAGGAGTCCGCGCAGTGATCGAGTTCCGTGCACACGGCAAGCTGTTCGTCGCCGGCGAGTACGCCGTCGTCGAGCCTGGTCAGCCGTCCGTCCTGATCGCCCTCGACCGCGCCATCACGGCGAAGGTGCGCGAGGGCCACGGCGCGGGCAGCGTGCACTCCGAGGAGTACGGGCACCTGCCGCTCACGTGGACCCGTGCCGAGGACGGCCTGGCGCTCGACCGCGAGCACCACCCCTACGACTACGTGATGGCGACGATCGACCTGGTCGAGAAGCTCCGCGCCGAGCACGGCATCGCCCCGCGGTTCCACGACCTGCGCATCGAGAGCCAACTGGACGACGCCAGCGGCCGGAAGTTCGGGCTCGGGTCCTCGGCCGCGGTCACCGTCGCCACCGTCGGCGCCCTCGACCGCTTCTACGGCATCGGCCTGACGCAGCGTCAGCGCTTCCAGGTGGCCCTGCTCGCCACCATCCGGGTCAACCCCCGGGCATCCGGCGGAGACCTCGCCGCGAGCACGTTCGGTGGCTGGCTGCGCTACAGCGCCCCGGACCGCGAGCGCCTCGCCGCCATGCTCGGCGACCACGCCGTGTCGGCGATCCTGACCGATGGCGACGCGTGGGACGGCTTCGACGTCCAGCGGCTGCCCGCCCCCGAGAACCTGCAGCTGCTCGTCGGTTGGACCGGCTCGCCCGCGTCCACCACGAAGCTCGTCGACGTGGTGCGTCGGCATCGCAACGGCGGGTACCAGGCGTTCCTCGACGAGAGCCGCAGCGCCGTCGACGACCTGACCACGGGCCTCCAGACCGGCGACGCCGAGCGCACGCTCGGTGCCCTCCGTCGCGCTCGCGGGCTGCTGCAGCGCCTCGGCGCGTCCGTCGGGTCGCAGATCGAGACCGAGCGTCTCGCGACCCTGTGCGACGTCGTCGAGGCAGCGGGCGGGGCGGCGAAGCCGTCCGGTGCCGGCGGCGGCGACTGCGGCATCGCGCTCGTCCCGGCGGACACCGACCCCGCCGGCATCCACCGCGCCTGGGAGGCGCACGACATCAGACACCTCAGCGTCGCGGTGCGAGCACCAGAAGGAGCCCTCGATGAGTGACCTGCTCACACCGATCCCCACCAAGTGGGTCGGCCCGATCCGCGTCAGCGGCAACGCCGTGCAGGGGGAGCACGAGGTGCCCCTCGCCACCTACGAGTCGCCGCTCTGGCCGTCCGTCGGCCGCGGTGCCCGGATCTCGCGGATGGTCGAGGACGGCATCGTCGCGACCGTCGTCGACGAGCGGATGACCCGCTCCGTCGTGGTCCGTGCCGACAGCGCCGCAGCCGCCCACGTCGCCGCGGGGCAGATCCTCGCGCGCCAGGACGAGCTCGCCGCGATCGTGGCCGGGCAGAGCCGGTTCGCGAAGCTCATCGAGGTGCACCCGGAGATCGTCGGGGACCTGTTGTTCCTGCGCTTCGCGTTCACCACCGGTGACGCCTCCGGCCACAACATGGTCACGCAGGCGGCGGACAAGCTGCTGCCGGCGATCCTGGACTGGCAGCCGGGCCTGCGGTACGTCTCGGTGTCGGGCAACTTCTGCACCGACAAGAAGGCCACCGCGGTGAACGGCATCCGTGGTCGCGGTCGCAACACCATCGCCGAGATCGTGATCCCGGGCGAGGTCGTCGAGAAGCGCCTGCGGTCGAGCACCGCGCGCATCGTCGAGCTCAACATCGCGAAGAACCTGATCGGCTCGACGATCGCCGGGGCCATCCGCTCGGCGAACGCGCACTACGCGAACATGCTGCTCGGCTTCTACCTGGCCACCGGGCAGGACGCCGCCAACATCGTCGAGGGTTCCCAGGGCATCACGAGCGCCGAGGACCGTGACGGCGACCTGTACTTCGCGACCTCGCTGCCGCACCTGATCGTCGGCACGGTCGGCAACGGCAAGGGCGGGGACCTGCCCGTCGTCGAGGACGCCCTGGTACGCCTCGGCTGCCGCGACGACCGCGAGCCGGGCGCGAACGCCCGCCGCCTCGCCGCGCTCTGCGCCGCCACCGTGCTGTGCGGGGAGCTCTCGCTCCTCGCCGCCCAGACCAACCCGGGTGAGCTGATGGCCGCCCACGTCGCGATGGAACGTCGCGGCGCGAAGCCGGCGGGGGGCGCAGCATGACCGGCGTCGGCATCCACGACATCGCGATCGCGACCGGACACCATGTGCTCGAGCTCGACGACCTGGCCGAGCGACTCGGCGTCGACCCGGCGAAGTACCACGTCGGCATCGGGCAGGACGCCTTCAGCGTGCCCGCCCCCGACGAGGACATCGTCACGATGGGCGCCGCCGCCGCGAAGGAGCTCATCGACCGGCACGGCGTCGACGGCATCCGAACGGTGCTGTTCGCCACCGAGTCCGGCGTGGACCAGTCGAAGGCCGCCGGCGTGTACGTGCACGGCCTGCTCGGGCTGCCGAAGGCCGTCCGCGTCGTCGAGCTGAAGCAGGCCTGCTACGGCGGGATGGCCGCGGTGCAGCTCGCCCTCGGCATCGTCGCCCGTGCCCCGCACGAGCGCGTGCTCGTCATCGCCGCCGACGTCGCCCGGTACGACGTCGACACCCCCGCCGAGCCGACCCAGGGTGCCGGTGCCGCCGCGATCCTGGTGTCCGCCGACCCCGACCTGATCGAGATCGAGCCGGCGGCGGGCGTCTACACGGCCGACGTCGACGACTTCTGGCGGCCGAACGACCGCTCGACCGCGCTCGTCGACGGACGCCTCTCGGTGAGCGCCTACGTCAACGCGTTCGTCGGCGCCTGGGACGACCTGGCGGAACAGGGTGGGCCGGCGTACGACGACATCGCCCGGTTCGTGCACCACCAGCCCTTCACCAAGATGGCGATCAAGGCGCACCGCAAGCTCACGCAGCACGTCGGCGCCCCGTTCGACGAGTCCGACCTGGCGATCGGGTTCACGTACAACCGGCAGACGGGCAACACGTACACGGCGTCGCTCTGGATCGGGCTCGCGGGACTGCTCGACCTGGACGACGACCTGGCGGGGGAGCGACTCGGCCTGTTCAGCTACGGCTCGGGCAGCGTCGGCGAGCTCATCACCGGCATCGTCCGGCCCGACTACCGCGAGCACCGTCGTACGGGTCGCGTGCGGTCGCTGCTCGAGGCACGGGTCCCCCTGACGGTCGACGCCTACCGCGAGCTGCATGCGGGCGGCGCCGCCACCAGCGAGGACGTCGAACGCCCGCGCGTGACGACCGCGCCGTTCCGCTTCGCGGGCGTGCGCGGCGGTGCGCGCCACTACGAGGCATCGGCGCAGCCGGATCAGCAGGCGTAACCGCTCGGTCCCACGTACCCCTCGTGCAAGCGACAGATCCCCGCGGAACATCCGCGGGGATCTGTCGCGTTCGGGGACCGGACCCGGCTCGTGCGCCGGGATCTGTCGCTTGCGCGGGACGGACGGGAGGCCCGTGGCGGCGCCGCCACGGGCCTCCCGTCCGTCTGCTGGTCACGCTGCGGACAGGACCTCGCGTTCGAGTCGCTGGTAGCTGGCCTCCATGCCCTCCGTCATGCCGGTGGCGAGGATCGCGTCCCGCTGGTCCCGGTCCGGGTAGGTGACGAGCAGCGTCATCAGGGTGACGCCGTCGACCTCGTCGAACTGCAGGTCGTTCGTGTTCGGCGGGAAGGGCGCCCCGGTCATGCGCTCGGTCGACACCATCCGGCGTTCGGGTTCGACGACGAGGTTCTCGCCCTCGAACCCGAAGGGCTCGCCCTCGGTGTCACCCGTCGGTGCCCACGCCTGCCGGAACGTCCCGCCCGGGGTCAGGTCGTTCTCGTACACCGTCATCTCCCACCCGTCGGGGCCGAGCAACCAGCGGCGCACCAGGTCGGGCTCGGTGTGCGCCCGCCAGAGCAGGTGCCGCGGTGCCTCGAACGCCCGGGTGATGCGGACGTGGGTGTCGTCGACGACCTCGGTCACGGTCCCCTGGCCCAGCGCCCACGCTCGCAGGTCGGCGAGCACCCGGTCGAGCTGGCCGAACGCCTGCTGGTAGCCCTCGAGCATGCCCATCTCGAGCATGGCGTCGAGGTCGGCGGTCGAGGTGAAGGACGACACCACGGTGACGCGGGAGCCGTCGTCGACCGGCTCGAACGACAGCACGGTCTCGCCCGCGGGGAGGGACTCGTCGACGGCGCCCTCGGGGTCGGTGAACAGGTCGCGGAAGACGATGCGACGGTGCTCGTCGACCTCGGTGACCTGCCAGACGGCGTGGAACCGCTCGCCCTGCGGTGACGTCATCCGGTAGTCGGCCCGGCCGCCGGGGCGCAGGTCGAAGGACGTGAAGGTCGCGGGGAAGGCGGGTGGGCCCCAGAACCGCTCGAGCTGTCGCGGGTCGGCGAAGGCGGCCCAGAGGCGTTCGACGGGGACGGGGAACTCGGCGACGAGGGTCATCGAGAGGGTGTCGGGATCGGTGTGGACGGACGTGGTGGGCATCATCGCTCCTGGTGTCGTCGGGTGTCGTTCAGTGCTGGGTGTCCGGACGCGTCGCCGTCGAGCAGGTCGCCCAGGCGGTCCATCCGGCTGTGCCAGAGGCGACCGTAGGCGTCGAGGAGGTCCCGGACCCGGTCGAGCTGCTCCGGCTCGGCGCGCACGATGCGGGTGCGGCCGCGTGCCTCCTTGCTCACGAGTCCGGCTCCTTCGAGGACGGCGACGTGCTTCTGGACGGCGGCGAACGACATCGAGTAGGCCTCCGCGAGTTCGCTCACGGACGACGACCCGACGAGCGTGCGCCGGACGATGTCACGACGGGTCGCATCGGCCAGGGCATGGAACACCCGGTCGACCTCGGCGTCGGACAGTTCGATTCGTACAACCATTTGGTTGTAGATTACGTCCGCCCGGTCTCGTCCACAAGGGGGACCTGCCGGTAGTCTGGCGGCGGAGATCGGAGGGTCGATGGCGGAGCAGCTCGGTGCGTCCGGTGCCGTCCGTGCCCTCGTCGCCACGCTCCCCCCGGCGCCGCGCCTGACCGACGTGGTCGCCGGTGTCGGCCGGATGGTCGGCAAGTCCACCCGCGTCGTCGACGTCGACGGCCCCAGCTGGGGGCCACTCACCGCGCTCGTGTCGCAGTTCGAGCACGAGAACCTCGTGCTCGTGCCGGCCGGGGCGCCCCCGCTCTACCGCATGCACTGCGTCCTGCACGAGCTCGGGCACCTGGTGCACGGCGACGTCGGGACGCCCAGCCCGTCGTCCGTCGCCGAGTTCGCGGCCGGCGGCCACGTCTGCCGTCGTGCGCTCGACGCCGACTCCGGCCTCGTGAGCATCTCCGACGACGACGAGCACTTCGCCGAGCGGTTCGCGTACGAGCTCGCCACCGTCCTGCTCGCCGGAGCCACCGGGGCGGACGAGCGGGCCTACGGCTGATGGCCGTCCTGCACGCCGCGGCCTTCTGGTTCGCGGCGCTGATCTTCCTCGCCCGCACGCCGTACGTGCTGCGGAACCCGCGCGGCCGGGCTGCCTGGGGTGCCACCGGCGTCGGGGCGCTCGGACTCCTGACCCTCGGCAGCGTCGTGCCGCAGCCGGTGCTCGACGGGGCCCTGGGCGGCTCGAACCTCATCAACCTGGTGCAGAACGTGTGCGCGACCGTGGCGTTCTGGCTGATGCTGCGGGCGAGCACGGACGACCTGCCGAGGCGTCCACTGTTCGCGACCCCCGTGGCGCTGCTCGTCGTGGTCGTGGCCTTCACGGTGCCGTTCCTGCTCGTCGAGGAGCGCGGCGGCACCGACTTCCACTTCATCGTGAACGAGATCGAGCAGACCCCCATGTGGCTCTACGCGACGGTGTACATGGTGGGTGTGGGGCTGATCGCCGCGACGACCCTGCGCCGCGGCGTGCTGCAGACCCCGGTGGCGCTCGTGGTGTTCCGCGTCGGGCTCGCCCTCGTCGTCGTGGCGAGCGTCGACGAGGTCGCCTCGCTCACTGCCGACCACTTCGGGCTCTTCCCGGCCGCCGTGCGGGACGGACTGCGCCTGGCCTTCGACCCGCCGTTCTACCTCGGCATCGTGCTCATCGTCGTGGCGATGGCCTCGCTGACGTTCCGGCGCTGGGGTCGTGACCTCCGGCACCGCGGGCACCACCGACGACTGCGCCGCATCGCCCGGCGGCACGCGGTCCGGGCGGTCGAGCGGCCGGGGGACCCGCAGGCCCGGACCTACGACCTGGTCATCGCGATCCGCGACGCCGAGGTGCAGGGACGGAGGCTCGACGACGCCGAGCTCGTCCAGGTGCGATCGGCCGAACGGACCCTGACCAAGAGCCTCGGAGGATGACGGCGTGACGATCGTGTGGTGGGTGCTCGGAGCCCTCGTGGTGCTGGTGGCGGTGTCGTTGGTCGTCCTGGTCGTCCTGCGCAAGGTCGTCGGCAAGATCGTGCTGCCCGGCGGTGACCGCTGGACCCCGGTGATCGAGGCCGACGGGGACTCCGTCCGGCTGCCGATCACCGTCGACACGGTGCGGCCGGGGGAGTACGGGCTGTGGCACGACGGCGCCGGGCACACCACGGTCGGACCGGTGCTCGAGGTGGACGAGGCAGCCGGGTTCGTCCGTCGGGCCGTGGTGCGG
The DNA here is from genome assembly GCF_018598555.1 of Curtobacterium aurantiacum. Taxonomy (GTDB): domain Bacteria; phylum Actinomycetota; class Actinomycetes; order Actinomycetales; family Microbacteriaceae; genus Curtobacterium; species Curtobacterium aurantiacum. The sequence goes on from NZ_JAHEWN010000001.1 coordinate 129,749, forward strand.
ACCACCGGTGCGGTGTCGTCGCGGGTGCGGTGGAGCGGGCACGTGCACCCGGACCCGGCGGCGATGGACGTGGACTGGTCCGAGGTGTCGGTGCCGACGACGGTGGGGCCGGCGCCCGCGTGGGTGGTGCGGCCGGGTCCCGGCGGCGCTGCGCGCCCGGACCGCGTGGCCGAACGGGCTGCAGGCCCCGACCGCGCGGCTGCCCAGGGTGCCGACCCCGCGGCCGCCCGCACGTGGGCCGTTCACGTGCACGGCATCCGGACGACCCGGGTCACCGCGCTCCGGACGGTCCCGGCGGCGCTCGAGCTCGGTTGGACCTCGATCGTCCCGTCGTTCCGCGGGGACGGCGAAGCACCGTGGGAGGGCCGGGCCTCGCACCTCGGCGCCCGCGAGTGGGCGGACGTCGAGGCGGCGCTCGACCACGCCGTCGCGCACGGCGCCGAACGGCTCGTCGTCGTGGGGTGGTCGATGGGCGCGACGATCACGCACGAGCTCCTCGCCCGCTCGGCGCACCGCGACCGTCTGGCCGGGATCGTGCTCGTCGCCCCGGCGCTCGACTGGTCGGTCACCGTGCGGTCCCAGGCCCGGCGCGCGGGACTGCCGGGACCCGTGGTCGGCGCTGCCCTCGGGGCGATGGCGACGCCGGTCCTCTGCCGGCTGGTGGGGCTGCGCTCGCCGGTCGACGTGCGCGCCCTGTCCTGGTTGCGCGCACCCCGGCCGCTGCCACCGACCCTGCTCATCCACTCCACCGGCGACACCACCGTCCCCTTCTCGGCCAGCCAGGAGTTCGCGGACGCCCACCCGGACACGGTGACGCTGGCGGTCAGCGAACCCGCGGAGCACGCGTGGGAGCGCAACGTCGACGCCGTCTGGTTCGACCGGACCATCACGACCTGGGCGTCACGAGCGGGGCTCACTGGTCCACTGGAGTAGAAGGAGCCATGGGGCAGCTCATCTACGACGGCCGACCGCTCGACCTGCGGATCGACGACCGCGCGCTCACGCACCTGCAGATCGTCATCGTCAACATGCTCCGTCGGGACCACCGGTTCGCGTTCTCGTGGAAGGACGACGTGGTCCACGGCAACGGTCGGAGCACGATCTGGCTGAACCCCAACGTGAGCCTGCACTTCAAGTTCACCGGCAGTCGTGTGCCCTCGATCAACCGCAGCTGGCTCGAGGACCTCTACGCCTCGGCCACTTCGGGGTCCGGGCTCGTGCTGACACCGGAGCCCCCGGACACGAGCACCGCGGACGACTCGGCCTGGTCGCGCGCCGTCGCGCCGGGTGACGCGGACGATGCCTCCGCGGCGACGAGCAAGAGCGCGTCGGGGACGACGAGGAGTAGCACAGCGCGCTGATCCGGGTCAACGGGTTTCGCTCAGACTGTCCGGATCGTACGGTTTCGGTACCGCGGTTCGCTGTCGTCCCCCAGCATCGGCCTTCTAGGGCGTCGATGCAGGCAGACACCGCGGGAGGAGGGGAACCCGAATGGCCGTGGCGCAGCACGCGTGCGGCACCGACCAACCATCGGTGGCCGCCGCACTGCACGACGAGAGTCCCGGATCAGGGGACTCCGCGTCCGGGACGCCGGGTCATCGCACCCGGTCCGTCGCGTCACGCTGCTGGGCTCGCCGGTCTGCCCCCATCGACCGGCGCTCCTCCGGGACCGCCCCGGCCATCGGATTCGGGTTCCGTGGCCGGGGCGGACTCACCGCCGTCGTCGCTCAGTAGACGTCGCGGACGTACCGCTTCGCGCGTCGCATGTCGGCCAGGTAGGCCTGCGCGTCGTCCTCGCCGCGTCCGCGGCCACTCCGGATGACCTGCAGGAGCGCCGCCTCGACGTCCTTCGCCATCCGCGACGCGTCGCCGCACACGTACACGTGGCCGCCGTCCTCGAGCCAGGCGAAGAGCTCCGCGGAGCGCTCGAGCATCCGCGTCTGCACGTAGACCTTCTCGGCCTGGTCGCGCGAGAACGCCAGGTCGAGGCGGTCGAGCACGCCCTGTTCCTGCAGCTCGGTGAGCTCGTCCTGGTACACGAAGTCGGTGTCCCGGTGCTGGTCGCCGAAGAACAGCCAGTTGCGCCCCGTCGCCCCGGACACCGCGCGCTCGTGCAGGAACCCGCGGAACGGCGCGACCCCCGTGCCCGGTCCGATCATGATCATCGGGGCCGACTCGTCCGCCGGCACCCCGAACGACGCGTTCGGCTGCAGGTAGACGTCGACGGTGCCGTCCGGGTCGACCCGGTCGGCCAGGAACGTCGACGCGACACCGGCGTACATCCGGTGCGGGTCGCCGTAGCGCACCGACGCGATGGTCAGGTGGATGCGGTCCGGGTGCGCCAGCGGGCTCGACGAGATCGAGTACTGCCGCGCCTGCAGCGGCCGCAGGTTCGGCAGCAGCTCGTCGAGTCCCGGGGCGGCCGGGCCGGCGTCGCGGAGCAGGTCGAGGACGTCGCGTCCCCAGAGCCAGCGGTCGAGCTCGTGCTTGTCGCCGTGCGCCACCACTGCGGCGAGCTCACTCGACGGCGCGCGCTGCACCAGGTCGGCGATGAGGTCCTTCGAGGGCGTCCGGATCTCACGGTCGGTCCGCAGGACCTCGGTGATCGGCCGGCCGTCGAACGCCTCGCTGCCGCTCGCGCCGACCTGCTCGAGCAGGTCCGCCACGAAGACCTCGTCGTTCACCGGCACGACCGCCAGGGCGTCGCCGGCCGCGTACTCGATGCCCGAGTCGCCGAGGTCGAACTCGTAGTGCCGGATCTCCTTCGCGCTGCGCGGCGAGGAGAGCAGCCGGTTCTCGACCAGGCGCGACGGGTACGGGTTGCGCTTGTTCCACTGCGAGCCCGGCCGGGAGGCACGGCTCGCGCCCGCCCCGCCGGTCGCGCCGGCACCGTCGCCGGCACCACCGCCCGTGGTCGCGCCGGGTGCGGCCGTCGCGCCGGCCTCGGCGGCGAGGCGGTCGAGGACCGCCGCGGTCCACAGTGCGGCCGGGTCCTCGAAGTCGACGTCGCAGTCGACGCGGTCGTGGATCCGGGTCGCGCCGAGCTGCTCGAACCGGGTGTCGAGGAGCTTGCCGGCCTGGCAGAACTCGTCGTAGCTCGTGTCGCCGAGGCCCAGGACGGCGTACTGCAGCCCCTCGAGCCGCGGCACGGTGCTCGCCTGGACCGCGTCCCAGAACAGCCCGGCGTTGTCGGGCATCTCGCCCTCGCCGTAGGTCGAGGTGACGACGAGCACGTGCGACATCTCGGCGAGCTGCTCGGGGGTGACGGCGTCGAGCGCACTGGCACGACCGCCGAGTCCGCGGGCCTTCGCGCCGGCGACGAGCTCGTCGGCCAGGAACTCGGCGTTGCCGGTCTGGGTGCCGAAGAGCACGTCGATCGTCGTCGTGGGCGCGCTGGCTGCGACCTTCTTGCCGGCGGCCGCGATGCCCGCGATGAACCCGGCGAGCCAGGACTCCTGGGCGGCCGAGAACGGTGCGTCGACTGGGATCAGCGACCCGGTCGGGGGGAGCAGGCTCACGCGGTCACCGCCTCGGTCGGCGCCTGCGGTGCACGGCGGGCGATGTCCTCGAGCGCCGCGGTCGCGAGCAGCTCGTCGAAGCGGGCCTCGCGAACGCGGCCGTCGTTCTTGGCGTTCTGGTGCATGATCCACCCCGTGGTGCCCGGCGCGTCCATGCTGCGGTTGTTCCGCTGCGTGAGCGCGCGCTTGTAGTCGTCGAGCCGCTTGATCGCGATGAGGGTCGCGAGCTGGTCGTCGGCGAAGCGGTCGAGCGTGCCGCGCAGGTACTTCACGACGCGCTGCTTGACGGAGAAGTCCTCGGTGAGCACGAGGTTCTTGACGGCCTCGGCGACCCGCGGGTCGGCGGCCCCGAACGCACCCGGGACGCGCTCGAGGGCGACGTCCTGGGCGACCCCGAGCACCGTGTACGACGACAGCAGCGAGAACATGTCCTCGCCCTGGTCGCCGAGTGCCGGGGCACGGCCGTCGAGCACCGTGCGCTGGTCGCGGTAGTCGAGCTTGAACGCGCGGAGCTTGTCGGTGGCGATCGAGGTCGCGAGCTCGTCGAGGAGCTCCGGCCGGGTCGCCGCCGCGAGGATCTCGCCGGCGTCCTGCGTGAGCAGCAGGGCGCGGGGCATGCCGACGTAGACGTGCGCGCGGGCGGTGTCCCACTCGGCGAGCAGCCGCTCGGCCAGGACCGAACCGGTTGCCTCGAGGTGCCACTCGAGCAGCAGGCGGGCGGCGGCCTCGTGGAACGCACCGCGCTCGGTGTCGGTGACCGGGAACACCAGGAGCGAGTCCGTGCTGGCACGCTCGGCGACCTGGCCGGAGGGGTCGTACTGGTACAGGAACCCGCCGGACATGCCGTTGCCGAGGCCCTTGCCGAACGCGCCGAGGTTGAACACGGCGCCCCCGGTCATGTACTCGCAGCCGAAGTCGCCGAGACCCTCGACGACGGCGGTCGCGCCGGAGTTGCGGACGGCGAACCGGTCGCCGGCCTCGCCCTCGACGAAGGTGCGCCCACCGGTGGCCCCGAACAGCGCGAAGTTGCCGACCAGCACGTTGCCGCCCTGTTCGGCGCTGCCGCCACCGGGGGCGCGGACGATGATCCGTCCGCCGCTCTGGCTCTTGCCGACGCCGTCGTTCGCGGTGCCGGTGTGCTCGAGCACGACGCCGTCGTTGTTGAAGACGCCGTAGGACTGCCCTGCCGAGCCCTGCGTGCGGATCGTGACCGCGCCGTCCACCAGCCGGCGGCGTCCGCGGTCGTCCGTCGTCACGGCGGGCAGGCCCTGCACGTCCTCGGCGCCGAGCTCGTGGTTGAGCAGGCGCTCGAGGTCGATGCCGAGCTGGCCACCGACCGACTTGTCGGCGTTGCCGAGCAGCACACCGTGCACGAGCACGTGCTCCTGCGCGTGGTCGACCAGGGCGGTGCGGACGCGCTCGAGCAGGGCGTCGTCGGTGTGGAAGTCCTTCTCCAGGTACTCCGGGTCCGCGACGATCTTCTCGGGCACCTGGGCGAGCAGGGCGCGGGCGTCCAGCCGGCCGACGCTCGCCGGGTGGTCCAGGAGCTGCAGCAGGTCGGCCCGACCACGGGCCTCACGCAGGGAGCGCAGGCCGAGCCGGGCCAGGATCTGCCGCACGTCGTGGGCGATGTTGAGCAGGTACTGGGCGAACGCGCGGGGGTCGCCCTCGAACGCCTCGGCGTTCGTGGTCAGGCCCGCCGGGCACTTCACGTTGCAGTTCTTCGCCATCACGCAGCCGAGCATCATGAGCGCGGTCGTGCCGAACTCGAAGCTGTCGCCGCCGAGCAGGGCGCTCGTGACCACGTCGCTGCCGGTCTGGTGTGCGCCGGAGCAGCGGAGCGTGACCTTCTGGCGCAGGCCGTTGGCGACCAGTGCCTGGTGCACCTCGGACACGCCGATCTCCGCCGAGCGGCCGGCGTACTTCAGGCTGGTGACCGCCGCTGCGCCGGTGCCGCCGGTGTTGCCCGCGACGTTGATGACGTCGGCGCCGGCCTTCGCGACGCCGACCGCGATCGTGCCGATGCCCTCGGACGAGACGAGCTTCACGATCACCCGGACCCGGGCGGCCTTGCAGTCGTGGATGAGCTGCGCGAGGTCCTCGATCGAGTACGTGTCGTGGTGCGGCGGCGGCGAGATGAGCTCGACGCCCGGCGTGCCGCCACGGGCCGCGGCGATGTCCACCGTGACCTTCGGCGCGGGCAGCTGACCGCCCTCGCCGGGCTTCGCGCCCTGGCCGATCTTGATCTCGAGCTCCTCGAGCATGGGGTCGGCGAGGTAGCCGGCCCAGATGCCGAAGCGGCCGGAGGCGAACTGCTTGATGCGCGAGCCCCGGATGGTGCCGTAGCGGGAGTGGTGCTCGCCGCCCTCACCGCTGTTCGACATGCCGCCGACCATGTTCGTGCCGTGCGCGACGGCCTCGTGGGCGGTGGCGACGAGGGCACCGTGGCTCATCGCACCGGACGCCAGGGTCCGGGTGATCTCGTGGGCCGGCTGCACCTCGTCGAGCTCGACGCTCGCCGGGGCGCTCTGCAGCAGGGCGAGCAGGGCGACGGCCGCACCGGTGGCGCGCAGCGTCACCCGGGTGTCGTCGACGGCGTCGATGTCGATCTGGCCGGGGTGGAGCAGCGCGAGGCCGTCCGCGAGGGCCCGGTGGCGCAGTGCACCCGTGGTCCCCGTCGACGTGAGCTCCAGGCGGAACCGCTCCGTCCCTCCAGGCAGGTCCTGGTCGTCCGCCGGACGCGAGCCGGAGAGCCCGCGCACCGTGACGCTGGCGTTGCCGCTCGTCGAGAAGCGACCGAGCTCGCGGGCGAAGTCCTCCGCCGTGTCGATGCCCGTGACGTCCGCGGGCAGCGCGAGCACGTCGCGGAGTGCGGCGGGACGGCGGGACCGCTCGTCGTGCGTGGTCTGCAGGAACGTGACGTAGCCCGGCGTGATGCGGTGCGCGTCGATCTCGGCGTCGCTGAGCTGGTCGTAGCCGGTGTTCCGGTACGCGGCGTCGGTGATGCCGAACGAGTCGTCGAGCTGGCCGAGCGTGAGCAGGCGCAGCGCGTCCGAGTCGCCGGAACGCTCGAAGGCCGGGCGCTCCTCGGTCATGCCGCCGAAGCCGCGGACGCTCGCGACGCCGAACGAGTGGCCGGCGCCGTCGGAGCGTTCCTTGAACAGGCCGAGCAGCGGGACCTGGCCCTCGGACGCCACCGAACGGGCACGCTCGTGCCAGTCCGTCGCCGCCTGGGCGATGCGCGCGAAGCCGACCCCGCCGACCGGGGCCTGCATGTGCGGGAAGATCCGCGCGAGCACGTCGTCGCCGGTGTCGAGGTAGTTCGGCTCGAAGAACTCGCCGCCGATGTAGCTCTCGGCGGTGCACAGACCGACGCGGCCCATGGTCTTCGCCAGGGCCTTCTCGGCGGCCTTCCGGAACTGCTTGAGTGCCAGGTCGGTCGCGGTCAGCTCGCCGGCGGGTGCGGGCGCGGCGGGGTACTTCTCCTCCGCACGCAGGCGCGCGCTCAAGCTGTACACAGCGGCGGCACCGAACCCGAGGGCGGTCGCGACGTGGTGTGACGATGGCAGCTGACCGCTCTCCGCGACCACGGACACCCGCAGGCGCAGACCGGTCTCGATGAGCCGCTGGTTGACGGCGGCCACGGCCAGGATCACGGGGAGGGGCGCATGGGTCGACGACACCTCGCGGTCGGTCACGACCGCGATCCCACCACCGCGCGCCGCGAACGCCTCGATCGCGTCGCACAGGGCGTCCAGCGCGCCGCGCATCGCGTCGGCGTTGGCCTGCTCGTCGGTGGGCACCGGCACGTAGAGCATGTCGAAGCGCTCGAGCGGGACGATGTCCTGGTCGCGCAGCCGCACCATGTCGAGGTGCCCGAGGATCGGCGACTGCACGACGAGCTGACGGCCCGTGGTGCCCGTGCCGTCCGGCTTCGCGCCGAGTGCGACGCGCATCGACATGCCGTCGGCCTCGCGGATCGAGTCGAGCGGGGGGTTCGTCACCTGGGCGAAGCGCTGCGAGAAGTACTTCGCCATGCCGCCCTCGGTGTCGCTCAGGGCGTTGATCGCGTTGCCGTAGCCCATCGCCGAGATGCGCTCCGACCCGTTCTGCAGCATCGGGTCGAGCATGAACCGGAAGCTCTCCTGGTTCAGCGAGTACGCCACGTACCGGCCCGCGAGCGACAGGTCTCCGTCGTAGCCCAGGGTCGTCGTCGTGCGCTCGTAGTCCGGAGCGGGCACGTCGTCGAGGTTCACGCGGGCGGCGTCGAGCAGGGTGCCGTAGTCACGGCGGGCCGCGAGCATGTGCAGCACCTCGCCCGTGCGCATCCGGGTACCGGTGCGGTGGTCGACGACGAGCATGCCGCCGGCCTCGATGCGGCCGCGGTGCACGACCTCGTCGGCGGCGAACTCGACCTGGCCGGCCTCGGACGACACCATCAGGTACTCGGCCGTCTCGACGGTGCGCAGCGGGCGCAGGCCCAGGCGGTCCAGGCGGGCGCCGACGACGTCGCCGTCGCTGAAGATCACGGCCGCGGGGCCGTCGTTCTTCTCCTCGTACAGCGAGAAGTACTCGAGCATGTCCCGGACGTCCGGCGTCAGCGTGCGGTCGTTCTCCCACGCCGGCGGCATGAGCGAGACCACGGCCTCGACGATCTCGAGCCCGTCGTCGAACACACGGCTCTGCAGGGTCTGGTCGAGTCGGCTCGAGTCCGACTGCCCGGGCGGGCGGACGATGCTCCGGGTGCGGGCACGGGCGAGCGCCTCGTCCGACAGCCGGTTCTTGCGGTCGGTGTTCAGCTCTCCGTTGTGCGCCATCAGGCGGAACGGCTGCGCCATCGTGGGGTGCGGCTCGGTGTTCGTCGAGAACCGGGTGTGGAAGTACAGCGTCCGGACCGAGTGCCGGGGGTCGCGCAGGTCGGTGAAGTACCCGATGACCTCGCCGGAGTTCAGCCGGCCCTTCAGGATCTGGGTCCGAGCGCTGAGTGACAGCGGGTACAGGGCGGCGTGCTCGGCACGTGCGGCCGCAGCCTCGCCGTAGGACACGGCCTCGATGGCGAGCAGGGCACGGTTCGCCGCCGCGTCGACCTCGGTGCGCTCCCAGTCGGACGGCGCCCGGAAGACCCACTGCACGATCGGCAGCTGGTACTGCTCGGCCTCGGGGCGGGCGACCGAGTGGTCCACCGGGACGTCGCGGACCAGCAGCAGCTCGAAGCCCTCTGCCGCGATGGCGTCCGTGACGGTCTGCTCGGCGCGGGCGCGCTCGTCGGCGCCGTCCGCTCCGTCGCTGCTCGGCACGAAGCAGTTCGCCACGCCGAAGTGCCCGGCGCGCAGCTGCTCGCCGGTGATGGCGCTGAAGAACTCCACCGACAGGTCGATGCTGACGCCAGCGCCGTCACCGACACCCTCGGCGGACTTGCCGCCGCGGTGCGGGATGGAGCACAGCGCTTCGTCGCCCTTGCGGATGACGTCGTGGCTCGGCGTCCCGTCGAGACGGGTGATGAAACCGACGCCGCAATCGCTCGATTCGCGGGCAGGGTCGTAGAGACCGAAGGAGGTGGGGTTCACGTGCGGGTCCAGTGGGGGCGTTGCCGGCAGCGGACGGCGCGGGCTGCATCGATGGAGCGCTCGCCGCGGGCAGACCGATGGTGGCAGTCGGGCCCTGTGGGGTGGTGGTGCGGTAGGGCGATGCTACGGCTTGGTATACCGACCGTGCAACACGGGTGGTGGGCGTGTGGTGCGAGGTTCCGTAACCGGTGCCCGGCAGGACCCGCGGCACGGAGGACGGAACCTCGCACGGGCTGCCCGGCGGGGTCAGCGCGGAGCGCTCGCGGGGTCAGCGCGGCAGCAGGATCTGCACGATCGCGACGACCACGAGCGCCGCGATCGGGACGCCCGCGATCCAGGCTCCGGCGCGCATCTGCGTCCGGCGGATCGTGGGCGGTGCGTGTGAGGACCGTGCGAACTCGGTCGCCGCGACGAGCTCCGGCGCGGCGGCGGGCGGTGCGGGCTCGGGTTGGGGCCGGTCGTCCTCGAACGCGGGGACCTCGACCACCAGGTCGGCGGGGTCCGGGCGGCCCGGGAGCTTGTCGTACGCGTTCGTCGCGGGGCCTCCTCGTCGATGTCCTCCGCCCAGTATGCGACCCGGGCGGCAGTCGGTGAGCAGAAGATGTCGGGTGCGGTCGCGGCACCCGACATCTTCTGCTCACGAAGCGGCCAGAGCGCCGCGAGCGAGGCCGCGCCGCGCACGGTGCGCTGTCGTCCGGCCCGTGCGGGGTTACCTGCTCGGTGCACGGTTGTAGCGCTGCACGGGGCGGGCAACTCCGCACGGGGTGAGCAAGGCCGCACGGTGCGGCGCCGGCACCGGGACGGGCAACTCCGCACGGGGTGAGCGAGACCGCACGGTGCGAGGGGTCAGGCGTACCGCCGCGCTGCCCGGAGCGCGGCCCCGGTGTACGAGCCGCCGAACAGGAACACGTGCAGCAGCAGCGGCGCGAGCTGGTGGAGCTCGACGCGCTCCTGCCAGCCGTCGGCCAGCCGCGACTCCCGGTCGTAGGCGGCGAGCACCGTCTCGAGCCGGGGCAGCCCGAACAGCCCGAGCAGTGCCAGGTCGGTCTCGGCGTGCCCGCCGTGGGCGATCGGGTCGATGAGCACGGCGCCGGTGGGTTCCGATGAATCCGTGGGCCAGAGCACGTTGCCGGCCCACAGGTCGCCGTGCAGACGAGCGGGTCGGTCCCCGACGAGCGCGGGCTGCGGCGACCCGAGCGTGCCGTCCTGCACGCGCGAGGCGACCCGCTCGAACACGGCGGCCTCGGCGTGGTCGAACCCGCCGGCGTCGACGATGCGGCGGACGAAGTCGCGGATCCGGTACTCGGCGAAGAACTCGCCCCAGGTCGCCGGTGCCTGCTCGGCCGTGACGAACGGCGTGCGCGAGCGGCCCATCCGCAGCGCCGCACCGCGGGTCCATCCGGCGGGCGGCGCACCCCAGTGGTCGGCGCCGGCGGCGTGGGTGTGTGCGAGGGACCGGCCGAAGCGCTCGGCCTGGGCGGCGGTGGGGGATCCGTCGGAGATCAGCTCGAGGTCGAGCACGGTCGGGCTCGGGCGCCCCAGCACGCGGGCGATGCGGGTGCCTCCGGTGTCCTCGGCCTCGGCGAGCCAGGCGAGTCCGGCGGCTTCGGCTGCCGCTTCGTCCGCGGTGGTGAACGTCTTCACGTGCGTCTCGGCCATCGGTCCATCCTGCCGAGGGGGCACCGTCGACCGTTCAGCCGACGATCACCCGGCGACCCGGCGACCCGGCGCCCCGGCGACCCGGTCACGCGCTCGGCTCTCCCCGCCGAGCCGCGTGCACCACGAGTGCCAGCTGCACCCGGTTCTCGACCCCGAACTTCTCGTACACGTGCCCCACGTGCGTCTTCACGGTGGCGAGCCCGACGAACAGGTCGGCGGCGATCTGCGCGTTCGACGCACCGTTCGCCACGGCGAGCGCCACCTCGGTCTCCCGCTCGGTCAGCAGGGCGAGCAGTCGGCGCGCCTCGGCTCCGCCGGCAGCAGCGCCGGCAGCAGCGCCGGCAGCAGCGCCGGCAGCAGCGCCGGCAGCAGCGCCGGCAGCAGCGCCGGCAGCAGCGCCAGCAGCAGCGCCGGCCGGTCCGCCGCCCGGGCCACCGGCCGCCTGGCCCGAGCGGGGCCCGGCCGCGAACGCGATCACCCGGTCGAGCACGGACGGGGACAGGATCGAGCGTCCGGCCGCCACCGTCCGGACCGCCTGCACCAGCTCGTGCGGCGGGGTGTCCTTGAGCAGGAACCCGCGGGCACCGGCCTGCAGTGCCCCGAGCACGAGGTCGTCGCCCTCGAAGGTCGTCAGCACCAGGACGGCCAGGTCGGGTCGACGCCGGAGTTCGCGCTCGGTGGCGACGAGTCCGTCGCACCGGGGCATGCGGATGTCCATGAGCACGACGTCGGGTGCGGTCGTCGCGATGACGCCCTCGGCTTCGAGCCCGTCGCCCGCTTCGCCCACGACCACCAGGCCGTCGTCGCCGCTGAGCAGCATGCGGAGCCCGACGCGCACGAGCTGGTCGTCGTCGACCAGGACGACGCGGATCGGTGCGGTCACGCCGTCCACGGCAGCACCGCCTCGACCACGTGCACCCGGCCGTCGTCGCTGCCGGCCCGGAAGCTCCCGCCGACGAGTCGAGCCCGTTCGGCGAGCCCCCGCAGGCCGTGCCCCGCGGTGGCCGCGGACGCCGGGCCCTCGGCCAGCGTGTTCGACACGACCACCCGGATCGCAGGACCGCTGACGACCTCGACGACCACGTCGACGGGTTGCCCGGGGGCGTGCCGGCGGGCGTTCGTCAGCGCCTCCTGCACGATCCGGTACGCGTGCCGCCCGACGACCGTCGGTGCCTCCGAGCTGTCGGCCACGATGCGCGCCCGGACGGTCACGCCGCCGGCACGCGCCTGGTCGAGCAGGGCGGGCAGGTCGACGAGCGTCGGCTGTGGAGGCGCGGTGCCGGTCACCTCGTCGCCCCCGGTCGCCGCGGGGTCGCGCAGCACCCCGAGGACGTCGCGCAGGTCGGTGAGCGCGGAGTGCGCCTCGGCCCGCACGACCCCGGCGGCCGCGGCCGTCTCGTCGGGGGTGAGTCCGGGGCCGCGGTACTCGAGCGCGCCGGCGTGCAGCGCGACCAGGGAGAGCCGGTGGCCGAGGACGTCGTGCATCTCGCGGGCGATGTGGGCGCGTTCCTGCTCGCGGGCCCGGTCCTCGCGCAGCTGCTGGTCGCGCTCGAGCAGTGCGGCCCGCTCGCGCAGCGACAGCAGGAGCGCCCGGCGCTGCCCGATCGCGATGCCGATCACCACGAGCAGGGCGATGCCGACGATGCCCGCGACCATGATCTGCCAGAGCGGCATGTCGTCGGCCGGGGGCGCCAGGACGACGTCGTAGAGCACGGTGGAGCCGAGCATCACGGCGGCGGCGACGGCGAGTTCGGCAGCCCGACGCCGGGTGGCGAGCGAGACGAGGGAGAGTCCTGCTGCCCCGACGGCCAGCGTCGACACCGAGCTGAGGGCAGCGATGACGACCGTGATGACCAGCGGTGCGCGGTGTCGGAACGGCAGGAGGACGAGGGCGGCCAGGCCGGCGCCCATGTCCGCGAGGATCAGGGCACCGACGTGCAGCTCACTCCACCCGCGGGTGTCCATCGTCGGCCACACCAGGGCAGCGGTGAGCAGCCCGGTCAGGGCGGCGACGGCCACCCGCCACGTCTGCGCCCAGACGCGCCGTCCGAGGGGGACGGCGGGGAGCGCGATCGAGGTCATGTCCCGAGCCTAGGGAGCGGGGAGGCCGAGCGGATCCGCCGAAGGTCGGAGCTGCTGCCGGGGTCGGGAACCGCGCGCCTCAGACCGCGTCGACCAGGGCGTGCGCGAGGGGGTGCCACTCGCGCGACGACGGCCCGCTCAGCACCAGGGTCCGCTCGAGGCGCCGGGCCATCGGGATCATCACGAGGTCCGACGGCAGCATCCCGCGGCCCAGCGTCGGCACGATCGACACGCCCTCGCCCCGCTGGATCATCCCGAACATCGTGCTCATCTCCCGCACCCGGTGGGCGTAGCGGAAGGGCCGTCCGTCGAGCTCGTGCAGCTTCTGGATCTGGTACTCGCAGCCGCCGCCACCCGCGACGAGTCCGTCCTCGTGCAGGTCGTCGAGGGTGAGCGCCGGGAGCTCGGCGAGGGGGTGGTCGCGGCGGACGACGGCGGCCATCTCGTCACGGGCGACGACCACACCACCGGCCGGTGTCGGCGACGGGTCGACGAGCACGGCGGCGTCGACGGTCCCGGCCTCGAGCCACTCCGGCATCTCGTCGTCGTCGCCCTCGTAGACCTGCACGTCGACGTCCGGCAGGGTCACCGCCCACAGCTCGCGGAGCCGCGGCAGCAGGCCCTGGCAGACGGTGGGGACGGCCGCGAGTCGCACGGTGCCGCGGGCCGTGGCGGGCCGGACCACCGCCTCCAGGGCGTCGACGGAGGCGAGCACGCTGCGGGCGTGTGCCAACAGGCGGTCGCCGAGCGGTGTGGCGGCGGCGACCGCGCCGCGGCGCACGACGGGGCCGCCGACCTCGCGCTCCAGCCCGGCGACCGCGTGCGACACGGCGGACTGTCCGACCCCGAGCGCCGCAGCGGCCGAGGTGAAGGACCCGGCGTCGAGCGTGGCGACGAACGCGCGGAGTTGCTGGACCGAGACCGTCATGCGTCCTCCTCATGTGTGCATGAGCGACATGCGTTTGCCGCATGCCGATCGCTGGTCCGACACTAGGCCACGTGAACGCTCTCCTCTACGCCCTCGTCGCCCTCACCTGGGGGTCGAGCTTCCTGTTCGCGAAGATCGGCCTCGACGGGCTCGCCCCGCAGCAGGTCGCGACCGTGCGGACCGTGCTCGGCGGGGTGACGCTCGTCGTGGTGCTCCTGGCGACCCGTCGCCGGTGGCCCCGGGAGCCCCGCACCTGGGGACACCTGGCCGTCGTCGCGGTGTTCCTCAACGCGGTGCCGTCGTCACTGATGGCGTGGGCCGAGCAGACGGTGCCGTCCGGGCTCGCGAGCATCTACAACGCGACGACCCCGATCATGACGCTGGCCGCGCTCGCGGTGCTCGTGCCCTCCGAGCGGCTGCGCGGACGACAGGTGGTCGGGATCGTGCTCGGCATCGTCGGGGTGCTCGTGCTGGTCGGCCCGTGGGACGTCCTGACCGATCCCGAGGTGCTGGCGAGCGTGCCGGGACAGGTCGCCCTGCTCGGCATGACCGCGTCCTACGGCATCGGGCTCGCCTACCTGCGCCGGGTGGCCGTGGCGAGCGCGGACGACCCGGTCACCCTGGCGACGGTCCAGCTGACGCTGGCCTCCGGGATGCTCCTGCTGGTCGCGCCCGTCATCGCGACCGGTCCGGTACAGCTGGACGGGAGGATCGTGGCCGCGATGATCGCGCTCGGTTGCGTCGGCACGGGGCTGGCCTACGCCTGGAACACGCGGCTGGTGCAGGCGTGGGGCGCCGGGCGCGCATCCACCGTCACCTACCTGACGCCCGTGGTCGGGGTGGCGCTCGGCGTCCTCGTGCTGGGGGAACGGGTGCGGTGGAACGAGCCCGTCGGTGGACTCGTCGTCCTGCTGGGGATCGCCCTGGCGTCCGGGGTGCTCGTGCGTCGGAAGGCACCCGCGCCGGCTGCTGCCTGACCGGGCCCGGGGCCGAGCCGTAGGATCGGCTCCGACGACGACGAGGTCGTCGAGGAAGACGGAGAACGGCATGCACGACACCCACACCACCCGCGCGACAGCGTCCGTCGCAGCGATCCTCGCCGAGTCCGCGGAGCGGTACCCGGACGACGTCGCCGTCATCGTGGGTGACGTCCGCACCACCTACGCCGAGCTGTGGGCGCAGACCCTCGCCTACGCCGGAGCGCTCCGCGCACGGGGCGTCAGCGAGGGGTCGAAGGTGGCGATGCTCGTGCCGAACGTCGCGGACTTCCCCCGCGTCTACTACGCCACGCTGGCCCTCGGCGCGGTGGCCGTCCCCGTGCACGCCCTGCTGAAGCGCCGCGAGGTCGAGTACGTCCTGCGCGACAGCGGCGCCACCCTGCTCGTCTGCGCCGCACCGCTGCTCGGCGAGGGTTCCGCCGGCGCCGAGCTGGCCGGGGTCGACGTCGTGACCGTGCTCGCGCCGGCGACCACCGACGACGGGTCCGCGGTCGGCCCCGACCGGCTCGAGGACCTGGCCGAGCGGAGCGAACCGCTCGACACCTACGTCCCGCGGCACCCGTTCGACACCGCGACGATCCTGTACACGAGCGGCACCACCGGCCAGCCCAAGGGGGCGGAGGGCTCCCACTTCTCGCTGCTCGAACAGGTCAACACCAACCTGCTGACGACGTTCGACATGCACCGCGGGGACGTCCTGCTCGGCGCACTGCCGCTGTTCCACACCTTCGGGCAGACCTGCACGATGAACACCGGGTTCCGGACCGGCGCGACGCTCGTCATGCTGCCGCGGTTCGACGGCGACTCGGCGCTCGCCGCGATGGTCGAGCACGGCTGCGGCATCTTCATGGGCGTCCCGACGATGTACATGGCGCTGCTCGACGCCGCGACCCGGTCCGAGGCCCGACCGACGCTCCGGTACGCGATCTCCGGTGGTGCTTCGCTGCCGCTCGCGGTGCTCGAGCGGTTCGAGCAGGTCTTCGACGCCCCGATCCACGAGGGGTACGGCCTGACCGAGACCTCGCCGGTGGCCACCTTCAACCACGTCGGCCGACCGCCGCGGCCCGGCACGATCGGGACACCGGTCTGGGGCATCGACGTCGAGATCGCCGACCCGGAGGTCCGCGACGCGATCGTGATGCTGCCCCGAGGCGCGATCGGCGAGCTCGTGATCCGCGGCCACAACCTGATGAACGGGTACCTCGACCGCCCCGAGGACACCGCGGAGGCGATCGTGGACGGCTGGTTCCGCACCGGCGACCTCGGCACGAAGGACGACGACGGGTACCTGACCATCGTCGACCGCACGAAGGACATGATCATCCGCAACGGCTACAACGTGTACCCGCGGCAGGTCGAGGAAGTGCTCGCCACCCACCCCGACGTCGCGATGGCCGCGGTGTTCGGCGTGCCGCACGCGGTGCACGGGCAGGAGGTCGAGGCCGCGGTGGTCCTGCACGCCGGCGCGACCGTCGAGCCGCAGGTCCTGGTCGACTTCGTCGCCGCCGAGATCGCGGCGTACAAGTACCCCCGGGTCGTGCACGTCCTCGACGCGCTGCCGCTCGGTCCGAGCGGCAAGGTGCTCAAGCGCGAGCTCGTCGACCGGTTCGGCGTCGATGTGACGGCGGTTCCGTGATCCCTCCCACGACCGCGCAGGCGCGATCCGTACGCTGACCGGGTGACCGCCAGCCGCACCCCGTCGACCGCGCGCCTGCTGTTCGCGTCCTCACACCCGGGGCCCACGGTCACCGTGACGGTCCTCGCCGCGGTCATCGCCGCCGCCGTCGGGCACCCGGTGTGGCTCGTCGTGCTGGTGGCCCTGACGGTCGTCGCCGGGCAGCTGTCCATCGGGCTCGCGAACGACTGGATCGACGCGGACCGCGACCGGGCCGTCGGGCGGAGTGACAAGCCCGTCGCGCGGGGACTCATCGCGGTCGGCACCGTCCGCACCGCCGCGTTCGCCACCGCCGGGGCCGCCGTGGTGCTCTCGCTGTTCCTGGGACCGGTCGCCGCGGTCGCGCACCTCGTGCTGGTCGCCGCCGGGTGGGCCTACGACGCCGGGCTCAAGCGTTCGGCGTGGTCGGTGGCGCCGTTCGTCGTCGCCTTCGGGCTGCTGCCCGTGGTGTCCGTCGCCGCCGGGCCCGAGGGCCAGTGGCCGGCGTGGTGGGCGATCGCCACGGGGGCCGTGTTCGGGATCGCGATCCACTGCACCAACGTGCTGCCCGACCTGGTCGACGACGCCGCGACCGGTGTCCGGGGGTTCCCGCACCGGCTCGGACTCCGTCGCGCCGGGATCGTCGCGTTCGCCGCACTCGTCGTCGCTGCCGCCCTGGTGCTCAGCGGGCAGGTGCTCGGCGACGACCCCGTGCGCGGTGCCGACGTCGTGCTCGCGGTCGTCGGTGCCGTCGTGGTGCTCGTCCTCGCGGTCGTCGGCGTCCGGCTGGTGCTCGCCGGGCGGGCGTCACGCACCCTGTTCCGGCTCGTCATCGCGTCGTCGCTCGTGCTGGTCGTCGAGCTCGGCCTCGCGGGCGCGCGACTCGTCGCCTGACGACGCGGAACACGCTGCGCGACTGCGTGCTGAGCGCCGGACGCGAGCCGTCAGGCCCAGCGCATCGCGTAGAGCCGGGCCAGGCCGTGCGCGGTCGGCAGCGACAGGGCGGTCCGGAGCAGCGCCTCCCGGCCGGTCGCCGTGACGGGGCCGAGCGGACGGCCGAGTGCCATGTTCACCTCGGCCTGCCGTGCCGCGCGTCGGGCGGACGCCTGTCGTCGGGCGGCGTAGCCCGGCCACGGACCGGCGACACCGGTGCGGACCGCACCCGCCAGCAGCGGCGCCAACTCGGCGGCGTCGAGCCACCCGAGGTTCATGCCCTGCCCGCCGATCGGGCTGATCTCGTGGGCGGCGTCGCCGACGAGCACGACCCGGCCGGCGCCCACGCGGTCGGCCGTGCGGCGGCGGACCCGGAAGCCGCTGGTCATCGAGCAACTCGCGGCGTCCGGCACGACACCGGTGCGCTCCGCGACGAGTGCGGCCAGGCGGGCTGCGACGTCGGTGTCGGCGGGACCCGCGCTGCCCTCCGCCGAGGCGAAGTCCGCGTCGTCGGGCACCAGGGCGACGTACCGGCGACGTCCGCCGGGCAGGGGGAACGACTCGACGACGCCGGACGGACCGACGTCGACGAGTGCGGCCGAGCGGGCAGACGGCTCCTCCGGGTCGGCGAAGTCGCCCATCACGTAGCGGTCGGGGTACTCGCGACCGGTGGTGCCGATGCCGAGCAGGTCGCGGACGATGCTCCGCGCACCGTCGGCCCCGACGACGAAGGCCGTACGGACCGTGACGGTGTCGCCGTCCGGTCCGGTCCCGGTGACGTCGACGTGATCGGTGTGGCGGGACAGCGCGGTCAGGGAGGTCCCGGTGCGCAGGGCCGTGGGCGCCGCCGCGTCGAGCCGGTCGCGCAGGAGCGACTCGGTGCGGTGCTGGTCGAGGGTGGCGACGTAGGGATGGGTCGGCGACGCACGGTCGAAGGACAGGGCTCCGAGGGTGCGACCGCGGCTCCGGGCCACACCGGCACGGACCAGCGACGCCTCGGCGACGATCGGAGCGTGCAGACCGATCGCGGCGAACGCGTCGAGGGACGGCGGGTGGATGCCGATGGCCCGCGAACCGGTCGGGGGCTCGGATCGGCGTTCCCACACCCGGACGTCGACGCCCCGTGCGGCGAGCAGTGCCGCGAGGAACAGCCCGACGGGTCCGCCGCCGACGACCAGGACGTCGACGCGTTCGGTGGGCACGAGGTGAGCCTACGGTGACCGTTCGCCGCAGCGTTCAGTGAGCAGGAGATGTCGGGTCAGCGGGCAGTAGGCGACGTGTTCTGCTCACTCGATGCGCTGCGCGCGGGCGCGGCGGACCCGTGCGCGGAACCGCTCGACCGGCACCTCGACGGCGTAGGCGGCGCCGATCGACACGATCACCACCGCGCCGACCAAGCCGGCCGTGCCCCACGGGCCGATCGCGAACGTCGCGAGCAGCGCGATCACCAGCGGGTGCCACAGGTACGCCGAGTACGACACCCGGCGACCGAACCACGACGCCGGCGTCCAGGCCAGGGCGGCCGACACGGGGGAGCGGACCGAGACCAGTCCGCCGATGAGCAACGCCGAGATCAGCCCCGTCGCCGGCAGCACGACCCCGAACGTCGACGCGTGCTGCGTCCAGTCGTCGCCGATCCCGAGCAGCACCCCGACCAGCAGCACGAGACCGAGCCAGGTCGCCACGTGCCCGAGGACCCCGGCGGCGCGCACCCGCACCCGTTCGTCGTCGAGCAGCAGGGCGAGCCCGCAGCCGATCGCGAGCGGCACGACCCCGAGCACGGGCGAGAAGTAGACGTCGGGCGTTGCACCGCCGCTCGGGGTCCGGTAGCTCGCCCACGACGCAGCCGAGGCCCCGACGACCAGGACACCGAGCCCGGCCAGGAGCCACCGACGACGGACCCGGAGCGCGGCGAGCAGCACCAGGACCGGCGGCCAGACCAGGTAGAACTGCTCCTCCATCGACAGGCTCCACGTGTGCGCGAAGACGCCCTGCGAGGTGTCCCAGAACGCGCGGAACAGGTTGCCCGTGTAGGTCAGCGCGATGAAGGCCGCTTCGCCGGACTGCAGCGAAGCGCCCTTGTAGTCACCGACCCAGTTCCACAGCAGGAGCCCGACGACGACGAACGCGAGCAGTGCCGGGTAGAGCCGGAGCAGTCGTTTCACCCAGAACGTGCCGAGCCGCACCCGCCCGGTGCGACGCCGTTCACCGAGCAGCAGCGTCGTGATGAGGAAGCCTGACAGCACGAAGAAGACCGTCACGCCGATGAACCCGCCCTCGAACTGCGGGACGTGCAGGTGGTACAGGACGACGATCAGGATGGCGACGGTGCGGAGCCCGTCGAGCGCGGGTGCGCGGTACGTCAACGGGGGTGGTGGAGCCTGCTGGGTCCCCGCCCCGGAGTGCTCCGGGGCGGCCGGACGGTGCTGTGGCTGCGCCTGCGTCGGCGCGTGCGTCAGCGTGGTCGTCGCCATGGTCCCTCCCCGCGGTGCTCGGTTCCGTGTCACCGACCAGGGTCCTCCTCGCGGGTAAGAGGAGTCTCAACGAGCGGGGTGGCCAGGCTCGTCGGGGCCGACGCCGGTCGACAGTGTCGACGTCGCACGACAACGACAACGTCGTTCGTTGCACGCGCGGACTGTTTCGCAGCGCGCGCAGCGACGATGTCGCTGTCGGACGACAGCGACATCGTCGCTCCGCGTCGGCCGGTCTCACGGTCCGGGCCACGCGTCGGCGCCAGCCCCGCGCACCACGCGCCGGCCGGGAGGCCCGTGACCGGCCTGCCCCGCGCCTCCAGGCCGTCGCGTCCCGCGTCCACCGCACGCACACCGTGAGCAGGAACGGCCGGGTCCGACGTGCGGACCCGACCGTTCCTGCTCACGAAGCAAGCGTGCGAGCGTGCGTGACTACTCGGCCTTCTGCAGCTGCCAGGGGTCCGGCTCGCGGTCGCCGTTCGGGCGGACCGGGCGGACGTCGCCGACGATCGGGATCGAGCGCTTCCGCATGAACCACACGTAGCGGACGAAGAAGTGCGTCAGGGTCGACATCCGGTTGCCGGCGCCGAGCAGGCTCGTGATGTGCACGAACACCCAGGCGAGCCAGGCGATCGGGCCGACCATCGTGATCCCGCCACGGAGCTGGGCGACCGCGGCGTTCGTGCCGATCGTCGCCATCGTGCCCTTGTCGAAGTACTTGAAGCGCTCGGTGGCCTTGCCCTCGAGCAGGCGCACGATCTGCCGTGCGGAGTGCCGGCCGCCCTGCAGCGCGGGCTGTGCGAGCTGGGCGAGGGCGTCGTCCTGCGCGGCGATGTCGCCGGCCGAGAAGATCCGCTCGGCACCCTTCACGCTGAGGTCGTCGTTCACCTGGATGCGACCACCATGGGTCTGCGGCAGGCCCCAGCCGGAGACCTCCTTGTGAGCGGCGACGCCGGTCGCCCAGACCACCTGCGACGCTGGGATGAACTCGCCGTCCGCGGTCATCACGCCGTCGCGCTCGACCTCCGAGACGCCGGTGTTCAGCCGGAGCACGACGCCGCGCTTGCGCAGCACCTTGGCGGCGTAGCGGCGCAGGCGCGGGGCGAACGGCTTGAGGAGCTCACCGCTGCGGTGCACGAGGGTGATCGAGATGTTGCCGCGTTCGATCTCCGGGTACGCGCCGACGAGCGCCTGGTCGCGGAGCTCGGCGAGGGCGCCGGCCATCTCGACGCCGGTCGCACCGCCGCCGACGATGACGATCCGGATCTCGTCGGGGCCCTGGTTCGCCGCCGCTTCCTCGAGGCGGGTGAACAGCTCGTCGCGGATGCGGAGCGCCTGGGAGCGGGAGTACATCGAGTACGCGTACTCGTACGCCCCGGGGGTGCCGAAGTAGCTGGTGTTCACGCCGTTGGCGAGGATCAGGTAGTCGTAGTGCAGGTGCTCGCCGTCGGACATCTCGGCGATGCGCTGGTCGGTGTCGATGCCGGTGAGCAGGCCGTGGCGGAACTCGGCGTTCGACTGCCGGGCACGGAGCGAGCGCAGGAAGTACGTCACGTCGCCGGCGTTCAGGCCACCCGTCGCCACCTGGTACATCAGGGGCTGGAACATGTTGTAGACGTGGCGGTCGACCAGGGTCACCCGGACCGGCGCATCGGCGAGCTCGCGCATGGCGGCCACACCGGCGAATCCACCGCCGACGATGACGACGTGCGGGCGGGTGTCCTGGGTCATGCTTGCTCCGGTGTTCCTCGGGTGCGTGTGGTCACCCACGAGGGTACGCGCGGTTGGCCGGGGCGCATGACGGGTGCGGGGCCGGGAGGCCCGTGGTGCGTCCGTCAGGCGTCGAACCGCCCGTAGGTGTTCAGCACGTTGCCCTTGCTCGTCACGGTGCTGTCGACCAGACGCAGGCGCGTGGGCGGGTCGGTCGGTTCGAACAGTCGCCGGCCAGGGCCGGCGATCGCCGGGTGGATCATGAGCTGCAGTTCGTCGAGGACCCCGGCGAACAGCAGGCTCCGGACGAGGGTGACACTGCCGCACACGGCGATGTCGGCGCCGTCGCGCTCCTGCAGCTCGCGGACGAACGTCGGGACGTCACCGGGGATCCGGGTGCTGTTCTGCCAGGTCAGGTCGTCGCCGAGCGTCGTCGACGCCACGTGCTTCTCGATCGGGTTGATCCACTGGCCGAACGGATCGTCGGCGTGGGCGGGCCACCACTCGGACCACTCCAGGTAGCTGTTCCGCCCCAGGAGCACGGTGTCGGTCCGGGTCATCCAGGCAGTCATCGCCGCGCCGAGCTCGTCGTCGAAGCTGTCGTACTGGAACTCGTAGGGGTCCTGCACGACGCCGTCGACCGACGTGAACAGACCGGCAGTGGTCTTCCGCATGCTCCGGATCGTACCGCCGGGTCAGCTGCCCGTGCCGGAGTCCGTGCTGCCGTCGCTGGTGCCGTCGGTGCTGCTGCCGGGGGCCTGCCCGGTGCCGTTGCCCGGGAACCGGTTCGTGCCGGGCACCTGCGTCGTCGACTGCGTCCGGTCCGCCCCGATCGCGTGGCCGACGGCGAACCCGACACCACCGCCGACGAGCAGTGCTGCGAGTCCGACGATCGCCGCCAGCAGGGGCCAGAACCACGGCGGCTTCGGGCCTGGGCTGCGGCGGTCGGTCGCAGCTCCGGCGCCGTACCAGGGCGTGGTGCCGTTCGGGGCGGTGGAGTCCCAGGCACCCGGGGTCCTGGCGCCGGCGTCCGCGCGGGACTGCTGCTGCTGCTGCTGTTGTTGTTGTTGCGGCGCGGGGGCGTCGAGCGTGGAGGTCGACGTCGGGGTCGGTGCGGCGCCCCAACCGGTCGGCGTCGTCGCCTGGGGAGCCCGGTCGGAGCCGTCCGGCTGGTGGCCGTTGGTGGGAGTGGTGTCGCTCATGCCAGGAGTGCACACGCCCCGGCTTTGCACAGACCATGACGAGGCTGACCCGGTGCTGCGAACCGCCGCGTAGCCTCGGCTCGTGCGCGCTGCTGTGGAGACCGTCCGGATCGACGGGTTGCCCGTGCGCCTGCACACCATGGCGTCCAGAGAACCGCTCCGAGACGGCACTGACCCCACCGTCGTGTTCGTCCACGGCATCGGGATGTCCCACCGGTCCTTCGCCCGGTCACAGCGTGCCGTCGCCGCGACCCACCACACGATCAGCGTCGACCTGCCGGGGTTCGGCTGGTTGCCCGCCGCCGGGCGCCGGCTGTCGATCGAGGAGCTCGGCGACGTGGTCGTGCGGGCCGTCCGGCACCTGGTCGACGGCGACCTGGTGCTCGTCGGGCAGTCGATGGGCGCCCAGGTCGTGGTCGAGTCCGCGCGGCGACACCCCGGTGCGGTCGCCGGGATCGTGCTCGTCGGGCCCGTGATCGCGGCGGAGCGGCGCTCCCTCGCCCTGCAGGCGCTCGACCTGGGCCGCGACGGGTTCGTCGAGGGTGTCCGGATGAATGCGGTGCTGGTCACCGACTACCTGCGGAGCGTGTGGCAGTACACCCGGGAACTCCGGCCGATGCTCCGCTACCCGACCGAGCAGACGATCACCGAGGTCACGCAGCCCGTCCTCGTCGTCCGCGGCACCCAGGACCCGATCGCGCGGCACGACTGGTCGGCCCGGGTCGCCGCCGCGGCGCCGAACGGCACCTTCGTCGAGCTGGCGGGGCCGCACCACGTGCAGGAGCGGCAGCCGGCCGCGTTCGCACGGCTGGTCGAGACGTTCCGCGGTGCCGAGACCCTGGAGGGCCTCCGATGACCCGGCCGACCACGTCGGGGACGGGGGCTGCGCGGACGGAGCAGACCGGGCCTCCAGGCCGTGTTCCGCTGGTGCGACGCGCGTGGTGGGCCGCACTCGACTGGGGGTACGCGGCCAGGTGGCAGGTGCGGAGCCTCGGTCCGACCACCGCGGACGACTACCGGACCGGCGACGGGCAGGCCGTCGTCGTGGTCCCCGGTGTCTACGAGACCTGGCACTTCATGCGGCCGCTGATGGACGCGCTGCACGACCGGGGGCACCCGGTGCACGTGCTGCCGGTGCTCCGGCACAACCTGCGACCGGTGCCGGACTCGGCGCGCGAGGTGGTGGCGTACCTGCGGGAACAGGACCTGCGGAACGTGCTCGTGCTCGCACACAGCAAGGGCGGGCTGATCGGGAAGTACGCGATGACGCAGCTCGACCAGCACGAACGGATCGACCGGATGGTCGCGGTGTCCACGCCCTTCGCGGGCTCGGTGTACGCGCGGCTCGCGCCGGTGCCGCACCTGCGGGCCTTCCGCGCGGCGGACCCGGTGATCGCGGGGCTCGCGCGGGAACTCGACGCCAACGCGCGGATCACGTCGGTGTACGGGGTGTTCGACACGCTCATCCCGGAGGGCAGTGAGCTCCGGGGTGCGACGAACGTGCGGCTTCCGGTGGGTGGGCACTTCCGGATCCTCGGCGACGCGCGGACGCGGTCGGCGGTGCTGGCGGCTCTGGCGGTCTTTCGCGCTGAGCGACAGATCACGGGCGCGCGACCGCGTGACGTGTCGGTCAGCGCGAAACGGCGTCGGCGGTCAGCGGTCGCGGGCGGCGGTCACCGCTCAGCGGTCGCCGACGCTCGCGCGCTCGACGATGCGGTGCGGCACGACGACGGTCTCGGGTGGCGCGGCACGGTCGGCGATGCGCCGGGTCAGCAGGTCGAGCGCCGCCGTCGCGAAGGCCCGCCGGTCGAACGACACCGTGCTGAGCGACGGGATCGCGTACGCGGCGCCGTCCACGTCGTCGAACCCGATGACGCTGACCTGCTCCGGCACCCGGACCCCGCGGGCGGCGAGCACGTGCAGCACGCCGAACGCGATCGAGTCGGTGAAGGCGAAGACGGCGTCGGGCAAGGGGTGCTCATCGAGCCAGGCCGCGAAGGTCGTCGCCGCCGAACTCGTGGTCCACGACGGCAGCGGGACCCGGAGCGACGGGTCCGGGGTGATCCCGGCGGCGGCGAGGGCGGCGCCGTACCCGCGTTCTCGCAGTTCGCTCGTCGCCGTCGCGGCACCCTCGGGTGACGCGCCGACGATCGCGATGCGCCGGTGCCCGTGGGCGATGAGGTGCGCGGTGACCTGCTCGGCCGCCGCGCGGCTGTCGACGTGCACCTGGTCGACGTGCTCGGGCTCGACCTCGCCGATGACGACCGTCGGCGGCAGCCCCTCGGTCGAGGCCAGGACGCTCGCGCTGAGCGACACCGGGTTGAGGATCAGCCCGTCGACCAGGTGTGCTCGGGCACGGGACACCAGTTCGCGCTCGCGGGCCGGGTCGTTGGCGGTCTGCTCGAGCTGCACGACCCAGCCGCGTTCGCGGGCGAGTTCCACGAACGACTGTGCGAGCTCGGCGGAGTAGGCGCTCCCCATCTCGGGCAGGGTGAGTGCGATCGCCCCGGACCGGCCGTTGCGCAGCCCGCGGGCGGACAGGTTCGGCACGTAGTCGAGTTCGGCCACCGCCCGCTCGACGCGTTCGCGGGTCTCCGGGCGCACGACCACGCCGCCGTTGACGACGTTGGAGACGGTCTTCGGGGACACCCCGGCGAGGGCGGCCACGTCCCGCACGGTTGCGCGCATCGGGTCGAGCGTAGCGCGGGGCAGCGCGGCGCAGTGCGGGTGCGCTGTGCGGGCGGCGGCGGTGCGGGTGCGCTGCGCGGCGGCGGTGCGGCGCGGGCTCAGTCCGCGACCTGCACCGGGACCGTCCGGCCCGTCCGCACCGACTCCTGCGCGGCCAGCACGATCGACAGCGTCCGGAGCCCGACCCCGACGTCCGGCTGCGGCTGCTCCCCGGACCGCACCGCCGCCAGGAACGTCCGGAGCATCGGCAGGTCGTGGTCGGGCCCGTACCGGAGCTCGATCGGCCGGCCTCCGACGGCGTCGAGCCCGCGAGCAGCCGCCCCGAAGAAGTCCACCGACACCGTGCCACCGGTCCCGGCGACGTCGAGCGTCACCCCGCCCCACACGGGCGACGTGTCCGGTCGGCTCCACGAGCAGTCGATGGCCGCGATCGTGCCGTCGTCGTACGTGATGGTCACCAGGCCCGCGGTCTCGGCCCCCGCCCGGTCCGCGTGCAGCACCCGGTTGGCGACGGCGGTGACGGACACCGGCGTCGCCCCGGTCAGCCCTTCGATCAGGTCGGCGACGTGCACGACGTGGTCGACGAGGGCGCCACCACCGCTCAGCCGCTCGTCGGTGAACCAGTCGCGGGCGAGCGGGAGCATGCCGTTGTTCGCGCCGCGCACCGAGAACACCGTGCCGAGTGCGCCCGAGTCCCGCGTCGCGCGCAGCCGGTCGAACGCCGAGGCAAAGCGCACCGGGAACGCCATCATCAGCAGCACCCCGGCGCGGTCGACCGCCTCGCGGATGGCGAGACCGTCCTGCCACGAGGTCGCGAGCGGCTTCTCGCAGAGCACGTGCGCGCCGGCAGCGGCCGCGAGTTCGACGAACTCGCGGTGCCGAGCGTTCTCGCTCGTGACGATCACCGCGTCCGGGCCCCACGCGAGCAGCTCGTCCACGGATTCCGCGTACCCGGCGCCCAGCGCGCGTGCCAGTTCGGCTCCGCGCAGGTCGCCGAGTTCCGTCCCCGTCGAGGCGCCGCCCGGGTCCGTGCCGCGCACCTCGACGTCGGGCATCGCCGCCAGGGCGCCGAGGTAGCTGATGGCGTGCGTGTGGGCGAAGGAGAGCACTCCGACCTTGAGCGTCACCGCGACACCTCCACCGGCTGGCCGCACTCGATCGAGGCGATCGCCGCGTTCGCGATCCGCACCGCAGCGACGCCGTCGTCCACCGTCACCCGGGGCGGTGCACCACCGTCGAACGCGGCGAGGAAGTCGGCGAGCTCCAGCGCGTACGGATCGTCCGCCGGGTCCACCGTCGGCAGGAAACCATCCACGGAAGCCGGTGCCGCGAGGTCGCTCCGGGTGTCCTCCTCGGCCCGGGACGAGTGCGACAGGCTGCCGAGCGTCCCCGTCACCGAGTACTCGGTCGTGAAGGCGAGGTGCTGCGGACCCCACAGCCCGGCGACGTGGCTGATCGCGCCCGACTCGTGGGTGAGCAGGACGTGCGCCGCCTCGACCGGCTCCGCCTCGGAACCCGCGCGGACGCTCACCGCCGACACCCGGGTCACCTCGCCCGCCACCCAGCGGGCGATGTCGAGGTCGTGGATCATCTGGTCCATCACGATCCCGCCGGACAGCGCGCGGTCACCGAACCACGGGACGTGGGTGGGGAAGGCGCCGGACCGTGAGAACCGCAACACCGCCAGGTCGCCCAGGAGGCCCGTGGTCGCGGCCTCGTGCAGGCGCGCGTACGCGGGGAACCAGCGCACCACGTGGGCCGGGAAGAGCTGCACGCCAGCGTCCGCCGCGCGGGCTGCCAGGTCCGCCGCGTCCGCGTCGGACCGGGCCAGGGGCTTCTCGGAGACGACGTCCTTGCCCGCCGCGATCGCCGCGCGGACGACCTCGGCGTGGGCGTGCGTCGGGACCACCACGTCCACGACGTCGACCGCGGCGAGGAGCTCGTCGAGGCTGTCGGCGACGGTGATCGTGCTGCCCTCGGCCCGGGCGGTGTCGGTGAACGCGGCGACGAGTTCGTGGGCGCCCTCGCGAGCGTGCACCACCACGTCGCCCAGGCGGAGCAGTCCGGGCAGGTGTGCGACGGAGATGCCGCCCGCGCCGACGAGACCGATGCGTTTCCGGGCGAGGGGCTCCGACCCCGACTGCGACGTCATGGGGTCAGCGTAGGAGATGCGGTGGAACGACGGGTGCGACAGCAGGGACCGGTCGCACAGCGGAGACCGGTTGCCCCGTGGGGTTCTACGATCGGGGTGTGGGCAACCGGGGCATCTACGTCGAGACGATCATCGACGCGGACGTCGAACGGGTCTGGGCTGCGACGCAGGATCCGCGGCAGCACGTGCGGTGGGACGTCCGGTTCTCGGAGATCGTCCCCGAACCGGCCGACACCGACGGAGCCGCCCGCTTCACCTACGTCCGGCGGTCAGCCGTGCACGACGTCCACGGCACCGGTGTGAGCATCGGCGAGCGACGCCGGTCGGACGGCACACGGACGTCGGCACTGCGCTTCTCCACCCGGGACCCCCTGTCGCCGATCCGGCACGGCCGCGGGTACTGGAAGTACGTCCCGACCGACGACGGCCGCACCCGGTTCATCACGGGGTACGACTACGACGCCGGGTGGGGTGTGCTCGACCTCGTCGTCCGGCCGCTGCTCGGGTGGGCGACGGCGTGGAGCTTCGACCGGCTCCGCGTCTGGCTCGAGGGCGGTGGTGATCCGGAGGGCTGGCCGCTCACGAGTGTGCTGCAGGTGTGGCGCCGGGACCGGCCACGGGCCTCCCGGTCGTCCCGCGCACCTCGTGGCGGCACCCGACGGGGCGACCACCTGCACGATGCGCCGGCGACGCTGGCCGCCCTGCCCGACCCGGGGGAGCACCGATGAGTTCCGTGTTCGAGGAGGCGCTCGGCGCCGACTTCCAGCGGTTGCACCCGATGATGCAACGGCGGTTCGGCGTCGGCCTCGACGCTGCCGAAGCGTGCATCGGGCGCGGGGTGATGACGTCGATCCGCCGCGGTCCGTGGTGGACCGTGCCGTTCCTGCAGATCGGACGGCTCCGGAACATCCTGGTCCCCGACGTCGGCGACGACGTGCCGTTCACGATCGAGAACTACCCGTACCGGGATGCGCACGGCCGCGAGACCGTGACCTTCGTGCGCACCTACACGACCCGGCCTGGTCGCACCGCGCGTTTCGACGCCACCATGGTCCTCGCCGACGGACGGGTGCTGGACTACCTCGGTTCGCACCAGCACCTCGCGGTGGACCTCGACCTCGAGGTCGACGACCGGGGCGGGCTGGTGCTCACCTCGGACGCCCAGCGCTTCTACGAGGGGCCGATCGCCTTCCGGTTCCCGATGCTCTGCAGCGGCCGGGCCACGCTGCACGAGTACTGGTCCGACGAGGACGAGTCGTTCCACGTCGACCTCGAGGTGCACAACGCGCTGTTCGGGTTCCTGTTCGGCTACCGCGGGACCTTCACGTGCGAGTGGGTCCCGGCGACCGACGCCCCCGAGCGGTTGAAGCCCCGGCGGACCGAACTCAGGACCTGAGCCAGGACGGGTCGGCGAACAGGTCCTCGAGCTCGCCCAGCAGCCGGGTCGTGTGGAAGCCGTTCGCTGGGCCTGGCTGATCTGCAGGCTCCACCCTCGTGCGGGATCGCTTCCCTACGGTGGAGCCATGCCGACGCTCGAACGTGTTCCCGCCCTGGTCGCCACCGGATTCCTGGCCATCCCCGTCGCCGAAGCCCTCGTCGCGCTGCCGAGCGAGGTCGTCATGAAGATCGAGGGCGCACCGATCGACGCCGACTTGGCCGATACCGCGGCGTTCTCGGAGGCCTACGGCTACCCGCTGGCCGGGGGCGCGAACTGCATCGTCGTCGCAGGGAAGCGCGGCGACGAGGTCCGCTACGCCGCCTGTGTGGTCCTGGCATCGACGAAGCTCGACCTGAACCGCGTCGTGAAGCAGCTGCTCGACGTCCGCAAGGCGAGCTTCGCGCCGATGGACGAGGCGGTCGAGTTGACCGGCATGGAGTACGGCGGCATCACCCCGATCGGGCTGCCGTCGTCGTGGCCGCTCTACATCGACGCGCGCGTCCTCGATGCGCCCGAGGTCGTCATCGGCGCCGGGCGTCGTGCCGCGAAACTGTTCCTGCCCGGCGCCGCCCTCACTGCGCTGCCGAACGTCACCGTGGTGGAGGGCCTGGCCACCGAACCGGTCAGTCCGACGGACGGATGAGGCAGAACGGGTGCCCCGCGGGATCGAGGTAGACGCGGAACGTCTCCGTGCCCGACCCGGTAGCCGTCGCACCGATCGCGAGCACCGCGGCCTCGCCGTCGTCGAGGTCGTCGACCTTCACGTCGAGGTGACTCTGCTGCGGGACCGTCTGACCGGGCCACTCGGGCGCCCGGTAGTCGTCGACCTGCTGGAAGGCCAGGATCGGACGGTGGTCGGTGAAGGGGAGGGCGATCTCCGCCCAGTCCTCGTCGTCGCCGACGATCTCCCCGCCGAGCATCTCGGCGTAGAAGCGGGCGAGGGCGCGGGTGTCCGAGCAGTCGAGGACGACGACGTCGAGTGTGCCGATCATGGCCGAAACGGTAGCCCCATCAGCGTGCGGCGGTCAGGGCCTTCGTGATCCGCTGCAACGAGACGGTCTCGGCGGTCCCGAGTTCTTGCGCGAACAGGCTGAGTCGGAACTCCTCGAGCATCCACCGGGCATGCACGAGCTCGGGGTGCGCGCCGACGGCGGGCGGGAAGGTGCCGCCGGCGTCGGTGTAGCGGTCGGTCGCCACGGTGACCTCGCGCATCCAGGTCGCGTCGCGCCCGGGGTTCTGCAGCAGCTTCTGCACACGGGCCTCGATGCCCTGCAGGTACACGCGGACACGGCGCAGGCGGTCGAGCCCCGCCACGGCGACGAACCCGGGGAACACCAGGCGCTCCATCTGCTGCCGCATGTCGCTGAGCGCGGCGAGCAGCGACACCGAGTTCGCCTGCTTGAGCGCCCGTTCGGCTGAGCGCTGCGCCGCGAGGACGGCCGCGACCTCGGACACCGCGGTGAACATGGTGTCGACGACGGTGGAGGACACGGCATCGCGGACCGACTCGAACTCGGCCTTCGTGAAGACCAGGCCGTCCGGGTGCGCGCGGCGGATGCCGGCGTCGACGACGGCCGCCAGGACGTCGTCGAACAGTGCGGCGGTCGACGGGTAGGGGCTGGCGGCGAGCGCGAGCTTCTCCTTGGCGGTCAGGTGCGACTGGATGTACGACACCGGCGAGGGCACCGCGTGCATCACCAGGCGACGGACCCCGGCGGGCATCGTCACGATCCGGTCGGACGGGGTCGCGAGGAGCTGCACCCCGACGGTGGCCTTCGGACCGGTGCCCTCTTCCACCAGGGACGGGTAGGCGCGGATGACGCCGCCCGCCTGCTTGGTGTCGAGGGTCTGCGGCAGGTCCTGGTCGGGCCAGGCGGTGAGTCCGGACTGTTCCAGCGGGCGACCGGCGCCGGCGGATGCGACGCGAGCCGCGCCTCCTGTCCGTCCCGCGCCCTTCGCCGTGGCGGAGGCGACGCTCTGCTGGGTCCGGTCCTTGAGCTTGGTCTGCAGGGCCGACAGGTCCTTGCCGGTCTCGACGCGGCGACCCCGCTCGTCGACCACGGCCCACGTCGGCAGCAGGTGTGCCGGGACGCGGGACAGGTCGAAGTCGGACTCGGAGACCGGCACGTAGGTCATGCGCTGGATCGCCTTGGCGAGCGTGGCGCGGAACGACTCCGTCGGCTCGGTGGGGGCGTCGTCGGGCAGCTCGGCGACGATCTTCTCAGCCCAGTCGGCAGCCGGCACGACGTTCTTGCGGATCTGCTTCGGCAGCGACTTGATGAGCGCCGTGACGAGTTCCTTGCGGAGGCCCCGGACCTGCCAGTCGAAGCCCTCTTCGCGCATCCGGGGCAAGAGCGCGAGGGGGACCTGCACACTGACGCCGTCGTCCTGGGCGCCGGGCTCGAAGCGGTACTGGATGGCGAGGCGCTGGTCACCGCTCCGCCACTGGGTCGGGTACTCGACGTCGTCCTCGGCGGCCTCGGCCGCTGACTCGTCGAGCAGGTCGGACCGGCGCATCGTGAGCAGGTCCGGCTGCTCGCGGCGGGTCGTCCGCCACCACCCCTCGAAGTCTCGGGTGGTGGCGACGTCGGCCGGGATGCGGGCGTCGTAGAACTCGTAGACGTTCTCGTCGTCGAGCAGGATGTCGCGGCGCCGAGTGCGCTCCTCGAGCTGCTCGAGTTCCTTGCGGAGCTTCCGGTTGGCACGGTCGAAGGCCTGTTGTGAGTCCCACTCGCCCTCGACCAGGGCGTGCCGGATGAAGAGCTCGCGGGAGTGCTCCGGGGCGATCCGCGAGTACTGCACGCGACGTCGCTGCACGATCGGGACGCCGAACAGGGTCACCCGCTCGTACGCGACGACGGCGCCCTGCTTCTTCTCCCAGTGCGGTTCGCCGTAGGTGCGCTTGAGCAGGTCGCCGGCGAGCGGCTCCACCCAGGCGGGGTCGATCCGGCCGACGGTCCGGGCGAACAGCCGGCTCGTCTCGACGAGCTCGGCGGCCATCACGGCGTCGGGCTGCTTCTTCGCCAGGACACTGCCCGGGAACACCACGAACCGGGTGTTCCGCGAGCCGAGGTAGTCG
This sequence comes from Curtobacterium aurantiacum, assembly GCF_018598555.1. Lineage (GTDB taxonomy): Bacteria > Actinomycetota > Actinomycetes > Actinomycetales > Microbacteriaceae > Curtobacterium > Curtobacterium aurantiacum. Next base: position 161,828 of record NZ_JAHEWN010000001.1, read on the forward strand.
CGCTTCTCGCGGTCGCGCAGCCCGATCTGGCTGAGGAGTCCGGAGAGCAGCGCACGGTGCACGGCGTCGCCGTCGTCGGAGCGGGCCTGCCCCACCCGCACGTCGACCTGCTTGGCGGCGCGGGAGAGCTGCCGGTACAGGTCCTGCCACTCGCGGATGCGCAGGTAGTTCAGGAACTCGGCCTTGCACAACCGTCGGAACGCGCTCGACGACAGGTCCTCCTGCTGCTCCTCGATGTGGTTCCAGAGGTTCAGCAGGGTGAGGAAGTCGCTGGTCGGGTCGGCGAACCGGGCGTGCAGCTGGTCGGCGTGCGCACGCTTCTCGAGCGGGCGTTCGCGGGGGTCCTGGATGCTCAAGGCGCTGACGATGGCGATGACCTCGCGCCCGACGCCCTGCCGCCCGGCCTCGAGCACCATGCGACCGAGGCGGGGGTCGATCGGCAGCCGGGTGAGCTGTCGCCCGGACTTCGTGATGCGACCGTCCTTGTCGACGGCTCGGAGTTCGCGCAGCAGGTCGAGGCCGTCCTTCACGCCTCGGCTGTCCGGCGGCTGCAGGAACGGGAACGACTCGATGTCACCGAACCCGAGCGAGATCATCTGCAGGATCACCGCGGCGAGGTTCGTGCGGAGGATCTCGGGGTCGGTGTACTCGGGGCGTCGGCCGAAGTCGTCCTCCGAGTAGAGCCGGATCGCGATGCCGGCACTCGTGCGGCCCGCTCGACCGGAGCGCTGGCTGGCGCTGGCCTGCGAGATCGCCTCGATCGGCAGGCGCTGCACCTTGGCACGTGGGGAGTACCGGGAGATGCGCGCCGTACCCGTGTCGATGACGTACTTGATGCCGGGCACCGTCAGCGAGGTCTCGGCGACGTTCGTCGCGAGGACCACGCGGCGACGGATGCCGGGGGTGTTCCGGCGCTCGAACACCCGGTGCTGGTCGGCGGCGGACAACCGTCCGTACAGCGGCAGGACCTCGGTGCCCTGGTAGCGCTTGCCCTCGATCGCGTCCTGCGCGTCGCGGATCTCGTTCTCACCGGACAGGAACACGAGGACGTCGCCCGGGTCCTCCTGTGCCAGCTCGTCGAGAGCGTCGGTGATGCCCTGCAGGGTGTCGCGGTCGTCGGCCGCGTTGCCGCTGTCCCCGGTGCGCGAGTCCGACTCGTCGTCGGCGTCGTCGTCCTGGTCTTCGGCGACCAGCGGGCGGTACCGGATCTCGACCGGGTAGGTGCGGCCGGACACCTCGATGATCGGGGCGTCGTCGAAGTGCTTGGAGAACGACTCGGGGTCGATCGTCGCACTCGTGATGATGAGCTTGAGGTCCGGCCTGCGGGGGAGCAGCCGCTTCAGGTAGCCGAGCAGGAAGTCGATCGTCAGGGACCGCTCGTGCGCCTCGTCGATGATGATCGTGTCGTACCGCTTCAGGTCGCGGTCGAAGTGGATCTCGTTCAGCAGGATGCCGTCGGTCATCAGCTTCACGCGGGTCTCGGAGCTCACCTTGTCGGTGAAGCGGACCTGGTAGCCGACGAGTCCGCCGAGCTCCCCGCCGCCCAGTTCTTCCGCCACACGTTCGGCGATGGTCCGCGCCGCGATCCGGCGGGGCTGGGTGTGCCCGATGTGCTCACGACCGAGCTCGAGGCAGATCTTCGGCAGCTGCGTCGTCTTGCCCGAGCCGGTGGCCCCGGCGACGATGACCACCTGGTTGTCACGGATGGCAGCCGCGATGTCGTCCCGCCGCTGCGAGACCGGCAGTTCGGGCGGGTACGTGATGACGGGCAGCGGGGAAGACATGAGCATTCCAGCTTACAGGCGTGGCGGACCGGAACGTCGTCAGGCGATCTGCTGGGAGAGGACGTCCACCGACCGGGACGGCAGCGCGCAGACCCGGTCGTGGCAGACGTACGCGGCAGGGTCGAGGGAATCCCGCCCCTCGAGCAGCGAGAACCCTTCCGCGGCCCAGTCGCGAGCCTGTTCCGGGGTCGCGGCGACGACGACCGTGCCGGGGCGCCGACCCCGGAACGCCACGGCCCGCATCGGGTCGTCGACGTCGCTCGTGACGACGACCACCTCGCGTGAGGGTCGTTGCAGGGCGAGGGCGACGCCCAGGGCATCCGCATGGCCGAGGGGACGCTCGGTCCCGGTGCGGGCTCGGTCGGCGACGAGTCGCGCCGCGGCGCCTCGCAGCGCGTCGTCACCCGTCAGCGCCGCCAGCGTCGCGGCCGCCGCCGCCAGGGCCACGGTGCCGGACCGCATCGCGGTCTGCGGCTGTTCCCCCGTGGCCGTGCCCGCGGCGGCGAGCACCGGGTCGACGTCGAAGCGCTCGGCCAGGCCGTCGTCGACCAGCGAGCGTGCGACGGTCGCGTAGGAGACCTCGCCCGTCACCAGGGCCAGTTCGAGCAGCCCTTCGGCGAGCAGTCCGACGTCCTCGACGGTGGCCGGTGCAGAGGAGACCCCGCGCGGTGTGCTGGACCGCACCGTCACGTGGCCGTCCTGCACGTGCGCGGCGAGGACCGCGTCGGCCGCTCCCCGCGCGAGCGCGACGAGTTCCGGGTCGCCGTGCCGTGCGCCGGCGATCGCGAGCCCCCGGATCGCCAGGCCGTTCCAGCCCGTGAGGACCTGGTCGTCCAGCGGTGGCGGGTCGAGCTGGGCCCGCTCGGCGACCGGTCGCCGGTACCACTCGCCCTCGACCCGACGGCCGTCGATGGTCGACTCGCTGTCCTGCGCGGCGACGAACGCCCCGTCGGTACGGCGCAGGGTGTCCCGGAGGAAGTCGGCGATGCCGCGGGCCTGCTCGGCACCCGCGACCGCGAGCAGCCCCGCGTTGTCGTAGAGCATCCGTTCGTAGTGCGGCACGCTCCAGTCACGCTTGGTGGCGTACCGGAAGACGCCGCCGTCGGCGTCGGTCAGCTCGGACGCGCGGATCGCGTGCAACGACCGGTCGAGCAGCCCGTCGGCCTCGGCGTCGCCGTCGGCCGCCGCGTCTGCGAGGAACTCGAGCAACGGTGTGCTCGGGAACTTCGGCGCGCCGCCGAAACCCCCGTAGGTGGTGTCCTCTGCCCCGGACAGCTGGTCCGTGACGGCCCGGATGGCCTCGACGGACGGGAGGCCCGGGTCGGCTCCGGCACCGCCCTCGCCCGAGCGGGTGGCTGCGTCCGCCACGGCGCCCTGCCGGATCGCCGTCGCGATGGCCGAGGCGTTCGCGTCGACCTCGTGCCGACGCTCGGTCCAGGCGTCGAGCACCGCGGCCAGGATCTGCCGGAACGCCGGGACCTGCCCGACCGGAGTGGGTGGAAAGTACGTCCCCGCGAAGAACACGTGGCCGTCCGGGGTCAGGAACGTCGTCAGCGGCCAGCCGAGCTGTTGCGTGAACGCACTCGCCGAGGCCATCAGGCTCGCGTCGATGTCCGGCCGTTCTTCGCGGTCGACCTTCACCGACACGAAGTCCCGCCGGAGCAGATCGCCGATCTCCGGGTCGGCGAAGCTCTCGCGCGCCATGACGTGGCACCAGTGGCACGTGGCGTACCCGACGGACACGAGGACCGGGACCCCGCGCTCGCGCGCCTCGGCGAACGCGTCGGGACCCCACTCGCGCCAGTCGACGGGGTTGTCGGCGTGCAGACGCAGGTACGGGCTGACCGAGGTGCCGAGGCGGTTGTCGTTCATGGCTCCAGCGTGCCCGCCCGAGACTGGGCGGACCACCGCCCGGGGACTTCTGTGGACGGGACGGCCGCTCTGCACAGGCCGAGCGGGGAGATCAGCGCTCGAGCCACCCCGTGATCGACGCGAGCCGTGCGGCCACCTGGGCGGGGCTCTGGCCGTCGGTGTCCACCCGGGTGACCGTGTCCGCGGTGGCCGAGTCGAGCCTCCCGGCCGTCCGCGTGCCGTGCGCGAGCTGCGCCTGCGGGACCGCACCACGCGCTCGTCGTGCGAGCCGGTCGGCAGTCGTGTCGTCGGATGCGCGGAGCAGGACGACGCGCACCAGCGGATCGTCGCCCATCGCTGCAGCGAGGCGCTCGTGCTCGAGCACGGACACGGTGTTCGTGTAGACGAGCCGGTGGTGACCGATCGCCCGGTAGCCAGCCCAGATCGTGGCCAGGTTCCGCTCGGCCAGGTGCACCTCGGGGTGTTCGACGTGCGGTGCCGGGTGCGCGAGGTCGAGCACGTCGCCCTCGATCACCGCGTGCCGGACGTCCGCCGCGACGAGCAGGTCGTGCAGTGCCTCGGCCGCCGTGGACTTGCCCACGCCGGAACGTCCGCCGATGAACAGGACCTCGGACCGGAGCACCGTGTCAGCCCAGGTTGAGGGAGAGGAGCGCGAGTGCGGCGTCCTCGGGGCCGTAGTCGAACATGTGGTCCCAGAACGGGTCGTCGGCCCACGGGACGTCGCCGTCGGCGGGCGTCGCGTGCGCGGTCTCGACCAGCCAAGCCAGCTCCGGGGCGACGGCGGTCCGGAACTCCGGCGGTTCCCAGCCCAGGGCACGTGCCGCCGTGGTGTCGAGGACGAACGGCGACGGCGACGACCAGGGCGTGCCGCCGACGAAGGCGGGCGCGTCCTCGTCGAGCAGGACCTCGTCGAACCGGTGGTCCAGGTGCCCGGCGATCGTGCGGACGATCTCGAGCACGGTCGGTGCAGAGGCGTCCGCGACGTTGAGGATCCGGCGGTCCGGTGCGTCCGCCACGAGTCGGACGAGCGAACCGATGCCGCTCGCCGCCGTCGTGTGGTCGATGCCGCGGCCGTGGTCGGCGAGCAGGATGCGCTCCCGGCCGTCGAGCACACGGCGGACGACGAACCACTCCCGCGGGCGGCCGATGCCGACGCCGTACACCTTCGACGGGCGGAGCACCGTGACCGGGGCACCGTGGTCGAGCAGGACCTGCTCGGCCGCCACCTTCGCGGCGCCGTACCCGTCACGACTCGTCGGGTCACCGTCCCCGGCGGTGACCGTGGGCTGGATCTCGGTGACCGCGCCGCCGAACACCGGCTTGTCGAGCGAGTTCGCGTGCCGGCCCTGCTCGTCGGCGTAGACGGCCTTGGACGAGACGAAGACCGTCGAGCCGACGTCCTCGAGGAACGGCAGGAGCTGCTGGGCGTCGTCACGCGTCACACCGACGGTGTCGACGAGCAGGTCGGCTCCGGGGCGCAGCAGGTCACGCAGGACGGAGCGGTCGCGGCGGTCGCCGGACGTGAACGTGGCGCCGGAGGCCGTCAGTGCATCCGCGGCGGGGCTACCTCGGCGTGCGAGGACGTCGACCTGCCACTCGTCGCCGCCCCGGCCCGAGGCGTCGAGGAGTTCACGAGCGACGGCGGAGCCGATCCCGCCGGTGCCGCCGAGGATGACCGCGCGTCTGGTGCTCATGGTGCAACGGTAGTGCGGCTCGACTGCCGGTCCTTGCTCGGCCGGCCGTGCCGTCAGGAGGCGAGTTGCTCGTGCTGCCACCAGTCGGCCAGCGAGCCGTCGTAGACCTTCACCCGGTCGTGCCCGAGCACCGTCAGCGCGAGGGCGTCGACGCACGCGGCGCTGCCCACGCCGCAGTACGTCACGATCTCGTCGGCACCGATCACGGCTGCGAAGGCCTTCTCGAGTTCGGCGCCACGCAGGTACGCGTTCGTCTCAGGGTTGACCAGGGTGTCCGCGGTGATCGGGGTGCTGCCCGGGACGATCGGCGGGTGGTCGTCACCGAGGGCGGCCCAGGGCGCGGCGAACACCAGGGAGGCCGGCTCTTCGCCCGAGACAGCACGGTTGACGCGGTCGTGGTCGGCCCAGAGTGCGCGCTCTTCACCGGCGAGGAACGCACCGGCGTCGGGGTCGGTCGGCCCGGCGGGCGTACGGAGTGCGCCGACCCGCACCGGACGGCCCTCGTCCCGCCACTTCGGGAAGCCGCCGTCGAGCACCGCGACCGAGTCGAAGCCGAACGAGCGGAAGATCCACCACAGCCGTGCCGACCACTCGCCGACGCTGTCGTCGTAGACCACGACCGTCGACGTGTTCGTCACGCCGAGCTGAGCCGCGGCGACCTCGAAGCGCTCGGCGCCGGGGCGGCTGAACGGGACGTCGGCGTCCGGCGCGGAGAAGTCGTCGATCAGGTCGGCGAAGCGGGCGCCGGGGACGTGGCCGCGCTGCTCGTGGGCATCCCGTCCGGGAAGCCAGGTGGTCTCGAACCCGACCCCGACCGTGTGCACCGAGGCGTCGAGCACGACGAGCTCGTCAGCACCGAGGTGGTCTGCGAGCCACTGCGTCGACACGAGTGGTGAGGTCAGGACGGGGGCCATGCGGGCCACCATAATCTGCACCCCTGACGTGGGCCAGTGTCTTGGACACACGGCGCAACCGGGGGTGCGGGCGGGGTGCGTGCGGGATGCGCTGCCGACGTGGAACGACGGTGTCGTCGTCGTACGACATCGACTCCGTCGTACCCGCGCGCGTGCAACAGGCGGCGCGTGCACGGAGCGACGATGTCGCCGTCGTACGACGACGACGATGTCGTTCGGCGTCAGTCCCCGCCGCGGCGCACTGACACTGGCGCTGCGCTTCGGCGGGGATGCTCCCGGTCGTGGCGGATCCGGCGCGGGCGAGCCGCTCGACCCGCACCGACTGCCGGTTGATGAGCAGGCCTCCGGCGAGGGCGACGAGCACGAGCACCCCGGCCGAGATGCCGAACGCCGCGTGGTACCCGTCGAGCGTCGCCTGGGCCTGCTGCAGCTTCGTCGGGGCGGCGGACAGCCCGGACAGGCTGTTCGCCACGACGTCGGCGAAGATCGTCGACAGCAGCGCCGTGCCGATCGAGCCGCCGATCTGCTGCATGGTGTTGACCGTCGCCGATGCCACACCGGCGTCGGCGCGGGCGACCCCGGTCGTCGCGGTGTTCATGGCCGACGAGAAGATCGTGCCCATGCCGAGCCCGATCACGATCAGTGCCGGCATGACGGTGCCCGCGTACGAGCTGTCGAGATCGGTGCGCAGGAGCAGCAGCAGCCCCGTCGCGGCGACCAGGCCACCGGCGAAGATGAGCACCTTCGGCCCGACGCGCGGCAGCAGGCGACCGCCGATCTGCGTCGCCGAGATCATGATCGACACCGGCATCGGCAGGAACGCGAGCCCGGTCTGCAGCGAGCTGAACCCGAGGGTCTGCTCGAGGTAGTAGGTCAGGAACAGGAAGATCCCGAACATGCCGATCGCGACCAGGCCGATCGCGATGAACGAACCGCCGCGGTCACGGTCGAGCACGACGCGCAACGGCAGCAGCGGGTGTGCGACGCGGGTCTCGATGAACACGAAGGCGGCGATCAGGACGACACCTCCGGCGAGCATCGCGATGGTGACCGGGGAGTCCCAGCCGTTGGTCTCGGCGTTCGAGAACCCGTAGACGACGCCGACCAGGCCGAGCGTGATGGTGATGACCCCGAGGACGTCGATGCGCGGACGCTCGACCTTCGGCGGCTTCTCCATGAAGACGAGGGCGCCGATCACGCCGAGCACGGCGAAGACGACGTTGACGTAGAGGCACCAGCGCCACGACGCGTACTCGGTCAGCACGCCGCCGAGGAGTAGGCCGATGGCGGCACCCGAGCCGGCGATGGACCCGAAGATGCCGAAGGCGCGACCGCGCTCCTTCGGGTCGCGGAACGTCGTGGTCAGCATGCCGAGGGCGGACGGCGCGAGGAGCGCACCGAAGACGCCCTGCAGCGCGCGGGCCGCGACGAGGAGGCCGAACGAGTCAGCGAGGCCGCCGAGCACCGATGCGACGGCGAAGCCGACGAGTCCGATGATGAAGGTGTTCTTGCGCCCGAACAGGTCGCCGAGGCGCCCACCGAGCAGCAGCAGTGAACCGAACGCCAGCGAGTACGCGGTGACGATCCACTGCCGCTGGTCGGTGCCGAAGTCCAGGTCGGCCTGGGCCGAGGGCAGGGCGATGTTCACGATGGTCGCGTCGAGCACGACCATCAGCTGGGCGAGGGCGATGACCGCCAGGGCGATCCAGCGGCGGTTGCTCTTGGCGGGGGTGGCGCCCGGAGTCGTGGGTGCTGCCCCGGTGGGGGTCGGCACGGTGTGTTCTGCCGTCACGGCAGCCTCCTCGGAGATGGTTGGAGGGGAGAAGGAGCGCGCGCCGTCGGGCACTCCGGAGAGCGGAACCGGATGCAGGGCATCCGTTTGTCGTCAGTGTAGACCGAAACGGAAGGAGGGCATCCACTTGTTCCCAGAAAGTGCAACTACGGTCGGAACGTGAGCACCACCGAGTCCGCATCCGACCTCGAGCGACCGCTGCGCGCCGACGCCGCACGCAACCGCGAGTTGATCCTGCAGACGGCACGCAAGTGCTTCGCGGAGCGCGGGCTCTCGGTCACGCTGAACGACATCGCACACGAAGCCGGCGTGGGCGTCGGCACCGTCTACCGCCGGTTCGCCGACAAGGACTCCCTGATCGAGGCGCTGCTCGCCACCAAGTTCGAGGCGATGAACGACGCCGCGTCACGAGCAGCCGACGTGTCCGATCCGCGCGAGGCGCTCCGGGTCTACCTGATGGGCGTCTTCGAGTTCCGCGCCCGTGACCGCGCGCTCGCCGACGCCATCGTCCGTGCCGGGAAGGCACGTCCGTCGATCGTGCAGGAACGCGATCGACTCGAACGCCAGGTCGCCGCCATCATCGGCCGCGCCGAGACCGCCGGCGTCGTCCGCGCCGGGTTCGACTCCCGCGACCTGCCGATGCTCACCGCGATGGTCGGTGCGGTCGCCGACGCCACCCGCGAGCACGACCCCAATGCCTGGCGCCGCTACGCGGAACTCCTGGTCCAGGGCGTCCTGCCGGGCACCGACGACACCGCGCCGATGCTCGGCGCCCCGCTCGACCGTGAGTCGATCGAGCGCGCGCTGCACGCGCAGTCCTGACCACTGACTCACGGGAGGCCCGTGGCGGCGCCGCCACGGGCCTCCCGTCCGGCGGTGGTCGTCACCAGAGCGCCCAGCGCGACGGCCGTGACCGGCCGACCTGCCAGACCGGCTACAGCCAGCTGGGGACCCAGTAGTGCGACCGGACGAAGTCCCACGGCACCTGCATCGCCGTCCACATCGGGTACCAGTAGACCGACGCGAGCACGACGACGCCCAGGTACACGGCGACCCAGAGGATCGCCCGCGACCTGCGCGAGCGTTCGTCGCTCCGTGACCCGAGCACCAACCCGATCGCCGCCGCCAGCGCCATCACCATGAAGGGCTCGAAGGCGATCGTGTAGAACTGGAACACCGTCCGGTCGACGTACATCAGCCAGGGCAGGTAGCCCGCGGCGACGCCGAGCAGGACGAAGCCGTACTCCCACCGCCGTCGCAGGATCCAGAGCACGAGCAGGGCCACCGTCGCGATGACCGAGGCGTACCAGATGAACGGGTTCGCGATGCCGGTGATCGCCTCGCCGCACCGGTTCGCCCAGCAGCCGTCCTGACCGGCGTCCGTGCCGACGTAGAACATCGACGTGGGCCGCTGCATCACGAGCCAGAGCAGCGGGTTCGCCTGGTACGAGTGCGGTGTCTGCAGCCCGATGTTGAAGTTGTAGATCTCCGACTGGTAGTGCCACCAGTTCTGCAGGCTGTCCGGCACCCAGGCCAGCACGCCCGTCCACCGATCGCCGCCCGAGGCCAGCCAGTTGCGGTCCCAGCCGTCCTTCGACACGAACCAGCCGGTCCACGACGCGACGTAGGTCACCGCGGCGATCGGCACGGTCAGCAGGAACGACACCGGTGCCTGCTGCAGCAGCGCGCTCGACGACCAGAACTCGACCCCGTCGCGGCGTCGCATCATCATGTCGCTCAGCACGGAGTACACGGCGAAGAACGCCAGGAAGTACAGCCCCGACCACTTCGTCGCGGTCGCGAGCCCCAGGGCCAGCCCCATCGCGAACAGCCACGGCCGCCACCAGAGGACCGGGCCCCACAGGGTCGGCCGCCCTTCGGCTGCCCGCGACGCGACCCACTCGTCGAGCCGCCGCTGACTGTGCCGCCGGTCGAGCAGCAGCGCCCCGAACCCCAGGACCACGAAGAAGGTCAGGATGCCGTCGAGCAGTGTCACCCGCGACATCACGATGGCCTGCCCGTCGATCGCGAGCAGGAAGCCGGCGAGCGTGCCGATCATGGTCGAGCGGAACAGCGAGCGGGCGATCACGGCGGTGAGGAACACCGTCGCGATGCCGAGCACCGCCACGGTGAAGCGCCAGCCGAACGCGTTGTCCGCGCCGAACAGCAGCATGCCGAGGCCGATCAGGTACTTGCCGAGCGGCGGGTGCGCGATGAACTCCGCGGCGCTCGTGAAGATGTCCGTCTCGCCGCGCACGAACCGGTCGTCGGTCGTCGGGGCGGTGTCGCCGCTCGGGTTCGCGGGCCAGGTGCCCTCGTACCCGAGGTGCACGATCGACCAGCCGTCCTTGACGTAGTACGTCTCGTCGAACACCAGCGAGTGCGGGGTGCCGAGGTTCACCAGTCGCAGCACTGCGGCGAGCAGCGTCACCGCGAGGGGCCCCGTCCACCGCCACACGGCGACCCGCCGGGACGTCGACAACACGCGCCCCCACCAGTCGTCGAGGCGCGAGCCGACCGGCCCGCCGGGCACGGCCGTGCTGTCGTCGGTCAGCTCGCTGGTCATCGCTGAGCATCCTACGGATCGACCGCAGGTCCCCGCTGCGTCGGGGCTGCTCGCGTCGCGCGGCCGCGTCGGGCGACGCCGCTGTCGCCGCGCCGGGCCTCGCCGGGCCTCGCCGGGCCACGCCGGCGTCGTCGTGCGGGGACAATGGGTGCGTGATCGTCCTCGCTGCAACGCCCATCGGCAACCTCGGGGACGCCTCGCGCCGTCTCGTCGAGACCCTCTCCAACGCCACGGTCGTCGCGGCGGAGGACACCAGGACCGCCATCCACCTCATGCGCGCCCTCGGCATCGAGAACCGTCCGCGGCTCATCGCCCTGCACGAGCACAACGAGCGGGCGAAGGCGTCCGAGGTCGTCGAGCTCGCCCGCGACGAGGACGTCGTCGTCCTCACCGACGCCGGGATGCCCGCGATCAGCGACCCGGGCTTCCCGCTCGTCGAGGCCGCCGCGGCAGCCGGGGTCACCGTCACCGCCCTGCCCGGGCCGTCGGCCGTGCTCATGGCGCTCGCCGTGTCCGGGCTGCCCACCGACCGCTTCACGTTCGAGGGGTTCCCGACCCGCAAGGCAGGGGAGCGCCGCCGGGCGTTCCAGGCGCTGGCGGGGGAGCAGCGCACGATGGTGTTCTTCGAGTCGCCGCACCGGCTGGCCGAGACCCTGGCGGACATGGCCGTCGGGTTCGGGGGCGACCGTCGGGCGGCGGTCTGCCGCGAACTCACCAAACTGTACGAAGAGGTCCGTCGCGGGCCACTCGACGAACTCGTCACGTGGGCGTCCGAGGGCGTGCGGGGCGAGATCTGCATCGTCGTCGCCGGAGCCGCCGAGGCCACCGAGGAAGCGACGCTCGACGACGGCGTCCGGCTGGTGCTCGAGCGGGTGGCCGCGGGCATGCGCATGAAGGAGGCCGCCGCGGCGGTCGCGGACGCGACCGGGCTGTCGAAGCGGGACCTGTACGAGGGGGCGCTCGCGGCACGCTGAGCGGGCTCGTCACGTTCGCGCCCGTCGGTCGGGAGGCGCGGGGCGGGCCCGCCACGGGCCTCCAGGACCCGGTTCTCCACAGTCCACCGCCGCGCGCGTCATCGGGGTTCCGCGCGCCCGTAGGATGGTCGGCATGTCCGACGGGTCCTCGTTCAGCATCACCACGCCGATCTTCTACGTGAACGACGTGCCCCACATCGGGCACGCCTACACCGAGGTCGCCGCGGACTTCCTCGCGCGCTGGCACCGACAGCGCGGCGACGACACCTGGCTGCTCACCGGCACCGACGAGCACGGCCAGAAGATCCTGCGCACCGCCTCGGCGAACGACGTCTCGCCCCAGGAATGGGCCGACCGGCTGGTCAAGGACGCGTGGAAGCCGCTCCTCGACACGGTCGACGTCGCCAACGACGACTTCATCCGCACCACCGACGAGCGGCACGAGCGTGGTGTGACCGCGTTCCTCCAGAAGCTCTACGACGACGGCTTCATCTACGCCGGCGAGTTCGAGGGCTTCTACTGCGTGGGCTGCGAGGAGTACAAGCAGCCGAGCGACCTGGTCGCCGGCACCGGTGCGTACGAGGGGCAGCAGGTCTGCGCGATCCACTCGATCCCGGTCGAGGTGCTGTCCGAGCGCAACTACTTCTTCCGCATGTCCGACTTCGAGCAGCGCCTGCTCGACCTGTACGAGTCGAACCCGCTGTTCATCCAGCCGGAGAGCGTCCGCAACGAGATCATCTCGTTCGTCAAGCAGGGGCTCCGCGACCTGTCGATCTCGCGTTCCAGCTTCGACTGGGGCATCAAGATCCCGTGGGACAGCGACCACGTGCTCTACGTGTGGTTCGACGCCCTGCTCAACTACGTCACGGCGCTCGGCTACGGCACCGAGGACGACGAGGCCTTCCGGCGCCTGTGGCCGAGCGTGCACATCGTCGGCAAGGACATCGCCCGCTTCCACGCCGTCATCTGGCCGGCGATGCTCATGGCCGCTGGGCTGCCCGTGCCGGAGCGCGTGTTCGGCCACGGCTGGCTGCTCGTCGGCGGCGAGAAGATGTCCAAGTCGAAGCTGACCGGCATCGCGCCGTCGGAGATCACCGACACGTTCGGGTCCGACGCGTTCCGCTACTACTTCCTGCGCGCCATCACCTTCGGGCAGGACGGCAACTTCAGCTGGGAAGACATCTCGGCGCGCTACCAGGCCGAGCTCGCGAACGGCTACGGCAACCTCGCGTCGCGCCTGGTCGCCATGCTGCAGAAGTACTGCGACGGCGAGGTCCCGGCGCGCGGGTCGCTGACCGAGTCCGACCAGGCGATCGACGCCCTGGCCGTCTCCGTCACCGAGCGTGCCGACGCCGCCATCGCCGCCTTCGCCCCGCACGAGGCCATCGCGAGCGTGTGGGAGCTCGTCGACGCGCTGAACGGGTACATCACCGAGCAGGCGCCGTGGGCACTGGCGAAGGACGACGCCAACCGCGAGCGGCTCGGCACCGTCCTGACCACCGCGCTCCGCGGCCTCGGCACCGTCACCGTGCTGCTGTCCCCGGTGATGCCGAAGGCGACCGAGAAGCTCTGGGCCGCGATCGGTGCCGGCGGGTCCGTCGCCGAGCAGCGTGTCGACCGCGCGTACGAGTGGCAGGGTGCGTCGCACGTGGTGCCCCTCGAGAGCGGGCTCTTCCCGCGGATCGAGCAGGTTTCCGCGTGACCGACGCCGAGTCGCACGTCCGGTCCCGCGGCGACGGGGGGTCCGGTGGCTCGAAGCGCGACCTGACGTACCCGCCACTGCCCCAGGCGCTCGTCGTGCCGGTGTACGACAACCACACCCACATGGAGATCGCCGACGGTGTCGGCGACGGGGGTGACGGCCCGCTCGAGTACCGCGAGCACCTCGACCGTGCCTCGAGCGTCGGCGTCCGCGGCGTCGTGCAGGTCGGCACCGACCTCGCAACATCGGAGTGGTCCGCGTCGATCGCCGCTCGGGAGCCCCGAGTCCTCGCGGCCGTCGCGCTGCACCCGAACGAAGCGCCCGTGCTGCAGGAACAGGGGCTGCTCGACGAGCACCTCGCCGGCATCGAACGGCTCGCCGCGCTGCCGCGGGTCCGGGCGATCGGTGAGACCGGCCTCGACTTCTTCCGCACCGGCGAGGACGGCCGCGACGCCCAGGTCCGTTCGTTCGAGGAGCACATCCGCATCGCGAAGGAGCACGACCTCGCGCTGACGATCCACGACCGCGACGCGCACGACGCCGTGGTCGAGGTCCTCGACCGCGTGGGGGCTCCTGAGCGCACCGTCTTCCACTGCTTCTCCGGTGGCCCGGACCTCGCCCGGCTCTGCGCCGAGCGCGGCTGGTACATGTCGTTCGCCGGCACCGTGACGTTCAAGAACGCCGCACTGCTGCGTGAAGCCCTGGTCGTCGCCCCGCGGCACCTGATCATGATCGAGACCGACGCACCGTTCCTGACGCCCACACCGTTCCGTGGTCGCCCGAACGCGCCGTACCTCATCCCGCTCACCCTGCGGTCGATGGCGGAGACGCTCGGCACGGACGCCTCGATGCTCGCCGCGCAGATCGCCTCGAACACCGAGCTGGTCTACGGCGCGTGGGACGCCGAGCCCGTGACGGTGGACGAGTAGTCGTGGGCGCGCTGCTCGGCCCGGCGGAGATCCGGGAGCTCGCGGCCGAACTCGACGTCACCCCGACGAAGAAGCTCGGCCAGAACTTCGTGCACGACGCCAACACCGTGCGGCGGATCGTGTCGGTCGCCGGTGTGACCCCGTCGGCACAGGTGCTCGAGATCGGGCCGGGGCTCGGGTCACTGACGCTCGGGCTCACCGAGACCGGCGCACCCGTCACCGCGGTCGAGATCGACAAGCGCCTGGCTGCCAAGCTCCCGTCGACGGTGTCGTCGATGCAGCCGGACGCCCGGCTGACGGTCGTGCAGCAGGACGCCATGACCGTCGCCGCCACGGACCTCGACGTCGAGCCGACGCACCTCGTCGCGAACCTGCCCTACAACATCTCCGTGCCCGTGCTGCTGCACCTGCTCGCGACCTTCCCGTCGATCGAGCGGTCGCTCGTGATGGTGCAGGCAGAGGTCGGGTACCGGCTCGCCGCCGGCCCCGGCAGCAAGGTCTACGGGTCGCCGAGCGTCAAGGCCGCCTGGTACGGGTCGTGGAGCACCGCCGGGTTGGTCAGCCGTCAGGTCTTCTGGCCGGTGCCGAACGTCGACAGTGTCCTGGTGGCGTTCGACCGGCACGAGCCCCCGGGTGACGAGCGTCTGCGGTCTCGGGTGTTCACCCTGGTCGACGCGGCGTTCCAGCAGCGACGCAAGATGCTGCGGCAGAGCCTTTCCGGGGTGCTCGGCGGCAGTGCGCACGCGTCTGAGGTCCTGACGGCGGCGGGGATCGACCCGACCGCCCGGGGTGAGGCGATCGGTGTGGACGACTTCGTGCGGCTCGGGCGGACGGTCCTCGCGGCTGCGGGGTAGTTCGCTCCTCGCCCGGCACCAGCGAAATGCGGAATGTTTCGTGGTGTCCGTTCAGTGCACTCGGGTGCACGCCGACATCTGAGCGCCGCGGCGGCAAGCGTCCCTCGGCGCGGTGGACCTTCCCCGACCGCGAGTCCGTGCTGCTCACCACCGAGGATGGTCCCCGGCCGGGCACCGTCCGCATCTGGGTCCAGCGGGAGCGGCTCACCGGCCCCGAGCGGATGCCCGACGCGAAGGCCGAACTGCAGCGGCTCCTCGCCACCCTCTGAAGCCGCGACAGGGGGCTCGCCCCTCGCATCGTGCGAGGCGCACCACGCGTGGTGCGAGGTTCCGTGGTCCGTGCGAGCCGAGGTGCCTCGCACGGAACACGGAACCTCGCACGGAACACGGAACCTCGCACGGTGCGAACGCCGGCCCCCCACCCGGATCAGTGCTCGCGGGACGCCATCATCTCGAGGATCTGCTGGTGGTTGCCGTTCCGCTCGGCGAAGCGGAGCGGGTGCACGTTCTGCACCAGGATCTCCGGGGCGGCGCCGGACTCGATGAGCGCCATGACCTCGTCGGCGAAGGCGTCGAGCGGCATCCCGCCGAAGTCGGCACCGCCCATCAGGTCGGTCATGACGGCCGGTGGGGCGAGCTCGAGCACCTCGACGGACGAACCGACGAGCTGCTGCCGCAGGGCCTGGGTGTACGAGTGCACCCCGGCCTTCGTGGCGTTGTAGGTCGGCGTGGCGGTCAGCGGCACGAACGCGAGACCGGACGTGACGGTCATGAGCGTCGCGGCGGGCTGGGCGAGCAGGTGCGGCAGGAAGGCGTCGATGAGTCGGATCGTGCCGACCAGGTTCGTCTTGATGGTCTCGATCGCGTCGTCCATGTGGTCGGAGGAGCGCAGGTCCTCGTTGCGCATGATCCCCGACATGGTGATCAGGGCATCGAGCGACGGGTACGCCTCGAGCACCGAGGTCGCAGCGGCCTTGATCGACGAGGCGTCGGCGACGTCGATCTGCACGGTGCCGAAACCGTGCTCGGTGGCGAGGGAGTCGAGGAGTGCCTGTCGACGGCCGCCGATGACGACGGTGCTGCCGGCGGCCTGCAGGCGCTGCGCGAGGGCGAGACCGATGCCCGAGGTGGCGCCGGGGATGAAGACGGTGGAGTTCGTGATGTCCATGACGACCACGATGCTCGGTGGTCGCAGTGGCAACCAGAGCGCGGACATCGGGGGATCGCCGATCCCTGGCATCTGGCGACCAACCGGACCATGATCGAGCCATGGACCGCGCCGCACTCGCCGACTTCCTCCGCCGTCGCCGCGAGCTGCTGCGCCCCGAGGACGTCGGCCTCGGGCAGGGACCGCGACGCCGCACCCCCGGGCTCCGCCGCGAGGAGGTCGCTGCACTCGCCGGCATGTCCGTCGACTACTACACGCGACTCGAACAGCAGCGCGGCCCGCAGCCGTCCGAGCAGATGATCGCGGCGATCGCCCGGGCCCTCCGGTGCAGCCTCGACGAGCGTGACCACCTGTTCCACCTGGCCGGGCAGAACGCCCCGACCCGGATGCACCGCGCCGACCACGTGGACCCGGCGATCCTGCGGGTGCTGGACCGGCTCGAGGACACCCCGGCGATCGTCGTCAGCCACCTGGGCGAGACCCTCGTCGAGAACCGGCTCGCGGCGGCGCTCCTCGGCAGCTCCGTCGACCTGCCGGGCAACCGGCGGTACCAGGCGTGGCGGTGGTTCGTGACCGGCGAGGAGCTCGCGAAGTACGCGCCGGAGCAGCACGAACGGTTGGGCCGCGTCGTGGTGGCCTCGATCCGGGCGACGGCTGCGCTCGCGGGACCGGGAGACCGGCGCGCGACCGAACTCATCGCCGAGCTCGAGGCGCGCAGCCCGGAGTTCCGCGAGCTCTGGGCCCTGCACGAGGTGGCCACGCGCTGGTCGGACAACAAGACCATCGTGCAGCCGGAGCTCGGCCGCATCACCGTCGATTGCCAGGTGTTGCACACCGACGACCAGGCGCAGGCACTGCTGCTGTTCACGGCGCCTCCAGGGTCGGAGGACGCGCAGAAGCTCGAGCTCCTCGGCGTCGTCGGCCAGCAGACCTTCGCCGGCTGACGACCTCGCACGGTGCTGGTTCGCTCGGCTCGTGCGTGCTTGGTCGACCCCGCACGGTGCGAGGTCGATCAACCCGTGCGCCGTCGACCGATCGGTGCCGCCCTACAGTCCGCCACCGAGCGGCCAACCTCGCACCGGCCGGACAAGCGCGCACCGTGCGACCCTGCTCCGCACCACCCAAGCGCGCACCGTGCGACCCGCCCCCGCCCCCGCCCCCCGCCGAGAAGCAACGCCGCGTCACACACTTGGCCGCGTGCGGGACACCCTGCCTAGGGTGGGGGCGTGAGCACTCCGCGCGTGTACGTCATCCACGAGAACCCCGAGTGGTTCCCCCCGCTCGCCGCCGCCTTCGAGGCCGAGGGCGTCCCGGTCGAGGAGATCCTCCTGACCGAGGGGCAGATCGACCTCGCGTCCGAGCCGGCCCCGGGCGTCTACTGGAGCCGGATGTCCGCGAGTTCCCACACCCGCGGCCACGAGCACAGCAAGGAGTACACCCGGGCGATCCTCGGCTGGCTCGAACGCGCGGGTCGCCAGGTCGTCGGCGGCAGCCACGTGCTCGAGCTCGAGGTGTCGAAGGTCGCGCAGCACGGTCTCCTGCAGCAGGCCGGGTTCGACGTGCCGCGCACCACAGCCGTGTTCGGCACGACGACGCTCAAGGACGCCGCCCGCACCTTCACCGACGGGCAGGACGTCCCCTTCATCACGAAGCACAACCAGGGCGGCAAGGGCCTGGGCGTGCGGCGGTTCGACTCGCTCGCCGAGTTCGACGCCTACGTCGACAGCCCCGAGTTCGAGGCCCCGGTCGACGGCATCACCCTCTTGCAGGAGTACCTGACGGCCCGCGAGCCCTTCATCACCCGCGTCGAGTTCGTCGGCGGCGAGTTCGTGTACGCCGTCCGGGTCGACACGAGCGCCGGCAGCTTCGAGCTCTGCCCCGCCGACGCGTGCGAGGTGCCCCAGGTCATCGCCGGAGCCGTCTGCGACGTCCCCGGCACCGAGACCGTCGGCGCGCCCCCGGCGTTCGCCGTCCGGACCGAGATCACCGCCGAGTACCCGCTGGTCCAGCAGCTCCGCACGTTCCTCGCCGACCAGCGCATCACGATCGCGGGCGTCGAGTTCATGGAGACCACGGACGGCCGCACCGTCGTCTACGACATCAACACGAACACGAACTACAACCCCGCGGTCGAGGAGACGGCGCCGGCCTCCGGGCCGCGCTCCATCGCGCGCTACCTCGGCGGACTCCTCGCCGAGGAGCACGCGAGCGCGCTCGCGCCGGCTGCGGTCTAGAACGCAAGAACCACCGGACTGGAGGCCCGTGGCGGGCCCGCCCCGCGCCTCCCGTCCGCCTTCCCACACCCCCAAGGAACCAACGTGCGATTCGGATACTGGACCCCGCTCTTCGGCGGCTGGCTGCGCAACGTCGACAACGAGAACATGCCGGTCACCTTCGACTACGTGAAGCGCCTGGCGCAGCGCGCCGAGCGGATCGGCTTCGACCTGACGCTCGTGCCGGAGCTCAACCTCAACGACATCAAGGGCACGGCGGCGCCCTCGCTCGAGGCGTGGTCGCTCGCGGCGGCCATCGCGGCGACGACCGAGCGCCTGGAGATCATGGCGGCGATGCGCCCCGGGTACCACCTGCCCGCGGTCACCGCGAAGCAGGCGGCGACGATCGACGACATCTCGTGCGGCCGGTTCACCTTCAACGTGGTGAGCGCCTGGTGGGCCGAGGAGGCGAAGCAGTACGGCGGCATCTTCTCCGAGCACGACGACCGGTACAAGCGCACGGCGGAGTTCGTCGAGGTCATGAAGGGCCTGTGGCGGGAGACGCCGTACTCGTTCTCGGGCGAGTACTACGACATCCAGAACGCCCACCTCGAGCCGAAGCCCCGGGTGACGCCGCGCATCTACGCCGGTGGCGAGAGCGAGGCCGGCAAGGCCGCGATCACCGGGTACGCCGACGCCTACGTCACGCACGGCGGCACGGTGGACGAACTCCGCGCGAAGATCACCGAGATGAAGCAGCGCCGCGTCGACGCCGGGCTGCCGCCGTTCGAGGCGTTCGGCATGGCCGCCTACGTCATCGTGCGCGAGACCGAGGAGGAGGCGCAGGCCGAGCTCGCCCGGATCACCGACGTGCAGCACGGCCGGGCGTACGAGTCCTACCAGGACTTCATCTCGAAGTCGCAGCTCGAGCACGTGCCGTCGCTCGAGGACTACTCGGTGTCGAACCGCGGCCTGCGCCCCGGCTTCGTGGGCACCCCCTCGCAGGTGGCCGACCGCATCAAGGAGTTCGAGGACGCCGGCGTCGACACGCTCCTGCTGCAGTTCTCGCCGCAGCTCGAGGAGATGGACCGGTTCGGCGAGCAGGTCATCCCGCTCGTCCGGTCGACCGTCGGGGCGCAGTCCTGATGGGTGGCGCGGAGACCAGCGCCGAGGACGGCTGGGCGTTCGAGACCCGCCAGATCCGCGCCGGCTTCAAGGCCGATCCGGGCTGGGGCGCGAACGTGCCCCCGATCGCGCAGAGCGCCGCCTACGTCTACCCGTCCGGCGAGGACGCCGCCGCGCGCTTCATGCTCGACGCCCCCGGTCACACCTACACGCGGGTGAACAACCCGTCGGCGGCGGCGCTCGAACGCCGGATCGCCGACCTCGAGGGCGGGATCGGCGCGCTGGCGCTCGCGTCCGGGCAGGCCGCGACGTCGCTGGCGGTGCTCGGTGTCGCACGCGCCGGCGACCACGTCGTGTCGAGTGCCTCGCTGTACGGCGCGACCTACACGCTGTTCGCGTCGACCCTGCGCGACCTCGGGATCACCTTCACGTTCGTGCAGGACCCGACCGACCTGTCCGAGTGGGCGGCGGCGGTGCGTCCGGAGACGAAGGCGTTCTTCGGCGAGTCCATCCCGAACCCCCGCGGGGACGTCCTGGACTTCGCCGGCGTGGCCGGGGTCGCGCACGAGGCCGGTGTGCCGCTCATCGTCGACAACACCATCGCGACGCCGTACCTGGTCCGCCCGATCGAGCACGGCGCCGACATCGTCGTGCACTCGGCGACGAAGTACCTGGCCGGGCACGGCAGCGCCATCGCGGGGCTCATCGTGGACAGCGGGAACTTCGACTGGGCGGCACACGCCGACCGCTACCCGCAGCTGGCCACGACCGAGCAGTCCGGGTTCGCGAACACGGACTTCGCCGAGAAGTTCGGCCGACGGGCGTTCATCCAGCGCACCCGTTCGAAGCTCTCCGCCGACCTCGGGCCCGCGATCGCGCCGTTCAACGCGTTCCTGGTGCTGCAGGGCATCCAGACGCTGTCGCTCCGCATGGACCGGCACGTGTCGAACGCCGCCACCGTGGCGACCTGGCTGGACGCGCACGACCAGGTCGAGCACGTGCACTACGCCGGCCTGCCCGACTCGCCGTGGCACCACCTGCAGCAGCGGTACGTCCCGAAGGGCCCGTCGGCGGTGCTGTCGTTCGACCTCGCCGGTGGCGTCGCCGCGGGCCGAGGGTTCGTGGCGGCGCTCGAGTTGTTCGACCACGTCTCGAACCTCGGTGACGTCCGATCGCTCGTCGTGCACCCGGCATCGACCACGCACGTGCAGATGACCTCCGCCGAGCGGGCCGCCGCCGGGGTGGGCGACGGGCTCATCCGCCTGTCGATCGGCCTCGAGCACATCGACGACATCACCGCCGACCTGGCACGGGGCTTCACGGCAGCCGCAGCGGGATAGGTTGGGGGGCATGACCACGTTGGCCGCCCCGACCCGCGTGCGGACGCGCGCCCCCGGCAAGATCAACGTGTTCCTGTCCGTCGGGGCGCTGCAGGACGACGGGTACCACGACGTCGCCACGGCGTACCAGGCGGTGTCCCTGTACGAGGACGTCACCGCCGAGGCCGCCGACGACTTCTCGGTCGCCTTCACCGGCCCGATCGACACGAGCACCGTCCCGGTCGACGAGTCGAACCTGGCGATCCGCGCGGCCCGACTCGTGGCCGACGCAGCCGGGCACCGCGGCGGGGTCCGGCTGACCATCGACAAGCAGGTGCCGGTCGCCGGCGGCATGGGCGGTGGCTCCGCGGACGCCGCGGCGACCCTGCTCGCCGTCGACACGCTCTGGGGCACCGCGCTCGGTCGCGAAGAGCTGCTCCGGCTCGCCGCGCAGCTCGGGGCCGACGTGCCGTTCGCCTTCGCCGGCGGCACCGCCGTCGGTACCGGCCGCGGCGACGAGCTGAGCCCGGCGCTGGCCAAGGGGGAGTTCCACTGGGTCCTCGCACTCAGCGACGACGGTCTGAGCACCCCCGCCGTCTACCGTGCCCTCGACGAGCACCGGGAGCGGTACCGCGCCGACATCTCACCGGCACCCTCGCACCCCGTGGTCGAGGCGAACGTGCTGCAGGCCCTGCGCGCCGGCGACCCCGACCTGCTCGCGGACTGCGTGCACAACGACCTGCAGGCCCCCGCCATGCGGTTGCAGCCCCGGCTCGCGGCGACCCTGGAGCTCGGCGAGAAGTCCGGCGCCCTGGCCGGCCTGGTGTCCGGCAGCGGCCCGACGGTGGCGTTCCTGGTCGGTGACCGCGACGCCGCGCTCGAGCTGCAGGTCGAGCTCAGTGCCGCTGGACTCGTCGCGCTCCGTGCCACCGGCCCGGTGCACGGCGCACGCGTGGTGCACTGACCCGACGTCCGGCCCGCCCGGCGAGCGGCTCGACCCCGAGCGGCGGTCCGTCCAGCGTTGGCTCGTCGAGCGTCGGCTCGTCCGGCGTCAGCGGCTGTACTTCCAGAGGATGACCGTGCCGGTGTGCCAGTAGCGCACGACGTGGAAGCCCTCGGCCACGAGCGTCTCGGTGACCTGCGGGCGGATGTTCCGTGACTTGCCGCCGACGAACCACACGGTGTCGATGCCGGAGATCCGTTCGGGCACGGTCTTCGCGACGTCGCCGTTGACGTCCCAGAGCTGTCCGCGCTCGGCCCCGGTCTCGGCGACCGCGAGGTCCCGCATGCCGCTGAACGCATCGGGGTAGGTGTCCGCGATGACCTGCGCGGTGGTGGTCGGGTGCTCCCAGACGCTCCCGAAGACCACTCCCTCGCCGTTGTCCGTGCGCCAGTCCCGCTCGCGCTCGATGATCGCCGCCGCGTTCGCCCAGTGCGAGTCCTGCTTGGCGTGCGGCAGCCGGACGATCGTGCTCGTCGGGACCGACACGAGCAGCATCCCGACGACCGCCAGTGCGAGCCACCTCCGCGGACGGATCGCCGTGATCGCGAGGCCGATGAGCAGCGCGACGAACGGCAGGCTGAGGCTGGCGTACTTCGGGGAGTACAGGTGTTCCCCGGCCGCGGTAGCACCGACGAGCAGCGCGGTGGGCAGGACGGTCAGGGGGACGGCGACGCGCACCGCCTGCATGCGCAGCACGTCACGGGCGGCGGGGGAGGGGCGTCGGGCAGCGCGGACGGCGAGCACGACCCCGACGGCCATCAGCACCCACCCGAGCGCCGCGTACGGCCAGAGGGCACCGAACCACGCCGTCGCGACGACCTGACGCACGGTGGCCCACCCGATGCCGGTGATCCAGCCGACCTGCTTGGCCTGCCCGGCGGCGAGGACGATGAACGGCGACACCACGAGCGCGGCCCCGACGGCGGCGACGCCCCAGCGGACGAACGTCGCACGGTCCACCATCGGCGCGGCCACCGGGCCACTGCGGTGCGCGAGCACGGCGTCGCGACGTGCCGCACGGTCGGCGACCGTCGTCCAGAGGAGCACCGCCCCGTGCGCGACGACGGCCAGGGCCAGGTAGACGTTGAACAGCACGGCGACCACGGCGAGCAGTCCGTAGACGACCCACCACCGGGTGGCGTGGTGCCCGGTCCGGGTGCGCCGGACCGCGGTGATCCCGACGAGGGTCAGCGCGACGGCGAAGGTCGTGACGGTGGCGTACGGGCGCCCCTCGGTCCCGGCCCAGGCGACGCGGGGCAGCAGCAGGAACACGAGCCCGGAGACGACGCCGAGCCGGACGCCACCGAGTCGTCGGCCGAGAGCGACGACGAGCCCGGCGGAGACCCCGATGGCCAGGGCACTCGGGAACCGCAGCGTGAACGGCGAGTACCCGACCAGCGTGAACCAGACGTGCATGACCGCGTAGTACAGGCCGTGGACCGCGTCGACGTTCTGCAGTTCGGCCCAGAGCGCCGGCCAGCTCCGCTGTGCGCTCGCGACGGTCGCGGCCTCGTCGTACCAGACCGACGGCACCCACACGAAGGCGGCCGCGACGACGACGCCGAGTGCGCCGACGGTGATCTCGGGGGTCCGCGCGAGGGTGCGGGCGACGGTCGCGGCGAGGGCCAGGGAGCGCGCACGCACCGACGCGTCCGACGTCGTGCGTCGGACCGGGACGGTACCGGTGCGCGGGGAACTCACGTCCGCGACCGTACCGATCTGCTCTGGGCATCCGCCGCGTCCGGGCGCTGAACTCTCACATGCAGGAGTTCGGTGCGACGGGCCAGAATGACGGGATGGAACCCCTCGTCGCCCCCGTCGCCGCGCTGTCCCCGGGGCGGACGCAGCTCGGGTCGCGCACCGCAGCGCTCGCCGAGGTCGGCACGACCGGGCTGCGGCGGCTGGCCACATCGCGCATCCTCGTCGTCGGGGCCGGTGGTCTCGGGGCACCGGTGGTCGCGTACCTCGCCGGGATCGGTCGACTCACGGTCGTCGACCCCGACGTGGTCGATGCCTCGAACCTGGCCAGGCAGACGCTGTTCACGGCCGCGGACGTCGGATCGCCGAAGGCCCGGGTCGCGGTCGCCCGGGCGGTCGCCGTCGACCCGGAACTCGACGCGGTCGCCGTGGTCGGCTCGTTCACGCCGGACCTCGTCGCCGGACACGACGTCGTGGTCGACGCCGCCGACTCGGTCGTGGTCACCCGGGCCGTCTCGGACGCCTGCGCCGCTGCGGGCGTGCCGTTCGTGTGGGGCACCGTGCTCGGCCACGACGGGCAGGTCAGCGTCTTCCGCGACGCCGGGCCGGACGGCGTCGACTTCCACGACCTGCACCCCGACGCCCTGCCCGACGAGGGCTCGTGCGCCCTCGACGGCGTCGTCCCCGCCCTGTGCGGCGCGATCGGTGCGGTGATGGCGGGACAGGTCTTCGCGTTGGTCACCGGCAGCGGCGACCCGCTGCTCGGACGTGTGCTCACCGTGGACGCCCGGCGCTGGCGCTGGACGGAGAGCCCCGTCCGTCGAGGGCCCGCCTCGCGTCGGCCGGCGCCCGTCGCCGCCTCGGCGACACCGCGGATCGCGCCGGCCGCCCTGTCAGCCCGCCTGGCGGACCCGTCGGACCGGCCGGTCGTCGTCGACGTGCGGACCGACGAGGAACGCGCGGCCGGCGTCATCGCCGGCGCCGTCACCGACGACACCGCGGCGGACGAGGTGGTCGTGTACTGCGCCCGTGGACCGCGTGCGGACGCGTGGGCGGCGCGGCAACCGGCCTGGAGGCACGTGACGGTCCTCGACGGCGGGTTCGAGGCCTGGCGTCGTGAGGGGCTGCCCGTGGCGATCGAGCACCGGTCCTGACCCAGCCCACGCACCTTCACCGCCTCGATCGCCGTTCGCGCCGCATCCGCGGCTAGGATCGGTCGATCATGACGCAACTGCGGGTTCGAGAGGCTGCGGCCTTCCTCGGCATCAGCGACGACACCGTCCGACGACTCGTCGACGGTGGCACCTTCTCGCGCGCCGTGGACGACGCGGGGCGGGCCGTGGTCGACGGCCGCGAGGTCGCCGCGTACGCCCGGGAACGCAGCTCCGAGTTGACCGACCCGGCGTCGGCGGTGAAGAGCTCGGCCCGCAACCGGTTCGTCGGCATCGTCACCGACCTGGTCGTCGACACCGTGATGGCCCAGGTCGAACTGCAGTGCGGACCGCACCGGGTGGTGTCCCTGATGAGCGCCGAGGCCGTCCGCGACCTGGGGCTCGAGGTCGGGTCCGTCGCGGTCGCGTCCGTGAAGGCCACGATGGTCGCGGTCGAGGCCCCCGCACGCCACGAGGACGACCGGTGAGCCGCCACCGGCGTCCGGTCGCAGCGCTGGCCCTCGTCGCCACCGTCGCGCTCGGACTCGCCGCCTGCACCGCTGCGGCCACGGGTCCGGGGTCGTCGTCGCCGTCGGGGTCCGGCACCGAGGGACCGACCGGGTCGATCACGGTCTTCGCCGCCGCGTCCCTGCAGCAGACCTTCACGACCCTGGGGAAGCAGTACGAGACCGCGCACCCCGGCGCCTCGATCCGGTTCTCGTTCGCCGGGTCGAGCGACCTCGTCACCCAGATCCAGAACGGCGCTCCCGCCGACGTGTTCGCCGCGGCGGACCAGGCGAACATGGCGAAGCTGACGTCCGACGACCTGGTGAGCGGGTCGCCGCGGGCCTTCGCCACGAACACGCTCGAGATCGCGGTCGCGCCGGGCAACCCGGAGGGCATCAGCGGCCTCGACGACCTGACGGCCCCGGGCGTCCAGCTCGTCACGTGCGCCGCCCCGGTGCCGTGCGGTGCCGCCGCCGCGACGGTCGAGCGGGCCGCCGGCATCGACCTGCGGCCGGTCAGCGAGGAGCAGTCCGTCACCGACGTGCTCGGCAAGGTCCAATCCGGGCAGGCCGACGCCGGACTGGTCTACGTGACCGACGTGCGTGGTGCCGACGGCGCGGTCGACGGTGTGCCCTTCGACGAGTCCGCCGAGGCCGTCAACACCTACCCGATCGGGGTCCTGCGGGAGTCCGCGGACCCGGAGCTCGCGCACGCGTTCACCGACTACGTCCGCTCCGCCACCGGGCAGCGCGTGCTGTCGGCCGCCGGCTTCGGGAAGCCCTGACCCGTGGCACCGCGGACGGACGGACGGCCGCCGGTCGCGTGGTGGCTCCCGCTGCCCGCGGTGCTCGGCGGGCTGTTCGTCGTCGTGCCGGTGCTCGCGATGCTCGGCCGGGTGGACTGGTCGTCCTTCGTCGGGCTCGTCACCTCGACCGCGTCGCTGACCGCGCTCGGGCTGAGCCTCGGCACGGCGCTCGCGGCCACCGGGGTCGCGTTCGTCCTCGGGTACCCGCTCGCCGTGCTGTTCGCGCGGTCGCGGTCACGGTGGGTCGGCGTCGCCCGGGCCGTCGTGCTGCTGCCGCTCGTGCTGCCGCCCGTGGTCGGCGGTCTCGCACTGCTCGCGGCCTTCGGTCGGCTCGGCGTGGTCGGGGCCTTCCTCGACGACCACGGCCTGCACATCGCGTTCACCACGACGGCGGTGGTCATCGCCCAGACCTTCGTCGCGATGCCGT
This sequence comes from Curtobacterium aurantiacum, assembly GCF_018598555.1. Taxonomy (GTDB): domain Bacteria; phylum Actinomycetota; class Actinomycetes; order Actinomycetales; family Microbacteriaceae; genus Curtobacterium; species Curtobacterium aurantiacum. The sequence continues at coordinate 188,325 of NZ_JAHEWN010000001.1, forward strand.
TCCTGGTGTCCTCGGTCGAGGGGGCACTCCGCGTCGAGGGCGATCGCTACGAGCGGGTCGCCGCGACCCTGGGCGCCGGACCGACCCGGACGTTCCTGACCGTCACGACGCCGCGGGTGCTGCCGGGCATCGTGTCCGGGCTGGTGCTCTGCTTCGCCCGGGCGCTCGGCGAGTTCGGTGCCACCCTGACGTTCGCCGGCAGCCTGCAGGGGGTCACCCGGACCCTGCCGCTCGAGGTCTACCTGCAGCGCGAGGTCGACCCGGACACCGCGGTGGCCCTGGCGGTCGTGCTCGTCGTGGTGGCCGTCGTCGTCATCGGTGCCTCGTCGCTCCGGACGCGCGGAGCCCTGGCATGACGGCCGAGGGTGCGGCGGGCGTCCGGGCGCACGTCGTCGTCGGGCCGCGGGACGTCGACGTCGCGATCGAGGTCCGTGCGGGGGAGTGCCTTGCGGTCATCGGGCCGAACGGCGCGGGCAAGTCGACGCTGCTCGAGGCCCTCGCCGGACTGCTGCCGATCGACGCCGGCCGGATCGAACTCGACGGGGTCCAGGTCTCGGGCCCGCGGCACACCGTCCCCGCGCACCGTCGTCGGGTCGGGCTCGTGGCGCAGCGCCCCGACCTGTTCCCGTTCCTCGACGTCCTCGGGAACGTCGCCTTCGGACCCCGTGCCGCCGGCGCCGGTCGTGCCGCCGCACGGGAGCGGGCACTCCGAGCGCTTGGCACCGTCGGGGTCGCCGACCTCGCCACCCGAGACCCGCGCACGCTCTCCGGCGGGCAGGCGCAGCGCGTCGCGATCGCCCGCGCCCTCGCCACCGACCCGGCGGTCCTGCTGCTCGACGAACCGACCTCGGCGCTCGACGTCGGCGCGCAGGACGAGGTCCGCGCGGCGCTCCGGACCGCCGTCGCCGGCCGGCCTGCCGTGCTCGTCACGCATGACCCGGTCGAGGTCGTCGCCCTGGCCGACCGCGTCGTCGTGCTGGAGGGCGGCCGAGTGGTCGAGCAGGGCGTCCCCGCGGCCGTGCTCGGTCGTCCGACGAGTGCGTTCGCGGCGACGTTCTCCGGGCTCGCGCTGGTGCGCGGGACCGCCACCCGGGGTGGGATCGCGATCGACGGCGGGGGCGAGCTGGCGGCGGGGACGCACGCCGTGCCTCCCGGCAGTCTTGCGCTGGCTGCCTTCCACCCGACGGCCGCGGTGCTGACACGGGACGGTGCCGGAGCCGCGCGCACCGTGTCGTCGCTCGAGCCGCGCGACGGACTGGTGCGCGTGCGGGCCAGCGACCTGGTGGCGGACCTGACGCTCGCCCGGCTGACCGCGCTCGGGATCACCCCCGGCGACGCCGTCCGCATCGACCTCCCCGCTGCCGAGGTGGCGGTGTACGCACCCCGCGGTTGAGACGACGTTCCGGGCGTACCGGGTCGAATCGGGCGTACCTGGTCGGAAGTTCGGACCCGGTACGCCCGAAAGCACCAGGTATCGCGGGTGTTCTGGGAAGGAACGGGCGCGGGGTGCGCAGGCGCGGGGTCGAGTCGGGCGTACCTGGTCGTTCGGGGCGTACCGGGTCGAATCGGGCGTACCTGGTCGGAAGTTCCGACACGGTACGCCCGGAAGCACCAGGTATCGCGGGTGTTCTGGGAAGGAATGGGCGCGGGGTGCGCAGGCGCGGGGTCGATTCGGGCGTACCTGGTCGTTCGGGGCGTACCTGGTCGATTCGGGCGTACCTGGTCGGAAGTTCGCACCAGATATGCCCGGAAGCACCAGGTATCGCGGGTGTTCTGGGAAGGAACGGGCGCGCCGCTCAGCCGCCGGCGAAGGGCGGCATGACGTCGACGACCTCGACACCGTCGAGCGACGTCGCCCGGTCGCGCGTGGTCACGCCGTCGACCAGGTACGAGCAGCGCTCCTGCAACGCACTCCAGCGTTCGGGGTCCGCCACCTCGACCGCGTCGATCGCGCCGAGGGCCGCCTCGATGGTCCGACCCGTCGTGGTCAGTGAGTCGACGCCCACCGCAGCCCGGGCAGCGGCGAAGAACCGGATCGTGGTCACGCCTCAGCCGCCGATCGCACTCATGCCGCGCGTGGGTTGCACGAGCTCGTCGCTGTCGTCACCGTGGTCGCGGGGCTTCGCCCACATCGCGCGGCGCCAGAGCTCGGCGACCTGGTCGTCGTCCGCCCCGGAGCGCATCGGGCCGAGCACGTCGGTCTCCTCGTCGGAGAACAGGCAGCTGCGCACGTGCCCGTCCGCGGTCAACCGGGTGCGGGTGCAGTCGGCGCAGAACGACTCGGTGATGCTCGCGATGATCCCGACGGTGCCGAGCGGCTCACGGGTGACGGCGTCGTGCACGCGGTACCGCTCGGCCGGGGCACCGTCGCGCGGGGCGTCGTCCGGGGTGAGCACGAACGACGTCGCCAGCAGCGCGCGGGTCTCGGCGGCGGTGATCATCTCGGTGCGGTCCCAGGCGTGGTCGGGGTCCAGGGGCATCTGCTCGATGAACCGCAGCTCGTAGCCACGCTCCAGGCACCAGCGGAGCAGTTCGGGGGCGGCCTCGTCGTTGATCCCGCGCAGCAGCACCGCGTTCACCTTGATGTCGAGCCCGGCGTCGTGCGCGGCCGACAGCCCGGCGATCACCTTGTCGAGGAACGGGCGGCGGGTCACGGTGGTGAAGACGTCGGGGTCGACGGTGTCGAGCGACACGTTCACGCGCCGCAGCCCGGCGTCGTACAGGCCCTGGGCACGGTGGGCGAGGCCGATCGCGTTCGTGGTGAGCGAGAGCTCCGGGGCGTCGGGCAGCGCGGAGCACCGGGCGATCACGTCGACCAGGTCGTGCCGGAGCATCGGCTCCCCGCCGGTGAACCGGACCTTGCGGACGCCGAACCGCGACGAGCCGATCCGGACCAGCCGCTCGATCTCGGTCGCCGTCATCAGGGCCTCGTCGGGGGCGAACGGCAGCCCGGCCGCGGGCATGCAGTAGGTGCATCGCAGGTTGCAGCGCTCGGTCAGCGACACCCGTAGGTCGACGGCGCGACGCCCGAAGCGGTCGACGAGCCCGGCGGGAGCCGGGTCCACGGAGCCGGCCGTGCCGAGCAGGATCGCGGGTGCCATGGTCGTCAGCGTACGTGTTCCACGCGCCGGAACGACAGCCGCTCCCACCACCGCCGCCACTCCGACCGCTCCGTGCGCAGCAGCGTGACGACCACGATGACCGCCACGGCCGCGAGCAGCCACCACCGGTAGGCGTCCGCCGACGGCCACACCCCGCGCAGCGCGATGGCGAGGCCGATCGACAGCCACTCCCACCGGCCGGACAGCACCACGAACGGGATGAGCAGCAGCGCGTACCAGGGGTAGCGCGGGGTCACGGCGAGGAACGTCACGCCGATCATCAGGACCTCGCCCGACCAGGGCCGCGACGGGTCGGACAACCGCCACGCCACGAACGCGGCGAGCAGCACCAGGAGCCCGACGACGACCGTCGCCGCGTCACCCGGGACCACGAGCGACACCAGTGCGAACCGGGAGCCGTCCTCGTAGCCCTCCTCGCTCAGGTAGCCGGGCAGGTACCCGAGCACGTCGAGCCCGGTGGTCAGCACGTAGGGCACGTAGAGCAGGCCGAACACCGCGATGCCGATCGGGATCGCCCACCAGGCCCGACCTCGGCCGAGCAACGGCGGGTACACGATCGCCGGGATGAGCTTCGTCGCGGTCGCGGCCCCGAGTGCGATCCCGCCCCAGATCGGCCGGCCGAACGCGACGAGCACGACACCGGCCGTGGCGAGGGCGGCACCGACGACGTCGACGTGCGAGTTGGTGACCGCCTCGGACGCCACGAGCGGCGACCAGGCCCACAGCGCCGCCCACCAGGTCGGACGGCCGATCCGGCGGAGCACCAGGACGAGCCCGACGGTCACGCCGAGGGACACGAGCAGCCCGGCGACCTGGAACGGCAGGTACTGCGCGCTCGCCGGCACGAAGAACCGCACCGCGGCGAACCACAGCTGCGCCATCGGCGGGTAGATCGTCGTCACGTCGGGTCGGTTGATCGCGGTGCAGTGCCCGTCGGCGCCGTCGCCGAGCCCGCGGAACCGGGGCTTCAGCGGGTCGCACGTGCCGTCCACCTTGTCGGGGAACAACCAGTCGGGTCGGAGACCGGACAGTGCCGCGGACTGGGGGGTGTGCGCGTACGGTGAGACACCGGCATGCTGGACGATGCCGTCCCACGCGTACCGAGCGGAGTCGGTGCTCGTGTTCGGCGGGCCGACCAGCGCCGCGATGCCGATCACCACCGCTCCGCCGATGACCATGGTGGTCATCCACCGGACGGGCACGAAACGCACCGCGAGCACGGCGATCACGAAGACGGTCCAAGCGATCAGCGTCCACGCAACGAATGCAGAACGATGGCCCGATCGGAGGAACCCCAGATGCGTGACGCCGACGGCGATGACGCCCGACAGGGCGAGGACTCCCACGACGGCCAGCACCGTGCCGATCCGGACGGCGGTGCCGTCGGCCAGGGACGGTCGGAGGGCACGCAGTCGGTCGCTCATGGTCCGTCGAGGCTATCCGGCGTCCAGCGCCTGCTGCACGACGGACGAGCAGCTCTGGCGTCCCCCAACCGCAACGCGCGCTCGGCGGTGGTGCTCGGGCGTCTGCTCGGCATCGCGTTCCTGATCTGCTTCGGCACCGGGATCTACAGCCACCTGCTGCAGGAACCGCTCGGCTGGATGCGGTTCCCGACCCGGCCGACGCAGCTGTACCAGTTCACGCAGGGCCTGCACATCACGACGGGGATCGCGATCATCCCGCTGCTGCTCGCGAAGCTCAACACCGTCATGCCGGCCCTGGTGCAGGTGCCGCCGGTGCGCGGCGTGCTGCACCTGCTCGAGCGGCTGTCGATCGCGGTGCTCGTGTCGGCGTCGATCATCCAGGTCGTCACCGGCCTGCTCAACACGTACCAGTGGTACCCGTGGCCGTTCCCGTTCCGCCAGGTGCACAACGCCCTGGCCTACGTGATCATCGGGTCGCTCGTCATCCACATCGCCGCGAAGCTGCCGGTCATCGCCCGGTACTGGCGGAAGCGCGACTCCTACGACGCGCACGGCCGGTTCATCGCGGACCCCGCGTCCGGCAGTGAACTGCTCCCACCAGGCCGGGAGGCCCGTGGTGCGTCCACCCCGAGCGCTGCGGTCTCCGAGACCGCCGGGCCCACCGCCCCCGGCCTGCTCGGCCGCGTGTTCCGCTGGATCGACGGCGTCGACGACGCCCCCGGCGGCGCCGAGTCCCGGCCCGCCGGACAGGGCGCGGCCCCCGAGACCCGGGAGGTGTCCGAGGAGCCGAGTCCCGCCCAGCCGACGGCCGACGTGGCGGAGCCGGACCGGGCCTCCAGACAGACTCCGGAAGCCGCACGGGGTCGACGTGAGCGGATCGCCCGACGCGGGTTCTTCGCAGGCGTGGCGGCCGCGACGGTCGGTGTCGTCGCGCTGACCGCCGGCCAGTCCTCGAAGCTCGCCGAACCGTTCAACGTCTTCGGTGCCCGCGGCCGTGGGATCGGCTCGAACGGCCTCCCCGTGAACCGCACCGCGCGTGCGGCAGGCGTGCTCGCCAGCGCGACCGCCGCGGACTGGACCCTGACGGTCGTCGGGCGCGACGTCAGCCGGACCTTCGTCCGCGCGGAGCTCGTCGCACTCGGCACCGCGCAGGTCGACCTGCCGATCTCGTGCGTCGAGGGCTGGAGCCAGATGGGAACCTGGAAGGGCGTCCGGATGCGCGACCTGCTCGACGCCGTGCAGGCACCAAAGGGGTCGCACGTCCGGGTGACCAGCCTGGAGCGGCACGGCGGCTACCGGATCATGGACATGGGACCCGAGTACGCCGAGGACCCGACGACGCTCGTCGCCCTCGAGCTGAACGGTGCGACGCTCGACCTGGACCACGGGTTCCCGGCGCGGATCATCGCTCCCGGGCGGCCGGGCGTGCTGCAGACCAAGTGGATCGAGAAGATCGAGGTGCTCCGGTGAAGGCCGCGCGGATCGTGCTCGTGGTGATCGGCGTGCTGGTCATCGCGTTCGGGGCGTACGTGCTCGTGACGTCCGTCAAGCCGAACCGCATCGGCGGGCTCGGGGTGTGGCTGCTCGCGGCGGTGGTGCTGCACGACGCGATCCTGTCACCGTTCGTGGTCGGTGCCGGGCTGCTGCTGCGACGGGCCGGAGGCGCGTTGCGGGTCTGGGTGCTCGTCGTCGTGCAGGTGGCGATCGTCCTCGGCAGCGTGCTCGCCCTGGTGGTGCTGCCGGAGATCGTGGCGAAGGACGACGGACCGAAGAACCCCACCGTGCTCCCGTTCGACTACGGCACGCGGCTGCTGCTCGTCGAGGGGGCGCTGCTCGTCGTCGTGGTGGTGGTGCTCGTGGTCGGGGTGGTGCTCGCGCGTCGCCCGGCCGCTTCGTCCGGTTCGTCTGGTTCGTCCGCGGTGCGCACCACTGGTTAAAGGGACAACCTTTCGGTATGATCAGGTCATGACCGACGAGATCCCGTGGCTCACCCGCGAGCAGCTGCGCGCGTGGATGAAGCTCGTCGCCGTCATGGAACTCCTGCCGGCGGCGCTCGACCAGCAGCTCCAGCGCGACGCCGACCTGACGCACTTCGACTACATGGTCATCGCGATGCTCTCCGAGACCGACACCCGGACCCTGCGGATGTCGGCGCTCGCCTCGGCCACGAACGCCTCGTTGCCGCGGCTGTCGCACGTGGTGTCCCGACTCGAGAAGCGCGGGCTCGTGACCCGGTGCCCGTCGACCTCGGACCGCCGGGCAACCGACGTCCGCCTGACCGACGCAGGCTACGCGACCATCGTCGAGGCGGCCCCGGACCACGTCCGCACCGCTCGGCGGGTGGTCATCGACGCGCTCTCCGACGAGCAGGTCGCGCAGCTGGACGGCATCGCGGCGTCGCTCCTGACGCGGCTCGACCCCGAGGGGCGGTTCGCGGCGCTGACCTACCCGCGCGAGGACGACGACACCGCGATCTGCGAGCAGCGCCTGACGGGTGCGGCGACGGACTGAAGCGGGCTGGTGGCTGTGCCCCTGCAATAGGCTCGCCGCATGACCGACCCCGCCGCGCCGTCCGACACGTACTCCTACCTCGGACCCGCCGGCACCTTCACCGAGGCGGCCCTGAAGCTCGTCGAAGCCGCCGCCGGCAAGCCCTGGCGGAGCGTCAACAACGTCGGTGAGGCCCTGGACGACGTCATGTCCGGCCGCTCCATCGGCGCCGTCATCGCGATCGAGAACAGTGTCGACGGCGGGGTCAGCGCCACCCAGGACGCCCTGGCCCGGATCCCCGGCGTGCGGATCGTGGGGGAGTACCTGGTCCCCGTCGACTTCGTGCTCGTCGCCCGACCTGGCACCACCCTCGCCGACGTCCGCACCGTGAACGCGCACCCGGTCGCCTACGCGCAGACCCACAACTGGCTCGAGGCGAACCTGCCCGGCCACGGCCACATCCCGGCGTCGTCGAACGTCGCCGCGGCGCTCGCCCTGCTCGAGGCGAACCCCACCGCCGACGCAGCCGTCGCGCCGCCCGGCATCACCGACCACCACGACGTCGTCGTGCTCGCGTCGTCCATCGGCGACAACGCGTCGGCGGTCACCCGGTTCGTGCTCGTGTCGAAGACCCTCGCGCTCCCCGAGCCGACCGGCGCCGACAAGACGAGCGTCATCGTCGAGCTCCCCGCCGACCACCCGGGCGCCCTGGTGGACATGCTCGAACAGTTCGCGACCCGGGGCATCAACATGGGGCTGCTGTCGTCACGGCCCATCGGCGACGAGCTCGGTCGCTACCGGTTCGTCATCGACCTCGACGGGCACGTCCGTGACGAGCGGGTGGCGGACGCGCTGCTCGGCCTGCGCCGGTTCAGCCCGCGCGTGACGTTCCTCGGTTCGTACCCGCGGGCCGACGGCGCCCGCCCCGAGGTTCCGGCGCGCTACTCGGACGCCGCGTTCGTCGAGGCCCGGGACTGGCTGCGCGCGATCGTGTCGGGGGAGCCCGGCGCGCGGTAGCGGCGCGGCGGGCCCACCCACCCGACTCGGCTCAGGGCACCTGGCGGGAGCCGTGGCGGTCGTCCGCCGGGTCCGGCACGCGCACGGCGAGGCCCATCGGATCGATGCGCGACCGGAAGGCGATGACCTCGCCCACCGGGTCGCCGTCGATCTCGAACTCGTCGGGCCGCTCGAGCCGGGCCGTGAACTCCTGCCCGCGCAGGTAACGCAGGGGGCGTTCCTCGCGCGACTTCGAGACGATCTTCTTGCCCACCGCGGTCTTGCCCAGGGACGAGCGACGGAACGCCCGCAGGATCCCGTTCTCCCAGAACACCCGCGCGCCGATCCGGACCCAGCCGAAGAAGCCGCGGGGACGCATCACGGCGATGTCGAACACCCCGTCGTCGATCTCGGCGTCCGGGAGCAGGATCGCGCCGGCCTGCAGCATGCCGCAGTTGCCGACGATCAGGGAGTGCGCGCGGAGCGAGTGGGTGCCGTCGTCGTCGAGCTGGTAGCGGAACTCGAACGCGTTGGCGTCGCGCACCGAACGGAACAGCGAGTCGACGTAGGCGAGCCAGCCGACCTTCTTCTTCAGCTCGGGCCGGGTGTTCACGAGCATCCGGGCGTCGAGTCCGAGACCCGCCATCACCAGGAATCCGAAGCGTTCGCGTTCGCCGCCGGGGCGTTCGACCTTGAGCATGCCGAAGTCGATCTTCCGGTCGTCGCCGTGGAAGATGGTCCGGACGCTCGCGGCCAGGTCGTCGAGGGGCAGCTTCATGTTGCGCGCGAGGAGGTTGCCGGTGCCGCTCGGCAGCAGCGCGAGGGTCGAACCGGCCTCATGCACGACCTCGGCGACCGCGCGGACCGTGCCGTCGCCACCGGCCGCGGCGACGACGTCGGCACCGGCCTCGATCGCTGCGCGTGCCATGCCGCCGCCCGGGTCCTCTTCCGAGGTCTCGAACCACAGGGTCTCGGCCCAGCCGGCCTGCTCCTGGTGTTCCTGGACCGTGCGCTTGAGGGTCGGCAGGTGGACCTTGACCGGGTTGTAGACCACCGCGGCCGTCCGCTGCTCGGTGGGGAGGGCGTCCTGGTCCGCGGGCGCGGTCTCCGAAGGGGTCGACATACGTCCACGGTACCGATCGAGGCTGCGTGCGGTTGCCCCGTCTAGGATGGGGCGAGTGATCGATCCACAGCTGCTTCGCGACAACCCGGACGTCATCAAGGCTTCACAGCAGGCACGCGGTGCCTCCGTGTCCGTCGTCGACGAAGCCGTCGCCGCCGATTCCGCCCGCCGCAGCGCGCTCACCTCGTTCGAGTCGCTCCGCGCCGAGCAGAACGCCTTCGGCAAGACCGTCGCCAAGGCCCCGAAGGACGAGAAGGCCGCGCTCGTGCAGCAGGCCCAGGCCCTCGCCGCAAAGGTGAAGGAGGCGCAGGCCGCCGTCACCGCGGCCGAGGACACCTTCAACACCGTCGTCCGCGGCATCCCGAACGTCGTGCTCCCCGGGGTGCCCGAGGGCGGCGAGGACGACTTCGTCACGCTCCGCACCGTCGGCACCAAGCCCGAGTTCGACTTCGAGCCGAAGGACCACGCCGACCTCGGCGAGCACCTCGGCATCATCGACATCCCGCGTGGCGTGAAGGTCTCCGGATCACGCTTCTACTTCCTGCGTGGCATGGGTGCCCGGCTCGAGATCGCGCTGATGTCGCTCGGGCTCGACCGTGCGATCGCCGCCGGCTTCGAGCCGCTCATCACCCCGACGCTCGTCCGCCCCGAGACGATGGCCGGCACCGGGTTCCTCGGTGAGCACGCGGCCGAGGTCTACCGGCTCGAGGCCGACGACCTGTACCTGACGGGCACGAGCGAGGTCGCCCTCGCCGGGTTCCACGCCGACGAGATCCTGCCGCTCGAGGAAGGCCAGGCCCACCGCTACGCCGGCTGGTCGACCTGCTACCGGCGTGAGGCCGGTTCGGCGGGCAAGGACAACCGCGGCATCCTCCGCGTGCACCAGTTCAACAAGCTCGAGATGTTCGCCTACGTCAACCCGGACCAGGCCGAGGCCGAGCACGAGCGCCTCGTCGCCCACCAGGAGCAGATGCTCCAGGACCTCGGACTCCACTACCGCGTGATCGACGTCGCCGCCGGCGACCTCGGCACGAGCGCGGCGAAGAAGTACGACATCGAGGCCTGGGTCCCGACGCAGGGCACGTTCCGCGAGCTCACCTCGACATCGAACTGCACGACCTACCAGGCCCGCCGCCTCGACATCCGGTACCGCACCGAGAGCGGCAAGACCGCCCCGGTCGCCACCCTCAACGGCACGCTCGCCACCACCCGCTGGATCGTCGCGATCCTCGAGACGCACCAGCAGGCCGACGGATCCGTCGTCGTGCCCGAGGTGCTGCGCCCCTACCTCGGCGGCGTCGAGGTGATCGAGCCCCGATGAGCACCCAGGGACGGTTCGTGGACGGCACCTCGCAGAGTGCGGGCACTGACGCGCCCGCCCGCACCAAGCGCTGGCTCGTCGCGCTCGACATCGACGGCACCACCATGCGCGAGGACGGTGTCATCACCGAGGCGGTGGTCGCCGCCGTGCGCGACGCCGAGGCCGCCGGGCACGAGGTCATGCTCTCCACCGGTCGCAGCGAGGGCATGACCGTGCCCCTGCTCGAGACCCTCGGCATCCGTCCGAAGTACCTGGTGTGCGCGAACGGAGCGCTCATCCTGGCCCGCCGCGCCGACGGCTCCTACGTGCGCGAACACGTCGAGCGGTTCGACCCGTCCGAGGTGCTGCAGACCATCCACGGAGCGCTCGAGAACGCCGCCTTCGGGGTCGAGGACGAGACCGGCCACTTCCTGCTGTCCGGCAACTTCCCCGACGACACGATGACCGTCGCGGGCGAGCACGTGCCGTTCGAGCGGCTGCTCGGCGTCGAGGCCACCCGTGTCGTCGTCATCTCGCCCGGTCACGACACCGAGGACTTCCTGCAGATCGTCGAGCAGATGGGCCTGCACAAGGTCTCGTACTCCGTCGGCTGGACGTCGTGGCTCGACATCGCTCCCGAGGGCGTGACGAAGGCCACCGCGATGGAGCGTGTGCGCGAGTGGCTCGACATCCCGCGATCCCGCGTCTTCGCCGCGGGTGATGGCCGCAACGACATCGACATGCTCCGCTGGGCCTCGACCTCCGGTCGCGGCGTCGTCATGGGCCAGGCGCCCGACGACGTCGTCGACGCCGGCAACGAGCTCACCGGCGGCATCACCGACGACGGCCTGGCAGCGGCGCTCGACTCCCTGCCCCGTTAGTCCGCGCTCGCGCGCACCCCTGCCTGGAGGCCCGGGTAGACTTCCCGGGACGCGATCACGTCTCGCCACGTGGTCGCGTCACTGGAGGGTTGTCCGAGCGGCCGATGGAGCCTGTCTTGAAAACAGGTGGGCAGAGATGTCTCGTGGGTTCGAATCCCACACCCTCCGCGATGGACACACGGTTGCGCCCACTCCGCCTCGACGACGCGGCCGTCCTGGCTGCGGTCATCAGCGCGAACGCCGAGTTCCTGCGACCGTGGGAGCCGGCCCGAGCGCCGTCGTACTACACGGAGTCCGGCCAGCGGGACGTCATCACGCAGGCTCTCGCCGCGCAGCGTGCCGGCAACGCGGTGCCGTTCGTCATCGAGTCGACCGACGGGGAACTCCTCGGCCGCATCACGCTGAGCGGCGTCACGCGCGGCGCCCTGCAGTCGTGCGCGATGGGCTACTGGATCCGCGCCGACCGCACGCGCCAGGGGCACGCGTCCCGTGCGGTGCGAGCCGCTGCGGCCCACGCCTTCGACGGGCTCCGCCTGCACCGCGTGCAGGCCGAGACCCTGCCCGAGAACGTCGGCTCGCAGCGCGCACTCGAGTCGGCCGGCTTCACCCGGTACGGCTTCGCGCCGGAGTACATCAAGATCGACGGGGTCTGGCGCGACCATGTCATGTTCCAGCTCCTCGCGCCGACGTCGGCCCCGTGATCGAGGTTGTCGAGTACCGACCGACCTGGCCCGAGCGGTTCCGGCAACTGCACGGTGCGTACGCCGCTGCGCTCGAGGCCGCCGACGTGCCGTTCCGGAGCATCGAGCACGTGGGCAGCACGTCCGTGCCGGGCCTGGCGGCGAAGCCCGTGCTCGACGTCGACGTCGTGGTGGACGCGTCCGACGTCCCCGCTGCAGTGGCGGCACTGGCGACGATCGGCTTCGAGCCGCGCGGTGAACTGGGGGTCCCGGGGCGACAGACGTTCCAGGCTCCGGAGCGCTTCGCCCCGACGAACACCTACGTCGTCGCAGCCGGGTCGCTCGCTCTGCGGAACCACCTCGCCGTCCGCGACGTGCTGCGTGCCGACCCGGTGCTGCGTGACGAGTACGCCGCCGTGAAACGCCGTGCGGCCACCGAGGCCGAGGACATGGACGACTACATCGAGCGCAAGAGCGACGTGCTGGGCCGGATCCTGCATGCCGGCGGCCTGTCCGACGACGAGCGCGCCGCCATCACCGCCACGAATCGTCGGATCACCGACCGCGGCGCGGGCGGCTGACCGGCGACGCGCTCACGGCTGGAACGGTTGTGGCGTGACGACGACCTGGCCGCCGGTGAGCAGCAGCGACAGTCCGAGTCCGATGAGCGAATCCCCGAGGAGCACGATGACGCCCAGCGCGGCCGCAGAACCCATGGAGCGTCTGGCCCGAGCGGCGAGGGTGACCAGCACGGCCAGGCCGACGACGTGGGCGATGAGCAGCGGGATCCCGCCGAGCGAGAGGACGGCTGCGTTCGGCCAGGATCGGTCGTGCGCGGTCCCGCGGGCGTCTTCGTCGGATGCGAGGTAGAGCCACATCCACGAGCCCCACGCCGGGAGGACGCCGAGCGCCGCGGTGGCCCAGAACGCGCAGATCCGCCTCGCCGATGTCCACCCCGTGCGCCGCTCTGACGTTGCGCCCGCTGTCATCGGCTCAGGGTACAGGCAGAGGAGCGAGTAGCAGGACGAGGCGACTGACGGTTCTGGTTCACGAACCCGGGTGTTCGTGAACCAGAACCGTCACCGTCCCGACGAGGACAGGTCTCAGGCGCTGGCGAGCATCGGGTAGAGCGCGGTGAGCGGGGCGCTCAGACCGGCACGGACGTCGCGGCTGACCTGGTCGGCGAGGACCTCGTGCTCGCCGGCTTCGACAGCGTCCCAGATCGACCGGACGATGTCGGCGGGGTCGGACTTCTCGACGTCGAGGTCGGCGATCATGCCCGTGTCGGTGTAGCCGAGGTGGGCGCCGACGACCTGGGTGCCCTGGGGTGCGAGCTCGAGGCGCAGGGAGTTCGTGATCGACCAGAACGCGGCCTTCGACGCCGAGTACGCGCCGGCGAGGGCGACCCAGCTCAGGGCGGAGTGCACGTCGATCAGCGCACCGTTGGCGATCGAGGGGGCGAAGGCCTTGGCGACGCGGAGTGCACCGAAGACGTTGGTGGCGAAGATGCGCTCGACCTCCTCGACGGAGACGTCGACGAGCGGGTCGGAGCCGGCGATCCCGGCGTTGTTCACGACGATGGTCACGTCGGCTGCGGTGCGGGCCGCGGCGTCGACGCTCTCCTGGCTCGTGACGTCGAGGGTGAGCGGGACGATGCGCTCGTCGTCCCAGGTACGCGGGTTGCGGGCGGTCGCGTAGACCTTCGTGGCGCCACGCTCCAGGGCCTGGCGGACGAACTCGGCGCCGAGGCCGCCGTTCGCTCCGGTGACGAGGACGACGGCGTTGGTGAGGTCGGTCATGAGTGCTCCAGACGAGAGAAGTTGAGTACGGAATCCGAACCTAGCACGTTGTGTCCGGAAATCGAACCCAGCTAGGATGAACACATGCTCGGCATCCTCGGCGGCGACGAGCGCTGCCCCATCGCACGCTCCCTCGACGTCCTCGGCGAGAAGTGGACGCTCATGATCGTCCGCGATGCCGTCGGCGGCTCGACCCGCTTCAGTCAGTTCCAGCAGAGCCTCGGCGTCCCGCGCGAGGTCCTGACCGCACGGCTGGCCTCACTCGTCGACGGGGGAGTGCTCGAGCGCACGACCTACAAGCCCGAGGGGGCACGTGCCCGCGAGGAGTACGTCCTGACCGACGCCGGCCGCGACCTGTCGCTCGTGCTGCTCGCCCTCGGCGGCTGGGCCGACCGGCACCGCCCGTCCGAGCGGCCGTCGGACCTGCGGTTCGTCGACGCCGAGAGCGGCGAGGCGGTCGAGGCCGCCGCAGTGACGATGGATGCGCAGCAGCGCATCCCGACCGCGCGCCTCCGCGCCGTCATGGCGCCGGCGTCCTGAACGCGACCGGCTGACGGACAGGAGGCCCATCGCGGCCCCGCCCCGTGCCTCCAGGCCGTCGGTGGGTGCGTCAGCGACGCACGTCGCACCCGCAACTCGCGCCCAGGACCAACTCGGCGGGGACCAGGTCACGGTGCCACTGGTTGTCGGCGTCGAGACCGAGCACGCGGTCGACCGCGGCGACGGCCATCGTCTCGATCGGCTGCCGGACCGTGGTGAGCTGCGGGTTCGTGTAGTCCGCCTCGGCTGCGCCGTCGAACGACACGATCGCGACGTCCTCCGGGACGCGCAGCCCGAGTTCCCACAGTGCGCGCATCACGCCGATCGCCTGCATGTCGGAGCTGACGAAGACGGCCCGTGGTCCGGTGTCGTCGGCGAACATGCGGAGGCCGGCCTCGTACCCGCCGCGTCGGGTGAAGGCGGTGCGGACGATGGGGCCGTCGGGCAGGCCGGCCTCGCGGAGGGCGCGCATCCAGCCCTGTTCACGGAGCTCCATCGACCCGGTGTGGCCCATCACGAGGCCGATGGACCCGTAGCCGTGCTCGACCAGGTGCCGGGTGCCGTCGAGGGCCCCGCGCAGGGCGTCGACCCCGATGCTGGCGTACTCGGGGACCTCGAAGAACGTGTTGAGCAGGACCATCGGCAGACCGGGGTCGGTCACGGTCGACAGGTCCGGGTGGGTCATGATGCTCGTGACGATGACGCCGTCGACCTGGCGGGCGGAGAGGCTGCGGAGCCGCTCGCGCTCCTGGGCCGCGTCACCGTCGCTGTTGGCGAGCAGGACGTCGTACCCACGCGCGGCGGCGGCGTGCGTGACGGCGACGGCGAGCTCGGACCAGAACGGGTTGTCGAGCTCCGGCACGATCAGGCCGAGCATCTTCGACGACCCGGTGCGCAGGGCCTGGGCACTCGCGTTCGGGCGGTAGCCGAGGACCCGGATGGCCTCGCGCACCCGGGCGGCGGTGGCGGGGGCGACGGGGCGGGGTCCATCGTGCACGACGTAGCTGACGACGGAGGTGCTGACACCGGCGTAGCGGGCGACGTCCGCACGGGTGACCGCCCTCGGGTTCGTCGGGACGGTCACGGGTGCCACCTTCGTCGGGTCCGGGAGCGTCGTTCGGGTGCCGGCCCGCGAGGACCGGCACCCGAACGACACGTGTTACTCGGACGCGATCGTAGTCGACGCCGTGCTGCCTGCTGACGCCGGTGCGTTCGTCGTCGCAGCGCTCGTCGCCGCAGCGCTCGTCGTCTCGGGGGCGTCACCGAAGTCCGGCACCTCGAGACGGGCGCCGCCCTGCAGCGCGGACTGGTGGGCGATGATGCCGGGCAGGGTGAAGCGTGCGGCGGTCCAGGCGTTCACCGGCGGCAGGGTCCGGTCGACGACGGCGCGGACGAAGTCGTCGGCGAGGAACTGGTGGCTGCCCTCGTGTCCGGTCGGCACGCCGTCGTACTCGGCGGGCAGGCGGTCGGTGTCGTGGACCTCGGCGTAGCCGGAGACGAAGGCCTCACGCAGGGACGGGTCGACGTCGGCCAGACGCGGGTCGTCGAGCGACATCGTCGCCTGCGTGTTGATCTTGTCGCTGATGTCGTGCGAGTCCTCCTTGTCCTGCCAGACGCTGACCTTCGCCAGCTGCTCGAAGCTCGCCTCGGTGCCGAAGTAGCGGAAGCGGGACTCGCGGATGTGCGACGGGTAGCCGACGCGGCGCATCTCGTTGATCCGCATCACCCCGCCGTTGTCGAGCTCGAACAGGGCCGTGGCGTTCGAGAAGTCGTTGTCGAACTGGCTGACGTCCTTGTCGAAGACGCCGTCGCCGCGGTCGTCCTTGATGCCGATGCAGCTGACGCTGACCGCATGCCCGGGGATCGCGCCGAGGACCCCGCCGACCGAGTGGGTCGGGTAGAGCATGGGCGGGTAGCTGGCGGTGCGCTTCCAGTCGTCACCGCCGCTGTACTGGTACGCGGCGTAGAAGCCGAGGTCCATGTCGTGCACGTAGTCGCCCTCGGAGTAGAACACCCGGCCGAAGGCGCCCTCGGCCACCTGCTTGCGGGCGAACACCGTCGCGGGGTTGTAGTAGCTCGTCTCGCCCATCATGTAGGTGAGGCCGGTCTCACGGACCGCCTCGATGATGTCGCGGATCTCGTCGACGGAGATCGCCATCGGCACGGCGGAGTACACGTGCTTGCCCGCGCGCAGGGCCTTGACCACGAGCGGGCCGTGGGTCCAGCGCTGCGTGAAGATCGCGACGGCGTCGACGTCCGAGGCGAGCACGGCGTCGAAGTCGTCGAACGTGCCGTCGAGGTGCTGTGCCTCGACGAGTTCGGACGCGCGCTCGTCGACGAGGTCCGTGACGTAGACCCGGTCGACGTCGGGGTGGAGCTTGAACAGCTTGGCGAACTGGGGGGCGAACTGGCCCGCGCCGACCATTCCGACAGAGATCATCAGTGACCTTTCCGAGGTGTGGGATGCGTCGCCGAGCGGGTCGCTCCGATGCGATCGAGGGCCATCCTGACACACGCTGTCTACACGTGACAACCCCTGTCCACAGCCCGGAAAAAGACTCTTGCCTGCGGTGGTCCCCACGTGTAGATTCCCGGCTCACGGACTGCTGCACGTCAGTCCACCGCAGACGAAGGAGTCGCGATGGTCACCGAGAGCCCTGTGTCGTCACCCTTGACGGCCACCAGCACGAGGCGGAGGAGTCGGTCCGCCGACCCCGCCCGCACCACGTCCCCGCCGCGCCGCCCCAGGAACGACCTGTGGCTCGCGCTCGTCTTCATCGCGCCGGCTGCCGTCGGCTTCGCGGTGTTCCTCGCCTGGCCGACCGTGCGGGGCATCTACCTGAGCTTCACGTCGTACAACCTGCTCACCGAGCCCGAGTTCACCGGCCTGCAGAACTACGCCCGACTGGTGCAGGACTCGATCTTCTGGCACTCGATGGTGGTGACGGTCGAGTACGTGCTCATCAACATCGTCATCCAGACCGTCGTCGCGCTGTTCATCGCCGTGATGATGCACCGGCTGACGAAGTCGACGTTCGTGCGCGGCATCGTGCTCGCGCCCTACCTGGTGTCGAACGTCGTCGCCGCCCTCGTCTGGCTCTGGATCCTCGACACCCAGCTCGGCATCGGCAACGAGATGCTCGCCGCACTCGGCCTCGACCGCATCCCGTTCCTGCAGAGCGACGTCTGGGGCATCCCCTCGATCGCGCTCATCAACGTCTGGCGGCACGTAGGCTACACGGCACTGCTCATCTTCGCCGGCCTGCAGTCGCTGCCCGAGACCGTGTACGAGGCCGGACGCATCGACGGTGCGAGCGAGTGGAAGATGTTCTGGCGCATCACGGTGCCGCTGCTCCGCCCGATCCTGTCCCTGGTGCTGATCATCACCGTGATCGGGTCGTTCCAGGTGTTCGACACCGTCGCCGTCACCACACAGGGCGGCCCCGCGAACGCCACGAACGTCGTGCAGAACTACATCTACAACCTGGCGTTCGGCCGGTTCCAGTTCGGCTACGCGTCCGCGGTCTCGGTCGCGCTCCTCATCGTCCTCAGCATCATCACGATCATCCAGTACCGCCTCACCCGCTCGGGTGAGTCCGACCTGGACTGAACGGAAGCGCCATGACCACGACACTCACCCGCTCCGTCACCACGTCCCGCCCGCCGCGGATGGGCGCCGCCCACCGTCGTCGCCCGTCGCTCGGCCGGGTGCTCGCCTGGGTCGCGATGATCCTCGTCATCGTCGTCACCCTGTTCCCGTTCTACTGGATCCTGCGGACGGCGCTGTCGTCGAACACCGCGATCAACTCCGACCCCACCTCGCTGCTGCCCGTCGGGTTCAGCCTGGGCGGGTTCGAGCGGGTCTTCGGTCTGCAGTCCACCGAAGAGGCGCTGGCACAGGGCGGCTCCGGCGCCGCGCTGAACTTCTGGCGGTACCTGCTCAACTCCATCCTGGTGTCGACGCTCGTCACGGTCGGCCAGGTGTTCTTCTCAGCAGCGGCCGCCTACGCCTTCGCGCGGCTGCGCTGGCCCGGGCGCGACAAGGTGTTCGGGGTGTTCCTGGCGGGGCTGATGGTCCCCGCGATCTTCACGCTGCTGCCGAACTTCACGCTCATCAAGCAGCTCGGGCTCGTCGACAACCTGCTCGGCATCGCCCTGCCGACGATGTTCATGACCCCGTTCGCGGTGTTCTTCCTGCGGCAGTTCTTCCTCGGCATCTCGAAGGAGGTCGAAGAGGCGGCGCTCATCGACGGCGCCGGGAAGGTCCGCGTGTTCTTCCGGCTCGTCATCCCGATGGCGGCGGCCCCGATCGCCACCCTCGCCGTGCTGACGTACATCACGAGCTGGAACGACTACTTCTGGCCGCTCATGGTGTCGTACACCGACAGCTCGCGGGTGCTGACCGTCGCGCTCGGCGTCTTCAAGTCGCAGACCCCGCAGTCCGGCACCGACTGGGCCGGGCTGATGGCCGCGACCCTGGTGGCGGCGCTCCCGATGATCCTGCTGTTCGGCGTCTTCGCCAAGCGGATCGTCAACTCCATCGGCTTCTCCGGGATCAAGTGACCCGGCTTCCGGACAGGACGAACACCATGACGAACCAACTGACCCGCCGCACGCTGTTCGCCGGCGGCGCCTCTGCACTAGCCCTCGGCGCGCTCGCCGCCTGCTCGTCGCCCGGTCGGCGCACCACGAACCGGTCGGGTGCGCGGACCGTGAGCTACTGGCTCTGGGACGCCAACCAGCAGCCCGCCTACCAGGCCGTCGCCGACGCGTTCCACCGCGCGAACCCGGACATCACCGTGAAGATCACCCAGCTCGGGTGGAACGACTACTGGACCAAGCTCACCGCGGGCTTCATCGCCGGCACCGCGCCCGACGTCTTCACCGACCACCTGACGAAGTTCCCGCAGTACGCCGACCTCGACGTGCTCTACGGACTCGACGAGCTCGACGCCACGAAGGGGATCCGTGACGACGACTACCAGTCCGGGCTCGCCGAACTGTGGAAGGGCCAGGACGGCCACCGCTACGGCTCCCCGAAGGACTGGGACACCGTCGCGATGTTCTACGACAAGAAGGCGATGGCGAAGGCGGGGGTCTCCGCCGAGGAGCTCGGGTCGCTCGAGTGGAACCCGGACGACGGCGGCACGTTCGAGCGGATGCTCGCGCGGCTGACCGTGGACTCCAAGGGCCGACGTGGGGACGAGGACGGCTTCGACAAGGACGACGTCGCCGTCTACGGCATCTCGTCGAACGGGTCGGGCGGCGACGGCTTCGGACAGACCCAGTGGTCGCCGTTCACCGGCTCGGTCGACTGGTTCTACACGAACGAGAACCCGTGGGGCGACCGGTTCCGCTACGACGAGCGGGTCGTGCAGGACACCCTCGCCTGGTACTACCGGTTGGCCGAGAAGGGCTACATGGCGAAGTACGGGGTGTTCTCCACCACGACCGGGCCCGAGGTCCAGCTCGGCGCCGGCAAGTGCGCGCTGTCGTTCAACGGCTCGTGGATGATCGGTTCGTACCTCGGCATGGAGGACCTCGACGTCGCGGTCGCCCCGACCCCGATCGGCCCGTCGGGTCACCGTGCGTCGATGTTCAACGGGCTCGGCGACTCGATCACGAAGCAGGCGAAGGACCCCGAGGCCGCGGCGAAGTGGGTGGCGTTCCTCGGCAGCGACGAAGCGCAGCGGATCGTCGGTGAGAGCGGCATCGTCTTCCCCGCTCGTCCCGCGGGCACAGAGTCAGCCGTCGCGTCGTTCCGGAAACGCGGCCTGGACGTCTCGGCGTTCACCCGGCAGGTCGAGGAGGACACCACGTTCCTGTTCCCGGTCACGAAGAACCCCGCCGACGTGCAGGCCCTGCTGCAGCCCGCATTCGACGACGTCTACGCGAACGGCAAGCCGATCTCGACGCTGACCGGGGTCAACGAGCAGGTCAACAACCTCCTCGCGCTCACCTGATCGAAACCCGGAACCCGGAACCCGACAGCCCGCCCGTCGTCCGCATGCCGCACCGTCCGGTGCGGTGTGCGGACGACGCGTTGACCCCTCCGGCGACCGCGACCCAGACTGAAGTCGATGACAGCACTCACATCACTCGTCTACATGTCCGTCGCCGTCGACGACCTGACCGACGCCCAGCTGGTCGCCATGCTGCGCGAGGCGCGCCTCCGCAACCACGCGCTCGGCGTCTCCGGGCTCCTGCTCGCCAAGGGCGGCCGTTTCATGCAGGTGCTCGAGGGTCCGGTCTGGAGCGTCGAGGACCGCTTCGCCGCCATCGAGCGCGATCCGCGGCACACCGGCGTGAAGTCGCTGTCGCGCGAGTCCATCGCCACGCGCCGGTTCGACGGCTGGGCGATGGCGTTCGGCAGCCCGACCGGGGACGAGCTCCGTGACGAGCCCGGCTTCAGCACCTTCCTCAGCGACCGCACCGGTCTCCCGACCGGGGTGGCGGGCACGCCCGCCGACTGGCTGCTCCGCTGGTTCCGTGGGCGCGACCTGCAGGACCTGCCCGAGGAGCGCATCACGCTCGGTCGGCACGCGGCCTGAGACGCACCACCTTGGAACGGAGGCGCGGTGCCAGCAGGTGCCGCGCCTCCAGGCTGTGAGACTGGTCCCGTGGAACGACGTGAGCAGATCCTGGTGGCCGCGGCGGAGGAGTTCGACCGCGTCGGCTTCGCCGGCGCGACGATCGCGGGCGTCGCCCGCACGGCGGGCGTCTCGCAGGGCACCCTGCACTTCCACTTCCCGACGAAGCTCGCCCTGGCGCTCGGCGTCATCGGTGAGCAGAACGCCCGCACCTTCGACGTCGTCAGCCACACCGACAGTTCGCCCGTCGCCGCGCTGATCGGGGCGTCGCACGGCATCGCCGATCTGCTCCGGACCGACCCGATCGTGCGGGCCGGGATCCGGCTGTCGCTGGAGCGCGGGGAGTTCCAGACCGCGACGCTGAGCTTCTACGAGCAGTGGATCGGTGGGATCATCGACGTGTTCCGGTTGGCGGTCGCGAGCGGGGAACTCCGGACGGACCTGACCGCGGAGCAGCTCGGGTCGACCGTGGTGCCGTACTTCACCGGTGTGCAGCTCGTCTCCGACGTCCGGACCCGGCGCACCGACCTGATGCCGGCCGTGGCGACGATGTGGCGTGTGGTGATCGCGGCGACGGCGGACCCGAAGCACCGCGACCGGCTGCTCGCCGTCGTCGAGGACGCGTTCGGGACCGACTGAACCGCTGGGTGCGGCGCGGCATGCGGGTGCGGCGCTGCCGGCGGGTCAGAGGTCGTGCAGTTCGCGGTCGCGGAACCACTTCAGCAGCCACGCGGCACTCGTGCGGTCGAACGACCGCGGGAAGTCCATCGTGCCTGACAGGAAGGGACTGAAGCCCTCCTCGGACCGGATGTCCGAGTCGTCGAGCGCACGGTAGGCCATCGACCAGCCGTCGAACCGCCGGCGTTCGATGTCCTCGCGCACCAGCGACTTGACCTCACCGTGCCGTCGGTCCTTCGCGATCACGTCGTACCGGTCCTGCACGCTCCACGCCGGCCCCTCGAGCAGCTGCATGAACCGGCCGCCCTTGGCGAGCAGGAGCCCGGAGACCCCGAGCGCTTCGTTGCGCAGCCGGGACTCCGCGAGCAGCACCGCCATGGCCTGGTCGTCGAAGGGGACGACGGCACGGCTCATGTAGACGATGGAGACGAGCACTCCTCCATCCTGCTGGGTGGAAGGCCGTTGCGCGAAGTGGATGTCCGCAACGCGCCCTCCGGAGCAGCTCCGCGGGTCAGCCCTGCGGCAGCTCGTGCGCGGTGACGTCCTCGTTGCGCTTCTTCCGCCACGGTCGTGCCGGGGTGTTCGGGCCGTCCCAGACCAGGATCGCGCCCCAGGCGGCGGCGATCAGCGGCACCGAGATGATGGCGCCGGTGATGCCGGCGAGGACGGTGCCGGCGGTCAGCCCGATCAGGATGACGAGGCCGTGCAGCTTGAGGGTGCGACCCATCAGGACCGGCTGCAGGAAGTTGCCCTCGAGCTGGTTCACGACGATCACGATGCCGATCACGATGAGTGCCTGCAGTGGGCCGAGGGCCACGAGCGCGACGAGGGCGGCGAGGATGCCGGCCGCGGTCGCACCGACGATCGGGATGAACGCCGTGATGAAGACGATGACGGCCAACGGCAGGGCGAGGGGCACGCCGACGATCGCGATGCTGACGCCGATGCCGATCGCGTCGACCGCGGCGACCGTCGCGGTGCCGCGGACGTAGCCGCCGAGGGTCGAGACGACACGGTCTCCGACGCGACGGGCGCGGGCGTAGCGCTCGCCGGTGAACGGACGGAGCAGGAACTCCCAGATGCTCGGGCCGTCCTTCAGGAAGAAGAAGAGCACGACGATCATCAGGACCAGGCCGGTCAGGAAGTTGGCGGTGGCCGAGGCACCGGCGAGGGCACCGGAGCCGAACTGTGCGCTCGTGACGAAGTCGGACGCGCCCGCGACGGCGTCGTCGATCTGCTTGTCCGAGATCGAGAACGGCAGGTTCTTCGCGAACTCCTGCAGCTGCTGGAACCCGTCGACCGCCGACTTCTGCAGCTGTGCCCACTGGTTCTCCACCGCGACGACGATGAGCCAGCCGATCAGGCCGAGGACCGCGAGCACGCCGATGAGCACCGTGAGGGTGGCCAGGACCGACGGCACCCGGTGCTTCCGCAGCCAGGACACCACCGGGTGCATGGCCGACGCGATGATCAGGGCGAGGAGCACGGGGATCGTGACGACGCTCAGGATGTTGCTCGCCCAGACGATCCCGGCGACGACCAGCACGACGATGATGAGCTGCAGGCAGCGCGTCGCGAAGTGCCCGGCGGAGTCGGACCACGCGGCCTGGACCCTCGACGGCGTGGGCGGGGTGGTGGGGCGCGGAGCGTCGCGGAAGAACGGCATGTCCGAGACGCTACCGACCGGAGCGCCGACGCGCCGGTTCCGTGGGGCAACGCGTCAGGGGCGGCTGGTCCCGCCGCCTAGGATCGGGCGCATGGCGACCGTCCTCCTCGTCCGTCACGGACGCACCACCGCGAACGCCACCGGCGTCCTCGCCGGACGCACCGCCGGCGTGCGACTCGACGCCGTCGGCCGCACCCAGGCCGATCGCACCGCGGAGCGCATCGCCGCGGTGCCCGTCGTCGCCGTGGTGTCGAGCCCGCTCGAGCGCTGCCGGCAGACCGCCCGCGTGATCCTGGACCGACAGACCGCCCGGCACTCCGGCGCGTCCGATCTGCTGATCGAGCGGGGCATCACCGAGGCCGACTACGGGCAGTGGCAGGGCCGGACCCTCGCCGACCTGGCGAAGGAACCCCTCTGGCGAACGGTGCAGGCGAACCCGAGCGCGGTCGTGTTCCCCGGCGGGGAGTCCATGCAGACGATGCAGTCCCGGGCCGTCGCGGCCGTCCGACGCATCGACGCCGAGGTCGAGGCGGAGCACGGGCCCGGCGCGGTCTGGGTCGCGGTGAGCCACGGCGACATCATCAAGAGCGTGCTCGCCGATGCGTTCGGCATGCACCTCGACCTGTTCCAGCGCATCGGCGTCGGCCCGGCCTCGGTGTCCGTCGTGCGCTACGGCGAGCACCGCCCCGAGGTCGTCGCGACGAACACCGAGTCCGGTGACCTGTCCTGGCTGGGCAGCGCTCCGGCGCCCACCGGGGACGCCGCGGTCGGCGGTGGAGCGGGCCATCCGGAACCCGGTGCAGGCACCGCCGGCGGGTCCCCGGCCCCCGACTCCGCGACCGGCCCTGCCCGACCCTGAACGGGCGGAGCCGGGCGCTCCTACAATGCGGGTATGCCCACCATCGTCCACGGCTTCGACTGGCCGGACCGCCTCGTCGTCGGCACCATCGGCCGTCCGGGTGAGCGCGCCTTCTACATCCAGGCCCGTTCCGGTCGGCGCGTCACCAGCGTCGCGCTCGAGAAGGAGCAGACCGCCGTGCTCGCCGACAAGATCGACGAGCTCCTCGACGAGGTCGCGACCGTCGACGACAACCGCTTCAGCGTGCCGCCGTCGGTGCCGGTCGAACTCCGCGACCCGGAGCCGCTCGACCAGCCCGTCGAGGCCGAGTTCCACGCCGGTGCGCTGAGCCTGGGCTTCGACCCGTCCACGGCGCAGGTCGTCATCGAGGCGTACCCGATCGACGACGAGGTCGAGATCGTGTCCGAGGAGAGCGAGGACGGCATCGAGATCGAGGCCGTCGTCGAGATCCCCGAGCCCGCCGAGCTGTTCCAGGTGAAGATCCCGGTCGGCACCGCCCGGGCCTTCGTCGAACGCACGCGCGAGGTCGTCGCCGCCGGTCGTCCGCCCGGCGACGCATGAGCGACGGCCCGCTGTCCATCCGGGCGCGCATCCGCGAGGCGTCCAACGCCACCTTCCTCGCCGAACTCGACGGTGGGACCGTCGTCTACAAGCCCGTCGAGGGCGAGCGCCCGCTGTGGGACTTCCCGGACGGCACCCTCGCCGGTCGTGAGATCGCGGCGCACCTGGTCTCCGAGGCGTTCGGCTGGAGCGTCGTCCCGCCGACCTGGATGGGCGACGGACCGTTCGGTCCCGGGATGGTGCAGCGCTGGCAGGACGTCGACCCCGAGCAGGACGCCGTCGACCTGGTGACGCCGGAGCTCGCCGAGGCAGCGGGTTCGCCCTGGCTGCCCGTGCTCGAGGCGATCGACGAAGACGACCAGCCCGTCACGCTCGTGCACGAGGACTCCGAGGCCCTGCGCCGGATGGCCGTCTTCGACGTCGTCGTGAACAACGCCGACCGCAAGGGCGGGCACGTGCTCGCGATGCCCGACGGCCACCGCTTCGGCGTCGACCACGGGCTCACCTTCCACGTCGAGCACAAGCTCCGGACGGTCCTGTGGGGCTGGATCGGGGAGCCACTCGGGCCGGACGAGCTCGAGGGGCTCGACCGGGTGTCCGAAGCCCTGCGCGGTGGCCTGGGCGACGAGCTCGCCGAGCACCTGACGGACGAGGAGATCGACACGCTCCGGGCGCGCTGCGCGGCCCTGCGCGCCGTCGGGATCTTCCCGCCGCCGCCCGGTGACGGCCCCGCCGTCCCCTGGCCGCTGTTCTAGACGCACCCCGTCCACAGCCTGGAGGATCGTGGCGGACCCGCCACGGGCCTCCAGGCCGTCCGTCGCCGGTTTCAGAGCCCCCAGTCGTCGCGGAAGAGTGCGCCGCCGGCCCCGCGACGCGAGCCCAGGTACGAGCCGACCACGGCGACTCCGAGGTCGTCGTTGTCCGGCGCGACGACACTGCCGTCCACCCGCTTCGCCATCGCGTCGATGAACCGGGCGAGCCCCGGGTCCTCGCCGAGCCGGAAGAACGTCGTCTGGGCGCCGAGGCGTCCGGCGTTCTCGAGCTCCCGCACCGTCAGTGCGATCGTGACCGGGTCGGGCGGGTAGTCGAACCAGACTTGCCCGTTCGGCTCGAGGTGCGAGGTCGGTTCCCCGTCGGTGACGATGAGGAGCACCGGCTGCGCCGTCGGGTGCTTCCGGAAGTGCCGGTTCGCGAGCAGCAGGGCGTGGTGCAGGTTCGTGCCCTTGTCCCACATGGCGTCGAGGCCCACGAGCTGTTCGACGTCCATCACCTCGGCCTCGCGACCGAACGCGATGAGCTGCAGGTCGTCGCCGCGGAACCGGGTCGACACCAGGGTGTGCAGCGCCAGGGCCGTGCGCTTCATCGGGACCCAGCGGTCCTCCATCGCCATCGAGAACGAGGTGTCGACGAGCAGCGCGACGCAGGCCTGGGTGCGGGCCTCGGTCTCCTGCACCTCGACGTCCTCGATGCTCAGGTGCACGCCGGCTCCCTGCCGACCGCTGGCCGCCGTCCGGACCACGGCGTTCGTGATCGTGCGCGGGATGTCCCACGGCTCGGTGTCGCCGAACGCCCACTGCCGTGACGCCCCCGAGGGTTCACCGGCGGCACCGGAGCGACGGAGGTCCCGCGCGCCCTGGCGGCCGGACATCCGCTGGGCGACGTCCTTGAGCAGGCTCTTGCCGAGCTGCCGCATCGCCTTCGGGGTGAGCCGGAGCTGCCCGTCGGCACCGCGGCGCATCGCCCCGGAGTTCCGGAGCGCCTGTTCGAGGCGCTGCAGGGTCTTCGCGTCGACCGCCGCCTCGTCGCCGAGCTGCCGGGACAGCGCGTCGAGGTCCAGGTCGTCGAGCTCGGAGCCCGGCCCGGACTGGGCGAGCTGGTCGGCGAGGGCGTCGAGGTCCGCGATGTCCTGGAACACCCCGGTGCCGTCGCCCAGCCCGAGGCCCTGTTCGCCCTCCATGCGCTCGGATCCGCCCCAGTCCTCGCCGGGACGCAGCGCGCGCAGGGTGCCGTCGAGCTGGGACAGCTGCCCCATCAGGTCGGGGGAGCCGAAGGCCTGCTGGGCGAGGGCGTCGAGTTCGTCCCGCTGCTCCTGGGTCATCGAGTTGCGCATGCGCTGCGCCGCGGCCGCTCGGGCTGCCAGGTCGTCGAGCAGCTCGTCGACGTTCGCAGGGTTCGACGGGAAGGCTGTCGTACCGAAGAGCACAGTGCCGTGCTGGTCCATGAAGTCGTCGAACTGCTGCTGGGTGTCCTCGCCGCGGGCGTGCGCGTCGAGCAGGGCGTTGAGGTCCTGCATCATCGCGCTGACGGCGGCCCGGTCCTGGTCGGTGGCACCCTCGAGCGCCTGTTTCATGCCGGCGAAGCGCTGGTCGAGCACCTCGCGGCCGAGCAGGTCCTTGATCTCGTCGTACTTCTGGCGCGCGGTCGGGCTCGTCCAGTCGTAGTCGCCGAGTTCCTGCACCGCGGCGGCGGGGGAGGGTGACAGGCTGTCGAGCTGCAGTTCGGCCAGGGCCCGGTCGCCGTCGTCGAGGTCGATGTTGCGGGCGAGCTCCCCGCGCTCGGCGAGCAGCGCCTGGTCCAGGAGCTCGCGCACCTGCTGCAGGGTGCCGTCGAGGTTGTTCTTGCTCGTCAGCTCGCGGCGGCGCTCGGCCACCCGTCGGGCCAGGTCGTCGAGACCACGCTGCGTCCGGCCTCCGCGCCGCAGGAACTCCCGCATCGCGCGCTCGGGCGACGTGCCGCCCATCACGTCCTGCCCGATGGCGTCGAGCGCCTCGGCCAGGTCGACCGGGGCGGCGAGCGGGTCGGGTCCGTCGGTGTACCGGCCGTACCGGGTGTCGCGCGTCAGGCGCCGGTTCTGCCTAGCCATAGACGGCTTCGCCCCCGCCGGATTCCTTGCTGATGCGCCGGGCCAGGAACAGTCCCTCGAGGGCGAGTTCGATCGCGCCGGCCCGTTCGCCGTCGTTCGTGGCACCCATCCGGTCGCACACCTGGTCGTACAGGTCGGACTCGCCGATCGACGGCAGGCCCTCGAGGAATGTCCGGGCGCTGACCTGCTCGCCCGTGGTCACCATCGTGCCGCCGTCGAGCGCGTCCACGAGCACCGCGAAGTCGAGGCCCGTGAACCGGGAGCGCACGGTCTCGGCGGTCGCGGTGCGGAGCAGGTGCGCGAGGACCTCGTCGGCACGGTCCTCTTCGCCGTTCTCGAACTCGATCTTGCCGCCGAGGACGTCCACCGCGGTCTCGAGGTCGATCGGCCGGGCGACCGCCTCGTCCTCGCCCTGGCGTGCGGCGCGGTGCACGGCGGCGGCGGACACGGTCTCGGCGCCGGCGATCGCGAACCGGGCGCTCACGCCACTGCGCTGGTCGACGGCGCTCGAATCACGCAGTGCCCGGGTGAACCGGGCGAGGATCTCGATCAGGGCATCGGGGACCTCCGCTGTCAGCTGGGCCTCCTGCCGGATGACGGCGATCTCGTCGTCGAGTTCGATCGGGTAGTGCGTGCGGATCTCGGCGCCGAAGCGGTCCTTCAGCGGCGTGATGATCCGGCCGCGGTTCGTGTAGTCCTCGGGGTTCGCACTCGCCACGACGAGCACGTCGAGCGGCAGCCGCAGCACGTAGCCGCGGATCTGGACGTCGCGCTCCTCCATCACGTTGAGCATCGCGACCTGGATGCGTTCGGCCAGGTCGGGCAGCTCGTTGATCGCGACGATGCCACGGTGTCCACGGGGGACGAGCCCGAAGTGGATGGTCTCCGGGTCGCCCAGGCTGCGGCCCTCGGCGACCTTCATCGGGTCGACGTCGCCGATCAGGTCGGCCACGCTCGTGTCCGGCGTCGCGAGCTTCTCGACGTAGCGGTCGTCGCGGTGCCGCCAGCTGATCGGCAGGGCGTCGCCGAGGTCGTCGGCACGCCGGATGCTCGCGGTGGTGATCGGTTCGTACGGGTGCTCGCCGAGCTCGGAGCCCGTGATGACCGGGGTCCACTCGTCGAGCAGCCCCTGCAGGGTGCGGAGCAGGCGGGTCTTGCCCTGGCCGCGCTCGCCGAGCAGGACGACGTCGTGGCCGGCGATCAGGGCGCGTTCGAGCTGGGGGATGACGGTGGTCTCGAAGCCGTGCAGGCCGGGCCACGGATCGGTGCCCTGGCGGAGGGCGGTGAGCAGGTTGTCGCGGATCTCGGCGCGGACCGTCTTCTGGACGTGACCAGAGGTGCGGAGCTCGCCGACCGTGCGGATGTCGGGTCGGGTCACGTTCTGGACGTTACGCCGTTGCGGTCTGGAGGCACGGTGCCAGCTGGCACCGTGCCTCCAGACCGCTTGTGGGTTTCCACAGCACCCGCGATCATGGAGATCCCGGCGACGGAGCCGGATTCGAAGTAGGGGGATCCGGCTCCGTCCCCGGTTCCTCGTTCCGCATCTGAACCACATCGGCGATCTCGGCGTACGGTCCCCTTTCGTGAGCAGCGCGAACGCAACCATCAAGAGCCTGGTGCCCGCCAGGATGGACCGCTTGCCGTGGACCCGGTTCCACTGGAGCGTCGTCGTCGGACTCGGCATCTCGTGGATCCTCGACGGTCTGGAGATCCAGATCGTGTCGAACGCGGGGTTCCAGGCCGACCTGAACCTGTCGACACAGCAGGTGACGTCGCTGGGCACCATCTACCTGGTCGGCCAGGTCGTCGGTGCACTCGTGTTCGGACGGATGTCCGACCGGTTGGGCCGCCGCAAGCTGTTCATCCTGACGTTGGCGATCTACCTGATCGGTTCGGGCATCGCGGGCCTCGCCCAGGACTTCTGGTTCCTGGCGGCCTTCCGGTTCGTCGCGGGACTCGGCATCGGCGGCGAGTACGCCGCGATCAACTCGGCGATCGACGAGCTCATCCCGGCGAAGTACCGCGGGCACGTCGACATCGCCATCAACGGCACGTACTGGGGCGGTGCCGCACTCGGCGCGTTCGCGAACATCTACCTGCTCGACACGTCCTACTTCGCCGAGGACGTCGGCTGGCGCATCGGGTTCTTCCTCGGCCCAGTGCTCGGCATCGCGATCATCTTCCTGCGACGGCACATCCCGGAGAGTCCGCGGTGGTTGATGACGCACGGGCGCGAGGAGGAGGCCGAGGCCACCGTCGCCCGCATCGAGGAGTCGGTGGAGCAGACCACCGGGACGAAGCTGCCGGACGTCGACCCGTCGAAGGCGATGACGGTCACGCCGAGCGATCGCGTCGGCTTCCTGACCATCGCGCGCGTGCTGCTGAAGCAGTACCCGACCCGCACGCTCGTCGGCGCGACGATGATGATCACGCAGGCGTTCCTGTACAACGCGATCTTCTTCACCTACGCCCTGGTGCTCACGAACTTCTTCGGCCTGAAGACGGCGGAGACGGCGGTCTACTTCTTCCCGTTCGCGATCGGCAACCTGCTCGGTCCGATCATCCTCGGCCGCTTCTTCGACACCTGGGGGCGCCGGCAGATGATCTTCCTGACGTACCTGGTGTCCGGGCTCGTGCTCGCCACGTCGGCGTTCCTGTTCCGGGCCGACGCGATCTCGGCGACGGTGCAGGTCGCGTTCTGGTGCCTCTCGTTCTTCTTCGCCTCCGCCGGGGCGTCGAGCGCCTACCTGACCGTCAGCGAGATCTTCCCGCTCGAGCTGCGGTCGCAGGCCATCTCGTACTTCTTTGCCCTGGCACAGATCTTCGGTGCGATCGCGCCGGCCATCTACGGCGCCTTCATCGGGGACGGCTCGTCGCGGGAGCCGCTGTTCTGGGGGTACCTGCTCGGATCCGCGGTGATGATCGGCGGCGGCGTGGTGGCGTTGATATTCGGGGTCGACGCCGCACGGAAGGGGTTGGAGGACGTCACCCAACCGCTCTCGGTGCTCACCGGGGACGCGAAGTCGGACCGGGAGTGAGGCACGCGGCGGCGGCCTGACATTCTGTATTCAGAGTGTTTAGCGCCGCCGTCGCAGCGCTGTCACTGTTCCTCCATGGCACTCCTCCACAGCGCGACACCGGCGACCACGATCCACGGCGGCGACCGTCCCCGCCTCGGGGGCACCGCCCGTGCGTGACCCTGGGGTGATGGAGCACACCCCCATGCGCGCCGGGGCCGGCGACCTCGACCCCCACGGCCTACGCCGCAGTCTGCTGCGCGACGCGGTGTTCCTGCGTCTGCTCGACAACGTCCTGCGGGGGGAGTACCGCCGCGGGCAGCGTCTGCGGCTCGACACCCTGGCGTCGGACATGCGGGTGTCGCGCACGCCCGTGCGCGAAGCCCTCGTGACCCTCGAGTCGCTGCAGCTCGTCACGGTCCAGCGGTACGTCGGGGTCGTGATCTCGCACTGGTCGGTCGACCAGATGATCGAGCGCCTGCGGATCGCCCAGGCCCTGCTCGTCGATCCGCCGTCGACCTCTGTCGGGTACCAGGACCGGTTCGACAAGGCGTGGCTGCGCGAGTGCTGGACCGAAGCCGGTGCCTTCGTCGAACTCGGGGCCTGGTACCTGCGCCGCCGCGGGTCGTCGGTCAGCGGCGACTGGTTGCTGTCGCAGCGCATCGTGCTCGACATGTTCTTCACCGACGACGTCGCCCTGGCGAACGGCATCGATGCCGTGGTCGACCGGCGACGACGGGTCGAGATCGTCGAGCGTGCGGTGGACGCTGCCGACCGTGACGCCCTCGACGAGTGTGCCGCCGCACTGCTCGACCTCTCGACCGCGCTGATCGCCCTGCCGGACCGCTTCCGGGTGGTCGTGCCGGCCTGACGCCGGGTCGGCTGCGGATCCGTTCAGGTCCCCGCCGACCGCTGCGGGTCCGCTGGTCTCGGCGCCCCGCGCCCCGCATGCCGAAGTCCTTCGCACTGGATCGTCAGGCAACGTCGTGGCAGCCTTGACCGGTTGCCGTCCCCGGCGTGTCCACCGACGACAGGAGTGCCCGTGAACGACGTCCGCGATCGATCCCACCGCTTGAACCGAGCGGCCGGGATCGCACGGCACGGACGTCTGCGTCGCTCGAGCCCCTTCGCCACCGCCGCCAAGTTGGTCTCCGGCGTCGTCGCGGTGGCGCTCGTGAGCTCGGTCTCGGTGACGGCCATCGCGGCGAAGCAGGTCACGGACGACCTCGGTGACGGCGTCGAGATCCAGGGGCAGCCGGCGCCGAAGGCGAAGGGTGCCAAGCCGCTCAGTGCCTTCAAGGGCGGCTTCAACATGCTCGTCGTCGGCACCGACAACGACCCCGAGCAGAGCGCGGCGTTCGGGGAGCGTGACGCGACCCTCAACGACGTCAACATCCTGCTGCACGTGTCGGCCGACCACACCAACGCGACCGCGGTGAGCATCCCGCGCGACCTCGTCACACCGATCCCGGCGTGCAAGAAGACCGACGGCACGGGCACGGCGCCGGCGATGGCCGCGCAGCCGATCAACACGTCGTTCGGCGAGGGCGGCCTGAACTGCGTCACCCAGACGGTCTCCGGGCTGACCGGGCTCGACATCCAGTACTCGGCCGCGGTGTCGTTCAAGGGCGTCATCGAGATGTCGAACGCGATCGGCGGCGTGCCGGTCTGCGTCGCCCAGCCGATCACCGACTCGTACACCGGACTGAACCTGCCCGCCGGTACCTCGACCTTGCAGGGTGACGAGGCCCTGGCGTTCCTGCGCACCCGGCACGGGGTCGGCGACGGGTCGGACCTCGGCCGGATCTCGAGCCAGCAGGTCTTCCTGTCGTCGCTGCTCCGCACCGTGAAGTCGAACGACACCCTCGGCTCGCCGACCCGCCTGTACAAGCTGGCCCGGGCTGCGGCGTCGAACATGCAGCTGTCCCAGAGCCTGAACGACATCGGCACGATGGTGCAGATGGGTCTGGCGCTGCGGGACCTGCCGTTGGCGCAGGTGAACTTCGTGCAGTACCCGGGCACCACGGGCGGCACCGGTGTCTACGAGGGCAAGGTCGAGCCGACGACGTACCTGGCCGACCGGCTGTTCGCGAAGATCAAGGCCGACCAGTCGTTCTCCCTCGGGGCGGACAGTACGGGCATCGGGTCGGAGACGAACCCGACGCAGCCGACCGCCGCTCCCTCGTCGCCGGCCGCTGTGCCGGAGCCCGCGGATCCTGCGACCCCTGCGGCGCCGTCCGCTGGCACCCCGTCGTCCGCTGCGCCTCGCACGCCGTCCCCAACGCCGGAGACGATCGACGGGCTCGAGGGTCAGTCCGCCGACCAGCAGACCTGCTCCAAGGCGTTCGGGTACTGAGGCGCGGCTGGGCGGTGGGGCTGGCCCGTCGCCCCCCCCTTCCGCGAAAGCGACAGTCTGCCGCCGAACGTTCGCGGCACTCCGTCGCTGTGGCGGCACGGTCGGGCCGGATCGGCGGCGCAGTGTCGCTTTCGCGGGACTGACCGTCGGCGAGTGCACGTGCGCGCGTGCGCGTGCGCCGGAACGTCAGCCGTGCCCCCGCCGGCGAACACAGAAACGGGGGCGCGGTGGTGGGCCGCGCCCCCGGGGGAAGTCGCTCCCCGCCGGGCGCCACGCGATCGGGCGCGCCGGGCCCGCACGGGGAACGACGTCGGGTGCTGTGTCGCGACGACGGGGACGAGCCCCGGAACGTGATTGCCGCGTCCCGACGATGGTATGCAGCGGGGTACGCCCCGACAACCTCAGCGTGTCCCCACTTCGGGGGACCGAGTGCGACGGGTCGTGCCACGCGCGGGTGTGCGTCGGGTCGAGAGTGGCGCGGTCCTCCTGTATGGTGGTCGCAGCGCTCGCGAGAGTGCTTGGAGACGTCGCATAGTCCGGCCGAGTGCACCACCCTGCTAAGGTGGAGTCCCCTTTGAGGGGACCGAGGGTTCAAATCCCTCCGTCTCCGCACGACGATGAACCCCGGTCCGATCGGACCGGGGTTTCGTCGTTTCTGGCACCCGAAGCGCTCGCGTCAGACCGTCGCGATGCTCCCCGTCGTCGTGGTCCGCACCCCCGCGCGACCCCGACGCACCGCGCCCACCGCCACGAGCGTCAGCGCGACTGCCGCCAGGGTGATCCCCGACCCCGCCCAGATCGGCGACGTGTACCCGAGCCCGGCGGCGATGGTCAGGCCACCGATCCAGGCCCCGAGCGCGTTGCCGAGGTTGAACGCGGCGATGTTCGCCCCGCTCGCCAGGGTCGGCGCGTGGTCGGCGTACTGCATCACCCGCGTCTGCAGGGCCGGGACGGTCGCGAACCCGAACGCCCCCATCAGCACGAGGGCGATCACGGTGAGCACCGGCGAGGTCGCGACGAGGGCGAACGCCGCGAGCACCACGGTCAGGACGACGAGCACCACGAGCAACGTGCGGTCGATCGAGCGGGCCGCGAGCTTGCCGCCGGCGAAGTTGCCGACGAACAGCCCGATCCCGAACACGATGAGCAGCCACGGCACCGCCGACGACGGGAACCCGGACACCGAGGTCAGCGTGTACGCGATGTAGGTGAAGGCGCCGAACATCCCGCCGTAGCCGAGCACGGTCATGCCGAGCGACAGCCAGACCTGCCCGGACCGGAAGGCGCTGAGTTCGCGGGCGAGGGACGGGACCTCGGTGGAGCGGACTGCGGGGACGAGGACGAGCACGCCGATCAGGGCGACGACGCCGATGGCCGCGATCGCCCAGAACGTCGCACGCCAGCCAGCGGCCTGGCCGAGGAAGGTGCCGAACGGGACGCCGAGCACGTTCGACGCGGTGAGTCCGGTGAACATCAGCGCGACGGCCGAGGCGCGCTTGGACCGCTCGACCATGTTCGCCGCGACGACCGAGCCGATGCCGAAGAACGCTCCGTGGCACAGGGCTGCGATGACACGGCCGGTCATCATCACGCCGTAGGTCGGGGCGATCGCGGACAGGGTGTTGCCGACGATGAACAGCACGAGCAGCCCGAGCAGGACGGGCTTGCGGGGGAGTCGAGTGGTCGCGGCGGTGAGCCCGAGGGCCCCGACGATGACCGCCAGGGCGTACCCGGTGACGAGCCAGCCGGCGGTGGTCTCGGTGACGCCGTAGTCGGCCGCCACCTCGGGCAGCAGGCCGGTGATGACGAACTCGGTCAGGCCGATGCCGAATCCGCCGAGTGCGAGGGCGATGAGTCCCGCGGGCATGGATGTCCTTCCGTTGTGCAGCTGTGCCGCGTACGCTGGTTGTTGCAGGCGCGGGATATCGATAGTTGCACACGCGGGGTATCCGCGCAAGCAACTGTCGTCGTCTGCACTGACCGAAGGAGCCCCGATGTCCGTCGACGACACCTCCACCGCCGTCCGTGCGCACGGCTGGCGCACCCTGGCGGCACTGCACGGCCTGATCGAGTCGCGACTCGAGCGGGCGCTGCGCGAGGTTGACCTGTCCGTCGTGGAGTTCACGGTGCTCGACGCCCTGCGCCGTCAGGACGGTTTCCACATGCGCATGCAGCAGCTCGCCCGCGCCGCAGCGCTGAGCCCGAGTGCGACCACCCGCCTGGTGAACCGGCTCGAGGAGCGCGCCCTGCTGACCCGCGTCCTGTGCGCCGACGACCGCCGCGGGCTCTACACAGAACTCACGCACGCCGGGCAGGCCCTGCTCGAGCGTGCCACGCCGATCCACGCCGAGGCGCTCGAGGGTGCCCTCGCCGAGGCGCACGAGGTCCCCGAGCTCGCCGACCTGGCCGAGTCCGTCGAGCGGCTCGAGGGCGCGCGCGTCTGACCTCGGGTCACCTCGCACCCGGCCTGGAGGCGCGGCGCACCTCCGCCCCGCCGGTGCCGGCCCCGGGGTGGTCACCACTCAAGCGCGCGGCGGCCCCGTCGTCGACCGCACGACGAGCGTCGGCGGCACGAGCGTCCGGATCGGATCTGCCGGAGCCCCAGCGGGCGCGCCGATCCGCTCGACCAACCGCGCAGCCGCCAGGCGCCCGACCTCGTCGTTGTGCGGGTCGACCGTCGTCAGGCGCAGCAGGGGTGAGGCGGCGAGCGGGGTCTCGTCGTTGCCGATCACCGAGACGTCCTGCGGCACGCGGAGTCCGGCTTCCTGCACGGCGGCGATCGCGCCCATCGCCATGACGTCGTTCGCGGCGAACACCGCGGTCAGGTCGGGGTGCTCACGGAGGGCGAGTCGCATGCCCTCGTAGCCGGTCGTCTCCGAGGTCGGGCCGGAGCCGTAGACCAGCGGCTCGATGCCGGACGCGACCAGCTGCGCGACGGTGGCCTGACGGCGGACGGCCGCCGGGCCTCCCGAGCCGGTGACGTGGGCGATGCGGCGGTGACCCAGGCCGATCAGGTGATCCGCTGCCAACCGCCCGCCGGCGGCTTCGTCGGAGGCGACCACGTCGAGTCCACCGGGGACGTCCTCGCGCGCGCCGGCGATCACGACCGGGGTGTCCGCGGGGACGACGACGTCGGGGAAGCCCTCGGCGGCGAGGACCACGCCGTCGACCCGCAGGGAGACCAGGTCGTCGAAGGGGGAGGAGTCGAGGTGGGCGTTGGCGCGGGTGTCGGCGAGGGTGAGGCGGAGGCCGTGTAGGGCGAGGGCCTCGCGGATGCCGTCGAGCATCGGCACGTACCAGGGGTTCCGGAAGTCGTCGACGATGACCCCGATGGTGCGGGTCCGGGTGCCGGCGAGGATGGCGGCGGCGCGGTTCGGGCGGTAACCGAGCTCGTCGACGGCGGCGAGCACCGCCGATCGGCGAGCGGGGGAGACCCCCGGGTCGTCGCGCAGCACCATCGACACCAGGGACTTCGACACGCCTGCACGTGCGGCGACGTCGATGATCGTCGGCGGTCGAGGGGTCACGCTGAGCCTTTCCGGCACGGTGCTTGACAGGACATGGGCTCGTGCGGCTACAGTCTACCGACACGTTCTGGAACGTTCCAGAGCGGATCCCAGCGAGCTTCTCGAAGGAGAGAACATGAGCGACAGCATCGGCGTCGCCGTCATCGGAGCGGGCATGGCGGGCAAGGCCCACATGGCTGCGTGGCGGAACGCACCCTCCCTCTTCGCCCCGACGCTGCCGCCCGTCCGGCTCGTGTCGGTCGGCGACGTGTACGAGCCGCTGGCAGCAGAGGCCGCACGGCGCTTCGGCTACGAGCGGCACGACACCGACTGGCGGGCCATCGCGGCAGCGGACGACATCGACGTGGTGAGCGTCGTCGTCGCGAACACCCTGCACCGCGAGATCGTCGAGGGGCTGCTCGCCGCCGGCAAGCACGTGCTGTGCGAGAAGCCGCTGTCCGATTCGCTCGACGACGCCCGGGCGATGGCGTCCGCGGCCGCCGAGGCCGAGCAGCGCGGGGTCCTCGGCCGCATCGGGTTCACCTACCGCCGGGCTCCCGGGCTCGCCGCCATCCGGGAGCTCGTCGAGGACGGCACGCTCGGCCGGGTCCTGCACGTCTCCGGCCGGTACTGGACCGACTACGGCGCCTCGCCCGACGTCCCGTTCTCGTGGCGCTTCGCCGGGGAGCCGGGGTCCGGAGCGCTCGCCGACGTCGGCTCGCACATGTCCTACGTCGCCGAGTTCCTGGCCGGTCCGGTCCGGAGCGTCAGCGGTGGGACGTTCACCACGTCGATCACCGAGCGCCCGGTCGCCGCGGGGCATGCGCTCCGCGGGCAGGCCGTCCCGCTCACCGGTGAGACCGCGACGGTCGGCAACGACGACTACGCCACCTTCAGTGCACGGTTCGGTGACGGCACGGTCGTCGGGTCGCTCGAGGCCTCCCGCGTCGCGGCCGGGCACCCGAACGGCCTCGTCATCGAGGTGTTCTGCGAGCGGGGAGCCGCCCGCTGGGACCAGGAGCGTGCCTCCGAGATCGGCCTCGCGCTGCGGTCCGACGGCTCGCGGCTCGGTGGGTACCGCCAGGTCGTGCTCGGCCCCGACCACCCCTACGTCGCCGGAGGGATGGCCATGGACGCCCCGGGGGTGGGCTGGGGGCAGAACCAGATGTTCGAGTACCAGGCGCGGGCGTTCCTCGACGAGGTCGTGGGGCTGTCCGGTGCGGTGCTCGACCCCCTGCCCGCGAACGCCACGTTCGACGACGGCGTGCACAACATGGAGGTCCTCGACGCGGTGGCACGGTCCGCCGCAGCCGGCGGAGCCACACAGACGATCACGGAAGCAGTCAACGCATGAAACTCGGTCTCTACAACGCGATCCTGCACGACCGGCCCCTCGCCGACGCGCTCCGGGTCATCGCGGCCAACGGGCTCACCGGCATCGAGCTGAACACCGGCGGGTTCCTGCCTCCGGTGCACGTGCCCGACATCGACGCGATCCTGCAGGACGACGGGGCGCGTGACGCGTTCCTCGCGCAGTTCGACGGGACCGGCGTCTCGATCGCCGGGCTCAACTGCAACGGCAACCCGCTGCACCCCGACCCGTCGATCGGTCCCGCGCACGCCGAGGACGTCCGGCGCAGCATCCGTCTCGCCGCCCGCCTCGGCCAGGACCGCGTCGTCACGATGTCCGGACTGCCCGCGGGAGAGCCGGGCGGGACGCGGCCGAACTGGATCGTGAACGCCTGGAACTCGGCCGCGCTCGACGTCCTCGAGCACCAGTGGAGCGTCGCGGTGCCGTTCTGGCAGGAGATCGACGCCCTGGCCCGGGAACACGGCGTCAAGGTCGCGCTCGAGCTGCACCCGCAGAACCTCGTGTTCAACCCGGCGTCGATCCGAGAGCTCGTCGAGCGCGGCGGGCTGACCAACGTGGGGGTCGAGCTGGACGCCTCGCACCTGTTCTGGCAGCAGATGGACCCGGTGGCGGTTGCCCGCGACCTCGGGCCGCTCGTGTTCCACGCCGCCGCGAAGGACGTCCGGATCAACCCGCACGCCGCCATCAACGGGGTTCTCGACAACTCGTTCCGTCGGTTGTCGCCGGACGAGTCACGGACGAACCTCGGCGGCGACGAGTGGGCGAACGAGTGGCCGAAGCCGTCGGCGTGGGACTTCGTCGCGCTCGGCAAGGGGCACGACGAGGCGTACTGGTCGACGTTCCTCGAGGCCCTGCGGTCCATCGACCCGGACATGTGGGTGAACATCGAGCACGAGGACACCGAGCTCGGTCGCGAAGAAGGGGTCGCGGTCGCCGCGCGCGTGCTGCGCGCCGCGGACGCGGCGTTGCCGCCCCGGCCCTGACGACCGGCACCTGTCCCGGACACTGCCTGGAGGCCCGTGGGCCGTTCCGCGCACCGGTGACGGATCACGTGTGCGTGGGCCGTGCCTCCCGGCCCCACCACTCGCGGATCGGCCACCGATGTGCGGGTGCGGAACGACCAGTCCGTGCACCCGTACCGGGTGCTGTCACCGGCCCGAGGTAGCATGCACGACACCTGTCCTCTGACGATGGAGCCCTGCGTGCCGGAACCGACCGATCCCGCCTTCCCGCTCGAACACGTCCGAGCGGTGGGCGACGACATCGTGGCCTCCGTCGCCACGGTGATCGACGGCAAGGCGGAAGCCATCCGCACGGCGCTGACGGTCATGCTCGCCGAGGGACACCTGCTCGTCGAGGACGTCCCCGGGGTCGGCAAGACCGTGCTCGCCAAGGCGCTCGGCGCCTCGGTCGGCGGGTCGGTGAACCGCATCCAGTTCACCTCGGACATGCTGCCGTCCGACGTGACGGGCGTGAACATCTTCGACCAGTCGTCCAGCACCTTCCGGTTCTCGCCCGGCCCCGTCTTCGCGAACGTCGTTATCGGTGACGAGATCAACCGGACCAGCCCGAAGACCCAGTCGGCCCTGCTCGAGGCGATGGCCGAGTCGCAGGTCACCGTCGACGGCGTGACCCGGCAGCTCGACCGCCCGTTCATGATCGTCGCGACGCAGAACCCGATCGACATGGAGGGCACGTACCCGCTGCCCGAGGCGCAGCGCGACCGCTTCATGGCGCGGATCGCGATGGGGTACCCGAGCGTCGACGCCGAACGGCAGATGCTCGCGAACCGCGGCGGCAGCGACCCGCTGTCGCGCCTGCGCCCCATCGTCGACGTCACCACGCTGCGGGCGATCATCGAGACCGTCGCCGGGGTGCACATCGCCCCCGACGTCGAGGCGTACATCATCGCGATCGTCCGGTCGACACGCACCCACCCCGACCTGGTGCTCGGCGCGAGCCCCCGCGCGACGCTGCACCTGGCCCAGGCCGCCCGCGCGCACGCCGCCCTGCTCGGCCGCCCGTTCGTCACCCCCGACGACGTCGCCACGCTCGCCCCGATCGTGCTCGCGCACCGGCTCGTGCCGGTCGCCCGCGGGCTCGGCGGCACCGGTGAGGACACCGTGCGCGAGATCGTCGTCCGCATCGTCTCGGACACCGCCATCCCGTTCACGGCCACCCCCGTCCGCTCCTGATGGCCGCTCCATCGGCGCCGCGGTCGCTGCGGCGGCGCGTCGGTGCCGCGCGGTCCACGGCGACGCGGTTCGGCCGCCGCGGACTCTCCCTGGCCCGCCGCACCCCGTTCCCGCGTCCGACGATCCGGGGCTGGACGGTCATCGCGATCGGCATCGGCCTGGTCGGCGGCGGCCTGGTCGGCACCACGAGCGTCGCGGTCTCGGCCGGCCTGCTGCTGCTCGTGCTGGTCGTGCTCGGCATCGTGATGGCGTTCGTCGTCGCGACCCCGCTCCGGGGCAGCCGCAGCACCGCGCGCGCGATCGTGCAGGTGGGCGAGGTCTACCGGGAGCGCATCACCCTCGGCAGCACCAGCCTGCCGATCGGGCCGCGGGCGACGCTGCTCGTCCGCGAACAGCTGGAGGACGCCTTCGCCAGCCTGGCCGAGGCGGAGACCTACGCCGAGGTCGGCCCCGGGGTCCCCCCGGCGGTCCTCGACGTCGAGGCGCTCGCGATGCACCGTGGCCGCTCGCTGGTCGGGCCCGTGACGATCCGGGTGGAGGACCCGTTCGGCCTGCTCCGGATCGACCGCCCCGTCGTCGCCGCCGAAGAGGTCGTGGTCGTGCCGGCCTCGGCGCCCCTCGGGGCGATCGACGCCGGTGCGCTCGCCGGTGCCGTCTCCGCCGACGAGGGGCGGGTCGGACAGGGCGGCTCCGCCGACGACAGCGAACTCCGTCCGTACCGACCGGGCGACCCGATCCGCCGGGTGCACTGGGCGCAGAGTGCGCGCCGCGGTGAACTCCACGTCCGCCAGACCACGCAGGCCCAGCCGCCCGAGGCCGTGATCGCGCTCGACGTCCGTCGCGAGTCCTACCAGCGGCTCGGGCGTGAGGACCTCGCCGAGATCTCCGACCTGGGCGGCGACCAGGCCTTCGAGCACGCCGTCGTGGTGGCTGCCAGCGTCGCCCGCGCCCTGGCCGCCCGGACCTCACGCGTCGTGCTGGTGTTCGACGGCCCGGACGGCAGCACCCGGCACGCGGGGGACGTCGGCGGCCTCACCGACGTGCTCGTCGGACTCGCCGACGTGCGCCTGCGGTCGGAGGCGCGCGAGGTCACCGACGTCCTGCCCGAGGTCCGCGGGCGCGACGTGCACGGCATGACCGCCGTCGTCACGGGCAACTGCACCGCCGAGCAGGCCGCCGAACTCATCAGCGCGACGAGTGGCTCGAGCCGCGGGATCCTGGCGACCATCGTGCCGCCGGACCCTGCCGTGCGGGGCATCCTCGACCGCGGCGGCTGGCGGACCCTCGTCGTCCCGGTCGCCGGTGCGACGCCGTCCGGAGCCGCGCGGTGACCGGGGTGAGCGCTCCGGCACGTGGGCGTACCGACGTTCGCGAGATCCTGGACCGCGACGACGACCTGCGTGACGTGCCGAGTGCCTGGGTCGTCGCACTCGCCCCGGTGCCGGTGCTCCTCGCCGCGCTCGCCATCCGCCCGCTCGTGCAGGGCATCGCCTGGTGGGCCTCCGGTGTCGTGGTCGTCGCCGTGCTCGTCGCGGTGATGCTCGCGGTCCGGCGTCAGACGCCCGGTGTCCGTTTCGTCTTCCTCGTCGGGGCGGTCATCGCCTGTTCGTGCGCAGCAGCCCTGGTCAACGACATCCAGCCGCTCGGGTGGCTCGACGCCGACGGAGCGCTGGGGCAGACCCTCGCCGCGATCCGGCTGAACCCGGCGCCGCTGCCGCAGACCGACGCGATCCGGCTCGTCGTCACCGCGTCGATCGGCTGGGTGGCGGCGGTCTCGCTGTTCCTCGCCGCCATCGCGCGGATACCGTCGCTCGCGGCGGCCCCGGCCCTCGTCATCCTGATCGTGCCGGGTGTCATCACCGGGCAGCCCGCCGGCACCCCGCTCGTGATCACCACGGCTGCGGCGTTCCTCGCCCTGCTCTGGCTGTCCGTGCGCCCGGTGCAGCGAGCACTGCCGGCCGCGGTCGTCGGGGCGATCGGGCTCGTCGTGGCCATCGGACTGCCGACGATCGTGCCGCTCAACGCCAGCTGGCTGTCCGGCGTGACCGGTGCGATCCAGTCGCCGATCCAGCCCGGCCGGCCCGGCACCCTGCTCGAGCTCGGCAACGACCTGCGTCGGCCGAGCGAGCTCGAGGTGTTCCGGTACCGGTCGTCGGACGGGCAACCCGAGTACATCAAGCTCGCCGACCTGGACGAGTTCGGCACGGGGGACTGGGTGCCGACCGTGACGAACGCGGCCGAGGCCGACACCGCCGACGAGCAGCAGTGGGCCGAGGGGGTCAACCCGCGCCTGGCGAGCCGCGGTGACGTGACCGTCCGGATCACGGGACTGTCGAGCACCTACCTGCCGGTGCCGTCGGGTGCGGTGTCGATCGAGTCGCAGTCCACCAACCTCGACCTGTCGCAGTGGCGGTGGATGGGGAACTCGAGCACCGTCCGGTCGACCGGTGCCGCGACGGCCCGTGGCGCGATGTACGAGGCCTACGGGGCCTCGACCTTCGCCAACGACTACCTCGACGCGGTCGCCGCCTCCGGGGTCCTCGCCCGCTCCGATGGTCGTGGATTCCGGGAACCGAGGCGGGAGCAGCTGCGCACCGACCTCGCCCTGCCCGACGACCTGCCCGCGAACATCTCGTCCGCCGCCACCCGCGTGGCCGCAGCCGGCACCGACGACTACGGGCGTGCCCGGGCGCTCGAGCAGTGGTTCCGTAGCGACCTGTTCACCTACTCCGAGACCGCTCCGGTAGAGCAGGGCTACGACGGCGACAGCATGGACGTCGTCTCGACCTTCCTGCGGGTCCGCGACGGGTACTGCGTGCACTTCTCGTCCGCCATGGCCGTGATGGCCCGGACCCTCGGCATCCCGTCGCGCATCGCGGTCGGGTACCGCGCGGGATCGCCGCAGCCCGACGGCGAGTACGCGGTGTCGAACCGGCAGCTGCACTCCTGGCCCGAGCTGTACATCCAGGGCGCCGGCTGGGTCGCGTTCGAGCCGACGCCCGACTCCGACGAGGCTGCCCCGTCCGAAGAGCCCTCGGCCTCGCCCACCGCTGCGGCGCCGGAGACCCCGTTGCCGGCGCCGGAGCAGACCACCCCGGCGGAAGAGTCAGCGACGCCGACCCCCTCGGCGTCCCCGGTTCCGGGTGCCACGGGTGCGTCCGGTACCGGCGGCGGAGGTGGCCCCGTCGGGCTGCTGGTGGGGTTGCTGCTCGTGCTCGGCGTCCTCGTCGCCCCGGGCCTCGTGCGGGCCGTTCGCCGTCGGTCGAGACTGTCGGCGATCGCCGCCGGCCGGTCACCCGCCGTGCAGGCCTGGCGTGAGCTGCTCGACGACGTCGCCGACCACGGGTACGCGCCGGGCATCGCCCCGCCGGGAGACGCCGCCGCCGTGGCTCGGACTGCCAGAGCCGTGCTCGGACGACTGCGTCCCGGGTTGCCGGCATCGGTCCTGCCGCACCTGGAGGCCGCGGTCGATGCGGTCGACCGCGAACGATTCGCCGCCGACGGGGTGGCGTCGGTGGACAGCACGGCGTTGGGACGACACGTCCGCGAAGCTCGTGACGCTCTCGACGCCTCGGTGCCAATCCTGCGGGTCGTGCGGTCGCGCCTGCTGCCGCCGAGTCTGCTGCCGTCGTCCGCCTGGTCCCACGACGGACCGAAGCCCCGCCGTCGGGATCGCCGCCCGGCCTGACGCGGGCGCGGTCCGGCGGCTGGTGCATGGTGCGGGGTTCGTCGGGTGGTGCGCGGTTGCTCGCTCGGTGCGGGGCTGTAGGCGTGCACGGGGCGGTCGAGTGGGCACGGGGTCGCGAACCTCGCACGGTGCGGGTTCCGTTGGGCGTCGGCTCGTCGGGTGGTGCACGGTGCGGGGTTCGTCGGGTGGTGCGCGGTTGGTGGCTCGGTGCGGGGCTGTTGGCGTGCACGGGGCGGTCGAGCGGGCACGGGGTCGCGAACCTCGCACGGTGCGAGGGCCTGCACGCGCCGCCCCCAGCATCAGCGCCGGCGGATGACCGCCTCGAGCAGCGTCGCGATGAGCTCACCCGGGTCCACCCCGGGCAGCGCCGGCGCATCGAACACCAGGCCGACGTTCGCCCCGATGAGCAGGGTCGCGAACTCCTCCGGGCTCATGCCGACGTCGACCTCGGGGTGGGCGCCGAGCCACAGCCGCACGAGCTCGAGCACGCCGTCCTGCAGGATCCGGCGCTGGCGGATGAACTCGGGCAGCAGCTCCGGGTGCCGCACGGCGTACCCGCGGAACGCCGACAGCAACGCGAACTGCTCGCTCTGGTCGTGCTGCCCGAACGCGGCGCGCAGGACGTCCCCGACGTCGACGGCTGCGATGTCCGCGTGCACGAGCTCCTGGAGTGAGCCGAGCACCACGTTCGTGGACCGTTGCATGACCTGCGCGAGCAGGTCCTCCTTCGACGAGAAGTTCGAGTAGACGGCGCCCTTGCTGAACCCCGCGCGCGCTGCGACGTCGTCGAG
The DNA here is from genome assembly GCF_018598555.1 of Curtobacterium aurantiacum. Lineage (GTDB taxonomy): Bacteria > Actinomycetota > Actinomycetes > Actinomycetales > Microbacteriaceae > Curtobacterium > Curtobacterium aurantiacum. The sequence continues at coordinate 232,822 of NZ_JAHEWN010000001.1, forward strand.
TCGCGCCCCGTAGACGCCCTGTTCCGCGAAGACCTCGGCACCGGCGGCGAGCAGACGTTCTCGGACCTCGGCCCGCGGGATGCGCGGGGTGGGGGAGGCGTCGTCGCTCATCGGTTCCTGTTTCGGCCGTGCCGTGGTGGGGAGACCTGCCGCGCCGCGCGTCTGATCCCGCGCGGCATCAGCGAAGCCCCCATCCCCACGTCTGCTCGGAACCGGCGCGTTCGGGTCGCGTCGGTGCTGTGCGGACAGCGTTCACCGGGATGTTGCCCGGCAGAACAGCCAGGACGATACCCGGCGGTACTGATCGTAGCGTCGCGGGGCCGCGGATGACAGCCCCTCAGTCCTCGTGCTCTTCCCGGACACTGCCGGCACCGGTCCGTCGGCCCGGACGGCGGAGCAGCCGGAGTGCGTCCGGTCGCAGGCTCCGACCCCGCCGGAGCAGCGAACCGAGGGTCGACTTCGGCTGCCAGTCGCGGCCGTTCGGCAGCCCCCAGCCGCGGCGGACCGCACCCCAGCGCAGCCCGAGCGACAGCGTGATCGCGAGCAGGATGCCGAGCGAGGGCGAACCGAGTGCGGACGCGATCACCATCACGGCCGACGCGGCGACGGCCACGGTGGCGTACAGCGCGTTCCCGCCGAACACCGCCGGCACCCGCCGCAGCAGCAGGTCGCGCATCGCACCGCCGCCGACCGCGGTGATGGTCCCCATGATGATCGCGGCGGGCCAGTCGAGTCCGGCGTCGTAGGTCCGCTGCACGCCCACCACGGCCCAGAACCCGATCACGGCGGCGTCGAGCACGGTGAACAGCCGGTCCCACGTCACCTCGGAGAACGACACGAGGAACGCGACGAGCGCCCCGGCGACGGCGACCGGCACGTACAGCGGGTCGACCAGCGCGACGGGTGGTCCGTTCTGCAGCAGGGTGTCGCGGAGCATCCCGCCGCCGAGCCCGGAGACGAACCCGACGACCAGGAACCCGAACAGGTCGAAGTCCATCGCGCGGGCGATGGAGCCGCCGAGCAGGGCGGACGCGAAGACCCCGGCCAGGTCGAGCACGTTCGTGACCGACGCCAGGCCGTCGACGGACAGCAGGTTCATGAGAACCATCAAACATCACGTCGAACGACTGGCGGGCCGATCCGCGGTTAGGTTAGCCTCACCTTCGTCATGCTCGCCACCCTCGTCATCGGCCTCCGCGAAGGCCTCGAAGCCACGCTCATCGTCGGCATCATCGCCGCGTTCCTGCGTCGCAACCGTGTCCCGCTCGCCCCCATGTGGTCCGGCGTCGGGCTCGCGGTGCTGCTCAGCATCGCCGTCGGCTTCGGGCTGCAGGCCGTCGAGCAGGCACTGCCGCAGGCCCAGCAGGAGGGCATGGAGGCGGTGATCGGCATCGTCGCCGTCGTCTTCGTCACCGGGATGATCGTCTGGATGCGCACCCACGCGCGCACCCTGACCACCGACCTCGAGGCGAGCGCGACCGCCGCACTCGGCCGCGGCACCGCCTGGGCGCTGGCCGGCATGGCGTTCCTCGCGGTCCTGAAGGAGGGCTTCGAGACCTCGGTCTTCCTGCTCGCCACGTTCCAGGCGTCGTCGGACACCGGCCTCGCCGCCCTCGGGGCCGTGATCGGCATCGCCGCGGCGGTCGTCGTCGGGTACGGCATCTACACCGGCGGCGTCCGGCTCAACCTGTCGCGGTTCTTCACCGGCACCGGGGTCTTCCTGGTCTTCGTCGCCGGCGGCCTGGTGCTGACCGTCCTCCGCCGCGCGCACGAGGCCGGTTGGATCGTCATCGGCCAGCAGCGCACCGTCGACCTGTCGTGGCTCGCCCCGAACGGTTCGGTGCAGGGTGCCCTGGTCACCGGCGTGCTCGGCATCCCGCCGGACCCGCGGGTCATCGAGGTGCTCGGCTGGGTGCTCTACGTCGTCCCGGTGCTGGCCCTGACGCTCTGGCCGCGCGCCTGGCGCCCGTCGCCGGACCGCGTGCCGCGGGTGCGCGCCGCCGTCGCCGGTGCACTCGCCGTCGCCGCAGCGGCGCTCGCGATCGCCGTGCCGACGGGCGGCGTCGACCTGCCCCGCACGACCGCGGTCAGCGGCGACGCCAGCTCCGTCTCGGCCAGCGTCGACGGTGCGTCCGGCGTCCTGCGGGTGGCCGGCACCGGAACCGGCCAGGAGGCCCGGATCGCCTTGCCGACGTCGGCCCACCGCCGCGTCACCCGCGCGGGCGTGGCCGCCGACCGGTGGCGCGTCGTGCAGGACGGCGCCGGCTCGCGCACCGGCAGCGCAGGCGACGACCGTCCGTCGACGCTCACGCTCGACGACCTCGTCACCCTGTTCGGCCGCCTCCCCGTCGGGGTGTCGCCGTCGACGAACCCCGGCCCGTTCGCGGCCCGCTGGGCCGTCCGCGACACCGTCACGCTGTGGACGGTCCGGGGCGGGGTCCTGGACGCCACCCGCGACGAACGGGACGTGCTGACGCTGAGCGGTGGGGGCCTCCCGTCCGCACGCACCACGACGCTGGACCGCACCGTCTGGTCCGTCCCCGACGCCCGCGTCGAGCGGTCGGCCGCCGCGGTGGCCGCAGCGGACGCGCGGTCCGCCGAGCTCCTGCTCTGGAAGGCCTGGCTGCCGATCGCCCTCGGCACAGCGGCCGCCGCGCAGGCGCTGCTCGCCCTCCGTGACCGCCGTCGCCGGCGACTCCCCACCACCCCCACCCCCGAACCCGTCCCCGCCCGTGGCCCTCCGGCCGCGGACCCTGCAAGGAGCACCGACCATGTCCTTCGGTAAGCCCGTCCGACCCCTGATCACCCTGGGCGCCCTCGGCGCCGTCACCGCCCTCGCACTCACCGGTTGCGCCGGCGGGTCCACCGGAGCCGACGACTCCGGCTCCGACGCGAAGGTCTCCCGCGTCACCATCACGCTCACGAACGACGGGCAGGACGCCTGCGCGGTGTCCTCGACGAAGGTCCCGGCGGGCCCCGTCACCTTCACCGTGAAGAACGAGTCCTCGACCGCGATCACCGAGGTCGAACTGCTGCAGGACCAGCGGATCCTCGGCGAGAAGGAGAACCTGGCGCCCGGCCTCGACGCCGTCCGCTTCACCGCCACGCTGACCGGCGGGGAGTACCAGGTGTACTGCCCCGGCGCCGAGACCGAGCTGACGGACTTCACCGTCACCGGCAAGGCGGCGTCGACCGCGAACAGCAGCGCCTCGACCCTGCTCCGCGACGGGGCGAAGGGCTACGCGACCTACGTCGACGGCCAGGTCACCGACATGGTCGCCGCGGTCGAGCAGCTGCAGAAGGACATCGACGCCGGTGACCTCGACGCGGCCAAGACCGACTACGCGAACGCCCGCCCGTTCTACGAGCACGTCGAGAGCGACGTCGACGGCTTCGTCAAGAAGGGCTTCACGGCCACCGACAACGCCGGCAACCTCGACTACCTGATCGACATGCGCGCCTCGAACCTCGACCCGGCCGTCGGCTGGAGCGGGTTCCACGCCGTCGAGAAGGACCTGTTCCAGGCGGGGAAGATCACCGCTTCGACCAAGAAGACCGCCGCGGACCTGACCGAGGACGTGCAGCTGCTCGCGAAGCTCGTGCCGACCCTGGACTACAAGCCGGAGGACCTCGCCAACGGTGCCGCCGGCCTGCTCGAAGAGGTGCAGTCGAACAAGGTCACCGGCGAGGAAGAGGCGTACAGCCACATCGACCTGGTCGACCTCGCCGCCAACGTCGAGGGTGCCCGCCAGGCCTTCGCGTACCTCAAGCCCGGGCTGACCAAGCTCGACCCGACCCTGACGAAGCAGATCGCGAAGCAGTTCGACGCCACGAACACCCTGATGGACGGCTACCGCGACGCCGACGACCTGGGTGGCTTCGCCACGTGGGACGCCGCGACCAAGAAGTCCGACGCGAACACGATCTCGCAGCAGATCCAGGCGCTCCAGGACCCGCTGTCCCGCCTGGCCGAGAAGGTCGCGACCGCGTGACCGAGCCGGACGAGGCACCCCGGCCGAACGTCTCCCGCCGCGGTCTGTTCGGCGCCGGCCTGGCCGTGGCCGGTGCCGGCGTCGGGGCCGCAGCGGGCATCGGTGGCGCCACCGCGGCGACCGGCGTGAACCCGTTCACGGCGGCGACGAACGGCGACGAGTCCATCGACCTGTCGCAGAGCCAGCCGTTCTACGCCACCGCGGCCCGGCAGCCCCAGGGCGGGATCCGCACCACCCCGCAGCGGTACTGCGTCTACATGACCTTCGACCTGTCGACGACCGTGACGACCGAGCTGCAGGTGCTCCTCGCCCGCTGGTCGGCCGCGATCGCCCAGCTGCAGGCCGGCAAGACGGTCGGCAGCGTCGAACCCGCGCACGGCAACGGGGTGGGCGCCGACACGGGCGAGGCACTCGACCTCGGGCCGGCGTCCCTGACCGTCACGGTGGGCCTCGGCCCGGGCGTCTTCGACGAGCGTTTCGGGCTGGCCGACCGGCGTCCCGCGTCGCTCGCCGACATCCCGACGCTGCCGAGCGACAACCTGCAGGCGGGCCTGACCGGCGGAGACCTGTCCCTGCAGGCGTGCGCCGACGACCCCCAGGTGGCGTACCACGCGGTGCGCGACCTGGCTCGGATGGCCCGGGGCACCGCGACCGTCCGGTGGACCGTGCTCGGCTTCGGTCGGGCATCGGCGGGGCCGAACCAGAGCACACCCCGCAACCTGATGGGGTTCAAGGACGGCACCCGCAACATCACGACCGACGCCGACCACGACCGGTTCGTCTGGCTCGACCGCGACGCCGGGTGGATGGCCGGCGGGAGCTACCAGGTGGTGCGGAAGATCCGGATGAACATCGAGACCTGGGACGCCGACGTCGTCAGCGACCAGCAGCGGGTGTTCGGGCGGACGAAGATCCAGGGCGCCCCGCTCTCCGGCGGACAGGAGCACAGCACCCCGGACTTCCACGCGGCGGACTCCGACGGGGCGACGAAGATCGACCCGACGTCGCACATCGCCCTCGCCGCGCACGAGGCGAACGGCGGCGTGAAGATCCTGCGGCGGCCGTACAACTACACCGACGGGCTCAACGAGTACGGCCAGCTCGACGCCGGCCTGCTCTTCATCGCCTACGTGAACGACCCGGACCACTTCACGCGGCTGCAGCGGAAGCTCGGCGCCTCCGACCGTCTGAACGAGTACGTCTCGCACATCGGCTCCGCGGTGTTCGCCGTGCCGCCGGCACCCCGAAAGGGTTCCTACATCGGCGAGCAGCTGTTCCGATGAGATGAGTCGCTGACCCGAGGAGTGGGCGCCCTCCGCCGTTTCCCTGGAGGCGGAGGACGCCCGCGTCGCGGAGTCTCGCCGAACGGAACCACCGTCGACTTGCTGAAAGCGACCCGGCGCGACGCGTCGCGGTGCGACAACCCCGAGAGTACCCCGCAGATCCGCGGATCCGCAGTGTTCTCCCGCGATGGGACAGCCATCGCGCGAGCCCGGGTGCGCGACGTGCGCGCCGGGGGTGATCCGGGCCTCCAGGACGACGCCAACGGGCCGCCTCACCAGGGTGAGACGGCCCGTTCGCAGCGTGTGCCCGGAAGGCGCGGGGTCAGTCCGTCAGCACCGTCGCGTCGCGGTGTGCGCGCTTCCGGCGGATGACCACGAGTGCCGTGATCCCGGCCAGCAGCAGGATGCCCGCCGCGATGACCGGAGCGGTCAGGTCCGCACCCGTGTAGGCGAGGTCGCCACCGGCGCGCGGGCCGTCGTCGGTCCCGCCGACGCCACCGATGCCGGCGTCGTCACCGTCTCCCGTGCCGGGGCCGGGGGTGACCCCGCCGCCCGTGCCCGGGTTCGGGTCGACGGGGTCCGTCGGGTCGGTGGGGTCCGTCGGGTCGGTCGGGTCCGTGGGGTCGACCGCAGCGGCGACCGGGATCGTCACCGCGAGGGTCACGGTCTGGCCGCCCGGGAGGGTGACCACGAGCGGTGCGTCGGTCGTGGCGACCGGGTCGGCGACGGCGGCGAGCGAGACGGAGCCGGCGGTGCGGGCGGCTGCCCGTGCGGTCGGCACCTCGATCTCGGGGACCGTGACGGTCAGGGTCGCGCGACCCTGCTCGTCGGTCTTGTCGATGATCGTCGGGTCGATCGCGGACGAGGCGAGCTCCTCGCCGTCCGCGCTGACCGACACCGTGCCGGCCTTCGCGGGGTCCTCGCTGCTGAACAGGAGCGACGACAGGTCGAGCTCGATCTCGTCACCGGGCTGGAAGCCACCGGCGGGGGTCGGCGTGACCGTGACCCCGACGGCGCGCTGGTCGACCGGGGGCTCGACGGTCCCGTTCGCGACGAAGTAGTCGACCTGGGCCTGCAGGTCGACCTGGCCCGAGTCGGCGACGTTCGTGCCGGTCGCGAAGGCGGCGAAGTTGTCGCCACCGGTCGACAGGAACGAGTTGACGGTCACCTTGAGGGTGTCGGTCAGCGCGATCGCCTCGCCGTCGAGGGTCATGCCGGTGATGCGCTCACCGCGGCCCTTCGACGGGTCGTAGGTGTACGCGAAGCCCTCCGAGACGCCGAGCTTCAGGAAGGGGCGCTCGAGGCCGTCCGGCTGCCACTGCTGCTCGAGGGCGTTCTTGATCTGCTGGCCGGTCATGTCCTTCGTCACCAGGGTGTTGGCGAACGGCTGGACGAGCGCGGCCTCCTTGTAGGTGACGGTGCCGTCCGGGTCGCCGGCGCCGCTCGACGCGTAGACCATGTCGGTGCGGAGGCCGCCCGGGTTCATGAAGGCGATCTTCGAGCCGTTGCGCTCGGTGGCGCTGCGCTGGACCTCGGCGATGTAGTTGCCCAGGACGGACTCGCCGCCGCGGTTCTCGGCCTTGCGGTCGGACTGCACGGCGCGACGCAGGTCGGCGGTGATCTCGCCGAGCTTCTCGCTGCCCTTCACGTCGGCGACGGCCTTGGCCGCGGTCACGATGCCGCTCACGGCGGTGACCGAGGTGGCGTCGGCGGGCACGCGGGTCTCGGCGTTGACCGACTTGACCTCGGACGTGATGCCGGTGAGCTGCTTGTCCGCGTCGACGGTGAGCTGCAGGTGCCCGAAGGCGACCCCGTAGGACCCGGCCTGGATCACCGGACGCTTCGTGCCGTCAGGACCCGCGATGGAGTGGTTGTACGTGGCGTGGGTGTGGGCCGACACGATGGCGGAGACCTTCGACGAGACGCCGGAGGTGATCTTGCCGAACGAGCCGGTGCCGGTGGCGTCGGTGAGCGCGCTCGTCGTGGCGCCCTCGTGCACGAGCAGGACGAGCACGTCGGCCTCGCCGTTGTCGTCCTTGCCGTCGGTGAGCTGCTCGGCGTACCGGTTCACCTGGCTGACGATCGGGGCCATCGCCAGGCCCTGCACGCCGCCGGGGCTGACGAGTCCGGGGATGAGGTCCTCGGTGGTCGCGCCGATGAACCCGACCTTGACGCCGCCCTTCTCCACGATGGAGTACGGGGTGAACGCCGGGTCGGTGGTGCCGGCCTTGACGATGTTCGCCGAGACGTACGGCCACTCGGCACGGTCCTCGATGCGGCCGGTCAGGTCGTCCTGGCCCTTGTCGAGCTCGTGGTTGCCGATCGCGCTGACGTCGAGGTCCATGGCGTTCAGGGCGTCGATCGTGGGGGCGTCCTGCTGGATGAGCGAGGTGAAGGTCGAGGCACCCACGTTGTCGCCGACGCTGGCGAAGATCGTGTTCGGGTTGGCCTCGCGGTACGACTGCACGACACCGGCGAGCTTCGCGGCCCCGGCGGCCTTGTCGGCGGCGGTGCCCTCGGACTCGATGCGACCGTGGAAGTCGTTGACGTCGACGATGTCGATCGTCGTGTCGCCCTCGGCGGCGACGGCTGCGGACGGGACGGACAGTGCGACCAAGACCCCGGCGGTGGCGAGGGCCGCGCCGGCGCCGAGACGCCGTCGGGTCGTCGCACCGGCGGATCCGGTGGTGTGGGAAGTGTTCATCGTCGACGAACCTACGAAGACGCACAGGCGACTCGCCAGACCCCGCCGCAAGTCGTCACACACCGTTCACACGGCCGTACCCCGTCGCCCGGCCACCCCGGTTCAGTCGCGGCCGAGAGCACCCTTCACGCGTTCGGTGACCTCGGTCGCCATCGCCTTGGCGGAGTCCTTGACGACGTCGAGCTCGACCGGGTCGCCCTTCAGCAGGCTCTTCGCCGTGTTGACGGCGTACTCCTTCGTGATGTGCGGCGGCAGCGGCGGGACGCTCCGGCTGACGTACGCGTCGATGAGCGTCACGCCCTGGTGGGCGAAGGCCCGCTCGACCGCCGCGTCGACCTCGGAGTCCTCGTGCACCGCGATGCCCTGGAACCCGAGCAGCGTCGCGTACCCGGCGTAGTCCATCGACTCGACGTCCTGCGAGCCGCGCCACATCGGGTTGCCGTCCTCGGTGCGCATCTCCCACGACACCTGCCCGAGGTCGTCGTTGTGCATGACCACGATGACGAGCTGCTGGTTCGGCCAGGCCGCCATGTACTTCTTCACCGTGATGAGCTCGTTCATGCCGAGCATCTGGAACGCCCCGTCGCCGATCGTGCACACCGCCGGACGGTCCGGGAACGCGAACTTCGCGGTCACGGCGTACGGCATCGCCGCGAGCATCGTCGCGAGCCGGCCGGACATGTCGCCGCGCATGCCCTCGCGCAGCCGGATGTGGTGGCCGTACCAGTCGGCGGTCGTGCCCGCGTCCGCGGTGACCGTGACGCCGTCGGGCAGCCGGTCGTTCACGGCCTGGATCACCCGGCGCGGGTTCACCCCGTCGTCGTAGGCGACCTCGGACTGCGCGCGCATCTCCGACTCCCACTCCCGCATCTCGTGAGCGATCGTCTCCTGGAACGACCTGTCGGTCTTCTGCTCGAGCAGCGGGAGCACGGCGTCGAGCGTGGACCCGACGTCACCCCACAGGTTGAGCTCGGTCGGGTACCGCAGGCCGAGCTGCTCCGGCTTGATGTCGACCTGGATGCCCCGGGCCTGCCCCGTCTTCGGCATGTACTCGCCGTACGGGTAGTTCGTGCCGAGCAGCACGAGGGTGTCGCAGTCGCGGATCTGGTGCAGGGACGGCAGCGACCCGAGCAGCCCGAGCTGCTGCGAGTGGTACGGCACATCGGCCGGGATCACGTCCTTGCCGCGGAGCGCCGTGATGATCCCCGCACCCGCCTTCTCGGCCGCGGCGAGCACCTGGGCCGTCGCACCGCGCGCACCGGCGCCGACGAGGAACGTCACCTTCGACCCGGCGTTGATGATCTCCGCCATCTTCCGGACCTCGTCGGCGGGCGGTGTGATGCGGGTGGACGCCGGGACGTCGCTCGACCGCGAGGCCCAGTGCTCCAGCGGCGGCGCGTCGTAGGACATCGCCTGCACGTCGTGGGGCAGCACGACCACGGCCGGCTGCTTGCGGAGCGACGCCGTACGGAACGCGGTGTCGAGCACCACGCCGACCGCCTCTGGCGTCGCCACGGTCTGCACGTAGCAGGCGACGTCGGCGAAGACGCGCTCCAGGTTCGACTCCTGCTGCGTGAACGACCCCATCGCCGCGAGGCCCTGCTGACCGACGATCGCGACCACCGGCTGGTTGTCCATCTGCGCGTCGTACAGGCCGTTCAGCAGGTGGAAGGCGCCGGGACTCGACGTCGCGACGCAGACCCCGACCTCGCCGGTGAACTTCGCGTGCGCGGTCGCCATCAGCGCCGCGATCTCCTCGTGCGTGGGCCGGACGTACTCCAGGCCGTCGCCCTTCGACGCCGCCTTGCCGAGCGCACCGTCGAAGGCGCCGATCCCGTCGCCGGGGTACCCGAACACGCGGGAGACCCCCCACGCCTTGATGCGGTCGATGACGAAGTCGCTCACGGTCGTGCTCATGGGCCCCAGCGTGCGCGGCCGCGCACGGGTCCGTTCACAGGCTCTGGCCTGGAGGCCCGGATCACGTGACCGACGTCGGTCACGTGAGCGGGGCCTCCCGGCCAGGGCCCGTGCTGGCTAGGCTTCCTGCGCGATCAGCGGGCGCAGCGTGCGGTGCGCGATGCGCAGCCCCTCGAGCACCCTGTCGTCGGTGCCGCCCCAGAGCGGGTCCTCGTGCTCGACGCTCAGCGTGCCGTCGAAGCCCGCCTCGTAGAGGCGGTCGACGACGCGCGGCCAGTCCACGACACCGCGGCCCGGCACGCGGAACCGCCACCAGCCCATGTCCCACGGGTCGTCGCCCTTGTCGACCTTGCCGAAGAACCCGTACTCGTCGCGCTTCCGGGGGAACAGCTCGACGTCCTTCGCCTGCGCGTGCACGATGTGCTCGGCGAACGGCAGGATCGTCTCCACCGGGTCGATCCCGATCCACGTCAGGTGTGACGGATCCCAGTTCAGGCCGAAGCCGAGCCCCGTCACCCAGTCCCAGAGCTCAGGGGAGTACGCGATGTTGCCGGGGTACCCGTCGGGGTGCCAACCCTCCATCACGCAGTTCTCGATGATGAGCCGCACGCCGCGCTCGCCGGCGTAGTCGACGAGTTCGGGCAGGACACGGTTCCCCTCGGCCATGTTCTCGCGGACGGACTTCGTGGTGTCGCGGCCGATGAAGGTGCCGACGTACGGGATGCCGAGCGTCTGCGCGGTGTCGATCGCGTGCTCGAGGTGGGTCCGCACCGCCGCACGGTGCTCCGGGTCCTGGTGCAGGTTGTTCTCGTAGTAGGCCAGCGCCGAGATCTCGAGTCCGGTGCGGTCGAGCAGGTCGCGGGTGGCCTGGGCGTCCTCGTCCGTGAACGTCGCGACCGGCAGGTGCGCCGCCTCGAAGTCGCGGCCGCCGGTGCCCGGCCAGACGGCGACCTCGAGCCGCTCGTAGCCCTGCTGCTGGGCGAAGCCGGCGATCCGGTCGAGGGACCAGCCCGGCAGGCAGGCGGTCAGCATGCCGAGCTTCACCGGATCTCCCGCCACGTCGTCTCGGCAGCGCTGCCGATCACGGCCTCGATGATGTCGGCGGAGCGTGCACCGTCCGCGAAGGTCGGCAGGCCGTCGGGGGCCACACCGGTGCGCACGGCGGTGTACGTGTCGGCGACGAACGCGGCGAAGGCGTCGAGGTACCCCTGCGGGTGCCCGGCCGGCACGATCGCCAGACGACGTTGGTCCGGGTACCCCTGCGACGGGTCGCGGACGACGATCTGCGCGCCCCGCTCGTTGCCGAACCAGGCGGACTCGGGCTGCTCCTGGTCGAAGGCAGCGCTGCCGCGGGTGCCGTCGACCTCGAACCACAGGCGGTTCTTGCGACCGGAGGCGACCTGCGAGATCACGACGTTGCCGATGCGGCCGGTGGCGGTGCGGAAGGTCGCGACGGCGGTGTCCTCGGTGGTGACCGCGGCACGTTCCGTCGCGTCCGCCACGGGATCGGGGTCGGGGGAGCCGGAGAACGACGGACCGGACGCGGCCGGCCGTGTCGGGTAGACGATGTCGGTCGCCGCGGACACCGAGGCGAAGCGCTCGCCGGTCACGAACTCGACCAGGTCGCACCAGTGCGAGCCGATGTCCGCAAATGCGCGGGACAGGCCACTCGAGGTCGGGTCGACGCGCCAGCTCGAGGCGTCCTCGTCGAGCATCCAGTCCTGCAGGTAGTGCCCGTGCACCGCGAGCAGCCGGCCGAGCTCCCCGTCGGCGATGCGCGCCCGGATCTCCCGCACCATCGGGTGGTACCGGTACACGAAGGGCACCGTGGCCACGACCCCGGCGTCGGCCGCGGCGGCGACGAGCTCGGCGGCCTGGGCGGGATCGATCGCCAGGGGCTTCTCGCACACCACGTTGATGCCGGCCGCGATCACCGCGAGCGCCTGCGGGTGGTGCTGGTCGTTCGGGGTGCAGATGTGCACCACGTCGGGGGCGTCGGCGATGACCTCGTCGAGCGAGGCGTAGCCGCGGGGCAGGTCGAGCTGCGCCGCCACCTGGTCGGACCGGGTGGCGTTCCGGCCCAGCACGCCGAGCACGTCGGCCCCGGAGGCCCGGGCTGCGCGGGCGTGCACGCCCGCGATCATGCCCGTCCCGACAACGGCGACACGGAGGCGCCGCCCTTCGTACCCACTGCTCATGGTGCTCCCTCGCGCCCGACTGTCACCACCGTAGCGGCCCGGCCGTCCACCGGGACCGATGAGTACGGTCTGGTGCATGTCGAGCCTCCAGACCAGCCTGCTCATCCTCGGAGCCAGTGGCGACCTGTCCAAGCGCCTGCTCCTGCCCGGCCTCGCCACCCTGCTCCAGGTGAAGGACGACTGGGAGATCCAGCTCGTCGGGGCGGGGGTGGAGGACCTGTCCGACGCGGACTGGAAGGCCCAGGTGCGCGAGTCCTTCGAGAACGCGCAGGCGTCGAAGAACGAGGAGGACGAGGGGGCGTCCGGTGCCGCGGTGCTGCCCGACCGGTTGCAGGCCGTCGTCGACGCCTCGACCTACCGGAAGGCCGACGTCACGGACCCGGACGACCTGCGGATGCTGCTCGCGGCGTGCGACCACGACCCGGCGATCTACTTCGCGCTGCCCCCGGCGGTCACCGAGAAGAGCTGCGAGCAACTCGCGCACCTCGACCTGCCCGCCGGCACCCGCCTGGCGCTCGAGAAGCCGTTCGGCACCGACGCGGACAGCGCGTCGCACCTCAACGACCTGCTGCACTCGTTCATCCCCGAGGAGCGGATCCACCGCGTCGACCACTTCCTCGGCCGCTCCACCGTGCTCAACCTGCTCGGGCTGCGCTTCGCGAACCGCATCATCGAGCCCCTGCTCTCGTCGCAGCACGTCGAGCGCGTCGACATCGTCTACGACGAGACCCTCGGGCTCGAGGGCCGGGCGCGCTACTACGACAAGGCCGGCGCGCTCACCGACATGATCCAGAGCCACCTGTTGCAGGTGATGGCCGTCGTCGCGATGGAGGCCCCCGCCTCGATCAAGGCCGACGACCTGCGCACCCAGAAGGAGCTCGTGCTGCGGGCCGTCCGGCCGTGGGGCGGCGACGTCGTGACCGCGGGCAGGCGCGCCCGGTACACCGCCGGCGCCGTCGCGGACCGCCAGCTGCCGTCGTACGTCGACGAGGACGGTGTGGACCCGTCGCTCGGCACCGAGACCCTCGCCCAGCTCACCCTGGAGATCGCGAACTGGCGCTGGGCCGGCGTCCCGTTCACCCTGCGCTCCGGTAAGGCGCTCGCCGCGCAGCGCCGCGAGATCGTCATCACGTTCAAGGACTCCCCGCACGTGCCCGAGGGACTCACCGGCACCGAGCTGCCCGACCGGCTGCGCATCTGGATCGCCCCGGACGAGATGCAGCTCGAACTCAACGTCAACGGTGCCGGCGACCCGTACACGATCGACCACACCAGCCTCGAGGTGACGTTCAACCCCGGGCGGCTCAGCGCCTACGGCGAGGTGCTGGCCGGCGTGCTCGAAGGCGACGCGACGCTGTCCGTCCGCGGTGACAGCGCCGTGCAGGGCTGGAAGGTCGTCGGACCGTTCCTCGACGCGTGGAAGGCGGGGAAGGCGCCGCTCGACGAGTACGCCGCGGGGTCGGTCGGCCCGGACGGCTGGGACAACGTCGAGGGCTGACCCCGACGGGCGGCGTAGCGTCGGGCGACGTGAACACCACCGACGACGTCCTGCAGACCGTTCCCGAACCCGCCGGCGCCGACATCCGCGTCGACGACGTCTCCTACGACCACGAGGGCACCGAACTGCTCGGCGTGCTCGCGAAGGACGCCGCGATCGCGGGCCGTCGTCCGGCCGTCCTCGTCGTGCACGACTGGCACGGCGTCAACGAGCACGTCGAGGCCCGGGTGACGATGCTCGCCCGGCTCGGCTACGTCGCGTTCGGTGCCGACATCTACGGAGCCGGCGTCCGCCCCGGTGACGACACCGCGGCCCAGGTGGCCGGTGGCTTCTACCAGGACCTGCCGTTGCTCCGTGCCCGTGCGACCGCCGGGCTCGAGCGACTGCTCGCCGACCCCGACGTCGACCCGTCGCACGTCGTCGTGATGGGCTACTGCTTCGGTGGCTCGACGGCGCTCGAACTCGCGCGGACCGGGGCCGACCTCGTCGGTGCGGTGTCGTTCCACGGCGGACTCATCGCGCACGACCCCTCGGACGCCGCGGACATCCGGGCGAAGCTGCTCGTGCTCACCGGGGGAGCCGACCCCGTCGTGCCGGACGAAGCGGTGCACGCGTGGCAGGACGAGATGCGGGCCGCGCCGGAGGTCGACTGGCAGGTCGTGACGTACTCGGGCGCGATGCACGCGTTCGCGGTGCCCGGCACCGACGCCCCGGACCACGGTGCGCAGTACCAGGAACGGGCCGACCGTCGGTCGTGGCAGGCGCTGCGGGTGTTCCTGGCCGAGGTGTTCGACGAGGAGCCCGCGGGGCTGTGACGGCGCGGCCGGCGGCGGACGCTCGCGACACGCCGAGTGTGAGGGTGCGGCGGCCTCGATTGGCGCCCGGGCCGCACCTGTTGTAGAGTCTTCCACGGCCGCAAGGCCACGCGCTCGTAGCTCAATGGATAGAGCATCTGACTACGGATCAGAAGGTTGGGGGTTCGAGTCCCTTCGAGCGCACAGTACGAGGAAGGGCCCCGGTGGAATCCACCGGGGCCCTTCGTCGTTCCCGAGTCAATCCGCTGGTCGGTGCGGGTACTCGGCGGAGCGGCCCTGGAACGCGAGGATCGCCGGGTTGCGGATGTGCCCGTCCTCGATCTCGATCGCCCGACGGATGGTCTCGGACCCCGCCCAGGCACCGGGGCCGGACATCACCGTCCGCAGGAACGGCAGCAGTGCCTCGCTGATCTCCCACGTCGACGAGTTCCAGAGCAGCGACGGGCTGTGGTCGACCGCGTAGTAGTTGGTGGTGGCACCGACGGTGATCATCGGCTCCGCGAAGGACGTGGCCCGCGCCCAGCTGAACCCCATGCCCTCGTCGATCGAGACGTCGATGACGAGGCTCCCCGGCCGGAAGGCGGCGAGGTCCTCGGTCTGCAGGAAGACGAGGGGCGCGTTCGGGTCCTGGAGGGTGCAGTTGACCACGATGTCGTTCTCGGCCAGGTACGGCGCGAGCGGGACCGGCCCGTCCGGGGTGGTCACCACCATCTCGGACGTCGGCCCGTCGTCCTGCCCGATGCGCAGGATGTCGACCGAGGGGATGGGGGAACCGACCGCGGCGACGTCCCGGTTCGTCAGGACACGGACGTCGTGGATGCCGTGCGCGTTCAGGGCGGTGACCGCGCCGCGGGCGGTCGCACCGAAACCGATGACGACCGCGGTGAGCCGTCGCCCGTAGTCGCCCGTCGACCCGCAGAGCTGCAGTGCGTGGATCACCGAGCAGTAGCCGGCGAGCTCGTTGTTCTTGTGGAACACGTGCAGGCCGAACCCGCCGTCGTCGCGCCAGTGGTTCATGGCCTCCCACGCGATCAGCGTCAGGCGCTCGTCGACGGCGAGCTGCGTGAGCTCCCGGTCCTGCACGCAGTGCGGCCACCCCCAGAGCACCTGCCCGTCGCGCAGGTCCGCGAGCTCGGACGGCACGGGTTTGGGCAGGAGGACGACGTCGGCGGTCGCGATCACCTCGTCACGGTCGGCCATCGCGCCGACGAGGGGTTCGAGCTGGTCGTCGGGCACGCCGAAGCGGAGACCGTACCCGCGCTCCAGCGTCATCGCTGCGCGCAGGTCCGGATCGATGCGGTCGAAGTGGGCCGGGTGGATCGGGAGGCGACGCTCGTCGGCCTTCCGGGAGTCGGCGAGCACCCCGAGGTGGAGCAACTGGTGCGCTGGCGCTGTTTCGGTCATGGTGCACTGTACGGTGCGGGGCGGCTGATCGACCGGCAGGATGGGGTCTGCCATGATCGCTCGTTCCCGCCGCCGCCGTCCGTTCCGCCGCCGTTCCGTCGCCGGGGTGACCGCGGTGGTCCTCGTCGCTCTGGTCCTCGCCGCCTGTTCCGGGGCGCACCCGCGGATGTCCGACGACGAGGTCCTGTCGGACTCGTGGACCGAGCAGGTCCGGCACCGCTGGGCGGGACAGCCCGACGAGCTGGGGAGCGGCGTGGGTCTCGGCCGCACCACGGACCGGTTGTCGTTCGGCGGGCGGGAGGACGGACGGCCAGGACGGATCCGGGTGTCGGTGACGTGCCGCGGCGGGGAGTCGTTGCCGCTGGCTGTCTGGAACGGCCGGTCCGGACCGGGTCGCGCGGCGTTGGGCGAGCCCGTTGCGTCGCGTGAGATCCGTTGCGGGCACGACGAGGACCTGTACGTGACGACGCGTGCCTCGTGGATCACGATCGGGTCGACCGAGGACGAGCCGGGGGTCGGCTGGTACGCCGCGATCTACAGCACGACGTGGGGCGGGGACGACTGAGTCGTCATCCTCCCGGGGTGTAGGGCCTGGCCGCCTGGATGATCTCCGGGGCACCCTCGATGCCGAACGAGGTGAAGAGCGGCGACCACAGGGCCTTGAGCTGGGCCACGAGCTCGTCGTCGGTCAGCTGCGTGGAACCGTCCACCATGCCCAGCGTCGTGTTGAGGAGCAGCAGGACGGACGGCTGGACCCCGGCTGCGTCGACGTCAGCGGTCGCGACCCCGGCGCTGACGAGTTCGCCCCGCGTCATCTCGAACCAGTCGAAGCCGCGCGGCACCGGGACGCCGGCCTTGCCGAGTTCGTGCAGGAGCCGGACGGCACCGCCGGCGACCGAACCCTTCCGGACGTCCATGCCGGTCGTCAGGAGGAACACCGTGAGCCGCTCGAGACCGGGCTCGGCCGGGAGCGCGTCGAAGAGTTCCCGCCAGCGCTGCTGCTGCAGTTCGATGACGGCCGTCGCCAGGTCCTTCTTCGACGGGAACAGGTGGTACCCGATCGCCGACTTCGGCTTGCCCATCGCCTGGGCGACGCGGGAGAACGTGGTCGCCTCGTAGCCGAAGGCCGCGAACTGCTGCCCCGCGGCGTCGATGATGGCTCGTCGAGACGCCTCCATGGCGAGCTGCCGCTGGTTCATCTGGCGCGGTGTCCTTCCTCGCCCGGACCCGGGCGATCAGTGAACACCACATCCTAGGGCCGCTCACGATGGCGGCCCGTCCCGTCGATCGGGTCAGGCGGAGCAGAACGTGTTCCACGCCACGTCGATCCCCTTCCGGTGCAACGAGTCGAGTCCGACGTCGAGGTGCTTCCGCTCCGCGTCCACCAGGTGCGCGCACCGGTGGTCCTGGGCGACGGTCTGCGCCTGGCCGAGCGCGGTCACCAGGTCCGTGTCGATGGCGTCGAGCTGGGGGCGGACGGTCGCCAGGTCCGGCGCGGTCGTCGGTGCGGTCCACGGGTTGTGCGTCCAGTGGTTGATGAGGCCACGCTGCACGACCTTGCTCGCGGCGATCTGTGCGCGGATCACCCGGTTCACCAGGACGGGGTCGACACCCTGTCGGTCGGCCAGGGCGACGGCTTCGTCCACGACGGCCTGTTCGCGCACCGGATCGGAGACCGGCTTGCCGCTGAGCCACTTCGACTCGGCCACCGGGTCGGCGAGTTCCAACCGGCGGATGATCAACGCGCCGATGGTGTCGAGCTGTGCCGACGACGCCGCGGGACGGGAGCCGTCGTGGGAGATGGTCATCGTGGAACCCGTCGGTTCGGCGGACGTGGGCAGGGGGTCGGCGTTCGCCGCCGAGGTCGGCAGCGCGATGCCCGCCGCGAGCAGCCCGAGGGTCAGCGCCGTCGCGGCGGTCCGGCGGTTCCGGTGACGGGCGGCACTCGGGGTGGTGGTGTGTGCGGTGTTCACGGGGTTTCCTTCCCGAACCGGCGCCGGACGCGTCGGGTCAGATCGTGGATGATCGGTTTGATGACCTCGTCGTAGAACGGGTAGACGCCGAAGTGGTCGGCGCCCTCCTCGCAGTAGCAGTCCATCGAGATCGCCTCCTCGAAGTTCGAGAAGACGTACGTGGCACGGTGCGGGAACGCGGCGTGCGGCTCGTCGTCACGCGGGGTCGTGGTGGTCACGGCGGTGCTCGATCCCGGTCGGGAGCCGGTCAGTCGGCCAGCCGAGCCGCGGGGACGCCGGGGTCGCGCCCGGAGTCCACCACGGCGTCGATCTCGGTGGACCCCTTGCCCGACCCGACCGTGCGGTTCTGGATCTGGTTGAGCGACCAGTTGCCCGGCAGCGGCTCGAGCTGGTTGCCCGCCCATGCCGGCGACATCCCGGCGACGAACGAGAAGTGCGCGAGACCGGCGCCGCTCACCGCGGTGCACGTGGCACGGGATCCGTAGACGCCCGCCTTGTACAGGTTCCCCCGGTCCCGCAGGCCGGTGGCGACGCCACGGAAGTACGGGACCACGAGTGACTCGTCCTGCGCCGCGGTCGCGTCGAAGTCGGCGGCGAAGTAGACGGTGGTCTGCTTCGGGATCCCGAGTCGGCGTGCGGCATCGTGGGCGCGGTGGGCGTCACGCACACCCTGCTCCTCGGTGAACCACGAGGCGGCGAACCCGCCCTCCTCGAAGATCGGCCACAGCCCGAGCCCGGCGTTCGCCATCACGCGGAGTTCGTCGGGGGTCAGGGCCTTGTCGAGTGCCCCGGAACGCTGGTGGTTCGTGAGGTACCGGCCGACGCTGGTGGCGCCGGACGCACGGACGGCGGCCGCCCGGGCGTCGTCGAGGCGCACCGCGGTGTCGGTACCGGTGGTGGCGCGGTCCGGGTCGCCCGTGCTCGCGGCGAGGGCGGCCCACGTACCGGCGTCGCACGTCCCGGTCTGTTCGGCGGGCGGGAACGCCTGGAACTGCTGGAAGGCACGGACCACCGCGGCGTCCGCAGCCGAGTAGGTGCTGCTGAACACGACGCGCTCGCCGTTCAGCACCAGGAGTGCCTTGACGAGCAACACCCAGGCGCCGGTGGCCCCGACCCCGACGACGCTCGGTCCCGCGGCACGGAGCGCGGCAGCCGTCCCCGGTCCCCAGGCGCCGTCGACCGTGACCCCCACCGCGACCTGCACCGCGCGGATCGCCGCAGAGTACGTGCTCGTGTCGACGAGCCCGCTCGTGCTGCCGTACGCGCCGCCGGTCGCCTCGGCGTAGGTGCGGTTGAGGTACTGCTGCACCGTCCGCACGGCGCGTGACCCCCCGTCGGCGAGGCGGACCGGGTCGACGGTCAGGAGGGCGCCGAACAGGTGGGCCGACAGCGGGAGTGCGCCGGGCTCGGCACCCAGGTCGGACCGGAGTGCCTGCACGGCCGCCACGGTGGCCGCGTCGTACTCACCGGTGAGCGTGACGTCCGACGAACCCTTGCAGACGAGTCCTGCCTGGACGAGCCGGCACCAGGTCGCGGCGTCGTCGCCGGTCTCCGAGCCGACGTCGCCGTGCTGCTCGAGCTTCCGACGCGTCGTCGGCCCGAACGTCGCGACGACGGGGGAGATGCCGAGGAGCGACTGGGTGCCCTGCACGATCCCGAGGACGGTCCCGCTGCCGGTCAGCCCGTCCTCGTCGACGTGCACCCACCCGTGCAGGTGCCCGAACGTCGTGTTGAGCCAGCGCTGCACGGCGAGCACACCCGGGTCGGCGGAGCCGGAGGAACCGGTCGATCCGGCCGCGCCGGAGGGGGTGGCGGCGTCGGCCGGGGCCGCGAGCGCGGTCGTGACGAGCGGGACGGCGGCGGTGATGCCGATGAGCGCAGTTCGGCGCGAGATGTGCACGGGGGTGCCCCTTCAGTTGCCTCGAGCGTCCGCTGGCCGTCGATCGCGCTGTGCGATGCTGATGGCCGCGGTGTGGTCCGAGCAACTTCGTCCCTCAACTTGGGACGGTCCTGCAATTCGGCAGACGATCGTCTGATGAAGCGCTCAGTCCGTGTCGTCCCCTGCGACAGCGACCGCTCGCCGGACACCCTCGACGTACTGTTCGGGTCGTTCCCATGCGGCGAAGTGACCGCCCCTGGGGAACTCGATCCACTCGACGACGGCGAAGAACCGCTCGACGAACTGCCGGGGCGCGTTGACGAGGTCCGCCGGGAACACCGTCATCACCGTGGGGACCTCGATCCGAGGCCAGTCCTTGGCCGCTGGACTGGCGTACGGGGTGAAGGACGTCCCGATCGCGCCGGTGTACCAGTACGCGGCGATCCACGTGACCACGTCGTCGAGGGGGAACGCACCGGCACGGCCGTCCCCGTCCCCGTCGGTCCACTCGACGAGCTTCTCGAGGATCCAGGCCGCCAGCCCGGCGGGGGAGTCGCCGAGACCGACCGCGAGGGTGTGCGGGCGGGTGGACTGCTCGTGCATGTACCCGCCGGAACGCTGCTGCCACCCGTGGCCACGTTCCACGTAGGCCCGCTCCTCGTCGTCGAGGTCCGTCGGCGGGTCCACCAGGAAGTGGTACTGCGACAGGTCGGTCAGGTGGAGCGCGGTGACGTGTGAGCCGTGCCGGGCAGCGAGCGCCTCTGCCACGTCGCAGCCGACGTCCCCGGCCGAGACGACGTACTGGTCGTACCCGAACTCGGCCATCGCGGCGGCGACGGCGTCGGCCATCGCGACCGCTGACAGGCCCCCGGGTTCCACCGGCGCGGCGAAGGGGAAGCCCGGCAGAGCCGGGGCGACGACCGTCAGGTCCGGCACCAGGGGGAACACGTGCTGGAACCGCAGCACCGAGTCCGGCCACCCGTGCAGGAACAGGACCACGGGCGCATCGGGTCGATCGGCTGCACGGACGACCGCGCGGATCGGTACGGCTGTGTGCTCGGTCTCCTGCCAGCCCCAGCCGGCGATGCGGCGTTCGTGGGCGCGCCAGTCGTGGTCGTCCGCCCAGTGCCGGAGCGTCTCGGTCAGCAGCTGCTCGTCGACGCCGCCGTCGTGGCCGAGCGCCGGCCGGGTGACCGCGCGGTAGCGGCGGAGCCGATCGACGAGGTCGCGAACCGCGGCGTCGCTGACCTGGCTGGGGACGTGTTCACGCATGCTCGCTCCCTGGTGACGTGGACCCGACCGTTCCAGTCTTCCCCTGTCCGGGCGACGCGTCCAGGGTGAGGCGGGCTGTACCGGAGGGCTCAGCGCGCGAACGCCGCCAACCGGTCCTGCAGCGCCCGCTCCAGGTACGGCTCGAGCGACGACGCCCACGTCGCCGTGATGTGCGTGCTGTCCCGGTACACGAGGGCACCCCCGACGACCGCCGGGCAGGTGGTGTCGGTGCAGTAGTAGCGGCTCAGGTCGATCGACGCCGCTCGACCGCCGGCTGCGCGGAAGGCCGCGACGGCCTCGACGGACGAGTCGGTCCGGCCGAGCGCCTCGGAGCGGGACCGGTCGCAGACGTCCGTCGTCGGCCCCGACATCGTGCTCAGACACGCGACCACGTCGGGCCGCGGGACCGGGTTGTCGCGGATCGCGATGACGGGCAGCTCGTCGCCGGCCGCCTGCTCCCACGCATCGACCAGGCCGTTCCGGGTGGCAGTGTCGCGCGCCGGCCCCGGCGGCAGGCTGACGGGCATCTGCGTGGTGGAGTGGGTGACGACGAGCGCATCGGCGTCACGGTGCTCGCGGACGTAGTCGATGGCGGCGTGTTTCCACGAGTTGCAGCCGCGCATGGACGAGGGGCTCAGTGAGTCCTGCTGCGCGGTGGTGAGGTAACAGCCGCCGGTGCCGGCCAGGTCGATCCGCCAGCCGTTGTCGTCGGCGATCTTCTCGTACGCCCCGATCAGTGCGTTGCTGTGCGAGTCCCCGACGACGATGAGGTGCTTGGACCACCCGGTCTCCTTGCCGAGGACGCAGGGGCGGAACGTTCCGCTCCAGCACTCGGCGCGGTTGTCGTCGTCGTCCTTCGCCACGGTGGGGGCGGGTACGCGGACGTCGGCGAGCTCGGGGTCGACGCAGGGTTCGTCGAAGCCGATCCGGGCGGCGGCGCCGAAGCAGGACTCGTCGTCGTCCTCCTGCTCGGCGGTGACCTGCTTCGTGACCGTGGTCGCGTTGACCTCCTGCACGTACACGGCGGTCAGGGTGGCGGCCCCGAGCGTCACGACCGTGAAGCTGCAGATCACGGTGAGCGAGACGACCCCGCGCGGCTGCAGGTCGCGGAGCCAGGTCGAGAACCGGACGGGCTCCTCGAACCAGATCGTCGTCACGGTGGCCAGGCCGACCGCGACCAGGAGCACCGCCGTGCCCGTCGCCCAGTCGAGCGGGCGGCCCAGCATGATCGGCAGGATGACGACGAGCGGCCAGTGCCAGAGGTACAGCGCGTACGAGATCCGGCCGAGGAACGCGACGGGCCGGAGCGCACCGACGTCCTCGAACTCGGTGCCCGCACCGAACAGCACCACGAGGGTCGCGCCGGCGACCGGGAGCAGTGCCGCGATCCCGGGGAACGCCGTCTCCGGGGTGATCACGACGAGCGACAGGGCGAGGGCCACGACACCCACGCCGGTGGCGACGAGTCGCACGCGCCGGGCGACCTCGGTGCGAACCTCGGGCAGGCGGACGGTCGCGACGAGGCCACCGAGCGCGAACTCCCACGCACGGGTGCCGGTGGAGAAGTACGCGACGCCGGGGTTCGTGGCCGTCTGCACGATGCTCCACAGGAGTGACAGCACGACGACGCTGCCGAGCAGCATCCGTGCCGTCACCAGCGGGGTGAACCGCCTGCGCGCGAGCGCCCCGACGCCGAGCAGCAGGAGCGGCAGGAGGATGTAGAACTGCTCCTCGACCGACAGCGACCAGAAGTGCTGGAACGGCGAGGGGGCGTCCGACGAGGCCAGGTAGTCGACCGCGTTCGCCGCGAGCTCCCAGTTCTGCAGGTACACCGTGGAGGCGATCAGTTCGCGCCCGTACTGTCCCCACAGCGCGCTCGGCACGGCGACGAGCACCGCGACGCCCGTGACGACGATGGTGAGGAACGAGGCCGGCAGCAGCCGTTTCGCCCGGCGCGACCAGAACCGTCCGAGCCGGATCGTGCCGGTCGCGAGCTGTTCCCGCAGCAGGAGCCCGGTGATCAGGAACCCGGAGATCACGAAGAAGACGTCGACCCCGACGAACCCGCCGTGCAGCGCGCCCGGCCACAGGTGGTACACGACGACCGCGAGGACGGCGAACGCGCGGAGGCCCTGGATGTCCCACCGCGTCCTGTCGCGCGCTCGGTGCGCGGGGCCCCGCTCGCCCGGCGTTGCAGTACTCACTGCGTCGATCCTAGGAGACGTGGACGGCTCCGCCGGGCGTTCTCGACGCGGACGCTACGATCCTTCTCCAGAGGGGGGCCGATGGACCTGCGCTGGTTGACCGCGTCCGACGACGAGTTCGCGGCGGAGACGGCGCGACGACCGCGGATTCGCCGCCCGCGACAGGCTCCGCGGTGGTGGAACGCGCTGCTCCTGGCGATCGAGGTCCCGCTCGCGTGGCTCGCGTCCGCGCTCGTGGTCTGGGGCACCGGGCTCGTCCACAACGGCGCGGGTGTCGGTGACGTCGTCCGCTGGGTGGCTTGGTTCGTGGTGCTCGTCGCCGGTGTGGTCGGGCTCGTCGTGCTCCTGGTCCGGGGCGAACGGCCTCGGCCCCTGCGTCCGGACGAGGCTCGGGCAGCGCTGACGGGGGAGGCCAGTGGGTACCCCGCGCGGCCGGTCCGTCCGAAGCCGCTCGACTCGATGATCACCCCGCGCTACTCCGGCATCCGCGTCCACCCCCGGTTCGGCACCGCCCCCGTGCACATCGACGGCGTCCCGGACGTCGAGTTCGGCTGCGTCCAGCGGCGCTGGATGGTCTCGCGGGACTGGACGTACCTGACCGTGCGGCTGCCCGGACCGTTGCCGCACCTGCTCCTCGACGCAACGGCGAACGACGGTCGTCGCAGCGACCTGCCGGTGGTGCTCCGTCACCGGCAACGGATGTCGCTGGAGGGCGACTTCGACCGGCACTTCCGGGTCTGGGCGCCGGAGGACTACGGCCAGGACGCGCTGTACGTCCTCACCCCTGACGTGATGGCAGCGCTCGTCGACCACGCGGCCGGCTGGAACGTCGAGATGGTCGACGACCGGCTGGTCTTCTCGGCGCCGGGGATCGCGGACTGGTCGCGCCCTGCGCCGTGGATGCAGGTCGAGGCAGTCCTGGGCGAGGTCGTGCCGCGCATCGTGCGCGCCGCCTCCCGGTACCAGGACGACCGATCGCTGCTCGAGGACGGGCACGCCGACGCGATCGCCGCCGCGGGGCGTCGCCTGGTGCTCCGCGACCGGCGGAAGAGCCGTCTGCGAGCGACGTGGGCGGGGGCCGCGTGGATGGGCCTCGTCTGCGTGTCCTACAGCGGGCCGTTGGCCGTCGCGGTGGTCGGGTCGATGTCGGTCCTCGACCACTGACCGTCGGCGCACGTCTGCGACCTGGCCCCGGTGCGGACGGGAGGCCCGTGGCGGTGTCGCCACGGGCCTCCCGTCCGTCAGGTGGTGCCTCGACTACGCGACGGTCGCGCGCGCCTCGGCCAGCGACGGGTAGTCGGTGTAGCCCTCGGCGGTCGCGCCGTAGAAGAGCTCCGGACGCGGCTCGTTGAGCTCGGTGTCGTGCTCCCAGCGGTGCGCGAGGTCCGGGTTCGCGATCGCGGCGCGGCCCACGGCGACGGCGTCGGCGTGGTCGCCCTCGACGATGGCGATGGCCTCGTCGCGGGTGGTGAGCGCGGAGAAGCCCGAGTTCACGATGAAGGGCGCGCCCGCGGTGCGGCGGATGTGCTGCACCAGCTCGCCGGTCGGCTCGGCGTGCAGGACGTCGACGAAGGCGAGTCCGAGCGGCGCGAGGCCCTCGGCGACTGCCGTGTAGGTCGCGCGGACGTCGTCGGCGTCGTCCTCGATGACGCCCTGGATCCCGTGCTCGGGCGACAGGCGGATGCCGGTGCGCTCGGCGCCGATGGCCTCGGCGATGGCCGTGGTGACCTCGATCGCGAAGCGCGCACGGTTCTCGGGGGAGCCGCCGTACTGGTCGGTGCGGGTGTTGGACACCGGCGACATGAACTCGTGGACCAGGTAGCCGTTGGCGCCGTGGACCTCGACGCCGTCGAGCCCGGCGGCGATCGCGTTGCGGGCGGCCCGCACGAAGCCCTGCACGGCTTCCTGCACCTCGGCGGTGGTCAGCTCGTGCGGCACCGGCATGTCGGCCTTCGAGCCGTCGGCCAGGTGCGTCTGGCCGGGCGCGGCGATGGCGGACGGGCCGACGATGCGCGGGGTCTGCGAGATGTCGGTGTGCGAGACCCGGCCGCCGTGCATGAGCTGCATGACGATGGTGCCGCCCTCGGCGTGCACGGCGTCGGTCACGCGACGCCAGCCGGCGATCTGCTCGTCGGTCTCGATGCCGGGCTGCCCGGGGTAGGAGCGTCCCTCCTGCACGGGCCAGGTGCCCTCGGTGATGATCATGCCGAGGCCGGCGCGCTGCCGGTAGTGCTCGACGAGCAGGTCGTTCGGGACACCGTGCTCGCCGGCGCGGGTGCGCGTGAGCGGGGCCATGACGATGCGGTTCGACAGGGACAGGGCGCCGATGGTGGCGGGTTCGAAGAGCTTCACGTCAGGGGGAACGACGTGTTGCCTGGTGCAATTCCGCTTCGGAGGAGTTCTTCAGGCGGCGCGTCAGTCGCGCGGGCAGACCAGCGTCGACGAGCGCACCTGGCCCTCGGGGCGGATCACCTGGTGCAGGGACAGGGGCTTGCCGCAGATCGGGCATCCGCGATCGACCGTGCGGTCGTCGATGCCCTCGGGTCGACCGGCGCCGATCTGCGAGGGGCCCATCTTGTTGATGAGCGTCGTGTTCCACCGTTCGTACCACTGGCCGAAGCGTCCCACGGGTCTGTCCTCTCGATTCGTTCGTGCACGAACAATTATGGCACCGATGCCGTCGGTTCACACCCGGTCGACGCGCTCCAGTAGCTCGGTCAGCTCGTCCTTCAGGGACTCGAGTCGGGCGAGCGGCCACCCCAGACGATCGGCGACGGCCAGCGGGACGGCCTGTGCCCGGTCGCGCAGGGCGTGCCCCGCCGTCGTCAGGGACACCTCGAGCTGGCGTTCGTCGGCAGCGCTGCGGGTGCGGCGGACGTAGCCGGAGGTCTCCAGCCGCTTGAGCAGTGGGCTCAACGTCGCGGAGTCGAGCCGCAGTTCGCCGGCGATCTCGCGCACCGACCGCGGGTCCCGCTCCCACAGGGCGAGCATCACGAGGTACTGCGGGTGCGTCAGGCCCATCGGCTCGAGGAGGTCGCGGTACAACCCGATGACGCTGCGGCTCGTCGCCGCCAGCGCGAAGCAGAGCTGCCGGTCGAGCGCGAGCGGGTCCGGTGCGGTCTCGGTCATGCGTTCAGGGTACTTCGTTCGTGCACGAAGTGGCGTGGTCTCGCTCGTGCGCGGGGGAGAGCGACCATGTCGCTGTCGTACGACGACGACAGTGTCGCGTCGGGGCGGTGGGCGCAACGGCCTGGAGGCCCGGGCCGACCCGTGTGGGTCGGCCCGGGCCTCCAGGCTGGTTGCGTCGACTACGCGCGGTGCGCGGGCGGGTGCCCCGAGTCGTGCGTGGTCGCGTCCGGCTCCACGGGGAGCGCGTGGGTGCCGGTGCGGGTGTCCTCGTGGCCGGCGACGGGGTGGGTGCGCTCGAGCTTCGCGCCCTCGACGTCGACGTCCGGCACGATCCGGTCGAGCCACTTCGGGAACCACCAGGCGCTCTTGCCGAGCAGGTGCATCGCCGACGGGATGAGCAGCATGCGGACGACGAAGGCGTCGATGAGCACACCGAACGCCAGCCCGAAGCCGATCGGCTTGATGGTCGAGGACTCCGAGAAGATGAAGCCCGCGAACACCGAGATCATGATGATCGCCGCTGCCGTGACCACCGCGCGACCCGCGTGCAGACCGCGTTGGACGGCCACCTTCGCGCTCGCGCCGTGGGCGTAGGCCTCACGCATGCCGGACACCAGGAACAGCTGGTAGTCCATCGCCAGACCGAACAGGATGCCGATCTCGATGATGGGCAGGAAGCTCAGGATCGGTGCCGGGTCGTGCACGCCGAAGACCGAGCCGAGCCAGCCGAACTGGTAGATCGCGGTCAGGCCACCGAACGACGCCAGCACGGACAGGATGAACCCGGCGGTGGCGGTGATCGGCACGAGGAACGACCGGAACACGATGATCAGGATGATCAGCGACAGTCCGACGACCACCACGAGGTAGAGCGGCAGGACGTTCGACAGCTTCTCGGACACGTCGATGTTCGCCGACGCGTTGCCCGCGACGCCGAGGGTGGCCCGGCCGTCGTCGGTGGAGACGGTCTGCACGCGCAGGTCCTTCACGACGTTCTCGGTGGAGACGCTGTCCGGGCCACCAGAGGGCTTCACCTGGAACGCGATGATGTCGCGGTCCTTCGAGGCACCGATGGGCAGCACGGCCTCCACGTCGTCGTTCTTCGCGATCGCCTGGCCGATGGTGACCTCGGTCGCGGTGACGTCGCTCTTGCTGATCGACTCCGGCAGGGTCGCCACGACGAGCAGCGGACCGTTCTGACCGGCGCCGAACTCCTTCTCGAGCGTCTTGTAGGCCTTGTACTGGCTCGACTCGACGGCCTCGGAGGACCCGCTCGGCAGGCCGAGGCGCATCTGGGTCGCGGGCAGGGCGATGGTGCCGAGCACCGCGACGCCCAGGACGAGCGTGATGACCGCGCGCCAGCTCGACATCGGCTTGTTCGGGATCCGCGTCGAGTCGGTGTTGCCGATCTTCGCGCGTTCCTTCCTCCGCAGGATCCGCATGCCGATGAGCGACAGCAGAGCCGGGGTGAAGGACGTCGCGATGAGGATCGCGAAGAGCACCGCGACCGCACCGACGGTGCCCATCAGGCCGAGGAACGGGATGCCGGTGATGTTCAGCGCGAGCAGCGCGACGATGACCGTCGCACCGGCGAACACCACGGCGTTGCCGGAGGTGCCGTTGGCGAGGCCGATCGACTCGTGCACCTGCATGCCCTGCTTCAGCTGGGTCCGGTGCCGGTTCAGGATGAACAGCGAGTAGTCGATGCCGACCGCCAGGCCCAGCATCACCCCCAGCACGGGTGTGACCGAGATGAACTCGACGACGCTCGAGAACGACAGCGCGGTCAGCGACGCGACGCCGACGCCGAGCACGGCGCTGACGAGCGGGACCGCTGCGCCGATGACCGTGCGGAGCATCAGCAGCAGCACGATCGCGGCGATGATGACACCGCCGATCTCACCCGGGCCGAGGATCGACGGGACACCCTGCGCGATGTCGTTCGAGACGTACACGTTGACGCCCTGGATCTCGGCCGACTCGGCGTCGTCCGCGATCGCGGTCTTGGTGTCCGCGGGCACCTCGTAGGTCGACTTCGTGAACTGCACGGTGCCGATCGCGGCGCTGCCGTTGTCCGACACGAAGCGGATGTCCTTCGACAGGTCGAGCAGATCCGAGCCCTGTTCGAGCTGCTGCTCGTTGTCGTCGAGCTTCTGCTTGTTCGTGTCGATCGTCTTCTGGGCGTCCGCGATCTGCTGCTCACCGGCGTCGATCTGGGCCTGCTGGGCGTCGATCTGCGCCTGCGCCTGCTGGAGCTGGGCGGCCGCGGCCTGCGCCTGGGCGGCGGGGAGTGCTGCGTCACCGGCTGCCTGCGCTTGTGCCTTCTGCGTGTCGAGCTGCGCCTGGGCGTCCGCGATCTTCTGCTTGCCGGACTCGAGCTGCGCCTTCTGGGCGTCGAGCTGCTCCTGGCCGGTCTCGATCTTCGCGCGACCGGACTCGATCTGCTCGCGGCCGTCGACGATCTTCTGCCGCTGGTCGTCGAGCTGCTCCTGCGTGTCGAAGCCGCTCGTCGTGCCCTTGACGCCGTCGAGCTCCTCGAGGCTGGTCAGGAAGTCGTCGATCTCGGACTGCTGCGAGGACGAGAACGCCTTGCCGTCCTTCGTCTCGAAGACGATCGTGCCGTTGCCGCCGTTCGCCGACGGGAACTTGTCGGCGAGCTGGTCCTGCACCTGACTGGTCTTGGTGTTCGGGATCGTGATCGACGACGAGATCGTGCCGGCGAAGAGCGTGTACGTGACGCCCGCGACGGCCATGATCACGACCCAGGTGATGATGACGAGCCAGTGGCGTCGTGCGGAGAACCGTCCGAGACGGTAGAGGAGACCGGCCATGCGGTTGCCTGCGGTCCTTTCGTTGTCAGGTGCTGGTGGTGCGGGGTGCGCCGGTGGACCCCTTGGGGAGGAGGAGTGTCAGTCGTTCGCCATGTAGCCGCTGCGCACGCTGTGCACGAGTCGTGCGAGCAGGTCGTCCCACGCGTCGAGGGCGGGCTGGTCGAGGGAGGGTCCCGACGTCGCCAGCCAGTGCTCCGCGATGACGACGATGCCGCTCATGAGCCCCTCGACGAGCAGGGCGGCGTCGAGGGGGTCGGCGGCCGGGTAGCGCCGGGCGACCTCGTGCCGGAGCCGTTCGGTCACGCGCGAGAACGCCGTCTGGGTCAGGACCGCGGCCTTCGGGTCGTCCTTGCCCGGGTCGCCGAGGATCCGGTACATGCCGGCGATCGCCGGGGCCAGGTCGGCGCCACGGGCCGCTGACTCGAGCTCGTCGAACATCGACGCTCGGCTGCCGTCGCCCACCGGGGTCCGGGCCATGTCGGCGAGGAACCGGTCGATGATGACGGACAGTTCCTGCTCGCACACGGCCAGCAGGACCTCGTCGAGGGAGGCGAAGTGGTTGAACACGGTCCGCCGGGCGATGTCGGCGCGGGCGGCCAGGTCGTCCACGCTGAAGTCGCGACCGCCGCGCTCGTCGATCAGGTCGCGGGCCGCCTGCAGGATCGCCGCACGGTGCTTCGCCTTGAGGGCGGCACGGCGATCGGTCGCGATGGTCACGGGAAGGAACACTAGGTGCATCGATGCACTCGGTGCAACGAGGCTGGGTGCTTCCCCAGGTTCGTCCCCCGGTGCAGAACGCCTGTGCTGAACCGCTGTTCCGTCGGGGGGTGCGGGTGCCAGACTGGGCGGACGCACCGCTGCCGCACCGCTGCGGCACCGCCGCCCGACCGCCGCCGTACGAAGGAGTACCCGATGCCCGTCCGCCTGTCCCCGGAGACCCTCGACGAGATCGCCACGAGCGGTGTCGCCGTGCCCACCTACGACCGCGACGGCGTCACCGCCGGCATCGTCCACTTCGGGGTCGGCGGGTTCCACCGCGCACACCAGGCGATGGTGATCGACCGGCTCCTGCAGCGCGGCGAAGCCCGCGAGTACGGCATCTGCGGGGTCGGCGTGCTCGAGCAGGACCGTCGGATGGCGACCGCGATGGCCGAGCAGGGTGGCCTGTACACGCTGGTCCTCAAGCACCCGGACGGCACCCGCGAGTCCCGCGTCGTCGGCAGCATCGTCGAGTACCTGCTCGCCGTGGACGACCCCGACGCCGTCGTCGAGAAGATGGCGCACCCGGACACGAGGATCGTCAGCCTGACCATCACCGAGGGCGGCTACAACTTCGACCACGTCACCGGCGAGTTCGTGGCCGACGAGCCCGGCGTCGCGGCCGACCTGCGCGGCGACGGCCCGCCCCGCACCGTGTTCGGCCTGGTCGTCGAGGCGCTGCGCCGCCGACGGGACCGCGGCCTCGACCCGTTCACCGTGATGTCCTGCGACAACATCCAGGGCAACGGGCACGTCGCACGGTCGATGTTCACCGCCTACGCCCGTCTGCAGGACCCCGCGTTCGCGGGCTGGATGGACGAGCACGTGTCGTTCCCGAACTCGATGGTCGACCGCATCACCCCGGTGACCGCCGACGAGGACCGTGCCTGGGTCCGTGACGAGCTCGGCATCGACGACGCCTGGCCCGTCGTCGCCGAACCGTTCTTCCAGTGGGTGCTCGAGGACGACCACCCCGCCGGCCGTCCGCCCTACGAGGACGCCGACGTCCAGCTCGTGGAGGACGTCGAGCCGTACGAGCTCATGAAGCTCCGGCTCCTCAACGCCAGCCACCAGGGGCTCTGCTACTTCGGGTACCTGTCCGGGTACCGCTACGCGCACGAGGCCACGCAGGACCCGGCGATCGCGACCTTCCTGCGCCGCTACATGGACGAAGAGGGATCACCGACGCTGCACCCCGTCCCCGGCATCGACCTCGAGGACTACAAGGCCACCCTCATCGAGCGCTTCCAGAACCCCGAGGTCCGCGACACCCTCGCCCGTCTCTGCGCCGAGTCGAGCGACCGGATCCCGAAGTGGCTGCTGCCCGTCGTGCGCGAGAACCTGGCTGCCGACCGTCCCGTCACGCTGTCCGCCGGCATCGTCGCGTCGTGGGCCCGCTACGACGAGGGCACCGACGAGTCCGGCGAACCCATCGAGATCGTCGACCGGCTCGCCGAGCCCCTGCACCGCATCGCACTCACCCAGCGTGAGGACCGGCTCGCCTTCATCGCGAACCGCCAGGTCTTCGGCGACCTCGTCGACGACGAGCGGTTCGTCGCCGCGTACCGCGACGCCCTCGACGGGCTCATCACGGACGGCGCGCACGCCACCGTGGAGCGCCTGTCGCGGTCCTGAGACGCGACCGACCGACGGACTGGAGGCCCGTGGCGGCGCCGCCACGGGCCTCCCGTCCGCCTTCCGCCCACGTGACGGGCGCGGGGACGGCGGTTCGTCTCCGCGCGCTGACGGTTCCGGTTCGTGAACCCCGAGGATCGTGAACCAGAACCGTCAGTCAGCCGGTGGGCGGTCCCGTCCCGCCGCGCCGCTCAGGGGCGTTGCACCGCCGTCGGGCAGGATCGGGCCGTGCGACGCGGGACGAAGACGATGACGGCAGCCCTTGCGACCGTGGTGCTGATCGGGCTGGTGGGGTGTTCGGGGGAGTCCGGTGGCGGGCCTGGGGTTCCGGCAGGGACTGGTGGGTCGGCGACGGCGCCGTCAGCAGCGACCCGCTCTGCGGTGTCGACGTCCGACGCTGCGACCACACGGGCTTTCGGCGCGCTCGAGCGGCGGTACGACGCACGGCTCGGGGTCGCCGCGATCGACACCGGGAGCGGTCGGACGATCGCGCACCGTGCGGGGGAGCGGTTCGCGTTCGCGTCGACGGTCAAGGTGTTCATCGCGGCCGCGGTCCTCGACGCCTCGTCCGACGCCGACCTGATGACCGTCGTGCACTACGACCGCGGTGACCTGCTCGAGTACGCACCCGTGACGAGCGAGCACGTCGACACCGGGATGACGGTGCGCGAGCTCGTCGACGCTGCGCTCCGCTCCAGCGACAACACCGCGGCGAACCTGCTGGTGGAGCGGCTCGGTGGGCCGGAGGCCGTCGAGCGGTGGTTGCGCGGCATCGGTGACCGGACCACGAGCGTCGACCGGGTCGAACCCGACCTCAACGAGGCGACCCCGGGTGACCGACGGGACACGACGACGCCGGAGCAGTTCGCGGCGGACCTCCGGACCGTGCTGCTCGGGGACGTCCTCGACGCCGCCGACCGGCGGGTGCTCCGCGACGCGATGCTCGGCAACACGACCGGCGATGCGACGATCCGTGCCGGGGTGGACCCCTCGTGGCAGGTCGCGGACAAGACGGGGACGGCCTCGTACGGGGTCCGGAACGACATCGCGGTCGTGACGCCACCGGGGCGGGAACCGATCGTGCTCGTGGTGATGACGAGCCGGGCCGTTCCCGGTGCGGAGCCGTCGGATGCGCTCGTCGCCGCGGCGACCCGTGCGGCGCTGGCGGGGACGGACGACTGACGACGCACCGTTCGAGGGGCTAGCGGAGCGTGGTCGCCCAGCGCCCGATCGCGTCGTACGCCCGTTCCCGGACGTCCGGGGCGGACAGGACCACGTCGTGCAGGGCGCCGGCGAGTCGGCGGACGGTGACCTCCTCGCCGAGCGAGAGTGCACGGTGCGCCACCGTGTCGACGTTCAGGGCGACGTCGGCCCGCGCCATCCCCGGGTCCCACCGCGGCTGGAGCATGCTCTTGTCGCTCAGCATCACCAGGGTCGGAACCCTGATGCCGAGTCCCTTCTCGACCTGCGCCTGCCCGTCGAACACCGCGGCCAGCCAACCCGGGTGCAGCGGGAAGCCGCGTTCCGGACGCCACTTCTGGTCGTAGGTCCACGACCCCTCGCCCTCGGCGGAGACGGTCCGGGTGTAGAAGCCCGGATCGACCGCGGGCATCGGCGCGAGGGGGTTCCGTCGTGCGCCCAGCTTGATCACCGGTGCGACGATCGCCCGTCCCACCGCGGTCGCCTGGAACTCGAGCCACGGGCTGTTCAGCACCAGGCCGTGCACGAGCTCCGGGTGCCGGGCCGCCCAGAGTGACAGGGTCAGGCCGCCGGTCGAGTGGCCCATCGGGACGAGTCGGCGGCGGTCCGACCCGGGGTGCTCGGCCGAGATGGCGTCGAGGGCCGCGGCGATGTCCTCGTCGTACACGGCCAGGTCGTCGACCATGCCCGGCGTCTGGTGGGGCCGGAGGCTCCGACCGTACTTCCGCAGGTCGAGCGCGTGGAACCGGGCGCCGAGTCGTTCGAGCCGTTCGGCGAGCTCGACCTGGAAGAAGTAGTCCGACCAGCCGTGCACGTACAGCACGTCGACGCCGTGCAGGGGCCCGCGACCGTGCAGCAGCATGTCCGTCGGGGTGTGCCGGCGGCGGACCAGGGTGGCGACGACGGGCCCCTCGGAGTCGGTGCCGAGCGGCAGTTCGAGCCGCTCGTACGGTGTTCCGAGCACGTCCTCGTGCCACCCCTGGTCCGTCATGCGCCGAGCGTATCCGGCGTGGCTGCGGGTGGTGGCGGTGCTGCGGTTCACTCGGCCAGGACCACGACCTTGCCGGTGACGCGTCCCTCGCTCGCCTCGGCGTGCAGGGCGGGCAGTTGGTCGAGCGTGATGCGCCGCGTGACCTCGACGGTGAGCGCCCCGGCGTCGACCAGGGACACCAGCTCGGTCAGCCGTGCACGGTTCCGCAGGACGAACACCGTCGCCGCGCGGACCCCGCGGGACTCGTCGCCCGGCGTGGCCATGAACGCCGTGGTGCTGACGACCGCGCCGCCGTCCCGCACGAGCGCGACGAGTGCTGTGAACTCCTCCGGGTCGATCGGGGCGAGGTTGAGGAGCACGTCGACGGGTTCGGCCACGGCGGTGTGGACGTCGGTCGTGGTGTGGTCGATCACCTCGTCCGCTCCGGCCGCCCGGACTGCGTCGATGCTGCGCGGGCTGGCCGTCGCGATGACGTGCACCCCGGCGCGGACGGCGAGCTGGATCGCGTACTTGCCGACGACGCCGCCTGCGCCCATGACCAGCACGCGCTGGCCCGCCTCGAGCTGCCCGTCGTCGAACAGCGCCTGCCAGGCGGTGAGCGCCACCGACGGCAGTCCCGCCGCGTCGGCCAGCGGGATGCTCGTGGGTGCGGCGACCACCGCATCGGCCGGCGTGACGACGTACTCGGCCGCCCCGCCGTCGCGCTCCATCGGCAGGAACGCGACGACGGCGTCGCCCACGGTGAGCCCCTCGACGTCGTCGCCGAGCGCGTCGACCGTGCCGGAGACGTCGTAGCCGGGCACGTGCGGCAGCTCAGTCGGGATGGGCAGGAACCCTGCCCGCATGCCGTTGTCCGCTGCGCTGAACGCCGAGGCGGCGACGCGGAGTCGCACCTGCCCGGCTGCCGGAGTGGGGGTCTCGACGTCCTCGATGCGGAGGACCTCGGGACCGCCGACCTCGTGGAACCGTACTGCCTTCATGATCGTGCCCTTCGTCGTGTGGTGCCGGGTTGCTTCGAGTTCGTAGCAACTGACGCCGACGTTAGCACTGCTTCGAACTCGAAGCAACAGGTAGGATGGATCCCATGAACGACGCGCCGAACTCCGTGTCCCCGACGCAGCTCGCGGCCTACTTCGCCTTCACCGAGGTGAGCGGCCTGCTGCGCCACGGCATCGAGCAGCAGCTCCGCGACGTCGGCGGACTCAGCTACGTCCAGTTCCACGTGCTCGCCCGCCTCGGTGATGCACCCGGCGGGCAGCAGCGGATGACCGACCTGGCCGACGGGGTCGTCTACAGCCGGAGCGGGCTGACCTACCAGGCGCAGTTGCTCGAGCAGCGCGGGCTCGTCACCCGGGGGCCCTCACCGGACGACGAACGCAGCACGGTCGTGACGATCACCACGGCGGGTCGCGACGTCCTCGCCACGGTCTTCCCCGGACACATCGAGGCGCTGCACACCCTGCTGTTCGCGTCGATGTCGGACGCCGACGTCGACGCCCTCGCGCGGATCCTCGGCCGCGCGGCGGAGCACCTCCGGGCGAACCCGCCCCGATCTGCGGGTGCGCGACGGCGGAGCTGACAACAGCACGACGGCCGACTGCTCGGGTGGGAGCAGTCGGCCGTCGTTCGATCAGGAGCGGTCGCTCCCGCCGACGTCGATCAGTTGTACGAGGCGAGTCGGTTCGGTGCGGTGTTGCCCACCGGTGTCGGTACGGCGCCCCCGACGCCGTTGATGATGCTCGAGATGGTGCCGGTGTCGCCGAGTGAGACCGTGACGAGCCCATGGGCGCGGACGCCGGCCGTCTGGGGGACCTCGAACGCCCGGTCCGCGTGCACCGCGGGGTTCGTGTTGAAGAAGGCGTAGACGCCGCCGCCCCAGATCTCGTGCTTCGTCACGGACGACGCCACCTTGTACGCCGCGTAGCCGGCGCCGGTCGGGCTCCGCCACGAGGCGTTGTCCGGCACGTCGTACGGCATCTCGTTCTGGAAGAAGATCGTCCTGCCGTTCTCACCGTTCCAGAGCACTTCGTACTTCTGGTAGTGCTCGACGAAGAGTCCGGTCGCGAGGACGTCGTTGCCGTTCACCTCCACACCGGTCGCACCGGTGTTGACGGTCCAACCGGTGGGGGCACCGCCGTGGTCGGCACGCCAGGCCCAGACGTGGTCGACGAGCGTGTCGTCCGCGTTCACCTGCAGCGTGGTCGTCGCCTTCCCCTGCACACTCGAGCCGACGCGGAAGAACACGTCCTGGATGCTCTGCGGGTCACCGGCGTGGTCGACGTGCGATCCGGAGCTGCCGAGGCGGACGAGCTGCGCGCTGTTCTGCGTGCCGGCGTCCACGACGAGGTTCGACACGTTCACCCCGGCGACGTCCGTCGAGGTCAGGACCGCGTTGCCCCTGGTCGGGACCAGGGTCGGGAACCCGATGCCCGTCACGACGGTGTCCGCCCGGGTGACGGTGATCGCCGCGTCGAGCTGGTACGTGCCCGGCGTGAAGAACAGGTTGAGTCCCTGCGCCAGTGCGGCGTTGATCGTGGCCGCCGAGTCACCGGGGTGGGCGACGTAGAAGTTGCGCATCGGGATGTCGGTACCGGCGGTGTTCGGCCACGTGACCCCGCTCGCGTTCTGCTTGAGCGACGGGACGAACACGTGGTACTTGTTCGACGAGTCCACGTACAGGTACGGCTTCTCACGGGTGATCGGCGTCGTGGCGAGCGTCGTGTAGCTCTTCGAGAAGTCGTTCGCCGGGGCGCCCTGGACCCCCGAGAAGGTCATGTTCCAGTTGCCGCCCTGCCACGACCCGATCGCGGAGTTCCGCGTGTACCACTGCTGCTGCGACCCGGAGGTCACCGTGCCGTCCACCTTCGTGTCGGCGATGTAGCCGCCGGACGAGTACCCCTGCCCGCCGTCCTGGTTCGACGGCCCCATCGTGAGGTTGCCCTTGACGTGCACCCGTCGCATCGGGGCGGCCTGGGACACCGCCCACCGGTCCGTGCCGCTCTCGGGCGCGATCGCCACGTTCTCCACCGATCGCCAGAAGTTCTGGGTGGCGTTCTTCTCGTCACCGGCGTTCCACCCGGAGTCGACGTTCACCGCGCCGTTGATCGTGACGTCGTCCGGGTTCTTCCCCAGGCCGGCGACGGACGTGTAGAAGCCGAGGTTCGCCCAGACCCGGCCGTAGGTGCCGGGCTTGAACAGGAAGGCGTGCCGCTGCGCGCCGAACTGCGCGGTCGTGCTGCGGAGCTGGCTGTCGAAGGCGGCGTCGACGTCGGCCTGGATGGTCGACGCGGGCACCGTGGGGTCGTAGATCTTCACGTTGCTGCCGAAGTCCGGGGTGTCGCTCGTGGCGACCGCCTGGGCCGAGATCGCCGGAGCCAGTGCCCCCACGACACCGATGCCCAACGCGATCGCGAGGATCCGGTTCATCCGTCGTTGCATGATGCTCGATTCGTCATCGTGCGGCGTCGTTGCCGCACGGGACAGACCGTAGACCCGAACCCGCGCGCGGACAGTCGGGAGAAAAGGGGACAAGTGCTGTCCGGGCGGGGTCTAGCTGCGGGGCGCCCGCACCAGGAACAGCGTGACGGCGCCGAGCACGACCGCGGCGACGATGAGCGCCCAGGCGAGCACGATGACCGGCCCGTCCCAGGGGGTGAAGAGCAGTCCGACCCCGATCACCAGGGCCACGGCGGCGCCGACGAGGGCGAGGCGGTGCGGTCGTACCGGAGCGGTGCGTGTCACGCGCCTCACCGTACGCGCACGGGCTGGGCGCAGGTGAAACGGGCGATCAGACCCGCGGCGACGGCCTGCGCCGCGTGACCGCCACCGCGACGAGCGCGGCGATGCCGAGCACGAGGCCGATCGCGCCGAACAACGCACTGAGCAGCATCAGGAGTCCGGCACCGATGTTGGCCCCGCCCTCCCCCGAGTCGTTCGCGATCGCGTACCCACCCACGAACGACGCCAGGAACGCCACGACGAGGAACGCCGTGCAGAGGATGTGCAGCACACGTGGCGCGATCGGGGTCATGACCGGATCGTAGCGCGGCGACGAGGGGCGGATCGCCCCGGCACTTTCCCAGCGGACACGACGGTGTTCCGCGGCGAAGTCCCGGCGACCACCCGAGCGGGACTGGGACGCTCCTCGAACCGCGCCGAGGGCGGTGCGGCCGAGGGGGAACGACGACATGACGATGCGACGTACAGGGGGAGCCGCGCTCGGCTTCGTGGGCGGCAGTGTGCTCGCCGGGCTGCTGGTGAGCGTCGGGGTGACACCGGTGATCGCGGTCGCCGGGCTCGGCACGACGTCGGCGATCGGGGCGTTCGAGTCGCTGCCGGAGAACATCGAGATCGGGCAGCTGCCGCAGCGCAACCAGATCTGGGCGTACCGCGGTGGCGAACCGGTGCACCTGGCGAACGTGTGGGACCAGGACCGCCAGGAACTCACGCTCGAGCAGATCAGCGACGAGCTGGAGCACGCCGCGGTGGACGGTGAGGACAAGCGCTTCTACGAGACCGGCGGTGTCGACGCGACGTCCGTCGTCCGGTCGCTCGTGAGCGTCGCCGCGTCTCGGGGCGAGGGCGGGTCGGGCGGCTCGACCCTGACGATGCAGCTCGTGCGGAACATCAAGATCCAGCAGGCGAGCGAACTGCCCACCGCCGAGGAGCGCGAGGCCGCGTACAAGGAGGCGACCCGGCGGACACCGCAGCGGAAGCTCGCCGAGATGAAGCTCGCGATCAGCCTGGCGAAGCAGTACACGAAGCAGCAGATCCTGGCGGCGTACCTGAACATCGCCTACTTCGGCGACCAGACCTACGGCGTGCAGTCGGCAGCGCAGCACTACTACGGCAAGTCGGCGACCGACCTGACCCCGGCCGAGGCGGCGTCCCTCATCGCGATCGTGCAGTGGCCGGAGCGACGGGACCTGTCGACGCCGGACCACCACCGCGACAACGCCGCCCGGCGGAACGTCATCCTGCGGTCGATGCACGAGCAGGGGCACCTGTCGACCGAGGAGTACCGCACGGCTCGACTGTCCCGCGTCGCCGACTACGTCCACCTGACGGCACCGCAGCAGGGGTGCGAGGCGGTCGAGGTGGGCGCGGAGTTCTTCTGCGACCACGCCAAGACCATCGCCCAGCGGCTCCCGCAGCTCGGTGCGACGAAGCAGCAGCGGGCGGACGCCTGGCGCACGGGCGGGTACCGGATCCAGACCACGCTGGACCTCGACCTGAACGCGGAGCAGAAGCGGCTGCTCGACCAGTACGACCCGAAGACCGAGACCCGGCTGGCGCTCGGAGCCACGTTCAACACGGTCGAGGCCGGGACGGGTCGTGTGCTGACGATGGCCCAGAACACCGACTACGACCGGTCGTCGGACGCACCCCGCACCGCGACGTCGCTGAACTACGCCACCGACCAGGCGGACGGCAGCTCGACCGGGTTCCAGACCGGGTCGACCTACAAGATGTTCACGCTGCTGGCGTGGATCGAGGCCGGCCGCAGCCCGGACACCGTCGTCAACGGCACCCCGCACCCGCACAGCGAGTGGACCGCGTGCGGTGGGCCCGCCTCGGCGTTCTGGCAGCCGAAGAACGACTCACCCGGGCAGCGCGGTCCGTACTCGGTCCGGTCGGCGACGGCCCAGTCCGTGAACGCGGCGTACCAGTCGATGGCCGAACAGCTCGACCTCTGCGACATCCGCGACGTGGCCGAGCGCCTGGGCGTGCACCTGGCCAGCGGTGGCGAGCTGCCGTGGAACCCGGCGTCCCTGCTCGGCACCGAGAGCATCGCTCCGTTGACGATGGCGTCGGCATACGCCGGCATCGCGAACGGCGGGCGGTTCTGCGCGCCGGTGGTGATCGACCAGGTGATCGCGCCAGACGGCGAGGAGCTCGGCGGACAGCCACGGACGTGCACGCAGGTGGTGTCGCCGCAGACCGCGGCCACTGCGTTCGACGTCATGCAGGGCGCCTTCCGTGGCGGCACGGCGAGCGGCGGGCAGACCCCCGACGGGGCGACCCTGTTCGGTAAGACCGGCACGACGGACGCCGCCGACCAGGTGTGGTTGGTGGGCGGCACCTCGCGAGCCGTCACCGCCTACTGGCAGGGCAACACGGACGGCGCGAAGCACAACC
This sequence comes from Curtobacterium aurantiacum, assembly GCF_018598555.1. Classification (GTDB taxonomy): domain Bacteria; phylum Actinomycetota; class Actinomycetes; order Actinomycetales; family Microbacteriaceae; genus Curtobacterium; species Curtobacterium aurantiacum. The sequence goes on from NZ_JAHEWN010000001.1 coordinate 272,644, forward strand.
TGCGGTCGTTCTCCAACGGTCAGGGCGGCACCTACGCGGGGTCGCGCGCGGCCGTCTGGCGCGACGCGCAGACGGCGGTGAACGCGGCTCTGCCGGTCGGCTGACGGCTCGCCAACGCAACCACGAACGGCCTGGAGGCGCGGTGCCAGCTGGCACCGCGCCTCCAGGCCGTTTCCCGGTTGCGTCCTACGACAGCTTCTTGCTGTCCTCGAGCCAGCCCGCGAGCTTGGTCATGTAGTCGGCCTGCGACGCGTAGTCGAGGGCCGGGAACGTCCAGCTGTGGACCTGGCCCGCCTCGAGCGCGGCGTTGTCGGCGAAGGTCGGCTGCTTCTCCAGGTCGGCGACCTGGTAGCCCTGCTGCGACAGCAGCAGCACGTCACCGGTGATCTGGCCGGCGTTCTCCCACGAGTAGATGCCCCAGTAGAAACCCTTGGGCTTCGGGTTCACGAAGTCGACACCGTACGACGCGTACATCTGCAGGGACGGCTCGTCGGTCGGGCGGGTGACGTACGCGCCGTCGCCGTCGGCGTACATCGAGACGACGGACAGGTCCTTCTCCTTCGTGACCTTCTCGAGCTCGTCGGCAGCGGTGTCGAAGCGCTTCTCGGCGGCGTCGACCGTCGACTCCTTCGCGCCGAGCGACTCGGACAGCTCCGCGATCTCCTCGATGACGTCCTCGCCCTCGCCGCCCCACTTGACCTGGGCGACCGGGGCGATGGCCTTGATCTGCTTCTCCTGGGCCTTGTCCTTGAAACCGTAGCCGGGCTGCTTCGTGTCGAGCGTGCCCTTGGCATCGATCGGGTACACCGAGGTCACGATCAGGTCGGGCTTCAGCGCGGCGAGCTGCTCGAGGTCGATGTCGCCGTACGCGGTGCCGAGCTGGGTGATGCCGTCGGTGTCGAGACCCTCGAACCGGGCGTCCTTCGCCATCGTCAGCTGCCCGAAGGTGCCGACGGGCTTGAGGCCGTACTCGATGAACGACAGCGCGATGTCGTTCAGGACGACGACGCGCTTCGGCGTGTGGTCGACCTTGACGGTCGCGCCGGTGGCGTCCTCGTACGACCAGGCCTTCGACGCGGCGGTGTCGCCGTCGTTGTCGGAGTCGTTCGAGTTGCCGGTGCTCGAGCAGCCGGTCAGGAGGAGTGCCGAGACGGTCACGGAGGTCAGGAGGGCGGCGCGCAGGTGGCCACGTCGGAAGGTCTTCACGTTAGGAGAGGCTAACCTAAGTTCGCGGCACTCGCCAGCGCGTCTTCGGTTTTCGTGCTGGTCCCCGTTCCGGTCTTCGTGCTCGGGACCGCGTGCTCGGTCGGGGCACCGGGGACGGGGTCGTGCTCGTCCGCCTCGGGCACGATCATCGGCGCACCGGTCACCGGGTCGGGGAACACCCGGGCGTGCAGACCGAACGCGTGCTCGAGCAGCGCCGGGGTGAGGACCTCGTGCGGTGCGCCGTCGGCCACGACCCCACCGTCGTGCAGGACGACCAGCCGGTCCGAGTAGCGCGCCGCGAGCGACAGGTCGTGCAGCACCATGACGATCGTCGACCCCTGCTCGCGGTTCAGCCGACGGACGAGCCGCAGGACCTCGAGCTGGTGCGCGAGGTCGAGGTAGGTCGTCGGCTCGTCGAGCAGGAGCGTCTCGGCCTGCTGCGCGACGACCATGGCGATCCAGGCGCGCTGACGCTGCCCGCCGGACAGACTCGTGACGTCGCGGTGCGCGACCTCGGTCAGCCCGGTCGCGGCGATCGCCTCTTCGGCGACGGCGGCGTCCTCGGCGGTCCACGGCTTGGCCCACGACTGGTGCGGGTTCCGTCCGCGCATCACCAGGTCGAGCACGCTCGTGCCGGCTGGGGCGACGGGGGACTGGGGCAGGATCGCGAGCTTGCGGGCGACCTGACGGTTCGGCTCCCTGCGGATCGGGGCCCCGTCGAGGTGGACCTCGCCGGCCTGCGGCTTGAGCACCCGGCCGAACGCCTTGAGCAGGGTTGACTTGCCGCAGCCGTTCGCCCCGAGGAACGTCGTCACGGTGCCGCGTTCGATGCGCAGGTCGAGGTCGCGCAACACGGGGCGCCGGTCGTAGCCGACGGACAGGCCCTTGGCTTCGAGCACGGGGGTGTCCTGCTGGTGCTGGTGCTGGTGCTGGTGCGCGTGCTGGTGGTGTGTCGTCATCGGGACATCTCCTTGCGGTGACGGATGAGGAGCCAGATCAGGTACGGCGCCCCGATCACGGTGGTGATGATGCCGACCGGCACCTGCCACGGGAACGCGGAGCGGGACAACAGGTCGGCGGCGAGCACGAGCACGGCACCGAGGGCACCGGCGAGCAGCAGCGGAGGGCGGTTCGTGCCGGCGAGCCGGAGCCCGACCTGCGGCACGACGAACGCGACGAAGCCGACCGGGCCCGCGGCGGCCACGGCGGCGGCCGTCAGCACGACCGCGAGCGCGATGACGAGCAGGCGGTGCCGCTGGACGCCGAGTCCGACGCCGGTCGCGACCTCGTCGCCGAGCTGCCCGATGCCGAGTGCGGCACTCGTCGCGAGGGCGAGCGGCACCGCGACGGCGGCGACCACGAGCAGCGGCCAGACGCTCTCCCACGAGGTGCTCGACAGGCTGCCGACGAGCCACTGCGACGCCGCGGTGGCGACGGTGATCTTCGCGCGGACGAGCAGGTAGCTGGTGACGGCGTCGAGGGTCGCGCTCACGCCGATGCCGACGAGCACGAGCCGGTAGCTCTGCACCCCGCCGCGCCACCCGAGGCCGTACACCAGGACCGCGGCCACCAGGGCGCCGATCGTCGCGGCCACCGGGATGCCGCCGCCGAGCACCAGGGACGAGACCGAGTAGGTCCCGCCGCCGAGGACGATCGCGGCGACCGCACCGACGCTCGCACCCGCGGTCACGCCGATGATGTCCGGGGTGCCGAGGGGGTTCCTGGTGAAGGTCTGCGTGAGTGCGCCGGCGATGCCGAGGGTGAGCCCGACGAGCGCGCCGGTGAGCACGCGCGGCAGGCGCAGCGTGGTGATGATGAAGGCGTCCGGGCCGGACTCGAGGCCGAGCAGGGAACGGATCACGACCCCGGGTGCGATCCACGTCGAGCCGACCGCGGTGCCCAGGACGACGAGCACCAGGACGGTGGCGAGTGACCCGACGGTGTACCAGAACACCCGGGGGCGCCAGGCGAGGCCGATCGGGCCGATGCGGATGCCGGCGCGGCCGGGGGTGTGGGCAGCGGGGGAGGGCGTGCCCGGCGTGGTGGTCTCGGGCCTGCTGCCGGGTGTGCTCCCGGTGCTGCGCACCGCCGCCCCGCTCACAGGGACACCAGCGATCGGCGTCGGGCCACGGCGACGAACACGGGGCCGCCGATGACGGCGAGGACGATGCCGACCTCGACTTCGGAGAACCCGCCGATCAGGCGACCGATGACGTCGGCGAGCAGCACGAGGGCGGCGCCGACCAGACCGGAGACCGGCAGGGTCCAGCGGTGTCCGGTGCCGACGAGCGCGCGGGCGACGTGCGGCACGGTCAGGCCGACGAAGCCGATCGGGCCCGCGGCCGCGGTGGCGCCGGCGGCCAGGAGTGTGATGCCGCCCAGGCCGACGAGCCGGGCGACGAGGACGTTCTCGCCGAGCCCCTTCGCCAGCTCCGAGCCGAGGCCGAGCGCGTCGAGGGCGCGGACGTTGAGGACCGCGAGCACGAGGCCGGCGACCAGGAACGGCCACACCGCCCCGAGGATGTCGAGCTGCCGCGCGGCGAGCGACCCGACGACCCACAGCCGGTAGGCGTCGAGCGACGCCTGGTCGGTCAGCACCACGAAGGACGTCAGCGCGGCGAGCAGTGCCGAGACCGCGGCCCCGGCGAGGGCGAGGGGCACCGGGCTGGCGGTGCCGCTGCCGGCGATCGTGACCGAGAAGACGACGACGCTGGCGACCAGGGCTCCGACCAGGGCGAACCAGACGGTGGCGCTCGTGCTCGTCACCCCGAACACGTAGACGCCGAGCACCACGGCGAGCCCCGCCCCGGACGAGACGCCGAACAGGCCCGGGTCGGCGAGCGGGTTGCGGGTGTGCCCCTGCATGAGCAGTCCGGCGATGCCGAGGGCCGCTCCGACCGCGGCACCGATGAGCGTGCGCGGGATCCGGGAGCCCCACACGATCGCCTCGTCGGTGCTCGACCCGGTGCGCGTGAGGCCGGCCCAGACCTCGTCGACACCGATGCGGTTGCTGCCGAGCAGCATGCTCGCGACGGCGACGAGCACCAGGGCGACGACGAGTCCGACGATCACGGCGGCCCGTCGGCGCACGGCGGTCCGGTGGACGCCGAGGGTGCGGGACGCGTCGGTGTCGAGGGCCTCCGGACCGGAAGCCAGAGTGGAAGAGGGGGCTGGCACGGAAGCCATCTTAGGTTAGCCTTGCCTCATGGCGAAGACCCCGCGGCTCCTGCCGACGAACCCCAGGCTCTTCCGCGCCCGTGTCCTGCGGACCGAGCGGGTGACCCCTTCCATGCAGCGCGTCACCGTCACCGGCGACGACCTGCACGAGTTCGGGTACCTCGGGTTCGACCACTGGTTCCGCCTGTTCGTCCAGCGCCCCGACCAGGACGCCTTCCGCATGCCCGACCTGGACGGCAAGAAGTGGTGGCCGACGTTCCTCGGCATCCCCGAGGACATCCGCCCGCACTGCGCGAACTACACCGTCGCCGCCTACCGCCTGCTCGCCGACGGCACCGCCGAGCTCGACATCGACTTCGTCGTGCACCTGGACCACCGGGGGCATCTCGAGGGCCGCGCCGCGATCTGGGCCTGTGCCGCACGCCCCGGCGACGAGCTCGCGATGCTCGACCAGGGCTGCATCTTCGACGTGCCCGCCGGCACCAGCGAGGTCATCGTCGCCGCCGAGGAGACCGGGCTGCCGGGCATCGTCGGTATCGCCGCCTCGTTGCCGCGCGACACCGTCGGCCGCATCATCCAGGAGGTCCCGTCGGCCGCCGACATCCGCGACCTCGACGCCCCGAACGGCGTGCAGGTGACGTGGATCGTGCGGCAGCCCGGCGCGGTCCCCGGCAGCGGCGCGCTCGCCGAGTTGCAGCGGCACGTCCCGGTCGACGACAGGGGCTACGCGTTCGTCGTGGGGGAGTCGAGGCTCGCCACCGAGGGTCGCCGGCACCTGCACCGCGCGGGCCTGCCGAAGTCGCGCATCACGTTCTCCGGCTTCTGGAAGCACGAGGCGAAGGTCTCCGTCCCCGCCTGACCCGCGCCCGTTCCTTCCCATGGCGTTCGCGATGCCTGATGGTTTCGGGCGTACTACCTCGAAACTTCTGGCTAGGTACGCCCGTTCCCGCTCGGTACGCCCGGTTCCACCTGGTACGCCCGTTCCTTCCCATGGCGTTCGCGATGCCTGGTGGTTTCGGGCGTACTGCCTCGAAACTTCTGGCTAGGTACGCCCGTTCCCGCTAGGTACGCCCGGTTCCACCAGGTACGCCCGGTTCCGCCCGACCAGACCAGCCGCGCCGCGCACGGCGACGCGACCAACAGACGGACGGGAGGCCCGGTGCCAGCTGGCACCGGGCCTCCCGTCCGTCCTGGGGTCGCGTCAGCCCTTGAGGCCCGAGCCCGTCACGCCCTCCACGATCTGCCGCTGGAAGATCAGGTAGAGGATGATCAGCGGCAGCGCCGCGAGGATCGCACCCGCCTGGATGTCGGCGTAACGCTGACCGAAGCTGCCCTGGACCGTGGCGAGCCCGACCGGGATCGTCATGAGGTCCGGGTTGGACAGCACGAACAGCGGCAGCAGCAGGTTGTTCCACACCCCGACGAAGGTCAGGATCGTCACCGCCGCGATCACCGGGCGCGACAGCGGCAGGATGACCGACCAGTAGACCTTCCAGATGCCGGCGCCGTCGATGCGCGCCGCCTCTTCCAGCTCCTTCGGGATCCCGTCGAAGAACTGCTTGAAGATGAACACCGCGATCACGGCGGGCACCTGCGGGAAGATCACCGACCAGTAGGTGTTGAGCAGGCCGACGGCGTTGAGCTCCTGGAAGATCGGGATGATCAGCACCTGCGTCGGGATCATGATCCCGAGGATGATGAGCAGGAACGCGATGTTCCGACCGCGGAACACGAGCCGCGACAGCGCGAACGCCGCCATCGACGCGAACAGCACGGTGAGCACCGCGGTGACGACGCTCGTGATGGCGCTGGCGAGGTACCAGTTCCAGATGTCCCCGGCCTGGAACAGCGACGAGTACGAGTGCAGCGTCGGGTTCCAGTTCGACAGGATCGCGTTCGCGCCAAGGGCGGCGACGCCGTTGTCGGACAGCGACGTCTTCAGGGCGAACACGCTGGGGATGAGCCAGATGATCGCGAAGATCGTCAGGACGATGCCCGACGCGATCGTGAAGCCGCGGCCGCTGACGCCGATCTTCGCGGCGCTCGTGGGAGCGGCGGAGGAGACGCCGGTGCGGAGCTTGCGGCCGGTGGTGATGCTCTCGGTGGCGGTCATGTCAGGCACCGATCTCTCGCTTGGCGGCAGCGCGCTCGACGAGCTGCCGGATGACCGCGATCGCCACGATCACGATGAACAGGAGGACCGACGCGGCCGAAGCGGCACCGAGTCGGTTGTCGGTGAAGCCGACACCGGTGATGAGCTGCAGCGAGACCTGGGTGGAGATGCCCGGCCCGCCGTTCGTCATCAGGTACACCTGGTCGAAGATCTTCAGGCTCGCGATGATCTGCAGCAGGATGACCAGCGTCGTCGTGCGGCCGAGCAGCGGGAGCGTGATCGACTTGATCTGCTGCCAGTTCGACGCACCGTCGACCGCGGCGGCCTCGTACAGCTCACGCGGGATCTCCTGCAGGCCGGCCAGGTAGAGCACGAAGTTGAAGCCGAGGGTCCACCACACGGTGGCGATCGCGACGCCGATCATGGCCGTGTTCGGGCTCGACAGCATGCCGGACCCGGGGGTCATGCCGATCGCCGACTGCAGGCTCGCCCACAGACCGGTGCTCGGCGTGAAGATGAACACCCAGATCAGCGAGATCGTCGCCGACGGCAGGATGAACGGCAGGAAGAACGCCAGGCGGAAGAACCACTGCCCGCGGTTCATCCGGTTCGTCAGCACGGCGAACACGAACGCCAGGATGACGAGCGGCGGGGTCGTGTACAGCGTGAACTGCAGCGTGTGCCAGAGGGACGACCAGAAGTCGCTCCGCCCGAGCATCTCGGCGTAGTTCGCGAACCCCGCGAAGCTGCCGAGCCCGGTGCGGACGGTCGAGGTGTTGAAGAAGCTCGTGACGATCATCCAGATGGTCGGACCGAGCAGGAAGGCCACGTAGAACAGGCCGAAGGGGGCGAGGAACAGCCAGCCGCTGCGGCCCTGGCCGCGGTTCACGCTGGATCCGTAGGTGCGGTTCCGGCGGAGACGCGGCGCGCTGGCCGCGTCGGTCGGCCGGTCGAGGACAGGTGCTGTGGTCACGTCATCGTGCCTTTCGCGCGGTGTTCACGGCGATCGCTGTGGTCGTCTGCCCGGAGCGTGCGTGCCGGGCGTTCGGGTGCCGGGTCACAGGGGGCTCGGGGTGTTGAGGTACGTCGCGAGCTGCGACTTGATGGCGCTGAGCGCTTGCGCGGGGGACGAGCTGCCCTGCTGCACGAGGGCCAGCTGGGCGCCCACCGTGCCCTCGAAGGTCGAGCCGGACCCGCCGTACCAGGCGGCGTCGTCGAACACGGCGGTCTCGGCTGCGGCCGCGTAGTTGGACTGCGGCTTGAGGTCCCGGTACTGCGTGCTGTCGAACGTCGGCATGTACGCCGGCACGTGCCCGCCCTCGGCCCACGTCAGGCTCTGCTCGAGCATCTGCTTGATGAAGAGCAGGTGCTGCTTGCGCTGCTCCGGCGTGCGGGCCTTCTTCGGCAGGACGAAGGTGTGCGAGTCCGCCTGGGTGGCCGGCTTGTCGTAGAGCTGGGGGATCGGCGCCATGCCGAACTTCAGCCCCTTGATCGACTGCGCGGTGCTGATCTCCCACTCGCCCTGCATGAAGAAGCCGGCCTTGCCGTCGAACATGAGCGACTGTGCGGTGGCGTAGTCGAGGGCCTTGTTCAGCCAGCCCTCCTTCACCCACTTCTGGGTGCGGCTCGTGACCTCGGTGTAGGCGTCCTCGTTGACGGTGAGCTCGGCGCCGCCCTTGCTGAGGAACGGGGTGGCGTCGTTCAGCTGGTTGTACATCGTCCAGAAGAAGCGCCACGGGGTGGCGGTCTCCGGGACGACGTTCGCGACGTTGAGGGCGGTGCCGCCGGTGACCTTCGCGACCGCGGCGAGCGCCTTCTCGAAGTTGTCCATGCCGTTGAGGTCGACGAGGTTGCCGTCACCGTCGATCAGGCCCGCCTTCTTGCAGACGTCCACGTTGTAGAAGAGCACGAACGGGTGGGTGTCGAGCGGGATCGCGATGTTGTTGCCGTCGGTCTTCTGCGCGGCCCAGGCCTTCTGGTTGAAGTCGGCGGCGCTCAGGCCGACGCTCGCCAGGTCGTCGGACGTGATCGGGTCGAGCAGGTCACCGTCCCACAGGGGCTTCGCGCGGGTCAGGTGCGCGATCGCCACGTCCGGCGGCTTGTTCCCGACGGTCGCCAGTGTCAGCTTCGAGTAGTACGGGTTGCCCCACGCGAACGTGGTGCCCTGCAGCGCGCTCGAACCGCCGTGCTGCTTCGCGTAGCCGTCCTCCATCGACTGCATGCGGACGCCGTCGCCGCCGCCGAACAGGTTCCAGAAGACGAGGGTCTCGGGGTTGAGGGCACTGCCGGCGAGACCGGCGGCGAGGGGGCTCGAGCAGGCTGCGAGCGGCAGGACCGTCGCGGCCGCTGCGCCGGCGGCGAGGAAGCCCCGGCGCGAGAGGCGCGACGCGGGTGTTGCGGGTGGGATCGGCATGGCATCACTCCATCGGGATGGGCCGGGCTCGGGAACAGGGTCGGTGCTCCCGCCGGAGCAGCGATGCTCCGGAACCGGAGCAGCGAAGCTCCGGAACCAGAGCATCGATGCTCCGGGACCGGAGCGCCTTCCGGTGCTCCGTGAGCGCTCACATTAGCGCTCGCTCCCATCATCCGCCACCCCTTTCGCGTCGGCGTGGAACCGGGTAGCGTTTCCGTCAGGTGAGCGCTCACTTTCGTGACGGCCCGCTTCGGTTCCCGAACGCGTCCCCACCCGCTCCCCGCACGAACCGCACTGCCACGATCGAAGGAGATCCATGCCCCGCACACACCTCGTCCTCGACGCCGCGTTCGCCGTGGGGCCGGTGCGACGTCGCCTGTTCGGCGGGTTCGTCGAGCACCTCGGCCGCCACGTCTACGACGGCATCCACGAGCCCGCCCACGAGACCGCCGACGAGCACGGCTTCCGCAAGGACGTCGTCGAACTCGTCAAGGAGCTCGGCGTCTCCGCCATCCGCTACCCCGGTGGCAACTTCGTCTCCGGCTACAAGTGGGAGGACGGCGTCGGCCCCGTCGAGCAGCGCCCGCGCCGTCTCGACCTCGCATGGCACTCGACCGAGACGAACGAGGTCGGCCTGCACGAGTTCCAGCACTGGCTCGACCAGGTCGGCTCCGAGCTCATGCTCGCCGTGAACCTCGGGACCCGCGGCACGCAGGAGGCCATCGAGCTCCTCGAGTACGCGAACATCGACGCCAGCACCGCGCTGTCCGAGTACCGCCGTTCGAACGGTCGCCAGGAGCCCTTCGGCATCACGATGTGGTGCCTCGGCAACGAGATGGACGGCCCGTGGCAGCTCGGCCACAAGAACGCCGACGACTACGGCAAGCTCGCGGCCATGACCGCGAAGGCCATGCGGCAGATCCAGCCCGACCTCGAGCTCGTCGCGTGCGGTTCCTCCGGAGCGTCGATGCCGACGTTCGGCGAGTGGGAGCGCACCGTCCTCGAGCACACCTACGACGACGTCGACTACATCTCCGCGCACGCCTACTACGAGGAGGACGACGACCTGCCGTCGTTCCTCGCCTCGGGCGTGAACATGGACCACTTCATCAAGACGGTCACCACGGCCGCCGACCACGTCCAGGCGCAGAAGAAGTCCGACAAGCGCATCGACATCTCGTTCGACGAGTGGAACGTCTGGTCGATCAAGAAGTGGGAGGCCAAGGCGAAGACCTTCACGCTCGACGAGTGGCCCGTCGCCCCGCGGCTGCTCGAGGACGTCTACACCGTCGCCGACGCCGTCGTCGTGGGTGGCCTGCTCATCTCGCTGCTCCGCCACGCCGACCGCGTCGCCTCGGCCTCGCTCGCCCAGCTCGTCAACGTGATCGGCCCGATCATGACCGAGCCCGGCGGCCCGGCCTGGCGCCAGACGACGTTCTTCCCGTTCTCGGTCACCTCGCGCCTGGCGCAGGGCACGTCGCTGCAGGTCAAGGCCTCCGGTGACACGGTCGACGGTGGCAAGTACGGTGAGGTCCCGGTCGTGGACTCCGCCGCCACCGTGTCCGAGGACGGCAAGGCCGCGGTGTTCCTGGTGAACCGCCACCCGTCCGAGCCGACGACGGTGACGATCGACCTCGCCGGCATCGGTGCGTCGGGCGACGTCCACGCCGAGGGCGTCTGGGACGACGACCTGCACGCCGTGAACGACCTGGCGAACACCTCGCGGGTGGGGCTCCGCACGAACGAGTCGGTCCGTCGCGAGGGCGACACCGTCACGATCGAGCTCCCGCCGGTCTCCTGGACCGCCGTCTCGATCGGCTAGAAGACGCCTCGGCGCACGCCACGGCGGGCGTCGAGTGAGCACAGGGGACGTCGGGCGCTCGCGCCCGACGTCCCCTGCTCGTTGCGGCGGGCGGGACGGGCGCGAGTGCACGGGGTGGGCGACACCTCACGGGGTGACGGGCGCGTGGACTGTCGCTGGGCCCGTGACGCGGCCCGCGCGGCGGCCGGGAGGCCCGTGGCGGCCCGGCACCGCGCCTCCCGTCCGGGGCGTGCGCGAGTTCACGGGCTGGGCGACAGTTCACGGGGCCGTGCACGCGTGAGGTGTCGGTGAGCGCGAAACGCGCGCCGCGCGCCGCGCGCCGCGGCGCGGTCAGCGCGCGGGCGGCGCCGCCGTGCTCGCGCGCTCGACGAGCCGCACCGGCACCAGGTCGGCCGCGACACTGACCGGCTCACCGTCGATCTGGGCGAGCAGGTTCGCGACCGCTCGGCGGCCGACCTCGTCGAAGGACTGGTGGACGGTGGTCAGCGGCGGCCAGAACGAGTCGGACTCGGGGGAGTCGTCGAACCCCACCACGCTGAGCGACGACGGTACCGGGCGACCGGACTCGTGTGCGGCGCGCAGGACCCCGAGCGCGGTCTGGTCGTTGGCGGCGAACACCGCGGTGATCTCCGGGCGTGCGGCGATCTCGAGCCCGGCCTCGTACCCGTGCTCGGTGGTCCAGCCGCCGCGGAACACCGGCGGGACGGGGCGGCCGGCGCGCGACAGGGTGTCCTCCCACGCGGCGAGTCGACGGGCCGCCGAGTACGACGACTCCGGACCGGCCACGTGCCAGACCGTCTCGTGCCCCAGGTCGAGCAGGTGCTGGGTGGCCTGGCGGGCGCCGTCGGCCTGGTCGGTGTCGATCGCGGGGTGGTCGGTGCTGCCGGTGGAGTCCACGATGACCATGGGCACGCCGTCGGGCAGCACGACCTCGGCGGTGTCGATGATGTGCGACTCGATGATGATCACGACGCCGTCGACGGCCTGTTCGTGCAGGCGTGAGAACGCGGAGCGGACGCCCGCCTCGGTGCGCGAGGCCATCGGCAGCAGGGTGATCGTGAAGTCGGCGACCCCGGCGGCGTCGGCGATCGCCTCGAGCGTGCGCATGTTGCCGAAGGACGCGAGCGTGAACATGATCACGCCGATGGTGCGGAAGCGGCCGGAGCGCAGAGCCCGGGCCGCCCGGTTCGGGCGGTAGCCGAGGGAGTCCATCGCGCGCTGGACGCGGTCGCGGGTCTCCGGGCTGACGTTGTCGAAGCCCCGGGCGACGCGCGAGACCGTCTGCATCGACACCCCGGCCGCGTCGGCGACGGCGGCCATCGAGGGGGCGCGGCGGGTGCCGGCGGGGGACTCCATCGTCACGCTGGCGCTCCTTCCGGATCGAGGGGCCGTGCGGTCGGCCTCCCCGGACGCTAGTGCATGTTGACGTTGCCATGCTATCGTCGCGTCGTTCGATGTTGACGTCAACATCGGTGACCGCCCGGACGCCCTGATCCGGCCCGGGCCGAGCTGCCGACATCGACCGCCCGAACGCAGCAGACGAAGGAGTCACATGAGCACGCTCGCAGCGCGCCCCGGTGAGGCAGCACCGCGCCCCACCGCCGAGCGCCCCGCCGGCCGGCGCCCCAAGCCGCGGGGTCGGTTCACCGGCTGGCTGTTCGTCGGCCCGTTCGTCGTCGTCCTGGTCCTGATGCTCATCGTGCCGATCGGCTACGCGCTCTGGCTCAGCCTGTTCCGCGACCAGCTCATCGGCGGCAACCAGTTCGTCTGGTTCGCCAACTACGTGCAGCTCTTCCAGGACGCCAAGTTCTGGTCCGGCTTCGGTCGGGTCGCGATCTTCCTGGTCGTCCAGGTGCCGATCATGCTCGGTCTCGCGCTCGTCGCCGCCCTGGCACTCGACAGCGCCCGACTGTGGGGGACGAGCTTCTTCCGCATCGCGGTGTTCCTGCCCTACGCCGTCCCCGGAGTCGTCGCCGCCCTGATCTGGGGCTTCATCTACGGGAACCAGTTCGGTCTGACGGGCGCCGCGAACGACGCCCTCGGCATCGACCTGCTGCAGCCGTTCAGCCCGAGCTGGGTCCTCACGTCGATCGGCAACGTGGTCACGTGGGAGTTCCTCGGCTACAACATGCTGATCTTCTACGCCGCACTCCGCACCGTCCCCGGTGAGCTGTACGAGGCGGCCGAGCTCGACGGTGCCGGCCCGATGCGCACGGTGTTCTCGATCAAGCTCCCGGCGCTCCGCGGCCCGATGGTCATCGCCACGATCTTCTCGATCATCGGTAGCTTCCAGCTCTTCAACGAGCCGAACCTGCTCAAGACGCTCGCCCCGAACGTCATCGGCAGCGCCTTCACCCCGAACATGTACGCCTACTCGCTGTCCTTCAGCGGCCAGCAGTTCAACTACTCCGCCACGGTCGCGATCGTGATGGGCGTGATCACCGCGGTGATCGCCTACGTCGTCCAGGTCCGCGGCACCCGCGAGGAGAACCGATGAGCACCATCCAGCACCCCGCCGGGCCCGCAGCGGCCACGGTGACCGAGGCGACCACGACGCAACGTGCGCCGCGCACCCGCTCGATCCGCGCCTCCCGGCAGCTCCGCACCGCGGAAGGCGGACGCAAGCCGAAGCGTTCCGGCCTGCTCACCGCGGTCATGGTCGTCTTCGTCGTGTACTCGTTCGCGCCGCTGTTCTACCTGCTCGTGAACAGCACGAAGACGCAGGCGTCGCTGCTCTCCACGTTCGGTCTGTGGTTCGGCGGGGACTTCAACCTCTGGCAGAACATCGTCGACACGCTGACGTACAACGACGGCATCTTCCTGCAGTGGTTCGGCAACACGCTGCTCTACGTCGTCGTCGGTGCCGGCGGGGCCACCCTGCTCGCCACCGTCGCGGGCTACGGCATGGCGAAGTTCCAGTTCCCCGGTCGCCGCGCGGTCTTCGCCGTCGTCCTCGGGGCCATCGCGGTCCCCGGTACGGCCCTGGCGGTCCCGACCTTCCTGCTGTTCTCGCAGGTCGGCCTGACCAACACCCCGTGGGCGATCATCCTGCCCTCGCTGATCAGCCCGTTCGGCATGTACCTGATCTGGACCTACGCGGTGGACGCGATCCCGGCCGAACTGCTCGAGGCCGCCCGCATGGACGGCGCCGGTGAGTTCCGGATCTTCTTCACGATCGCGCTCCGCCTGCTCGCGCCCGGTGTCGTCACCGTCCTGCTGTTCGCGGTCGTCGCCACCTGGAACAACTACTTCCTGCCGCTCATCATGCTGAGCGATCCGAAGTGGTACCCGCTGACGGTCGGCCTGAACCAGTGGAACGCGCAGGCCACCGGGTCCGGCGCGCAGCCGATCTACAACCTCGTCGTCACGGGATCGCTCCTCACGATCATCCCGATCGTGGTCGCGTTCCTCTTCCTCCAGCGCTTCTGGCAGTCCGGCCTCGCGGCCGGGTCGGTCAAGGCCTGATCCCTTGGACGGGAGGCCCGTGGCGACCCCGCCCCTGTCCTCCGGTCCGGCACACAGCAGCACCACCCCCTCCACGAAGAAGTGAAAGGCACTCCCATGAACAAGCGTCTCCGGCGCGGGCTCAGCGCCCTCGCCATCGGCGTCACCGCCGCGATCGCCCTCGCCGCGTGCGCCTCCGGCGGCTCCGGCTCCGGCGGATCGGCCGACGACATCGACAAGGCCCTGCAGGACGGTGGCACCCTGACCTACTGGTCGTGGACCCCGTCGGCGAAGGCCCAGGTCGCCGCGTTCGAGAAGCAGTACCCCAAGGTGAAGGTCAAGCTCGTCAACGCCGGCACCGGTGCCGACCAGTACACGAAGCTGCAGAACACGATCAAGGCCGGCTCGGGCGCCCCAGACGTCGCCCAGGTCGAGTACTACGCCCTGCCGCAGTTCGCCCTGTCCGAGTCGCTGCTCGACCTGTCGAGCTACGGCTTCGACTCGCTCGAGAAGGACTTCGCGAAGAGCACCTGGAGGTCGGTGTCGATCGACGGCAAGGTCTACGGCCTGCCGCAGGACTCCGGCCCCATGGCGCTGTTCTACAACAAGAAGGTCTTCGACGAGCACGACATCGCCGTGCCGAAGACGTGGGACGAGTACGTCACCGCGGCCAAGAAGCTGCACGAGGCGGACCCGAAGGCCTACATCGCGGCGGACTCCGGCGACGCCGGCTTCACCACGAGCATGATCGCCCAGGCCGGTGGCACCCCCTTCACCACCGACGGTGACAAGGTGACCATCAACCTGCAGGACGAGGGCACCAAGAAGTGGACGAGCACCTGGAACGAGCTCGTCGAGCAGGGCCTGCTGTCGAAGACGGTCGGCTGGACCGACGACTGGTACAAGCAGCTCGGCAACGGCGAGATCGCCACGATGATCACCGGCGCCTGGATGCCCGGCAACCTGGAGTCCGGCGTCGCCCAGGCCTCCGGTGACTGGCGCGTCGCCCCGATGCCGACCTACGACGGTGGCGCCGCCCAGACCGCGAACAACGGCGGCAGCGCCCAGGTCGTCATGAAGCAGTCGAAGAACCCGGCACTCGCCGCGGGCTTCCTCAAGTGGCTGAACTCCTCGAAGGAGTCGACGAAGGTCTTCATGGAGTCCGGCGGCTTCCCGTCGACCACCGCTGACCTCGACTCGGCGGCCTTCCTCGACGAGAAGCCGGAGTACTTCGGCGGCCAGCAGATCAACAAGGTGCTCGTCGACGCGTCGAAGTCCTCGGACAACGACTTCACCTACCTGCCGTACCAGGTGTACGCGAACAGCGTCTACGCCGACACCGTCGGTCAGGCGTACGAGAACGGCACCTCGCTCGACGCCGGTCTCGAGGCGTGGCAGAAGGCCCTCGCCAAGTACGGCGAGGACCAGGGCTTCACCGTCTCGTCGAAGTAGTTCGACAGCATCCCCGCGGGGCCGTGCGGACACGTCCGCACGGCCCCGCTCCACGCCTGGCCCGGCTCCACGCCCGGCCTGGCCGGCAACGAAAGAATGACACCATGCGCTTCGCCATCGGCGACACCGACTTCCTGCTCGACGGCGAGCCGCACCGGGTCCTGTCCGGCGCGATCCACTACTTCCGCGTGCACCCCGACCTGTGGGCCGACCGGATCCGCAAGGCGAAGCTGATGGGCCTCAACACCATCGAGACCTACGTCGCCTGGAACGCGCACGCGCCGTCGCCCGGGGTGTTCGACCTGTCGGGTGGCCTGGACCTCGGCCGCTTCCTCGACCTGATCGCCGCCGAGGGCATGCACGCCATCGTCCGCCCGGGCCCCTACATCTGTGCCGAGTGGACGAACGGCGGTCTGCCGTACTGGCTCTTCGCCGACGGCTCCGTGGGCGTCCGACGCAACGAGCCCGGGTTCCTCGCAGCGGTCCAGACGTACCTGCAGCAGCTGGCCCCCGTGCTGGTCCCGCGACAGATCGACCAGGGCGGGCCCGTCGTCCTGGTGCAGGTCGAGAACGAGTACGGCGCCTACGGCTCCGACCCCGAGTACCTGCGCGCACTCGAGCAGATGCACCGCGACATCGGGCTCACCGTCCCCTTCACGAGCGTCGACCAGCCGATGGGCACGATGCTCGAGGACGGCTCGCTGCCGTCGCTGCACAAGACCGGATCGTTCGGCTCACGCTCCGCCGCCCGGCTCGAGCGCCTGCGGCAGGCCCAGCCGACCGGGCCCCTGATGTGCTCGGAGTTCTGGGACGGCTGGTTCGACAGCTGGGGCGAGCACCACCACACCACGCCGGCGTCCGCCAGCGCCGAGGACCTCGACGTCCTGCTCGCCGCCGGCGGCTCGGTCAACATCTACATGTTCCACGGCGGGACGAACTTCGGCTTCACCAACGGCGCGAACGACAAGGGCGTCTACCGCCCGATCGCGACGTCGTACGACTACGACGCCCCGCTCGACGAGGCCGGTCGGCCGACGGAGAAGTTCCACGCCTTCCGCGCGGTGATCGCGCGCTACGCGCCCGTCCCGCCGCTGCCCGCAACGATGGAGCCGGGTGGGTCGGGTCGGCTCACGTCCGGCGCGTCGAACGGAGTCGGTCTGGAGGCCCGGATCACCCCCGCCACGGACCTCGCCGTCCGCCTGGACCGGGTCGCGTCGCTCCGCTCCCTGCTGCCCACGCTCACGACGTGGTCCGCGCACGACGAGCCGCCGACCTTCGACGCCCTCGGGGCCGCGAGCGGCTTCGTCGCGTACCGCGCCGAGGTCGACCTGCCCGCCGGAGGGGTGCTGACCGTCGGTACCGAGGTGCGCGACCGCGCGATCGTGTCGGTCGACGGTGTCGTCGTCGGGGTCCTGGAGCGCGAACACCACGACCGTGCCGTCACCCTGCCGCCGGTGACCTGCACGCTCGAGCTCCTCGTCGAGGACCAGGGCCGCGTGGACTACGGCGTCCGCATCGGGGAGCCGAAGGGCCTGATCGGGGGTGTCTCGATCGACGGGGTGCCGGTGGCCCGGTGGACCGTGTCGCCGCTCGCACTCGACCCACTCGCCCCGGCCGCGCTGTCGGCGCTGTCCGAGGTCGCTCCGACCGGTGGCAACGTGCTCGCCGGGCCGACGTTCGCCGCTGGTTCGTTCGAGCTCGACACCGTCGACGACCGGTACCTGTCGCTCGACGGATTCCGGAAGGGTGTCGCCTGGGTCAACGGGTTCTGCCTCGGTCGGTACTGGTCGCGAGGCCCGCAGCAGACCCTGGCGATCCCGGGTCCGGTGCTCCGCCACGGTCGCAACGAGCTCGTCGTGCTCGAACTGCACGCCGCCGCGTCCCGCACCGCGTGCCTGCTCGTCGAGCCCGACCTGGGGCACACCGAGGCCTAGTCGGGCGCGCGGCCTGGTCGAATCAGGCGTACCTGGTCGAATCGGGCGTACCTGGTCGGAAGTTTCGACCAGGTACGCCCGATTCTGCTTCCCAGCGCGGGCGTCATGGGACGTTTCGGACCTCGCGAGCCGCCGCCCACGCTCGAACTTCGAGGAGTGCCTCGCGTCGCCACCGCCAGAGCGGAGCGAACTTCGTGCCGTCGTCCTCCCGCGCTCGGGTCAGCAGCCAGATCTGCCGTCGGTGTTCGGCCCCGTGATCGTCGCGCCACTCGACGAACGCGTCGTCGAGCACCGTCGTGATCTCCGCACGTGGTGCCGTCCACGACACGAAGAAGCCCGAGTACCGGAGGCTGTCGTCGGACAGATGCACGGCGACGTACCGGGTCCTGGCCGTCGCCCAGATCCCACCGGCGATGAAGGCGGCACCGAGGATGAAGACGAACACCCTTGCCGATGCTCCGGGCACGAAGGCCACGCTCGCGAGTGTGACTCCGGTCCCGATGATCACCGGGCCGAAGACGACGGCGGTCAGAATGCGGTCCAGGCGAGGTGGACGGATCGTGGTCACGGCAGGGCGTCCAGGTCGGCGAGGGCGCGCTCGGCGTCGGCGATCCGGTCGGCCTCGGGGCGGGACCACCACTCGGGGCCGCGTTCGCCCAGTCCGTGCTTGGCCAGGCCGTTCTGGTGGCGCGCTGCCGCCAGGGCCTCGTCGTCGCCCGCGCGCTTCGCGGTCTTCACGGCGTTGCGCCCGCGCCCCAGGTGGGAGCGGAGTGCGGCGGCGAGTTCCTCGGGCAGGACGGGGTCGGTGCGGCGCCAGCGTCGGCCGTCCACGACGAAGAAGTGGTCGTCGGGTTCGGCGGTCATGGTCCGAGTCTGCACCGTCGGTGGTGCCGGGTAGACAGGAGCCGATGAGCCACGAACGCGTCCGCCCGATGCTCGACGTCCGACGCATCTACGCGGAGCCGACCGCCCTCGAACTGCAGCGCGGGCAGGAGATCGTCGGGCGCTGGCCGGACGCCGAGATCGTCCCGGTCGAGTCGCACTGGAACATCCCCGAGGTGCACGGCGACGAACGGAACGTCCAGCGCTGGGTGCGGATCAAGACCGAGGCGCTCGTGCTCGGCGTGAAGAAGTCGCTGGTGACCCGGCCGAACGGTCGCTCCGCCGACTTCATCGCACCGTCCACCGCGAACGGCTGCGCGATGGCGTGTGCCTACTGCTACGTGCCGCGGCGCAAGGGCTACAGCAACCCGGTCACGGTGTTCGCGAACATCGACCAGATCACCAAGCACGTGGCTCGGAACATCGCCAAGCAGGGGCCGAAGACCGAACCGAACCAGTGCGACCCGGAGTCCTGGGTCTACGACATCGGCGAGAACAGCGACTGCTCGGTCGACGCGATGATCAGCGACAACGTCCGCGACCTCTGCGACCTGTTCCGGATGACGCCGACGGCCAAGGCCTCGTTCGCCACGAAGTACGTCAACCGCGACCTGCTCGACTGGGACCCGATGGGCCGGACCCGGATCCGTTTCTCGCTGATGCCGCACGAGACCGCGAAGGTCACCGACATCCGCACCAGCCCGATCGCCGAGCGGATCGCCGCGGTGAACGACTTCGTCGACGCCGGGTACGAGGTCCACCTGAACTTCTCGCCGGTCATCCTCACGCCGACGTGGGAGTCGGACTGGGCCGAGCTGCTCCGGCAGGTCGACGACGTGCTGTCCCCGGGCGCCAAGGCGCAGCTCGCGGCCGAGGTGATCTTCCTGACGCACAACCAACCCCTGCACGAGGTCAACCTCGGATGGCACCCCAAGGCCGAGGACCTGCTGTGGCGTCCGGACCTGCAGGAGCAGAAGGTGTCCCAGAACGGGGCCGTGAACGTGCGCTACCGGTCCGGCATGAAGGGGCAGCTCGTCGAGCGCTTCCGCGAACTCGTGGCCGAGCACCTGCCGTCCTGCCGGATCCGGTACGCCTTCTGACCGGCCCCGACCGATCAGGGGATGAGGCGGTCGGTCCGGTACCGGGCGAACAGGTCCGCGAAGGCCTGCTCGGTCCGGCGGAACGCCGTGAACCCGGCCTCACGGCTCTTGCCCATGTCTGTGACGACCTCCATCGCACGACCGAGGTCGGCATCGGTGTGCCACCACGAGACGAGCCGGGTGATGTCGGCCTCGGCGAGACCGTGGCGCTCGGCGATGCCGGCCCACTCGGACTCGTACGGCGCCATCTGCTCCTCGAGCGGTCGCGGAGCGTCCTGGTAGCCCACGACGCGCGCGGGGTCGACACCGAGGTGCGCGGCCAGGCGCGGCCACATCCAGCGCCAGCGGAAGACGTCACCGTTGACGATGTTGAACGGCTCGTCTGCACCCTCGGGTGACGTCGATGCCCACACCATGTGCTCGGCGAGGATGCCGGCGTCGGTCATGTCGGTCAGGCCGTTCCACTGGGCCTCGCTGCCCGGGAACACGAAGTCCAGGTCGAGTTCCTTCGCCAGCGTGGCCTGCACGGCGAGTGTGAGGCCCATGTTCATGGCGTTGCCGACCGCGTGCCCGATCACCGTGTGCGAGCGGTGCACGGACCAGGTGAACCCCTGGCGTTCGGCGGCTGCGAAGAGCTCGTCCTCTTGCGCGTAGTAGAAGTTCGGGGTGTCGAGGCGCGGTTCCTCTTCGTGGAAGGGGGTGTCGGGCATCTCGCCGGCGGCGTACGCCTCGAACGGGCCGAGGTAGTGCTTCAGGCCGGTGACCAGGGCGACGTGCTCGAGCGGAGCGTGCGACAGTGCCACGAGCAGGTCGCGGACCATGCCGCCGTTCACGCGGATGTTCTCCGCCTCGGTGTCCTGCCGCTGCCAGGCGGTGAAGAAGACGTGGGTCGGGTGTTCGTCGGCGAGTGCGGCCGCCAGGCTCTCGGGGTCGCGCAGGTCGGCTGCGACGGTCCTGACACCCTGTTCAGCGAGCGGTCGGCGGGAGAGCGCCGTCACGTCCCAGCCCAGATCGAGCAGGTGGCGCACCAGGGCGGAACCGGTGATGCCACTGGCTCCGACGACCAGGGCTTCGCGGCGGGCAGGGGTCGGTTCGGTCGATCCGGTTGCAGTCATCCCTCGATGCAACCCACGTTGGGCGACACGTGTTCCCTCAACGCGGACGGCGGATGCGGATCGGGCCCTTCGCGGTGGACGGGTCGACGACGGAACCGCCCTGGGTGATCTCGACCTCGCCCCGGGCGACCATCCGTCGTGCCGCCCGCCGAGCCGGCTCCATCAGCGGCCGCCAGTCGTCCGGGTCGAGCGAGCGTGCGACCTCGGACGGGCAGATGCTCGAGGTCCGTGCCCGGGCCGCGAGCAGTTCGTCGATGCGCTGCTCGAGGGCACGATCGGTGTCGTCGAGACCGTGCCGACGGCAGGCTCCCGAGCACCACTTCGTCTCCGGCGCCGCGGAGGACGGCATCCGACGACCGCACGAGGCACACGTCCGTTCGGCGTGTGCCGCCCCCGATGCCGAGGCATCGGCTTCCGTCCTGATCGCCCGTCCCATGGCCCCATCCTCGTCCTGCTCGGCAGGGCCGTACACAGCGACCACGCACACAGTCCAGGTGCGCCTGGCAGCATCGGAGCGGTGAACCCCGACACCGCGCCCGCCCGACCGTCCGAACCGGCCTGGGTGGAGCACGTGATGTGGTGGCACGTCTACCCGCTCGGCTTCGTCGGCGCCGAGGTCCGCCCCGCGTCACCGGTGGGGGAGCGTCCGCTCGAGCACCGCCTCGACCGCCTGACCGGGTGGCTCGACCACGTCGTCGACCTCGGTCTGAACGGCCTGCTGCTCGGTCCGGTGTTCGCGGCCTCGACGCACGGCTACGACACCGTGGACCACTTCCGCATCGACCCCCGGCTCGGTGACGACAGCGACTTCGACGCCCTCGTGGCCGCGGCGCACGAGCGGGGCGTGCGGGTGCTGCTCGACGGCGTCTTCAACCACGTGGGGCGTGAGCATCCTGCCTTCCGGGCCTTGGCCGAGCAGGGGCCGGAGGCGCCGACCGCCGACCTGTTCGCGATCGACTGGTCCGGGTGGCAGCCGGGGCAGCCCGTGCCCGTCGGACTGTTCGAGGGCCACGACATCCTCGTCGCACTGGACCACGGAAACCGCGCGACCGATGACCTCGTCGTCGAGGTGATGACGCACTGGCTGGCGCGCGGGGTCGACGGATGGCGGCTCGACGCGGCCTACGCGGTGCCGCCGGCGTTCTGGGCGCGGGTGCTGCCGCGTGTGCGGGAGCGGTTCCCGGACGCCTGGTTCAGCGGCGAGGTGATCCACGGGGACGCAGCGGTGATCGCGCAGGAGTCGACGATGGACTCGCTGACGCAGTACGAGCTCTGGCAGGGGATCTGGCACGGCATCGCGGATCGCAACGGTCACGAACTCGCGCACGCGATCGAGCGGCACGACGCCCTGCTCGCCACCTTCGCTCCGACCACCTTCGTCGGCAACCACGACGTCACCCGCATCGCCAGTGCTGTGGGGGAGCGGTTCGCTGGGCACGCCGCCGCCGTGCTCTTCACCGTGGCGGGGACCCCCGTGGTCTACGCCGGTGACGAGTACGGCTGGACCGCGGTGAAGGAGGAACGCGAGGGCGGCGACGACGCGGTCCGACCGGAGTTCCCGGCCGAGGCGCCGGAGCCGACCGCCCTGACCCACGCGTACGAGGCCCTCATCGCCCTGCGCCGCCGGAACCCGTGGCTGCACCGGGCGCACACCGACGTCGTGCACCTGACCAACACCGCCGTGGTGCTGCGGACCGCGACGGCGGACGCCGCCGTGGTGACCGCCCTGAACCTGTCGGACGACCCCGTCGAGGTGCCCGTGGCCGACGCGACGCAGGTCGAGGCGGGCGGCGCCGATCTCGGGGACGGGACCCTGCGCCTCCCGGCCGGGGGTTGGGCCGTCCTGTCCCGATCGTGAGCAGAAACGGTCGGGTCCCCATCGAGGACCCGACCGATTCTGCTCGCCAAGCGAACAAGCGCGAACGCGCTACTTGCGCGCGGACGCCGCCCGGCGCTTGTTGAACACGTCGAACGCGACGGCGGCGAGCAGCACCAGGCCCTTGATGAGGGACTGGAACTCGGTGCCGACACCGAGGATCGACATGCCGTTGTTCAGGATGCCGATGATGAGACCACCGATGATGGCTCCCGGCACGGTGCCGATGCCACCGGTGACGGCCGCGCCACCGATGAACACCGCGGCGATGGCGTCGAGCTCGAAGCCGTTGCCCGCACTCGGCGAGGCGAGGTTGAGCTGGCCGGTGAAGACCACGCCGGCCAGGGCCGAGATGACACCCATGTTGACGAACAGCAGGAACGTGACCCGCTTCGTCTTCACACCGGACAGCTGCGCGGCGAGGGCGTTGCCACCGATCGCGTAGATGTGGCGGCCGAAGACGGCGCTCCGCATGATCAGCGAGTACACGACCACGAGCACACCGAGGATGACGAGCACGATCGGGGTGCCGTTGTAGCTGGCCAGCAGCAGCGCGATGTACATCACGAGCGCGACACCGAAGACGAGCTTCACGATGAACCACAGGAACGGCTCGGCCTCGAGCTGGTACTTGCGACGGGTGGCGCGCCCACGGAACGCGACGACGACCATGACGGCGGCCGCGGCGACGCCGAGGATCATCGTGAGGGGCTCGTAGCCGCTCGTGCCGAAGGCCGGCAGGAAGCCGGATCCGAGCGAGCGGAAGCCCGACGGGAACGGCGAGATCTGCTGGTTCTGCAGGGCGATCTGGGCGGCACCACGGAAGGCGAGCATGCCCGCCAGGGTCACGATGAACGCCGGGATCCCGAAGTAGGCGATCCAGAAGCCCTGCCAGGCGCCGACCAGGGCGCCGATGACGAGGCAGAGGACCACGGCGACGGGCCAGGGGAGGCCCCACTGCGTGATCATCACACCGGCCATGGCACCGGTGAAGGCGACGACCGACCCGACGGACAGGTCGATGTGCCCGGCGATGATGACCATCACCATGCCGATCGCGAGGATGAGGATGTAGCTGTTCTGGACGATCAGGTTCGAGACGTTGATCGGGGCCAGCGTGATGCCGTTCGTCGTCACCTGGAAGAAGATGACGATGACGATCAGCGCGATGAACAGGCCGATCTGTCGGAGCTGCCCGGTGAGGTAGCCGGCGGCGGACTTAAGCGCGTTCATTGACAGGGGTCTCCCGTTCCTGGGTCATGTACTGCATGAGGACCTCGGGTGTGGCCTCGGAGCGGGGCACATCAGCCGTGATGGTGCCCTCGGAGAGCGTGTAGATGCGGTCACAGATGCCGAGCAGTTCGGGGAGTTCGGAGGAGATCACGATGATCGCCTTCCCCTGGTCGGCGAGCTGGTTGATGATCGTGTAGATCTCGTACTTCGCGCCGACGTCGATGCCGCGCGTGGGTTCGTCGAGGATGAGCACGTCGGGGTCGGCGTACATCCACTTCGACAGCACGACCTTCTGCTGGTTGCCGCCGGAGAGCTTGCCGGTCAGCACGTCGACGTTCGGCGCCTTGATGTTCAGGTCCTTGAGGAACTTGCCGGCGACGGTCGTCTCGTGGGACGCGTTGACGAAGCCCCAGTTGGCGAGCTTGCCGAGCGCCGACCCGGAGACGTTCCGCTTGATGTCGTCGATCAGGTTCAGGCCGTAGCGCTTGCGGTCCTCGGTGACGTAGGCAATGCCGTTGTCGATGGCCTGCGTCACCGTGTGCGTCTTGATCGGGGTGCCCCGCTTGTAGACGGTGCCGCTGATCCCGGTGCCGTACGACTGCCCGAAGACGCTCATCGCGAGCTCGGTGCGTCCGGCACCCATCAGGCCCGCGATGCCGACGATCTCACCGGCGCGGACCGTAAGGTTGGCCTGGTGGATGATCTCGCGTGAGCCGTCGAGCGGGTGGTGGACGGTCCAGTCCTCGATCCGCAGGAGCTCCTCGCCGATGCGGGGCTCCCGGACGGGGTAGCGGGTGGACAGGTCGCGGCCGACCATGCCGCGGATGATCCGGTCCTCGGAGACCTCGTCGGCGTGCATGTCGAGCGTCTCGATCGTCTTGCCGTCGCGGATGATCGTGACCTTGTCCGCGATCGCCTTGATCTCGTTGAGCTTGTGGCTGATGATGATCGCCGTCATGCCCTCGGCCTGCAGCGAGCGGATGAGCTCGAGCAGGTGCGCGGAGTCGTCGTCGTTCAGGGCTGCCGTGGGCTCGTCGAGGATGAGGAGCTTCACCTGCTTCGACAGCGCCTTCGCGATCTCGACGAGCTGCTGCTTGCCGACACCGATGTCCACGATCTTCGTGACCGGGTTGTCCTTGAGACCGACGCGCTGCAGGAGCTCGGCCGCCGCCAGGTTCGTCTTGTTCCAGTCGATGAAGCCGCCCTTGGAGCGCTCGTTGCCGAGGAAGATGTTCTCCGCGATCGACAGGAACGGACTGAGCGCCAGCTCCTGGTGGATGATGACGACGCCGGCTGCCTCGGAGTCGTTGATGTTCGCGAACCGCACGGGTTCGCCGTCGAGCAGGATCTCGCCGTCGAAGGAACCGGCCGGGTACACGCCCGACAGCACCTTCATGAGCGTCGACTTGCCGGCGCCGTTCTCACCGCAGATCGCGTGGACCTGGCCACGCTCGACCTCGATGGAGACCCCCTGGAGCGCCTTGACGCCGGGGAACGTCTTGGTGATGTCACGCATCTCGAGGATGGTGTCCGTCACGTCGACCGCCTTCCGTAGTGCGCGCTCGCGGCGCGCAGGTGGAGACGGACTGGAGGCGCGGGGCGGGGTCGACCCGCGCCTCCGGTCCGACAGATGGGTTGCGACCTACTTCAGGTCGGCGTCGGTGTAGTAGCCCGAGTCGATGAGGACCTTCTGGTAGTTGTCCTTCGTGACGACCGTGGGCTGGAAGAGGAACGTCGGGACGACCTTGACCTTGTTGTCGTAGGTCTTCGTGTCGTTCACCTCCGGCTCCTTGCCGGCGAGCAGGTCCTCGGCCATCGACGCCGACTTCTCGGCGAGCTGGCGGGTGTCCTTGTAGATGGTCGAGTACTGCTGGCCCTCGACGATCGACTTCACGCTGGCGGCCTCGGCGTCCTGACCGGTGATGATCGGCAGGGGGCGGCTGTCGGTGCCGTAGCCGGCGCCCTGCAGCGCGGAGATGATGCCGATCGACATGCCGTCGTACGGCGAGAGGACGCCGTCGAGCTTCGTGCCGCCGGAGTACGACTTCGCGACGAGGTTCTGCATGCGGGACTTGGCGGTCGCCGGGTCCCACTGCTGCGTGGCGGCCTGCGTGAAGCCGTCCTGGCCGGAGCCGATGGTGATGGTGCCGTCCTCGATGTACGGCTTGAGGGTCTTCATCGCGCCGTTGAAGAAGAACGTGGCGTTGTTGTCGTCGGGCGAGCCGGCGAACACCTCGATGTTGAACGGACCCTTCTCGTCCGTCTCCTTGCCGTCCTCGTCGAGCACGCCGAGGCCGGTGAGCAGGCTGTTCGCCTGGTCGACGCCGACCTTCTCGTTGTCGAACGACACGTAGTAGTCGACGTTCTTGTTGCCGGTGAGCAGGCGGTCGTAGGAGATCACCTTGATGCCGGCCTTGGCGGCGGCGTCGAGCTGGTCGGACAGCGAACCGCCGTCGATCGACGCGACGATCAGGACCTTCGCGCCCTTGGTGATCATGTTGCTGACCTGCTGGACCTGCTGCGGGATCTTGTTGTCCGCGTACTCGAGGTCGACCTTGTAGCCGGCCTTCTCGAGGTCGCTCTTGACGGCGTCGCCGTCCTTGATCCACCGCTCGGAGACCTTGGTGGGCATCGCGACGCCGACCAGGGCGCCCTTGTTCGAGTCGCCGCTGTCGCCGCCCTCGGTGGATGCACGGCCGCCGGCCGAGCAGGCTGCCAGCGAGATCGCGATGCCGACGGCTGCGACGCCCGCGATGATCCTGCGCTTCATCATCGAAGTACCTCTGTTCCTTCGCGTCGTCCTCGACGCCTCGGGTGCCGGGGCTGCTGTGCCCCGTGGGATGCGCTCGTGTGAGCGCTCACATCTTGTGGGTTCCGTGACGGGGTGTCAACTCAACACCGCCGTTTCGTGATCTTGCCGCGGTGCCCGGACCGAGCGGTACGGTTGGCGACGTGAGCACCACGACCGCCCCCGAGGGCAAGGGCGGCAAGCGCCGGAAGGCCCCGACGATCTTCGACGTCGCCGAACGCGCCGGCGTGTCCCACCAGACCGTCTCGCGCGTGATCAACGGCGACCCGACGGTCCGTGAGCAGTACCGGACGCAGGTCACCGACGCCGTCACCGCGCTCGGGTACCGGCCCCGCGCGGCCGCCCGGGCGCTCGCCGGGGGACGGAGCAAGGCGCTCGGCATCATCACCGCCGGCGACGCGCTGTACGGCCCGTCGAGCACCTCGATCGGCTTCGAACGGGCCGCCCGTTCGGCCGGGTACCACGTGCTGCTGTCGACCCTGCCCGAGGAACCGCGGCCGTCCGACCTGTCCGGTGCGCTCACCACACTGCTGGCGCAGGACGTCGCCGCGATCGTCCTGGTCGCCGCCGACAACCGGGTGCTCGACGCCCTCGCATCCCTCACCGTGCCGGTCACGGTCCCCGTCGTGGTGTCGAACGCGGTGCAGCGCGACGCCGTCCGGACCCCGGTCGCGCCGAGCGTCGCCGCCGTCGCGATCGACCAGGCTGCCGGCACCTCGCTCGTCATGCAGCACCTGTTCGACCGCGGGCACCGCCGGATCGTGCACATCGCCGGGCCGCACGTGTCCCAGGAGTCCGAGGTGCGCCGGGCGACGTACCTGCGGATCATGCAGGACGCCGGGCTCGAACCGGTCGTGCTCGAGGGCGACTGGACCCCGGCGAGCGGCTTCGCGGCTGCGCGGCACATCGACGTGACGACGGTGGACGCGGTCTTCGCGGGCAACGACCAGATGGCCCTCGGGGTCCTGCACGCCTTCGCCGACGAGGGACTGCGGGTTCCCGACGACATCGCGGTCGTGGGGTTCGACGACGTCCCCGAGGCCGCACACTTCACGCCGCCGCTGACCACCGTGCGGCAGGACTTCCGGGCGATGGGGGAGCGGGTGCTCGACACCGTGCGGGCCCTGGTCGAGGGGGAGCCCCGCGACGAGACGCTGCTCGCGCCCGAGCTGGTGGTGCGGCGCAGCACGTAGGCGGCCACGGTGCGGTGTTGTCCGGGTTGTGCGGGGTTCTTCCGTGCGCGGGGCCGCGGCGCACGGTGCGGTGTTGTACGGCCGGTGCGAGGTTGATCGCGCGGTGCGGCGCTACAGTCCCGCACCGAGCGGGCTACCCCGCACCGGCCGGGCAACTGCGCACGGTGCGACGGCGCACGACCCCGAGCTGACCCGACCGTCAGCCCTTCAACGCCCCGGACGACAGCCCGGCGACGTAGAACCGCTGCAACCCGACGTACAGCGCGATGCACGGGATCATCGCCACGACCGACCCGGCGACGAGGTTGCCGTACGACACCTGCCCGTACGCCCCGGTCTGCAGGTTGAGCAGCGCGACCGGCAGCGTGTACAGCGAGTCCTTCGTCAGGAACGTCAGGGCCCCGAGGAACTCCGTCCACGACGCCAGGAACGCGTACAGCGCCGCGGTCGCCGCCCCGGGCAGGAGCAGTGGGCGGAGCACCGACACGACGACCCGGAAGCGCGAGGCCCCGTCGACGAAGGCCGAGTCCTCGAGTTCGGTGGGGATCGACTCGAACGCGTTCCGCATCACGAAGACCCCGAACGGCAGGTTCACCGTCGTGTAGAACAGCACGAGCCCGAGCAGCGAGTTCGTCAGCCCCATCGCGTTCATCTCGAGGTACAGCGGCGTGAGGATGGCCTGGAACGGCACCATCATCGTCAGCAGCACCAGGCCGAACACGAGCCCGGCGCCCCGGAACCGGAAGCGCGCGAAGCCGTAGCCGGCCATCGTCGCGATGACCGCGGTCAGCACCGCCGTGGCGATCGACACGATGAGCGAGTTCACGACGCCGGTGAGCAGGTGCGACGACGAGGCGAACACGGCGGCGAAGTTCTGCCACCCGAGCTGGAAGAACGTCGCCGGGTCGGGGGCCTGCGTGATGACGGCCTCGGACTGGAACGCCCGCAGGATCGACCAGATGAGCGGGACGCCGAACACGAGCGCGGAACCGATGCCGGCGATCGCGTACAGGGTGCGCTTGACGGTGGTGTCGCGCGGGTGCTGGACGCTGCCCTGGTGGTGGCGCCGACGTCGGCCGTCGCCCGAGGTGGTGAGGGCCCGGGTGGACAGGTCCGGCGCCGCGAGGGCCGCACGGGAGGTCGTGGTGCTCATGGCGTCAGTCCTTCTCTCGCAGTGCCCAGAACTGGAACACCGTCACGGCGGCGATCACCACGACGAGGGCGATCGACTGGGCGGTCGCGGCCCCGAGCTGCAGGTTCACGAACCCGCGGTTGTAGATCGCGTTCACGATCGTGGTGGTCTCGGTGCCCGGCCCGCCCTGGGTCAGGATGTAGAACTGGTTGAAAGCGAGCAGCGAGCCGATCACCGAGATGATGACGCTCAGGGCGACGGTCGAGCGGATCATCGGGAACGTGATGAGGCGTTCGGTCTGCCACCACGACGCCCCCTCGAGCTGCGCCGACTCGTAGACCTCGTCGGGGACGCCCTGCATGGCCGACATGAGCAGCACCATGGTCAGCCCGGACACCGCCCAGACCACGAGGACGCAGATGAGCAGGGTCGCCAGCGGACCGTTCACGAGCCACGCGGTGCTGCCGTCGGTGAACCCGAGCCAGCGGAGCACCATGTTGACGGCCCCGGAGTTCGGCTGTGCCTCGAGCACGAGCATGAACGAGAGCGTCGTCAGCCCGACCACGTACGGCAGGAAGAACACCGTGCGCAGGACCGTGCTGCCACGGCGGCGGGCCCGGACGAGCACGGCGAGGAAGTACCCGAGCGCCAGGATCGGCAGGGTCACGATCGCCGTGTACAGCAGCGTGTAGCCGATCGCGTGCACGAACGTCGGGTCCTGGAACAGCGTCAGGTAGTTCTGCAGCCCGATGAACCGGTACGGGCCGATCAGGGGCCAGTTCGTGAACGAGATGTACAGCGCGAACACGAGCGGGACGAGCACGAAGACGGCGACGAACAGGATCGCCGGGGCGACGAGGACCGCGCCGGTGCGCGGCGGGTGGGTGAGCGAGTTGCGGGTCCTGACGGGGCCGCCACGCCCCGGGCGGCGGCCCACGGTGGGACGGCCCGCGCCGGTCCGGCCGGCGGGGCGCCGGGTGGAGATGGTCGACATGCGTGCACCTCTCTGTGCATCAACAAGAGCGAGACGAGCGAGACGAGCGAGACGAGCGAGACGAGCGGAGAAGACAGGCGGGCAGGCTCAGGCCTGCACCTGGTCGAGGATCCGCTGGTAGTCGGACTGCGCCGTCCGCATGGCGGCCGCGCTCCCCGACCCGAACACGGCCTCGCGGAACATCGCGAAGTACGGCGACGACGGCTGGTTGTTGAGCAGGTTGTACGCAAGCGTCTGCGGTGCGTAGCCCTCCTCGATGGCGTCGAGCGGCCCGTACGCCAGCGGGAACCGCTTGCGGTACTCCGGAGTGGCGGCGTCCGACCGCGTCGGGAAGTACCCGCCGTCCGGCAGCGCCTGCTGTTGCTGCAGGCTGTTCGCGTACTGCATGAACGCCCATCCGCCGGACGGGTTCGCCGCCCCGTTCGGGATGCACATGTTGTCGCCGCCGTCGAAGAACGACCGCTGGCCGTCCCACGACGGGATGAGCACCGTCTGCATCTTCGCCCGCATCGCCTTCGTGGCCGCGGGCACGGTCGCCCCGTACGAGGTCGGGAAGATCCCCACCTTGCCGGCCCGGAAGTCGGCGCCCCACGTGGTGCCGGCGTCGGAGTACGTCGCCTTCGACAGCACGCCGTCCTGCCACAGCTGCCGGTAGAACTCGAGCATGCGTTCGAGGGCCTCGTTGCCGGTGATGTTCGCCCGCTGGGATCCCACCTCGCCGGTCATCATGTCGACCCCGGTCGCCCAGACGTGCGGCTGGGTGACGAAGCCGATGATGCCGGCGGCGTTGCCGGAGATCGACCAGCCGTACACGTCGTCGTCGAGCTTCCGGATGGCCTTCGCCGCGTCGAGCAGCGTCGACAGGTCCTTCGTCGACTCCTCGACGTCGAGGCCCGCCCGCTCGAACAGCTCGGTGTTCAC
Source organism: Curtobacterium aurantiacum (assembly GCF_018598555.1). Lineage (GTDB taxonomy): Bacteria > Actinomycetota > Actinomycetes > Actinomycetales > Microbacteriaceae > Curtobacterium > Curtobacterium aurantiacum. The sequence continues at coordinate 303,460 of NZ_JAHEWN010000001.1, forward strand.
GAACAGCTGCGAGTTGTCCGCCAGGTAGGGCAGTCCGTAGTACCGGTCGCGGTACTCGAGCAGCCGCAGGTGCCCCGGCGAGATCGCGTCGAAGTAGTCGAGGCCCTTCACCACGTCGGTCAGGTCGGCGAACGCCTCGCGGAAGATGAACAGCTGCGAGTTGATGTCGTCGATGTCCACGACGTCCGGCGGCTCACCCCCGCGGATCGCGGTCGCGAGCTTGGTCACGTACTGCGCGTCCGGCACGGGCGTCAGCTGGACCTGCAGTTCCGGGTTCGCCTTGTTGAACCCGGCGACGGCCGACGTCAGGCCGGCCTGGGTCGCCGATCGGCACCACACCTGCACGGTGCCGGTCGCGTCCTTCCCGAAGCTCGCGGGCTCCGCGTCGACCTTCGGCAGCGTGCCGGAGCACCCGGCCAGGGCGAGGGCGGCCCCGCCGGCGACGCCGCCGACGAGGAACGCACGGCGGTCCACGCCGGTCACCGCGCCAGCGGGAGCCAGACGCGCATCGGCGCGGCTCCCCGGTTGGCCCACGCGTAGTACGGGACCGCGGTCGCGGTGACGTCGCGACCGTCGTGACCGGCCTGGAGGCCCGTGGTCGCGCCCTGCGGACCGGCCACGTCGTCGACGCTGGTCGCGTCGCGGGCCGTGGTCGCGCCTCCCGGCCCGTCCAGCCGCTGGTACGGCCAGGCCGGCTGCGCGTGCTCGGCCGGGGCGTGCCCCGGGATCCGCAGCGTGACGACCCCGTCGAGCAGGTCGCCGCGGCGCTCCTCGGTGATCGGTGCGTCGGCGTCGACCGTCAGGTCGTCGACCGTGAAGCCCTGCTGGTCCGCCTGCTCGACCGCGTACACGAGCGGGCCGCGCTCGATCGCGACCTGCCCGCGGGCGGCGTCGATGCGGGCGTCGGCGACGTAGCGGTGCGGCGTGGTGTCGAAGACGAGCTCGACGGTGTCGCCGGCGGTCCACTCGCGGTCGATGACGTGGAGCGTGCCCGCTGCGGGACTCGCGTCGCCACCGGCGCCCGTGACGGTCGTGGTGTCCGACCAGGCCGGGATCCGCAGCCCCAGGGCGAGCGGTCCGTCCTCGGTGACCGTGACGACCACGCGGCCGTCGTGCGGGTAGTCGGTCTCGACGCGCACCGGACCGAGGTCGGCCGTGGCGTACTGGTGGATCTGCAGCCCGCCGTCGGTCGCGGTCGCCAGGTAGCCGTCGAGGCTCGCGAACGTGCGCATGATGTTCGGGGGGCAGCAGGCGCAGTCGAACCAGCCGCGACGCCCGTGTGCGGGGGAGCGGTTCTCGTCCTGGTGGGCGTGGTCGCGCTGCTGCAGCGGGTTCACGTAGAAGTACTCGGTGCCGGCCAGGCTCACCCCGGCGAGGAACGCGTTGTAGAGCAGGCGCTCGATCGCGTCGGCGTAGCCGGGCTTGCCGGTGGCGAGCAGCAGTCGCCAGGCCCACTGCACCCCGCCGATGGCCGCGCAGGTCTCGGCGTAGCCGCGGTCGGTCGGCAGTTCGTACGGGTCGCCGAACGCCTCCCAGTCCCAGCGGGCCCCGAGGCCGCCCGTGATGAACGCCTTCGTCGCCATCATGTCGGCGAACTGGCGCTCGCTCGCGGCGAGGAGCTCGGTGTCGCCGGTCTCGATCGCGACGTCCACGGCACCCGCAGCCAGGTACACGGCGCGGACGGCGTGCCCCTCGACGGTCGTGGCCTGCCGGCTCGGCACCCGGTCGGAGAAGTAGGTCGGCTCACCGCCGGCGCGCTCGATGATGCCGTGCCCGCGGGCGTCGACGAACCAGTGCGCCAGGTCGAGGTAGTCGCGGTTGCCGGTCTCGCGGTACAGCTCGACCAGGCCCATCTCGACGACGGGGTGACCGTCGACGTCGCGGGTCTTCGGCGTGCCGTCCGGTGCGGTGCCGTCGCCGAACGTGCGGACCAGGTGGTCGGCGTTCTTGATCGCGACCTCGAGCAGCCCGGTGTCGCCCGTCGCACGGTGCTGGGCCACGGCTGCCTGGTACAGGTGCCCGGCGCAGTACATCTCGTGGCTCCACTTGAGGTCCGTGTACCGCTCGCCCTTCCCGCGGACCTGCTGTACGGAGTCCAGGTAGCCGTCGTCCGCCTGTGCCCGGGCGTACAGGGCGGTGACCTCGCGCTGCAGGTCGAGCAGGTCCTCGGCGGGGGCGCGGCCGTACTCCCACGCCACGGCCTCGAGCCACTTCGTCACGTCGGAGTCCATGAAGATCGGGCCGACGGCCTCGCCCTCCTCGAGCCCCGCGGCGATGCGGAGGTTGCGGAAGTTGCCGGCCGTCTCGAGCTGCTGGTAGCCGCTCCGCACGGCGTCGCGGCCGTTGCGCTCCTGGCGGAGCGCCCAGAAGCCGCCGGTGATCCGGGCGTCGCCCGTCGGCAGCGGCCGGAGCGTGAGGTGCGCGTCGGCGGTCGGGAGGACCGGGGTCGCGGTGTGCGCGCCGCGATCGGTCGCGAGCGTGGTGGTCATGTCGCCTCCTTGCGATGTGACTGGCACCGTCCGGGTGGTTCGAGCTACCCGGAAAACGGTTTCTGCGGTGGACGTTACGACACGGGGTGCACGCCGCGCAAGGGCGTTCCAGCGGATTTGTGTAGGGTCGTCGGCACGTCCCGATCGTCGGAAAGGTGGTTGCCGTGACGCTCGAACGCACCGGACAGCCGATCCGCATCACCGACGTGGCGGCGCTCGCCGGGGTGTCGATCGGCACCGCGTCGAAGGCGCTCAACGGCACCGGGCAGCTGCGGGACGCCACCCGGCTGCGGGTGAAGGACGCCGCCGAGAAGCTCGGGTTCGTCGGCGATGCCCGAGCCCGTGCGCTGTCGTCGGGGCGGACCTACACCGTCGGCATGATCACCACCGACTCGTTCGGCCGGTTCTCGATCCCGGTGCTGCTCGGTGCCGAGGACGCCCTGTCCGCCGGACAGATGGCCGTGCTGCTGTGCGACACCCGCGACGACCACGTGCGGGAGGCCCACTACCTGCGCTCCCTGGCGGCCCGCGGCGTCGACGGCATCATCGTGACCGGTCGCTCCGCCGACGCCCGGCCGCCGATCGACGTCTCGATCCCCGTCGTCTACGCCTTCACGCCCTCGACCGACGACGCCGACGTGTCGATCACCCTCGACGACGCCGCCGGTTCTGCACTCGTCGCGTCCCACGTCCGCTCGCTCGGACGGCAGCGGGTCGCCATCGTGAGCGGACCGGCGCGGCACCGATCCGCGGTGCGTCGGGTGGCAGGGGCGACGTCGGTGCTCGGGTCGCACCTGGTCACCGAGCCGCTGTACGGCGAGTGGTCCGAGCGCTGGGGCCGGCAGGCCGTCGACGTGCTGGCTCGCGAGTCGCCCGAGGTCGACGCGATCGTCTGCGGCAGCGACCAGATCGCCCGGGGTGTGTGCGACCGGCTGCGGGAGCTCGGGCGTTCGGTGCCCGGAGACGTCGCGGTCACCGGGTTCGACGACTGGGACGTGATGGCGCTCGCCTCCAGGCCGCCGCTCACAACCGTGGACCTGCGGCTCGAGGAGCTCGGGCGCGTCGCCGGGCAGGCGCTCCTCGCCCTGATCGACGGGGGGACGGCGTCGTCGGCGGCCGTGACCCCGTCGCTCGTCATCCGCGAGAGCACCGTCGGCGCGTAGGGCGCCGGTCCGCCGGTGCCCCCGGGTCGCGGACGCCGAGGTTCCACGATCTGCGCAGCTCGGCGATCCGAGCGGCCGTTCGTGGAACCTCCGCGCAGAGTCGGCGGCGTGTCGTGCGACCTCGGCGCTCGGTCGGGACCGGGCACCTGGGCGGCGCGCCGCGGCGTTGCGTGTGTGAGCGCTCACGTGCCAGGATGTGAGCGCTCACTGAGGACGACGAGGTTCTGGAGGAACGCATGGGCGACGACCGCCGACAGCGGATCGTGGACGGCCGCACCACACTCGGGATCGAGCTCGGCTCCACCCGCATCAAGGCCTGCCTGGTGGACGAGGACCTCGTCCCCATCGCAGCTGGTTCCCACGAGTGGGAGAACGAGTACGTCGACGGCCGCTGGACCTACTCACTCGAGGCCGTCGAGACCGGCCTCCGTGCCGCGTACGCAGCCCTGGCCGCCGACGTCGAGTCGCAGTACGGCGTCCGACCGACGACCTACCGCGCGGTGGGCGTCAGCGCGATGATGCACGGCTACCTCGCCTTCGACGCCGCGGGTGAACTGCTCGTGCCGTTCCGCACCTGGCGCAACACCTCGACGGGTCCCGCGGCCGAACGGCTCAGCGACGCCCTCGGGTTCAACATCCCGCTGCGCTGGTCGATCGCGCACCTCTACCAGGCGGTCCTCGACGACGAGCCGCACGTGGCACAGATCGCGGGCGTCACGACCCTGGCCGGCTACGTGCACCGCCGTCTGACCGGTCGGGACGTCCTGGGTGTCGGTGACGCGAGCGGCATGTTCCCGATCCAGGGCGGCCCCGTCGACAGCGGCCCCGGTGACCCGGGCGCGAAGGACTTCGACCACGCCATGCTCGCCACCGCGCAGGACCTCATCGGCGTGCCGGACCTGCGGTCCCTGCTGCCCGAGGTCCTCGTCGCCGGTGCCGAGGCCGGTGAACTGACCCCCGAGGGTGCGGCCTGGCTCGATCCGACCGGCACGCTCGAACCCGGCGCGCCGCTCTGCCCGCCCGAAGGCGACGCCGGCACCGGCATGGTCGCGACGAACGCCGTGGCCCCGCGCACCGGCAACGTCAGCGTCGGCACGAGCATCTTCGCGATGGTCGTGCTCGAGCAGCCGCTGACCACCGCGCACGAGGAACTCGACGTCGTCACCACCCCGGCCGGGGACGCCGTGGCGATGGTGCACTGCAACAACGGCGCGAGCGAGATCGCGAGCTGGGCCCGGGTGTTCGGGCGCTTCGCCGAGGCCTCGAGCGAGCGGACCGGCGCGACCCCGATCGGCATCGACGACGTCTACGCCACCCTGCTCGCCGAGGCCGTCGCCGACGACACCGACCCCGACGCGGGCGGCCTGCTCTCCTTCAACTACCTGGCAGGCGAACCCGTCACCCACGTCGAGGACGGTCGGCCCCTGCTGCTCCGCACCCCCGGCGCACGCTTCACGCTCGGCAACCTGGTGCGCTCCGAGGTGCACGGTGCCTTCGCGACCCTGGCCATCGGCATGGACGTCCTGCACGGCGAACAGGTGCAGGTCGACCGGATGACCGCGCACGGCGGGCTGTTCCGCACGCCCGGCAGCCCGCAGCGGCTCCTCGCGGCGGCGTTGCGCGTGCCGATCGCGCTCGAGGAGACCGCGGGCGAAGGCGGCGCGTGGGGGATCGCCGTGCTGGCCGCCTACCTCGAGCACACCGACCAGCAGCTCGCCGACTACCTGTCCGACACCGTGTTCGGTGGGGACGCTGTGCACGTGGCCGAACCCGAGCCAGCGGACGTCGCCGGGTTCCAGACGTACCTGGAGCGCTACCGGGCCGCACTGCCCGTGCAGGACGTCGCCGCGGCGGCGACCCGCCCCGGCGCGACCACAGGACCGACCGAGCAGACCGACGGCGCCGACCCGCGCCTCCAGGCCGACACGACCGAGACGGCACGGACGAGCCAGACGACCCAGAAGGAAGTGACCCGATGACGGACGCGATCGACGAGACCACACGCCAGGCGGTGGCGACGACGCGTGAGCGCGTCGCGCGCCTGCACGGCGAGCTCGTCCGCTACGGCCTGGTGATCTGGACCGGCGGCAACGTCTCCGAGCGCGTGCCCGGCACCGACCTGTTCGTCATCAAGCCGAGCGGTGTGTCGAGCGACGACCTGACCCCGGCCAACCAGGTCGTCTGCACCCTCGACGGCGTGCCGGCCGAGGGCTGGGGGAACGAGCACGGTCCGTCCAGCGACACCGCCGCGCACGCCTACGTCTACCGGAACATGCCCGAGGTCGGCGGCGTCGTGCACACCCACTCGACGTACGCGACCGCCTGGGCTGCGCGTGCCGAGGCGATCCCGTGCGTCATCACGGCGATGGCGGACGAGTTCGGCGGACCGATCCCGGTCGGCCCGTTCGCGATCATCGGTGACGACTCGATCGGCCACGGCATCGTCGACACCCTCAGCGGCCACCGCAGCCGTGCGGTCCTGATGCAGAACCACGGCGTCTTCACGATCGGCAAGGACGCGAAGGACGCCGTCAAGGCGGCCGTGATGTGCGAGGACGTGGCACGGACCGTCCACATCTCGCGGCAGCTCGGCGACGCGGTCCCGATCCCCGAAGCAGACATCGATCGACTCTTCGATCGCTACCAGAACGTCTACGGACAGAACCCCGAAGGAGCCATGCGATGACGCAGGACACCACCGTCGCCCCCCAGGCCACGCTCGACAGCTACGAGGTCTGGTTCCTCACCGGCTCCCAGGGGCTCTACGGCGAGGAGACCCTGCGCCAGGTCGAGGAGCAGAGCAAGGCCGTCCACGCGGAACTCGCCGGTCACCTGCCGGTCAAGCTCGTCTGGAAGCCCGTGCTCAAGGACGCCGACGGCATCCGCCGGGCGCTCATCGAGGCGAGCGCCGACGACAGGGTCATCGGTGTCACCACGTGGATGCACACGTTCAGCCCGGCCAAGATGTGGATCGGCGGCCTGCAGGCCCTGACCAAGCCGCTGCTGCACCTGCACACGCAGGCGAACGTCACGCTGCCCTGGGCGGACATCGACTTCGACTTCATGAACCTCAACCAGGCCGCGCACGGCGACCGTGAGTTCGGTTACGCCCTGGCCCGCCTGGGCGTCCGGCACGCCACGGCCGTCGGTCACGTCTCGGACCCCCGCGTCCAGCAGCGCGTCGCGAACTGGACCCGTGCCGCGGCCGGTGCGGCAGCCGTCCGGTCGCTGAAGTTGACGCGCTTCGGCGACAACATGCGCTACGTCGCCGTCACCGAGGGCGACAAGACCGAGGCCGAGATCGAGCTCGGCGTGCAGGTCAACACGTGGGCCGTCAACGAGCTCGCGGCAGCAGTGGAGGCCGCAGAAGCGGACACGGCAGCGGTCGACGCACTCGTGGCGACGTACGAGCGCGACTACGACGTGGACCCGTCACTCCGCAGCGGCGGCGGCGAACGGCACGCCGCGCTCCGCGACGGCGCCGCCATCGAGATCGGTCTCCGCACCCTGCTCGCGCAGAACGGCAGCGCCGCGTTCACCACGAACTTCGAGGACCTCGGCTCGCTCAAGCAGCTGCCGGGCCTGGCCGTGCAGCGTCTGATGGCCGACGGCTACGGTTTCGGTGCCGAGGGCGACTGGAAGACAGCCGTCCTCGTCCGCGCGATGAACGTCGCCGGCGCCGGCCTGCCCGGTGGTGCCTCCCTGATGGAGGACTACACCTACGACCTCACCCCGGGTGCCGAGAAGATCCTCGGTGCCCACATGCTCGAGGTCTCGCCGGCACTCACCACCACGAAGCCGACGCTCGAGATCCACCCCCTCGGCATCGGCGGCAAGGACGACCCGGTCCGCCTGGTCTTCACCGCCGACTCCGGCGAGGCCGTCGTCGTCGCGCTGTCCGACACCCGCGACGGCTTCCGCCTCACCGCGAACGTCGTCGACGTCGTGCCTCCGACCGAGGCCCTGCCGAAGCTGCCCGTCGGCCGCGCGGTCTGGGAGCCCCGGCCGTCGTTCCCCGTCGCCGCCGAGGCCTGGCTCACCGCCGGCGCCGCGCACCACACCGTGATGACGACGGCGGTCGGCCTGCAGGTCGTCGAGGACTTCGCGACCATGGTCGGCACCGAGTTCCTGGTCATCGACGAGCACACCACCGCCCGCGGCTTCCGCGACGAGCTGCGTCTCCAGCAGACGTGGCACCGTCTCGACCGCGGCTTCTAGAGGAGTCAGGACCCCGAGATGAGCGACGTGATCGCGGCCGAGCGCACCCGCACCAACTGGGCGGGCAACGTGACGTACCGCGCGTCGGCGCTGGCCAGCCCGACGTCGGTGGACGAGCTCCAGCAGCTCGTCGCGGCGACGCCGCGCCTGACGGCGCTCGGCTCGCGACACTCGTTCAACACCATCGCCGACACCGACGCCGTCCAGGTGTCGTTGTCGGACCTGCCGCCCGTGCTCGACATCGACACGTCGCGTCGCGTCGTGCGGGTCGCCGCCGGCATGACGCACAGCCAGGTCGCGACCGGTCTGGAGGCCCGTGGCTGGGCACTCGGGAACCTCGCGTCCCTGCCGCACATCTCCACGGCCGGGGCCGTCGCCACGGGAACGCACGGCTCCGGTGTGCGGAACCCGTCGCTCGCGCAGGCGGTCGTCGGCCTCGACGTGGTGCGCGCCTCCGGTGAGCTCGCGCACGTCGACGCCTCGTCGCCGGACGGGCTGCTCGACGCCCACCGGGTGGGGATCGGCGCGCTCGGCGTCGTCACCGCGGTGGAGCTCGCGATCGAGCCGACGTTCCAGGTCGCCACGACGGTGCACCTCGACCTGCCGTGGGACGCCGTCGCCGAGCAGTTCGACCAGGTCATGTCCGACGCGTACTCGGTGTCGATGTTCACGTCGTTCGACGACCGCGGCGCACGGCAGGTCTGGGTCAAGCACCGCGTCGACGAGGCCGCTCCGACCGTCGACCTGGTGGCGCTCGGTGCCCGTGCCGCCTCGGGACCGGTGCACCCGGGGGCGAACGACCCGGCCGGGGTCACCGAGCAGGGCGGCGTACCGGGGCCGTGGTCCGAGCGGCTGCCGCACTTCCGGTCCTCGTTCACCCCGTCCACCGGGGCCGAGATCCAGGCGGAGTACCTGATCTCCGCGGGCTCAGCGGTGGCCGCACTCCAGGCGCTCCGACCGCTGGCGTCGCTGTTCGCCCCGATCCTCATCGCCGCGGAGGTCCGCACCGTCGCGGCCGACACCGCCTGGCTCGCGCCGTCGTCCGGTCGGCAGTCGGTCGGCCTGCACTTCACGTTCCGTCGTGACCCCGCCGCCGTGTCCGCGGCGGTGGCCCGGATCGAGGACGTCCTGGCACCGTTCGACCCTCGGCCGCACTGGGGCAAGGTCTCGGCTGCGAGTGCGGAGCGGCTGCACGAGGCGTACCCGCGGTTGTCCGACTTCGCTGCGCTCGCCCGTGACCTCGACCCCACGGGGCGGTTCCGCAACGCGTTCCTGGCCCGCATCCTGTCCTGAGCCGCGCCGTTTCCCAGCGGATCGGGATGCGTTGTCCGGGTGTCGCACCGGAGCAGCGCCGGGCGTTCACATGTGAGGACGCAAAGGTCGGGGCATGGCGAACCTCAACCGCATCATCGGCATGGCCTCCAAGGCCATCGACAAGCAGCTCCAGAAGCGTGGGCAGGGGGGAACCGCGCCCGGCGCCGGATCACAGCAGGGCGGAACCGACTGGCGTGGCATCGTGCGCAGCGCCGCCGACAAGCTGACCGGCGACGACCGGAACCAGCAGCAGCCGCCGCAGCAGTACGGCCAGCAGCCGTCGCAGCAGTACGGCCAGCCACAGCAGTACGGCCAGCAGCCGCCGCCGCAGCACGGGTCCGACGCCGACAAGGTCGCCCTGGCGAAGTACGACTACCTGCTCCGCACCTCGTCGCCGGAGCAGCTCGAACAGGTCCACCACGACGCCTTCGCGCGGCTCACCGCCGCGCAGCGCCAGCAGGTGCGCGACCGCCTGAACTCCGAGCTCCCGCCCCACGAGCACCTGCGCGACGACTCGGCGGGCGGCATGGCCCGTGCGATGACCCGCGGTGAGATGTCGCGTCCGGGTCTGGTCCGACGGGTCCTCGGCGGTTCGGGCCGTTCGGGCAACGGGCGGGGCCGCGGCGGCGCCTTCGCCGGTGGTGCAGCGGTCGGTGCCGGCGCGATGGCGTTCGGTGGCCTCGCCGCAGCGGTCGCCGGGGGAGCGGTGCTGAGCGCCGCCGCCGGCCCGGTCCTGGCGGGTGCCGCTGACCTGGGCGTCGACTTCGAGGGGATCGCCTCGGGCATGGGTGACCTCGGGCTCGGTGACCTCGGTGGTGGCGTCGAGGGGATCGTCGGCGAGGGCGAGCAGCTGCTCGGCGGGTTCGGTGAGCAGGCAGCAGGCTTCGGTGAGCAGGCGTCCGGCCTCGGCGAGCAGGCGTCGAACCTCGGCAACGACTTCCTCGGTGGGCTCTTCGACCGCTGACGCACTCGGGTGCGAACGCATCGGGAATAGCGGGACGGCGGACGGCGCTTGCAATGTTTCGTCGTGCGTCGTCCGAGGCGCGCGAGATTCGGACGGGCCACCGTCGCGGTGTCAGGATGGACGCCGCCCGGCGGGTGAACCGTTCCGCCGTCGCAGCGACCGCCACCGTGGTCGCGACCCCCTTCCCCGAGGAGCAGCACCGTCATGAGACGCCCCAACCGCCTGACGATCACCGCGGCCGTCGCCGCAGCAGCAGCCCTGGTCCTGACCGGCTGCTCGGGTGGGGGTTCGTCCGACGACGGTGCCGAGGGCACGGCCAAGGGCGGCACGCTGAACATCCTGACGCCGCAGACCTCGTTCCACCTCGACCCGGCGACCAGCCAGAGCCTCGGCATCACGTCGCTCGGTCTCGTCGCCCGACGGCTCACCACGTGGGACGTCGAGCCGGGGAAGACGGCGAAGGTCGTCCCGGACCTGGCGACCAACACCGGGGTCTCGAGCGACGACGGCAAGACCTGGACCTACACGCTGAAGGACGGCGTCGAGTTCCAGGACGGCACGCCGATCACGACGAAGGACATCAAGTGGGGCATCGAGCGCTCGTTCGCGCCGACCCTCAGCGGTGGTCTGAGCTACCACAAGTCGCTCCTGGTGGGCGGCGACGACTACAAGGGCCCGTTCGAGGGGAAGTCGCTCGACAGCATCGAGACCCCGGACGACAAGACCATCGTCTTCAAGCTGAACGACGCGTACGGCGACTGGCCGTGGCTCGCGTCGATGCCGGCGTTCACCCCGGTGCCCGAGGGTGAGGGGAAGGACACCGGTGCCTACGACCTGAAGCCGGTCGCCTCCGGTCCGTACCAGGTGCAGTCGAACACCCAGGGCTCGCAGGTCACGCTCGTCCGGAACAAGAACTGGAGCGCGAAGACCGACGAGGTCCGCACGGCCGGCCCGTCGAAGATCGTCTTCAAGGAGAGCCAGGACCAGTCCACGGCCACCCAGACGCTGATCGCGGACAACGGCGACGCCAAGAACTCCTTCGGGGCCATCTACCTCGGCGCCGCCGAGCTGAACCAGGTGCGCAGCAACCCGGCTGCGCAGGACCGCCTGGCCACGTCGAAGGCCGGCCCGATCACGTACATGGCGATCAACACGCAGCGCGGTGAGCTCAAGGACCTCAAGGTCCGCCAGGCGCTGCAGTACGCGGTCGACCGCAAGTCCTTCCGGATCGCCGCCGGCGGCGCGATCGCCGGCACTTACGCGTCCACGCTCATCACCCCGGGCATCGCCGGCCGCGAGGACTACGACCTGTACGAGACGAAGGCCACGGGCGACGTCGACAAGGCGAAGCAGCTGCTCGAGGAGGCCGGTGTCAAGGACCTCAAGCTGACCCTCGTCACGCAGAATGACCCCACCTACCTGGCCCAGGCGCAGGCGCTGCAGTCCGGGCTGAAGCGTGCCGGCATCGCCGTGACGCTCAAGCCGCTGGACTACGACTCCTTCACGCAGGCGACCACCAACGGCACCGACTTCGACCTGTCGCTGTCGAGCTGGCAGCCGGACTTCCCGAGCGCGAACGCCAACCTGCAGCCCCTCTACGCCTCGTCCCAGATCGGTGGCGGCGGCTACAACGTCTCGAAGTACAGCAACCCCGAGGTCGACGCGCTCATCGCGAAGGCCAGCTCCACGGTCGACCAGGACGACGCGCAGAAGCTCTGGGCCGAAGCGGACCAGGAGATCATGGCCGACGCCCCGGTCGTGCCGCTGATCTACGCGAAGCAGTCGTTCCTCGCCGGTTCGAACGTGCAGAACTTCCAGATCGCGGACTTCCCCGCGTACCCGAACTACCTCAAGGTCTCGCTCGAGCAGTGACGGAACCGATCCTGCAGGTCGAGGGGCTCCGCGTCGCGTTCGGCGACGCGGAGCCCGTCGTCCGTGACGTCTCCTTCGACCTGACGCCCGGCCGGGTCCTCGCCCTGGTGGGGGAGTCCGGCTCGGGCAAGTCCGTCAGCGCCATGAGCGTGCTCGGCCTCCTGCCGCCGCAGGCCTCGGTGTCCGGGAGCGCCCGGTTCCGGGGCGAGGAGCTCGTCGGCGCCCCCGTCGAGACCCTCCGCGGTGTCCGCGGTGCCGGCATCGGCGTGGTGTTCCAGGAGCCGATGAACTCGTTCACGCCCGTCCTGTCGATCGGCACGCAGATCGCCGAGGCGGTCCGGGCACACCCGACCGGGCTCGACCGCGCGGGGGTCACGGCCCGCGTCGACGAACTGCTGCGGGACGCCGGGCTCACCGACCCGCAGCGCATCCGGAAGGCCTACCCGCACGAACTGTCCGGTGGCCAGCTCCAGCGCGCGATGATCGCGATGGCCCTGGCCGGTGACCCGGTCGCGCTCTTCGCCGACGAGCCCACGACCGCGCTCGACGTGACCGTGCAGGCCGGCATCCTCGACCTGCTGCGGCGACTCGGCCGCGAGCGCTCCCTCGCGGTGCTGCTCATCACCCACGACATGGGTGTGGTGGCGGACGTCGCGGACGACCTGCTGGTGCTGCGCCGCGGCGACCCGGTCGAGCACGGGACCGTCGCCGAGGTCTTCGCCCACCCGACCGCCGACTACACGCGCGAGCTCCTCGCGGCCGTCCCCAGTCTGGAGGCGCCGGACGCCAGGGCCGGCGAGCCCGGCTCACGCGCCCAGCGACAGGTCACGGCTCCGGGCGCGCGTGAGGTGTCGCCCAGCGCGAAGACCGCTGCGGTGCGCGACGAGGCGGACGCGAGCCGTGCCTCCAGACAGTCCGTGGCGCGCCTGCGTGACGTCGCCGTGCGGTACTCGCGCCGAGGCGGACCGACCGTTTCCGGGATCGACCTCGACCTGCACGCCGGCGAGACCGTCGGCCTGGTGGGTGAGTCCGGTTCCGGGAAGTCCACGATCGGCCGGGCGCTCGCGGGCCTGGTACCCGTCGTCGCCGGCTCGGTCGAGGTGGACGGCAGCGACCTGCGCACCGCTCGTGGGCGACGACTGCGCGAGTTGCGCAGCCGCGTCGGCATCGTGTTCCAGGACCCGGCGTCGTCGCTCAACCCGCGGCAGACCATCGGGTGGAGCATCGCGGAACCGCTGCTCGTGCACGGTACCGACTCCGCCGCCGAGCGCGCGGAGCGGGTGCGCGAGCTGCTGACCGCGGTGCAGCTCGACCCCTCGTGGGCCGAGCGGTTCCCGCACCAGCTGTCCGGCGGCCAGCGGCAGCGCGTCGCCGTCGCACGTGCGCTCGCGCTGCGGCCCGCACTCGTCATCGCCGACGAACCGACCTCGGCACTCGACGTGACGGTGCAGGCCGCCGTGCTCGACCTGCTCGCCGCACTGCAGCAGGAGTTCGGGTTCGGCATGCTGCTCATCAGCCACGACCTCGCCGTCGTCCGCCAGCTCGCCGACCAGGTGATCGTGCTGCGCGACGGCCGGGTCGTCGAGCGGGGGAGCACCGACGCGGTGCTCGACGACCCGCAACAGGACTACACGCGCATGCTCCTCGCCGCAGCGCCCGTCGCCGATCCGGTGCGACAGGCCGCTCGCCGCGAGGCGTGGCGCGCGTGGGAAGGAGTGGCCTCGTGACGGCCAACGTCGTCGACCGACCGGTCGCACCGTCGGGCCGCACGACCGGCTTCCGGGCCGTCGTGCGCCGGGTCCGACAGGACCGCTGGGCGGTGGCCTCGGCAATCGTCATCGCGGTGTTCCTGGTGGTCGCCGTGGCGGCACCGCTCATCGCGAAGCTCTCCGGGCAGGACCCGTACGCCTACGACATCGACGCGCTCAACTCGTTCGGTGCGCCCAGCGGTCCGGGTGGGGGCATCAGCGGTGAGCACTGGTTCGGCGTCGAGCCGCTGACCGGGCGCGACCTGTTCTCGATCGTCACGTACGGTGCCCGGACCTCGCTCGGCATCGGGCTCGCGGCGACGCTGGTGTCGATCGTCATCGGCGTGCTCGTCGGTGTCACGACCGGGTTCTTCGGCGGCTGGTACGACCGGGTGCTCTCGCGGGTCGTCGACGTGATCTTCGGGTTCCCGTCGCTCGTCTTCATGATCGCCCTCACCGCGATCGTGCCGACGTCGTTCCCCAAGCCGGTCCTGGTCGTGCTCGTCATCGGGTTCTTCGGCTGGCCGGCCGTCGCCCGTGTCGTCCGGGGCCAGACCCTGTCGCTGGTCAGCCGGAACTACGTCGTCGCCTCCACCGCGATGGGCGCCGGGAGGTGGCACGTCATCCGGACGCAGCTGCTGCCGAACCTCGCCGCGACGATCACCGTCTACGCGACCATCTCGATCCCGTCGATGATCGGTGCCGAGGCTGCCCTGTCGTTCCTCGCCGTCGGCGTCAACCCGCCGACGCCGTCGTGGGGCCGCAGCATCGGCGACGCCATCGGCTGGGTGCAGACCGACCCCATGTACCTCGTGTTCCCCGGAGTGGCCCTGTTCCTCATCACCCTCGCGTTCAACGTGCTCGGCGACGCTCTGCGCGACGCCCTCGACCCGCGAGGGGGCACCCGGTGAACGCCGCGACCCTGCGGTTCCTGGCGATCCGCGTCCTCGGTGCCGCGGTCGTGCTGCTCGTCGTCGCGGCCATCACCTACGCGCTGTTCATGCTGCTGCCGACCAACCCGGCGCGGGCGATCTGTGACAAGCCGTGCACCCCGGACCGGCTGCGCGAGGTCCAGGCGTTCCTCGGCACGGACAAGCCCTGGCTCGCGCAGTTCGGCGCCTACCTGGCCGGGATCTTCACCGGCCGGACCTTCGGCAGCGGCAACAGCGTGATCGAGTGCGCGGCGCCGTGCTTCGGGTACTCGTTCCAGCTGCACGAGAGCGTCACCGAGCTGATCCTGTCGCGCCTGCCCGTCACCGCCTCGATCGCCGTCGGCGCCGCCGTGCTGTGGCTCGTCACCGGGGTCGTCGGCGGAACCGTCTCGGCGCTGCGCCGGGGGACCTTCGTCGACCGGGCCGTGATGACGGTCGCGGTCGCCGGGGTCTCGGCGCCGACGTACCTGGTCGGGCTGCTCGGCATCCTGCTGTTCGGGTTCGTGCTCGGCGTCCTGCCGACGAGCGGGTACGTGGCGTTCAGCGACGACCCCGTCGGCTGGTTCACCCACCTGGTCCTGCCGTGGTGCGTGCTCGCGTTCATCAGTGCCGCGATCTACGCCCGGCTCACCCGCGGCGAGATGCTCGAGTCGATGTCGCAGGACTTCGTGCGGACCGCTCGGGCCAAGGGGCTGCGGGAGCGTCAGGTCGTCGTGCGGCACGGACTCCGGACCGCGATCCTGCCCGTGGTGACGCTGTTCGGGCTCGACCTCGGGTCGCTGCTCGGCGGTGCGGTCATCACCGAGAAGGTGTTCTCGATGCAGGGACTCGGCGCGCTGCTCATCGACGCGGTGCACACGCTCGACCTGCAGGTCGTCGTCGGCTTCACGCTGTTCTCGGCGCTGCTGATCGTCACGGCGAACGTGATCGTCGACGTGGTCTACGCGTTCGTCGACCCGCGGGTGCGGCGCCGGACGTAGGGCCGCTGTCCGCTCGTGTGGTGCGAGGTTCCGTACTCCGTGTGAGGTCGTCCGCATGCCACGGAATCGGGAACCTCGCACCAGGGCGCCCGAGCCTCGCACCCGGGCGCCCGCCCCTCGCACGGTGCGAGGCTCACGCCTCAGCCTGCGCGGGCGACGTCGATCAGAAGTACGTGATCCCGTGCGGCGTCCGCGGCGGCAGCAGCATCGCCCGGAGCAGCTCCACCGACGCCGGGTCCGTCGCGCGGACGAGCCCCGCCGCCGCCAGCGTGACGGGGGAGACCGACCCGATCAGCAGCGCACCGAGCTCCGCGACGTCGAGCTGGACGTCAGAGCCGGCCACGTCGACGTCGTCGGCGATGCGCGTGACGGTGCCACGGGCCTCCTGGACGTCGAGGCGGTACGTCCCGGTGGTGAAGCCGAGCGCGTCGGTGACCCCGAGTGTCAGCGACCCGTCGACGGCGAACGGCCGCGAGGTCAGCACCGCCGCGACGTCGAGCACCCGCAGCCAGACGTGGTCTTCTTCGTGGTCGACGTCGTACGCCCGGTTGTCCCCGAGCGCCGCGACGATCGGGTCGTCGAGGCGCGAGCGGGTGTACTTCACGACGTCGTTCAGGTCGATCGAGAGCAGGAACTCCCACAGGGCGATGTAGGCCGCATCGTTCGCGTAGACCAGGTCGACGACCTCGATCGAGGTGTCGGAACCCTGCCCCTCCTTGACGCGCCAGGTGACGTAGCCGTCGAGCTCGTCGGAGCCGTCGGGACGGTGCACGGCGGCACGGACGTCCTTCGCCTTCTGTCCGTCGTGCCCGAGCAGCCCGAACGCGATCGGCCAGGTGCCGGTGTTGCGGACCATGGAGCCGGGCGTGCGGACGTGGAAGCGGTCGAAGACCGCCTTGCCGGGACCGTCGGCAAGCCACTGCGGCGTCACGACCGACACCGTGCCGGACGTCGGTACGAGGAGGGGGAGCGCCCGTTCACGGCGGACGTGCACGGCGCGCTCGCGGACGGCGCAGCCGAAGCCGAAGCGACGGTAGATGGTGCCCTCGGACGCGGTCAGCGACGCGACGGCGTAGCCCTCGGCGACGCCGCGCTCGAGCGCGTGCGTCATCATCCGCCGCAGGATGCCGCGGCGACGCTCGGTCGGTCGGACGGTGACCGCGGAGATCGCCTGCGTGTCGACGGAGGACCCGTCACCCCAGCTCAGCGCCTTGCGGAACCAGGTGAAGGTGCCGGCCGGCCACGTCTCGTCGACGGACCCCGGGAACGGCTCGCGCACGTAGACGCCGAGGAACGTCTCTTCGTCGGCGATGAAGTGGGACGCCATGCGGGCTGCGCCCTCGTCGTCCGGGAAGGGTTCGTGGAACCCCATCCCCACGGCCTGCATCCACGCAGCCGTGTCGGCGTTCGGTGCCCCCTTGTCGTCCGTCCCGGGCGCGAACTCGCGCAGCTCGTAGCGGTCGTCGAATGCGTCGTTGCTCACGTTCCGACACTATCGGGGCCGGGTGACGTCGCGACAGACGTGTGGTGCGTCCGTCACATGCCGGGAGTTGGGTGTCGGGCGCACGGCGTACGGCGTACGGCGTACGGCGCACGGTGCGGGGTTCGTGGGTCGGCGCGGTGGAGGTGGTTCGGTGCGGGGTTGTGGCGGGGCACGGGGCGGGCAAGTTCGCACGGGTCGGGTGATCCGGCACGGTGCGGTTCCGTGGCTCTGGGCACGAGCTCGCACCGGGAGCGGGAACGCGCACGGAGCCTCCGGCACTGCACGGTGCGCATGCGCGACGAACCGGCATCGCACGGACGAACCCAGCACCGTGCGACTTCGTGGCCGCGTCAGTGGGGGCTCGCCCGGAGCCGCACGGTGCGGGGTTCGTGGGTCGGCGCGGTGGAGGTGGCTCGGTGCGGGGTCGTGGCGGGGCACGGGGCGGGCAAGCTCGCACGGGTCGGGCGATCCGGCACGGTGCGGTTCCGTGGCTCTGGGCACGAGCTCGCACCGGGAGCGGGAAC
This sequence comes from Curtobacterium aurantiacum, assembly GCF_018598555.1. GTDB lineage: Bacteria > Actinomycetota > Actinomycetes > Actinomycetales > Microbacteriaceae > Curtobacterium > Curtobacterium aurantiacum. The sequence goes on from NZ_JAHEWN010000001.1 coordinate 321,147, forward strand.
GCGCACGGAGTCGCCGCCGCTGCACGGTGCGCATGCGCGACGAACCGGCACCGCACGACGAACCCCGCACCGTGCGACGGGCGTGGACGCGTCAGTCGGTCGCGCCGCCCGGGGGCTCCACGAGCAGTCCGACGCGGTCGTCCAGGTAGTCGGCGAGGGGGACTGCGGCGCCAGCGGCGGGGGACCAGCGGACGAGCGGCACGTCGTCGGCGACGACGAGCACACCCTCGGCACCGACGAGGGTGTCGTCGACGGGGATGGCGACGGCACCGTGGTTGACCGTGTCCCCGGCGGTGAAGTGGCCCTTCGCGGCGGCGGCACGGTAGGCGCGACGGACCTCGGCGGAGACCGACTGGTACTGCGACCGCCCCGGTTCGGTGACGCGGGTGATCGACCCGGTGGCCCAGACGCGGCCGGCTGTCTCGGGGGACGCCCCGATCAGGAGCGCGCCGACCCGCCACACCCGGCCGAGTGGCCGCATCGTCGGGTCACGACGGATCCCGAGGACGGCCTTCGGCTGCACGTACTCGCCGAGTGCTTCGTCGGGGACGTCCGCGGCGCGGAGCCGTCGGGCCGCTGCGTCGAGGAGCTCCCGCGCCCGCTGCACTCCGTCCGTCACGTCCACCGAGCCTAGACCGGGTGGTGGTCGTGGTCTCGGTGGTGGTCCGTTCGACGTGGTGCGCTGCGCTGCGGCGTCCGCGGACGGTGCCGGCACGGCGACGACGGGCCGTGCTGACGAAGCCGGCGGTCATCATGACCGCGCCGTACGTCAGGAGAACGCCGGCGACCGCGGGGATGAGCCAGCTCCGCGACCCGTTGACGACCTGGTTGACGATGCCGATCTCCGGCACGGAGTACCAGACCACGCCACGGATCTGCACGGCGGTGACCGGTGCCGGGTCGGCCTCGGCGTTGTTGTCGCCCTTGAGCACGAAGGTCCGCTCGCCGTCCGACGACGAGGCCACCGAGACCACCCGGTGACTGACGACCGCGGGCTGCCCGGACACGATCTGGTAGGTCACGACGTCGCCGACCCGGATGTCCTCGACCGGGGTCGGACGGACCACGAGCAGGGTGCCGGGGGGCAGCGTCGGCTCCATCGACCGCGTCAGGACCGTGAGCGGCATCGAGCCCGTGGCCTTCGGCACGACGATCAGCACGACGGCGAGGCCCGCGACGATGAGCAGCAGTCCGGTGCTGACCCCGAACGCGATCGCGTGGACGACCGCACGCCACCCGGTCCTGGGTGCCCTGGGGCTCAGACGCCGCATCGGATCGCCGCCCCGTTGTCCTGGGTGAAGAGCGTCACCTTGCCGGTGCCCGCGACGGTGGTCGTGGGGTTGCCGGCGCTGTCGAGCACCTTGACGGTGACGGTCAGCGTGCCGGCGGTGCCGGCGCTCGTGGGGATGTCCGGCGGCGCGATGGTGATGAACGCCGAGTAGTCCTGCGCCTTGTGCCCGACGGGGGTCGAACCGACGTAGGCCCCGTACCAGGTGTCCATCGGGCGGTTCGCGGCGTCCCACCGCACTTCGACGTACCAGCCGCCGTGGTCCGTGCAGACGAGCGACGGGGTGGCGTCGACCGTCGCCGCCGGGGTGGTCAGGGTGAAGCCGCCCGTCACGACACCGGAGGTCCAGGTCCCGCTCGTGACCGTGAGGTTGACGTTCACCTTGGCGGTCGAACCGGCCGGGGCGGACGACTGCAGGGTGCTGCGGGTGCACCAGACGGCGGAGGCGCCAGCGGCGAGCTTCGCGGTCATGCTCGGCAACGACGCCCAGCTGCCGGTGACCGACCCGCTGCCGACGGCCGTGCTCGTGGTGCAGGCAGCGGCCGAGGTGACCGGCCAGGCGACGACGGTGACGGCCTTCGCGAGTGCGGCCGAGCTGCCGGAGACGACGGAGACCGTGGTTGTGGCGCTGCCGCCGAGGGTGCCGGAGTCGGTCAGCGTGATCGGCTTCGTCGTCGAGGTGACGCTCGCCGAGAACGCCGTGGTGAGTGCGCTCGTGCCGCTGATCGACGCGGCGACCTTCCCGATCGTGGTGCTCGCGGCGGTGGTGCTGGCCGAGCTCCACACCGCCCACGCGGCACTCGAGGTGCCACCGACGAGCACGGCGGTGAGGAGCGCGGCGACGAGGAGTCGGAGGCGGCGGTTCATGCGGAGACCTGCGTTCCGGTGACGGTGAGGGTGAGGTCGGTGGTGGCGCCCGCGACGGACTGCGGGGCGTCGGCGTCGAGTGCCATCTCGAGGCACCCGATCCCGCTGGTTCCCGCCGGCAGGGTGAACGAACCGGTGCCGGTGTCGAAGGCGGCGAGCCGACCGCTCGTGCCGGTGAGCCCGGGGACGCACTTCGCGGTCGACGACACCATCGCGAGGTGCAGCGTCAGCTCACCGGTCGCCGCCGCGACGGACGACTTCGCGGACGTCGTCGCGACGCGCATCGACAGGGGGATCGATCCGGTGTTCCGTACCGTGAAGGTGCCGGTGGTGCTCGTGCCGGGCCCGAGGACCGCGGTGTTCATCGCCGTCGTGCTGCCGACCGTGATGGTCGCCGTGGCCGAGTGCACGGCGGTGCCCGAGGTGCTGGCGGTCCCGTTCCACAGCGCGTACGTGCCGCCGGTGCCGAGGAGCGCCGTGCCGACCGCGACGACCAGGGCGAGCGCGACCGGCCACACCCAACGGTGCCGTCGGGCTGCGCGGTGGCGTCCCGTCGTCCGTGGTGTGGCGGTCATGTGGCTGCTCCTGGTCGTCGTGGTCGGTGGGGTGCGATCGGGGGATCAGGAACCGATCGCGGTCTGGGTGAGCGTGAAGGCGAGCGCGCTCAGGTTGATCGAGCCGCCCTGGCCGGTGGTCGCCGAGGCGGGGAGCGTCACGGTGAAGACGACCTTGACCGTCGAGGTCGACGCGGACGGCGAGACCACGAAGGTGTTCGCGTTCGACGAGGACTGCACGACCGAGGCGCTCGACGAGGTCACGGCCAGCGTCTTCGTCGTGGCGGCGAGCAGCGCGGCGTCGCCGGTGATGCTCTGGTTGGCGTAGGTCAGGTTCGCCTTGAGGTCCTGGCCGGTCGCGCCGATGTTCAGCGTCTGCGTGAACTGGAACGTGTTGCCCGGGACCATCAGGGCCTTCGTCGGGTCGATCGCGGTGGAACGACCGTTCGTGATGTCCGTCCAGGCACCGTCGTTGTTGGCGCTCAGCGTCAGCGTGCCGGCGTTCACGGAGGACGCGGCGCTCGAGGCGCTGGCGTTCCAGAGGGCGAACGTGCCGGCACCGCCGAGGAGGAGGGCGACGCCTGCTGCGCCGGCGATGGCACCGGTGACGATCTTGTGCATGAGGGGTGGATCCGTTCCTGCGTGCCCGGGCACGCTGAAGCCCACCGGTGACATTCGGGCGTCGTTCCGGTGGGGAGGTTGTCATCGACCCAGTGGTTGGAGGGGGTCGCGGCTGACCGGTGCCGAGAACGGTCGCCGGGCCTCGGAGCGCATGTGCTGCTGCTCGGGCGGGCTGGACTCGCTCTGGTGACGACGGTACTCGTCCCCCAAAGTGCGGACAAGCGAGAACGATCGTTCACCAAGGCCCCAGAACGGGGGGCATTTGAGTCCCCGACAAGGAGGACACGTTTTGTACCCCAGTTTCTGGGTGCCCACTGTACGAAAACATGGCGCAATCGCAAGGAATGTGAGTACGCCGCTCGCCGTTGCACCGTCCGGAAACGAGGAGGGCCCATGGACATCGTGCGCTGGTTGTTCGACGCGCAGATCGTCATCGGCGACCAGACGGTGCTCTGGCGCGAGGTGATCGGCAACGTCTTCGGGCTGCTCAGCGCCCTCGGTGGCATGCGCCGCAAGGTGTGGGCCTGGCCGGTCGGACTGATCGGCAACGCGTTGCTCTTCACCGTCTTCATGGGGGCGCTGTTCGACACCCCGAACCCGGTCAACCTGCTCGGACAGGCCGGCCGTCAGGTGATGTTCATCATCGTGAGCATCTACGGCTGGTACCGGTGGACGCACCGCCCCGAGGACGCGACGACCGTGATCGACCCGCACTGGGCCTCCTGGCGGACCCGTCTGCTGCTCGTCGTCGGCCTGGTCGGCGGCACCGCCCTGCTGACCCCCGTCTTCCGAGCCCTCGGGTCCTACGAGCCGGTGTGGAGCGACGCCTGGATCTTCGTCGGCTCACTCCTCGCCACCTACGGCATGGCGAAGGGGTGGGTCGAGTTCTGGCTCGTCTGGGTGGCGGTCGACCTGGTCGGTGTCCCGCTGCTGTTCTCGGCGGGGTACTACGCGTCCGGCCTGATGTACGTCTTCTACGGGGTGTTCACCCTGACCGGGTTCTTCGTGTGGATGCGCCAGCGGGTCCGTCCGCCGGCGGCGCCGATCACCGTCGGCTGACCGGCCGGCGCAGCCGGGGCCGACCGATCGCGCCACGGGCTGACCCGAGCAGGAGCACGGCCCCCGGTCTGGGACGAGACAAACCCGCCGCGATGCGCTGTGATGGTCTGATGGAACCGCTGCATGCCGAACGCGCCGAGGACGACGAGTCCCTCGCCGAACGCACGGTGCGCGCGGCCATCCGGGCCTACCGACTGCACCCGTTCGACGCCGTCGACGCCGCGGTCATCGCCGAGGTCGCGGGCATCCCGCTCGAGACCGTCGAGCGGCTGTTCCCGACCTGGGACGGCCTGCTGCTCGTCACGTACGACCGGTGGTCGCAGCTGCGGGGGACGCGGCGCAGGAACCCCCCGACGTGCACGATCGCGCACGTCCGCCTGACCCTCGCCGAGGACGTCGCCGATCCCGGCCTCGTCCGGGTGCTCGCGGGACTCATCACCGTGGCGAGCTCGGACTCCGGGTTCGCCGAACTGTTCCGCAAGCGCTTCGAGGAGTACGCCGAGCAGCTGACCGTCGGCCTGCAGCGCGACTTCGACCAGGGCGCGGAAGAAGCGGGCATCCCGGCCTACCAGGCCGCCACCCAGCTGCTGGCGATGTACGAGGGGCTGCAGATCCAGATGCTCGTCCGCCCGCACATCGACGTCCTGGTCGAGTTCGACCGGGCGGCGAACACCCTGCGCCAGGGCTGGAAGCGGCACGCCGTCCCCTCGTGGGACCTCGACGAGGCACCTGTCCGCGTCTGACCCGCCCGGGCGGCGACGGACCGACGTCAGCCCCGCCGCCCCCGCCGCCACGACAGCACCTGCCGCACCGTCACCTTCGACCCGTACTGCGCGACCGAGTGCCGGAACAGGTACTCGGCGAACCACAGCAGCAGCCCGGCGACGACGAACACCTCGACGATGCAGACCACCGACTCCGTCACGGTGAGGGCACCGACCGCGTTCCGCACCATCGCGGTGATCGGCGTGAAGGTCGGGAAGTACGTGAAGAACTGCGCGACGGGCGAGGTCGGTGTCGTCATCACGAAGAACGCCGCGTACAGCGGGATGATGAGCGCGAAGATCGCGGCCGACTGCAGCGCCGAGGCGTCCTTGATCGACGGGACAGCGGCCCCGACGGCGACGAACAGCCCGGAAGCGAGCAGTACGCCGCCCACGAGCAGCAGCGCCCCGGTGACCATCCGCCACGGGTCGACGGTCAGGCCGCCGAGCCGCGACGACACCAGCGGCAGCGCGACGAGCAGCCCGATCAACCCGGGCACGACGAACACGCTGACCTGCACGAAGCCGACGAGCAGCATCGCGATCACCTTGCCGCGGATCAGGTCGCCCGCGGTGACCGTGGTCAGGATCATCTCGGAGATCCGGTTCTCCTTCTCCTCGACCACGACGGTGACCATCCGCGCGGCGAGCAGGATCACGAGCCCGAAGAACGCCGCCACGAACAGGAACGGCGGCACGACGGACAACCAGCCGGGCGCGACCCGGCCGTCCGCGTAGGTGGTGACGTCGGTGGCGGGCGGACTGCGCAGCAGCTCGACGGTCTCGCGGTCGTCCACCGACGCGGCGACGCTCTGCTCGAGCACCCGCTCGGCGAGCGACGAGTACACCCCGTTGGCGAACAGCCCCCGGTCGGCGGCGTCGACGCGGATCGCGGTGGTGGACGGCGACGACGGGAACACGATGAAGGCGTCGAGGTCACCGGAGCGCACAGCGGCCCGGTCCGCCGCGGCGTCGGTCGACGGCGTCCCGCCCCACTTCGCGGCGACGGACTCGGACACCAGGCCGGACTCGTCGACGTAGTGGAACGGGGTCTTCGTGGCCGACGACCCGGACACCACGGAGTTCGTGCCGGCCGCCTGACCGATGCCGACGAGCAGCGACACGACCACGATGACCACCGGCAGCGCGAGGGTGCCGATCCAGAACGCGGGCTTCTTCACCGCCCGGACGAACTCGAAGCGCACGACGGTGCCGAGGTTGCTCACGCGGCGGCTCCGTCGGCGGACGCAGCGGCCAGGGCGTCGTGCCCGTACACCTGCACGAAGATCTCGTCGAGCGGGATCCGGCGCATCTCGAACGCGGTGACGTGCACCCCGGCCGCGATGAGTCCTGCCAGGATGTCCGCGCCGTCCGGAGCGGCGGCCTGGGTCGGCACGAGGTACGCGACGTGCCCCTCGTGCCGGGCGAGCCGGTACAGCTGTGACCGCGGCACGGGGCCGTCGAGCCCCACGCGGGCGACGGCACCGCCGAAGGCGTCCTGCACGTCGGGCACCGAGCCGTACGCGGCGGCCCGGCCGTCCTTGAGCAGCAGGATGCGGTCGCAGAGCCGCTCGACCTCGTCCATGTGGTGCGTCACGAGGACCACGGTGGCGCCGTCGGTCTTCCGCTCGTCGACCAGGTCGAGCAGGAGCCGCCGGTTGACCGGGTCGAGCCCCTTCGTCGGTTCGTCGAGGATGAGCAGCCGGGGCCGGTCCATGATCGTGATGCCGAGCTGCACCTTCTGCTGCTGCCCGCCGGAGAGCTTGTCGACGCGCAGCTTCGCACGGTCGGCAAGGCCCACGCGCGCCAGGTAGTCCATGCTCCACGCGGTCGCCTCGGCGCCGCGGAGCCCGCGCAGGCGCCCGAAGTAGGTCATCACGTCGATGACGGACTCCTTGCGGTACAGCCCGCGCTCTTCGGGCAGGTAGCCGATGCCGCCGGTGGCCGGCCGGTAGGGGCGGCCGTCGATCGTCAGGGTCCCCGACGTCGGCGTGGTGATGCCGAGCAGGGCCCGGATGGTCGTGGTCTTGCCGGAGCCGTTGCTGCCGAGCAGCCCGAACGTCTCACCGGGAGCGACGTCGAACGACAGTCCGTCGACCACGTTGCGGTCCCCGAACCGCATCACGAAGTCCTGCACGCCGATGCTCGCCCCGCTCATGCGGCGACCCTACCGGTGGTTTCTTCCCAGAACGGCCGCGATGGGTTGCGGAAACGGGCGTACCTGGTCGGAACGTTCGACTCAGTACGCCCGTTTCCGCCGGGTACGCCCGTTTCGCCCAGGTACGCCCCGACAGGCGGACGGGAGGCGCGGTGCCGGCTGGCACCGCGCCTCCCGTCCGTCATCCGGTCGCGCCCAGGGCGCGGGTCGCGTCAGGAACGCAACCAGGCCGTCCCCACGCCCGTCAGGGCGCCGTCGACCACGGGGGCCGAGGCGAGCAGCAGCTCGCCTGCCGGCAGGGTGAACGGCTCGTCGCCGAACACGGTCACGCTCGTCCAGCCGTTCGGCCGACGGAACGCGAGCACGTCGTCGCGGCCGGTCTCGATCCACTCGAGCTGCTCCTCCGACTGCAGCTGGCCGCGCAGGCCGAGCGCCTTCCGGTACAGGTTCAGGGTGGAGTCGGGGTCGGTGTCCTCGGCCTCGACGCTGGAGTCCGCGAACCACGCCGGCTGCGGCAGGTGCGAGCCGTCCGGACCGAACCCGAACGACGGGCCGGAGCGGGTCCACGGGATCGGCACGCGGCAGCCGTCACGACCGACGTCGACTCCCGGGTTGCGGAAGAAGGCCGGGTCCTGGCGGTCGGCGTCCGGGATGTCGCCGACCTCGTGCAGGCCGAGCTCCTCGCCCTGGTACAGGTACGCGGAGCCGGGCAGGGCGAGCTCGAGCAGCGTGGCGGCCTGCGCGCGACGCAGGCCGAGCGACCGGTCGAGCGCGTCCTGCGAACCGCCGGCGAGCAGCCAGGCGCTGCCCTGCTTGTCGGTGCCGCCGGCGCGGGGCGGCAGGGCGTAGCGGGTCGCGTGCCGGACGACGTCGTGGTTCGAGAACACCCACGTGGTCGACGAGCCGGACTGCTCGGCGAGCCCGAGGTTGAACTCGATGATCGTGCGGAACTGGGCGGCGTCGAAGTCGGCCTCGAGCAGGTCGAAGTTGAACGCCTGACCGAGCCCCTCGGCGCTGGCGTAGCGGGCGCGGCGGTGGGCGGGGACCCAGGCCTCGGCGACCGCGGTGCGGGCCGGGGTGAACTCGTTGAAGACCGTCCGCCACTCGGCGTAGATCTCGTGCACGTCGTCGCGGTCCCAGAGCGGGTGCGTGCCGTCCTTCGGCAGCTCGGCGAGCTCGGCCCAGGTGGGCAGGGTCTCGCCCAGGTCCTTCGCCAGGCCGTGGGCCACGTCGATGCGGAACCCGTCGACGCCGCGGTCGGACCAGAAGCGCAGGGTGTGCAGGAAGTCGTCGCGGACCTCGCGGTTCGCCCAGTTCAGGTCGGGCTGCTCCTTCGCGAAGCTGTGCAGGTACCACTGGCCGTCGCCGACGGCGGTCCAGGCCGGGCCGCCGAAGATCGAGATCCAGTCGGCGGGGGCTTCCTCGCCGGACGGCCCCGTGCCGTCGCGGAACACGTAGCGGTCGCGGGCGGGGGAGCCCTTGGGTGCTGCGAGCGCCTCGCGGAACCACTCGTGCCGGTCGCTCGTGTGGTTCGGGACGACGTCGACGATCACCCGGATGCCGGCGGCGTGCAGTGCCTCGACCATGCGGTCGAAGTCGTCGAGGGTGCCGAGGCGCGGGTCCACGTCGCGGTAGTCGTCGACGTCGTAGCCGCCGTCGGCCAGGGCGGACGGGTAGAAGGGGCTGAGCCAGACGGCCTCGATGCCGAGCGATGCCAAGTACGGCACCCGCTCGGTGATGCCGGGCAGGTCGCCGATGCCGTCGCCGTTCGCGTCGGCGAACGAGCGGGGGTAGATCTGGTAGACGCTGGCCTGGCGCCACCAGGTCTCGTCGTTCGTGGTGGTGGCTGACTGGGCGAGGGTGTCGGTCACGTCGGGCCTTTCGTGGGTCGGGGGGTTCGTCGGGTTCGTCGGGTGTGTGTCGGTCGGGCCCGCACCGCCGGTGTCGGTCGGGCCTGCACCGGCGATCTCGGTCGGGCCTGCACCGGCGATCTCGGTCGGGCCTGCACCGGCGGTGTCGGTCACTTGATGGCGCCCTGGGTCACGCCGGCCATCACCCACCGCTGGGTGACGAGGTAGACGACGATCGCCGGGGCCATCGCCATCAGGTACGAGGCGAACGACACGTTGTAGTTGTTGCTGAACTGCGTCTGGAACATCTGCTGCAGCACCGGCAGGGTCTGCAGCGCCGGGTCGGAGGTGATCAGCGACGGCATCACGAAGTCGTTCCAGGACGCGAGGAACGCGAAGATGCCGACGGTGGCGCTCATCGGTGCCAGCAGCGGGAACACGAGTCGCCAGAACACCTGCCCCGTGCTCGCACCGTCGATGCGTGCACTCTCCTCCAGCTCCGCCGGGATCGAGCGCAGGAAGGCCGTGAAGAGCAGCACGCTGAAGGACAGCTGGAACATGACGTGCAGGATCGCGACGCCGAGCGGGTTGTCCAGGTGTGCGAGCCCGGTGAGTTTCACCTGCGACAGCGCGAGCACCGGGAACGGCAGGAACATCGCGGCGAGCAGGTAGAAGAACGACCAGCGGAACAGTTTGCGGTCCCAGTTCCGGGCGATCGCGTAGGCCGTGAACGAGGACAGCAGGATCGTGCCGACGACGGTGATCGCCGCGACGAACACCGAGACCGCGAAGGCCCGTGGGAAGTCGGTCAGCTGCCACGCCTGCACGAACCCGTCGACGCTGAACGGTGCCGGCAACGAGAACGCGTTGCCGTCGACGGCCTGCCCCGTGGTCTTGAACGCCATCGTCAGGGTGACGTACAGCGGCACGAGCACCGACAGTGCGCAGAGCACGAGGACGACGGTGACGGGCCAGTTCGAACGACCGCGGCCGGCCTTGCCCGAGCCGGAGGACCGGTCGGCGTCGACGGAACGGATGCTGCCGGTCGCGGTGGTCCCCGGCCGCAGGGGTGCTTGCAGGGACATCAGAGCGCTGCCTTCCCGCGGGTCGCCCGCAGCTGGACCACGGCGATGACGACCGCGATGACGAAGAAGATCGTGGCGTTCGCCATCTGGTAGGCGTAGTCGCCGCCGTTGAAGCCCTTGAAGATCGACATCGCGACACTGGTGGTCGAGGTGCCGGGGCCGCCGTCGGTCAGGCCGACGATGATGTCGTACGAGTTCAGGAAGTTCTTGAACCCGATGACCAGGTTGATCAGGATGTAGCCCGCCGTCAGCGGTGCGGTGATCGAGACGAGCTGTCGCCAGGCGCTGGCACCGTCGAGCGCCGCCGCCTCGTACACCTCGCCGGGGATCGAGAGCACGCCGGCGATGTAGATGAGGAGCGTCGACGGGATCGCCTGCCAGGCGGTGACGATGACGATCGCCAGCCAGGCCAGGTCGGGGTCCGCCAGGATGCTCTGCTCGAGCGGCCCGAACCCGATCGCCGTGGCGAACGCCGGCAGGCTGTTCGCGAACAGGAACGAGAACACGTAGGCGATGACGATCCCCGAGATCACCATCGGCAGCACGAACACCGCGCGGAGGGCGATCTTGCCGCGGATCTTCGACGTCAACGCGATGGCGAGCAGGAACGCGATCGCGTTCACGACGATCACGGTGACGAGCGAGAACCCGAGCGTGAACAGGTACGCCTGCAGGATCGCGGGGTCGGAGAACACCGCGATGTAGTTCGTGAGCCCGGTGAAGCGGAACTCGCCGAAGCCGACGGAGTTCGTGAAGCTCAGCACGATGCCCATCACCGCCGGCAGCGTGATGGCGAGCGTGAAGAGCACCAGGGTGGGCAGCAGGAACGCCAGGAAGAGCGGGTCGACGCGGGGCTTGCGGCGTCCGCCCGGCAGTCCCTTCCGTCGTCCGGCCTGGAGGCCCGGGGCGGTTCCGCCACGGCGGCGGCGGTCCGCCGTCGTGATGGATTCGGTGGTCGTGGTTGCCATTCGGACGTCTCCTTACGCGGCCGTGCGGAGCGCGAGACGCGCCCAGTCGGCGTCGAGGGTGCGGAGCTGGCGCTGCGGGTCGCCGCCGAAGGCGATCGACTGCGCGTAGTTCGCGACCGGGATCTCGGCGGGGATGAGCTGCGAGGCGCCGAGGTAGAAGGCTGCGTCGTCGTAGTACGACTGCATGCCACGGAGGGCGGGGTTCGACGCCGGGGGAGCGTCCTTCCGGACGCCGAAGCCGTTGTTGTCCGCGTTGTACTGGTCGTTGACCCGCTTCGACATCAGGAACGACAGGAACTCGCGGGCGGCCTCCTGCTTGCGCGACGCCTCCGGGATCCAGAGGGCCAGGTCGACGTTCACGCGCACCTTGCGGTCGGCCGGGTCGTCGGTGACGGGCAGCGGGAAGGTGCCGAGGTCCATGTCCTTCGTGGTCTTGGCGATCTCGCCGAGCGCCCACGGTCCCTGCAGGTACATGCCGGCCTTGCCCTGGGCGAAGGCGAGGTTGCCGTCGCCGTACCCGCGGCTCGCGGCACCGTCCTGGTGCCAGGCCCGGAGCTGCACCATGCGCTCCATCGGCTTCCGCAGGTCGCGCTCGAACGACACGGCCGATCCCTTGCCGACGTTCGTGCCCTCGCGCCGGAGTGCCTCGAAGGTCGCCGGGGTGTCGATCATGCCGCCGATCGAGTAGTCGAACATGCCCTGGGCGATCGTCCAGTTGTCCTTGAACGTGCCGTAGATCGGCGCGATGCCGGCCTTGGTCAGGCGCTCGCACACGTCGGCGAACTCGCTCCACGTCGTCGGGATCTCGAGCCCCTGCTCCGCGAAGAGCGCCTTGTTGTAGATCACCGAGGCGGCGGTCACCGAGTACGGCAGGGCGCTCTTCCGGCCGGGGTAGTCCGCGGTCTGCTCCATGAGCGGCCACAGGTCGGGGTTGATGGTGTCGGCCTGCGGCAGGTCGGACAGGTCGGTCAGCGCACCGTGCTCGACGAACGGCACGACCGAGAAGTTGTAGTTCCAGCAGCCGAGGTCCGGCGGCCGGTTCCGCACGAAGTTCGCGGACATGCTCGAGGTCGAGTCGCGGACGACCCGGACCTTCGACTGGGTCTGGTGGAACTGCGCGATGACGTCGTCGAAGTAGCCGATGACCTCGGGCTTCGACACGTAGAACGTGATGGTCTCCGGCTTGGCGCTCGAGGACCCGATCGGGGCGCACCCGGCGAGCGCGAGGCCCGCTCCGATACCGCCCGCTCCGAGCAGGAACCCGCGTCGGCTGACCGAAGCTGTGTTCCTGGCGGTGGCGTGTGCTTGCACGTCGTCTCCGTCCGTCCGGACCCGGCGTCCCTGCCGTTCCGTCCCGCGCGTGGCTCCGATGCCACCCGCGCAACTAAATCTAGCGAGAAAATCTAATTCCGCAAGGAACTCGTCGCGCGATAGGGTCACGGCATGCCGCCACCCCGTGGAACGAGCGCAGAGACGCTGCTCGCTTACGCCTTCGACTCGTCGGCGTTCACCGCGACCGAGGCGATCGACGCCACCGGGCTGACCCGGTCGACCGTGCTGGGTGCGGCCGAGGAACTCGTGCGGCTCGGCTGGCTCCGCGAGCTCGACGACGCCCGCGCCGCGGGGGAGTACCGGATGGGACGCCCCGCACGCCGTTACGAGCTCGACACGGTCGCCGGGGTCGTCGTCGGCGTGGACGCCGGCCAGCACCGGGTCACGGCCTTCGTCGCCGACCTGCGCGGCACGGTGCTCGGTCGTGCCGAGGGGGCGCTCGGTGAGTCGGGCCTCGACGTGCCCGTGCGACTCGGGGTCCTCGCCGACACCGTGGCCGCCGCGCTCGCCTCGGCCGCCGTCGACCGCGAACGGGTCCTGGTCACGGTCGTGGGCATCCCGGCACCGGTCGACGCCGCCGGTGCCTCGCCCGACGACGGCGGCTTCTGGGTCCGGATGAACCCGGGGTTCGCCGATGCCGTCCCGCACGGGCGTGTGCTGGTCGAGAACGACGCGAACCTCGCGGCGCTCGCCGAGCGGCCGTCCTCCGGTGACGCCTCGTTCGCGGCGCTGCTGTCCGGCGAACGCTTCGGCGCGGGCCTCGTCGTCGACGGGGTCCTGCTGCGCGGTGCCCACGGTGGTGCCGGGGAGATGCGAGTGCTCGAGCTCGTCGAGGGCGTCGGGTCGTCCGACGGCATCGGCGCCGTCGCCCGCACGTTCGTCGCCGACGCCGTCGCCGCCGGGCACATCCCCAGAGGCGCCGCGCTCGCCGCCGACGCCGCCCTGGTGTTCGCGGCCGCACGGAGCGGTGATCCGGTCGCGCGCACCATCGTCGACCGCCTGGGCGACCGCCTGGCCCGTGTCTGCATCATGCTCGCGAGCCTGCTCGACATCGACCGCGTGGTGGTCGCCGGCGCGATCGCACAGCCCGCGGTCGCCGTCATCGACCGCGCGCGCGACCTGCTCGCGAAGGGGCACTTCGACCCGGTCCCCGAACTCGTCGCGTCGTCGCTCGGCGCCGACGTCGTCGTCATCGGGGCCGTGGCCCACGCGGTCGACGCGGTGCGGGCCGACCCGCTGTCCTTCGCGGTCCGGCCCGTGCTCGCATCATGACCGCACGGCGCACCGGGTAGTTGCAGATCTGACAGGATCTTGTCGTGCACCGTCTCCGAGCCCTCCCGATGCCCGTGGTGTTGCCGGTGCTCTTCCTGTTCGCGGGCGGGCTGTGGTTCGTGATCGGGCTGTTCGTCTTCCCTCGTGACATGCCCCTGCTCTGGCGCGCGATCGGTACGGTCTTCTACGCTGGCGGCATGACGGCGTTCTTCGGCGTCTGGATCAGCCGGGCTCGTCGGCGAGCCGGCGGCGCGACGCAGTTGACGGACGTGCAGCGCGGTCTGAAGCGCGGCGAGGTGCCCGATGACGCTGATCTCGCCACATGGTCCGCCACGGTCGAGGAGCACCACCGACAGTTGCGGTGGAGCCTGTGGTTCGGGCCGGTCGTCTTCGGGGTGATGGTCGTGCTCGCGCTCGTGCTCGCCCTGACCTCGACGCCCTGGTGGTGGTTCGGGGTGGCGTTCTTCGTGGGGTTCCTGCTGTTCTCGGTGATCACGACGCCCCGCGCGCTCGCGAAGGCCGAGGTCGTGCGCGAGGAGCTCCGTCGCCGGGCGAACGGGCTCTGACGCGAACCCGGCGCATCAGCTCGGCAGTGGGATCTCCCGTTGGCGGTCCCACGGTTCCGTCCAGCCGAGTCGGTCGAACAGTGCATCCAGCAGCATTGCGGTGAAGCCCCACACCAGGTGCTCGTCGCCGTCGGCCTCGATCGTGAACGCCGGCCCGCGCCACTCCTGACCACTGCGGCGGATCACGGTCACGCCGCGGTTCGCCGGGTCGAGCAGGTCCGCCACCGGCACCCGGAACACCGCCGCCGACTCGTGCTCGTCGACGACACGGATCGGTGAGGGGTCGCGCCACCAGCCGATGACGGGCCGGACCAGGTGGTTCGAGAACGCCAGGGGCACGGCGGGCAGGGCGCCGAGCACGTCGACGCCGGCGGGGTCGAGACCGGTCTCCTCCTGCGCCTCGCGGAGTGCGGCGGCGACGGCGTCCGCGTCGCCGGGGTCGATGCGTCCACCGGGGAACGCGACCTCGCCGGCGTGCGCGCGCAGGGTAGTGGCCCGGGCGAGGAGCAGGACGTCGAGGTCGCGGGGGACCCCGGGCGCAGCCGCCGGTCGGTCGCTCGGGGTGTGGTCGAGCGCGCCGAAGAGCATCAGGACCGCTGCCCGTCGGGGTGAGGCCGTGCTGCCGGGTTCGACGAGCGGCCCACCGTCACCCCAGCCGTCCGCTGCGACCGCCGCGAGTGCAGCCCGTACCGATCCGTCGTGCGTCACCCGTTCACCCTAGGTGCGCGCCACCGAGCGGTCCGGCGGGGGCGCCGCACCGGACGCTTCGCTGCGCGTCGGTCGAGTGCCGTCTGGGAGCCGCACAGGTGGGAACTGTGCGAACCGGAAGCGCCTCGGTGCCCCGTTCGCAGCGGGCCGCCGCCACGATTGCACCGTCCGCCGGGAGGCCCCATGTTCCACGATCTGCTCCGACCCCTGTTCCACGTCGCCGTCGTCGCACCGTCCGTGCTCGTCCCGGTCGACGTCGCCGCCGGGCTCCTCACCGTCGCCGCGCTCCTGCCGGCGTTCGGTCGTCGCTCCCGCCGTCCGGTCCGGGGCCTGGTCTGGCGGCTCGGCGCCGTTGCTGTCGGTGCGGTGATCGGCCTGGTCGCGGTGTGGTGGTTCGGGGACGTGCAGGACCCGTACGGGGTGTCGTTCACCCCGATCACCCGGATGTGGGTGGCCCTTGCCTTCGGCGGTGTCGGGCTCCTCGTCGTCACGGTCGTCCAGGGTGGCTGGCTCCGCCGCGTGCTCGGCGTGCTCGCGGCGATGGCGGTGGCCATGGCCGCCGTCCTCGGCGTCAACGTCGACTTCGGGGCGTACCGCACCATCGAGCAGGCCGTGACGACCGATCCGTACCCGTCGGGTCCGCTGGGACACGAGACGGGGGTGGGGCGCGCCTCCAGTCCGGTGGTCGACCCGGCCACCTGGCGGGCGCCCGCCGACATGCCGCGACGCGGGAAGGTGCTCTCGGTCACCATCCCGTCGACCGTCTCCCATTTCCACGCACGGCCGGCGGTGGTGTACCTGCCGCCGGCCGCCCTGACCGAGCGGCCACCGACCCTGCCGGTCGTGATCAGCCTGGCCGGGCAACCCGGGCAGCCGAGCGACATGTTCCAGGCCGGTCGGCTCGGCGCGGTGATGGACGCCTTCGCCGACGCCCACCACGGCCTCGCCCCGATCGTCGTCGCGCCCGACCAACTCGGTGCACCGGACCGGAACCCGATGTGCGTCGACTCGCCTCTCGGCCGCTCCGCGACGTACGTCATGACCGACACGACGAACTGGGTCCGGCAGCACCTCCGCGTCGGACCGGCGCCCTCGGCCTGGGGCATCATCGGGTTCTCGCAGGGAGCCACCTGCGCCATGCAGTTCTCCGCCGCACACCCCGACGTGTTCGGCACGACCTTCGCCATCTCGAGTGAGCTCGCACCCCTGAACGGCGACGCGCAGCACAGCATCCAGTACGGCTTCGGCGGCTCGGCCTCCCGGTACGCCGCAGCGGCACCGCGGGCGATCATGCGGGCACACGGGCGGTACCCCGGGCACCTCACGGTGTTCGCGTACGGCAGCGAGGACAAGCCGTACGTCGCCTCGACCACGATGCTCCGTGCGGCTGCCGACGCCGCGGGCATGCGCACACGACTGTTCGTGTCCGAGGGCTCCGCCCACGACTGGAACACCGTCCGGTACGCCCTGCGCGTCGGGATGCCCGGTCTCATCGCGCACCTGGGCCTCCGGTGAGCGCGGTGGTCGCGGCCCTCGGGTGGACCCACCCGAGACGGCTCGTGCCGGCAGTCCGTCGGTACCCGCTGACGAGTGTCGTCTCGGCCCTGACGATCGTCGCCGGCATCGCCGCCGTGGTGCTCCGCTGCATCGGCGCGCACGACGGCCGGACACCCGACACCCTGGGCGGGACGATGGGGCCGCTCGGCGTGGTCGCGGTGACGAGCAGCGTCATCGGGTTCCTCGTCACCTCCGTCGCCGTCGTGGTCTGCACCGGGGCGTCCGAGCGGCTGCTCGGCTGGCGGCGCACCCTGCTCGCGATGGTCGTCACGACCGTCGTGGGGACCGGTCTCGGCGCCGTGCTGCAGCTGTTCGACGGTGCCCCCGCGAGCCGCGGCTTCCTCGTGCACCTCGGGCACCTCGGCCCGTGGACCTGGATCGTCGGCACCATCGTGACCGCGAGCGCCTTCGCCGGCGCCCTGTGGCGACGCCGGATCCGGGTCGTGTCGATCGCGGTCGTCGCGGCGCTGCTGCTCTACTCCGGGCACGCGTCCGACCTGCACGCGGCGCTCGCCCTGCTCGTCGGCCTGGTGCTCGGACGCATGCTGCGGCGGTCGCCGGTGCGGAGCGGCTGGACCCGGAGTTCCTCACGCGAGACCCGGGTCCTGCTGGTCGCCGCGGTGACGGTGTCGGCGGTCGGCCCCGTCCTGGCGCTGGTGACCGGCGCACGGTTCGGGCTGCTCGCCCCGCTCGCCGTCGTGCTCGGCACCGGCCCGACCGGGCGGATGCCGCACTGCTCGGTGACCGGGGTGACCGCCAGCTGCGTCCGGGCGCTCGCCGCGGTGCACCCGCACGGTCCGGTGCAGTCGCTGCTGGCGGTGATGCCGCTCGTGGTCCTGGCCGTCGGCGCGGTGGGACTCCGACGCGGCAGCCGGTTCGCGCTGTGGCTCGTCGTGACGGTCGACCTGGTCACCGGTGTCGCCACCGCTGTCTCCTTCGGTGTCCTGCCCGAGCGGCACCACGCCGTCGTGCAGCGTCTGGCGTCGGACCACCTCGCGGTGTCGCTCTCGATCGCCGCCTCGGTGCTGGTGCCGATCGCGACCGCCGTCGTGCTCGTCCTGCGGCGCGCGGACTTCCCGGTCCGGACCGACCGGCGCCGTCTGCTGACCTTCGTCCTCACGGTCGCGGGCTCGGCCGTGGCGCTCGCGGTCGTCGTCGTCGGTGTCGCCGCGGCGTCGGGCGACAGCGTGCGCGAACCCCTCCACCTGGCGCTCGCCGTGCTCGGTCCGATCGCCCCCGTGACCCTGCCCACGCACCTGGCGCAAGCCGAGCCGGCGTTGCGGTTCGTCGTGGGCATCTCGGGCCCGCTCCTGTGGCTCGCGGTGGCGATCGCCGCGGTCCGCCCGACCGGGGCGGGACGCTCGGACACCGACCTCGACGGCCAGGACACAGCCCGGGCAACGGCTCGGGCACTCCTGATCGCCGGTGGCGGTGACACCTTCGGCTGGATGACGACCTGGCCCGGCAACGAGTACTGGTTCACCGAGGACGGCCGCGCCGGTGTCGCCTACCACCGCACCGGCAGCGTCGCCGTGACGACCGGCGGACCCTTCGGACACGAGGACGCGCGGCTGGCGGCACTCGAGGGCTTCGCACGGGCCGCGGACGACCACGGCTGGACGCCCGTCTTCTACGGCATCGATGCCACCCTCGGCGCTGCGCTCGCCCGGCTCGGTTGGACGACGCTCCCCGTGGCCGAGGACGCCGACCTCGACCCGCGGACCTGGACGACCACGGGCAAGCGCAAGCAGGACGTCCGCACGGCCGTCAACAAGGCGGCCCGCTCCGGCACCACCGCGCTCTGGTCGGACTGGGCCTCGCTGCCCGGATCGGTCACCCGCCAGATCGAGGCGATCTCGGAGGAGTGGGTCGCCGAGCGCGAACTGCCGGAGATGGGGTTCACCCTGGGCGGGATCGACGAGATGCGCGACCCCGCCGTCCGCACGCTCGTCGCCCTGGGCTCGGACGGCGACGTGCTCGCCGTCACCAGCTGGCTGCCCGCCTACCGCGCCGGGCAGGTGGTCGGGTGGACGCTCGACGTGATGCGCCGCGCCCCGGACGCCCCGAACGGTGTGATGGAGTTCCTGGTCGCGAGTGCGGTCGACCGGATGCGCACCGACGGTGCCGAGCGGCTCAGCCTGTCCGCGGCACCCCTCGCGTCCTCGGCCGAACCGCAGGGTGCCGGTCGGAGCGGCGTCGAGTCGGTCCTCGACGTCGTCGGCGGTGCGCTCGAACCGGTCTACGGGTTCCGTTCCCTGCTGCGCTTCAAGGCGAAGTTCGGGCCCGACCTGCACCCGCTGGTGATGGCGTACCCGGACCCGGTGGCGCTGCCCACGATCGGCGTCGCCATCGTCCGCACCTACCTGCCGGGACTGTCGCTCCGCCAGGCCGTGGCGATCGTGCGGGAGCGGCGTCCGGCACACGGAGCCCGGGCCGAGCAGCCGGCGGAACGGGTCGGCTGACCCGGGCGGACCCGCGGGCGGACCCGCCGCACCGTCGGTACGTTCGGAGCATGGGAACCGAACGAGCCGACGGACCGGCCGTGGACGAGCACGATCCGTACGAACGCCGCCCCGGCTACGTGACGAGTGTCGACGGCCGGACCGACCGGATGACCACGGACATGTTCGCGGGTGTCGGGGTCGGCTTCGCCCTGGTGTTCATCCTCGGGTTCTTCCAGGTCGTGGAGTGGATCGCCATCGGAGCGGCCGTCGTCATCGGCGCCGCAGTCTGGTTGGTCCTGCGCGGCCGGCGACGGCGCGCAGATCGCCGCGCCGATCGCTCACCGGACGCCGTCCCGCGTGCTCGAGACCGCGCGCTCGCCGAGGCGAACGGAGGACGTCGGTTCTTCGTCGCCCAGAACCCGGTCGTCGTCATCGTGATGGGTGTGATCTTCATCGGTGTCGCGGTCGCCCCGCTGCTGCTGGGTGGGGTCTCCGCCGCTCGGATCCTGATCGCGGTCATCGTCGTCGCGAGCGGCGTCCTCTGCATCGTTCAGGGGATCGGAACGCTGCGCGTGCGCCGTCGGGAGCACGGCGGCGGCTGAGCCGCGGTCGGCGGCCCGCCCGAAGTGGGCGCATCGGCGTCGCCCGAGGGCCAATAGGCTCACGACCGTGACTGCACCGCACGCTGGGCGACGCTTCGGCGCGACCCGAGGCGAATTCGCGCTCCTGATGACGGTGACCGTCGTCCTCGGACTCGTGGTCCCGGCAGGCGGGCTGCTCGCCGCCTTCGGCTCGCTGCTGACCGGTGTCCGTGACGATCGTCGACGCGTCCGTGCCCTGTTCATCGTCGGCTTGAGCATGTTGGTGCTGCAGGTCGCGTGGGTCGTCCTCAGCATCTGGGGGCCGGTGGAGGTCTGCGGCTCGACGAACGGCGGCCCCGAGACCTGCCAGACCTACTGGCCCTGGGAAGCCTGACGCGTCGTCGACGCGACCACAGGGCGGACGGGAGGCGCGGTGTCAGCTGGCACCGTGCCTCCAGGCACGGCCGCCTCGGGTGGTCTTCCGGGCGTCAGGGAGAGGGCTCGCGGGACCAGTAGTCCGCCTGGATCACGAGGAGGTCTCCCTGGACTTCTGACGTCAGGTTGACGACACGGGGATCCCACAGGGTCCCGGGCAGCCTCGCGAACGGCTCGGTGCCCAACGTCGTCGACAGTTCGGACGGGCTCACCCCCGTCGGCGGCTGCACGGACACGACCGACCAGCATCCACCGGATGCGCACTCCTCGTCCTCGTGAACTACCCTGCTCCCGGCCGGCAGGGGGATCGACGACGACGTCGGCACGTCGCCTTCCGTCGCCCCCGCGAACAGCAGTGCGGCGCGCAGACCGATGAACAGGACGGCCGCGGCGCCCACGATCAGAACGGTCACGACGATCGCTCGTCGGGTGTTCGTCCGCTGCCTGGTCACGTTCGCAGCCTAGGCGGCGGCCCGGGCGGACCACCGGACGTCAAGCCGCCGACACCGTGACCGAGCGGCGTTCCATCAGCCGCCACGATCCTCCGAGCAGCGGCGTGAGCGTCACGACCGTGTACACGACCGCGACGACGGCGAAGGTGGCCTCGACCCCCACGCCGTCGGCAGCGAGCCCGGCGAGCAGGCCGCCGACGGGGATGCCCGCCCATGCGCCGGCACCGAGCAGACCGAACACCCGCGCGCGCATGTGCTCCGGGATCCGCTCGAGCTCGACGGCTCCGAGGATCGGGTTGATCGAACCGGCCGCGAGCCCGGAGAGCGCGGCGGACGCGAGCATCCACGGCAGGCCAAGCCCGAGGGCCGGAACGACCAGTGACGGCCCGCCGGCGAGCACGAAGCACAGGGCGAAGACCAACCGTCGCGGCACGCGGTGCGCCACGTACCCGAAGGCGACGGAGCCGAGGAACGCCGCACCCCCGAAGACGCCGGTGACGAGCCCGAGCGCCTGCGCGCCGCCGAGCTGCTGGTCGGCGTAGAGCGGCAGGAGCGTGGTCGAGCGTGCGGCGTCGAGCAGGTTCGTCACGAGCACCAGCGCGACCACGAGCCGGAACAGGGGATCGCGGACGCAGAACCGGAACCCGTCGGCGATGTCGCGCCAGTACCCCCGCGACTCCACGGGCTCGCCGGACGCGACCACCGGCGCCACCGCACCGCGGACCGTCAGCGCCATGAGCAGTGCGGCTGCCCCGAAGGCGATCGCCACGCAGGCGAGACCCGGCATCGGACCGAGGACGGCGACCAGGGTCCCGCCGAGGGGCGCACCGAGCAGCACCGACAGCCGTGACGACGCCTCGAAGTGGCCGACGGCACGTTCGAGCGGCACGCCTGCCGCGGTCGCGAGCCCCGGCAGGAGCACCCGTCGGGCGGACTCACCCGGGGTGTCGAACAGCCCGCTGACGAACACGAGTGCGAGGAGCGCCCAGAACGGCAGACCGACGGTCCAGGTGAGCACCGGCATCGCGAGCAGGGTGAGCCCGCTGACGACGTCGGACGCGACACTCGAGCGGACGAACCCGACCCGCTCCACGATGGCACCACCGAACGGGCCGCCGAGCACGATCGGCACCGTTGCCATGAACGCGGCGATGCCGACGTCGGTGGCGGAGCCGCCACGCGCGAGGACGGCGAACGGCACGGTGATGGTGGTGACGACGTTCCCGATGCGCGACACCACCTGCACCGCGAGCAGTGCGCGCAGTTGCGCGCGGGGGCTCAGGCGCGCGGCCATCGGTATGCCTGGTTCAGCACGAAGACCTGCTCAGAGCCGTCCCCGGCGTGGTGCTCGGCAGCGACACCGGCCCAGCGGTCCACGACGCCGCGGAGTTCCTCGCCCATGTCCTGGAGTTCGGCTGCCGTCAGGCGGAGCACGCGGTCCGAGCTCGAGGACGCCGACACCCACTCGCGTCCGAGCGTCGGCGCGAGGTCGACGAAGGCCTCGTAGTTCGCGGCGTACACGCGGGCGACCGCGTGGTCGAGGGCGTTCGTGGCGAGCAACCGCTCCGGGTCGTCGAGCGCGTCGGCGAGCTCCCACACGGAGGCGTCGTGTGCGGCTCGCCACCAGCGCTCACGGCGGTCCGTGCCCGCGTCGGGAGCGGGTTCGATGAAGCCCGCGGCGGCCAGTCGGGTGCAGTGGTAGCTGATCGTGCCGGGCGCCTCGTCGATCACCCCGCCGATCGTCGCGGCGGTCTGCGGGCCGTTCGCCCGCAACAGGCCGAGGATGCGCAGGCGCGTCGGGTGAGCGAGGGCGCGCATCTGGGCGGGGTCGTCGATCCGTCCTTGGGTCATGGTGCGACCCTACATGCACAAGAAGTCTTGTGGAGTTCGCCCAGTGTTCGGCGTCGTCGTGCGACCTCCGCACCTTGTGGCCCTCTCATGGCGCGAGGCGTCCCACCGACCTACCGTCTACTTGTCAGACGATCGTCTGTCGAATAGGCCCTCTGGAAGGAACCTGCTCCATGCGTCACGCTCCTCGCCTCCGCCGCACCCACGCGCTGCTGATCACCAGTGGCGTCCTGACGGCGGCAGCGCTCGCTGTCGGGGCGGCCGGGCCCGTCTCCGCGGCCAACGCCGACGGCGCGGCGCCCACCCAGTCCGTGGCCGCCGCCAGCGGTGACAA
Source organism: Curtobacterium aurantiacum (assembly GCF_018598555.1). Taxonomy (GTDB): domain Bacteria; phylum Actinomycetota; class Actinomycetes; order Actinomycetales; family Microbacteriaceae; genus Curtobacterium; species Curtobacterium aurantiacum. The sequence goes on from NZ_JAHEWN010000001.1 coordinate 343,890, forward strand.
CTACGTGGCCTTGGGCGACTCGTACGCCGGCGGCTTCGGCATCGCCCCCTACGGCTCGGGCCCGGCGGCCGGCTGCTTCCAGTCCACCACCGACTACCCGCACCAGGTCGCGGCTTCCCTGGGACTCCGGCTCGACGACCGAGCCTGCGCCGGTGCCACCACCGGCAACATCACCCGGGTCCCGCAGGCGACCGGCGTCGGACGCACCACCGCGCCCGTCCAGGCCGACGCACTCTCCAAGGACACGGACGTCGTCACGGTGTCGATCGGCGGAAACGACCTGGGGTTCACCGGCGTCATCAAGAACTGCATCGCGCTGGCCAAGAACGGCCCCTTGTTCGCCGACATCCGCGGGCACAGCTACGACCACTGCAAGGACTACTACGCACCGGTCGTCCGTGGCGTTGAACACGATCGTCTCGCAGCGCGCATCCGCACCACGGTTGCGCCGCGGCTCGCACAGACCTTCCGCGTGATCGCGCAGCGTGCCCCGCGGGCGAAGGTGTTCGTCGTCGGCTACCCGATGATCGCGCCGGGCTCGTCGCAGTTCCCGAAGGGGTGCTTCTCGAGCCTCCTCGGCGACTCCGGGTTCGAGCCGCCGTTCCCCCAGAACGCGTTCCCCTTCACCGGCGTCGACACCGCCTACTTCCACCGCACCCAGAACGCGCTCGACGGAGCGGTCAAGGCTGCGGCGAAGGCTCGTGGCTTCACCTACGTCTCGACGCTCCAGGCCTCCGCCGCGCACACCCCCTGTGCTGCGTCGGGCTCCGCATGGATGGCAGGACTCACCCTGACGGATCACGGCACCGCTGCGGACAGCACGCCGGTTGCCGGGACGAAGTACAGCATCCTCTTCGGCGCACTCCACCCGAACGCCGCCGGCGTCGCGTACCTGCGTGACCAGACCAAGGCTGCGATCGTCGGATCGCGCTGAGCCTGCGCCTGCTGGTCGCGTCATGGACGCGACCACGAAACGGACGGGAGGCCCGTTGCCAGCTGGCACCGGGCCTCCCGTCCGTCTCGGGTGGGCTACCGGGCGTCGGGTCGCCAGCGCTCGCATGCTGTCGGACCGTGACCCGGCGGGGCGTCTCGTTGCGCCGTGCTCGTCCTGTGCAGAAGCCCCGCGCGCGAAGCGGGCGACGTCGCTTCGCTCCGATGACCGGCTTGACATTGACACTAATGTCAATGTTGACGATGGTCAGATGACGACTTCTGCCCGCACCCACAGCAAGCCTCCGAGCACTGATCGGTTGAAGCCGGGGGACGGACTGGTCCTCGGCCTCCTGATGGCGTCCACGTTCCTCGTCCTGCTGAACGAGATGCTGCTCGGCGTGGCACTCCCGACCCTCATCCGCGACCTCGGCGTCACCCCGTCCGCCGGTCAGTGGCTGACGACCGGCTACCTCCTCACGCTCGCCGTGCTCATCCCCGCGACCGGGTTCATCATGCGTCGCTTCCACCTGCGGACGATCTTTCTCACGGCCTTGTCGACCTTCATCGTGGGGACCGCGATCTCAGCGGTCGCACCCGGGTTCGCGGTGCTCCTCGTCGGACGCGTCGTCCAGGCGGTGGGGACCGCGGTGTTCGTGCCGCTGCTCATGACGACGGCCATCCGCTTGGTGCCCGAGTCCCGCCGTGGTCGGATCATGGCGCTCGTCACCGCCGTCCCGGCGATCGCTCCGGCAGTCGGCCCTGCCATCTCCGGGCTCGTGCTGACGTTCCTGCCGTGGCGGTGGCTGTTCATCCTCGTCCTGCCCCTCGCCGTGATCGCCCTCGTCGCGGGAGCGATGAAGCTGAAGAACATCACCGCGCCGGAACGCGCAACCCTCGACCTGTTCTCGGTGGCGCTGTCCGCCGTCGGGTTCGGCGCGCTGGTGTTCGGCCTGTCCTTGATCGGCGAGTCCGCTGAGGGTCACGCCCCCGTCCCGCCCGTCATCCCGATCATCGTCGGTGTCCTCGGCGTGGCCGGGTTCGTGTTCCGTCAACTCGCGCTCCGTCGTCACGGGGACGCGTTCCTCGACATGCGCATCTTCCGGTCCAAAGCCTTCGTCGTCCCGATCCTCGTCATGCTCTTCGTGGCGCTCAACGGCTTCGGGATCCTGCTCGTCCTGCCCCTGGTGCTCACCGGATCGCTGGGGCTCAGCACCCTCTCCATCGGACTGTTCCTCGTCCCCGGTGGCATCGTCATCTCCGTCGTCTCCGCCCTCGGGGGCCGTGTCTACGACCGGTACGGCCCCCTGCCACTGGCGATCCCCGGCGCGATCATCTGGGCGGCCAGCATCTGGTTCCTCAGCGCCCTCGACAACCGCAGCAGCGTCTGGGTCTACCTGGCCGGGTACCTCGTGATGACCGCAGCGCAGGCGATGATGTGGGCCCCGATGACGACCCTCGCGCTGTCGTCCCTCCGCGCCGAGCTGTACCCGCACGGCAGTGCCGCGTTCAGCGCGGTGCAGCAGCTCGCCGGCGCTGCCGGCGGTGCAGTCCTCGTGTCTGCCTACACGATCGGCTCGAACGCCGTGAACGCAGGCGAACTCAACGTCGTGCAGACCGTCGCTGCGGGTCAGACTGCGTTCATGACCGCCGGCATCATCGCGGTGGCCGCTGTCATCGGCACCCTCGCGATCGGCCGCCGTCGAGCGACCCCTCCCGCTGCTGTCGACGTGGCCTGAACCGCTGATCAACTCCGGAGGGGGCCTCGCTTCCGCTGAGGCCCCGTCGTGATGCTCGGCACGAGTCAGATGGTTTCACGGGCGCGGGATGTCGGCGGAGAAGTTGAGTCCATCTTCCGTCTCCTTGGTCTTCCCCATGCTCAACGTTGTCACTAATGTCAATGTCAAGCCGACGACGGAGGGTAGATGAGAATCGGAGAACTGGCAGAGAAGACGGGCGTCGCACCCCGGATGCTCCGTTACTACGAGAAGCAGGGACTGATCCAGCCGACGAGGCTCCCGAACGGGTACCGCGACTACGACGACTACCTGATCGAACGCGTCGGGAAGATCCGCGGGTTGGTCGACTCCGGCATCCCGACCCGCATCATCATCGATGTCCTCCCGTGCCTGGACAAGCAGCAAGCGATCGTCGTCAGCAACGTCGAGCCAGGACTCCGCGACATGCTCGTCGAGGAACGCGACCGCATGGCGCAGAAGATCGACTTCCTGATCCAGAACCGCGACGCCCTGACCGCGTACATCGAAGCGCTCGACGCTGCCACATCGGACCGGCTCGCTACCCAACCGAGCTAGGCACTCGCGCACCGGTTGGACTTGACATTGACACTGATGTCAGTGTTGAGACTGGTGATATGACCACCGAGACCTCCCAACTGACGTCCGCCCCTCAGATGCTCCTGGCAATGCAGCTCGTCGGCGGGTTCGGCGGGGCTCCCGGTGCCTGGCGCATGCCCGGCGTCCCCCTGGACAGCTACACCGACATGGACGCACACGTCCGCCATGCCCAGGCTGCCGAGCGCGGCAAGGTCCAACTGCTCTTCTTCGCCGACACTCCCGCACTCGAGACGGATCTGAACGTGCAACCGCAGCGGCACGTCATCGACCCGGTCGTGGTCATGACGTCCATCGCCCGCGAGACGAAGCGCATCGGGCTGGTTGCCACCGCTTCGACGACGTTCAACGAGCCGTACAACATCGCCCGGCAGTTCAAGGCGATGGACGTCATCAGTCACGGACGCATCGGCTGGAACGCGGTCACGACCTCCAACCCAGAAGCGGCTGCGAACTTCGGGGTGGCGGTGCCGCCGAGACCGGAGAAGTACGGACGAGCGCACGAGGTGATCCAGGTCGTTGAGGCGCTTTGGGGCAGCTGGGGCACGGACGCGCTCATCGGCGATGTCGCAGCGGGCATCTATGCCGACGCGTCGAAGATCCAGCCGATCAATCTCGGTGGTCAGTACGTCGCTTCCCGTGGGCCGCTGCCCATCCCGCCGTCGGAGCAGGGTCAGCCCGTCATCTTCCAGGCCGGCGGGGGTCAGAACGGCCTCGAACTCGCCGGGCGTTACGCGGACGGGGTCTACGCCACTCCCTACGACATCGCCAGCGCGAAAGCGCAGCGCGATGCTCTCCGCGCAGCTGCCGTCGCCGCGGGCCGAAATGCTGACGACATCAAGATGTTCGCCGGCTTCATGCCCACCGTTGGCGCTACCAAGCGGGACGCCCTCGACCGTCGCCGCGCGCTTGACGAGTCCATCGACCTTCGCCAGCGCGTTGCCTACCTCGGGCACATGATCGGGTTGCCCCTCCGCTACGAGGACATCGACCAGTCCGTGCCCGAACAGGTCCTCGAGCGGGCGGTGGCGAACCCGTCCGACCCACGCTCGGACCATGCGCTCGCTGTTGTCCGCGAGGGATGGTCTCTCCGCGATGTCATCGCGCACGGCGTCATCGACTACCACCCCGTCGTCGCCGACACCCCCGAAAGGATTGCCGACTTCATGCAGGAGTGGTTCGAGGCCGGCGCATGCGACGGCTTCTCCCTCTCCATCGACAGTCTCCACGACGGAGTCGACGCCTTCGTCGACGAAGTCGTGCCGATCCTCCAGGAACGCGGCATCTTCCACCGCGACTACGAGGGCGCCACCCTTCGCGACAACATCCACGCAGCCCCTCGCTACGGACGAGACCCACGAGTCATCGGCGAGAGCTGATGCCACCGGGACCATCGACACCGCGACGAAGAGGATGAATGCCGCGTCGGCATCAACGGGTAACTTCGATCCACGTCAAGTTTGATGTGTATCGAAAAAGGCCGTACTGTGAGCCCATGGGCTCCGGAACACCCCGGTGCATCACCGCGACGATTGGACCGCCATGCGCGCCTGGACCCTCGCCGACTTCGGCTTCGACAATCTCCACCTCCGCGAGGTCGAGGTCCCGACCCCCGGCCCCAACGAGCTTCTCGTGGAGGTCTCGGCCGTTTCCCTGAACTACCGTGACAAGGCACTCGTCGAAGGGAACTACTCGCCCGAGAAGATGCCGAAGGGCCTCATCGTCGGCGCGGACTCCGCCGGCGTCGTCACCGCGGTCGGCTCCGACGTGACGAAGTGGGAGGTCGGCGACCGTGTCACCTCGCACTTCTACTCCACGTGGGCCGACGGTCCGTGGGACCAGGTGCACACCGACGCGATGATCGGCGGCCCGATCGATGGCGGTCTCGCCGAGTACATGCTGCTGCACGAGGACCGCGTCGTGAAGAGCCCCGACAACCTCACCGACGCGGAAGCGGCCACGCTGCCGATCGCAGCGCTGACTGCGTGGTTCTCCCTCTTCCACCACGGCAAGCTGGAGACGGGTGGCAGCGTGCTCGTGCAGGGCACCGGCGGGGTGTCCGTGTTCGCGATCCAGATCGCATCCGCATTCGGCGCACGCGTGATCGCCACGTCCTCCAGCGACGACAAACTCGCCATCGCGAAGGAACTCGGCGCGACCGACCTCATCAACTACCGCACCACCCCCGACTGGGCCGGCAAGGCGCTCGAGCTCACCGATGGGAAGGGCGTCGACGTCGTCATCGACGTCGCCGGCGGTGACGGCATCAACGACTCCGTCCGCGCAGCGAAGGCCGGTGGCGTCGTCGCAGTCATCGGCTTCCTCGCAGGGCAGACCACGAACCTCGACCTCATGACGGTGCTGTTCCGCCAGACCACCATCCAGGGCATCGCCGTCGGTACTCGGGTGGCTTTCGAGGAGCTCGTCGAGTTCCTCGATGACCACGAGATCAGCCCCGTCATCGACTCCACCTTCCGATTCGAGGACGCGAAGGCCGCCTACGACCGTCTCGCCGAAGGTCCCCTCGGCAAGGTCGTCATCGAGGTCCGCTGACCTCGACTGCTCCTCGCGTTCCGAGTCGTTCTCGTCGTCGCCGCTGGTCGTTGTGACAGATGCACGGCGGAGAAGCTCGCAGCGGCTGGCCACACCCTCTCGGTACGATCATTCCCCCGTAAGGAGGCTGCGAATGGCTCGAGCACCGATCGACGACGAACCATCCACCGAGGACCTGCACTTCCCGCGAGTCCTGGAAGTCATCGCCGACCCGATCCGGCTGAGCATCGTGACGCAGCTCGCGTCGGCCGAAGCGGACATCAGCTGCGGCAACTTCGACCTGCCCATCAAGGCTTCGACCGCGACGCACCACTTCACCGCGCTGCGGCAGGCCGGTGTGATCCACCAGTACTACGTCGGCACGTCTCGGATGAACGTACTCCGCGAAGCCGACCTGGAAGAAGCGTTCCCCGGGTTCCTCCCTTCCGTGATCGCTGGCGTCCGCAGGGGCAGGTAGCGGCTCCACAGCAATCCCATCCGCGATGACCCGCCCTCCGGCCATGAGTCCGACGCGATCGACGACGGCGCCGATGAGCGCCATCACAACCCCCGCATCCAGCGCCCCGACGCCGAAGGCGCGGCAGAACACCCGTGGCGCAAGGTGGGTCAGCATGCCTGCATCCACGTCCTCAGGACCTACCCTGGACGGATGCTCTCCCGCCGCGAAGCCGCAGTCCGGCTCGACATCCCCCTCGAGATGGCGACCCGCCACGGCATCCCGTCGCGCCTGAGTGAAGCGGAGCTCGACGCGATCGAGCAGGACCCGCCCGCCTGGCTCGTGCAGTCCCGCGCAAACCGGACCGGCACCAAGAAGGTCTGGACGCGCCTGGAGTGCGTGGTCTGCGGCTTCGACGAAGAGGCGCGTCCGAAGAAGTGGTGGCCCGAGTGGGACTACCTGATGTGCGACTACCACGCCCCGTACCAGGCGCCCGAGCCCACCGCCGGCCTGACCCGGCGTGAGGTCGAGGGCATCGGCAGCCGCTTCATCGCCCTCGTCGACGAGAAGCGCTAGCCCACAGGGTCCGCCGGGGCGCCGCGGCAGCAGACGCGACCATGGACGGACGGGAGGCCCGGTGCCAGCTGGCACCGGGCCTCCCGTCCGTCCTGGGTGGACCTGCGGACGCTACTCGGTCGTCGAGACCCAGTCGATGAGGAGGTTGCCCTCGTCGCCCCAGTTGCCGACCTGGAACATGAAGCGGTGCGGCGTCGTCGGCACGTCCTCGGTGATGGTCTGCAGGACCCTGCCGTCGACGCTGTACGTGACGGACTCGCCGGGCACCCAGTCCACCTTGTACGTGTGCCAGTCGCGCCACGAGACACCGGTGTCGACCTGGATGCGCTCGGCCTCCCGTCCCGGGGTCATCGAGTGGTGGAACACCATCGGGTTCGACTCGAAGTTGCCCTCGGGGAAGTCGATCTCGCCGTCGGACCACACGTTCGACGTCGGCCACAGCATGAACGCCGCACCGTTGCCGTCGCCGCCGGTCGCCTTCGCGCGGACGGAGAACGAGCCGCCGACGTGGTCCCAGGCGCCGTCGGAGGAGCCGAAGGTGCCGGCCGCTCCGGCACCGGTGCCGAGGGCGACGTCCATCACGCCGTCGTGCACCGAGACCGTCTTGCTCGGCGCGTAGATGCCGGAGGTGCCGTCGGGGTAGGGCTGCCACGACTGCGGGTAGAGCGACGAGACGAGGCCGGTGACAGCGTTCGTGGTGAAGTCCTCGACGAAGGAGGCATCGGGAGCGAGCGCCGCGAGGTCCTCGGGGGCCGCCTCGGGTTCGGGCTCGGGCGCTGCCTCGGGCTCGGCTTCCGCCTCGGGCTCGGGCTCGGCGACGGGCGCTGTGTCCTCGATCGGAGCGGAGTCCTGCGTGGGCTCCGGTTCCGGGGCCCACTCGTCGGTCGGGGCCGGCGGCTCCGTCTCGTCCGGGGCCGGCGTCGGGGTGGGGTTCACCGGAGCGTGGTGCCAGCGGCGCTCGCCGTCCCAGCCCCACCAGGTCCGGGCGGAGGCGGCGGTGGGGACGCCGAGGACCAGGGCGCCGGCGGTCGCGGCCGCCAGGACTGCGCGGTGGCGGATCATCGGGTGCGTCCTTCGACGGGCGTGGACGTGTTTCCTGGGGTCGTGCCGCGCAGAGGCGTGCACGTGCTTCGGGTCGAGATGTCGGGCTCCTCGTGGTGCTTCGGGCGCAGGATGCGGGGAGGGACGGACGCGTCGACCGGCCGGTTGCCGAGGGGTTCGTTGACACGTCCACGGACATCTTGCATCATTTGTGACCCGTTCGGGGGGCGTCACGGAAATCGATCGACGAACGCCCGGTGTCCTGCGGCCGAACGTGCACGATGCAACGCGCGGCGAGCTGACGGGTCAGACCCGGGGGATCGGCTGCAACCGCTGCAGCTGCGTCACGTGTCCCGGCTCGAGCTCGTCGAGCGAGGCCACCCCGAGCAGCCGCATGGTCCGCTCGATCTGCTCGGACAGGATCTGGATCATCCGGTCCACCCCGGCCTCGCCGCCGGCCATCAGCCCGTACAGGTAGGCGCGACCGACCATCGTGAACTTCGCGCCGAGGGCGACCGCGGCCACGATGTCGGCGCCGGACATGATGCCCGTGTCGAGGTGCACCTCGGTGTCCCCGCCGACCTCCTTGACCACGGAGGGCAGCAGGTGGAAGGGGACGGGTGCGCGGTCGAGCTGTCGGCCGCCGTGGTTCGACAGCGTGATGCCGTCGACCCCCAGGTCCGCCAGGCGCTTGGCGTCGGCCAGCGACTGCACGCCCTTCACGACGACCTTGCCCTGCCACTGGTCGCGGATCCAGGCGAGGTCCTCGTAGGTGACGGTCGGGTCGAACATGTGGTCGAGCAGCTCCCCGACGGTGCCGGACCAGCGGTCGAGCGACGCGAACGCCAGCGGCTCGGTGGTCAGGAAGTCGAACCACCACCACGGCCGCGGGATCGCGTTCACCACGGTCCGGGCGCTCAGCTGCGGCGGGATCGAGAACCCGTTCCGCTTGTCCCGCAGCCGCGCACCCGCGACGGGGACGTCCACGGTGACGAGCAGGGTGTCGAACCCGGCCTGCTGCGCGCGGGAGACCAGCGCCATCGACTTCTCGCGGTCCTTCCACATGTACAGCTGGAACCAGTTGCGCCCGTGCGGGTTGGCGTCCCGGACGTCCTCGATCGCGGTGGTGCCCATCGTGGAGAGCGAGAACGGGATGCCGGCACGTCCGGCTGCCCGGGCGCCGGCCCGCTCGCCCTCGGTCTGCATCATCCGCGTGAATCCCGTCGGCGCGATGCCGAACGGGTACGACACCGGCGCCCCGAGCACCTCGCGCGAGGTGTCCACCCTCGACACGTCCCGCAGGATCGCCGGGGTGAACTCGATGTCCTCGAACGCCTGCCGGGCACGGGCCAGGGAGATCTCCGCCTCGGCCGCGCCCTCGGTGTAGTCGAAGGCGGCCTTCGGGGTGCGCCGGGCGGCGATGTCGCGGAGGTCCCAGATCGTCAAGGCCTGCTCGAGGCGCTGACGCCGCCCCGGCAGCGAAGGCTTCCTGAACTGCATGAGCGGCGCGAGGTCCCGCACCGTCGGCAGCTGCCGCTTGACCGGCGTGCGAGCGGCGGACGCGGACCCGGTCGCGGGCGCCGGTGCGCCGGTTGCGGGGTCGATCCGGTGCTGGTCGTCGGTCGTGGTCATGCGTGGCTCCTGACGGGGGATCGATCGGGATCGGCGCGCGACGACGCCGAGGGGGTGTACCGCACGGGCTCGACGCTCCGTGCGACGATGCTGCGGAGTGCCTCCAGTGAAGCCCCTCCGAGGCCAGCGAGTCCAGCGGCGCGCGCCTGCACCAGCACGTTGCCGAGTGCGGTGGCCTCGACCGGGCCGGCCACGACCGGCAGGCCGGTGCGGTCCGCGGTCAGCTGGCAGAGCAGCCGGTTCTGCGAGCCGCCGCCCACGACGTGCACGACCCGGATGGTCTTGCCGGTCACGCCGGCGATGGTGCGCAGGGTCCCGGCGTACGCCGTCGCGAGCGACTCGAGGATGCTCCGGACGAACTCCGCGCGCGACGCGGGGGCGCTCAGCCCGTGCGCCGCGCACCACGCGGCGATCCGTGCCGGCATGTCGCCGGGCGCCGTGAACGACTCGTCCGCGGGGTCGAAGACGGGAACCGGGGCGGTGACGGCCGCGGCGGAGGCGAGCAGGGCCTCCAGGTCGACGTGGTCGCCACCGCGCTCCCAGGTGCGGACGCTCTCCGACAGCAACCACAGTCCGGACACGTTCTTCAGGAACCGGACGCGGCCGTCGACACCGCCCTCGTTCGTGCAGTTCGCGCGTCGCGCCGCGTCCGACAGGACGGGCGCGTCGAGCTCGACGCCGACGAGCGACCACGTGCCCGACGAGATGTAGGCGAAGTCCGGCTCCGTCGCGGGGACCGCGACGACGGCGCTCGCCGTGTCGTGCGAGCCGACCAGCGTCACGTCGGCCTTCCCGCCGACGAGTTCGGCGACGGACGGCAACAGGGGGCCGAGTCGGTCGCCCGGGTCGCGCAGCGTGGGCAGCAGCCCGGCCGGGAGGCCCGCAGCAGCCCGCACCGCCGGGTCCCACCCACGGGTGGTCGCGTTCAGGGCCCCGGTCGTCGAGGCGTTCGTGCGCTCGGCCGCCTCGACCCCCGTCAGCCAGTACCCGAGCAGGTCGGGCACGAGCAGCGCACGCTGCGCGAGCTGCAGTGACGGGTCGGCAGCCCACTGGAACAGGGTGTTGAACGGCAGGTGCTGCAGGCCGTTCCGGGCGTACAGCTCGGTGGCGGCCATCCGGGCGTGCACGGGGCCGACACCGCCCTGGTGCCGGTCGTCGCGGTAGTGCGAGGGCAGCCCGAGCAGTCGGCCGTCGCGGAGCAGGCCGTAGTCGACCGCCCACGAGTCGATGCCGATGCTGGCGATCGCGGGGTGCTCGGCGAACGCACGCCGGAGCCCCTCGGTCACCTGCCGGTACAGCTCGACGACGTCCCAGTGCAGGGCCTCGCGACCGGTGTCGGCGTCGCCCTCGTGCAGGGTGACGGGGCCGTTCGGGAACCGCGCGACGTGGTCCATCCGGACCCCGTCGGGGTCGACGTGGCCGACGATCACCCGGCCGCTGGTGGCCCCGAGGTCGACCGCGGCGACGCTGCCGCTGGCGTGCATGCTCTGCTCCTGCTCGGTGTTCGTCGCTACCGCAGGAAGGCCGCGGCGACGCCAGCGTCGACGGGCACGTGCAGGCCGGTGGTGTGCGAGAAGTCGTCGGTGCAGATGGCGTAGACGGCGTTCGCGACGTTCTCGGGCACGACCTCGCGCTTCAGGATCGTGCGCTGCGCGTAGAACTTGCCGAGGTCCTGCTCCTCGATGCCGTACGTCTTGGCGCGGTTGGCGCCCCAGCCGCTCGCGAAGATGCCGGAGCCGCGCACGACGCCGTCGGGGTTGATGCCGTTGACGCGGACGCCGTGCGCACCGAGCTCGGCCGCGAGCAAGCGCACCTGGTGGGCCTGGTCGGCCTTCGTGGCGGAGTACGCGATGTTGTTCGGCCCGGCGAACACCGAGTTCTTCGACGAGATGTACACGATGTCGCCGCCGAGCCCCTGCTCGATGAGCACCTTCGCCGCGGCCTTCGACACCAGGAACGAGCCCTTCGCCATCACGTCGTGCTGCAGGTCCCAGTCCTGCTCGGTGGTCTCGAGCAGGCTCTTGGACAGCGACAGCCCCGCGTTGTTCACGACGAGGTCGAGGCCGCCGAAGTGCAGCAGGGTCTGCTGGATCGCCTGCTCGATCGCGGCGGCGTCTGTCACGTTCGCGGCGACGCCGATGGCGTGGTCGAGGCCGCCGATCTCGGCCGCCGCAGCGGTGGCCTTCTCGAGGTCGAGGTCGGCGATGACGACGGCGGCACCCTCGGCCGCCAGGCGCTTCGCGATCGCCTTGCCGATGCCCGATGCGGCCCCGGTGACCAGGGCGATGCGCGTCGCGAGCTTCTTGGGCGCGGGCATCCGCTGCAGCTTCGCCTCTTCGAGGGCCCAGTACTCGATCCGGAACTTCTCGGCCTCGTCGATCGGGGCGTAGGTGCTGACGGACTCGGCGCCGCGCATGACGTTGATCGCGTTGAGGTAGAACTCCCCGGCGACCCGGGCGGTCTGGGCGTCCTTGCCGTACGAGAACATCCCGACGCCGGGGACCAGCACGATGAGCGGGTCGGCGCCGCGGATCGCGGGACTCGTCTCGTCTGCGTAGCGGTCGTAGTACGCCTGGTAGTCGGCGCGGTACTGCTCGTGCAGTTCGTGCAGGCGGGCGGTCTGCTCGTCGACGCTCGCCGAGGCCGGCAGGTCGAGGATGAGCGGCTTGACCTTGGTGCGCAGGAAGTGGTCCGGGCAGCTGGTGCCGAGGGCCGCGAGTTCCTCGGCGCGTTCGCTCGCGAGGAAGTCGAGCACGACGGCGCTGTCGGTGAAGTGCCCGACGACCGGCTTGTCGTGCCCGGCGATGCCGCGGATCGTCGGGGCGAGGGCGGCGGCGCGTGCGCGACGTTCGTCGGTCGGCAGTGCTTCGAACCCCGCTCGGACGCCGCCGAACGGGTCCGCCTTGCCGTGCTCCGCGAGGTACTGCTCGGCGGTGTCGATGATCCAGCGGGAGTTGCCTTGCGCCTCGTCGCTCGTGTCCCCCCACGCGGTGATGCCGTGGCCGCCGAGGATCGTGCCGATCGCCTGAGGGTGGTCACGCTTGACGCCTGCGATGTCGAGCCCGAGCTGGAATCCGGGTCGGCGCCACGGCACCCAGACGACCCGGTCGCCGAAGATCCGCTCGGTCAGGGCCGGACCGTCTGCCGCCGTGGCGATCGCGATGCCGGCGTCGGGGTGCAGGTGATCGACGTGGGCGGCGTCGACGAGGGCGTGCATCGCGGTGTCGATCGACGGCGCGGCACCGCCCTTGCCGTGCAGCGTGTAGTCGAAGGCGGCGACCATCTCGTCCTCGCGCTCGACGCCCGGATAGACTTTTCGCAGGGCTCGTACCCGGTCGACGCGCAGGACCGCGAGGCCCGCCGGGGTGAGGGTGCCGAGGTCGCCCCCGGAGCCCTTCACCCAGAGCAGCTCGACCGGTTCGCCCGTGACGGGGTCGGTGTCTGTTCCCTTGGCGGAGGTGTTCCCGCCCGCGTAGTTCGTGATCCGCGGATCCGAGCCGAGCGCGTTCGAGCGCGCGATGAGCGCACTGATCGTCTCGTCTGCATCCGTGAGCTGCGTTGCGGGGTCCACCCGTGCCTCCACTGTGTTCGTCATGTTCCTACGCGCCCCAGCCGGCCTGGACGCCGCCGACGCGGTCCTCGGCGATCGACTGCTGGTACCCGGACTCCAGGTACGCGCGCATCGGGTTCGCCGGCAGCCCGCGGGACTCGCGCCACTCGGCCAGGTCCTTCCGGACGTCGGTCTGGTACGCGTCCATGAAGACCTCGTTCGCGCCCAGGACGTCGTGCGCCTCTTGTGCGGCGGTCAGTGCGACGCGGTCGAGCAGGAGCGCGCGGGCCGTCATCTCCTGCACGTTGAGCACCGAGCGGATCTGGCCGGGGATCTTGTCCTCGACGTTGTGGCACTGGTCGAGCATGAACGCCACGTCGGGGTTGTCGTAGCCGCCGCCGCGGATGACCTCGACCAGGATCCGGAACAGCTGGAACGGGTCCGCGGCGCCAACGATCAGGTCGTCGTCGGCGTAGAAGCGCGAGTTGAAGTCGAAGGATCCGAGCTTGCCGAGGCGCAGGAGCTGCATCACGATGAACTCGATGTTCGTGCCGGGGGCGTGGTGGCCGGTGTCGAGGCAGACCATCGCCTTCGGGCCGAGTGCCGCCGTCTGCACGTAGCTGGTGCCCCAGTCGGGGACGTCCGTGTGGTAGAACGACGGCTCGAAGAACTTGTACTCGAGCACGAGCCGCTGGTCAGCACCGAGGCGGTCGTAGATCGTGCTGAGCGACTCGTGCAGGCGGTCCTGGCGGGAGCGCATGTCCTCTTGTCCGGGGTAGTTCGACCCCTCGGCGAGCCAGATCTTCAGGTCGCGGCTGCCGGTGGCGTCCATCACGTCGATGCAGCGCAGGTGGTGGTCGATCGCCTTCTGCCGGATCGTCTCGTCGACGTGGGTCAGGGCGCCGAACTTGAAGTCGTCGTCCTGGAACGTGTTCGAGTTGACGGTGCCGAGCGACACCCCGTGCTCCTCGGCGTGGCGCTTGAGGTCGGCGAAGTCGTCCACCAGGTCCCACGGGATGTGCAGCGCGACGGTGGGGGCCAGGCCGGTGTACTCGTGCACCTGGGCGGCGTCGGCGATCTTCTCGTACGGGTCGCGCGGGGTGCCCGGCGTGCTGAACACCTTGAAGCGGGTGCCGGAGTTGCCGAAGGCCCAGCTGGGCAGCTCGATCTGCTGTCGTGCCAGCTGGTCGGCGATGCCGGCGAAGCTCGGGGTCGATGTCATCGTGTCACTTCCTCGTGTGCGATTGAATCGTTTCATACAGTACGGCGCGCGGCGGTCTGCCGCAACCGTGGTGGTGTGGTGCCGTTGGTGCCGCAAACACCGGTGTTCACGTGTTGAACACGCGCGTTCGGGGGTTCGACGCGCGAACACCGGTGTTTTGCGAGCCAGGGGCCTACGCGGCGGGGACCGCGGCGGGGGCGCGGAGGTCGTGCGTTCCGCCGCCGACCCGCTGCTCGGGGACACCCGGCAGGCGCACCACGGCCGAGACGCCCTCGGGCACGGTCGCCCGGACGCGCAACTCCCCGTCGACGAGCTCCCACCGCACGGCGACGTGCCCGTGCACGGTGTCGAGCGAGGTCTCCGCCCACGTCAGTCCACCGCCCGGCTGCGGGGCGATGAGCACGGACTCGTACCCCGGCGACAGCGGCGACAGGCCACCCACCACCCGGTGCATCCAGTCCGCCACGGCACCGAGTGCGTAGTGGTTGAACGAGGTCATCTCACCCGGGTTGATCGTGCCGTCCGGCAGCATCGAGTCCCACCGCTCCCACACCGTCGTCGCGCCCATCGTCACCGGGTACAGCCACGACGGGCACTCCGTCTGCAGCAGCAGCCGGTAGGCGTCCTCCAGGTGGCCCGTCTGCGTCAGCGCGTCGGTGATGAACGGGGTCCCGGCGAAGCCCGTCGAGATCCGGTACCCGGACGCCTCGACCAACTCGGCGAGACGGTCGCCGGCCACGGCCTGCTCCTGCTCGGACAGGATCCCGAACACGATCGCCAGCGTGCACACCGTGGTCGCGTCCGACAGGATCCGCCCGTCGTCCTGCAGGTAGTGGGTGCGGAACCCGGCCTGGAGGCGCGTGGCGAGTTCCCGGAACTCCGCTGCTTCCGCCTCGTGACCGCCCAACAGCTCCGCCGCGTCCGCCACGATCGTCGCGGACCGGTAGGCGCAGATCGTCGCGACGACGCCCTTGTCGGCCTTCGCGTCGGCCGGGGCCTCGGGCGGGGCGTCCGGGTCGAGCCAGTCGCCGAACTGGAACACGGTGTCCCACAGGTCTTCCGGGGACAGGTGGTCACGGACCCGGCGCAGGTGTGCGGCCATCGAGTCGAACTGCTCCTCGAGCACCGCGGTGTCGCCGTACGCCTGGTACAGGGTCCACGGCACCCAGACGCCGGCGTCCGACCAGACGGCGGTCGCGTCGGGCTTGCCGAAGTCCTCGGCGGGGGAGTACTTCAGCACGTCCGGCACCACGAACGGGATGACCCCGTCGGCGTGCTGCTGCTCGAGCCAGACGTCGCGCAGCCAGTCGGCCAGGAACGTCCGCGTGTCGAACAGGTACGAGGCCGTCGGGGCGAACGCGGCGATGTCGCCCGTCCAGCCGAGTCGCTCGTCGCGCTGCGGGCAGTCCGTCGGCACGCTCAGGAAGTTGCCCTGCATGCCCCGGACGACGTTGTCGTGGAAGGTGTTCAGCAGCTCGTGGCTCGACGCGAACGTGCCCGTGCGGGTGAGGTCCGACCCGACCTGCACGGCGGTGACCGCGGCGCGGAGCTCGTCGTGGCTGCCCGGCCAGCCGTCGACCTGCGCGTAGCGGAACCCGTGGAACGTGAAGCGGGGCTCGAACGTCTCGGGCTCGTCGTCACCGCGCAGGGTGAAGTGGTCCGTCGCCTTCGCGGTGCGCAAGGGGCGGGTGCCGAGCTCGTCGTGCTCGAGCACCTCGGCGTGCTGCAGGGTGAGCACGGTGCCGGCTTGACCGGTCGCGGTGACCCGGAGCCACCCGACCAGGTTCACGCCGAAGTCGAGCAGGGTGGCTCCCGACGGGCTCGTCCAGATCGCCACCGGGGCGATCTCGGCGAGCGGGCGCACCGGCGGCACCGTGTCGGCGACGAGTTCGCGCTCGCCGATGTCGACCGTGTGCACCGTGCTCGTCCGACCCCGGTGGCCGTCGACGCTGGGCACGGTGACCTCGCCGGGCGTCAGGAACGAGCCGTCGCGGAGTCGGGCGTCGATGTCCTGCCCGTCGTAGAGCTGGTCCGCGGTGATCGCGCTCGACAGGGCCTGCCAGTCGGTGTCGGTCGTGACGTGCTGCTCGTGCCCGTCGGCGAAGGTGATCCGGAGCTCGGCGAAGCCGGCGCGCTCGTCGGTGTACCAGCCGCCACCGCCGCCCCAGGCCAGGCGTCCGGCGGCCCAGCCGTTGCCGACGACGAGCGCGAGCACGGCCGGCTGGCCGGGGAGCGTGTCGGACAGGTGCTCGGTGACGTCGTGCGAGACGACGCGGATGCGCCACTCGTAGCTCGTCCACCCCGGTTCGAGCAGGTGGTCGGAGACGCGCTGCCCGCCGAGCCAGGCCTCGACGACGCCGAGGGCGCTGACGTCGAGGGTGGCGGCGGTGACGGCGCCGTGGCCGTCGTCGAGGGGGAACTCCCGACGCAGGATCGGGGCGCTGCCGAGGTCGGTGTCGGCCGCGATGAACGGTGCGGTCCAGGTGGTCATGTGGTGGTCCTTTCACGCGACCGGTCGTCGTCGACCGGTGCGGGGGTCGTGGCCCCGGCCGTCCGCCCGGGTGGGCGGTGTGGCGGAGGCGGGTCGCGCCTCCAGGCCGGGGTGGGCGGTCAGCCCTTGACGGCGCCGCTGGTCATGCCGGCGACGATCTGACGGTTGAAGAAGACGTAGAGGATCAGCGGCGGGATCGTGATGAGCAGCACGTCGGTGAACAGCAGGTTCAGCTGGCTGACCGACTGGCTCTGGAACGCGTAGAGCGTCTGCTGCACCGTCGCGTTCTCGGACCCCGGCAGGAAGTACAGCGGGTTCGTGAAGTCGTTGAACACCGTCACCGACTGCACGAGCACGACCGTGATGATCACCGGCTTGAGCAGTGGCAGCACCACCCCGAAGAACAGGCGGATCGGGCCGGCGCCGTCGAGCACGGCGGCCTCGTCGAGTTCCTTCGGGATCGTCGCGACGAACGCCCGGAACAGCAGGATGCAGAACGACAGGCCGAAGGTCGCCTCGATGAGGATCATCCCGCCCATGGTCTTGAACAGGTTGAGCCCCTGCAGCACCCAGATGGTCGGCACGATCGCCGGCGGCACGATGAGCCCCGCCAGCACGAAGAAGTTGATCAGGCCGTTCCACCGGCTCGGCCGCCGCTGCAGGACGTACCCGACCATCGCGGAGAACACGACCATGACGGTGACGCTGCCGACGGTGAGCAGGGCGCTGTTCCAGAACGCGCGGAGGATCCCGCCGTCGCCGCTCTGGAACACCGCCTGCAGGTTCTGCCACAGCTGCCAGTCGGTCGGCAGGCTGAAGCCGAGCTGGTTCGCCTCGGCGGGGTTCTTCGCCGCCTGGAGCAGGACGAAGACGAACGGCACCAGGAACACGACGAAGCTGACGACGATGGCGATCGAGCCGATGATCCACCGGCGGGCGCGCCCGGGGTGGCGGGACCGGCTCGCCGGTGTCGGGCGGCGGCTGTCGGACGCCGGCGCGTGGCCGGTCCCGGGGGTGGTGACGGCGGTCACAGGTCCGCCTCCTTGCGGTTGAGGAGCCACGAGATGGGCACCATGATCGCCGTGACGACGACGAACAGGACCACGTTGCCGGCGGTGGACAGGCCGTAGAACCCGGCCTGGTACTGCTTGTAGATCACGCTCGCGATCACGTCGCTCGTGAACCCCGGCCCGCCGCCGGTCATCGCCCAGATCAGGTCGAACGACCGCAGGCCGCCGATGAGCGACAGGATGATGACGGTGCCCATCGCGGGGCGGGACAGCGGCAACGTGATGTTCCGGAAGGTCGACCACGCGCTCGCGCCGTCGACCCGTGCCGCCTCGAAGTACTCCTGCGGGATCGCCACGATGCCGGCGATGAAGATGAGCGTCGCGATGCCGACGCCCTTCCAGACGTCCACCGCGGCGACGCTCCACAGGGCGAGCGCCGGGTCGGTCAGCCACCCGGGGGTGGGCAGGCCGACCGAACCCAGCACACCGTTGATGATCCCGTGGAACGGGTCCATCAGCGCCTTGAACGTGATGCCGATGCCGATGGTCGACACGAGCACCGGGAAGAACACGACCGCCCGCAGGTAGCCGCGCCCCAGCACGGGCGACGTGAGGAGCAGGGCGAGGGCGAGTCCGAGGACCACCTTCGCCGCGCTCGTCACGAAGCCGTACTGGAAGGTGTGCACGAACCCGGAGACGAGCTGCGGGTCCTGGAAGAACCGGACGAAGTTGTCGAAGCCGATGAAGGTCTGGTCGAACAGCGTCCAGCGGGTGAGCGAGAAGTAGAACCCGGCGAAGGTCGGGACCGCGAAGAACACGACGTACAGCGCGATCGCGGGGATGAAGAACCACGCGGGGTAGAACGAGCGCATCCGCTTGCGCGCTGGCCCGGGGCGGCCGGCCTTGCGTGTCTGCGGCGGGGCCACCGCCGTCGTGAGGGTCGCGGTCACACCGATCACCAGCCCTTGATGCCGAGCTGCTGTGCCTGCTGGACGACGTCGTCGTCGTACTGGTCGGCGCCCTTGCTCGCGGAGGTGATGCCCGAGCCGACCTGCACGCAGATCTTCTCGAGGTTCGGGCCCTTGATCGGGGACAGGAACTCGAGCGCGGGGCTCGCCTTGCCGTCGTCCAGGTACTTCTGCAGGTCGTCGATCATCGGGGGCACGTCGTCCGGCAGCGAGCAGGTCGAGATGACGTACGGGCCGGCGGGGGTACCGGTGTCGTTCTGCACCTGGCAGCCCTCGGTGGAGTTCGCGAAGGCGACGAACTTCTTCGCCGCCGCCAGCTTGTCGCCCGTGGTCGTCTTCGGGATGTACAGGCCGTTCGGCTCCCAGATCGTCAGGTTCGTGTCCGCGGCGTCCTCGGCGGGCAGGGCGAACGCTCCGATGTCGTCGACGGCGTCGGGGGAGTCCTGCTGGATCGCGGAGATCGCGTTCGTGAGCATTGGGTACTGCGCGCCGGTGCCGTCGGCCAGCATCTTCAGACCGTTCGCCTGCGTGGCCGAGGCGTAGTCCTCGTTGTAGAGGTCCTTGTCCTTGCCCTCGGCGAGGTGCTCGAACCCGGCGAGTGCGGGTTCGTCGGCGTAGGACTCCTTGTTGGCGGTGTAGTCGTCCGCCCACTTCTCGTCCTGTGCGGTGATGTTCGCGAAGTCGCCGAGGACGAACAGCTGGCTGGTCCAGGTGTCGCCGTAGGTCTGGATGATCGGGGCGACGTCGCCGGCGTCCTTGATCTTCTCGCTGTTGCTGATGAACTCGTCCCACGTGGTCGGGACCTCGAGGCCGAGGTCGTCGTAGACCTTCGTGTTGTAGAGCACCGCACCGCCGAAGCTCGTGCCGAACGGGGCGCCGTACATGCCCTTGTCGGTGCTGACGACCTTGGTGAACTGCGGGTCGACGTCGCCCGCCCACTTCTCGTCGGACAGGTCCACCAGGGTGTTGTCCGGGTTGAGGGCCTGCATGAGCGAGCCGGAGTTGTAGTTGAAGACGTCGGCGGCCTCGCCGGTCGACAGCCGGGTCTTGATCAGGTTGTCGCCGTCGGTGCCCTGGGGCCGGGTGTCGAACTTGACGGTGATGTCGGTGTTGGCCTTCTCGAAGGCCTCGATGAGCGGCTTCGCGGTGGCCGCGGTGGCCGGGGCGTTGTCGGCCTGGTAGGTGATCTCGACCTTGCCGCCGCCTTCGTCGGCGGAGCCGCCGGACGAGCACGCTGCGAGCCCGCCGATCAGGACCGTCGCGCCGCCGATGGCGATCGCGCGCTTGGTCATGGAACGAACTGACATTCCTTACCTCCTCGTAAGGCCCGGGGCTGGGGTACCCCGGGTGAAACGGACCCGGATCCCGCGCCGTCGCGGAGTCCGGTTACTGCGTTTTAGAACGTTTCAATCAGGATGGAACCATGCGGATTGAAGCGTGTCAATCGCTGTGCCGATTTCGTTACGCGATCCCGCGGAGCGGGGTGCGGGGTGGTGCGGGGCGGGCGCTCGCTTGCCCGCTCGCTCGCTCGCTCGTCCATCCGTCCGGTGCGAGGTTCCACACTCCGTGACGGGCGCGCGGGCTCGCACGGAGTGCGGAACCTCGCACCGAGCCGACGCGCGGTGCTGCACCGTGCGGTGGTCGCGCCGCCCGCCGGCCGGGAGGCCCGTGTCGGCCCCGTCCCGCGCCTCCCGTCCGGTGCCCGGTCGCGTCCGCGGGGCGAGTCTCGGCTCCGCGGGCAGGATGCGGCCGTCCGGGGGCGAGGGCGAGGGCGAGGGCGAGTCTCGGCTCCGCGGGCAGGATGCGGCCGTCCGGGGGCGAGTCCTGTCCGCCGGGCCGAGTCTCGGCTGGCGCGGTCAGGCCTCGGTGCGCCTCGGGTCGCTCGACGTGATCGTGCCCGCGACGGCGGCCGCGGCGGCTGCTGCGGCCGCGCCCTCGCGACCGAGCGTGCTCTCGCGCGGCACCAGCTCGCTGCCGAGCACGACGGTCCGGTGCACGTGCATCGGGTCGGTGAGTTCCTCGAGCAGCAGTTCCACCGCGGCCGCACCCATCTCCGAGCCGTGCATCGTCACCGAGGTCAGCGGCACCGCACCACCCCACGCCACGGAGTTGTGGTCGCAGCCCGACACGGGGATGTCCTCGGGGACGCGGATCCCGGCGGCTCGGAGCTCGGAGACGACGGCCATCGCGAGCAGGTCGGTCACACCCAGTACCCCGTCGGGGCGTTCGTCCTCGGGCATCCGGGCGATGCGGAGCCCGGCGTCGGTGCCACCCGGCGGGTCGATGTCCCCGGCGTCGACGTCGAGGAGCTCGACCCCCGGGTGCGCCGCGACGGCCCGCAGCACACCGGCCCGTCGGCGGTCGACGGGCTGCAGGTCCGGACGGGCGCTCACGAACCCGATGCGTCGGCACCCGCGGTCGATCAGGTGCTCGGTCGCCAGGAACCCGGCCTGCTCGTTGTCCACGACCACCGCGCAGGCGTCGAGTTCGTTCGGTTCGTAGTTGACGTACACGACGGGTCGGCCGTGGCGCCGCGCGACCTCGACCTGGTCGCGGGACTCCGTCATCGAGGCGAGCAGGATCCCCGACACCCGGGCGCTCTCGAGGTAGGCGAGGTGTTCGCCCTGCGCCTGCAGGTCGTCCTCGCTGCTGGCGATCAGCAGGGTGAAGCCGCGTTGCCGCGCGGCAAGCTGTGCGCCGTTGACCATGTCGCTGAACAGGGAGTTCCGCAGCGACATCACCACCAGACCGATCGCGCGCGTGCTGCCGGACACCAGCGCCCGGGCGTTGCGGTTCGGCGTGTACCCGAGTGCGTCGATCGCGTCCCGCACGCGTGCGGCGGTCGCGTCGGCGACCCGCTCGGGGTGGTTCAGGACGTTCGAAACCGTGGCGAGCGAGACCCCGGCCCGGGCTGCGACGTGGTGCACGCTCGGCGGGCCGACGCGCCGGGGGACATGCACCATGCTCCGATCGTAGGCGGCGGGAGAGCGGTGTCCGGACCGCGCCCTAGGCGTCGGCGACGGAGGACTGCCGCACCACGAGCTCCGGTGTGAACTCCACGTGCTCGAGGTCGATGTCCTGCCCCTGCTCGACCTGCTTCGTCAGGAGTTCGATCGCGCGGCGACCGAGGTCCTGCGCGGGCTGCCGTACGGACGTCAGTGGGACCACGGCGGACTCGGCGAACGCGATGTCGTCGTAGCCGACGATGGCGATCTGCTCGGGGACCGCGATGGTGCCGCGCATGATGAAGGCCTGTTCGAGCCCGACGGCGAGCAGGTCGTTGGCGGCGAAGACGGCGTCCGGGCGTTCGGCGGCCGGCCGGGCCTGGATCGCTTCGCCGATGCGGCGCCCTTCGAGCACGGACAGCGAGGTGGTCGGCAGGGCTTCGAGCCGGATGCCCGCGGCCTGGGCGGCGGCGAGTGCCCCGGCGTGCCGGTCGGCGACCTGGCGGATGCCGAACGGCCCGCCGACGAAGGCGATGTGGGTGCGGCCGATCGCCGCGAGGTGCTCGACCGCGATGCGACCACCGGCGATGTCGTCGACCGAGACCGAGGCGAAGTGCTCGTCGTCGGCGCGACGGTCCACCAGCACCACGGCGGTGCCCTGGTCACGCAGCCGTGCGAGGCGGGACAGGTCGTCGCCGGCGGGGGAGATCAGGAGTCCGGCGACACGGCGTTCCTCGAACAGGTCGACGTAGGTGCGTTCGCGGTCGGTCGACTCGTCGGAGTTGCCGATCAACACCGCGAGGCCGTTGTCCATCGCGGCGTCCTCGGCGCCCCGGGCGACGTCGGTGAAGAACGGGTTGCCGCCGTCGAGCACGATGAGGCCGACGGTGGAGCTGCGCCCGGCCCGGAGCTGCCGTGCGGAGTCGTTGCGGACGAACCCGAGCGTCGCGATCGCCGACTGCACGCGTTCCACCGTGCCGGGAGCGACCTTGTCGGGGCGGTTCAACACGTTCGACACCGTGCCGAGGGACACGCCCGCGAGCGCTGCCACCTCTCGCACACTGACCGCCATGTGGCCATCCTGGCATCGGCGCGGTCCGCGCGGTCGGCCCGCGCCGTGATCTGTGGAAAACGCGGACGGGAGGCGCGGGGCGGGCCGGTGCCGGGCCTCCCGTCCGTGGGGTGGTCGCGTCGACTGCCCGCGCACGGTGCGAGGTACGCGGCGTGTGCGATGCGCGCGGCCGGTGCGATGCGCGCGGATGGTGCGAGGTTCTGCACTCGGTGCGGGGCGGGAGAGGTCGCACGGAGTGCGCAACCTCGCACGGGGCGGGCGCCCCTCGCACGGTGCGGGCGCAACCTCGCACCGGGCGAGCGACCCCTCGCACGGTGCGAGGGGGCGTCCGGCGAAGCCGCTCTTGCCAGCGCGCACACCGGAGCGCTATCGTCCTCGTCGTCCCGTTGAAACGATTCACCGACGAACACGCGAACGGAGGACCAATGGCGGTCCGCATCGGAGCCCGGAACACCACGGGCTGGAAGGCCACCGTCTCGGTGGCCATGTCGAACTACATCGAGTCGGGGTCGATCATCGCGATCGCCACGAGCCTCAGCCTCTGGCAGGCCGAGTTCCGCATCGGCGACCTCGAGGTCGGCCTGCTCGCGAGCCTGTCCGCGAACGCCTTCGGTGCCGCCGTCGGCGCGATCGTCGGCGGACCGCTGTGCGACCGGTACGGACGGAAGTTCATCTACACGTACGACCTGCTCCTCTACATGCTCGGCATCCTGCTCGCGGTGTTCGCCGGCAGCTACGGCATGCTCCTGGTCGGCTTCATCCTGACCGGCATCGCCGTCGGGGCGGGCGTGCCGGCGAGCTGGACCTACATCGCCGAGCAGGCCCCCGCGGACAAGCGTGCGGCCCACGTCGGCACGGCACAGCTCGCGTGGTCGATCGGGCCGATGGTCGGGTTCGCCCTGGCGATCGCCGCGGCACCGCTCGGCCTGCTCGGCAGCCGCCTCATCTTCGCCCACCTGTTCGTCGTCGCCGCGATCGTGTGGTGGCTCCGCCGCGGGCTGCCCGAGTCGGCGATCTGGAAGGACGAGCGCGCGGCCACCGGCACGGCGAACTTCTTCCACGGGATCACGCAGCTGTTCAGCCGCCGGAAGAACCTGACCGCGATGCTGTTGCTGTTCGGCGTCTACGCGCTCTGGAACACTGTCGCCGGGCAGGCCGGCATCTTCCAGCCCCGGGTGTACGCGGCGACCGGGGTCACGAGCGTCACCGAGCAGTACGGGTTGCAGATCCTGGTCTGGGGCTGCACCGTGGCCGCGACGTACTTCGGCTTCATGCGGTACGCCGACCGGGTCAGCCGCCGCACGCTCTACGCCGCCGGGGCCGTGCTGGCGATCATCGCATGGGCCGTGCTCATCTACGCGCCCGCCAACCTCGGCACCCTGCTGTTCTTCGCCGTGGCGTGGGGCATCTCGTCTGGCATCGGCGCACAGGCGTTCTACGGCCTGTGGACGAGCGAGCTCTTCGCCACCCGGTACCGCGCCAGCGCCCAGGGCGTGCTGTTCCTGGCCGCCCGGGTCATGGTCGGCCTGCTGAGCATCTGGTTCCCGCTGCTGCTGTCGGACATCGGGCTGCGAGCCCTCGGCGGCCTGATCCTCGGGCTCCTCGCGCTGTCGTTCCTGGTCGGCACGATCTGGGCACCGCGCACCCAGGGCAAGACCCTCGAGGCGATCGAGGCCGAGCGCTACGGCACCGTCACCACGGTCACCGGGACGGTCCGCACCGCCGACGAGCGCACCGTCCACGACGCCGAGCAGCGTCGCCGCGAACAGGCCGGCCGGTGACCCGCGTCTGCTTCCGGCTGCAGGTGCAGGTCGAGCTGCTCGACGCCTACCGCGAGCGGCACGCCGCCGTGTGGCCGGCGATGCTCCGGGCGATCGCGGTGGCGGGGCGGCGGAACTACTCGCTGTTCCTCGACGACGACGGGCTGCTCATCGGGTACTACGAGACGGACTCGGTGGCCGATGCGGACGCGGCGCTCGCCGCGTCCGCGGTGGCTGCGGCGTGGGAGGCGCACATGCAGGACCTCTTCGCCGGGTCCACCGGGCGCGCCGACCAGACGGCGCGGGTGCTGCCCGAGGTCTTCAACCTCGAGGACCAGTTGGCGGCCGCGCCGGACTGACAGTCGGACGCGGACTTCGTGAGCAGGAATGGTCGGGTCCGCCGGCGCGACCCGACCATTCCTGCTCACCAAGCGCCCGCCGCACCCGACTGACGGGGGCCGTCGCTACCGTGGGCGCATGCAGCCGCCAGCAGCCGGGACCCTCCGCATCCTCCACCTCTCCGACACCCACCTGACCGGCGACGGCGCCCTGCACCAGGGCACGGTCGACACCACGGCCGCGCTCGAACGGCTGCTCGCCCACGTCGACGACGTGCCCGGCATCGGACTCGTGGTGGTGTCCGGAGACGTCTCCGAGGACGGCAGCCCCGAGTCCTACGCGACGGTGCGGGACCGCGTCGGCGGCTGGGCGGAGCGGCACGGAGCGGCCTTCGTCGCGGTGCCCGGCAACCACGACCAGCGCGAGGGGTTCCGCCGGGTCCTGGCGAACGGGCACGTCCTGGGCCAGGGCGGCACGGCGCTCATGCACACGATGGAGTACCTGCCGCCGACGGTCCCGGTCTCCGGGCAGTCGGTCGTCGCCGGGCGTCGGATCGTGACCGTCGACACGAGCGTCCCGGGTGCCGGGTACGGCGAGCTCAGCGACACGGCGCTCGAGCGCCTGCGCACAGCCATCGCCGAAGGCGAAGACGACGCCCCGCACGGCACCGTCGTCGTCCTGCACCACCCGCCGCTCCCCGCCCCGACCGAGCTGCACGAGGCCCTCCGCCTGCAGAACCCCGAGGCGCTCGCCGACGTCATCCGCGGTTCCGACCTGCGGGTCGTCCTCGCCGGCCACTACCACCACCACTTCGCCGGGTCGCTCGCCGGCGTCCCGGTCCTCGTCGCCCCCGGCGTCGCGAACGACACCGACGTCGTCGGCCCCTACGACGAAGAATCCGCGGTCGTCGACAGCGGCGCGCTCGTCGTCGACGTCGCCACGGACGGCTCCGTCTGGTCCACACCGGTCCGCGTTCCGCGGGGCGACGCCGACCCGCGGGCCTTCCACCTCGACGCCGGGACCGTCCGGTCCGTCATCGCGGCCGCCGGCAAGCACTGAGCACCCACCGGGTGCGGTGGACGCGCATGACGGCGGACGGGAGGCCCGTGGCCGGGCCGCCACGGGCCTCCCGTCCGTCGTCTGGTCGCGTCCACAGCCCGGGTACCCCACGTCTTCGGGTTGCGTGCGGGAACACCGAGTAGCACGGACGCACACCTGGAGCGAAGGAGCACCCATGCGAGTCGGCAGTGCAGTGCAGTACGACCGGTACGGCGACTTCGACGTCGTCGAACTCGTCCCCCAGGACAAGCCGTCCGCCGGCCCGGGCGAGATCGTCGTCGAGATCGTGGCCGCCGGACTGAACCACATCGAGCGGTTCCTCCGCGAGGGGAAGCTCCGCGACCACGTCGACCTGGAGTTCCCCGCCCACCAGGGCGTGGACTTCGCCGGCATCGTCCGCGCGCGGGGCGACGGCGTGAAGGACCTCCGCATCGGCGACGAGGTGATGGGGCACGCGCCGACCGGCGGGGCGCACGCCACCTGGATCGCGGTGCCCCGCGGCGCCGTGATCAAGAAGCCGGAGCACGTCGGCTGGGAGGTCGCCGGCGGCCTGTACCTGGCGGGCTGCACCGCGGTGTCCGTGGTCCGGTCGCTGCGGCTCGGACCGAAGGACACCGTCGTGATCACCGCGGCGGCGGGCGGCGTCGGGCACATCGAGTGCCAGCTGGCGCACGACGCCGGCGCGACCGTGATCGCCCTCGGCAGCGCGCGCAACCACGACTACCTGCGGCAGATCGGCACGCTGCCCGTCGTCTACGGCGAGGGGGAAGAGGAGCGCATCCGCGCCATCGCCGACGGCCGACCGATCACCGCGTTCATCGACAACCACGGTGAGAGCAACGCCGAGCTGCTGGCCGAGCGACTCGGTGTCGGCCAGGAACGGTTCGTGTCGTCCGAGGAACGCCGGGACATCGAGGTCCGGTTCCTCCGGGCCCCCGCCGAGGACGAGGAGACCCGCGAGCTCCTGACCCTGCTGGCGAAGGCGGTGCAGGACCGCCGGGTGCAGGTGCTCATCTCGGGCTTCTACCCGTTCGAGTACATCGTCGAGGCGTACGAGGACCTGGCCGAGATGAAGTCCCGCGGCAAGGTGGTCATCGGCATGCAGACCGTCGAGACCGGTGCCCGGCTGGACTGGTACCGGTCCGAGAAGGCCCGCGATCTGCGCGACCGGTACGCCGACGCGCGGGGGACCGACACGGAGACGATGGCCGGCGGGTCGGCGTCACCGGCGAGCTGAGCCGACCGGCGCGGCGCGGGGCCGGCACGCTCGTGCCGGCCCCGCGGTTGCGCACCGGTGCGGCGCGCGCCGCGTCAGCTCAGGATGTCCTTCGAGGCGAACCGGCTGTACGCCAGGGCCCCGAACACCACGACGTACCCGAGCTGCAGCACCGCGTTCGACCCGAACGAGTCGAACGAGATCGGGTCGCGCAGCAGGTCGCCGAACCCGAGCCACTGGTGCGAGAACAGGTACGGGTGCAGCCAGTCGAGCTGGGGGAGCTGGTCGAGCACCTGCGAGGCCCCCGCGAGGACGACCGTCGCGGCCATCGCCCCGACCGGCACGTTCGTCAGCGTCGACGCGAACATCCCGATCGCCACGAGCCCGAGCATCGACAGCGCGACGTACAGCGCGAGCAGGAGCGCACGACCGGCGTACGACCAGCCGCCGACCTGCGTGCCGGACAACAGCGTGACCGGTCCGATCGGGAACAGCACCGCACCGATCGCCGCCCCGACCAGCACGACGAGCAGTGTGGCGGCCAGGCAGAACGCGACGGCACCGGCGAACTTCACCAGGATGAACCGCACGCGGCCCGTCGGTGCGACGAGCAGGTAGCGGATCGTGCCGTGGCTCGCCTCGCCCGCGACGGTGTCACCGGCCACCACCCCGACCGTCAGCGGCAGGAACAGCGGGATCGACACCGTCAGCGCCGTGAAGGCGACGAACAGGCCGTTGTTGGTGATGTCACCGAGGAACGCCGGCCCGCCGTCGTCACCGTCGGTGGTCAGCTTCACGGCGACCGCGATGAGGATCGGCACGAGTGCGAGCGCCCCGAGCATCGCCCAGGTCCGGCGACGGCGGAACACCAGCGCGAGTTCGGAACCGAGCAGGGCGAACGGGCGCTGCCGGCGGCGGACGGCCACGTCGCGCACGGCCAGGTCAGGCTGCGACATCGAATCCCTCTCCGGTGAGTGCGACGAACAGGTCCTCGAGGGTGCCGCCGCCCACGGTCAGGCCGCGCACCCGGACGTCCGCGCGGACGAGCTCGGCGGTGATCGTCTCGGGCAGGAGCTCGTTCGGCAGGTCTGCGACGAGCACGTCCGCGCCGCCGTCGTGCCGCGGGACGAGCCCGAGCCGGGTGAGGACGGTGGCGGCGTGCCCGACGTCGGGCGTGCGGACGGTCACGGTTCGGGCACCGGCTGCACGGAGCTCGTCGAGCGGTCCCTGCGCGACGATCTTGCCCGTCCGCATGACCGCGGCGTGCGTGCAGACCTGTTCGATCTCGGCCAGCAGGTGACTCGACACGAACACCGTGGTGCCGTCGTCGGCCAGGGAGCGGATGAGGTTGCGGACCTCGCGCGTTCCCTGCGGGTCGAGGCCGTTCGTCGGTTCGTCGAGCACCAGCAGGTCGCGGGGTGACAGCAGGGCGTTCGCGAGGCCGAGCCGCTGCTTCATGCCGAGGGAGTACGCGTGCGCCTTCTTGTCGGCCGCGTGGGTCAACCCGACGCGGTCGAGGGCGCCGGCGACACGGGCCTTCCGGGTGCGGGGGTCCGACGTGGGGTCGGCGGCGTCGAAGCGCTGCAGGTTGGCCCGGCCGGACAGGTACGGGTAGAAGGCCGGCCCCTCGACGAGCGCGCCGACGCGGGGCAGGACGTCGTGCAGGGCCTTCGGCATCGGCTCACCCAGGACCTCGATCGTGCCGCCCGTCGCGCTCGACAGCCCGAGCAGCATCCGGATCGTGGTGGTCTTGCCCGAACCGTTCGGCCCGAGGAACCCGAAGACCGCGCCGCGCGGCACCGCCAGGTCGATGCCGTCGACCGCGCGCTGCTTGCGGAACACCTTCTGGAGGCCCGTGGTGCGGATCGCGAGGTCGGCCCCCGGAGCCGGGGCGGTGGCGTCCACGGCGTCGGGTGCGGTCGTGCTCACGTCGGGGTCGGCCGCGCTCACTTCGCCGCGGCGACCAGCGAGGCCACCGGCACGGCGCCCGCGAACACCCGGCCGTCGTCGGTCAGGTAGACCGACACGAGCGACGTCTGCACGGCGCGGCCGCCGTCGACGGGCTTCGTCAGCTGGTCGAGCAGACCGGAGGCCTCGCCCTCGAGCCCGGACTGGTCGACCGTGCCGGCGGGGAGCTCGGCGATGGTGCTCCAGCCCGTGCCCGTGAGGGTCGGTTCGTCACCGCTCGGGGTGCCGTGGCGGTCGCCGTGCTCGCCCTTCGCGTGGGATCCGGCGTCGGAGAGGTCCTTCTCGGTCACCTTCGCGTTGGACGGCGGGGTGAAGTCGAAGAGCCGGGCGGCGGGGGCCCCGTAGTCGAGGCTCGTGAAGCCGACCTGCACCGCCGGGTCCTCCCTGCCTGCGGCCTCCACGGTCGCGCGGAGCGGGAGCCCGGTCTGCTGGTCTACGGCCAGCCGGACGGCGCCGACGAGGGTGTCCGACGACTTCGGCGTCAGGGTGATCTGCCAGGCGTCGTGCCCGGCGACGCTGACCTCGGTCGGCTTCGACACCAAGGTGGTCGGGGTGATCGCGTCGATGGCCTGCCGGGCGATGTCGGCCGGGGTGGTCGTGCCGTCCCGCAGGTCCTTCGCGGTGTCGCTCGGCAGGGTCACGTGCGTGGCCGTGCGATCCTTCGAGTCCCAGGTCCAGACGTCCGAGCCGTTCCGGACGACGTCCTGTTCGGCGAGCTGCTGCGTCAGCTGGACGCGCTGCTTGTCCGGGCCGTCGACGTAGACGCGGGCGGTGTGGGACGAGGTCAGCAGGCCGAGGACGTCGGAGGCGTCGCCCTCGAGCGAGGAGCCGCCGGAGCCGGTCGGCAGCTCCGGCAGGCCGAGGGCGCTCGTCTGCGAGAGCTTGCCCGAGTACTGGGCGTCCGAGGACTTCGCGATGCTGGCGATGACGTCCGCCGCGCTCGGGTTCGTCCCCGCGATCGGGTCGTTCGCGGCGTTCGCGATCATCGGGGCGGCAACGGCGCCGGCGACGACGACCGGTGCGATGACGGCTGGCAGCCATGCTGACTTCTTCATCGGGTTCCCCTCGTGGAGCGTTCGAGTCGTGGGTACCGTACGTCCGGCCCCCGACAGGCAGCTGGGCGTCGCTCGTAGACTCGTGGGGCGACCGGCGTCGGTCGTGTGGCGGCGAAGGAGGCGGCATGCGGGCGGTGCTCGGTCTGGACATCGGGACGTCGAGCACGAAGGCGTTGCTGGCCCGGTTCGACGGCACCGTGCTCGCCGAGGTGAGCCGCCGGCACGACGTCGACCGTCCCGAGCAGGGCCTGGTCGAGATGGACTCCGCTGTCTGGTGGGAGGAGTTCACCGCCCTCACCCGCGCCCTGCTCGACCGTGTGCCCGGCGTCGAGGTGCAGGCCGTCGGCGTGAGCGGCATCGGGCCGTGTGCGCTGCTGACCGACGCCGACGGTGCGCCACTCCATCCGGCGATCCTGTACGGCATCGACACCCGCACCGCGGCGCTGCTCGACGACGTCACGGCGGAGCTCGGCGGTGAGGACGCGGTCCGGGCTCGCTGCGGCTCCGCCCTCAGCACGCAGGCGGCCGGGGTGAAGCTCGCGTGGCTCGCCCGGCACGAACCCGAGGCCTGGGCGCGGGCCGCCCGGTTCACGATGCCGTCGTCCCGCGTGGTCGAGCGGCTCACGGGTGCGTACGTCCTCGACCACCACTCAGCCAGCCAGACGACACCCCTCTACGACGTGCACGCGAACCGGTGGATCCCCGAGTGGTGCGACCGACTGGCACCCGGTCTCGCGATGCCGCGCCTGCTGTGGTCCGGCGACCAGGCGGGCGTCGTGACGCCAGAGGCGGCCGCGGCCACGGGCCTCCCGGCCGGCATCCCCGTGACGGCCGGGACCATCGATGCCTGGGCCGAGGGCGTGAGCGTCGGTGAGTCCGTGCCGGGCCGGATGTTCCTGCAGTACGGAACCACGATGTTCATGATCGTGCCGACGGCCGAGCCCACGGCGGTGCCGGGGATGTGGACGACCGTCGGCACGCACCCGGGCCAGCCGAGCGTGTCCGGGGGGATGGCGACCTCCGGGGCGATCACGGACTGGCTGCGACGGCTGGTCGACGGCGAGTGGTCGACCATGCTCGAAGAAGCGCGGTGCTCAGGGATCGGGGCGAACGGCCTGCTGATGCTGCCGTACTTCGCGGGGGAGCGGACGCCGATCGCGGACCCCGACGCCCGCGGGGTGCTGGCAGGGCTGACGGTCCGGCACACGCGCGGGGACATCTACCGCGCGACGCTCGAGGCGACGGCGTACGCGGTGCGGCACCACCTCGAGGCCCTGCGCGAGGCCGGGGTCGAGGTCCGCGAACTCGTCGGAGCCGGTGGTGGGCTGCTCGGACGGCTGTGGCCCACGATCGTGTCGGACGTCACCGGACTGCGGCAGACGGTGCCGAGCGTGACGATCGGTGCGTGCTACGGCTCGGCGTTCCTCGCGGCGCAACTCGTCGCGGGGCCGGGTGACACGGTGGACATCGGTGCGTGGAACCCGCCGGCGACGGTGATCGAGCCGGACCCTGCGGCGACCGCGGCGTACGAGGCCGGCTACCGGGACTACCGCGAGCTGTACGAGGCGACGAAGTCCGTCGTGCACCGCCTGGCCGCCCGGAGCTGAGCGGCGCGGGACGGCTCGCAAGACACCGGTGTCCGCGTGCCGAACACCCGAACGGGCGTGTTCAGTGCGCGAACACCGGTGTCGTGCGCAACCCGCGACCTACGCCTGCGCGTCGACGCCGGCGGGAGCGCTGCCGTCGTACTCGCAGATCGCGTTGACCTTCTCGGCGCTGGCACTGGAACGGTCGAACTCGTAGCCGAGCCACTCCTTGGCCAGACGACGGGCGAGCTCGATGCCGACGACGCGCTGCCCCATGCAGAGGACCTGGGCGTCGTTCGACAGGATCGAGCGCTCCACGCTGTACGAGTCGTGCGCCGTCACGGCACGGATGCCCGGCACCTTGTTCGCGCTGATCGCCACACCGAGCCCGGTGCCGCAGATCAGGATCGCGCGGTCGGCCTCGCCGTTCGCCACCAGGCGCGCAGCGTCGACGGCGACGTGCGGGTAGGCGGTGTGGCCGTCCGCGTCGACACCGACGTCGGTGACGTCCGACACCCGGTCGTCGGCGAGCAGGTCGGCCTTGATGATCTCCTTGTAGTCGAACCCGGCGTCGTCGGACCCGATCACGAGACGGTACGTCATGCGTGTGTTCCTTCCTTGTCAGCACGGGCGGCGAGGACCTCGCCGACCCGCGTGAGGATCATCCCCATCGAGGTGGCACCCGCGTCGGGTGTCCCCAGGCTCTTCTCGGCCAGCGGCCTGGCCCGTCCGACCTTCGGCGTGAGGTCGGCGGTGGCCTCGGCCTGCTCGACCGCGACCCGCGCCGCGGTCTCCCACGCTGCCACGAGCGGTGCGCCGGTGTCGACGGCCCCGCGCAGTTCGTCCACGAACGGCAGCAGGGCGTCGAGCAGTGTCTTGTCCCCGCGGGACGCCCCGCCCAGGTGGACGATCGAGTCGGCGAAGGCCTGCGCCGCGTCGACGACGTCGGGTGTCTGGTACGACTCGCGGTCGTCGCCGAGGGAACGGCCGAACGCCTCGAGTGCGGCACCCCACAGGACACCGGAGGTGCCGCCCGCGAACGCGGCCCATGCGTCACCGGCGCGCCCGAGGACGAAGGCGACCCCGGCCTCCGGGCCGAGCCCGTCGACCGCCCTGCGCGCCGCACCGATCCCCTTGACCATGCCGCGGCCGTGGTCGCCGTCCCCGGCGACCGCGTCGATCCGGCCGAGCGTCTCCTCGTGCTCGCGGAGGAGCGCGTCCATCGCCTCGACGGCGGCTCGCGCCGTCTGCGCTGCCTGCCGGGAGGCGTCGGTCGCCTCCGGCACGACCGTCGCCTCGTCCTCGGCGGCGTCCACCGCGTCGGCCGGCACGAGCGCCGCGACCGGCGCCGCCACCTTGCGGTAGGCGGGCGTGTAGGCGTCGGCGCGCCAGAGTCGTTCGAGTTCGTCGTCGAGCCACTGCAGCGTCAGCGAGCAGCCGCCCATGTCGAGGCTCGTGACGAGTTCGCCGACCTCGGGTTCGACGACCTCGAGCCCGGCGTCCTGCAGCAGGGGCGTGACCCGGCCCCAGAGCAGGAAGAGCTCCTCGTACTTGGTGTCACCGAGGCCGTTGAGGATCGGGGCGACCCGGGAGCCGGCGGTCACGGGTCGGTCGGCGAGCAACCGTTCGGCGAGCAGGGACGCCAGTTCCGTCGCGCGCAGCAGCGGGACGTCCTGGATGCCCGGTTCGCCGTGGATTCCGAGCCCCAGGCCGAGGTGGCCCTCGGGGACGGTGAACAGGGGTTCGGTCGCGCCCGGCATGGTGCAGCCGGAGAACGCGACACCGATGGTGCGGGTGGCGGCGTTCGACGCGTGGCCGATCCGTTCGACCTCGTCGAGGTCGGCTCCTTCGGCAGCGGCGGCACCCATCGCCTTGAAGACCGAGAAGTCACCGGCGATGCCGCGGCGCTTCGACTCCTCGTCGGCGCTGGCGATGTCATCGGTGACCACGACGATCCGGGTGTCGATGCCCTCCGCACGGAGCCGTTCGGCCGCGAGCCCGAAGTTCATGGTGTCGCCGGCGTAGTTGCCGAACGACAGCACGACACCGCGGCCCTGGTCGGCGGCCTTGGCGACCGAGTAGACCTGCGCGGTCGAGGGCGAGGTGAAGACGTTGCCGACGACGGCGCCGGTGGCGAAGCCCGGGCCGACGACGCCGCAGAACGCGGGGTAGTGGCCGGAGCCGCCCCCGACGACGACGGCGACCTGCGGTGCGGCCCCCTCGGTGGGCAGGGTGACGACGCCGCCGTGGACGCCGCGGACCCGGTCGGCGTAGAGCGCGAGCCAGCCGCTCAGTTGGTCTTCGGCGAACTCGTCCGGGTCGTCGTGGATCGTGGTCATGGTGCGGGTCCTCCGGGTGGTGGTGGGTGGTGCACCGGGCGACGACGGGACGGCCGTCGTCGCCCGGAACTCAGTGTCCTCGGTCGCCCTGCGGGACCTTGAGGAAGTGGATCATCACGAACGCGCAGGCGTAGAGGCCGACGAACGTCCACGTCGCTGCCTCGCCACCGCCGCCGAGGGCGAAGACCGCCGCGACGACACCGGTGCCGAGGAACGCCGCGCCGCCGGCGGCCGTGGTGTACATCGCCATCGCGGCGCCCTTGTGCTCGGGGGCGAGCGCCGGCATGATCGCGCCCATCGGCACGAACCCGGCGAGCAGGCAGCCGAACACGCAGCCGGCGACGACGGAGAGCACGTAGCCCCAGTCCGAACCGGCGGGGACGAGCTGCGGCACGTACCACCAGGCGATGAGCCCGAGGGCGGAGCCGACGATGCCGAACCACTTGACGGTGCGCTGCCAGCCGATCTTGTCGCCGACCCAGCCGAACAGGGCGTTGACGAGGATGTTCGTGGCGTAGACGCAGACCGTCATGAGCAGCCAGCGGCTCTGGCCCCAGCCGCGCTCGTTCGCGATGACCGCGGGCAGCACGACGAACATGCCGAACTCGGGCGCGGTGTTGATCAGGCGGACGAGGAAGCCCATCAGGATCTTCGGCCGCGTGACCGTCAGCCGGATGCCGCTCGTCAGCACCTGCCAGGCGCTCTCACCGGCGGGGGCGATGCGCGTGAACCCGTTCGGCAGCCGGACGCCGAACAGCATGATGAGGAACCCGATCACGACGAGGCCGATCGAGGCGACCATCGCCCCGGTCTCGCCGACCGTACCGCCGCCGAACACCGGGATGGCGCCGATCGCGAAGAGCGAGCCGAGGGTCGGCAGACCACCCGTGAAGGCGACGTAGAACCAGCCGACCGCCGAGCCGTTGCGCTCGACCGGGGTGGTGATGTTCACCCAGACCAGGAACGCGAAGGCGAACAGCGGGTAGCCGAACCCGCGCAGCGCGTACGCGACGGCGGCGAACGGGACACTGCCGGCGCCGAGTGCGAGCAGGAACAGGACCTCGAACACGACCCAGACGGCGAAGCCGAGGATCATCACCCGGCGAGGCCCGACCAGGTCCGACAGGGCGCCCGAGATGTAGCTGCCGATCAGTGCGGCCAGGCTGTAGAACGTGACGATCGTCGCCACGGTGGCCTCGGGGCTGCCGAGGACCGCCACCATGTGCGGCGTGATGAAGTTCGACTCGACGCCGTTCCCGGTCATGAAGACCAGGACGGCGACGAACCCGAGGGCGAGCGGACGGGGGATGCCCATCCGGTCCAGGCGGCCCTCGGTACGGGGTGCGGTGGTCGTGCGGGCGCCGGTGGCGCGTGCTGTCGTCGCTGACATGCTCGTTCTCTCCCTGCTGGCGGAGTCGGTCAGGCCTGTGCGGCCTGCGCGGCCGTGGTCGGCGCGGTCAGGGACGGGATGATCGACACCTTGACGCTGGCGCCGGCGGAGTCGCCGACCAGGTCGAGGGCCTCCTGGAACTGCTCGAGCGGGAACTGGTGCGTGCAGATCTCCGACATCGGCAGGGTCTCGGCCTCGAGCAGCTTGATCGCCGCCGGCCAGGTGTGCGGGCCGAGGTGGGCGCCGCGGACGTCGAGCTCCTTGTCGTCCGAGATGATCGACCAGTCCACGGACACGTCGTCCTTGAACACCGAGTACTCGACGAAGGTCCCGAGCTTGCGGAGCAGGTTCAGTCCCTGCGGCACCGCGGACGGGTGCCCGGTCGCCTCGATGTAGACGTCGGCACCGTAGCCGTCGGTGAGCTCCTTGACCCGGGCGACCGCGTCGTCCTGCGCGATGTTGATCGTGATGTCCGCGCCGACCTTGCGGGCCAGTTCGAGTTTCGCGTCGACCACGTCGAGGGCGACGATCCGGAGCGGGTTCTTCTGCCGCGCACCGGCGATGGCGGAGAGGCCGATCGGGCCGGCGCCGGCGATCACCACGGTGTCGCCGAACTTGATGTCACCGCGCTCGACGGCGTGGAAGGCGCAGGACAGCGGCTCGGAGAACGCGGCGACCTGGCCGGGCAGGGCCTTCGACACCGGGTGGGTCAGCGCCTTCGCCGGGACGAGCACGTACTCGGCCATCGCGCCGTCGTAGCCCTTGAAGCCGAACATGTCGTGCACGTTGCACATCCAGTACGCGCCCTCGAGGCAGTAGCGGCACTCCCAGCACGGCACGATCTGCTCGCAGGCGATCCGGTCGCCCAGGTCCACGCCGCGCTTGGTCAGGGCGGCGTCGTCACCGGCGACGATCGTGCCGACGAACTCGTGTCCGGGGATGCGGTCGCGCTCCGCCCAGGCTGCACGGTTCTCGTCGCCCCAGAACTTCGCGGCGCCGTGGTAGCACTTCAGGTCGCTCGCGCAGATACCGACGGCGTCGGTGCGGAGCAGGAGTTCCCCGGGGCCGGGCGTCGGGACGGGACGCTCCTCGAGCCGGCAGTCACCGGGGCCGTGGACGACGACGGCGCGCATCGTCGTGGGGATGGTGGTGGGGGCGGTCGTGGCCGCGTTCTCGGTCGTCGTCGACATGAGCTGTTCCTCCGTTGGGTGGCTTCGGCGATGACTGTACACCTTCGAGAACGTTTGTCCAGAACACAATTTCTGGTAGGTTCGGCACCGAACGCAAGGGAGCGAACATGACGACGGACTTCGCCGCGGCCCTCCGACCGGGCCCCGACACGATCGACCTGACCAACGACTTCAGCGGCCGCACGGCGGTGGTGACCGGCGGGGCGTCCGGCATCGGCAACGCCATCGCGCGGGCACTGGCTGCGCGGGGCGCCCGCGTCGCCGTTGTCGACGTCCGTGCCGACGGTGCCAGGTCGGCGGCGGCAGACCTGCCCTCGTCCGCCCTGCCAGGGTCCGCCGCGCCCGTGACGACCGGAACGGACACCCAGGCCGACGGGGCGGACGCGCCCACGGGCCTCCATGCCGGCTTCGCCTGCGACGTGACCGACGCCGACTCCGTGACCCGCACCGTGGCGGACGTCGTCCGGCACTTCGGCGGCGTCGACGTCCTGGTGAACTGCGCCGGCATCGCCGCCCTCGCCCCGGCGGAGGACCTGGCCGCCGAGACCTGGGCGGCGACCATCGACGTCAACCTCACCGGCACGTTCCGGGTGGCGCAGGCCGTCGGCCGGCACATGCTCGACGCCGGGTACGGGCGGATCGTGAACATCGCGTCGCAGGCGGCCCACGTGGGCATCGACGGCCACGCCGCCTACTGTGCCTCGAAGGCCGGCGTCATCGGCCTGACGACCGTGCTCGCACTCGAGTGGGGTGGCCGCGGCGTCACCGTGAACACCGTGTCGCCGACCGTCGTCCTGACCGACCTCGGCCGTGCGGCCTGGGCGAACGAGAACGGCATCCGGCACCAGGACGAGATCCCGACCGGCCGCTTCGCCACCCCCGACGAGATCGCCGCAGCCGTGCTGTTCCTGGCGGGGGAGTCGAGCGCCATGGTGAACGGTGCAGACCTCCGTGTGGACGGCGGGTTCACGATCCGCTGAGCCCTGCTCGGACTACGATCGCGGTGTCCGATCGAGTCGAAGGGTCCCGCTCCATGTCGTCCGAGAGCACCGCTGGCCCTGGCCCTGGCCCTGGCCCCGACGCGTCGCGGACCCGGTTCCCGCTGGACACCGTCTACCAGGCGGCGCGGATGTACTACCTCGAGGACGCCACGCAGGTCGAGATCGCCTCGCGCCTCGGTGTCTCGCGCCCGACCGTCTCGCGGCTCGTGGCTGAGGCCCGCAAGGCCGGACTCGTCCGCATCGAGGTCGTCGACCCGTTCCAGGACGAGACCGTGGCGCTCGCCGAACGCCTGCAGGTCGTGCTCGGACTCCGCGCCGTGCACCTCGCCGCGGTCACCCACGCGGCCACGCTCGGCGCCGACCTCGCCGCGCCCCTGGCGGCTGCGGTCGAGGGCATGGGACTCGTCCCCGGCGACGCCGTCCTGATGTCGTCCGGTCGCACCGTCTACGACGTCGCACGGTCCGGCATGCCGACCATGCCCGGCGTGCAGCTCGTACCCACCGTGGGCGGGCAGGCCGACCCGATGCCGTGGTTCCAGACGAACGAGATCACCCGGACGGCCGCGGAGCACTCCGGGGCGATCCCGGCGTTCCTGTTCGCCCAGGCGCTGCCGTCCCCGGCGATGCGGTCCACCCTCGACGAGGACCCGGCGTTCCAGCACGTCGTCGGACTGTGGAGCCGGGCGAAGGGCGCGATCCTCGGCATCGGCGCGCCGACCCACACGCGGGACGCCCTGGCCCGGGGCATCCCGGTCGAGGACGCCGCGTTCGACCGGGCCGCCGGTGACGTCTGCCTGAACTTCTACGCCGCGGACGGCTCGCCGATCGAGTTCCCCGGCAGCGAGCGGATGGTGCGGACCTCGCGCGAGGTCCTGTCGACCGTGCCGCACGCCGTCGGGGTCGCCGTCGGCAGCGCCAAGGTCACGAGCATCGTGGCCGCGGTGCGGGGCGGGCTGGTCAACGAGTTGGTGACGGACGCCGCGACGGCGCGTGCCGTGCTCGACGCGCTCGCCTGAGCGCTCCGGCTCGGCGCCCGTTCCTTCCCATCACGCGTGCGATGGAGGGTGGATCCGGGCGTACCTGGTCGTTTCTTCGTGGCAGGTACGCCCGGTTCCGGTAGGTACGCCCGGTTCCGGTAGGTACGCCCGGTTCCGGTCGGTACGCCCGGTTCGGGTAGGTATGCCCGGATCCGGTAGGTACGCCCGGATCCGGCAGGTACGCCCCGTTCTGGAGGTGACCGCCTGCGGCCGGGAGGCACGGGGCGGGGCCGCACCGCGCCTCCAGGCCGGCGGTCCCCACGTCTAGGGCGTGCGCCGCACGTCCCACAGGTGGTGCACCGGGTCGTGCGCGTAGTAGGTGGCGAGGGTCGCGACGGTGAAGGCGCTGCCGTCGGACCGGAGGCCGGTGCGCTCGAGCACCTCGTCGGGCACCGCGGCGAAGGCCCGGGCCGCGCGGTCGGCCGACTCCCGCAGCTCCTCGGCGACGACCGCGGGGTCCTGCTCGCCGTAGCGGTCCTCGACGGCGGTGGCATCCTGGTCCCAGTTCGCGAAGGTCGGGGCCTCCTCGGTGAGCATCAGCTCGAGGCGCTCGGCCATCTTCCGGTGCACGTCCCGCACGTGGGCGCCGTACTCGAGCGGTGACCAGGTGTGGTCGTCCGGACGGTCGCGCACATCGTCGCGCCCGAGCGCCTCGTGCCACCCGGCGGTGTTCTCGTCGATGATGCCCGGCACGTCGCGGATCGTCACGGTGCTGCCGTCGTAGCCGCACTCGGGACATGCGGACTCGATGACCCATGTCCAGTTCTTCGTCTCGGGTTCGATCGCCATGGGCCCGATGTTACGGCCTCGTTACTCAGCTCCGCGGTTCCGCGAGCTGGTGCGGATCGACCGTGACCCCCGATCGGGTGACACGCCGTTCCCTGAGAATCACCGGCCAATGACATTTCGGTCGCTCGGTAACGTCGTCGGCTGTTCTGGGCCGGTACCCGACGGCCCACCGATCTTCTCGAGGAGCGATGCATGGGTTCCGACCCCAGCAGTACCCACACCCGACCGCACCGACGACTGCGCGAGAGCGACGTCACCGTGGTCGACAAGAGCATGATGCGCCGAGCAGTCAGCGGCATGGTCGTCGGCAACACCATGGAGTGGTACGACGTCGGCGTGTACGGCTACCTGGCCGTGACGATGGGGAAGGTCTTCCTGCCGACGGCCGAACCCGCGGTGCAGATCCTGTTCAGCCTCGGGGTGTTCGCGGCGACGTACATCGCGCGGCCGCTCGGTGGCATCGTGTTCGGACGCCTCGGCGACAAGATCGGCCGGCAGAAGGTGCTCGCGACGACGCTGATCATGATGGCGGCGTCGACGTTCCTGATCGGGGCACTGCCCTCGTACGCGACCATCGGGGTGTTCGGTCCGATCCTGCTCGTCGTGCTGAAGCTCGCGCAGGGATTCTCGACCGGTGGTGAGTACGCCGGGGCGACGACCTTCGTGACCGAGTACGCCCCGGACCGCCGCCGCGGGTTCTTCGCGAGCATCCTGGACTTCGGCAGCTACCTGGGCTTCGCGCTCGGCGCCACGGTCGTCTCGGTCCTGCAGATCACCCTCGGCGAGGAGGTGATGACCGCCTACGGCTGGCGGTTCCCGTTCCTCGCCGCCGGCGTGATCGGTGTCGTCGCGATCTACTTCCGCCTGCGCATCGAGGAGTCGCCGGTGTTCCAGGCGACCCAGGCCGCGCAGGAGGCCGCGACCGAGTCCCGCGCGTCCTTCGACGGTGAGCGCCCGGCCAACGTCGTCGCGATGGTCCGCCAGCACTGGCGTCCGATCGTCATCGCGATCATGCTCGTCGCCGCGTCGAACACCGTGGGCTACGCGCTGACCTCGTACATGCCGACGTACCTGACCGACTCGCTCGGGTACTCCGCCATCGACGGCACCCTGCTGACGATCCCGGTGCTCCTCCTGCTCGCGGTCATGCTGCCGCTGACCGGCAAGCTGTCCGACCGCCTCGGCCGCCGCGTCGTGATGTGGATCGGTGCCGCCACCACCGTCGTGCTCGTCGTGCCGGCGTTCATGCTGATCGGGCACGGGGCGCAGTGGTCGACCCTCGCCGGCCTCGGGTTGCTCGCACTGATGACGGCGCTGTGGGTGTCGAACCAGGCTGCCTCGCTGCCGGCGCTGTTCCCGACCTCGACGCGGTACGGCGGCATGGGCTTCGCCTACAACATCGCGATCGCGGTGTTCGGTGGGACCACCCCTCTCATCGTGCAGGCGCTGCTCACCGCGACGGGTGACGAGCTCGCCCCGGCGTACTTCCTGATGGCGATGAGCGTCGTCGGTGCGATCGGTGTCTTCTGCATGAAGGAGTCCTCGCAGCGCCCGCTGCCCGGGTCGATGCCGGCGGTGGAGACCGAGGACCAGGCGAAGGAGCTCGTGCTCACGCAGGACACGAACCCGCACCTGGACCTCGGGGACCTGCCGTTCGCGGCGCAGGACGCGGCGGCTGCTGCTGCTGCGCGGGAGGCTGCTGCGCGGGAGGCTGCTGCGCGGGAGGCGTCGCCGGTGCGCTGACTCGTGTGGGGGATCGGGCGGCGGGGTGT
This sequence comes from Curtobacterium aurantiacum, assembly GCF_018598555.1. Lineage (GTDB taxonomy): Bacteria > Actinomycetota > Actinomycetes > Actinomycetales > Microbacteriaceae > Curtobacterium > Curtobacterium aurantiacum. The sequence goes on from NZ_JAHEWN010000001.1 coordinate 385,171, forward strand.
GTCCGGCCGAGGTGGAACGACGGGGTCGTTGTCGTACGACAGCGACTCCGTCGTTCTTTGCGGGCGCGGGCTGTTGCACGGTTCGGGGAACGTCGATGTCGCTGTCGTACGACATCGACAGTGTCGTTCGGCGTCCGCACCGGCCCACCGCACCCACCGCACCCGCCGCACCCGCCGCACCCGCCTCACTCGTGCCGATGCTCCGACGCCGGGTCCACCACCGGCCACACGGGGAACGGGTCCGGCCAGCCGCGCCACACGTCCGGCCCGGCGAGCAGCTCCGACGGCGTGAGCAGCGCCCCGTCGAGCGCCCGCTCGATCGCCCGGACGTCGAGCTGCTCGCCGACGAACCACAGCGCCTGCCCGATCGGGGCGTCGGCGTCCCACGACGGGTTCGCGGTGGGGTCGAGTGCGAGCATCGACCCGAAGCTCGACCACGACCCGACGTGGTCCGGCCGGGACGCCAGGCGGAAGAACCCCCGCGACCGCAGCACGCGGCCGTTCACCCCGGCGGACAGGTCCTCGGCGATGACGGTGGACAGTCGTCCGGGGTGGAACGGCAGCGGCTCCCGGTAGCGCATCGCGACCAGGGCGTCGCGGGCCTCGCGCCCGGTGTCCGCCCCGCTCGACAGGGCACGCATCCAGCCGGCGCCGGTCGCGAGCACCCGCGCGGCTCCGCCGTTCGAAGCTGGCAGGTCGGCGGCGCTGCGGATCGCGGGCAGGGCGACGATCACAGCCTGGGGCGCCATCCGGTGCAGCAGTGACACGAGCGCCCGACGCCGACGGCCGGACAGCGGTTCGATGCGGTCGAGGGCGATCACCGTCGCGTACTCGACGAGCGCGGCCATCCGGTCCGCGGCCACGAAGGCGTCGTCGACGTCCGACCACAGCAGGTGCGCGACGTCGTCGGCCCGCAGCACCCCGACGACGTGCCGGAGCACCCGGTCGTCGCCGGTCTCGGACCGTGCCGCGTTGGCGAGCAGCATGCCGACGGCGCGGGCATCGGCACCGGGGTGCAGGGTGACGACGAGCCCGTGGTCCGCCTCGGGGCCGCACACGCGGTCGAGCTGATCGGCGCGGTCGGCGACGGCACGGGCCGACGCGAACGCGCTCCCGGCGACGTGCATCCGGTGCCCGGTGGTGATCCGGGCGGCGACGCGGTCGGCGTCGCCCTCGTGGAGGGCGGTGACGAGGGTGATGGCAGCAGCACGCATGTGCGCTACTGTAACTGAAAACCGTTCTCAACAAGGAGGCTCGTCGTGAAGGTCCGCAACTCCCTCAAGGCGCTCAAGAAGATCCCCGGCTCGCAGGTGGTCCGACGCCGGGGCCGCGTCTACGTCATCAACAAGAAGAACCCCCGCTGGAACACCCGGCAGGGCTGACGTCGGCGGCGGTCCGTAGGGTGGCGGCATGCGACTGCTGCTCATCCGCCACGGCCAGACCCCCGCGAACGTGAACGGCGTCCTCGACGCCGTGGTGCCCGGACCGGGGCTGACCGAGCTCGGACAGCAGCAGGCCGACGCCCTGCCCGCAGCGCTCGCCGACCGCGGGATCGAGCGACTGTTCGTGTCGTCGATGGTCCGGACGCAGATCACGGCGGCTCCCCTCGCGACCTCGCTCGGCCTCGAGCCCGTGGTGCTGCCCGGCCTGCGCGAGATCGAGGCGGGCGACACCCAGGGCAAGAACGACAAGGTCTCGGTGCAGACCTACATCTCGACCGTGCACGGCTGGTCCGGCGGCGACCGCACGACCCGGATGCCCGGTGCCGAGAGCGGCCTCGAGTTCTTCGCGCGCTACGACGACGCCGTCCGGCAGATCGAGGCCACCGGGGTCGCGGTCGCCGCTGCCGTCAGCCACGGTGCCGCGATCCGCACGTGGGCGAGTGCCGCGGCGCAGAACACCCCCGACCACTTCGGCACGAAGCGCCACCTGGAGAACACCGGCATCGTCGAGCTCGAGGGCTCGTCCGCCGACGGCTGGCGCCTGGTCGACTGGGAAGGCGAGCCGGTCGGCGGCGACCAGCTCATCGACCGCACGGCGCTCGACCCCACCGGCGAGCGGTTCTGACGCGACCAGCGGACGGACGGGAGGCCCGGTACCAGCTGGTACCGGGCCTCCCGTCCGTCGTCAGTCGCGTCGACTACGCGAGCTGCGACGCCGACGCCGCCGTCAGCGGCACGATCACGCCGTGCGACTCACGCAGAACGTCGAGCGTGCGCTGGACCTCGTCCGCACGCTCCTCGGTCGTCCAGCCGAGCGCCTCGGCGAGCACGTCGGCCAGCTCGTCGAGCAGGTCGATCGTGACCCCGCCGACGAACGCCAGGTTCGTGCGGCGCAGGACGACGTCGACCAGGTGGACGGCCTGCTCGTGGCGGGCGAAGTACGCGACCTCGGCGCGGGTGAGCGACGGGTCGGACTCGAGCGGCTCGACCGGGCCGTCGGTCAGGACGTCCACGACCTCGGCGGCACGGGTGCCGTAGCGCTCGAGCAGCCCCTCGACCAGTGACTCGTCCAGGCCGTCACGGTGCGACTTGATCCACAGGGCACGCTGCGCGTCGGTGGTCGGGAACTCCTTGCCACCGCCGATCGGCATGCCGGTGGTGTCGACCTTGCGGCTCATGCCGAGCTTGGTCGTCGCCTCGGTGGACAGGTGTGCAGCGAGGGCGCGGAACGTCGTCCACTTGCCACCGACGAGCGACAGCACGGTCGACTTCGGCAGCCCGGCGATCTGGGTGTCCACGATCCGGTAGTCGCGGGACACGAAGCCGGGGGCGGTGTCCTCGTGGCGGGGGAGCGGACGGATGCCCGAGTAGCTGTAGACGATGTGGTCGCGGGTGACCTCGATCTGCGGGAACACGTGCTTCACGAGCCCGAAGAAGTAGTCGATCTCCTCGTCGGTCGTCGTGACCGGCTTCGACGGGTCGGCGTCGATGTCGGTCGTGCCGATGAGCACCCGGCCCTTGAGCGGGTAGATGAGGACGATGCGGCCGTCGTCGTTCTCGAAGAACAGCTCGCGGCCCTTGGTGGCCTCGAGCAGCTCGTCGTTGTGGACGACGATGTGCGAGCCCTTCGTGCCGCCCATGAACTTCGTCTCGCCGCCGAACGCCTCGTTCGTCAGGTCGGTCCAGGGGCCGGAGGCGTTGATCACGACGTCGGCCGTGAACACGAACTCGTCGCCGGTCTCACGGTCGCGGAGCAGGACGCCGCCGTCGCGCGTGCCCGCGGCCTCGACGTAGTTGACGGCGCGTGCCTTGTCGGCTCCCGCGGCCAGGCCGTCCTTCAGGACGTCGAGGGCCAGGCGCTCGGGCTCGTGCACGCTCGCGTCGTAGTAGGTGCCCGTGTACTTCAGGTCCTTGTTGAGGGCCGGCATGTCCTCGAGCGCGGCCTTCTTGGTGCGGAAGACGTGCTTCGGGACGGAGCCGCCGTCGCGCGAGAAGGAGTCGTAGATCGTCATGCCGATCTTGATGAGCATCGCGCCGCGCTCCTTGGTGGAGCGCTGCTTGTGCGTCAGCATGCGCAGCGGGGCGTTCATGATGCCCGAGAACGTCGAGAAGATCGGCATGGTCGTCTGCAGCGGCTTGACGTAGTGCGGGGCGATGCGGATCAGGCCGTTGCGCTCCTGCACGCTCTCGCGCACCAGGCGGAACTCGCCGTTCTCCAGGTAGCGGATGCCGCCGTGGATCATGTGGCTCGAGGCCGCGGAGGCGCCGGAGGCGTAGTCGCCGCGCTCGACCAGGGCGACGTCGACGCCCTGGAGCGCGAGGTCGCGGAACGTGGCGATGCCGTTGATGCCGCCGCCGACGACGAGGACCTGCGCGTTCGGGCGCTCGGTGAGGGCGGTCACCGTGTTCCGGGGCTGTGTCTTCTTCGACATGGTTCGTCGCTTCCTTCGTCTGTTCGTGGGGTCAGGATCGATCGTGCGCTCGTTCGACAGGGCGGGCAACTCGCGTGCACGAACGTGCAGCACACGTGTCGTCCAGCCCCGACACGGCGGTCGGGAGGCGCGGCAGGGGTTGCAGAGGCCCTGCACGTCCGTGCATGGTTGCGTTCGACAGATCGGAGCACCATGAGCGATGCGGCTCAGCCCATGCGCACGCAGCAGGCGCTGCGCGCCGCCCACCTGTACTACCTGCAGGACCTGACGATGGACGCGATCGCCGACGAACTCGGCACCTCGCGCTCGTCGGTGTCGCGGCTGCTGAAGTACGCCAGGGACACCGGGCTCGTCGACATCCAGATCCGGTCGCCGCTCGACCAGGCAGCCGCGCTGAGCCGGAGCATCCGCTCGCGCTTCGGGGTGCACGCCCACGTCGTCCCGGTGCCGGACCACACGAGCGACGTCGACCGGCTCGAGCGGGTCGCCCTGTCCGCCGCCCGGATCCTGACGCAGTACGTCGAGTCCAACATGGTGATCGGGATCTCGTGGGGCTCGACCGTGAGCGCGGTCAGCCGGTACCTGGTGCCGAAGACCACGCACGGCTCGACGGTCGTGCAGATCAACGGTGCCGCCAACACCCGGACCACCGGCATCGTCTACGCGTCCGAGATCCTCCGCCGGTTCGGCGAGGCGTACGGCGCGTTCGTGCAGCAGTTCCCGGTGCCGGCGTTCTTCGACGACCCCGCGACGAAGGAGGCCCTGTTCCGGGAGCGCTCGATCCGCCGTGTGCTCGACCTGCACGAGCGGATGGACCTCGTCGTGTTCGGTGTCGGTGCCCCGCAGGCCCCGGTTCCCTCGCACGTGTACTCCGGCGGGTACCTCGACCCCGAGGACCGTGACGAGCTCACGCAGGCGGGGGTCGTGGGGGACGTCTCGACGGTGTTCTACCGGGCGGACGGGTCGTGGCGGGACATCGGGGTGAACGCCCGAGCCGGCGGACCCGACCTCGACACGATCAAGCGCGCGCCGCGTCGTGTCTGCGTCGTCGCGGGCCGCTCGAAGGCCGCGTCGCTCCGGGGTGCGCTGGCGTCCGGGCTGGTGACGGACCTGATCCTCGACGAGAGCGTGGGGCAGGCGATCCTGCAGCCCTGAGTCAGGATCCGATGCAGCTTGTCGGTGGGCTGAAGTACGTTCTGGTGCATGGTGCTTTCTCTCGAACAGCCCGGTCAGCGGTACTTCCGACGAATGGTCGGCAGCGACGTCGACCAGGCGCTCGCGTTCTTCACCGGTGACTACGACTTCCGCGCGCCCCTGGTGCGGCGGACCCACGAGAACGCCCACTGGGACTTCGCCGGCGTCGGTGACGAGCGGATGTCCCTGCGGTCGTCGCGGTTCATGGTCGACCTGCGGAGCGAGAGCCAGGTCGACGACGAGTTCCTGGTCGCATGGATGCGGAGCGGCTCAAGCCGGATCACCTCCGGTGGCGAGACGTACGAGCTCGAGGCCGGGGTGCCGGTCGTGCTGCCCTTCGCCGAGCCGTACGCCCTGCACCACCGCGACATCGCCCTGAACCTGGTGCACCTGGACCGCGACTTCGTCCGCGCCGTGGCCGGTGACGACGACTTCGCCTTCGAGCCGATGCGCCGCCCGACGGCCGACGGCATCGCGCTGTGGCGGTCGGTGGTGCGGAAGTACTCGGCCACGTGGCTCGACGTCGACCGGTCGATGAGTCCGATGGTGCAGCACGACATCGCCCATGCCTTCGCGACTGCGGCGATCCGGGCGTTCCCGCACCGCAGTCGCTGGCGGGCGACGGTGTCCGGCAGCGGCCCCGAGCACGACCGGCTGCGCCGGGCGCTCGAGTTCGTGCACGAGCACGCGCGCGAGGCGATCGGCACGCCGGAGATCGCCGCGGCCGCCGGGCTGAGCCCCCGTGGCCTGCAGCAGTCGCTCCGCAGGCACCTCGACCAGACGCCGGGGGAACTCCTGCGCGGCGTCCGGCTCGACGGCGCGCGGACCGACCTGGTCGGCAGTGGCCTCGACGAGACGACCGTGGCCGAGGTCGCGCGGACATGGGGGTTCGGGCACCTGGGGCGCTTCTCGGCGACCTACCGCGGCCGCTTCGGCGAGCTGCCGAGCGAGTCGCTGCGCGGGCGCTGACCGACCGGCGCCGGGAGCCGTTCCACCGAATTCCGTGACACGGATCGCGCTGCCACTGTCCGGATGTTCGGCTCTGCGCTGCTGTGGGCGAATCTGGTGCTCAATGGACGGGACGAACGCACCGCCCACGAAGGAGTCCGCATGCGCATCGGCGTCCCCACCGAGATCAAGAACAACGAGTACCGCGTCGCGGCCACGCCCGCCGGTGTCGCCGAGCTCGGGTCGCACGGCCACCAGGTCCTGGTGCAGTCCGGTGCCGGAGCCGGCTCGGCCTTCACCAACGACGAGTACCGCACCGCCGGGGCCACGATCGTCGACACCGCGGCCGAGGTCTGGGAGCGCGCCGAGCTGATCCTCAAGGTGAAGGAGCCGGTCGCGTCGGAGTACCCGATGATCCGGCCGGGCCAGGTGCTCTTCACCTACCTGCACCTCGCCGCCGACCGACCGCTGACCGACGCGCTGATCGACTCGGGCGCGACGGCGATCGCCTACGAGACCGTGCAGCTGCCGGACCGCTCGCTGCCCCTGCTGTCGCCGATGTCCGAGGTCGCCGGACGGCTGTCCGCCCAGGTCGGCGCGTTCCACCTGATGCGGACGAACGGCGGGCGCGGCCTGCTGCTCGGCGGGGTCCCCGGCACGCCGAAGGGCCGCGTGGTCGTCATCGGCGGCGGCGTCGCAGGGGAGCACGCCGCCACGATGGCGCTCGGCATGGGTGCCGACGTCACCGTGTTCGACATCAGCCTGCCGCGGCTCCGGGCACTGGACGCCCGGTTCGACGGTCGCGTCACGACTCTGCGCTCGTCGGCGCACGCCATCGCCGAGTCCCTGCGCGACGCCGACCTGGTCATCGGGTCGGTGCTGATCCCCGGGGCATCGGCCCCCAAGCTCGTCACCGACGCGATGGTGGCCGACATGCGGCCCGGCTCGGTGCTCGTCGACATCGCGATCGACCAGGGCGGCTGCTTCGAGGGCTCCCACCCGACCACCCATGACGACCCGACCTTCGCCGTGCACGACACCGTCTACTACTGCGTGGCGAACATGCCCGGTGCCGTCCCGCGCACGAGCACGATCTCGCTGACGAACGCCACGCTGCCCTACGCCGTCGCGATCGCCGACCGTGGGTGGGAAGCCGCGCTCGAGGCCGACCCCGCACTCGCCGCCGGCCTGAACGTGCACGACGGCCGGGTCACCAACGCCGCGGTCGCCGCCGCCCACGGCCTGGCGGCCTCCGAGCGCTGAGCCCGCGCGAGTCTTCGCGAGTCTTCGCGCTGGGCGACACCTCACGGGTCAGCGGCCGCGTGAGGTGTCGCTCAGCGCGAAACGAGGCGCAGGCAGCCCAGCCTCAGGCCGCCGCCGGTGCCGCCGCCCCGGCACGCCCGCCGATCCAGCCGGCGCGGGCACGCACCACCACGGTCACGACGACCACGGCCGCCGCAGCCACCACGGCCGTGACCGCCGTCGGCACGGAGACGAGCGGCCCCTCGAACCGGGCCACAGCGACCCACGCCAGGCCCCACGCGATCGAGGCCATCGGCGCGAGGCGGCCCCGACCCCACAGCGCGATGAGGACCCCGACGAGCCCGGCCACGGCGGCGACGGCCACGCCCCACGGGTCCTGCCCGAGCCCGAAGCCCCGGAAGCCCGCCGCCGTCAGCACCGCAGCGGTGTTGGCGGCGGTCGCGACGCAGACCCACCCGAGGTACAGCCCGAACGTGCCGTCGGTCAGGATCGCCTCGACGAGGCCTCGTGACCGGGACCGGGTCCGACGCAGGATCGTGAACGTCCAGACGAGCACGACGAGCAGGGCCACGATGATCGGTTCGCTCGCCCACAGGAACCCGAACTGCACCGACAGGATCCACGCGGCGTTGAGCAGCAGGGACAGCACGGCCGGCACCACCAGCCGCTCGTGCCGCTCGTCGTTCGCGGTGCGGACGAGCTGCAGGACCGCGTAGCCGATGAGCCCCGCGTAGACCACGCTCCAGATCGAGAACGCCGGGCCGTCCGGGGCGATCGCGGTCGAGGACGCCGACAGTGCGCCACCGGCGGCGTCCTGGATGGGCGTGCCACCGGCAGCACCCGAGCCCACGTACGCGCCGATGACGGCGACGACCGCGCTCACGGCCACCGCGATGCGCTTCCAGATCCTCTTCATGGCAGTCCCTTTCGTCAGCATGCTGATGACTTGCACGGTAGGCGGCCACTGCCGACGGTCGTGCAGCGCACGTTCAGGCAGACGCGGGATGCGCCGGCGGGCGCGCCACGGGCCTCCAGGACCGGGCCGGAGCCGGGCCGCAGCCGGGCCGCAGCCGGGCCGCGGCCCGCCGCACCTGCGTACGGTGGTCGCGTGAGCGTCGAACTGAACACCGTCTACATCGACCGGATCGCCCCGATCGCGAGTCCGTCCCTCGACGACACCTTCCGGATGCTCGACGAGCAGGGCGCCAGCGCGTGCATCGTCCTGCACCAGCCCGACGCCCAGGAACTCGGCGACGTCGCGGTCGCCCTCGGCCTGCACGAGCTCGCCGTCGAGGACTCCGCCGAGGGGCACCAGCGGCCGAAGCTCGAGCGCTACGGCTCGACGCTGTTCGTGGTGCTCAAGCCGGCGCTGTACAACGACCGGCAGGAGGAGGTGGCCTTCGGCGAGGTGCACGCCTTCGTCGGCGAGACCTTCTTCCTCGTGGTCGTGAAGGCCGACCCCCGCGGCAAGCAGACCGTGCCCCGGGCGCTGCAGCGGATGAGCGGCAAGCCCGGCCTGGTGACCGTCGGGCCGCAGGCGCAGCTCTGGGCGCTGATGGACTCCATCGTCGACGGCTACGTCCCGGTCATCGACGGACTCGAGGAGGACATCAACCAGATCGAGGACCAGCTGTTCTCCGGCGAGGCCGGGGTGTCCCGCCGGGTGTACGAGCTGTTCGGCGAGGTCGTCGACTTCCAGCGAGCTGCCCGACCCCTGATCCACATCATCGAGAACCTCCACCGCGGTGCCGAGAAGTACCACCTGCCGATCGAGATGCAGCGTCGGTTCCGTGACGTCCTCGACCACGCCATCCGCACGGTGGAGCGGCTCGACACCTTCCGGCAGCTGCTCCAGAACGCGCTGACCGTCGACTCGACCCTGGCTGCGCAGAAGCAGAACGACGACACGAAGCGCATCTCCGGCTGGGCGGCGATCCTGTTCGCCCCGACGCTCATCGCCGCGATCTACGGCATGAACTTCACGCACATGCCCGAGCTCGGCTGGACGTGGGGCTACCCGTTGTCGATCGTCGCGATGGTCCTGTTCGCCGCGATCCTGTACGTGGTGTTCAAGGTCAAGCGCTGGTTCTGAGCAGCCCCGCCCGGCAGGCACCGCCTCGCTGGTTCTGAGCAGCCCCGCCCGGCAGGCACCGCCTCGCTGGTTCTGAGCAGCCCCGCCCGGCAGGCACCGCCTGGAGGCCCGCCCCACGTCCGCATGGTCGGTCCTCTTCGTCATCGGGCCCGTCCACCCCGTTAGGCTTCCGGTCATGCCGCACTCCGGACACGCGACCCCGGTCTGGGCCCTCAAGCTCGCCGTCGTCACCGCCCTGGTGGGCGTCTCCGGCGGCATCGCCGGCATCGCGGTCTGGCTCGCGCTCCAGCTCATCCAGTTCGTCGCCTTCGGGTACGGATACGGCGGGCACCTCGAGGCGGCCGATGCGTCGTCCGGCCTGAACCGCTTCCTCGCGCTCACGGCCGCGGGGTTGCTGACGGGCTTCGCCTGGTGGGCGCTCCGACGGTGGGGGCGCTCGATCGTCTCGGTCACCGCGGCCGTCGACGGCACGCGGATGCCGGCCCTGGCGACGCTCGCGAACGCCGGCATCCAGATCCTGGCCGTCGGGCTCGGTGCCTCCATCGGCAAGGAGGTCGCGCCGCGTGAGGTCGGGGCCTGGCTGGCCCAACTCGTCACCCGTCGTGCGGGGCTGACCGCACGCGAGACGAAGATCCTCGTCGCCTGCGGTGCGGCAGCGGGCCTCGCCGCCGTGTACGACGTGCCCCTCGGTGGTGCGCTGTTCGCGGTCGAGGTCCTGCTCGGGGAGATCAGCTTCGCGACCGCCCTGCCCGCCTTCGCCACGAGTGCCGTCGCCGCCATCACCGCCCGGCTCGTGATCCCGGACGAGGTGCTGTACCACGTGCCCGCGATGCACCTGTCGCCGTCGCTGCTCGTCTGGGCGGTCGTCGTGGGGCCGGTGCTGGGGCTCGCCGGGGTCGGGTTCGTCAAGCTGACCAACCGGCTGCAGGGCATCGCCCCGAAGGGCTGGCACCTGCTCGTCGTGCTGCCCGTGGTCTTCGCGATGGTCGGGCTGATCGCGATCCCGTTCCCGGAGATCCTCGGCAACGGTCGGGCGCTCGGCCTCGTCGCGATGAACAGCTCGCTCGACGACGCCTCGTTCGCCGGCCTCTCGCCGATCGTCTTCCTGCTGCTGCTCGGTGTGCTGCGGACCGTCACCACCTCGGCCACCATCGGCGCGGGTGCGGTCGGCGGCACGTTGACTCCGTCCATCGCGATCGGATCGGCGATCGGCGGCGGTCTGGGTGGGGCGTGGCTGCTGTTGTGGCCCGCCGACGGCCCGAGCCTGGCGGCCTTCGCGTTCGTCGGTGCGGCGGCGTTCCTCGCCACCACCATGCGTGCCCCGTTCACCGCCCTCGTGCTCGTCGTGGAGTTCACGCAACAGGGCACCGACATCCTCGTGCCCTCGTTGCTCGCGGTGTCCGGCGCGGTCGCCGTCGGGTACGTGCTCGCCCGTCGCCGCAGTGCCCAGATGGTGTGAAGACCCCGAACGTTCCGGTACGGCCGGGGGTCGGGCAGCCTACTGTCGGCGCCAGGACGGAGCGACGGGCTCCGCACCGAGACGAGGAGCAGCCGATGGCGGGGTTCGACGACATCACGAAGAAGGCCCAGGAGTTCCTGAAGGACGGCAAGGTCCAGGACGCCCTGCAGAGCGAGAAGGCCGAGGGCGTCAGCGACAAGGTGCTCGGCGGTGTGGCCGACGCGGTCAAGAAGGCCACCGGCGGCAAGTACGACGAGAAGATCGACGGCGCGCGTGACGCCGCCGACAAGAAGCTCGGCAACGAGTAGCGAAGCACCGTGCGACGGCCCGGGACCCGGCGTGGTCCCGGGCCGTCGACGTGCCGACTGGACGCGGTCGGGAACAACGGACACCATGGACGGGTTGCTCCGGACAGCAGCACCAGGAGGACGAGTCGTGACAGTCGTGGCGCCGAACCAGCCGCTCACCGAGACCGAGGTCGAGGCGATCAAGCAGGACTTCCCGATCCTCGCGCAGGACGTGAACGGGCAGCCGCTGGCGTACCTGGACTCCGGGGCGACGGCGGAACGCCCCCGTCAGGTCCTCGACGCCGAGCGCCGGTTCCTCGAACACGACAACGCCGCCGTCCACCGCGGTGCCCACACGCTCGCGGCGCTCAGCACGGACGCCTACGAGGACGCCCGCGCCACCGTCGCCGGCTTCATCGGCGCTGCAGCCCCGACCGAGGTCGTCTGGACCGCGAACGCGACCGACGCGCTCAACCTCGTCGCGTACGGCATGGCCAACGCCAGCCGTGGTCGTGGCGGTGCCGACGCGGAGCGCTTCCGCCTGGGCGCCGGCGACGAGGTCCTCGTGACCGAGGCCGAACACCACGCCAACCTCGTGCCGTGGCAGGAACTCGCCGCGCTGACCGGTGCCACCCTCCGCTGGATCCCGGTCGCCGACGACGGCACCTGGACCGCCGACGACGCCGCCGCGCTGATCACCGACCGCACGAGGGTCGTCGCGTTCTCGCACGTGTCGAACGTCACCGGGATGATCGCCCCCGTCGAGCAGGTCGTCGGCCTCGCCCACGCCCGCGGCGCCCTCGTGGTGCTCGACGCCTGCCAGTCCGCACCGCACCGGCCCCTCGACGTGCAGCAGCTCGGTGTCGACTTCGCCGCGTTCTCCGGGCACAAGATGCTCGGCCCGAACGGCATCGGCGTGCTCTGGGGACGTGCGGAGTTGCTCGATGCCCTCCCGCCGTTCCGCACCGGCGGCTCGATGATCACCACCGTGACGATGGAGGGCTCCGAGTTCATGCCGGCGCCCGAGCGGTTCGAAGCCGGCACCCAGCCCGTGTCCCAGGCCGTCGCCCTCGCCGAGGCCGTCCGGTACCTGCAGGGCATCGGCATGGAGCGGGTCCGCGCCCACGAGGAGCACCTCGCCCGCCGGATGCTCGACGGTCTCGCGGCCGTCCCCGGCATCCGCGTCGTCGGGCCGCCCGCCGGCGTCCCGCGCTCCGGACTGGTGGCGTTCGACGTCGACGGCGTGCACGCCCACGACGTGTCGCAGTACCTCGACGCGCAGGGCATCGCCGTCCGGTCGGGCCACCACTGCGCCCAGCCCCTGCACCGCCGCCTCGGTCTCGTCGCGACCAGTCGCGCGAGTACCTACGTCTACACGACCGAGCACGATGTCGACCGGTTCCTCGCGGCCGTCGCCGAGGTCCGCGACTACTTCGGAGCGACCGCGTGAACGCCCTCGACAGCCTGTACCAGCAGGTCATCCTCGACCACGCGAAGGCCCGTCACGGCGACGGCGAGCTGCCCGACGCCGACGCCTCGCACTTCGAGCGGAACCCCACCTGCGGTGACGAGATCACCGTCAGTCTGCGCCTCGACCCGGGCACCGACCGCATCGCCGGGCTCGCCTGGCAGGGCGACGGCTGCTCGATCTCGATGGCCTCGGCATCCGTCCTCACCGACATGGCCGTCGGTCGGACCGTGCCGGAGCTCCTCGCACTGACCGAGGAGTTCCGCACCATGATGCGGTCCCGCGGTGTCGGTGAGCCCGACGAGGACGTCCTCGAGGACCTCGTCGCCTTCCACGGCGTCTCGAAGTTCGTCATGCGCGTCAAGTGCGGCATGCTCGCCTGGGTCGCGGCGGAAGCCGCCGCGCGCGAGGCGACCGCGTCCCGCTGATCCGGGTGCGGCTCGCGATCGCGACCACCTGACGGCCTGGAGGCCCGGTGCGGGCCCGCCCCGCGCCTCCCGTCCGCAGCCGGTCACCGACCGGGCCCCGGAAGGCTTGAATGGTATGCCTCATCAAGGGGCGCGATGATCATCGAGACGGAGCGACCAGGCTCGGTCCGAGCCGACGCGATCGTGCGGGCCTACCTGACGGAGGTCGCGTCGCGGTGGTACGGGCGGGCGGCGATGCCGGCCGCGGTCGACCGCGCGTTCGACGAGGAGCCGTACGACGACCTGCAGGGGGACTCCGGGGTGTTCGTCGTCGCGGATGACGGGGGAGTCGCTGTCGGCTGCGCCGGCGTGCGCTTCGTCGGCCACGTCGGCGAGCTGACGAAGGTCTTCACGCTGCCGGAGCACCGCGGCCGAGGCCTCGGTTCGGCGCTCCTGCGCCACGTCGAGGACGTCTGCCGGGTACGCGGGATCACGTCGATGCGCCTGGACACCCGCGCCGAGCTCGCCGAGGCCTGTGCGCTCTACGAACGGCTCGGCTTCATGCGGGTCCCGCCGTTCAACGACGACCCGTACTCGGACCGCTGGTACGCCAAGCCGCTCAGCTGACGGCGCCGATCTCGCGGAGTGCGTCGCCGACGGTGATGCGCTCGTCGCGTTCCTGCGCCCGCACCCAGCGGGCCTTCGCGAGCGCGACGGCCTCGTCATCGAGACCGAGGAGCTCGTAGAGCCCGTCGAGCTCACGCGGTGCGAGGTGCATGAACCGCAGCGGGAACTTCTGTTCGGGGCTCGCGAAGCTCTGCTGTGCGAGCTGGTCGAGGACGCCCGGGTCGGTCTCTCGCTGTTCCATGAGCAGGACGACGGTTCGTGACCTCGTCCCCATGAGGAAGGCGGAACGCACGTTCTCGTCCGGATCGGTCGCCAGGGTGATCTCGACGGCGAGGGGGAGGTCCTCTTCGCACGCGAGCTCCCAGCGCTGCGAGGTGTCCCCGTGGATCGCCGTGAGCATGTCCGGGTGGACGCCGAGGCCGCGCTCGCCGCGTTCCGGTCGCAGCGAGGACGGGCGGGGGTCGTCCCCGACGCGGGCGGTGGGGAAGCCGGCGCCCGTGTACACGGTGTGGGCGATCGGTAGGAACTGGAGCGCTTCGTGCAGCGCGGTCGCGGCGTCCTGCACCGCCGGAGCCGTCACGTCACCGTCGGCGGCCTCGATGGCGGTGGCGTAGTCGGAGAGGGCGGTGTGCTGCTGCTCGATGGCCCGGGCGAACATCTCCTTGCCCCTGGCGGTGTCGCCGAGGAGCCGCGGGTCCAGGTGGAGCGTGACGGCGCTCGGGTCCTGTAGGTGTCCCCGCTGCGTTGCGCCGCCAGACATCATGATCTCGAACGTCTCGTCTTGCTCGTGGGCATCGGTCACGTCGCTGACGCTACCGGCTCAGGGGAGCGTGACGACGAGCTTCCGGGCGGAGACGCCGGCGCGGAGTTCGGCGAGGGCGTCCGGGATCGCGTCGAGGCCGGTGCCGATCACCGAGGCCGTCGGGGTCGCGCGGTACCGACCGGTGCGGAGCGCCTCGGGCAGGAAGTCGCGGTAGATCGCGGGGCCGACGTCGGACTCCGTCGGGCGGCCTCCCCAGATCGCGGTGACGTGGACCCCGTGTCGACGCTCGAGCCGCGCACGGATCGTCGTCACCGGTGTCGGGTACGCGGACGCGAGCCGACCGCTGCCGGTCGCCGCCCGAACGACCGGGAGCGTGCGGGTCAACGAGCCCTGACCGATGGCGAGGGTGCCGGCGAGCTCCCGGTCGGCGAGTGCCTCGAGGATGCGGCGTGCGGCACCGTCGTCGCGGTAGTCGAACACGGCCTCGGCCCCGAGGTCCTGCACGAACCCGTGGTTCTTCGGCGACGCGGTGCCGATCACGGCGTACCCGGCGGCCCGGGCGAGCTGGACGGCGTTGGCACCGACGCTCGTGGACGCACCCCACACCAGGACGACCCCGGGGCCCTCGGCCGTGTCCGCCGTCGGGAGCGACAGCGCGAGCTGGTCCGGTTCGAAGAGACCGGCCGCTGCGGTCGAGACAGCGAGCGGCAGGACCGCCGCCTGCTCGGCGGACAGGTCATCGGGAACCGGGGTGGTCACGCGTTCGAGCAGCAGGACCTGGTGCTGGAAGGCGCCTTCGGCAGCGCTGTTCCGGTGCTGCTCCTGCCCCGCGGCGTGCCCGACGACCCGGTCGCCCACACGAAACCGCTCGACGCCGGGGCCGATCGCGACGACGGTGCCGGCGACGTCCGATCCGAGGACCGCGGGGAACCGCAGCTTCGGGAACACCAGGTGCCGGAAGAGCCCGCCGACGGCGTCGACCGGGTTGACGGCGACGGCTTCGGCACGGACGACGAGTTCGCCGGGGCCGGGTCGGGGGACCGGCGCGGGTCCGACGGTGAACCGTCCGGTCGACGTGGTCCAGAGTGCTGCATTGCCCGATGACGACATGGTGTCCCGATCCCTTGCTCGACGTCAGTCATGACACGACGTGTCATCACCCATTCAACCATGACACGACGTGTCATCACCACTACTGTGGACCCATGCGTTGGTCTCCGGATGCCCGAGGGCGACTCGAGCGAGCGGCGTTCGAGTTGTTCGCCGAGCAGGGCTACCAGGCGACGACCGTGCCGCAGATCACCGCACGGGCCGGCCTGACGACTCGCACCTTCTTCCGGTACTTCGCCGACAAGCGTGAGGTGATCTTCGCCGGCGACGAGATCCCCGACCTCGCCCGGACCGCCATCGAGGGAGCGCCGGCCGGGATCGACCCGCTCGACATCGTCATGCACGGCCTCCGCACCGTCGCCGACGAACGGTTCGAGGGGCGCCACGGTGAGGTCGGTTCCGTGCGGCGGCTGGTGCTGTCCGAGTCCTCGCTCCGGGAGCGCGACGCCCGAAAGCGTGCCGACCTGACGGACGCGGTACGCGAGGCCTTCGTGGGCCGTGGGCTCGACCCGTCCGAAGCGGCGGTGATCGCCGAGACGACCGTGATGCTGTTCCACCTGGCCCTCGAGGCCTGGCTCACCGGGCCCGCCGAACGCCGGATGGCCGACGTCGTCGACGAGCAGCTCAGTGCGCTCCGCGGGGTGCTCGATCGGCGGCCCGCAGCGTCATGAACACGTCGACGCCGTCGTCGGTGTCGAACACGAAGCCGTGTCGCTCGTACAGTCGGCGGGCGGGGCTGCCCACCAGCACGTTGAGCCGCGTCGGTCCGTCGTGGGGCTCGTCGAGGACAGCGCGCAGCACGGTCGATCCGACTCCACGGCCTTGGACGTCGGGCGCGAGGTAGAAGTGCTCGACCCAACGGGCATCGTCCTCGACCCGCACGGTGATCGAGCCGACGTCGCGGCCGTCGACCACGACGATGCGGGTCAGCTCCGGCTGGAACGCGTCGCGCAGCCGCTGCCGAACGCGCGTCTCGTCGAACACCCCGAGTCGTGTCAGGTCGTCGCGCAGCACCACGGCCCGGAGCTCGACGAGCCACTCGAGGTCCTCGGTGGTGCTGTTCCGCAGTGCGACGTCCATCCGATCAGCCTACGAACAAACGGGGTCAGGCATCGCCGCGGAGCGAGGTGACCATGCTCAGCAGGATCTGGCGGGCCTCCGCCTGCTGGTCCGCGGTCAGATCGGCGAGCATCCGCTGTTCGACCCCGCGGATCGCCGCACTCGCCTGCGCCAGGCTCCGACGTCCGCTCTCGGTCAGCTGTGTCGGCAGCGCCTTGCCGACGGGCGGCTCGGCGGCACGGGTGACGAAGCCGTCCCGCTCCAGGGCCTGCAGCAGGACGTTCATCGACTGCCGGGTGACGAAGGTGCCCCGGGCGAGTTCGGAGTTGGACAGGCCCGGGCGCTGGGCGAGCAGTTCGAGGCAGGAGTAGTGCGTCACCGTCATGCCGAGCGGGCGCAGCACGGCTTCCATCGACGCACGCAGCGCGCTGGCGGTCTCCTTGAGCAGGTAGCCGATCGACGTCTCGAGGTGGATGCCGGTGTCGTCTTGACGCATGTCAGTAGTCTGACATAGGTTGTCCCGTGTCAGAAAACTGACACAAATACCAAGGAGCACCACATGCCCGTCACCGGCCCCGACTTCATCTCCCTGCAGACCCGCGACCTCGATGCCTCGCAGGCGTTCTACGAGCGGTACCTCGGCCTCGTCCGCTCGCAGGCCGGCCCGCCGCACGCCGTCGTGTTCGAGACCACGCCGATCGCCTTCGCCCTGCGCGACCTGGTGCCCGGCACGGACCTCGACGCGGTGGCGCAGCCCGGCATCGGTGCCGCGATCTGGCTGCACACGACGGACGTGCAGGCGATCCACGACGCGCTGGTCGCCGACGGGCACCGGATCGTCTCGGCGCCGATCGACGGCCCCTTCGGTCGGACGTTCACGTTCGCCGACCCCGACGGGTACCACGTCACGCTCCACGACCGCGCCTGAGTCCTGGAACCGGCCACGCGTCCGGCGCGAGCGGCGCGCCGGACGCGGGGCGGGCCTCCAGGTCGGTGCCGGAGCCAGCCCGTCACGCTTCGTCACGATCCGTGACGGGCCGAGGTGTCCGACGTAGCGTCTCGACCCGTGACCACCAGCAGCGAGCACCGGCAGATCCGCTTCAACGCATTCGACATGAACTGCGTCGCGCACCAGTCCTCCGGACTGTGGCGGCACCCCCGCGACCGGTCGCGGGACTACCGCGACCTGAGCTACTGGACGGACCTGGCGAAGACGCTCGAGCGCGGGGCGTTCGACGGCATCTTCATCGCCGACGTCCTGGGGACCTACGACGTGTACGGCGGTTCGAACGAGGCCGCGCTCCGCACCGGGTCGCAGGTGCCGGTGAACGACCCGATCCTCCTCGTGTCGGCGATGGCCTCGGTGACCGAGCACCTGGGCTTCGGCATCACGGCGGGCACCGCGTACGAGCACCCGTACCCGTTCGCCCGACGCATGTCGACGCTCGACCACCTGACCAAGGGGCGGGTCGGCTGGAACGTCGTCACCGGGTACCTGCCGAGTGCCGCGCGGAACATGGGGCAGACCGACCAGCTGTCGCACGACGACCGGTACGACGTGGCGGACGAGTACCTCGAGGTGCTCTACAAGCTGTGGGAGGGCTCGTGGGAGGACGACGCCGTCGTCGCCGACCGCGAAGCCGGGGTCTTCACGGACCCGGCGAAGGTGCACCCGATCGAGCACCACGGCACGCACTTCGACGTACCGGGCATCCACCTGTCCGAGCCGTCCGTGCAGCGCACGCCCGTCATCTACCAGGCGGGTGCGTCACCGCGCGGCATCCGCTTCGCCGCGGAGAACGCGGAAGCCGTCTTCGTCGGGGCGCCGACCGTCGAGCAGCTCGCGTCGACCGTCGCCAAGGTCCGGGACGCCCTGGAGGCAGCTGGTCGCGACCGGTACGCCGCCCGCGTCTACACGCTGCTCACCGTGATCACGGACGCCACCGACGAGCTCGCCCAGGCGAAGTACGAGGACTACCTGTCGTACGCCTCGGAGCTCGGTGCGCTGGTGCTCAATTCCGGCTGGATGGGGGTCGACCTGTCGCAGTGGGACCTGGACCAGCCCCTCGGCGACGTCGAGTCGAACGCGATCCAGTCGGCGGCGGCGAACATCGCGGCGGCGACGGGGGAGGACGGGTCGAAGTGGACGATCCGTGACCTGGCGCGGCAGACGGCGATCGGCGGGCTCGGCCCGGTGGCGGTCGGCGGGGGAGCGACCATCGCCGACCGGCTGCAGGAGATCCAGGAGCTGACCGACGTCGACGGCTTCAACCTGGCGTACGCGGTGACCCCGGGCACGTGGGAGGACGTCATCGAGTTCGTGATCCCGGAGCTCCGCACCCGTGGGGCGTACCCGGAGGAGTACGGGTCGGGTTCGCTCCGCCAGAAGCTGCACGGCCGCGGGGACCGGCTGCCCGACGAGCACCGTGGGGCGTCGTTCAGGATCGGGAGCCGCGCGGTCGTAGGCTGATCGGGTGATCGAGTCGTCCGTGGTCGTGCGTCCTGCGACCGTGGACGAGACCGACACCTGCATCGACCTGTGGGCCGCTGCCGTGGCTGCCCGGGACGGTGCCGCCGAGGACCCGGCGGTGCGGGAGCGCGCGCGGCAGAAGTTCGCGGCTGAGCACGTCGCCTGGCTGGTGGCCCCCGGCCCGGACGGTGCGGTCGACGGCTTCGTGCTCGTGACGGCTCCGGGCACCGGGCGGTCGACGGACCCGGCGGACGCCGCCTACCTGTCGTTGCTCGCGGTGCGCCCCGGGGTACAGGCCCGCGGGGTCGGACGGTCGCTGCTGTCCGAGGCGGTGCACGACGCCCGGGCTGCCGGGCACCCGCGCGTGGCGCTGCACGTGCTCGGCGACAACGACCGGGCGGTGCGGCTGTACGAGGCGGGCGGCTTCGTGGCGACGGGCGACGAGTTCGCGCACGCGCTGACCGGGGTCACGACCCGCGTCTACGTCGCGGGCTGAGCGGGCCGAGGCAGGCCGACGCTTGGCGAGGCGGTCCGACGCGGGCTGCGGCTGGCTGACGCTGGCTACGCGTCCCGACCGCGCACCGGCGTCCACGTCGGGTAGGTCGCCGAGCGCCCGTCGCCCGACGACGTGCGGGTGATCCGGCGCTGCACCCACGGCAGGACGTACTCGCGGTAGTAGCGGAGTTCCTCGCCCAGGCGGGCCCGGGCAGCACCGGCGTCGGCGGGTTCGACCGGCGCCGGGCCGTCCAGGACGGCGTGCAGCGCCAGGTCGGCGACGCGCTGGTGTCCGGTGGCGTTCATGTGCAGCCGGTCGTTCGACCAGAACTCGGCGCGGCCGAGGTGCGGGTCGCGTGAGACGTCGACGAACGGCAGACCACGGCGTCGGGCGAGCGTGCCGAGCGCTTCGGCCCAGGCATCACCGCGGCGGTTGATCAGGGAGCCGAGGGGCAGGCGGGCGCTCGGGTCGGCCGGGCTGAGGAGTGCCAGACGCGCCCCGGTGGCCTCGACGCGGTCGGCGGCGGCCTCGACCTGCCCGATCAGCGCGTCCACCTCGAAGCGCGGGCGCAGCAGGTCGTTGCCGCCGGCGCAGAAGGTGATGAGGGTCGGCGCCGGGTCGAGCGCGAGTGCGGCCTCGAGCTGGCCGTCGAGGACGCCGGCGAGCAGTCGGCCGCGCACCGCGAGGTTCGCGTACGAGACCTCGGCGTCCGACGCTCCCGCCATCGCGCTCGCGAGTCGGCCGGTCCAGCCGGGGAACGGAGCGGGTCCGGCGTCGCCGATGCCCTCCGAGAAGCTGTCGCCGATCGCGACGTAGCGGATGGTGTCGTGCATGCGCCCATCATCGTGCACACGCCTGTGCAGGTTCCCGGCACGACAGCCGTACCGGGAACCCGCATCAGCGAACCCTCAGAGCACCGACTTCGGCACCCGGTGCAGGGTGACCGCACCGACGGCGGCGAAGGGGTGCAACGGGTCCGGGGCGGTGGAGCCGGTCGGCCCGCCGAGCTTCGAGTCACCGACCGCGCTGAGCACCGCGTAGGCGTCCTCCGGGGTCCAGCCGTGCTCGTCGACGAGGAACGCGAAGGCGTCCTCGTACCCGCGCCGGACGCTCTCCTGCACGGGGTCGCCGAGGCCGACGAACAGCCAGTCGTCGGCGGTCTCGATGCGGGGTGCGCGGAGCACCGGGCCGCGCTTGACCAGGTCGACGGAGACGATCGCGGTGCCCTGGGCCTCGATGGCGACGAACGACGACTCGCCCTCGGCCATGAGCGCGTGGATGTCGCCGATCGACAGCAGCGCACCGGGCACCCGGACGGGCAGGGACACGGTCGAGCCGGGGCGGGCCTCGGTGACGTCCATGTTGCCGCCCTCCGGGTAGGCCGGCATGATCGTCGAGTTCTCGCCCTCGGCCGGGGCGGTCCCGATGCACCCGATCATCGGCCGGACGGGGAACCGGTGCCGGTCGGACACCTGGACCATCCCGTCGGCGATCGGGCAGCGGCGGGCGAAGACCCGGTCGCCCATCACGTGCTGCAGGGCCCCGGAGCCGGGCAGGGACACCGACCAGCCGTGCGTGGTCAGCTCGATGGCGTGGATGGTCACCACGAGGGTGTCGCCGGGTTCTGCCCCCTCGACGAACACCGGGCCGGTCACCGGGTTGATCGGTGCCTGCAGCTGCGCCATGTCGTGGTGCTGGTCGAGTTCGGCGTAGACGGCGTCGGTGGTCTCGAAGCCGATGGTCTCGCCGGTGCCGGGGCGGACCCGCAGCACGGGCTCCCGGTCGGCTTCGAACCCGGGGCGGCCGAGGGTGTTCGGCAGGAAGTGGTCCGGGGTCATCGTGCGTCCTCCGTCGTCGGTTCTGCTTCCGAGCCGACCTCGGTGGAACGGCCGGTGCGTCGGTAGTACAGGAACACGGCCGCGCCGACGATCAGCCAGATGATCCCGCCGACCTTCGCCTCGACCGCGGCGTTGAGCAGGACGTACCCGATGATCAGGAACCCGACCAGCGGCACGACCAGGTGCAGCAGCCAGTTGCGCGACTTGCCCTTGACGACGTGGTGCACGAAGACCGACACGTGCAGGAGCATGAAGCCGAACAGTGCGCCGAAGTTCACGAGCGACGAGATCGTGTCGATCTGCCCCACGAAGAACAGCACCAGGATCGCGGAGAGCACCGAGACGACGATGATCGCGTTCTGCGGCACCTGACGGCCGTTGAGCCTGTGCAGGAACGCCGGCAGCTGACGGTCGCGGCTCATCGAGAAGAGCAGACGGCTCGTCGCGGCCTGTGCGGCCATGGCGTTCGCGATGCCGACGGCGAGCACGTTGACGGCGAAGAACGCGGTGGCCCAGCCGCTCGACGAGGCCTGCTCGACGATGGTGAAGAAGGCGTTGCCGGCCTCACTGTCCGAGAACGAGTCACGGCCGGCGGCCAGTGCCGACGCGAGCCAGGTCTGCAGGATGAACAGGAACGCCACGATGACGAGCGCCAGGATCATCGCCGTACCGGCGCCGCCACGACGGCCGGTCGATTCCTCGGACAGGGTCGAGATGCCGTCGAAGCCCAGGAAGCTCAGCACCGCGATCGACAGCGCTGCGGCGATGAGCGGAGCCGACACCTTGGCCGGGTCCCAGATCTGCTCGGTGCCGAAGGACGCGTCGGGGATCGTGCCGCCGGTCAGCGCGACGATCGCGATGACGACGAAGATCGCGACGAAGACGAGCTCGATGAGCAGGAAGATGCGGTTGGCGAGCTTGAGCGAGGACACCCCGGCCAGGTTGATGACGGTGTTGATCGCGACGAACACGAGCGCCCACAGCCAACGGGGCGTGCCCGGGAAGATGCCGACCATGCTCTCCGCCGCGAAGACGTAGAGCAGCGTCGGCACGAGCAGGTAGTCGAGCAGGATCGCCCAGCCGGCGAAGAAGCCGGCGGTGGGGTGGATGCCGCGGCCGACGTACGAGAACACGCTGCCGGCGAGGGGGATCGACTTCGCCATCTGCGCGTAGGCGAGCGCGGTGAAGATCATCGCGACGAGGCCGACCAGGTACACCAGCGGCACCATGCCGCTGGAGGCGTTGTACACGGTGCCGAAGATCGCCCACGGGGCGATCGGGACCATGAAGACCAGGCCGTAGATGAGCAGGTCGGTCGTGGAGACGGAGCGCTTGAGCTCCTGCTTGTAGCCGTAGGCCTCGAGCTGCTGCTGTGCGGAGAGCTCGCTGTGCTGCTGCGACATGTCGGGTTCCGTTTCGGGTGGAGGGACGGGTGCAGGGGAAGGGGTGGTGCAGGGGAGGGGGTGGTGCCGTCGGGAAGGCGAGTGCGGCTGTGGGGGTGGGAACTGCGGCC
>NZ_JAHEWN010000020.1 GCF_018598555.1 Curtobacterium aurantiacum
TGAGGGCCGGGGCCGGGGCCCGGCCCAGCCCCGGCCCCGGCCCCGGCCCTCAGAGCTTGAACGTCGCCCGCGGGATGCCGGACACGATCCGCCGGGCGGTGTGCACGGCGTCCTCCTCCGAGATCTGGTGGGTGACCACGAGCGACGCCAGGTACGCGGCGTCCGCTCGACGTGCCATGTCGTGCCGTGCCGGGATCGAGCAGTAGGCGCGGGTGTCGTCGATGAACCCGGAGGTCTTCGTGAACGACGCCGAGTCGGTGACGGCGGAGCGGTACCGCCCGATCGCTGCCGGGGTGTCGATGAACCACCACGGTGCCCCGGCGTACACGGCGGGGTAGAAGCCCGCGAGCGGCCCGATCTCCCGCGAGAAGACGGTCTCGTCCACGGTGAAGAGCACGAGGTGGAAGCCGGGTGCGGTGCCGAAGGCCTCGAGCAGCGGCCGGAGCGGCTCCGTGAACGACCCGACGGCCGGCAGGTCGTGCCCGGTGTCCGGCCCGAAGCGCTCGAGCGTCGGGGTGTGGTGGTTCCGGATCACGCCAGGGTGCAGCTGCATGACGAGGCCGTCCTCGACGCTCATCTCCGCCCAGCGGTAGAGCATGTCGTGCCGGTACGCCGTCGCCTCGGACTCGGTGACCGACGAGGGGTCTCGGAGCGCCGCCGCGTGGATGCGTTCCCGCTCGCCCGCCGACAGGGGAGCGGACCCGGCGTCGAGCACCCCGGTGTCGGTGGCGGTCGCGCCGTGCTCGATGAAGTACCGGCGACGTGCTCGGAGCGCGGCCAACAGGCCTGCGTGGGTGCCCGTGTCGATGCCCGACGCCTCCGCGATCGACGCGACCACGGGCCTCCAGTCCGACCGCGTCGGGTCGAACACGGCGTCGGCGCGGAAGGTGGGGAGCACCCGACCGGTGAAGCCGGGGTCCGCCGTGAGCTGCGCGTGCGAAGCGAGGTCGTCCGCCGGGCCGTCGGTGGTGGCGAGGACCTCGATGCCGAAGGAGTCGAACAGGGCGCGCGGACGGAAGGCGGGGGACGCCAGCAGGTCGGCGATGTGGTCGTACTGTGCGTCCGCGTTCCCGGCGGACGGTGCCTGGTCGAGCCCGAACACGTCGTGCAGCTCCGTCTCGAACCAGTACCGCACGGGGGTTCCGAGGAAGTCGTCCCAGTGCTCCGCCAGCTGCCGCCAGATGGTGCGGCCTGGAGGCTCGTGGTGCGTTCCGGACAGGTCGGCGCGTCCCAGCGCCTCCAGTCCCACCCCGTTCGCGTGCAGCAGGCGGAGCACGTAGTGGTCGGGCGTGATGAGCAGCGCTGCCGGGTCCGGGAACGGCTGGTCCGCCGCGATGAGCGCTGCGTCGACGTGCCCGTGCGGCGAGATGATCGGGGCGTCCTTGACCGCGTCGTACACGGTCCGTGCCACGGCTCGCGCTCCGGGGTCGGCCGGGAACAGACGGTCGGGGTGCGGCGCGAGCCGCGTGGTGGTGCTGGTCTGGGTCATCATCGACTCCTTCGGTGGGACGGCGATCGCAGGATCAGGCGGTGTCGGAGCGGGGCGCCGGACCGGTCGACTCCCGCACGGTCAGGTGGGTGGGCAGGGCGACGGCACCGGACATGTGCTCGCCGGGCAGCTCGTCGGCGGGGAGCGCGCCGAGTCGTCCGAGCAGCATCCGGATCGCGACCCGGCCGGCCCGCTCGATGGGCGACGTCATCGTGGTGAGCGGTGGGTTGCAGAAGTCGGCGCCGAAGATGTCGTCACAGCCGACGATGCTCATCTCCTCGGGCACGCGGACCCCGCGCTCCCGCAGCCGGGCGAGCATGCCGATGGCGATCAGGTCGTTGAAGGCGATGCAGGCGGTGGCGCCGGCGTGCACGGCGGCGTCGGCGGCGGCGGCCCCGGAGTCGACGAAGGGCGCGTGCGGCCCGACGCGGCCGACCCGGATGCCCAGGCGTTTGGCGACCTGCACGAGCGCCCGCCACCGCCGCTCGTTCGACCACGAGCTGTCCGGCCCGGCGACGTAGAGGATCTCCCGGTGGCCCAGTGACACCAGGTGCTGGACCGCCTGCTCCACCCCGCCGGGGGTGTCGATGAGCACCGAGGGCACACCGGCCGGCCGGCGGTTCACCACGACGAGGGGGACCCGCTCGGCGAACCGCGCGATCTGCGCGTCGGACAGGCGCGACGCCGTCAGCACGACGCCGTCGGCCTTCGCCCCGACGGCGCTCAGCGCGGCCATCTCGGCGTCGGCGGACTCCTCGGTGTCGACGAGCAGTTGCGTCCACCCGGCCCCGGCGAGCTGGTGCTGCGTGCCGCGGATGACGTCGAAGTAGAAGGGGTTCGTGATGTCGGACACGAGCACGGCGACGGCGCGGGTGCGGCCGGAGGTCAACGCGCGGGCCTGCGAGTTGGCGACGTAGCCGAGTTCGCGTGCTGCCCGCTGGATGCGCTCCTGCGTGACGGGGTTCACCCGGTCGGGCAGGGACAGGGCGCGGGAGACGGTGGACGCGGCGACCCCGGTCGCGTCGGCGATGTCGCGGATCGTGACGCGACGCGCGGCACCAGCGGCACCGGCGGCGGCGGCACCGGCGCGCGTGACAGCACCGGCGGCGGCACCGGCGCGCGTGCTGGCGCCAGCGGCGGCACCGGTGCGCGTGCCGCGTCCGTCGTCCGTCGTCCGTCCGCTCACGAGGCCGAACGTATTCGCGTCTGGCAACAAGTGGCAACCGGTTGCCGCCTGTTGCCAACGGCGGAACAGTGGTGCCACCGAGCAGCGCCGCTCGGAGGAGGTCTCGAGGAGGAAACCCCCGTGAAGACGAGAAGACTGCCAGCCCGCACCCTCGTCGGTGCCGTCGCCGTGGTCGCCCTCGCCGCACTGTCCCTGCAGGGATGTGCCGTGGTGAACGGCAGCGGCGACGACCCGAACACCCTCCGCGTGATGATGGGCGCGGACACCACCTACCCCAAGGAACGCAAGCAGTGGCAGCGGGACACCGCCGCCGAGTTCAAGCGCACGACCGGCGCGGACATCCAGTGGGAGACGTACTCGTCCGCGCAGGAGGAGTTGACCGCGATCCAGACGAGCGTCATCTCCGGCCAGGGGCCCGACGTGTACGCGATCGGCACCACCTTCACCCCGACCGCCTACGCCACCGGCGCCTTCGTCGAGATGGGGGCGAAGGAGTGGAAGGCCATCGGCGGCAAGGACCAGTTCGACCCCGCGTCGTTCGGCATCTCGGGCCCGAGCCCGTCGAAGCAGATCGGGATCCCCTTCGCCAGCCGCCCGTTCGTGATGGCAGTGAACAAGGACCTGCTCGCGAAGGCCGGCATCACCGACATGCCCACGACGTGGGACGAGCTGACCGCCGACGCGAAGGCCACCACCGGTGACGGCCGCCACGGGATGGCGATCGCCTACGCCGACGGCTTCGACCCCTGGAAGTTCGTGTGGGGGATGTCGCAGAACGCCGGCAACACGATCGTCGACGGCTCGGAGGCCGAGATCGACAGCGAGGCCGTCGCGAACGCCTACCGCACCTACTTCGACTGGGTCACGAAGGACGGTGTCGTCGACCCGGCCGCGATCGGCTGGAACAACGCCCAGGCCCTCGCACAGTTCACCGAGGGCAAGGCGGCGTTCTTCCCGATGACGACCACCACCGCGATCAACTCGTTCGAGGGCACGAAGGTCGACGGCAAGTACGAGTTCGCCCTGCTGCCGACCGTCCCGCCAGGTGCCACGGAACGGCCGGCGGACGGCATCGAGGCCGCGAGCATCCTGTCCGGCGACAACTGGGTCGTCGCGGACTACGGGACCAAGCAGGATCTGTCGTTCGCGTTCGTCAAGCAGCTCAGCGCTCCGAAGGCGCAGCTCGAGTACTACGACCTGTTCGGCAACCTGCCGACGAACGCGTCCGCCGCTGCCGACCTCGCGGCCGACAACCCGCAACTCAAGCCCATCATCGACGCCGGCCGGCTCTCGAAGCCGACCGCGTTCACCGGTGCATGGTCCGACATCCAGCTCGCCCTGGTCGACGTCGTCGTGCAGTCGATCCCGTCGCTGAAGTCCGGCGAGGTCTCCGACGACCAGCTGCGGGCACGCCTCGAAGCAGCACAACGCGACGCCCAAGCCACCCTCGACCGTCAGAAGAACGGAGGTCTGTGATGACCAGCACGCAGACCAGGCCCCGCACCGATGCGGCGCCGCCGCGGCCGGTGCGTCCGGCCGGCAAGACGCCCCTCTACAAACGCGAACGCCCGCTCTGGATGCTCCTGCCCGGCGGGGTCCTCATGCTCGCCGTCATCGTGGTGCCGCTCCTGGTGGGCTTCTGGATCGCGATGCTCGACCTCGACCAGTACACGCTCCGCCAGTGGTTCAGCGCCCCGTTCGTCGGGTTCGCCAACTTCACCGAGGCGTTCACGAACTCGCCGCTGCTGCACTCCATCTGGATCTCGGTGTCGCTGTCGGTGCTCGTCACCGCGGTGACCGTGCCGATCGGGGTCGCCGCCGCGATCTCGACGCAGAACCGGTTCCCCGGCCGCGGACTCGTCCGTTCGATCTACCTGATCCCGTACGTGCTCCCCGCGTTCGTCGTCGGGACGTTCTTCCGCACGATGCTGCAGCCGCAGGGCGTCGTGAACTCGATCCTGCACACCGACGTGCTGTGGCTGAACGGCTCGGCGTCGTACTGGGCGCTCGCCGGCGTGATGATCTGGACGAGCTGGCCCTTCGTCTACCTGCTGTCCCTGGCCGGACTGCAGGCCGTGGACAACGAGGTGCACGAGGCCGCCGCGCTCGACGGGGTGACCTGGTGGGCGAAGCTGCGGTACATCATCTTCCCGTACCTGCGCGGACCCCTCAGCCTCGCGGTGATCATCTCGATCCTGCACAACATCAACAACTTCACGCTGCCGTTCGTGCTGTTCGGCATCCCGCTGCCGTCCAGCGTCGAGGTGATGCCCGTCCTGACGTACATCGCGAGCTTCCAGTCGTTCCGCTTCGGCCTGTCCGCGGCGATGGCGATCTGCTCGCTCGTGATCGTCGCGATCCCGCTGTTCGTCTACCTGCGGGCGGTCAAGCTCGACACCGGTGACGACGCGGGCCCCAACCGGAAGCAGCGTCGCGCCGACCGCGCCACGCTCGCCGCCGCCCCGACCGCAGCCGACCTCGACGGAGCCCGCGCATGAGCGCCCCGAGCACGTCCTTCAGCACCCGCACCCGCCCCACCGCGACGCTCACCGAGAGCATCACGACCGGCGGCGGGCGACGGAGCAAGCGTCCATACGACACCGACGTCACCCGGCTGCTGCCGCGCTGGCTGCTCGTCACCGTCATCGCGGTGATCATCGCGTTCATCGCCGTCCCGGTGCTCTACATCCTGTTCGGATCGGTCAACTCGGACGTCGCGGTCGCCCGTGGCGAGTACTTCCCGTCCGAGTTCACCCTGTCGAACTACGTCGAGATCTGGTCCACCGTCGCCCTCGGCGAGGGGCTGGTGAACTCGATGCTCACCGCCGGAGCCGTCGCCGTCGCGAGTGCCGCGCTCGCCGTCTCCACGGCGTACGTGCTGGTGCGGTTCCGGTTCCTCGGGCGTCTGACGATCCTGCGTGGGCTCCTCGCCCTGCAGTCGATCCCGGGCACGCTGCTGCTCCTGCCCGTCTTCGTGGTGTTCTCGAACATCGCCAGTGCGACCGGGGTGCAGATCATCGGCACCCGCTGGGGCCTGTTCGTCACCTACCTGACCTTCGCCCTGCCGTTCTCGACGTGGGTGATGGTCACG
This sequence comes from Curtobacterium aurantiacum, assembly GCF_018598555.1. Lineage (GTDB taxonomy): Bacteria > Actinomycetota > Actinomycetes > Actinomycetales > Microbacteriaceae > Curtobacterium > Curtobacterium aurantiacum. The sequence continues at coordinate 5,767 of NZ_JAHEWN010000020.1, forward strand.
TACCTGCGCGGCCTGCCGAAGGAGCTCGAAGAAGCGGCGCGGATCGACGGCGCCAGCTCGACGAAGATCCTGACGAAGATCGTGCTCCCACTGTCGTGGCCGGGCATCGTCGTGTCCGCGATCTTCGCGTTCCTGCTCGGCTGGAACGACGTCCTGTTCTCCACGATCATGACGACCCCGAACACCCGGACGGTCGCCGTGGTCCTGCAGGTGCTCGGCACCACGCAAGAGGGCGGCGCCGTCCCGATCTACGGCCAGATGATGGCCGCCTCGATCGTCTGCGCGGTCCCCGTCGTCGCCCTGTACCTGATCTTCCAGCGCTACCTGATCGGCGGGCTCACCGCCGGCTCCGTCAAGTAGGCCGCAACCCAGAACCGGACGGGAGGCCCGTGGCGGCCCCGCCACGCGCCTCCCGTCCGAACGAAAGGACACCATGACCGACCAGCCCAGTTGGGAACTCTCCGGTTTCGGCGACGAGATCGACGCCGACCCGGTCGTCCAGGTCGCGGTCCTCCAGGCGCTCGGCGCGAGCGCCATCGAGGTCCGCAGCGCCTGGGGCGTCAACGTCGTCGACCTCGACGAGGACCAGCTCGCCGGCCTCCACCGGCTGCTCGACGAGCGCGGGCAGACCGTGTCCGCGATCGCCTCGCCGATCGGCAAGGTGCCCGTCGACGAACCCGTCGAACACGAGGTGTCGCGGCTCGCCCGTGCGATCCGTGCCGCGCACGCCCTCGGCACCACGAACATCCGGATCTTCTCGTTCTACTTCGAGGGCCGCACGCCCGACGACGTCCGCGACGACGTCCTCGTCCGGATGCGGGCGCTGGCCGACCTCGCCGAGCGCGAAGGGGTGACCCTGCTGCACGAGAACGAGAAGGACATCTACGGCGACGTCCCCACGCGGGTGCTCGACATCGTCGAGAGCGTCGGGTCCCCGGCACTCCGCCTCGCCTGGGACAACGCGAACTACGTGCAGTGCGGCGTCCGGCCGTTCACCGACGGCTGGGCACAGCTCGCGCCCTACGTCGACTACCTGCAGGTCAAGGACGCCCTCGCCGCCGACTCGTCGGTGGTGCCGGCGGGCGAGGGTGACGGCGAACTGCTCCAGACGCTCACCGCACTCCGCGACGCCGGGTACTCCGGCTACGCCTCGCTCGAGCCGCACCTCAGCGACGTCACCTCCCTCGGCGGGTTCTCCGGCCCCGCGGCCTTCGGTCGTGCCGGCCGGGCCTTCCGCACCCTCACCGACCAGATCGGAGTCACCCTGCGATGACCGAACCCACCAACCCGCTCCGCCTGGCCGTCGTCGGCGCCGGTGTCATCGGACGCCACCACGCCACCGTCGCGGTGCACCACCCCGACCTGCAGGTCGTCGCCCTCGTCGACGCCGTGCCCGAAGCCGCCACGAGCGCAGCCGACGCGATCGAGGCGATGGGCGTCGCCCGCCCGATCACGACGTCCACCATCGAGGAGGCGATCGACCAGACCGACATCGACGTCGTCGCGATCTGCTCGCCGTCCGGCATGCACGTGCAGCTCGCCGAGGCCGCCCTGGCCGCCGGCAAGCACGTCGTCATCGAGAAGCCGCTCGACACCACGATGCCCCGGGCCCGGCAGATCGCAGCGCTCGCCGCAGCCGCTCGCGACCGCGGGCTCGTCACGAGCGTCATCAGCCAGCACCGCTTCGACCCGGCGTCGGCAGTCGTCGCCCGGGCCGCGCACGACGGCGAGTTCGGCACCGTGACCTCGGGGCTCGCGAGCGTCGCCTGGTACCGGTCGCAGGGGTACTACGACTCCGGTGACTGGCGCGGCACCTGGGCGCTCGACGGCGGCGGCGCGGTGATGAACCAGGGCGTGCACACCGTCGACCTGCTCGTCTGGGCGCTCGGCCGTCCCGTCGAGATCTCGGCGCAGACCGGCCTGCTCGCCCACGACCGCATCGAGGTCGAGGACACCGCGGTCGCCACCGTCCGGTTCGCCGGCGGGGCGCTCGGCGTCGTCCACTGCACGACCGCCGCGTACCCGGGGCTCTCCGCCCGGTACGCGGTGTACGGCACGCACGGGTCCGCCATCGTCGACGACGACCGGCTCGCGTACTTCCACATCGCCCCGGACACCGCCACGCTCGAGTCCGCCGCGACCACGTCGAACGCCAGCGCCGTCGCCGGAGCGGTCGACCAGAAGGACCAGGTCGTCCCGCCCGAGCACGTCGTCGGCGGCCCGGCTGAACCCGACCACTTCGCCGCGGGGCACGCGCGGCAGTACACCGACATCGTCGACGCGATCCGGCAGGGGCGCGAACCGGGCGTCACCGTCGACGCGGCCCTGGTGTCGCTCGCCACCGTCCGCGGGCTCTACGTCAGCGCGACGCTCGGTCAGCCCGTGCGCATCGACGACGTGATCGACGGGAAGTACGACGACGTGGTGCCGGTCGTCGGCACACCCGCAACCGCCACCGCGACCGAAGGAGCAGCCCGATGAAGTTCTCCGTGTTCACTGCCTCCACCCCCGACTGGACCCCGTCCGAGGCCGCCGAGACCCTGGCGGCGCAGGGCTGGGACGGCATCGAGTGGCGCATCGTCGACGACCGCCCGGTGTCCGGCGAGAGCGTCCCGGCTGCTCGCTCGTTCTGGGCGGGCAACAACTCGACGTGGCAGTACACCGGCATCCGTGACCGGGTCGGCGAGATCGCCCGGGTCACCGACGCCGCCGGGCTCGAGTACTCGGGCATCGGCGGCTACCAGCCGGCGGCCGACCACGACGGCGTCGAGACGATGCTGCGCGTGACGAGCGAACTCGGTGCCCGCCAGGTCCGTGTCACGATGCCCCACTACCGAGCCGAGCGGGAGCGCACCGGCGAGACCTACCCCGAGCTCTTCGACCGCACCCGCGCCGACCTCGAGTGGGCGGCGGACCGCGCGGCCGAACTCGGCGTCAAGGTGCTGGTCGAGCTGCACCACATGACGATCACGCCGTCGGCCTCCGCGGCACTGCGACTGATCGACGGTCTCGACCCCGCACACGTCGGCGTCATCCACGACCTCGGCAACCTCGTGATCGAGGGGTACGAGGACCACCTCGCCGCGTTCGAACTGCTCGGGCCGTACCTGGCACACGCCCACGTGAAGAACGCCCACTGGGTCGACACCGGCGACACCCGTGCCGACGGCAGCTCGATCTGGCAGCACGAGTGGGCACCCCTGCGCACCGGCCAGGCGTCGGTCTCCGAGTACCTCGACGCGCTCCGCCAGGTCGGGTACGACGGGTGGGTCACCATCGAGGACTTCTCCACCGACCTGCCGCTCGAAGCCCGCACCGCCGACAACCTCGCGTACCTGCGCTCCCTCGTCCCGGTGACCGCATGACGGAGCGACGACCCGGCATCGTGCACCTCGGGGTGGGGGCCTTCGCGCGCGCCCACCTCGCCTGGTACACCGCCCACACCACGGGGGAGCCGTGGGGCATCACCGCCTTCACGGGCCGCTCGCCCGCGGCCGCGGACGCGTTGACCGCGCAGGACTGCCGGTACACGCTCGTCACCCGAGCCGCGTCCGGCGACGGAGCCGAGGTGGTCGACACGATCGTGGCCGCCCACCCGGGCAGCGACGACACGGCCTGGAGGCACGTGGTCGCGTCGCCTGCGACGACCATCGTCACGCTGACGGTCACCGAGCAGGGCTACCGGCCCGGTTCCGACGTGCCGGCGCGGCTGGTCGCGGGGCTCGACGCCCGCCGTGCCGCCGGGTCCGGACGCATCGCGCTGGTCAGTCTCGACAACCTGACGCACAACGGGGCGGTGCTGCGCGACGCCGTGCTCGACGCCGTCACCGACGACGCCCTGCACGACTGGATCGAGGCGAACGTCACGTTCCCGAGCTCGATGGTGGACCGGATCACCCCGGCCACCACCGACGACGACGTCGCGCGCCTGTCGGAACTGCCGGGTGCGCTCGCCGGAGACCGGGTCCCGGTCGTCACCGAGCCGTTCGCGGAGTGGGTGCTCGAGGACGCCTTCGACGGGATCGACCGACCCGCGTGGGAGACCGCCGGGGTGCGCATCGTCGAGGACGTCACCCCGTACGAGCAGCGGAAGCTCTGGCTGCTCAACGGCTCGCACTCGCTCCTCGCCTACCTGGGGTTGCAGCTCGGGCACGACACCGTGGCCGAGGCTTTGGACGACCCGGTCTGCCGCACCGCGGTCGAGCAGCTCTGGGACGAAGCCGCGCTCGAGCTACCGCTGCCCGACGCCGAGGTCGCGGAGGCCCGCGCTGCCCTGGTCGAGCGGTTCGCCAACCCGCGCATCCGGCACACCCTGCGGCAGATCGCGTCCGGCGGTTCGCAGAAGCTGCCCGTCCGCGTCGTCGACGTCGTGCGGCACCGGCTCGCCCGCGACCCCTCGGCCGGCATCGGCACCGGAGCGGCCACCGCCCTCGCCGCGTGGTGGTTGCACGTCACCGGGCAGCCCGACCTGGTGGACGACCCCGGTGCCCCCGGGCCAGACTCGGACGTGCACGACGTCCTGGCCGTCATCGCCCCCGAACTCGACACGACCCCCGTGGTCGCCGCCGTGACGGCGGCGGCCGACCGCATCCGCACCGCCGCGGCACGCGCCCGCGAACGCTCCAACGGAGGAGTCCACGCATGACCGACACGAACACCACGAACCCCGCGGCCCCGGTCCCCGGTGCCACCGACAGCGGGCCGGCCGAGACCACCGCCGGCCGTCCGGACACCTGGGCCTCGGCGGACCGCGGGCAGCTGATCGAGCGGGCCGAGGTCATCGTGACCAGCCCGAACCGGAACTTCGTGACGCTCAAGCTCACCACGGCCGACGGCGTCACCGGGCTCGGCGACGCCACCCTGAACGGCCGTGAGCTCGCGGTCTCCGCGTACCTGTCCGAGCACGTCGTCCCGCTGCTCGTCGGCCGTGACGCCAGCCGCATCGAGGACGCCTGGCAGTTCCTGTACCGGTCGTCGTACTGGCGCCGGGGTCCGGTCACGATGGCCGCGATCGCCGCCGTCGACATGGCCCTCTGGGACATCAAGGCCAAGGTCGCCGGGATGCCGCTCTACCAGCTGCTCGGCGGGGCATCGCGCACCGGGCTCATGGCGTACGGCCACGCCTCGGGCAAGGAGCTGCCCGAGCTCTTCGACTCCATCCGCGAACACCAGGAGGAGGGCTACCGCTCCATCCGGGTGCAGACCGGTGTGCCCGGCCTCGAGTCCATCTACGGCATCGCTTCGAACAGGACCACCGAGGGCAACGCCGGCGTCCGCTACGACTTCGAGCCCGCCCAGCGCGGTGCGAACCCGGCGATGGAGGACTGGGACACCCGCGCCTACCTGCGCCACGTGCCCACCGTGTTCGAGGCGGTCCGCAACGAGTTCGGCCCCGAACTGCCCCTGCTGCACGACGGCCACCACCGGATGACCCCGCTGCAGGCCGCCAAGCTCGGCAAGTCGCTCGAGCCGTACGACCTGTTCTGGCTCGAGGACTGCACCCCGGCCGAGAACCAGGAGGCCCTGAAGCTCGTCCGGCAGCACACCACGACGCCGCTCGCGATCGGCGAGGTCTTCAACACCATCTGGGACTTCAAGGACATCATCCGCGACCAGCTCATCGACTACGTCCGCGGTGCCGTCACGCACATGGGCGGCGTCACCCCGCTCAAGAAGACGATGGAGTACGCGGCGCTCTACCAGGTCAAGTCCGGGTTCCACGGGCCGACCGACATCTCCCCGGTGGGCCTCGCCGCGCAGATGCACCTCGGGCTCGCGATCCACAACTTCGGCATCCAGGAGTACATGCAGCACGGACCGCAGACGAACCAGGTGTTCCACCAGACCTTCACGTTCACCGACGGGTACCTGCACCCGGGTGACGAGCCGGGCCTCGGGGTCAGCCTCGACGTCGACGAAGCCGGCAAGTACCCCTACGAGCAGGCGTACCTGCCGTTCAACCGCCTGGCCGACGGCACCGTCCACGACTGGTAGCCCCCTTCGCAAAACACCGGTGTTCGTCGGTTGAACCGCTGCATCCCGCGGCTCGGAGCGCGAACACCGGTGTTTTGCGGGAAGCGACGGGGCAAGCTGGGGGCATGGAGTTCGCGGACGTCGCCAGGGAGCTGCTGCTCGTCGCGCCGCAGGACTTCGTCGCCGAGCGCACCGCACGGCAGCGGGCCGTGCGCAAGGACGACCGTGCGCTCGCGACGGCGATCGGGAAGCTCCGGAAGCCCGCCCCGGCCGCCTGGGTGATCGACCTGCTCGCCCACGACGGCGCGCTCGACGACGCCGTCGACCTCGGACCGGCGCTCCGCAAGGCCCAGGCCGACGCCGACCCCGACGCGATCCGCACGCTCCGACGGCAGCGCGCCGAGGTCGTCGACGCCCTCGCGCAGGCCGGTGCCGACCTGGCGTCCGACGCCGGACACCCCGTCACCCCGGCGGTGCTCGAGCAGGTCCGGTCGACGATCGAGGCGGCGATGGCGGACCCGCACGCCGGCGCGGCCGTCCGGTCGGGGCTGCTCGTGACGGCGCTCGAGAGCGTCGGGTTCGACGCGGTGGACCTCGACGGGGCCCTCGCGGATCCGGATGCGGTCCCTGATGCCTGGTCCGGCAGCGATGCCCCACCCATCCCCATCTCCCAGGCGAGGGGCGCGCGCAAGGCGAGTCGTGCCTCCAGGCCCGCGCAGCGCCACGACGCGGCGACGCAACCCGACTCCGAACCCGCACCCGAACGGAAGCGCGACCCGGCGGCCGACCGGAAGGCCGCACGCCAGGCCGAGACGGCAGCGCGCACGGAGTCCCGCGACGCCGACGCAGCACTCGACACCGCCGAGGCAGACCTCGAACAGGCGGAGGAGCGCCGCGCCGAGTTCCAGCGTGCCCTCGAGCAGGCCGAGGCCGAGATCACCCGGCTCGAGGCAGCCCGCGACGAGGCCGAGGCGGCGAGCGACCGCGCGCGGGACGTCCTCCACGCCGCGCAGGAGCACCGTCGGGAGGTCGGTCGCTGAGCCGTCCGGGGCGACCTCATCACCTCGGATGAAAAGCGGCCGCACGGCTCGGTCCCCGTCCGGCACGGCCCATACGCTCGCGTCATGACCTCCTTCCTCCGCCGGTACCGGCACCTGCTGGCCCCGGCTGCCGGCGCCGTGTACCTCGTGCTCTGGATCGTCGCCGAGGCCGGACGCGCGGGGCTCGCCGACCACGTCGTCGTGGTGTCGGCCTTCGCCGTCGCCATCGGCCTCGCCGCGTGGATGCCCGCGACCGCGCTCGGACTGGTCGTCGGCATCCCGCTCCTGCAGGCGGCCCGGCTGCTCACCCGGCCGACCGACACGACCTGGCCGGAGTACCTGGCCATCGCGATCGTCGTCGGCGTCGTCGGTGCCGGTCGGTCGGACCTGCTCCGCTACCTCGCCGTCCCCGTGCTCCTGCTCGCGAGTGCGGCTGCCGCCTGGGCGATGGCGGTCCCGACCGCTGCCGACCAGGACGTCTGGGGCAGCTGGGTGGGGAACTCCGGCGGGACCCGGTCAGACCTCGTCACGATCACGTTCGCGTTCGCGGGGGTCAGCGGTGTCGCGTGGGCGGTCGGCGTGGCCATCGGTGCCGCGTGGCGGATCGGCCTCGCCCGGGTCCGGGTGGTCGAGGCGCAACGTCGAACCGAGGTGACCACGACCGAGCTCCGGGCCGAGCAGGACCGCGCACGGATCGCCCGCGACGTGCACGACTCGCTCGCCCACTCACTGGCGGTCGTCGTGTCCCAGGCCCAGGGTGCCGCGGCCATCGCCGTGCGGGACGAACACGCCGCCCGGGCGCTGCAGGACATCGCCGACGTGAGCCGCTCGGCACTGGGTGACGTCCGGGCCCTGGTGGAACGCATCCAGGCGAGCGACGACGCCGACCGTCACGGGCTGCTCGACGTCCCCGACCTGGTCGAGGACATGCGGGAGCTCGGGATGACCGCGACGTTCGAGGAGCACGGCGCCGGGCTGCTGCCCGCGGACAGCGCCGGCGCGGTGCACCGGATTGTGCAGGAGAGCCTGACGAACGTGCTGAAGCACCAGGGGCGGACCGCGACGGCCCGGGTGGCGCTCGACTGGCGCGGCCCGGGGCTCGGCGTCGTCGTGACGTCACGGGGGAGCGAACCCCTCGTCGAGCTCGACGGTGTCGGGTCCGGTGTCGCCGGGATGCAGGAGCGTGCGCGTCTGGTCGGCGGCTGGCTGCGTGCCGGTGTCGGCGACACCCCGGACGAGTGGGTCGTCACCGCGTGGGTGCCGACGACCGCTGCGGTGCCGACCGATGCGGTGCCGACCGCAGCGACGGCGGAGACCGACGCCGTCCTGCCGGAGCACGTCCGATGACCGCCGTCCGTGTCGCCGTCGTCGACGACCAGCGACTGTTCGCCACCGGGATGCAGATGCTCGTCGACGCGCAGGACGACATGACCTGCGTCGGGACCGCCGGCGACGGTGCCGCCGCCCTCGAGCTCTGCGCCGCCGAACACCCCGACGTGCTGCTGCTCGACCTACGGATGCCGGTCATGAACGGCATCGAGACCCTGACACGTCTCGCCGCGTCGACCCACGAGCGCCCGCGGGTCGTCGCGCTGACGACCATCCGCCGCGACGACGCCGTCCTCACCGCACTCCGTGCCGGCGCCGCCGCGTTCCTGACGAAGGACGCGCTGCCCGAAGTGGTCACCGCGACCATCCGCGACGTGCACGCCGGCCGACCGGCCCCGACCGAAGCCGAGGCGCTCGACCTGCTGCGCGCGCAGGGCACCCCGGCCGTGACCGATCGACGCGACGAGGTCCTCGACGCGCTGACGGCCCGCGAGCGCGAGGTCTTCCTGCTCGTCGCGAAGGGGCTCAGCAACGCCGAGATCGCCGAGTCCGTGTTCCTGAGCGACGCCACCGTGAAGACCCACGTCCGCGCCGTCCTCACGAAGCTCGGGCTCCGGAACCGGATCCAGGTCGTCATCACCGCACACGAACGCGGCCTGGTCCGCGCCTAGGGGGAACCATGCAGATCACGAACCGGGCCGCGAAGACCGGCACCCTCGTCGTCGTCCTCGCCGGACTGGCCGCCGCCGTCGTCCACGGGCTGCCCGAACGCGCCGACGTCGCGGTCGCGCCCACCGTCGAACAGGACAGCACGGCGTGGGCGATGCCCCTCGACGCCTTCCTCGCACCGGCCTCGTCGAAGTCCACGTACGCCGAGGACCTGGTGGCTCAGCCCTGCTTGCGGAAGGCCGGCATCGACGACCCGCCTCCTTGGGCGACCGCGGCCGGGCTGCAGGCCGACGACGACGCGGCCGACACCGCCGCTCGGGCGAACCCGTCACCCGCGCTCGGGACCACCCGGCCCCTGACCGCGGCGCTCGCCGAGACCCGCGGCTACCACGGGCCGTCCGCCGCCGGTGCGAACCAGGAGGGCATGCGGCAGTGGGGGTACGACCCGGACCGTCAGGCCGAGTTCGCCGCGCTCCCGGACGACGTGGCAGCCCGCTGTTGGAAAGCAGCCCGGAAGACCCTCGGTACCTCGCTGCGCGGCACCGAGCAGACCGCGTCCGAGCTGGCCCAGCGCCTGACGTACCTGGCGGCGCTGGACGCACGCCAGGACGACGCGGTCCGCACAGCCGCGGCCGGGTGGCGCACCTGCATGGCGCCGTCCGGTGTGCCCGACCTGCCGGAGGGTCCGGAGGGCATGCCGACGCCCTCGATGCACGTCAGCGCCCGTGACGGCGACCGGGTCGTCCTGTTCTCGGACGATCCGGGGAAGGCCGAGGTCGCCGTCGCCGAACGGGACGTCGCGTGCCAGGAGTCCTCCGGCTACCGCAGCGCGCTGTACGCGGCGGAGTGGGAACGGCTGCTGCACGTCACCGCGACCGACGCGGCCGTGCTCCGGAAGGGCTCGACGCGGCAGCCGCAGGTGGACGCCCGACTCGACCGGGTGATCGCGCGGCTCGCGCCGGCGGCACCGACGGACGTCGACTGACGCGGCGGTCGCGGGGAGCGGTCCTGGGGGGAGCGCCCCGCGCCCGCCGCGTGTGGACGACGGACGGGAGGCCCGTGGCGGGACCGCCACGGGCCTCCCGTCCGTCCCGGGTGTGCGTCCGGACCATGACGCGCGACACGCCCGGACGCTCCTGCTAGACTCAGTCCCTGACTTCGGCGAGGGCTGCGTACGCGCGGCCGTGATCGACGCGGTGGGATACCCGGCAAGACCCTGGGATCGTTCCTCACGCGTGCACGCGTTCGAGTTGCAACACCACAGACCCCCACGATGCCGGCACTCCGGCGTCGTCCCCGACACCAGGAGGCACCATGGCCGACTACACCAAGCTCGCAGCGGAAGTCCGCACCAAGTTCGGCAAGGGCGCTGCTCGCAAGCTCCGCGCGGCCGACAAGATCCCCGCGGTCGTCTACGGCCACGGCACCGAGCCGAAGCACATCTCGCTGCCCGGTCACGAGACCATGCTGCTCGTCCGTACCGCCAACGCGGTCGTCGACCTCGACATCGAGGGTGCCGCACAGCTCGCCCTCGTCAAGGACGTCCAGCGTGACCCGGTGCGCCAGATCATCGAGCACATCGACCTCGTGGTCCTCCGCCGCGGCGAGAAGGTCACGGTCGACGTGCCCGTCGTCATCGAGGGCGAGTCCTTCTCCGGAACCATCCACGTGCAGGACCTGAACACGATCTCGCTGCTCGTGCTCGCCACCGACATCCCGGAGCACGTCTCCGTGAACGTCGAGGGCCTCGAGGACGGCGTGCAGATCCACGCCTCGCAGCTCGAGCTCCCCGAGGGTGCCGAGCTCGAGACCGACGCCGAGGCGCTGGTCGTCGCGATCGTCACCCCGCGTGGCACCGCTGACGACGACGCCGCCGACGAGGCCTCGGCCGAGGCCGGCGCCGAGTCGGGTGCCGAGGGCGCCGCGGACTCCGAGTAACAACCGTTCGCAGGACATCTGGTCGACGCTGATGGCGGAGTGCTGATGACGGGCAACACGCTCGTCGTGGTCGGGCTCGGGAACCCCGGGCCCGGCTACGCCGGCAACCGCCACAACGTCGGCCAGATGGTCCTCGACGAACTCGCCTCCCGCATGGGGGCGACGTTCAAGAAGCACAAGACGCCGAACCAGGTCGCCGAGGGGCGTCTGGTCCCCGGCGGCACGCGACTCGTGCTGGCGAAGCCCGGGTCGTTCATGAACACCTCGGGCGGGCCGGTCTCCTCGGTGCTCGGGTTCTACAGCGCCACCCCGGCCGACCTCGTCGTCGTGCACGACGAGCTCGACCTGCCGTTCGACACCGTCCGCCTCAAGGGCAGTGGGGGGCACGGCGGGCACAACGGCCTGCGCGACATCATCAAGGCCACCGGCACGAACGAGTTCATGCGCGTGCGGGTCGGCATCGGTCGTCCCCCCGGTCGGCAGGACCCGGCCGACTACGTGCTGCGTGACTTCTCCGCGGCCGAGAAGAAGACCCTGCCGATCCTGCTGGCCGACGCCGCGGACGCGGTCGAGGCGATCGCCGAGGTCGGGCTGCTCGCCGCGCAGCAGCGCGTGCACGCTCCGTCCTGAGTGCCTGGCGCTGTTCGCCCGTCGCGCACGCCGCGGTCGGTGTCGGTGGCGGCCGGTACCATCTCCTGAGTGACGATCTCGGGCATCATCCCTGCGCTCTCGCGCGCCTCCGCCTTCGATCGCGTGCTGCGCGCCGCACCGCGCGACGCCGACTTCTCCGTCGTGGACGGCCTGCGCGTGCCGCTGCTCGGCGCACTGCTCGCCGAGCGAAACGGTCCGCAGTGCGTCCTCGTCATCACGGCGACCGGGCGTGAAGCCGAGGCCGTCCGTGAAGCGTTCGGCAGTTACGTCCCCGACGCCGACGTGCTCGAGTTCCCCGCGTGGGAGACCCTGCCGCACGAACGCCTCAGCCCGAGTGCCCAGACCGTCGGCACGCGCATCGCGACGCTCCGGAAGCTCGCTGCGTGGCAGGCGGCGGACCCGGCCGAGCGGCGGCAGACCATCGTCGTCGCGAGCGTCCGCGCCGCGCTGCAGCCGATCGCGAGCAACCTGACGTCCCTGGCGCCCGTGGTGCTGCGGACCGACTCGCGGGGCAACGACCTCGCGGCGATCGCGTCCCAGCTGGTGGACCTCGCCTACTCGCGCGTCGACCTCGTCACCCGCCGTGGTGAGTTCGCGGTGCGCGGGGGCATCCTCGACGTCTTCCCGCCGACGGCCGACCACCCGGCACGCGTCGACTTCTTCGGCGACGAGATCGAGGCGATCAAGGCGTTCTCGGTCGCCGACCAGCGCACCACCGAGGACGACCTCGGCTCGGTCGAGCTCACCGCCTCGCGCGAACTCCTGCTCAGCGACGACGTCCGGCAGCGGGCGCGCGAGATGCTGCACGAGTTCCCGAACCTGTCCCAGATGCTCGCGAAGATCGCCGAGGGCATCCCGGTCGAGGGCATGGAGTCCCTCGCCCCCGCGCTCGTGCAGGACCTCGTGCCGATGACCTCCTACCTGCCGGACGACGCCACCATCGCGGTGTTCTCGCCCGAGCGGGTGAACGGCCGCGCGAACAGCCTCGCCGAGACGAACACCGAGTTCCTGCAGGCGGCCTGGAGCGCAGCGGTCGCCGGTGCCCAGGCCCCGATCGACCTCGACGCGGGCAACTTCCTGACCGTGCAGCAGCTCAAGAACACCCGCGGCCAGCGCACCTGGTGGACGGTGTCGCCGTTCGATTCCGGCCTCGACGAGGGGGACACCGAGCGCGTCCTCACCGATGCCGAGGCGGCTGCCGAGGCCGGCGAGTACATCCGCGTCCGCGCCGAGGCCGTCCCGAGCTTCGCGGGCAGCGCCGACGGTGCGATCGCGCACGTGAAGTCGCTGACCGACGACGGGTGGGCCGTCGTGGTGACCGCGCAGGGCCAGGGCCTCGTCGAGCGTGCGGTGCAGGTCCTCGCCGACGCCGGTGTCGCCGCCCGCGCCGATGCCGTGACCGCGCCGCCCGAGCCCGGTGTCGCCGTCGTGACGACCGCGACCGTCGAGCACGGCTTCGCGATCCCCGACCCGCGCATCGCGGTCCTGAGCGAGGCCGAGTTCTACGGCCGCAGCGTCCAGCAGGGCGCCCGCACCGTCAAGAAGCTCGCGAGCCGCCGCAAGAACGTCGTCGACCCGCTGCAGCTCAAGCCGGGCGACGTCGTCGTGCACACGACCCACGGCATCGGCAAGTTCGTCGAGCTCGTCAGCCGCGAGGTCTCCAGCGGCGGCCGCAACGCCGTGAAGACGCAGCGCGAGTACCTCGTGCTCGAGTACGCGCCGTCGAAGCGCAACTACCCGGGCGACAAGCTCTTCGTGCCGACCGATCAGCTCGACCAGCTGTCACGCTACGTCGGTGGCGAATCCCCGACCCTGTCGAAGATGGGCGGCTCGGACTGGTCCGCCGCCAAGTCGAAGGCCCGCAAGGCCGTCCGCGACATCGCCGTCGACCTGGTCAAGCTGTACTCGGCGCGCATGGCGTCGAAGGGCCACGCGTTCGGCCCGGACACCCCGTGGCAGCGCGAGCTGGAAGAGGCGTTCCCGTTCGCCGAGACGGCCGACCAGCTCACCACGATCGACGAGATCAAGCGCGACATGGAGCGGCCGATCCCGATGGACCGCCTGCTCTCCGGCGACGTCGGCTACGGCAAGACCGAGGTTGCGATCCGCGCCGCGTTCAAGGCCGTGCAGGACGGCAAGCAGGTCGTCATGCTCGTCCCGACGACCCTGCTCGTCCGCCAGCACATGGAGACCTTCCAGGAGCGTTTCGCCGGGTTCCCCGTGCACCTGCGCGCCCTGAGCCGGTTCCAGACCGAGAAGGAGTCGAAGGAGACCATCGCCGGGCTCGCCGACGGCACGGTCGACATCGTCATCGCGACCCACCGGATCCTGTCGCAGGGCATCACCTTCAAGGACGTCGGGCTCGTCATCATCGACGAAGAGCAACGGTTCGGCGTCGAGCACAAGGACCAGCTCAAGAAGTTCAAGACCAACGTGGACGTCCTGGCGATGTCGGCGACCCCGATCCCGCGCTCGCTCGAGATGGCGGTCACGGGCATCCGCGAGATGTCGACCCTCGCCACCCCGCCCGAGGACCGCCATCCGATCCTGACCTTCGTCGGGCCACAGTCCGACCTGCAGGTGGCGGCGGCCATCCGCCGCGAGCTCCTGCGGGAGGGCCAGGTGTTCTACGTGCACAACCGCGTGAAGGACATCCAGTCGGTGGCCGCGCACCTGGCCGAGATCGTGCCGGACGCCCGCATCGCCGTGGCGCACGGGCAGATGTCGGAGACCGCCCTCGAGCAGGTCATGGTCGACTTCTGGGAGCGCCGGTTCGACGTCCTGGTGTCGACGACGATCATCGAGACGGGCCTCGACATCGCGAACGCGAACACGCTCATCATCGACAAGGCGGACAAGTACGGCCTGTCGCAGCTGCACCAGTTGCGCGGTCGTGTCGGTCGCGGGCGGGAGCGCGGGTACGCCTACTTCCTCTACGACTCCGACAAGCCGCTGTCCGAGACCGCGCAGGACCGCCTCGAGACCATCGCCGCGAACAACGAGCTCGGCGCGGGCATGCAGGTCGCCATGAAGGACCTCGAGATCCGCGGGGCGGGCAACCTGCTCGGTGGCGAGCAGTCTGGCCACATCGCGGGCGTCGGGTTCGACCTGTACCTGCGGATGATCGGCGAGGCGGTGTCGCAGTTCCGCGGTGACGTCGCCGAGGGGCAGACGGAGCTCCGGCTCGAGATCCCCGTCGACGCGCACATCCCCGAGGACTACGTCGAGTCCGAGCGACTCCGGCTCGAGGCGTACCAGAAGCTGTCGGCGGCCTCGGCCCCGACGGCGCAGCCGAACGCGATCGACATGGTGCTCGACGAGCTCACCGACCGCTACGGGCAGCCGCCGCAGGCCGTGCAGACACTGGTCGAGGTCTCTCGCCTCCGTCGCATGGCGCAGCAGGTCGGCCTGTCCGACGTCGTCGTGATGGGGTCGAACCTGCGGGTCGCCGGCAAGGAGCTCGCCGACTCGTCCCAGGTGCGCCTCAAGCGCATGTTCCCGGGCGCGCGCTGGTTCCCGCAGCAGAACGCGACGAGCATCCCGATCCCGCGTCCGCACGACCAGGCCCTGCCGGACGATGCCCTCATCCAGTGGGTGGAGAGCATCCTGACCGCCGTGTACGGGGCGACGACCCCGGCGGAGGCGCCGGCCGCGTAGACGCGAGCGGAGACGGACTGGAGGCACGGTGCGGGCCCGCACCGTGCCTCCAGTCCGTCCGTGGCCGCGTCCATGGCGCGACACGCTGTTCGCGACGGACCACGCGGTTGCCGATGCGGAACGACAGAGTCGACGTCGTACGACGTCGACTCTGTCGCTCCGCGTCGGCTGGGCCGCAGGCGAGCCGCTACTCGGTGTCCTCGGCCTCGGACAGCTCGCGGCGTGCACGGTACGCCCGCGCCCGCAGGGTGACGACGACCGCCGACGCGACGATGGCGATGCCCGAACCGACGAGCACGGCGAGGACGCCCTCGTCGAGGATCTCTTCGTTGCGGGCGAACGCCAGCTCGTTCATGAGGAGCGACACCGTGAACCCGATGCCGCCGAGCACGCCGACGGTGATGATCGAGAAGAACGACAGCGACGAACGGCCGGGCGAGCGGAAGATCCGCGTCGCGATCGTGCCGAACAGCGTGATGCCGATCACCTTGCCGACCGGCAGGGCGATGACGACCGCCCAGAACGTGGGGGAGAGCTCGCTGATGCCGACCGCGGGGATGATGACCGCTGCCGATGCGAACGCGAACACCGGCAGCACGATCGCGTTCGACCACGGCTCGACGTTCTCGTGCAGGGTGTGGCCAGGACGGCGGGGGAGCACGAGCCCGAGGGCAACGCCGGCGATCGTGGCGTGCACGCCGGAGTGGTAGACGAGCCACCAGGTCAGGAGCCCGACCACGACCATCGCCACGATGATCAGCGTCTGGCCGCTGCGCCCCGGACGGAGCATCCGGCCGAGCAGCCAGAACACCGCGAGGGTGACGACAGCGCCCGCGAGGGCCGTGAAGTCGGTGTCGTGGGCGAACACCACGGCGATGATGATGATCGCGATGAGGTCGTCGAGCACGGCCAGCGCGAGCAGGAACACCCGGATGCCGCTCGGCAGCCCGCGACCGAACATGGCGAGCACCCCGAGCGCGAACGCGATGTCCGTCGCCGTCGGGATCGGCCAACCGTGCGTGTACTGCGTGCCCGCGGTGACGAGCAGGAAGATGCCGGCCGGGACGAGCACGCCGCCGACCGCCGCGATGGCGGGGATGATCGCGGTCTTGGGGTTCGACAGCTCGCCGTCGACGAGTTCCTGCTTCAGCTCGATCGCGACGAGCAGGAAGAAGACCGCGAGCAGACCGTCGCTGATCCAGTGCGCGATCGACAGGTCGAGGCCCAGGGCACCGAGCGGCAGGTGCGCGTCGAGCAGCCGTTCGAGGCCGGGGCCGACCGGGGAGTTCGCCACCACCAGGCCGAGCACGGCGGCGGTGAGGAGCGCGATGGCGCTGAAGCGGGGGGAGCGGACGAGGGACGACATGGATCTCCGTCTCGAGGGGTCGGGTGAGTGTCCGTCGACCAGACTTCCCGACACACCACGGCCAGTCTACCGGGGTGGCACGATGACCAGATGACCGCCGTACCGGACCTCGTGACCGTCGTCGACCGCCTGCTCGCCGAGGACGGCGGGTGCGTCTGGAACCGGGCGCAGACCCACGCCTCGCTCGCGCGGTACGCCGTCGAGGAGTCGTACGAACTCGTCGACGCGATCGACGACGGTGACCCGGACGACCTCCGCGAGGAACTCGGCGACCTGCTCTACCAGGTGGTCCTGCACGCGGGGATCGCCGCCCGCGCGGGGGACTTCACCCTCGAGGACGTCGCCGCCGGGGTGCGGGACAAGATGACCCGACGGCACCCGCACGTGTTCGGCGACGAGACGGCGGACACCGTCGAGGACGTCGTGCGGGTCTGGCGCGCGGCCAAGGCGGCCGAGAAGGCGAGCCGGCGGAGCGCGTTCGACGGGGTGCCCCGGGCGATGCCGCCGCTGGAGCGGGCGGTCAAGCTGCTGGAGCGCCTGGAGGAACGTGGGGACGCCGACGTGGTCGTCGCGTCCGTCGTCGGTGCCGGTTCCGGCGTCGGCCTGGAGGCCCGTGGTGCGTCCGCCGCGCCGGCCGCGGACGACGGGGCCGGCACGGTGGACGCCGTGTGGGGGCGAGCGGTGCTCGGGGAGGTCGCCGCTGCGGCACGACGCGGGGTGGACCCGGTCGCGAGTCTGCGGGCCGCGGTGTCGGCGCTCGAGGAAGCCGGTCGCGCCGCGGAGTGAAGTCGACCGCTCGTCGTCGTTCGGGCAGGTGAGAACGGGCGCCCTCCCAACCCGAAAAAGAGAGGGCGCCCGTGAGCGGGCGTCGGCTCCACCAGGGAGAGGGGCCGACAGGGAAGCCCGCTCGAACCGCGGGACGCACTGCAGCACGTCGCCCCGCGAATCGGTCCGGAGCGTGGATCAGGCACGTTCCGGACCGAGGTTCTGCATGCAGTATGCCAGTGGGTCGGCATGCGCGCAAGCCGGAGACGCCCGTCTGCCAGAATTGACCGCATGGCAACGACCGTGACGACACCCCGTGGCATGCGTGACTTCCTCCCGGCGGACAAGGCCCGGCGCGAGCACGTGCTCGGTGTCGTGCGGGACGTCTACTCGCGGCACGGTTTCGACGAGATCGAGACTCCGGTGGTGGAGGACGCTGCGCGGCTGCACTCCGGGCTCGGCGGTGACAACGAGAAGCTGGCGTTCGCGGTGATGAAGCGCGGGCTGACGACCGAGGACCTGCAGGCGGCCGAAGCGCCGCTGGACCTCGCCGACCTCGGTCTCCGGTTCGACCTGACGGTCCCGCTGGCCCGGTTCTACGCCTCGCACCGTGCGGAGCTGCCGTCGGTGTTCCGGTCCGTGCAGATCGCGCCGGTCTGGCGTGCCGAGCGCCCGCAGAAGGGCCGCTACCGCCAGTTCGTGCAGTGCGACATCGACATCCTGGGGGAGCCCGGGCAGCTCGCCGAGATCGAGCTCATCCGCGCGACGACCGCGGCCCTCGACGCCCTCGGGGTCCGCGGCACGACGATCCGGATCAACGACCGCCGGATCCTGCTGGCACTCCTCGCGTCCTGGGGCATCACCGAAGCAGCCGCCGCCGACCGCGCGCTCATCACGATCGACAAGCTCGACAAGATCGGCGCGGACGGTGTCGCCGCAGAACTCCGCAGCTCCGTGGGCGCCGACCTGCCCGGGCTCGAGGACACCATCCGCGCGCTCGAGGCCGCCGACTGGACCTCGGTCGAGGGTGCGGCGTGGCTCGACGCCGAGGCCTTCGCCGACCTGCTCCGACTCCGTTCGGCGCTGCCGGGTGTCGACCTGCGCTTCGACCCGACGCTCGTGCGCGGGATGGGCTACTACACGGGCACGATCTTCGAGGTCGCGCACCCCGACTTCGGGTACAGCCTCGGTGGTGGCGGCCGCTACGACGGGATGATCGGCCGGTTCCTCGGGCAGGACGTCCCGGCGGTCGGGTTCTCGCTCGGGTTCGAGCGGCTCGTCGACCTCGTGACCCTCCCCGAGTCCGCCGAGGCCGACGCCGTCGTGCTCGTGTACGACAAGGACACCGACCCGGTCCGGCTCGCCGCGCTGAAGACCGAGGCGCTGGCGTCCCACCGACGCGTCCGGCTCGAGCGCCGCACGAAGAACACGAAGAACCTGCTCGCCGGCCTCGCCGCCCAGGGGTTCACGGCGTTCGCGACCGTCTCGGCGGACACCGCGTCGCTCGAGGGTGTCGAGTTCCGCCCGCTCGACTGAGCACCCAGTCCCCGATCCAGCGCGGACTCGTCCACAGCCCGGCGTCACGGCCGACGTCGTGTTCACCTCCGCTCGCTAGGATCGACACCGCAATCACCACAACCAATGTGTAGGGAGTACCCCGTGGCCCTGATCGATGCCGTAGGCGCACGCGAAGTCCTCGATTCCCGAGGCAACCCGACGGTCGAGGTCGAGGTCCTCCTCGACGACGGCGTCGTGTCCCGCGCGCTCGTCCCGTCCGGTGCATCCACCGGCGCCTTCGAGGCGTACGAACTCCGCGACGGCGACGCCTCGCGCTACGGCGGCAAGGGCGTGCTCAAGGCCGTCGACGCCGTCCTCGACGAGATCGGCCCGGCGCTCGAGGGCTTCGACGCCACCGACCAGCGTCTCGTCGACGCCGCGCTCATCGAGCTCGACGGCACCGAGAACAAGTCCCGCCTCGGCGCGAACGCGATCCTCGGTGCCTCGCTCGCCGTCGCCCGTGCCGCAGCCGACTCGGTCGACCTGCCGCTGTTCCGCTACCTCGGCGGCCCGAACGCGCACACGCTGCCGGTCCCGCTGATGAACGTCGTCAACGGCGGTGCCCACGCGGACACCAACGTCGACATCCAGGAGTTCTTCCTGGTGCCCTACGGCGCCGAGTCCTTCTCCGAGGCCCTCCGCTGGGGCGTCGAGACCTACCACGCCCTCAAGGGCGAGCTGAAGAAGCAGGGTCTGGCGACCGGCCTCGGCGACGAGGGCGGCTTCGCGCCGGAGCTCGCGTCGAACCGTGCTGCGCTCGACTTCCTGCTGACCGCGATCGAGAAGGCGGGCTACACGCCCGGCAAGGACATCGCCGTCGGCCTCGACGTCGCAGCCACGGAGTTCTTCTCGGACGGCAAGTACCAGTTCGAGGGCAAGCAGCTCTCCGGTGCAGAGTTCACCGCGTACTTCGCTGAGCTCGCCGCGAACTACCCCCTCGTCACCATCGAGGACCCCCTGGCCGAGGACGACTGGGAAGGCTGGTCGCACCTGACCGCCGAGCTCGGCGACAAGGTCCAGATCGTCGGCGACGACCTGTTCGTCACGAACCCGAAGCGTCTGCAGCGGGGCATCGACGAGAAGGCCGCGAACTCGATCCTCGTCAAGGTCAACCAGATCGGCACGCTCACCGAGACGCTCGACGCGGTCTCGCTCGCGCACCGTCACGGCCTGACCTCGATCCTGTCGCACCGCTCCGGCGAGACCGAGGACACCACGATCGCGGACATCGCGGTCGCGGTCGACGGTGGCCAGATCAAGACCGGTGCCCCGGCCCGCTCGGACCGCGTCGCGAAGTACAACCAGCTGCTCCGCATCGAGGAAGAGCTCGGCGACGCCGCGGTGTACGCCGGTCGCTCGGCCTTCCCGCGCGCCGCGTCGCTGTAACCAGCCGGGCCAGCAGTACCCGCACCACCGAGACGCCGTCCTCCTCCGGGAGGGCGGCGTCTCGTCGTGTGCGCGGCCCCGAGGTGCCGAGCGGTCAGGACGTGCCGCTCGCGCGGCGTCGAGTGGTCACGAGTCGTCGGCTGGCTCGGGCCTGGCCGACAGGACGTGCCCACCGGACGTGCGCCGGGCGGTGTGCGGTGACCACTCCAGGTGCGGGACGGACGGGCGGACGGAGACCGTGCCTCCCGGCTGCCTCGACCGGACCCGGACCCGCCCGCCGTCTGCGGGACGCCGTCGTGTCAGCCTGACGCCGCGATGTCCGTGAGACGCCGCCGAATGCGGAGGCGTCTCGACGAGACGACGGCGTCTTCTGGCGGGCAGAACCGTCGAACGCGAGACGCTGGGAGGGCGCCGAACGGCCGCGTGCCGGGCGGCCCGTCCGGCGGCGTCGGGTTATCGTCGGAGCGTGCCCAGCCAGAAGCCCCGCGTCCGCCGCGTCCCCGTGGCGATGCCCGACGGCACCGCACCCGCACAGCCCTGGTACCGCTCGATCCACTTCTCCGGGTTCAGCCTGCTCATGCTCGCGATCATCGTGCTGTTCGTGGTGGTGCTCGCGCCGTCGCTCCGCACCCTCATCCAGCAGCAGGAGCAGATCGCGCAGCAGCAGCAGGAGGTGGCGAGCCAGAAGGCCGACGTCGCGCAGAAGAAGAAGGACGTCGCCCGCTGGGACGACCCGGCGTACATCGAGGCGCAGGCCCGTGACCGACTGCTCTACGTCTACCCGGGCGAGGAGAGCTACCTCGTGATGGGCGCCGAGGACAAGCAGGCCGAGAAGACCCCGACCACCGACTCCGGCACGCCCGTGAGCGCCAAGGTGCAGACGCCGAAGGTCGACTGGGTGCAGGCGATGCTCTCGTCGGTGCTGCAGTCCGGGCTGACCGACGAGCGCGCGGCCGACCTCGTCGCCCCCGACGTCTCGGGCACCGGCGAGAGCAAGTAGCGCGGGTAGCCGAGAGCAAGGAGCCCGGGGGACCGCAGGGCGCGGCGCCGTCCGGCCCGACGGTGCGAGGGGTTCCGCTTCTCCGGTAGGCTCACGTTCCCGTGACGACCCCTCCCTTCGACCCGCCCTCCGACCGCGACGTCCAGGTCGTGTCGGCGCAGCTCGGCCGACCGGCACGTGACGTCATCGGGATCGCGGCACGCTGCGTCTGTGGCAACCCCACCGTCGTCTCCACGAAGCCCCGGCTGTCGAACGGCACCCCGTTCCCGACGTTCTACTACCTGTGCCACCCCGCGGCCACCGCTGCGGTCAGCACCCTCGAGGCCAACCAGGTGATGCCCGAGCTGGCAGCCCTGCTCGAGGACCCCGAAGTCGCCGCGCAGTACCGCGCGGCCCACGAGTCCTACCTGGCCGATCGCGAGTCGATCGAACACGTCGACGAGATCGACGGCATCAGCGCCGGTGGCATGCCCACCCGCGTGAAGTGCCTGCACGCCCTCGTCGGCCACGCCCTCGCCGCCGGACCCGGCGTCAACCCCATCGGCGACCTCGCGCTCGAGCGCGCGGACTGGTCGCCCTCCCGGTGTGCATGCCGGGCGTATGATGACGGTGCAGACGCTGGAGTCGGGGCGGGTGGCGGCGAAGTCTGACTCGACTCCCGCACACCCCCATCCAAGGAGATCATCCCCCGTGCCCAAGATCCTCGTCGTCGGCGGCGGTTACGCCGGTTTCTACACCGCATGGAAGCTCGAGAAGCACCTTCGCCAGGGCGAAGCCGAGGTCGTCATGGTGGACCCGCTGCCGTACATGACGTACCAGCCGTTCCTGCCCGAGGTCGCCGCCGGTTCCATCGAGCCGCGTCACGCGGTCGTCGCGCACCGTCGTCACCTCAAGAAGACCCGCGTCGTCACGGCCAAGGTCACCAAGGTCGACCACGCCACCAAGACGGCGACGATCACCCCGGCAGAGGGCGAGGCGTGGGAGGAGTCCTACGACCAGATCGTCATGACGGCCGGTGCGGTGTCCCGCACGTTCCCGATCCCGGGCGTCGCGGACGAGGCCATCGGCCTGAAGACCATCGAGGAAGCCGCGTCGATCCGCGACCGCATCCTCAGCAACTTCCACAAGGCGGCGAACCTGCCGGCCGGTCCCGAGCGCGACCGCCTGCTCACCGTCGTCGTCGTCGGTGGTGGCTTCGCCGGCATCGAGGTGTTCGCCGAGCTCCGCTCCTTCGTCACCGACCTGCTGAAGAGCCACCCGCAGCTGTCCTTCGACGACACGCACTTCCACCTGGTCGAGGCGATGGGCCGCATCATGCCCGAGGTCTCGCTCGAGACCTCGCACTGGGTGCTCAAGAACCTCGCCGAGCGCGGTGCGACCGTGCACCTCGAGACCCAGCTGGCCTCGGCCGTCGGCGGTGTCTGCGAGCTCAAGACGAGCGACGGCGCCATCGAGACCATCCCGTCCGACCTCATCATCTGGACCGCCGGCGTCATGGCGAACCCGATGGTCAAGGGCACCGACTTCCCGCTCGAGCAGCGTGGCCGCATCCGTGTGCAGCCCGACCTGCGCGTGGTCGACGACAACGGCGTGATCGCCGACGCATGGGCCTGCGGCGACGTCGCAGCCGTCCCGGACCTCACCGGCGGCGGTGTCGGCGGGTTCTGCGTGCCGAACGCCCAGCACGCGGTGCGCCAGGCCAAGCAGCTGGCGAAGAACGTCGTCGCGACCATCCGTGGCGAGGCGACGACCGACTACAAGCACGAGAACCTCGGCGCCGTCGCGGGCCTCGGTCTGGGCACGGGTGTGTTCCAGTCCGGCAAGTTCGCGATGAAGGGCTTCCTGGCCTGGGGCGCGCACCGCGGCTACCACGGCCTGGCCATGCCGTCGTGGGAGCGCAAGTGGCGCGTCATCGGCGACTGGGTCGGTGGCTTCTTCCTCGGCCGCGACATCGTGTCGCTCGACGACCGCGAGACCCCTCGTGCCGCGTTCGAGGCGTTCGCGTCGCGTCCGAAGCCCGCTGCCGAGGCCCCGGCCGCGCCCGCCGCTGCCCAGGCTCCGGAAGAGGGCAAGGTCGCCGGTGCCGCCGGCCCCGTGTACGGCGAGCCCGCGAAGGACGTCTCCAACGCCGCGGAGCCGGTGACGGCCCCGGCCGACGCCAAGTAGCACCACGCGTTCGTCACGAAGGCGGTCACCTGCGACGGGTGGCCGCCTTCGTGCATCGGTAGGCTGTTGCGGCCCGCCCCCGTGGCCCAATCGGTAGAGGCACGCGACTTAAAATCGCCGAGTTGTGGGTTCGAGTCCCACCGGGGGTACCGCCGAGACCCGGCACGCGCACGGCGCTGCGCGGCGCGGCGCCCGACGCGTGCCGCTGCGAAAGCGACAGAACTCCGCGAACCGTTCGCGTCGTCCTGTCGCTCCGGCCGCACAGACCGAGCGCTGGTCCTGCCATCTGTCGCTTCGACGGTGCGGTCGGGTCGCCCTGGGCATCGGACTGGAGGCGCGGGACCGGCCCGCCACGTGCCTCCCGGCCCGCGGACCGTCGCCTTCCCGCGAAGACGGCCCGACGCCACGACCGGCTCGCAGCCCAGTAGCATCGACGATCGTGGTCGGACTCGGAAGCGCACTCGCCAACCTGCAGAACGCCCTCCGCCGACCCGAGGCCCACGTCGAGGTCGTCGACGGCGAGAGCGTCCCCGTCGGCATGCTCCTCGGCACCCTCGGAGCCCTGCTCCTCGACGCCGGCAGCTCCGTCACCGACGTCCGGTCGGCGCTCGAGAAGGCCCGTGACGCCGCGGGGGTCGGACCGACGCTCGCGATCGGCGTCCTGCCCGCCCTGGTGATGGTGAGCGAGGTCTCGACCGGTGCGGCCACGATCGTCAACGCCGAGGGCGTCGAACTGTCCTCCCGTCAGGCCGCCCGCGCGAACCGCGTCGTGCTCGGCCTCGAGAGCGGCTCCATCGCCCTCGCCGAGATCCCCGCCCGCGTCCGGGCCATCCGCGCCGGCACCGTCCCGCCGCCCGCCCTGCCGTGGATCCTCGGCAACGCCCTGACCTCCGCCGGCCTGGCCGTCGTCTTCCGCTGCCCGTGGTGGGCGATCGTCCTGGCGCTGGTCGTCGGCGCCCTGGTCGGCGTGATCGGCCTGCTGCTCCGGCGCTTCCGCGAGGCCGTCGCGATCATCCCGTTCCTGGCCGCGTTCGTGTCGACGGCGATCGTCGGCCTGGTCGCGGCGGGCAGCGGCTTCGAGCAGGTCCCGCTGTTCGCGGTCTGCGCCCCCGTCGCGGTGTTCGTCCCCGGCGCGCTCATCACGAACGCGCTCCTCGAGCTCACCGCCGCCGACATCGTCACCGGGTCCTCACGGCTGGTGCAGGGGCTCATCATGCTCGGCTTCATGGCCGCGGGCATCGCCTCCGGCAGCGCCCTGACCGGTCTGCACGTCGACCCGTCCTCGGCCGCGCTCGTCGGCGAGGTCGCCGGGGTCGGCACCGACCTGGCCGGGTGGGAGTCCGTCCCGGTCTACTGGGTGTCGTGGGTCGCCGTCGTGGTGCTGGCGGTCGGGCTCGGCCTGGTCTTCCGGTCCGGGTGGCGCCTGACGCTCGTGTCGGTGGCGGTCATGGTCACCGCCTACGCCGTGGTGAGCGTGACGACGCCGCTCTGGGGCAGTGTCGTCGCGACCGGCGCCGCAGCGGCGCTGTTGTTCGTCGCGACACGGTTGCTCGAGCGGCTCGTGCCGGCGATCCCGGCGACGGTGTCGTTCTTCCCGGCGTTCCTGCTCCTCGTGCCGGGGACGGTCGGGCTCGTGGCGGTCGCGACCTTCGACCCGGAGGCGCTCGCGACCCCGCTCGCGACCTTCGTCAGCCTGTGCATCGGCACGAAGATCGGCGGGCTCCTGCCCGGCCTGTTCGCCCGCAACGCGCCCCGGCGCGCGGTGGACGCGACCGGCTGAGACCGGAGGCCGATGGCGACGCCGCCACGGGCCTCCCGACCGCCACCCGGCCAGGTGTCGGGCCTGCTCCGGCCCGATGAGCCGGCCGTCTGCCCGTCGGCCGCGGTCTTCGTCCTGGAGTGCCGGTCGTCCGGCAGGTCACGGATCCGCCGACGGACGGCCTGGAGGCACGGTGCGGCTCAGGCGCCCGTCGCCCGTCGCGCGGTGCGCGCCCAGACCATGGCGGCGATCGCGGCCGCCACGCAGGTCGCGGCGATGCCGACGAGCAGGGCCGGAGCGGCGTGTGTGCCGGTCGTGCCCGAGTAGACGGCGGTGGTCAGGGCCACGGCGACCACCGCGAGCGCGACGTACCGACCACGGGAGGCGGCGAGGAGCGCGCTGCCGGCGGACCCCGCGACCGGCAGCAGGGTCGCGACGACGGCACCGAGGCCGCCGACGCACAGGGTGATGGCGAACTCCGAGCCGAGCGACACCCAGAAGCCCCCGCCGGACAGGAGGCTGTGCAGCACCCAGCCGGCCGCTGCGAGTCCGAGCAGGGCCAGGACCCGCCAGGTCGCCCCGCGGGCGCTCTGGGCTATCCCGGACCCGAGGCGGAGCGGGCCGGTCCCGAGGTCGGGGCGGGCGGACGGCACCAGGACGACCCCGACGATGAGGGCGGGGGAGAGGTCGGCTGCACGCGTGATGCCGCACGCGACGAGCGCCGCGAGCACGAGCCACGGCGACACCCGGAAGCCGACGGTCCGGTGGTCGGCTCCGGCTGCCCAGCGGGTCGCGAACACGACCGCGGCGGTGAGGACCGCGGTGCCGAGCAGGACGGCGATCGTGAGTCGGACGTAGCGGGCCTCGAGTTCGACACCGACGCCGAGCAGGGTGCAGAGCGCGGCGACGGACACAGCGATGGCGATGGACGCCCAGGTCGGCAGGACGTCGTCGCCGCGGGCACGGTCGGACCGGGAGCGGTTCCGGCCGAGGAGCCCGGCGAAGGGTGACCGGAGGCGGCCACGGGAAACGGCGGCGACGAGGGCGAGCGGTGCGGCGATCAGCACGAGGAAGCCGGCGGCGACGGCGGTGGCGATCAGGACGGTGCGCCAGGAGAACGCGGCCTGGATGGTCGGGACGGTGCGGTCGTAGGTGGTCGCGGCGGTCCAGTCGCCGGCGGGGCCGGACCAGTCCGGGTGACCGCCGGACCTGCCGACGCCTGCCGGGGCGCTGCCGCCGGTGCCGGGGCTGCTGCCGGTGCCGGCTGCGGTTCCGCCGTCGTCTCCGCTGCCCTTGCCGGTGTCGCCCCCGCCGCCGTTCGCGTCGGTGCCGTTCGCGGCGTCGCCGTCGCCCGAGTCGTCGGTGCCGCCGTCGTTGTCGGTCACACCGGGGGTCCGCGCCGAGGCACCCGACTCCGGCGTCGAGGCGCCCGGCGTGCCGGGGCCGTCCGTGGCGTCCGGCGTCGCCGTGCCGGCCGGCGCCGAGGTGGTCGACCACACCGTGACCCGCACGGCTGCCGAGGACCGCGAGTAGTTGCCCGCGGGGTCGTGCTGCGTCGCGGTCAGCTGGTGCCCGCCGGTGCGCAACGTCGACCCCGCGGTGGAGCACGACCACGAGGCATCGGCCGCGACCACGACGCCGCACACGGGAGCCCGGTCGACGTACACCGTGACGCGGGAGCCGGGCTCGCCGGTGCCGCGCACCGTCGTCGCGCGTGCGCCGATCCGCTGGCCGTCGTCCGGAGCCGTGATGCGCGGAGCAGCCGGGGCGGTGCGGTCGACCGTGATCGACACGGGCGCGGAGGCAGCGCTCCGCAGGTCCGACCGGTAGCCGCGGGCGGTGCTGGCCGTCTGCGTCGCGGTGACGGTGACCCGGCCGTCGGCACGGGCGCCGAGGGCCGCGACCCACCGGCCGTCGGCACCCACGCGGGCGGTCTGCTGCGTCGAGGAGCCGGACACCGACAGCGTCACCGTCGATCCGGGGTACCCCGTGCCCGAGACCGTGCCGCCGGTGGGGCCGCCGGCCACCATGGTCGGCGGGACGATGACGTCCGAGGCCGGTGCGCTCGCGGGCGGGAGGGTCGTGGCGACGAGGTCGTGCACCGTGAAGACCTGCTGCGGACCCGAGCGCACCGTGCCGAGGCAGGCCCACGAGCCGTTCGACCCCACCCGGGTCGTGCACCCGGAGGTTCCGGCCGCTGCCGGACCGGTCACCTGGACCGCGTGCCCGGGGGTACCGGTGCCGTGGAAGCGGGTGGTGCCCGTCGTGACGTCGCCGGGGTCGGCGATGGTGGGACGCACGGCCGGACGGGTCGGTGTCGGCGTCGGAGCGCCCGGTCGGCCGGTGCTCGGCGGGGCGATCTCGCTCGGCGCCGGTGTGGCGGTGTGAGTGGTGCCGGCCGCGGCGACGGCTGGGGCTGCGACGGTCGGAGCGGCTGCGGCTGCGCCTGCGGCGGCGGCCGGAGCGGCGACGGTGCCGAGGAAGGTCGCTGTGAGGAGCATCGTCGCCGCGGCGAGCAGGGCGGAGCGGGGACGACGACGGGGGCCGTCGCCCCCGACGGCCCCGTC
The DNA here is from genome assembly GCF_018598555.1 of Curtobacterium aurantiacum. Classification (GTDB taxonomy): domain Bacteria; phylum Actinomycetota; class Actinomycetes; order Actinomycetales; family Microbacteriaceae; genus Curtobacterium; species Curtobacterium aurantiacum. The sequence goes on from NZ_JAHEWN010000020.1 coordinate 33,590, forward strand.
CACGTTCTCCCCGCGCGCGTTCACCGGACCCATCCCACGGGATCGGCGGCCCCGGGTCAATACACCTCGCGGATGAGGTTGCGGATCGGATCGCAGTCCGAATGCCCGGTGTGCGTGACTCGGGAATCGCCCGTGAACAGTGCTCACGGAACGGAGGACGGTCAGCGCGTCGATAGACTTCACGATGGCCGTTCAGGCCATCGCAGCACCGCGGATCCCGACGCGCAAAGGAGTACGCCCCATGGACACCGGACTCGTCACGACGCTCATCGTCGTCGGAGTGGTGGTGGTCGTCCTGGTGATCATCGGGATCTACCTCTGGGTGACGTACAACTCGCTCGTCACGCTCAAGGTGCGGGTCGACGAGGCCTGGAGCGACATCTCGGTGCAGCTCAAGCGGCGCGCCGACCTCATCCCGACGATCGTCGACACGGTCAAGGGGTACGCCACGCACGAGAAGGCGGTCTTCGACGACGTCACGAAGGCCCGCGCCGAGACACTGAGTGCCGGAGACGCGGACACGGCCTCCGCGGCCGAAGGACACATGCAGAAGGCGTTGAAGAGCGTGTTCGCGGTCGCCGAGGGGTACCCGCAGCTGCAGTCGAGCCAGAACTTCCTGCAGCTGCAGTCCGAGCTCGTGGACACCGAGGACAAGATCCAGGCCGCCCGTCGCTTCTACAACGGTGGCGTGCGCGAGCTGAACACGAAGATCCGGGTGTTCCCGAACTCCACGTTCGCGAAGAACCGCGGCTTCACCGAGGCACCGTTCTTCGAGACGAACGAGCCGGCGGCCATCGCCGAGCCGCCGCGCGTCCAGTTCTGACCCCAGCGTCGGAGCCGACGTGTACAGCGCCATCGCGCGGAACAAACGGAACACCGTCGTCATCGTCCTGGTCTTCCTGCTGATCATCGGCGGGCTCGGGTTCCTCGGCGGGTACCTGGCCGGCAACGTCTCGATCGGGTTCATCGTCCTCGTGGTCGCCCTCGGCTACGCGGTGCTCCAGTACTTCCTGGCGGCACGGCAGGCCACAGCCATCGCCGGCGGGGTCGAGATCGACCGGAACTCGGAGCCGCGCCTCTGGCGGACCGTGGAGAACCTCGCCATCGCGACCGGCATGCCGATGCCCCGGGTGTTCGTCATCCCCGACCCGTCCCCGAACGCCTTCGCCACCGGCCGTGACCCCGAGCACGCGGTGGTGGCGGCGACGACCGGACTGCTCGAGCTGATGGACGACCAGGAGCTACAGGGTGTGATGGCGCACGAGCTCGGGCACGTCCGGAACTACGACATCCGGGTCTCCACGATGGTCTTCGGTCTCGTCGTGGCTGTCGGACTCATCGCAGACGTCCTGCTGCGCATCTCGATCTTCGGCGGCCTGTCCGGCGGACGGAACCGCAACTCCGACAGCGGCGGCGCCAACCCGGTGCTGCTCGTCGCCGGGATCGTCGCCGTCGTCGTGGCACCGATCGCGGCGGCCGGCGTGCAGGCCGCGGTGTCCCGGCAGCGCGAGTACCTGGCCGACGCGACGGGGGCGATGACGACCCGGTACCCGGAGGGGCTGGCCCGCGCGCTCGAGAAGCTCGGCGCACACGGCCGACCGATGCAGACGCAGAACTCCTCGATGGCGCACCTGTGGATCGCCGACCCGATGCGCCCCGGGGTCATGGACCGGCTCTTCTCGACGCACCCGCCGTTGCCCGACCGCATCGCGCGCCTGCGGGCCGACGCCGACCGCTTCTGACGGCTCAGCTGGAGGGGCCGGCGGCCGCGACGTCGGCTGCGCTCTCGACCTCGGCTGTTCCCTCGACCTCGGTTGCGCCCTCGACCTCCGGGGTCGCGACCGGCTCGGGTGCGTCCGCGTCGTCGGCGGACACGTGCGGCACCAGCGGCAGCCCGAGTGCTCCGGCGACGGACGCCACAGCGGTGCCGCGGTCGGTCACCTCGATCCCGCCGAGGCCCTGCCAGGCCGCGGTCCGCCGCAGGGTCTCGGCGAGCCGCTCTGCGTCGAGGTGCTCGCCGGGTTCCTGCCATGCGGTCCGGACCCGGAGCACCCCGCGCTGCCTGTCGCTCTTGAGGTCGATCCGACCGACGAGCCGGTCGTCCTGCAGCACCGGGAGCACGTAGTAGCCGAACACCCGCTTCGGTGCGGGCGTGTAGATCTCGATCCGGTAGTGGAAGCCGTACATCCGCTCGGCCCGGCGCCGGAACCACACCACCGGGTCGAACGGGCTGAGGACCGCATCGGCGCTGAGCTGCCGGGGGACCCGAGCGCCGACGTCGAGCCAGGCCCGCTCGCCCCAGCCCTCCACCTGCACCGGCACGAGCTCGCCGGCGGCGGTGAGCTCGGCGATCGCGGCCGCGGTGTCGTCGGCGCGCAGCCGGTAGTAGTCCGCGATGTCCGCACGGGTGCCGACGCCGAGCGCACGGGTGGCCCGGCGCACGAGCTCGAGCACCGCATCGGTGCGTGGCGGGGCGGTCTCGAGGAACCCGGCGGGCAGCACGTGCTCGGGCAGGGCGTAGACCCGCTCGAACCCGGCACGTCCGGCGCTCACCGCCTCGCCCCAGCGGAACATCTGCTCGAGCCCGAGCTTCACGTCGCTCCAGCCCCACCAGGGACCACGTCGCACGTTCGACTCGTGCTCCACCGCGCTCGCCGGCATCGGCCCCTCGGCGCGGAGGAGCGCGTGCAGTTCGCGTCGGACGGCAGCGGTCCGGGCCACCCCGTCGACCCGCGTCGGTCCGGCGTCACGCTCGCGCAGGGCGTCCATCCGCCACCGGAACAGCCGCAGGTCGTCGCGGGGGATGAACGCGGCCTCGTGTGCCCAGTACTCGGTGTACGGCCCGGAACGACCGAGCGTCAGCCGGTCGAGCGTGGTCCGGTCGTAGGCGCCGAGGCGGGCGAACAGCGGCAGGTAGTGGCTGCGCTCGAACACGTTGACGGAGTCGATCTGCAGCAACCCGAGCCGCCCGAACGCGGTGTTCAGGGCACGGGTCGAGACGGGGTCCGTCGGCGGTCGCCCGAACCCCTGTGCGGCGAGTGCGACCCGGCGGGCCTCGGCGGCGGAGAGCGTCGACCTGGGCATGCCGCGACGCTACCGAACGCCGCCGACATGAGCGTCCACGAACGTATGCCGCATCTGGCACCTGACGGGAGGCACATCGCTACACTCGGGCCATGGCATGGGGAAGCAAGCAGACACACCCCGACCCCGTGGTCGAGGAATCGGTCCCGATCGGCGTCCGCATCGCCGGTGCGTGGTCGTGGCGGGCGCTCGTCGTCGTCGGCGTGATCGCCGTCTTCATCTGGCTGGTCACGGTCTTCAGCGAGATCCTCATCCCGTTCCTGGTGGGCATCGTGGTGTCGGCGCTCCTGGTCCCGGTCTCGAACTGGTTGCAGCGGCACCACGTGCCGAAGTGGCTCGCCGTCGTGCTGAGCCTGCTCAGCGGCGTCGCGGCCCTGGGTGGCCTCATCTGGCTCGTCGTCGACCAGATCGTCGCGTCGTACCCGTCCCTGCGTGACCGGACGATCGACCAGTACGCCAACATCAAGGACTTCGTCCTCAACTCCGGGTTCGGCATCAGCCAGTCCGACGTGAACGGCTGGCTCGACGACGGCACGAAGTGGTTGCAGGACAACTCCGCCTCGATCCTGTCCGGGGTCGCCAGCGCCGGCTCGGGCGCGACGCACGTGTTCGCGGCGCTCTTCATCACCCTGTTCACCACGATCTTCCTGCTGATCGACGGCAAGAACGTCTGGCGCTGGTCCGTCCGCCTCTTCCCGAAGAAGGCCCGCGCGGCGGTCGACGGTGCGGGTGTCGCCGGCTGGATCACCCTGACGAGCTTCATCCGGGTGCAGATCTTCGTCGCCTTCGTCGACGCGGTCGGCATCGGGCTCGGCGCCTTCATCGTCGGGCTCTTCTTCGGGGGCATGCCGCTCGTCATCCCGATCGCCGCCTTCGTCTTCCTCGGCGCCTTCATCCCGGTCGTCGGTGCCATCGTCACGGGCTTCCTGGCGGTGTTCGTCGCCCTGATCTTCAACGGTCCGCTCGCTGCGGTCCTGGTGCTCGGTGTCGTGCTGCTCGTCCAGCAGATCGAGGGGCACATCCTGCAGCCGCTCGTGATGGGCAACGCGGTCAAGGTGCACCCGCTGGCGGTCGTCCTCGGGGTCACCGCGGCCTCCGGTCTCGCCGGCATCGCGGGGGCGTTCTTCGCCGTGCCGCTGATCGCGACGCTGAACGCCATGGTCACCACCATCGCGAGCGGACGCTGGCGGCGGCTCGACTCCGACCACGTGCTCGAAGCGACGCCGAAGCGCGGGCAGCACGGGCAGATCCAGTTGCTCCGCTGGCGACGGCACAAGGTCGGTGACGACGTCCCGGCTCCCGGCGTGGACGCCGGGCCCTCCGCCGAAGAAGGCACCGCCAGCACCAACTGAGCGTCACACGAGTTCGCCGCCGGGCCCCGGAACGACGATGATGGGGGAGTGACCGACACCAGCGCCTCCCCGCACACGCTCACCGCGATCCCGACCCTCGCGGACATCGAGGCGGCGCGCGAGACCATCAAGGGCGTCGCGCGGGTGACCCCGATGGAGACGTCGCAGTTCCTCGCCGAACTGCTCGGGTCCCCGGTGCACCTGAAGTGCGAGAACCTGCAGCGCACCGGTGCGTACAAGGTGCGCGGTGCCTACAACCGGCTCTCCACCCTCTCTGCAGAACAGCGTGCCAAGGGCGTCGTCGCCGCGAGCGCGGGCAACCACGCGCAGGGCGTCGCCCTCGCCGCCCGCGAGCTCGGGATCCCCGCGACGATCTTCACCCCGGTCGGGGTCGCCCTGCCGAAGCTGCAGGCCACCCGCCACTACGGCGCCGACGTCGTGCTGCGCGGCCACTCCGTGGAAGAGGCCTTGAGCGCCGCGAAGGACTTCGCCGCGCACACCGGTGCCGTGTTCATCCCCCCGTTCGACCACCCGGCCGTCATCGCCGGCCAGGGCACCCTCGGCCTCGAGATCATCGACCAGGTACCGGACGTGGACACCGTGGTCGTGCCGATCGGTGGCGGCGGCGTCATCTCGGGCATCGCACTCGCCGTCAAGGGCATGGCCGAGCGACTCGGCCGGCCGATCCGGGTGATCGGGGTGCAGGCGGAGAACGCCGCGGCGTACCCGTCGTCGATCACCGCCGGTGAACCCGTCACCATCACCACGAAGCCCACCATCTCCGACGGCATCGCGGTGGCACGGCCGGGGGACCTGAACTTCCCGATCATCCGCGACCTGGTCGACGACATCGTCACCGTCTCCGACGACGACACCGCCCGCGCCCTGCTCGTCCTGCTCGAGCGCGCCAAGCTCGTGGTCGAGGCAGCGGGGGCCGTCGGCGTCGCGGCGATCATGTCCGGGGCCGTTCGCGACACCGGCCGCACCGTGGTGCTGCTGAGCGGAGGCAACATCGATCCGCTGATGATGGAGCGCGTGATCACCCGCGGCCTGGTGGCGGCGTCCCGCTACATCGGCATCCGCATCATGCTCCCGGACCGTCCGGGCCAGCTCGCTCGCGTCGCGCAGGTCATCTCCGACGCCGGCGCGAACGTGGTCGAGGTGCTGCACACCCGCCACGGGCAGGGTCTGGTCATCAACGAGGTCGCCCTCGACCTGTCCATCGAGGCGCGCGGCCCGGAGCATGCGCAGGAGGTCATCCAGCGACTGCACGAGGTCGGCTTCCGTCCGGAGCTCCTCGAGCACTAGGCCGTGTTGCTGCATGCGGTTGCGGGGCGCGGGCGGTCCTCGAGGTGTGCGGCGAGATCTCGTCGTGCGTGACGTCTGGGAGGCGATCCAGGATGTGTTCCCGCCGGCGGGGACGCGGGGACGGCGGCCCGTGATGGGCGCACGGTCGATGTGACGGCGTGGCGGTTCCGGGGCGTCGCTACCGTTGCGTGATCGCGCCGGTCAGGAACTGGTCGAGAGCGATGTCGGTCAGCTCATCCAGCCGCTCCACGTCGATCGCCCCGGTGTTGACGAGTGTGGCGAGACCGTTGATGGTCGCGTAGAGGACGACCCCGACGTCCTCGAACGGACCCTCCCGGAGGAGTCGCTTCGCCTGCCCCTCGCGAATCAGATCGACCAATGGCTCGAAGGCCTTCGCGGCCGACCGGGGTACACGTGATCCCTGGGGCTGGTGCTTCGCCGCGTTCATCAACTCGAGCAGCGAGGGATTCTCCGTGGCGAAGTGCGCAAAGGCCGACGTTGCCCGCCGGATCCGGGTGGGGAAGTCCGGATCGTGAGGAGCGACCGCGTCACAGAGGCGCTCCCTCAGCCGGACGTAGCCGGTCTCAGCCAGGGCGTCGAGCAGATCCTGGCGCTCCGGGAAGTGCCGCCGGGGTGCGGCATGGCTGACGCCGACCTCTCTCGCCAGGTCGCGCAACGACAACTGCGCCGCTCCGCGAGCGCGCAGCGTGCGTTCGGCGGCTTCCAAGAGGGCGGCGCGCAGATCACCGTGATGGAACCGACGCTGCTCCGACGGCTGGTCAGAACGGACGCTCATGGCCTTGAGCGTAGGGGAGGAAGTAGTCGTTGACAACTTGAGTAGTCAGTGTCTACTTTGATGTCATGACTCCTTCCGGCTCGAACGACGGCGCGCAACGATGACCGAGAAGCTGATCGTCGTCTCGGGAGCATCGTCAGGAATCGGGAAGGCGACCGCCCGCGAGCTCGCGTACCGCGGGTACCACGTCCTGGCCGGAGTGCGCCGGGAAGAAGACGCAGCCTCCATCCGTGCCGAACGCATCGAACCCGTGATCCTCGACGTCACCATCGAGGATCACGTTGCAGCACTCGCGTCCCGCATCGCCGACGACGTGCGGCGCCGTCCCCTTCGGGCAGTGATCAACAACGCCGGCATCGAGATCAACGCTCCCGTCGAGGTCCTCCCGCTCGAGATCTGGCGCGAGCAGTTCGACGTCAACCTGTTCGGGCCCATCCGCATCATCCAGGCACTCCTGCCCGCTCTGCGGAGGAGCCGAGGGCGCATCGTCAACATCAGCTCCGTCGGTGCCGAGGTCGCGCTCCCCATCTACGGCGCCTATGCAGGCTCCAAGGCCGCACTCGAGTCCGCGAGTGATGCGCTCCGACGAGAGGTCCGCTCGCAGGGGGTACAGGTCGTGATCGTGCAGTCCGGCGGAGTGAAGACCCCCATGGCCGACCGCAGCGGGCCCCTGTCCCTCGAGCTGGCCGCCGGCATGACCACGGAACACGCGAACCTCTACGGCGAGTTGGTCAGGTCGACCGTCGAGTTCCAGTCCTCGTTCCTGCGCCACGCCATCACCGCCGAGAAGGCAGCGGCCGAGATCGCACGGATCACCACCGCCAAACGTCCCCGGGCCCGGTACGCCCTCGGCCCCGATGCGGCGACCACTCTCCCCCTCAACCGCGTCCTGCCGACCCGTCTCATGGACCGCATCGTGTCCCGCTGACCTCCCGCCCCTCGACGGAGCCCCCGTGTCGCGAGGAGGCTCGCGCCACGCAACACGGCCTGGTCCGCGACGTACCACGCGTCGTTCGACGCGTGGAGCGTCGGAATCGCGGTCCGCGCCCGTCACGCGACCAGCGGACAGACGGGAGGCCCGTGGCGGTGTCGCCACGGGCCTCCCGTCTGCAGTGGGCCGGGTCTACGGCTCGTAGCGCTCGATCTTGACGACCTCGACGGCGATCTCCTTGCCGTTCGGCGCCGTGTAGGTGGCCTTGTCGCCGGCCTTGAGGCCGACGATGGCCGCGCCGACGGGGCTGACCGGGCTGTAGACCGTCAGGTCGGAGCCCTCGGCGACGATCTCGCGGCTGCCGACCAGGAACGTCGACTCGTCACCGGCGATGACCGCCGTGACGACGGTGCCCGGCTCGACGGTCCCGTCGAACGCGGCTTCGCTCACGGTGGCGTGCTTGAGGAGCTCGGTGAGGACGCGGATGCGGGCCTCGATCTTGCCCTGCTCGTCCTTCGCGGCGTGGTAGCCGCCGTTCTCCTTGAGGTCGCCCTCTTCGCGCGCGGCCTCGATGCGGCGCGCGATCTCGGCACGGCCCTCGCCGCTCAGCTCGTCGAGCTCCGCCTTGAGACGGTCGTGCGCCTCCTGGGTCAGCCAGGTGACCTGCGTGTCGTTGCTCATGTTCTGTCCCTTCGACCATGAAAAAACGAGACCGGCCGAGTGGTCGGTCTCGAGAGGCGAATCAGGACAGTCTAGGGAATCCAGCAGTCGTGGATCAAGCCGGTCACGCCCCGGGTCGTCGTGGTGACCTGCGTGGAGATGCTCCGACTGCGCTGTTCGGACGCCGGCACGGTGATCTCCTTCCATCCCACGATCGAGTAGCCCTTGTCGAGGACCTGCACGGCGCACTTCGCCTCGACCCCCGGGTCGACGGACACCTGCGAGTGGACGACGGTGCTGTGCTCGGACAGCACCTCGTACCCGATGACGTCGTGGTCGAGGCCGCGGTCGGACTGGTCGAGGCCTGCCCAGATCACCCAAGCACCGAAGACCACGACGACGGCGATGGCCGCGACGATCGCGATGAGGCGGCTGCGGCGCCTACGGGCCGGGGTGCGGCCGTAGCGCTCGTCGAGGGTGGCGGTCTGGTGCTGTTCGGACAGTTCGGGGCTCCCGGGGTGGATATCCTGATCCCAGGGTAGTTCACGCCATGCTGTGCGCTGCCCGCGTCCGACGCCGCTCACCCGCAGTGAGGAACCCCACGTGCCCTACCGTCTGCTGGCCGTCCACGCCCACCCCGACGACGAGTCGAGCAAGGGTGCCGCGACCGCCGCGAAGTACGTGGCCGACGGGCACCAGGTGCTCGTCGTGTCCTGCACCGGTGGCGAGGCCGGGGACATCCTGAACGACCAGCTCGGCGAACCCGCGACGAGCCGCGCGCACCGCGACATGGCCGGGTACCGCCGCACCGAGATGGCTGCCGCGCAGCGAGCGCTCGGCATCGACCACGTGTGGCTCGGCTACCACGACTCCGGGCTGCCCGACGCCGAGAAGGGCGAGACGGTCCGACCCGGCACGTTCTCGACGGTGCCGCTCGAGTACAGCACCGAGGCCCTCGTCCGTGTGGTCCGCCGGTTCCGCCCGCACGTGCTCGTCACCTACGACGAGAACGGCGGCTACCCGCACCCCGACCACATCCGTACGCACGAGGTGTCGATGGCCGCGTGGACCGCCGCCGCCGACCCGACCGCGTACCCCTCGGCCGGAGCACCGTGGTCGATCGCGAAGCTCTACTACGAGCGCACGATGAACCCGCGCCGCTTCAGCACCATCTTCGAGGCCCTCCAGGAGCGCGACCCGGACAGCCCCGCGGTCGAGCAGCTGCGCGAGTGGGTCGAGCGGTTCGCCGACCGACCCGACCTCGCCACCACCCACGTCGACGTGCACGAGTACTTCGACCAGCGCGACGCCGCCCTCCGCGCGCACGCCAGCCAGGTCGCCCCGGACAGCGCCTTCTTCTACTGGCCGAACGACCTCCTCGCGACGGTGTGGCCGACCGAGGACTACCAGCTCGTGGAGGCCCGTGTGCCGACCGAGCTCCCGGAGACCGACCTGTTCGCCGGGATCCCAGCCGACAAGGAACCGACCTCGTGAGCACCATCGCGGCGGCACTCGCCGCCACCCCCAGCCCCAGCCCCTCGGTCGTCCCCGACGTCGACGTCACCCCGGGTGTCGTCGGGTTCATCGCGATCGCGCTCGTCGCCATCGTGACGATCCTGCTCGTCCTGGACATGACCCGACGCATCCGCCGCACCCGCTACCGCGCGGAGGTGCGGGAGCGGCTCGAGGCCGAGGTGAACGGCACCGCGGGCGACGGCGCGGCGACCGACGAGCCCGACCGGCGTGCGGCCGAGGACGGCCGGGCCGACGTCGGCGACGACACCGAGCGCGGCTGACGCGACCACAAGGCGGACTGGAGGCCCGTGGCGATCCCGCCACGGGCCTCCAGTCCGCCTTGTGTCCACCTGCCGGAACCGGGCGTACCTGGTCGAATCGGGCGTACCTGCCGGAACCGGGCGTACCTGCTCGAATCGGGCGTACCTGGTCGGAACTTTCGGGTGAGTACGCCCGGAACCACCAGGCATCGCACGCGTTCTGGGAAGGAACGTACGACGGTCAGCGCACCGGGTCGAGGGCCACGATGAGCACGCCGACCCACTGCGCACCGAAGGCCACGACCGTGAGGGCGTGGAACACCTCGTGGAAACCGAACTGGGTCGGCACCGGGTTCGGCCGCTTGAAGCCGTAGACCAGTGCGCCGATGATGTACGCGACGCCGCCGGACAGGATGAGCACGGTCATCGGGACGCTCGCGGCGAAGAACTGCGGCAGCAGCCCGAGCGCGGCGCAGCCGAGCACCAGGTAGATCGGCACGTACAGCCAGCGGGGCGCGTTGATCCAGAGCACGCGGAACGCGATGCCGAGCGCGGCGCCCGACCACATCACCCAGAGCACGACGACCATCAGCGTGTGCGGCAGGGCACAGATCGCGACGGGCGTGTAGGTGCCGGCGATGAGCAGCAGGATGTTCGTGTGGTCGATGCGCTTCAGGACGGCCTTCACCTTCGGCCCCCAGGGGAACCGGTGGTAGGTCGCGGAGACGCCGAACATCGCGAGCGACGTCGCCATGAACACCGCGCTGCCGACCTTCGCCGCGGTGCTGTCGGCGAGGGTGATGAGGACGACCCCCATCGCGACCGCGAACGGGAACGCACCGAGGTGGATCCAGCCGCGCCAGGCCGGACGGGGTTCGGCGGCGGTCGTGGTCGCCGTCGCCGAGGCCTCCTCCGTGAACGGGACGTGGGGGAGTGTTCCGGTCTCGTGCTCGTCCTGCATGGTCCCGACCATAGGGCCTGACCCCGAACGACAGCCACGTGTCCGCAGAGCGGGAGCCTCAGGGATCCGGTGTCGGTGGTGCACTACGCTCGGTGCGTGACCGGGACGGCGGGATGGACAGGGCGGGGGATCCTCTACCGCGCCTACCAGCGCCGACTCCGCCGCCAGCTCGAGGGGGCCGCGAAGCCGAAGCACGTCGCCATGATCGTGGACGGCAACCGTCGCTGGGCGAAGCAGCTCGGACTCGAGTCCGCCGCGCACGGCCACCGTGCCGGGGCCGCGAAGATCCCGGAGTTCCTGACGTGGTGCGACGACCTCGGCATCGAGGTCGTGACGCTCTACCTGCTGTCCGCCGACAACCTGACGGGCCGTGGCGGCGAGGAGCTCGAGGAACTCGTCGGCATCATCGCCGACCTGGCCGGTGTCCTGGCCGACAACCGTGACTGGCGCGTGCAGCACGTCGGGTCGAACGAGGGGCTGCCGGAGAACCTGGTGACCGCGCTCGAACAGGCCGAGCAGCGCACCGCCGGCCGCACGGGGCTGCACGTCAACCTCGCCGTCGGGTACGGCGGTCGTCGGGAGATCGCGGACGCCATGCGGAGCATCGTGCAGGCGCACGGCGCAGGCGGCGGCACCATCGACACCCTGGCCGAGGTGCTGACGCCCGAGCTCATCGGCGACCACCTGTACACGCAGGGCCAGCCCGACCCCGACCTGGTGATCCGGACCTCGGGCGAGCAGCGGTTGTCCGACTTCATGCTGTGGCAGAGCGCGCACAGCGAGTTCTACTTCGTCGAGGCGTTCTACCCGGACCTGCGCGAGGTCGACTTCCTCCGGGCGGTCCGCGACTTCGGACTCCGCTCCCGTCGCTTCGGCGGCTGAGGGCGGTCGGGCGCGGCTGGCTGCCCAGCCACCAGCGACCAGCCACCTCCCGCACCCGGTTCGTCGGCGGAGCCACGTCCCAGTAGGCTCTCAGGGTTCAACCCTGTGAAAGGTGCACCACCTGTGAACATCGACGAGTACGCCGCCGGCTTCGCCGAAGACCCCGGATACCTCGACCACGCTGCGTTCGGCCCCGTGCAGACCGCCGTGCTCGAGGAGCAGCGTGTGCTCGGCACGATCCAGGCGCACATGCGCTTCGGCGCGATGGAGACCCTCGACGAGCAGGACGCCCGCGTCCGCGCCGTCGCCGCGCGTCTGGTCGGCCGGCGCGAGGACCAGGTCGTCTCGCAGGCCGCGACGACCCCCGGTCTGCTGCACACCGCCTTCGGCCTCACCGGGGGCGTGCTCGTGTCCGCCGACGAGTACCCGTCGCTGCCGCTCGCACTGGCCAGCGCTGCCTCGGCCACCGGCGGACGGGTGCAGCCCGTCGTCATCGAGTCGGGTGCCGGCTGGGTGACGCCCGAGCTCATCCGTGAGCGCCTGACCGACGAGGTGACCGCCGTCGCGGTGTCCCTGGTCGACTGGCGCACCGGCTACCTGACCGACCTCGCCGCCATCCGCGAGGTCATCGGCGACCGCCTGCTCATCGTCGACGCCATCCAGGGCTTCGGTGTCGTGGACGCCCCGTACGAGGTCGCCGACGTCGTCGCCACCGGTGGTCAGAAGTGGTTGCACGCCGGGTGGGGCACCGGGTTCGTGGCCTTCAGCGACCGCGCCCTCAACCGGATCCGCCCCGCGCTGTCCGGCCCGCACGGCACGTCCGGTTGGCCCACCGAGGTGCCCGCGGTCCGCCCCGGCGCCGCCGGCTTCCAGATGTCCCGCATCGACCCGGTCGCGCAGGCCCGGCTCGCGGTGTCGCTCGAGCGCCTGACCGCCGTCGGGGTCGCCGCCGTGCAGGAGCGTGTCGCCGACCGCGTCGAGCGGGTGTTCGCGATCGCCGACGAGTTCGGACTCGAGGTCGAGTCCAGCCGCGACCCGGCCGAGCGCGCCGGCATCGTCGTGCTCCGGCCGACGCAGGGTCGGGTGACCGCCCTGTCCGCGGCGATGCACAACCACGGCGTCACCGCGACGACGCGGCTCGGTGTGGCGCGCGTGTCCGTGTTCCCGTCGACGACCGACGAGACCCTGGACATGTTCCGCGACGCCTGCGTCTCGTACGCCACCATGCAGTAGCAGCGGCGCGGCTGCTGTCTCCTGTCCGCAGCCCGCCCGGGGCCGGCGAGCGGTCACGACACCCCGCTCACGTCCGCCGGATGGTCACCACCTGTCGGCCGGCGCCGTCGCCGCCGACGGTTCGTGACCGCTCGGCGTCACCCGCGCGACGAGTCGTGACCGACGGACGGAC
>NZ_JAHEWN010000021.1 GCF_018598555.1 Curtobacterium aurantiacum
GTGCCAGCTGGCACCGCGCCTCCAGGCCTTTGTGGGGTCGCGTCAGTTCGCGGTGTCCTCGAGCGCGTCGAGCGCGGCCACGTCCTCGGCGGCGAGCACGAAGTCGACGTCGGCGTTCTCGGCGATGCGCGACGGGGTCGTGGACTTCGGCAGCGGCAGGACGTCCTTCTCGAGCAGGTAGCGGATCGCGACCTGGGCGACGGTCTTGTCGTACTTCGCCGCGATCTCGGCGATCTGCTCGTTCTCGAGCAGGCCGCCGGTGGCGAGCGGGGAGTACCCCTCGGTCAAGATGTCGTGCTCGCGGTCGAAGGCGGTCGTCTCGTCCTGGGTGTTGCCGATGAACCAGCGGATCTGGTTGGCGTGCGGGACGACGTCCGTGCGGCCGAGCAGGTCCTCGAGGTCGGCGACGGCGAAGTTCGAGACACCGATGCTCTTGGTGCGGCCGGCGTCGTAGAGCTCCTCGAAGACCTTCCAGACCTCGACGTTGCCGTCGCGGTGGTCGGAGCCCATGTCGCTCCAGGGCCACGGCGCGTGGATCAGGTACAGGTCGACGTGTCCGAGGTCGAGGTTGCGGCTCGACTCCTCGAAGGCATCCCGTGCGCCGGACGCCGTCTTGACCTCGGCCGGCAGTTTCGTGGTGATGAAGAGTTCGTCGCGGGGGATGCCGCTGTCGCGGACGGCCTCGCCGACGCTCGCCTCGTTGCCGTACGCCAGGGCGGTGTCGATGTGGCGGTAGCCGAGCTCGAGGGCGGTCTTCGTGGCGTCGTACGCGTCGGAGCCGGACGGGATCTGCCAGGTGCCGAAGCCGATCTTCGGGATGTGCAGACCGTTGGACAGGGTGAACGTGTCGATGAGTGCGGGCATGCAGCGGACAGTACGCCGGTCGGGTTCAGCCACGGTCACGGTGCGGAGCGCTGCTGCGCCCGGGCTTACGCACACTCGGGGAGGAAGTGCCGGTACTCATCCTTGCGGGCCGCGGTGCCCACTGCGCCATCGAAGTCGGTCTCCGGTACCACCCCGACCGCGACGTCCCCGTGGCCATTCCCATCGCAGACGGCGACGATGACGCCGTCCGCTCCGTCGGCCTGAGACAGTGTCGCTGGGCGATGGAGCACCTGTGGAGACAGGTCGTACCAGACGAAGGTGGACGCGTCAGGGGTGACTGCTGACGCTTCGGCGATGGTCATCCCGACCCGGATCTCCGTGGCGACCGGCGGTGTCAGAGGGGTGCACCCCGTCAGCAGCGCTGCCACGAGGGCGCTCGCGAGAGCTGCGGCTGGCTTTGTCATCCGACCAGTCTGCCGCGTGCAACACCGCATGCAAAACATCAGCCATGGTGCAGTCGGTCGCCCGCCATGCGAGGGCGAGGAGGTGCCGACGGGTTGCATGGCGCCCACCTCGAACGGACGGAAGGACGCCCCATGCCCCTGAACCCCACCGTGCACGACCGGAAGACCGGTGTCACCCCGCCCGGCGAGGCCGGCGGCTTCGAGCTCGCCCTGCTCGACCGCGGTGCCGACGCTCTGCAGACCTCGGCGCCGCTGCGGGGCTTCGACGTCTACGTCGTCGGTTTCCACTGCGTGAAGGGCGAGCCCGACGTGCAGATGGAGGCGCACCACTTCTGCAAGGTGGTGAACGCCGAGATGCTGCAGTGCGTGCTCTTCGACGGCAACACCGCCGATGCAAACCTGATCGGCATCGAGTACATCGTGTCCGAGCGGCTCTTCGACTCCCTGCCCGAGGACGAGCAGGCGTCGTGGCACCCGCACAACCACGAGGTGTTCTCCGGTGAACTCGTCGCCCCGGGCCTGCCGATCGCGGTCGAGACCGAGCTGATGGGGCACCTGGTGAACTCGTACGGCAAGACCTGGCACACGTGGCACAGCACCCCGATGGGTTCGCAGCCCGCACACGACCTGCCGATCGGCGATCCGATGCTCATGTGGTCGTTCAACCGGGAGGGCGAGGTGGACAGCGCGCTGCAGCAGGACCGGAACCAGGCGATGCGCACCGATCCGGAACCGCGCAAGGAGTCGCGGGCGAAGTACCTCGACCAGGCACACCCGCAGCGCGGTGTCGGCACGATGCGCGACGCCTTCACCGGCACCACCCCGACCCCGGGCGTCGTCGACGCGGACGACGGGCGCCCCTGACGACGGACGGGAGGCCCGTGGCGGTGTCGCCACGGGCCTCCCGTCCGTCATGTGGTGCGGTTCAGCGCGCGGTGCGCGTCCCGATCCGCGGCAGGACGAAGCCGAGCACGATCATCGCGACGGCCAGGAAGGCGTGGAGGACGTTGTCGGCGCTGTTCAGCGGGACGAAGTTCGCGGGGTCGGCCATGCCGGCGGTGAACAGGCCGTAGACGAAGAGCACCAGGTAGACGATGCCGCCGACGAGCAGGTACAGGCGGGCGGAGGCCGCGCGGCGGGCGGCGATCAGGCCGACGATGCCGAAGAGCAGGTGCACGATGTTGTGCAGGACGGACACCTGGAACAGGCCCAGGAGGAGGGCCATCGATCCGTGTCCGGCCATGGACATCGAGCCCATGTCCATGGTGAGTCCGGGGATGAAGCCGGCGATGCCGACGATCAGGAAGACGACACCGAAGACGAGCGCACGCCGCTGGGTCCACGTCGATCCCGAGCCGGTGCGTGCGGTTGCTGCGCTGCTGGTCATGATCAGCCCTCTTTTCTCGTGCGCGCCGCAGTGTGCGGCACACATGACATTCGGAGCGCTTCCCCGGTCGGTTTGCAGGTCAGTGCTCGGCGGTCACCGCGCTCGTCAATCCGCGCACCAGCAACGCCCGCGATCGGGCGGTCGCGGTGCCGTCCGGATCGCTCCACGCGGCGCGGGCGAGCCCGTCCACCAGGGTGATCACGGCGTCGGCGACGACGGGCACCGGCTCGGACGGCGTCGTCCCGTGTCGTGCGGTCCAGCGCTCGATCCCGGCGACCACGCCGTCGCGCCAGAGCCGTCGTTCGGTGTCGAGCAGGTCCCCGTCGCCGTCCGGGGCGAGGGCCGTCGCGCTGAGGGCTTCGAGCACCCGGAACCGCTCGGGTTCGCGCCGCACCAGGTCGAGGTACGCCGAGATCCCCGCCTCGAGCGCGGCGGCGAGGTCGTCGTGCTCATCGGCGGCCGCGAGCACCGGCGGCAGGACCGCACGCGCCTGCCGTTCGAGCAGCGCGACGACCAGGTTGCGCCGTGCACCGAAGGCGTAGTGGACGACACCGTGGGCGACGCCGGCACGAGCGGCGACGGCCCGGGTGGTGAGGCCGCGCAGGCCGTCGTCCCGCACGACCAGGGCGGCGGCGTCGAGCAGTTCCGCACGCCGGTCCTGTCGGCTGCGGTACCCGCGCGACTGCTGGTCCTCGGTCATCACAGGAAGCGTACGGGGCGCGTGCAGGACCGGCCGCGAAGATGAAGTCGGCCACGTGGCCAAATCAGCGAACACGCGAGGAGTCAGCATGGAGACCGTCGTCCGAGCAGCAGGACCCGCCGAACTCGAGGCGGCCGCGGCCGTCCTCGCCGAGGCCTTCGCCGACGACCCCGTGCTCGCCGAGTTCCGGCCGCCGCGATCCGGTGAGGACCGCCCCGCCGTGCTGGCCGGGCTGTTCGCCGCGCTCATCCGGTCGGTGCCGATGAGCGCGCGGCGGGTGGACGTGGCCACGATCGGTGACCGCGTGGTCGGCGCCGCGTTCTGGCAGGCGCCCGGGCGGCAGCCCGGAGGCGTGCGGGCCTTCGTGCGACAGGTGCCGGCGTTCCTCCGGACCCTGGGGCTCGGCGGGGCGCTCCGCGCGGTGGCCCACCTGCGCCGCATGGAGCGCGCTCGCCCGGTCGCCCCGCACTGGTACCTCGCCGAGATCGGGGTGTCGGCGTCGGCACGTGGTCGGGGCATCGGCGGACTGCTGCTCGGCCACGCACTCGAGCGCGCGGACCGGACGGCGGACGGCGCCTACCTGGAATCGTCCACCCCGGTGAACCGTCGGCTGTACCGACGGCACGGGTTCGCGGACGGCGCGCCGATCGCGGGGTTCCGAGCGGCGACCCCGATCGGCATGTGGCGTCCGGCGGTCGGCTGACCCGACGCCGGGGGACACCGACCCTGTGCCGCCGTGCACGAGCGCTGCCTACCGTCCAGGGCACACCACGACGAGAGGAAACACCATGGCAAGTGGAGTCGCAGCAGTCTGGGTCCCCGTCAGCGACATGGAGCGCGCCGTCGCGTTCTACCGCGACACGCTCGGTCTCACCGTCAAGGACCAGTCCGAGGACTGGAGCGAGATCGACGCCGGCGGCCTGATGATCGGCCTGAACGGACGCGAGTCCGCCAGCCAGGCGAGCGACGGCGGCGCCGTCGTGTCGTTCCAGCCGGACGGCAGCATCGAGGACGAGGTCGCGGAGCTGAAGAGCCGCGGCGCGGACATCCAGGGTGAGATCAGCGAGCACCCGTGGGGCAAGATCATCCCCTTCAAGGACAGCGAGGGCAACGACCTGCAGCTCTACTCGCCGCCGCAGGGCTGACCCGGCCGGGTGTGGGACGCACCCGATGGACCGACGGGAGGCCCGTGGCGATGTCGCCACGGGCCTCCCGTCCGTCCATGTGGTCGCGCTGGACGCTACGCGACCGCGATCTCGTTGGGCACGCCCGGCAGCTCGTCGCTGGAGGCGACGACCTTGCCGGTGGTCAGGTCGACCGCGTGGATCTTCTGCTCGGCGGTGTCGGTGACGTAGGCGACGTCGCCGTCGACCTTCAGTGCGGGGTGGGCGTCCTGCCACTCGGCCGGGCCCTCCCACGGGTCGATCACCGGGTACGACTCGAGCTGCTCGCCGGTCGTGGTGTCGAAGGTGTGCAGCGCGCCGTCGGAGCCGAGCACCACGGCCTCGTCACCGGGGCCACGGCCCAGGTCACGGAAGGTGAAGCCGACGTCCTCCGGCATGTCCGCGACGGTGTACTTCCCGGACACCGCGTCGATCAGGGCGATCTGGTCGAGCAGGTAGCCCTCGCTGTCGGGGTCGTCGTTGTAGTCGCCGACCGCGACGGACGAGTCCTCGGTGGTGAACAGGTTGCCGGTGCGGCCGTACTCGGTCGGGGCGTCGATCTTCTCGAACGCGCCGTCGTCGTAGACCAGGGCGCCGTCGGTGCAGCCGAAGACCGCGACCTCACCCTTGACCGCACCCTCGCCGTGCACGTCGGGGCAGTCCTCGGAACGGGCGATCTCCTCGCCGTCGGCGTCGAGGGCGCGCACGCCGGTGCGGCTCTCCTCGGTGCCGATGGTGGTCAGGAGCGTGCCGTCCTCGAGCTCGATCGCGACGCCGTGGTGGGCGGCCTCGGACTTCGTCGTCTCGACCTCGGGCAGGTCGGCACCGTCGAGTTCGGAGTGGTCGAACGTCGTCACGTCCCCGGTGCCGTCGGCGAACAGGGCGGTGCGGTCCCCGTGCACGACCGCGTGACCGCCGGTGTCTGCGGGGAAGACCGCGTCGGACAGGGCGGGCTCGGCCTGTGTGTCGAGGACCCGGAAGCCCTCGGGCACGGTGACGAGCACGTGGCGCCCGTCGCCGGCCGGGTTGACCCGCGTGAAGCCGTCGATCGCGTCGTCGGTCACCACCTGCAGGTCCTGGTCGAGGACGAGGAGGCCGCCGTCGTAGGTCAGGGTGATGCGGGTTCCGTCGGCCTTCGGGGTCGCACTGGTGTCGGACCCGGTGTCGGTCGCGTTCGTCGCGCACCCGGTCAGGGCCAGGGCTGCTGCACCGAGCAGGGCGGCGGGCCACACGGCCCGGAGCATCTTCGTGTTCGTCATGCCGATCACTGTATTGATTCTCATTCTCATTTACTAATCGACAGGCCGTCGACGATGGCCTCGGTGTTCGAGCGCATCATGCCGAGGTAGGTGGAGGCGTCGCCGTCCTCGGTGAGGGACTCCGTGGCCAGGGGGCGGATCTCGACGTGCAGGTCGACCTCCTCGGCCAGCACCTCGGCCAGGCGCGCGGGCTGCGAGGCGTCCGCGAAGATCGTCGGCACCCCCGCCTCGTCGATGGCGTCGGCCAGGTCGCGCAGGTCGGCGGCGCTCGGGGAAGCCAGGGTGGTCCCGCTCGGGATCACCGCACCGACGACCCGGAACCCGTACCGGTCGGCCAGGTAGCCGAACACGTGGTGGTTCGTCACGAGGGCGCGGCGTTCCTCGGGAACGGTCCGGAACGCGCTCGTCATCGTGTCGTCCAGGTCGCGGAGCTCGTCCAGGTAGGCGTCGGTGCCGGTCGGCTCGATCCCGGCGTCGCGCAGGTCCTGGTCGAGCGCCTCGACCACGTCGACCATCCGGGCCGGGTCGGTCCAGAAGTGCGGGTCGGGGCCGCTGTCGTCCTCGGTGGTCCACTCGAGCGGGTCGAAGGCGTCCCCGGCGGTGGAGACCGGGACGCCGTCCTCCGCCGCGGCCGCGACGTGACGGGCGACGCCCTCTTCGAGTCCGAGTCCGTTCTCGACCACCAGGTCCGCGCTCCGCAGCCGTGCCGCCTGTTGCGCGGAGACCTCGAACGAGTGTGGGTCGGCCCCCGGGGGCATGAGGACCATGACGTCGGCCTGGTCCCCGACGACCTCGGTGACGACGTCGCCGAGGATGTTCGTCGTCACCGCGACGAGCGGACGGTCGGATCCGGCTGCGGTGCACCCGGCGGTGGTGACGGCGACGGCGGCGGCGACGACTGCGGCGGTCAGCACACGCTGTGCGGACCGGCTGGCCCGCGTGGTCCGCGTGGGCTTCGGGGCGCTCACAGTCCGACCTCCGCGAAGGCGACGGGGGTGACCGGCAGCTCGATGGTGCGGGCGACCCGGGCGTCGTCGGCGAAGTCGATCTCGTGCACGGTGCCGTCCGTGGGGTCGGCCAGGTAGGCGCGCTGGGCGTCGAGCTGCAGCATCGGCGCGGGGTCGTCTGCGCCGGTGTCGATGAGCGCCTTCGTCGTGGCCACCTTCCCCGTCGAGGCGGTCACGACGACCACCCGCCCGGAGTCGTCGACCCCGACCACGTGCTCGTCCTCGTCGTCCACCGCCACCACGGCGCGCAGGGGTCGTTCGGTGGGCACGAGGCGCCAGGAGCCCTGTCGCACGTCGAGCAACCAGAACCCGGAGTCAGCGGCCACCCCGGCGACGGTCGGACGGCCGGCACGGGCGGCGAACGCCGTCGGGCGCTCGGCGCCGTCGGGTAGGTCGACGAACGAGGTCTCGCCGGCATCGTCCACCACGACCGCTCCGTCGGCGCAGCCCACGACGGCCCCGGCGCGGGTGACGATCCCGCCCTCGGGGTCGGTGCAGGCCTGCTCGGTGGCGTCGGCGTCGGCGTCGTCGGTCGCCTCGCCGTCCGCGTCGAGCACGCGGACCGTGTCGCCGTCGGCCGCCACGAGCTGCTCGCCCATCGGCAGCAGGACGCTCGCGTCGATCCGTGCGGTCTCGTCGACCTCGCCCTGCCCCAGGGCCTCGCGGTCGAGCACGACTGCCTCGGCACGGTCCGGCCAGGTGATCGTCGTCATGGTCTCGGACGAGTGGACTTCGACCGGGCCGCCCCCGTCGATCGTGCCCACGACCCGGGGCTCGGCGGCGTAGTAGTGCGTGTGGTCGCCGTGGTCGACCGTCCAGGACCCGCCGTCGACGATCGTGGTGCGCTCCGCATCGCTCGTCACGAGGAACCGGCCGTCGGTGGCCGAGTGCTCCGGTGCGTCCACACCGTCGAGGTCGGTGGACTCCTCGGTGAGCAGGTCGTGCAGTGCGGTCGCGCCGGATGCCGACACGGCCAGGAGGCGCAGCTGGGGTTCCTGGGACTCGCTCGCGCCCGCCACGTAGCCGTGGGGGCGGGCGGTGCCCGTCGAGCTGTCGGCCGACGGGGTGCCCGTGGAGCAGGCGGTGGCGGTGAGGGCCAGGCCGGTGGCGAGGCCGATGGTGGACAGGATGCGCGCGGGGGCGCGGGTGGTGGTCGAGTGCTTCATGCTCCCTCTCGAGACGGTGCGGCGGATCGTGGTGCTGTCGACGCGACAGCGCGCGCCGGTGTCGGGATCGGGGTGCGCCGCAGGACCACGGCGGCGAGGGCGCGCGAGACCACGACGCCGCCGACGGCGACCGCGGCGATGCTCGCGCCGGCGGCGGTGCCGGCGTGCCAGGAGACGAGCAGCCCGACGAGCACGGCGGCCGTGCCGATGCCGGCGCCGAGGAGCATCGTCGAGGCCACGTGGCGGGTCCACGCACGCGCGGCAGCGGCGGGCGCGAGCAGCAGGCCCACGACGAGCAGGGTGCCGACGGCCCGGTACGAGGCGACGACCGCCAGGGTGACGAGCCCGATGAGCACGACCTCGGCCAGGCGTGGGTGCAGTCCGAGCGTCGCGGCCTTCCGGGTGTCGAACGCCAGGGCGGTGAACGGCCGGTGGAACGCCACGGCGACGGCCAGGGCAACGGCGGCGGCGATCGCGAGGCCTCCGACGTCGGCTCGGGTGACGGCGAGGACGTCCCCGAACAGGATCGCGGTGACGTCGGTGGCGAACGACCGCGAGGACGAGACGATGATCACCCCGAGCGCGAGCATCCCGACGAAGAGCAGGCCGATCGACGTGTCGTACGACAGTCGGGCACGACGTCGCAGCGCCCCGACGCCGAGCACCATCACGCCGGCGCTCACCGCGGCGCCGAGCACCGGCGGGAGCCCGGTCAGGGTGGCGATCGCGACGCCGGGCAGCATCCCGTGCGAGAGCGCCTCGCCCAGGAATGCCATGCCCCGGACCAGCACCCACGTGCCGACCACGGCGCACAGGACCGCCGCCAGGGAGCCGCCGACGAGGGCGCGCACCATGAAGTCGACGGAGAACGGATCGGTCAGCCAGGTCACGCTCCGAGACGCTACATGAAAACGAGTATCGATACTGATAGCGTCTTCAGGTGCCTCCGACCGTCCCGACCGAGCCCCGATCCGCCGTCCACCTCGACCGGGTGACGGCCGTCCTGGGCGACCGGACCGTCCTCGACGCGCTCGACGTGACGTTCCCCGCCGGGGTCGTCACCGCGCTCACCGGACCGAACGGATCCGGCAAGTCGACGCTGCTCGACGTGGTCGCGGACGTCGTGCGGCCGACCGCCGGGCGGGTGACGGGCCTCCCGTCCGACGGTGTCGCCTACGTGACCCAGTCCGTGCCGCCGACCACGCTCCCGCTCACCGTCCGCGCGGCCGTCACGATGGGGCGGTGGCGGCACCGAGCGTGGTGGCGGCCGCTCGGACGCGCCGACCGGGCGATCGTCGACGCGCAGCTCGAACGGATGGCGATCACGGACCTCACCGACCGGCCGCTCGAAGAACTGTCGGGCGGGCAGCGGCAGCGCACGCTCGTCGCACTCGGCCTGGCGCAGCGGGCGGGGGTGCTGCTGGTCGACGAACCGACCGCCGGGGTCGACGCGGAGTCGGCGGCGCTCGTGGTGGCGGCGCTCGCCGACGAGGCCTTGACCGGTGTCGTGGTCGTGCACGCGGCCCACGACCCTGCGGCGATCGCCGCAGCCGACCGCATCGTCACCCTGACCTGACCCTGCGTCCGTCGGGCCGATCCCGCGGAACACCGGTGTTCGCCTGTCGAACCGCGGTCTGCGCGTGTTCAGTGCGCGAACACCGGTGTTTTGCGACCAGCCCCGACGGGCGTCAGGGGCAGGCGACGGCCACCGGGCCGGTCGGCGTCGGCTCGGCCGCGACCGGCTCGACCGCCGGCACGGCACTCGACTTCCGCAGGCCCATCGCGACGAGCACCACGGCACCGACGATCGCGACACCACCGGCCAGCCAGAAGTCGGCAGCCAGGCCGAACGACGACACCGCGGCACCGCCGAGCACCGACCCGGCGGCGATCGCGAGCTGGATCGTCGTGACGAACAGGGCCAGCCCGGTCTCGGACCCGGCCGGCGACGCCGTCGACATCCACGTCTGCATCCCGAGTGGCAGCGCACCCCACACCAGGCCCCACACGACGAG
The DNA here is from genome assembly GCF_018598555.1 of Curtobacterium aurantiacum. Taxonomy (GTDB): domain Bacteria; phylum Actinomycetota; class Actinomycetes; order Actinomycetales; family Microbacteriaceae; genus Curtobacterium; species Curtobacterium aurantiacum. The sequence goes on from NZ_JAHEWN010000021.1 coordinate 9,987, forward strand.
CAGCACGAAGACCCCCACGACGGAGTGTGCGAGCAGCGGCAGCAGCACGACGGCCGCCGCGAGCACGAACTTCGACGCCCCGATGGTGCCGAGGACACTGCGGTCGAGCGTGAAGCCCGCGGCGAAGTTCCCGATGATGCCCGCGATGCCGAACACCAGCAGCGCGATCGTCACGGTGTCGGGTCCGACCCCGACGAGCTCCTGCAGGTAGGGCGCGATGTAGGTGTACGCGGCGAACTGGGCGGCGAAGACGAAGGCGGCGGCGATGAGTCCGACGCGGGCGCGGGGCACGCGGAGCAGCGACCCGAGCGTGGCGAACCGCACCCGCTGCTGTGCGGGGATCCGCGGCAGCATCGCGAGCTGCAGGACCAGCGCGACGAGCCCGAGCGCCCCGCCGATCACGAAGCCGAGGCGCCAGCTGGCGAGCGACGACACCAGGGCGCCGAGCGGCAGGCTCACGACCGTCGCGACGGAGACGCCGGCCGTGATGAGCGAGGTCGCTCGGATCGTCAGCTCCGGCCGGACGAGTCGCCCGGCGATCCCGGCACCGATGGCCCAGAAGCCGCCGATGCCGACGCCGAGCAGCATCCGTGCGATGAGCAGGACCCAGAACGACGGCGCGATCGCGGCGAGGCCGTCGGCGACCACGAGCAGCACGGTCAGGGACACGAGCACCACCCGGCGGTCGAGTCGCGAGGTCAGGACGGTGACGACCGGTGCCGCGACGGCGCCGACGAGTCCGGTGGCGACGACCATCAGGCCGGCGGTGCCGATGCCGACGTCGAGGTCGTCGGCGATGGCGGGGAGCAGCCCGATGGGCAGGAACTCGGACAGGACGAGGACGAACGATCCGAGTGCGACGGACGTGACGCTGAGCCACCCGCGGCGCTCTGCTGACGAGGTCATGGGGGCATCAAGCCCCGGAGCGTGACGATCCATTCCCGTCGGCACCGAGCTCGGTCCACAGGTGCGCGATCGTCGCCGCGCCGTCGAGCAGCGTCCGCAGGTCGACGCTCTCGTCGCTCGAGTGCCAGTGGTCCTCCGGCAGCCCCGTGCCGACGAACAGGACGGGGGCGTCGAACACCCGACCGAGCAGCTCCGCCGGACCACCCCCGGCGTTGCCCATCCGCCCTGCCGTCTCGGTTCCGTGCCCGAGTTCCATCGCCCGCACGAGGGCGTCGAGCGCCGTGCCGGTCGGCGTCACGTACGGGTCCTGGCCGGACTCCTCGGGGATCTCGAGCTCGTAGGTCACCCCGTCCGGGATCGTGTCGGCGACGAACCGGCGCAGCTGCTCGGCGACGGCCTGCACGCGCTGCCCCGGCACGGTCCGGATGCTGATCTCGGCGGTGGCCTCGCGCGGGACCACGGCTCGTGGGAACCCGGTGGGGTCGCCGGCGAGCAGCGTGAGGACCTCGATCGACGGCCGCGCCCACAGCCGCTCCTCGACCGAGTACCCGGCCTCGCCCGTGATCGCCCCGGTCTCGGTGCGCTCGACCCACACGTCCGGGTCGAAGTCGAGCGCGTGCAGCTCCTCGCGCCGCTCGTCGCTGAGCGCGTCGACGTCGTCGAGGAACCCGGGGATCACGATGCGCCCCTCGTCGTCGTGCATCGCGGCGAGCACGGTGACGAGCGCGTGCACCGGGTTCGGTGCGGGGCCGGAGACCGCGCCGCTGTGCACGTCACGTGCGGGTCCCGTGACGGTGAGGGTCGCACCGGTCATGCCGCGCATCGAGGTCACGACGGCCGGGTTGCCGGTCTTCCACTGCAGCGTGTCCGAGAACACGACGACGTCGCACGCCAGCCGCTCGTGCTCGGCGTCGAGCAGGTCGGCGAAGTGGCTGGACCCGAGCTCCTCTTCTCCTTCGACGATGAACTTCAGGTTCACGGCCGGGGTGCCGTCGGGACGGGTGGCGAGGTGCGCGCGGAGCCCCCACAGGTGGGCGAGCACCTGCCCCTTCGCGTCGGACGCCCCGCGCCCGTACAGGCGTCCGTCGCGGAACACCGGTTCCCAGGGCGAGGTCTCGACCCACTCCTCGGGCTTCGCGTGCCGCACGTCGTGGTGGCTGTAGACGAGGACGGTCGGCAGCGCGGGGTCGACGAGCAGTTCGCCGTGGACGGCGGGCGACGGACCGGCCTGCAGGATCTCGGTCTCGAGCCCGACCTCACGCATCGCTCCGGCCAGCCAGTGCGCGGACCGGTCGACCTCGACGGAGCGTTCGGGTTGCGAGGCGACGGACGGGATCCGCACCCACTCGCTGAGCTGCCGAACGAGGTGCTCGCGGTGCTCCTCGAGGAAGCGCGCCACCTCGGCGCGGCGGGTGTCGGGTTCGGTGCTGTCGGTCACGGGCGCGGACATGGTTCTCCGTTCGGTCAGGTGGTGCCGACCGTAGGAGCGGGTCCCTCCGGGGGGTCACGGATTGGCCTGGAGGCGCGGTGCGCGTCCGCCACGCGCCGCCCCGAGGCCGCGGTGCGGGTCCGGGAACCCGTGCGGGTCCGGAACCCCTCAGGCGTCGAGCGCGCGCCGTGCGGCCGCGACGACCTCGGCGTCCGTGACGAAGTGCGCGGACCCGTCGTCACCGGCGCCCATCGGCACCCCGGCGTGTGCGCTGTCCGCGGCCGGTCGCTTGGCCGACAGGTGCACGGCGGCGGCACCCGTGGCGAGCAGGGCGCGGACGTCGGCGGGGGTGACCCCGGCACCTGCCATGACCTGCACGGGCCCGGCGGCCTCGACCATGCGCGCGATGGTGTCCGCGCCGGCGACCGCGGTGGGGGCGGCACCGGAGGTCAGGACGCGGGTGAACCCGAGCGCGGCGAGCGACCCGACCGCGGCGACGGGGTCGGTCGCGTGGTCGATCGCCCGGTGGAGGGTGACCTCGGCCGTGGCGCTGACCGAGCGGGCCGCGTCCACGAACCGGCGGAGGGCGTCGTCGTCGAGGGTGCGGTCCGGGCGCAGGGCCCCGACCACGACGCCGGCGGCCCCGGAGCGCAGGACCGTGCGGACCTCGCGCACCATGAGCTCGACCTCGTCGGGGGTGTGCACGAACCCGCCCGGGCGGCAGCGCACCAGGGCGTGTGCCGGGATCCCGGTCTCGTGGGTCGTCTCGACCAGCGCCTGGGACGGGGTGAGCCCGCCGAGCTCGAGACCGACGCAGAGTTCGACGCGGTCGGCGCCGCCGTCGCGCGCGGTGATCGCGCCGGCCGGTGAGGTGACGGCGATCTCGAGTGCGGCCGTGGTGCTCATGCAGGGGCTCCGAGCGGTTCGGTGGAGGCGGGGACGATGCGGGCGCGGAGGTCCGGTGCCGTCGGGAACACTCGATCGTAGGGGAACATCGGGCGCTCGATCCTGTGGTGCCCGAGGCGCAGCAGGTCCTGGTCGACACCGCCCGGGGTGAGCGCGAGCATCCAGTCGGCGGACATGTCGAACAGCTCCGGTTCGAGGTACCCGATCTTCACGATGACGACGTCCGCCTGCCGCGGCGCCAGGTCGAGGTCGGTGAAGTCGTGCTCGTGGTGGTACGGCTTCCGCAGCTTCGTCAGGATCGCGAAGACGCTGCCGACCTGCAGCACGACCTCGGTCTCGGCGTCCCGGTCGCCGTGCTTGATCGCGTGCACCCGACCGGTCATCGTGATCGGACCCGCGTGCACGTGGTCCACCGACGCCCCGGCGGTCACGGTGATCGTCGCACCGACGCCGGCTTCCACCGCCGCGGCGACCGCCGCCGGTCCGGGCACGCTCGCGTAGATGACGGTCGGGCCGGACGGGTCCTGGAACTCCGGGCGGGCGAGCACCTGTGTCAGCCCCCACGTCATGTCGCCGGAGCCGCCGGCCGTCGGGTTGTCGCCCGAGTCCGAGACGAAGTACGGCTTGGCGGCGCCCGGGGCGAGCGCGGCGTCGAGGCACTCCTCGAACGTGCCGGTGGGGGCGACGAACACGAAGTCCTCGCGGACGTCCCAGAACGCCCGGGCGAGCCGCTCGGCACCGGCGGCGACGGCGGCCTCGTCCCACCCGGTGACGACGGTGACGGCCTGGTCGCGGGGCTGGTCGGCCCACGCGTACCCGACCCAGATCGCGGCGTCGAGCACGCCCTCGGTCTGCTCGACCAGCGGGACCTGCGCGTACAGGGACTTCGCCGGCTCGAGACGGGTCGAGGTCTGCTCGCCGGGCAGCAGGACGGGGATCGGGATCCAGGCCTTCACGGGTCGCTGCGCACCGACGGGGCGTTCGGTGAGCACGTCGACGAGGTTCCGGACGGCACGCTCCTTCGTCTCGAGGGTGTCCTCGTGCGGGGCCATCCGATAGCAGGTGACGAGGTCGACCTGGTGGGCGAGCTCGCGCGTGACGTTGCCGTGCAGGTCCATCGACGCGGACACGATGACGTCGGGGCCGACGACCGCGCGGATGCGGCCGAGCAGGTCCGTCTCGGCGTCGTCGAGGCCCTCGACCACCATCGCGCCGTGGATGTCGTACCACAGGCCGTCCACCGGGCCCATCGCACGCAGCCGCTCCACGATCTCGTCGGCCAGTTCCTCGTAGGACGCCCGGTCCACGATCCCGCCGGGCAGCGCGTGCCCGATGAGCGCCCCGCGGAAGTCCGCACGGTCGGCCATGGTCGCCAGGAACGGGTAGCGGGCGACGACCTCGTCCCCGCGGTCCGGGTGGAAGGCGGCGGCGTGGGTCCGGGTCGGCGTGAACGTCGAGGTCTCGATGGCCAGGCCGGCGATCGCGATGACCGGACGACGGACGCCAGCGGGGACGGTGGGGGTGACGGGGTCGGTCTCAGACACGGACGCTCCTGTTCCTGGTGGTGGACTGCGGGATGGGTGCGGAGAGCTCCTCGAGCGAGGCGGCGAGGCCCCGCTGCAGGGCGAACTGTCCGGCGCCGACGAGCCCGGCGTCGGCACCGAGCGACACCGGCTCGATGGCCAGGTGCTGGGTCATCAGCGGGTGGCAGCTCTCGTAGAGCTGGCTCCGCACGGCGGCGATGAAGGGGTCGAGGGTCGACAGGATGCCGCCGAGGTACACGGCGTCCGGGTTGAAGAAGTTCACGTTGGCGGCGAGCACCTCGCCCAGGTACCTGCCCGCCATCCGGACGGCACGTGTGGCCTCGGGGTGCGCGTCCGAGGCGAGCCGGACGACGTCGGCGGTCGAGGCCACGTCGACCCCGGCGTTCGACAGGATCCGGACCAGGGCGGCCCCGGACGCCACCGTCTCGAGGCAGCCGGTGTTGCCGCACGAGCACGGGGTGTCCCCGGCGGCGTCGATGCGCACGTGCGTGATGTCCCCGGCCGCCCCGGTCGACCCGCGGTAGAGCCGGCCGTCGATGACGATGCCCGCGCCGATCGCCGAGCCGGCCTTGATCGTGATGGTCTGGCGTCGAGCGGGGTCCTGCACGGTCTGCTCACCCGCGGCCATGCAGTTCGCGTCGTTGTCGACGATCGCCGGCAGTCCGAAGCGCTCGCTCAGCCACGCGGCCACGGGGAACCCGTTCCACCCCGGCATCCGGCTCGGCAGGTCGACGACGCCGGCGACGACGTCGACGGGCCCGGGCAGGCTGAGCCCGACGCCCCGCAGCCCCTCGCGACCACGGTCGTCGGCGAGCCGCTCGAGCAGCGCGGCCAGGCGCTGGAGCCCGGCGGTCGGGCCGTCGGAGAGCGCGAACGGGACGTTCGCGACCGACTCGAGCGCGCCTCCAGGCAGGACCACGCCGATGCGCGCGTGTCCACCGCCGACGTCCGCGGCGACCGCGTACTCGTCGACGCCGCCGATGCGGAGCACCTTGCGGGGGCGGCCGCCGGTCGAGACGTCGGTCCCTTCCTCGGCGAGGATCCCGTGCTCGAGGAGCTGCCCGACGACGTGCGAGACGGTCGACGGGGCGGCTCCGAGCACCTTCGCGATCTCGGTCCGGCTGGCGGCCTGCCCCGATGCGACGAGCTCGAGGACGCGGGCGCTGAGGTCGGCCACGACTTTCTCCAATCCGGGCGGAACGGGAACGGAACGCCGGTCGGTGGTCCGTTCTGCCGCGAGCCTACGGGGCGGATCGAGTGGTCAACCCTTTCGTCCGTTCGGCAGTAACGCAGTTTTTACATCGAGATGTTTGTTTTTCCAATCGCTTTGGTCCTTGACTGTCCTCGTGCCGCTCGGCACCCGTGCTCCACCTCCCCGAAGTCCCTCGCACAAGGAGACACCGCATGTCCAAGCCCCGTCGCTGGGCGCTCCTCACCGGAGCTGCGATCGCCGTGAGCGCGCTGCTCGCCGGCTGTTCCGGAGGCGGCAACGCCTCGCAGGGATCGACCGACGAGATCGACTACGCGCTCCCCGCCAACTTCACGCCGAACTGGATCCTGCCGATCGGCACCGCCGCGCACCTCAACACGAACAACGGCTCCATCGCCCAGTCGCTGTACGAACCGCTGGTCGCGTACGACGGCTCCACCGGCAAGATCGCGTGGAACAAGGCCGGCTCCGTCGCCACCGACGCGAAGTTCGCGGACGACGGCAAGAGCGTCACCGTGACGCTCGGCGACCGGCACTGGTCCGACGGCGAGGCGATCACGAGCCGCGACGTCGAGTTCTGGTTCAACCTGATCAAGGCGAACAAGGACCAGTGGGGCTCGTACTCCAAGGGCAAGGCACCGGACAACTGGACGTCGTTCAAGGCCGTCGACGACACGCACTTCACCATCACGTTCGACAAGGCCTACAACTCGGACTGGATGCTCGCCAACCAGCTGAGCCACATCATCCCGCTGCCCCAGCACGCCTGGGACAAGACCAGCGCCACCGCGAAGGTGACCGACGCCGACGAGACCACCGCCGGCGCGAAGCAGGTGTGGAAGTACCTCAACACCGCCGCCGGCAAGATCTCCGATTACGCCACCGACGACCTGTGGAAGACCATCTCCGGTCCCTACGGCGTCAAGGCCTTCACCACCGCCGGCAAGGTCACCCTGACGGCGAACGAGAAGTACGACGGTGGTGAGAAGCCGTCGATCACGACGGTGAACCTGCTGCCCTTCACCACGGCCGACGCCGAGGTGAACGCGGTGCGCTCCGGCGAGGTCGACTACGGCTACATCAACGCCACCGACATGGACCAGGAATCGGCGTTCACGGCGAAGGGCTACGAGGTCGAGCCGTGGACCGGCTGGGCGATCACGTACATGCCGTACAACTTCAACAACCCTGACATGGGTGCCGTCTTCAAGCAGCTGTACGCCCGTCAGGCCGTCCAGATGTCGATCGACCAGACGTCGCTGTCGAAGGTCGTCTTCAACGGCACCGCCACCTCGACGTACGGTCCGGTGCCGCAGGCACAGGAGTCCGACTACGTCTCCGACGTGCAGAAGTCGAACCCCTACCCGTTCAGCACCTCGAAGGCCAAGGACCTGCTGACCAGCCACGGCTGGGAGGAGCAGGGCGGCACGATGGTCTGCACCGACCCGGGCACGTCCGCCAGCCAGTGCGGCGAGGGGGTCGAGGAGGGCACGAAGTTCTCGATGCAGGTGCTGTCGCAGTCCGGTTCGACCGTGACCGACAACATGATGAGCGCGATCCAGTCCTCGCTCGAGAAGACCGGCATCGACTTCACCATCAAGACCGCACCGGTGTCGAGCGTGCTGTCGCAGACCCCGACCTGCACCTCGGACGAGGCCAGCTGCGACTGGGACCTGTCGTTCTTCGGCACCGCGGGCAGCTGGTACTTCCCGGCCTACCCGACCGGTGAGTCGCTGTTCCAGACCGGCGGTTCCGCGAACTTCGGCAGCTACTCCAACAAGGAGGTCGACTCCCTGATCGACGCGACCACCACCTCGACCGACGCCACCGCCGTGCAGGACTACAGCGCAGCGGTCGCGAAGGACCTGCCGGTGATCTGGCTGCCGAGCCCCGACTACCAGATCTCGGTCGTCAAGAAGGGCCTGTCCGGGTTCGACCAGGACTCGCTCGCCAACTTCCACCCGGCCCAGTGGAAGTGGACCAAGTAGGAAACCGACCCTGGAGGCGCGGTGCGCGTCCGACGCGCACCGCGCCTCCTCCCCGGCTCACGTCTTCAATCCGACCATCGGAAGCCGCATGACCACAGCTCTCTTCCTCACCAGGCGCGTCCTGCAGGCGCTCGCGGTGATCCTCATCGTCACCGTCGTGGTGTTCTGCCTGCTGCACGCGCTGCCCGGCGGCCCCGCCCGCGGCGTGCTCGGTGTCTCCGCGACGCCCACGCAGATCGCCCAGTTCAACCAGGCGCAGGGGCTCGACCAGCCGCTGCCCGTGCAGTACCTGCGGTTCCTCGGTCGCCTGCTCACCGGCGACCTCGGCACCTCGTACACGCTGAACGAGCCGGTCTCGCAGCTCATCGCCGAGCGCCTGCCGAAGACCCTCGTGCTCACCGGCATCTCCGCGGTGCTCGGACTCGTCGTCGCGATCCCGGTCGGCATGCTCCAGGCGGCCCGCCGCAACGGTGCGGTCGACTACGCCGCCACCGCCCTGGCCTTCGTCTTCTACTCGACGCCCGCGTTCTTCCTGGGCCTCGTCCTGATCATCGTGTTCAGCCAGCAGCTGCCGTGGCTGCCGTCCCAGGCGCCGAGCGGCAACACGTTGACCGAGGTGTTCCAGGACCCGGCCGGACTCGTGCTGCCCGTGGTGACCGGAGCCCTCGCGATGATCGCGGTGTTCAGTCGGTACATGCGCGCCTCGACGCTCGAGAACCTGCAGGAGGACTACGTCCGCACCGCCCGTGCCGGCGGCGCCTCGACCGCGACGATCCTGCGGCGGCACGTGTTCCGCAACTCGCTGACCCCGGTCGTGGCGATGCTCGGGTACTACCTTCCGGTGCTGTTCGGCGGCGCCCTGGTGACCGAGCAACTGTTCAACTACCCCGGCATGGGGCTGCTGTTCTGGAACGCCGCGCAGTCGTCCGACTACCCGACGCTGCTCGGCTGCGTGCTCGTCATCTCCATCGCGACCGTCATCGGCACCCTGCTCGCCGACGTCGCACAGTCCTTGATCGATCCCCGAGTGAAGGCGAGCCGCGCATGACCGCCCCGTCAGTCATCGATGCTGCGTCCACCCATGACGTGAAGGCGAGCCGCGCATGACCGCCGTCCAGATGGCCCCCGAAGCCCCGGGCGCCCCCGTCACCGTCGCGGCCACCGGGTTCCGGCTCGCCGCCCGCCGGTTCCGGAGCAACACCCTCGCCGTGATCGGCCTCGCCCTGATCGTCGTCATCGTGCTGTTCTGCTTCGTCGGCCCGCTCCTGTACCCGACCGACCAGACCCACACGCTGCTCGAGCAGGCCAACCAGGGCCCGAGTGCCGCGCACTGGCTCGGCACCGACGCCGTCGGCCACGACGTCCTCGGCCGCCTGATGTACGGCGGCAAGGTCTCCCTGATGGTGGGCATCGCCGCCGGGGTCCTGGCCACCGTCGTCGGCACGCTGTGGGGCTCCGTCGCCGGGTACGTCGGTGGCTGGGTCGACGCCCTGATGATGCGCATCGTCGACGCCGGCATCGCGATCCCGGCCCTGTTCATCCTGCTCGTCATCTCGGCGATCACGAACCCCGGTGTCGGCGGCCTCATCGTCATCCTCGGCCTGGTGTCGTGGCTCGTGCCGTCCCGTCTGATCCGCGCCGAGACCCTGACGCTCAAGAACCGCGACTACGTCCTCACCCTGCGCGCGATCGGTGGCTCGCACGCCCGCGCCATCGGCAAGCACCTGCTGCCGAACTCGGTGTCGACGATCGTCGTCGCGGCGACGTTCCAGGTCGCCGACGCGATCCTCCTGGTCGCCTACGTCTCGTACCTCGGGCTCGGCGTGCAGCCGCCCGCGACGGACTGGGGCGGCATGCTCTCGGCGGGACTCACCGCCGCCTACTCCGGACGCTGGTGGCTCATCGTGCCGCCGGGTCTGGCCGTGATCCTGGTCGTCTGCGCGTTCAACGCGGTGGGCGACGGGCTGCGGGACGCCTTCGACGTACGGGGCCGCTGATGACCACCGAACCGATCCTCGCGACGACCGACCTCGGCGTCTCCTTCAGCACCGAGTCCGGCACCGTCGACGCCGTCCGGGGCGTGTCCCTGTCGGTCGCCCCCGGCGAGACCCTCGCGCTCGTCGGCGAGTCCGGCTCCGGCAAGTCCACCGTCGCGCTCGCCGCGATGGGCCTGCTCTCCGGCAACGCGACGGCCTCGGGCAGCGCCGTCGTCGCCGGGCACGAGGTCGTCGGGGCACCCGAACCCGCGCTCCGGGCCCTGCGCGGCTCGACCGTCTCGATGGTCTTCCAGGAGCCCGCGACCGCCCTCGACCCGCTCACCCGTGTCGGCGCCCAGATCGCCGAGGTGATCCGGAACCACCGCGACGTCTCCGCGTCCGCCGCCGCGGCCGAGGCCGTCGACCTGCTCCGCCGGGTCGGCATCCCCGACCCCGAGTCGCGCACCCGGTCGTTCCCGTTCCAGCTGTCGGGCGGGCAGCGCCAGCGCGTGGTCATCGCGATGGCGATCGCGAACGCGCCGAAGCTGCTCATCGCGGACGAGCCGACCACCGCACTCGACGTGACCGTGCAGGCCGAGATCCTCGAGCTCCTCCGCGCGCTCGCCGTCGAGACCGGCACCGGCGTGCTGCTCGTCACGCACAACATGGGGGTCGTCGCGGACTTCGCCGACCGGGTCGCCGTGATGCTCCAGGGCGAGATCGTCGAGACCGGCGGCGTCGAGGACGTCCTGCTCCGCCCCGAGCACGAGTACACCAAGCGGCTGCTCGCCGCGGTGCCGCGGCTCGAGACGCCGGCGTCGTCATCCGACGCCGCCGAGTCGGCGAGACGCCTCCAGATCCGGGGGCGTGATGCGGAGACGCCGGCGTCTTCCGAACTGGGTACGTCGGGTGCGGCGGACGGGAGGCCCGGTGCGGCCCCGGTGGTCGACCTGCGGGACGTCTCGGTGACGTTCGGACGCGGGGCGCGCGCGGTCCACGCACTCGCGGGCATCGACATCACGGTGCACGCCGGCGAGACCGTCGGCCTGGTCGGCGAGTCCGGTTCCGGCAAGTCGACGGCGGCCCGGGTCGCGCTCGGGCTCATCACGCCGACGTCCGGCACGGTGTCGCTGTTCGGGCAGGACCTCCGGACGGCCAAGGGCCGTGACCGACGTGCCCTCCGGTCCGGCATCGGCGTGGTGCTGCAGGACCCGGTGGCGTCCCTCGACGCCCGGATGTCCGTGGCCGAGTGCATCGCGGAACCCCTCGCCGTGCACCGTCGCGGGATGTCCTCGGCCGACCGCCGTCGTCGCATCGACGAGGTGCTCGACGCCGTCCGGTTGCCGCGGACCCTGGCGTCCCGCGCTCCCCTGGAGCTCTCCGGCGGGCAGCGCCAGCGCGTCTCGCTCGCCCGTGCACTCGTGCTCGAGCCGCGGTTGCTCGTCGCCGACGAACCGACGTCGGCGCTCGACGTCTCCGTGCAGGAGACCGTGCTCGAGGTGCTCGGCGAGCTGCAGGACGACCTGGGGTTCGCGTGCCTGTTCGTGTCGCACGACCTGGCCGTGGTGCAGCACTTCGCCGAGCGCGTCGTGGTGATGCGCCAGGGCGTCGTCGAGGAGCAGGGCACCACCGGCACGACGCTGCTGCACCCCACCACCGACTACACCAGGCGCCTGCTGGCCGCGGTGCCGGTGCCCGACCCGGTGCTGCAACGACAGCGTCGGACCGAGCGCCTCGCATCGCTCGCGGCGGTGACCGCGTGACCCGGGTCCTGGCCGGGGTCGACATCGGGGGCACGAACACGAAGGTCGTCCTGACCACGCCCGACCTCGAGGTCATCGACCGCCTCGACCTGCCGACGCCCGCCCACGCGGGCGGGGCGGCGATCGTGACGGCCGCACTCGGGGCGGTGACGGGTCTGCTCGAGACGCACCGGGCCTCCCTTGCGGGTGTCGGGGTGGGCGCGGCCGGCGTGGTCGACCGGACCACGGGGACCGTCCTGGTCACCGGCAACTCGTTCACCGGCTGGGCCGGGTACGGGGTGACGCGCGCGGTCACCGACGCGCTCGGCGTGCCCGCGACCCTCGACAACGACGTGAACGCGTTCCTCCTCGGCGAGGTCGCCACGGGCGCGGTCGTGGGGGAGTCCGACGTGCTCGGGATGACCCTCGGCACCGGCGTCGGCGGTGCGCTCGTGCTCGACGGACGACTCTTCGCCGGCCCGAGGGGCGCCGCGGGCGAGATCGGCCACGTCCCCGGCTTCGGTGACGCCCGGTGCACCTGCGGGCAGATCGGACACCTGGAGACCATCGCCGGCGCGCGCGGCATCGCCGAGCGCTACGCGGAACGTTCCGGGCGGATGCTCTCGGCGCGGGACGTCGCCGTGGCAGCACGCGGTGGAGACGCCGACGCCGCCGCCGTCTTCGCCACCGCCGGGTGGGGACTGGCCCGCGCTGCGCTGCTGACCGCGGGGATCCTCGACGTCACCACCGTCCTGATCGGCGGCGGGATCGCGCGGTCCTGGGACCTGCTCGAACCCGCCATCACGGCGGCCATCGACGCGGAACCGCCCGTCAGCGGGGCGACGATCCGGCTCGCGCAGTCGACGCTCGGGTCCGACGCCGTGGCACTCGGCGCCGCTGCGCAGGTGCGAGCCCGGGTGCTCGAGCCGGAGACCGCGTAGCGGGGGAGCGCCGGGTCAGGGCACCCAGACGACGACGCCGCGCAGGTCGTGGAGCACGGCGGCGAGCCCGGCGCGCAGACCGCGAGCCGCGCGGTCCTCGGTGAAGGTCTCGGGGTCGTAGTGGCTCGACGGACCGAGGCCCTCGCCGCGGAACCCGCCGCCCGTCCAGTCCGCCGCCGTGACGTTCGACGTCGGTTCCGCGATCTCGGCACCGACGACCAGGAACTGCTGGTGGAGCGCGGTCGGCGAGACGGCCGCGAGCGGGTCGACCATGTGGTTGCCGACGGTGATGACCAGGTCGGGCTCCGCGTCGACCGCGCGGAGGACCGCGGCGATCCGGTCGTCGGCGTCCTTCGCCGAGACCGGGGTGACGGTGACGTCCTCGTCCGCGGCCCACGACTCGACGGCCTCGAGCAGGTTCCGGGTCGGGGTGTCGGCGGCGTCGGCTGCGTCGGAGAGGAGCACGACCTCGTAGTCCGACGGGGCGTGGACGCCCGACCACGAACCGGGTTCCGGGTGGATCGTGGCCTCGGGCGCCGGCGGCTGGTCCGGGTCGGAGAACCCGGTGCCCAGGACGCCGGCCGAGGCGTGCGCCGACGCGGTCGCCGTCGGGCCGGTGGTGCCGACGGACGCCGCGGAGCACCCGGCCAGCAGGGTCGCACCGGCGCCGACGAGGGCGACGGTGGTCAACAGGACGGTCGTCCGGGTGGCGAGGCGGGTCACGGGGTCTCCTGGGGCGAGCGGGGGCGGCACACGGCCGCGACGATCGGGACCATGGAAGCACGCCCGAGGGCCGCTCCGGGCCGGTCGGGGGACCTGTCCAACACCCGTCCCGTTGCCGGTCACCGGTTGTTCACCTGCCGGTCGCCTGCGAGCCGGATCGTCTGCGCGTGCCCTCCGGAACCACCGCCGCGCTCCTGCGCGCCCGCCCTGCCCGCTCCTCCCTCCTGTTCGCGTTCGTCGCACGGGCCGTCGCCGCCCTCGCGCTGTTCGCGGTGGTCGTGATCGGCGTGCTGGCGGGAGCGTCGCCGGCGTCCGCGCACGGCTTCAGCTCGGTCGTCTACGCGGACGTCACCTCGACCGAGCCGACCACCGTGCAGGCGAAGCTCGGGCTCGAGTACGACCTGATGCTCGTCTCCGTCGCGACGAGTGAGGACGACGACGCGCTGCACGAGCAGGGACAGAAGGCCTGGGACGACGGTGACTTCCCCGGCATGGTCTCGGCTGCCGAAGCGCACACCGACGCGATCGGGAAGTACGTCTTCGACCGGTTCACGGTGACCGGCGCCGGCGGACAGGCCTGCACGGGCACGCTCGACGACACCGTCACGGTCGACATGCAGGACGAGGTGCCCTACGCCCAGGTGACCGCGGACTTCACCTGCCCGGAACCGTCGGAGACGCAGTCCGGACACGTGGTGTCGTCGGAGCTGTTCCCCGACGACGAGACCTTCGTGCGCGACACGAAGACGATCGTCACGTACGACGTCGACGACCGGGAGGGGTCGGCCACCCTCGATGCCTCGCAGCGGTCGTTCTCCACCGAGCAGTCGGCGGGCGAGCGCTTCTGGGAGTTCTTCCGCCTCGGCGCCGAGCACCTGCTGTTCGGGATCGACCACATCCTGTTCCTCGTCGCGCTCATCGCCGGGTCCCGGCGCCTGCGCGAGGTCGTGTACACCGCGTCCGCCTTCACGATCGCGCACTCGATCACGTTCATCCTCGCCGCACTCGGGGTCGTGAGCCCGCCGGCGATCGTCGTCGAGCCGCTCATCGCGCTGTCGATCGCCGCGGTCGCCGGCTGGTACCTGTGGCGGCTGTGGCGCCGTCGGTCGCGGGCGGACGAACTGGTCGTCGCCGAGCACGGGCACTTCTCGCTCGACCGGGCCGGCTGGACCCGCCTGGCCGTCGTCTTCGCCTTCGGACTCATCCACGGGCTCGGGTTCGCCGGGGCGCTCGGCATCCACGAGGCGTTCTCGTGGCAGCTGCTCGTGTCGCTGCTCATCTTCAACGTCGGCATCGAGGCCGTGCAGCTCGCGATCATCGTCATCGTGTTCCCGCCGCTCTCCCTGCTGCGGCGGAAGGCACACCGGGTGTCGCTCTGGGTGACGGGAGCGGTGACCGCCGGGGTGTTCGTGATGGGGATGATCTGGTTCGTGGAACGGATAGCCGCGGGCTGACGATCCCCGCGTGCCAGCTGACAACCGGCGTTCGTGCCTGAACAGCGACGAGTTGTCACTCAGCGTTTACCAAGAAGTTTTGCAGTGCATGCAGAGTCTCCCGTGCTGCACCATCCCACGTCTGAGAAACGGACCCACATGAGTCTCCTGTCCGGCGCCCCTACCCGGCGCAGAACCACCACCCTCCGCGTCTGCGGAGCCGTCCTCGGGGCCGCGCTCATCGCCGGTGCCTCGATGGTCGGCACGAGCGCCGCCACCGCGGCGACGAACACCCCCACCACGAACATCTCGACCGGTGGCCCGATCCACATCCTGCTCGGCGTCGGCGCGACCGAGAGCCAGCGCATCGCCTCGTGGTACTTCCCCACGAACGTCGCGCAGTCGCTCGAGATCCAGAAGACCGCGTCGATGACCGACGGCGTCTTCACGGACGCCAAGAAGACGATCGCCGCGTCGAAGGCCGCGAACACCGCCGCCGACACGAGCACGACCGACTCGAACACCCGGAACATCGAGGGCATCGCCGCCGAGTCGGGCTACATCAACGCGCACGCGACGATCTCGGACCTCGAGCCGAACACGTCGTACACGTACCACGTCGGCGCGGCGGACGGCTCGGCCTGGTCCGCGTCGTACACCTTCACCACGAAGAGCTTCTCCGGCGACTTCGACTTCCTGTTCTTCGGTGACCCGCAGATCGGGTCGTCGGGCTTCACCGACGACGACGGTGCGGGCTGGGCCGACACGCTGAAGTACGCCACGTCGACCGAGCCGGACGCCGAACTCCTGGTCTCCGGTGGCGACCAGGTCGAGCACGCCAACAACGAGTACGAGTGGGGTGCCTTCGCCGACAGCAGCGACGTGCTCAAGCGCTACCCCTGGGCCTCGACGATCGGCAACCACGACGTGGGCGGCAAGGCCTACGAGCAGCACAACCAGGTGCCGAACTCCCTCAAGGTGCCGGACTTCTACCCGGGCGGCAACTCCACCGCGAACTCGGGTGGCGACTACTGGTACATGTACAAGGGCGTCCTGTTCATCGACATCAACTCGAACGCCTACTCGGCCGGTTCGGACGGGGCCCACGTGAACTACGTGCGCGACGTCATCAACCGCCACGGCGACGACGCGAAGTGGACCACGCTGGTCTACCACCACTCGATCTACTCGCCCGCCGACCACGCGAACGACCGTGACAACCAGCAGCGCCGGTTCGACTTCACGCGTTCGTTCTCGGACATGGGTGTCGACCTCGTCCTGCAGGGCCACGACCACTCCTACTCGCGCAGCTACGCGATCAAGAACGGCAAGAAGGCCAACGTCAACGAGCAGCCCGCTGCTCCCGAGGTCTTCTCCGGCCCCGGCGGCGTCATCTACATGACGGCGAACTCGGCCTCCGGCTCGAAGTACTACGACCTCACCACCCCGGACGCCACCCAGGGCTACGGCGCGGACCCGCTCGACCCCACCGGTCAGCGTCACTTCGCCAACTCGGTCGAGAACCAGGAGCACGTCCGCACCTTCGTGAAGGTGTCGGTCACCGACGACAAGCTCGCCGTCGAGAACATCCGCGCCAGCGACTGCACCACGCTCAACTCGGCCGTGCAGCACGGCAAGGTCGACACCTGCGGCGTGACCCTCCAGCCGACGGCCACGGCCGACCCGGCCGCGATCGGTTCGACGGTCGACAAGTTCGACCTGCACGCCACGCTGCCGACGACCACCACCACGCTCACCGCGTCGGCCGCCGAGCAGACCTACCGCACCGCGAAGCCGGCCAAGGTCACCGCGACCATCGCCGGTGGCATCGGCACCCAGCAGGGCACGGTGACGTTCAAGGACGGCAGCAAGGTCCTCGGCACCGCCCCGGTGAAGGACGGCGCGGCCAGCATGACGCTGCCGAGCACGCTCGCCATCGGCAAGCACGCGGTCACGGCCTCCTTCGTCAACGCGGACCCGGTCTACTCGGGGACGAACTCGAAGACGGCGAAGGCCATGACGGTCACCGTCGAGAAGGCCCCGTCGCGCACCGCCATCAAGTACAGCGGTGGCAAGGCGACCGTCCAGGTGAAGGCCACCGGCTTCAGCGTCGACGGCACCGCCCGGATCTACCAGGGCTCGAAGCGCCTCGCCACCGTCACGGTGGAGGACGGCGTGGTCACCTCGAAGCTCCCGCTGAAGAAGGGCACGCACACCCTGCACGCCGTCTTCGCCGGGACCTCGGAGCTCACCACGAGCACCAGCCCGACCGTCACGGTCGTCATCAAGTAGCACCCGGCACCAGCAAGGGCCCCGCGATCTCGATCGCGGGGCCCTTCGCCGTGGTGCGGGGGTGGACGTCTGGCCAACCCGAGGACAGACGCCGCACCGGCTGACGGGAGACCCGAACTCCCTCCCGGCCGTCGCTGGTGCGAGCGACCGGTCAACCTGTGCTGAGCATGCGCCTGCCGCCCCCGTTCTGCCTGCGAACCAGGCCGTTTGCCAGGCTTTGACCGGATGTGCAGACATTCCTAGGTTCTGGCTGTGGAGAAGCGCATACTTCGAGTCTCCGAGAATGCGCGCTCGTCGCCGACGTCACCCCGCCTCTCCTTGCAGGAAGCGGTCGGACCATGCAGGCTCGCCATCCCAGACGCAGTTCCCTCCTGGTCGTGTCCGCGGCTGCCGTCGCCGCACTGATCACCCTCGGGACCGGGGGCGGAGCATCCGCCGCCACGGTCATCGACGGTCCGGTCAACCTCGGCACGGCGTCGACCTACGGCGTCCTCGGCGCGAGCGCGGTCACGAACACCGGCCCCTCCGTGGTCAACGGTGACCTCGGCGTCTCGCCCGGGACCTCCATCACCGGCTTCGGTGGCGCACCGAACGGCGTCGTGAACGGCACGGTCCACCAGACCGACGCCGCCGCAGCACAGGCGCAGCGCGACACCACCACGGCGTACAACGTCGCGGCGTCGCTCTCCCCGACCCAGACCGGACTGACCGAGCTCAACGGCCTCTCGCTCTCTCCCGGCGTGTACTCCGGCGGCGCCCTCGCGCTCGCGAACAACGGCGCGCTGACCCTCGCCGGCAGTGCCGACTCCGTGTGGGTGTTCCAGGCGGCGTCGACCCTGACCATCGGGTCCGCCAGCCAGATCCTCATCACCGGCGGTGCCAGCTCGTGCAACGTCTTCTGGCAGGTCGGCAGCTCCGCCACCGTCGGCACCGGCGCACAGTTCCAGGGCACCGTCCTGGCGCAGCAGTCCGTGACCGCCACCACCGGCGCGACCGTGCAGGGTCGACTGCTGGCCCGCACCGGCGCGGTCACCCTCGACACCAACACGATCACCGCCTCGGCCGGCTGCCCCGCACCGGGCACCCCGTCGGAGTCGCCGACCATCACCTCGGGCAACCCGGCCGACGGCACCGTGGACGTGCCCTACTCGTCCACCGTCACCGCGACCGGCACCCCGAACCCGACCTTCACCGCCACGGGCCTGCCCGACGGCCTGACGATCGACAGCACCACGGGCGTCATCTCCGGTACCCCGACCACCCCGGGCACGTCCACCGTGACGATCACCGCGTCGAACGGCACCAGCCCGGACGACACCCAGACGGTGACCATCACGGTCCGCGCCCCGGCACCGGTGCCCACCGCGACACCCACCCCGACGGCACCCGCAGTGGTGCCCACCGACACCCCGAGCGGCCCCGTAGGCGCCGGCGGTGGCGGTAGCGGTAGCGGTGGAACCGACCAGCCCACCGGCCAGCTCGCGTTCACCGGTTCGGACCCGACCGTCCCGCTGAGCATCGCCGCCGCGCTGCTCGCAGCAGGTGCCACGCTCCTGGTCCTGCTCCGTCGTCGCCGCACCGCCGGCCGCATCTGACCCACCCGTACGATCGACGGCCCCGCGACCCTGGTCGCGGGGCCGTCTGCGTGCCGTCACCGGCCTTGCGGTCGGCCCACGTGCCCGAACGCCCGTGAACACGCCAACGGACTGCGGCTTCGACGACGTGCCACGCGCCTCCCGGCTCGTCGAGGACCAACGCCCGTCGTCGCACCCGTGAGGACCCTCAGGGACTGAGCGTCCACGTCATCCTCCAGGGTGATCCGTGGCGAGCGGCGCGCTCCCTACTGTTGGCGACGGAGCGTGCGGTGGCGCATGCCCACCGCACCAGGGGAGATCCGACGTGAACCGTTCGCCGAGACGCCGTTCCACCATCGCGCTGCAGATCGCGTGTTCGACACTCATCGCCGGGGCGCTCGCCGTCTCCGGCACGATCGCGGCACTGCCCGCGACCGCAGCACCGGGCAACGGGTCGACCCCCGCGACGGGGACGACCACGATCACGACGCCGGGCACGCCGATCGCGCAGGGCGACGACTGGACGGTCACGCCGGCCGACGGTGGGTACACGGTCGTCCTGACCCTCGCCGAGCCCCTGCCGATCCGGGCGGCGGCACCGGTCCTGCTCGTCGACGGCACGGACATCGGTGTCGCGCAGACCAGCCTCGACCAGCGACAGCTGACGGTCACGACGACCGACCCCACGGTCGCCGACGCCCGCAGCGTCGAACTCGGATGGACTGGCGAGACGGACCTGCAGGGCAACCGCCAGGCGGCGACCGCGCCGCAGACGGCGGTGCCGCGCGAGGCCCCGGCACCCCTGACCGACGATCCGGCATCCACGGGCCAGTACGCCGTGACCCGCGCCGACTACGACCTCGGCAACGAGGCCGAGACGATCAAGGGCTTCGGTCGCAAGGGCGAGATGCGTGCCGCGGTCTTCGTGCCGAAGGACGCCCCGGGCAAGCGTCCGGTCGTGGTGTTCCTGCACGGCCGCCACGAGGCCTGCTACGGCGGTACCTCCAACCCGAAGGCGTGGCCGTGTGGGAAGGGTCAGACCGACATCCCGAGCTACCTCGGCTACAACGCCGCGGCGACCGCCCTCGCGAGCCACGGCAACGTCGTCGTGTCGATCTCCGCGAACGCGATCAACGCCCTCGACGGCAGCTACTCAGACGACGGTGGAGCCGTGGCCCGAGGGCAGCTCGTCCTCGACCACCTCAGCCTGCTCCAGCGCGCCGACGCCGGACAGGAGCCCCGGCTCTCGCCGCTGCTCACGGGCAAGCTCGACCTGCAGCACGTCGGACTCATGGGGCACTCGCGCGGCGGTGACGGCGTGGTCCGAGCGGCCCTGCTCAACATGCAGCGCACCAGCCCCTTCGGCATCCGTGCGGTCCTGCCCCTGGCGCCGACCGACTTCGGTCGGATGACCCTGCCGGACACGAACACCGCCGTGGTCCTGCCGTACTGCGACGGCGACGTGTCCGACCTGCAGGGCCAGCACTTCTACGACGACTCCCGCACCGCCTTCGGGGACGACGTGCTGCGCTCCTCGGTCCTGGTGATGGGTGCGAACCACAACTTCTTCAACACGACGTGGACCCCGGGCAAGTACGCGAAGGCGTCGTCGGACGACTGGTACGACGAGTCCGACGCCGTCTGCGGCGCCAGGGGGAAGCGGACCACTCGACTGTCGTCCGACCAGCAGTACGCCGTCGGCACGAGCCTGATCAGCGGCTTCTTCCGGCTGACCCTGGACGGTGAGCAGCAGTTCCTGCCGATGTTCGACGGCACGAACCGCCAGCCGGCCGCCCTGGGCTCGGCCGACGTCCGGGTGACCGCCTCGCAGCCCGGCGCGAGCCGACGCGACCTCGCCCTGTTCGCCTCGGCGGACCCGGCGATCACCACCACCGGCGCCCTGACGGCGACGACCTGCGCGAGCACCGACGGCCTGCCCGCGAAGCAGAGCCTTCCGGCGTGCGTCTCGATCTCGTCCAACGCCCCGGACTACACGCCGGCGTACCTGGCGTCCTCGGTGCCGGCCACCCCGGCCCTGCACGTCTCGCCGACGGCTGCGGCGACGGGCGGTCAGGTGCACGTCCCGGTGGCCCCGGCAGCCGGTGGCTTCACCGGGTTCCAGGCACTGTCGCTCCGCCTCACCCCGGACGACACGGCGACGACGAACGCCGACGTCTCGATCACCCTCCGCGACGCGACCGGCGCCGTGGCGACCCGACGCGTGTCCGACACCAGCCGTGCCGGACAGCTGCTCCCCGGCACCCGCATGGCCCCGCGCAAGACGATCCTGCAGCAGGCGCGCATCCCGCTCGACGCGTTCGCCGGCATCGACCTGGCGTCCGTGCGCGAGGTCACGATCGACGTCCCGCAGAAGAACGGCGGGGTCCTGCTGAGCGACCTGTCGCTCGTGCCCGCCGCGACCCTCGGCACCCCGGTGGTCACGAACCGTCCCACCGCCCGCATCGCCGACCGGTTCGTGGACGAGGGCCGCACCCGCACGGTGGTCCGGGCAGCGGTCGTGCTCTCCCGGCCGGCCGAACAGGCCACGACGGTGTACTTCGACCTCGACCAGGCCTACGACAACCGCATCCGTCCGGCGATGCAGCCCGTCACGTTCCAGCCCGGTGAGGTCTGCCGCGCGGTCGCCGTCTCGGTGAACGGTGACCGCACCCCGTCGTTCTCGCGGACGTCGGACTACGCGATGACGCTCAGCAACACCCAGGGCGGTTCGGTGATCGGCGACTCGATCGGCACGATGCGCATCCGCGAGGACGACGGCGTGCGCAGCGTGAACGGCCGTGCTTCGACTCCCGCTCCGGCAGTCGGCACCCCGGGGGACGCGTGCGCCGAGGCCCAGGCGACCCGCACGAGCATCGCGGTGACGCCGACGAGCGCTCGGAAGGGTGCCAAGGTCGCGATCTCGGCGACGGGGTTCCGCGCCGGCGAGTCGGTCACCGTCAGCATCGACGGCGGTCGGGCCACCCGCACGACGGCAGGTGCCGACGGCAAGGTCCGCCTGAAGATCACGAAGGCCGTGGCGGCGCTGGCACCCGGCTCGCACGTGGTGCACGCCCGGGGCTACGGCTCCGACCAGCGGGCCCGGGGCACCTTCACGACGACGAAGTAGCCGCGGGTCAGGAGGTCCCGTTCGTCGCGAGGTCTGCGAGCGGGACCTCGTCGCGGGCCACGGCGGCGGCGACCTGGCTCAGGGAGCGCTGGTTGGCACGGGCGTAGCGACGGATCATGCCGAAGGCCTCCTCGACGTCGACCCCGGCTGCGCGTGCGAGGTACCCCTTGGCCTGCTCGATGGTGACCCGGCTGTCGAGCGCGCGCTGCAGCTGCTCCGCGGTGAGGGTCGCGTGCTCGAGGGTCCGCTGCTGCAACAGGCTGATGGTCGCGACGTCGGCGAGGGCCTGGGCGGCTCGGGCATCGGCGCCGTTCAGCGCCCCCTCCGTCTCGCGGAACAGGTTCAACGACCCGACGGTGGTGTCCCGCAGCCGGAGCGGGATGGCGTGGACGCCCGCGTAACCGCGCGCCCGGGACGCCTCGGCGAACCGTGGCCAGTGCTGCCGCAGGTCGTCGGCGCTCTCCGACGTCACCAGCCGGCCGGTGGTGACGGCGGTGATGCACGGCCCCTCGCCGGCGTTGAGCTGGAGCAGTCCGATGAAGCTGCTCCGCTCGCTGGTCGACGCGACGACCCGCAGTTCGTCCTGCTTGTCGAGCAGGTGGATGGCACCCGCGGCGGCGTCGAACAGCTCGACGGCCCGGTCGACCAGCGTCTGCAGGACGTCGACCACGTCGTAGTCGGCGACGAGGCTGTCGGTGAGGGTCACGAACGTCTCGACCAGTCGTGCTTCGCGTACCTCGGTCATGTGGGGAACGGTCCTTCCGTCGAGCAGGCGGGACAACCGTAGCCGAGCAGCGGACACGCGGACCTGTAGCTTGCACCCAGGAGCGCGGCGGCTCTAGCGTTGGAGCAGCAGCCCCAGACCCCGGCCGCCGGAACGTTCTTCCATTCCGTTGACGACCAGGGAATCCATGACCACGCAGCACGCCGGTACCAGCCCACAGCGACAGACCAGTTCCACCCCCCTCGCCGGCGGCTACCGGAAGACCGGTTCCCCAGCCGGACCGCGGACCGGCGGCACCTCGTCGTACTCCGCGCTGCTCGCGCAGGTGAAGGAAGCCGGCCTGCTGCGCCGCCGTCGGGGGTTCTACTGGGCACTGTTCTCGGCGCTCATCGTCGCGACGGCGGCGTGCTGGGTCGCGTTCGCGTTCCTGGGTGACTCGTGGTTCCAGCTGATCGTGGCGGGTGCGCTGGGCGTGCTGTTCACGCAGTTCGCGTTCCTGTCGCACGAAGCCGCGCACCGTCAGGTGTTCGAGTCCCAGAAGTGGAACGACCGTGCGGGCCGCTGGCTCGGCACGTTCCTGGTGGGGCTCAGCTACTCGTGGTGGATGAACAAGCACACCCGTCACCACGGCAACCCGAACACGGTCGGCAAGGACCCCGACATCGCCCCGGACGCGATCCGGTTCCTGCCGGAGGACGCCGCCGCCGTGAAGAACGGGCCGCTCCGGCTGTTCGTGCAGTACCAGGGCTGGTTGTTCTTCCCGTTGCTCACGCTCGAGGGCATCAACCTGCACCGCGCTGCCGTCATGTCGGTGCTCCGCGGGACGGGCGGCCGCAGCGACGTCCGGGGGCGGGTCCTCGAGGGCATCCTGCTGGTGGCGCGGTTCGCGATCTACCTGACGGTGGTGTTCTGGTTCCTGCCGTTCGGGATGGCGTGTGCGTTCCTCGGGGTGCAGCTGGCCGTGTTCGGCGTGATGATGGGTGCCTCGTTCGCCCTGAACCACAAGGGCATGCCGACCATCGCCCACGATGCGAAGGTCGACTTCTTCTCCCGCCAGGTGCGCACGTCGCGCAACATCCGTGGCGGCTGGTGGGTGTCGTTCCTGATGGGTGGGCTGAACTACCAGGTCGAGCACCACCTGTTCCCGTCGATGCCGCGTCCGGCGCTGAAGCAGGCCCGGCTGCTCGTGCGTGACCACTGCGACACCCTCGACGTGCCGTACACCGAGACCACGCTGCTGCGTTCCTACGGCATCGTCGTCCGGTACCTCAACCGCGTCGGCCTCGCCGCCCGCGACCCCTTCGTCTGCCCCATGGTGACCGAGCTCCGGATCCACTGACACGCGCCGCCCGCCCGACCCCGCACGCACCACACCCACCGAAGGAACCACCACAGTGAAGACCGTCATCGTCCTCGTCGTCCTCTGGGCAGTCCTGTCCATCGTCGGCTTCGCCCTGCAGGGCCTGCTCTGGCTCGGCATCATCGGCATCGTCCTGCTGCTCGGCACGATCGTCTTCGGCGCCGTCCGCCGCAGCGGCAACAAGGCCCGCAACGCCGGCCGGACCAACTAGTCCGCCACTGGCGAAGCGCACCACCAGCAGGAATCCCCGTACCGACCGCATGCTGACGCCCCCGAACGAACCCGGCCAGCTGCGAGCTGCGGTGGTCGTGAACCCGACCAAGATCGACCAGGCCCGTCTCCGTGCAGTGCTCGGCGCCGAGGAGCGTGCACACGGCTGGGCCGAGTCGCTCTGGTTCGAGACGAGCGCCGACGACGACGGACGTGCCGCGGCCCGGGCCGCCCGTGACTCGTCCCCGGCGGTGGTGCTCGTGGCCGGCGGGGACGGCACGCTCCGGGTCGTCGCCGAGGAGCTCCGCGGCACCGGCACGCCGGTGGCGCTCGTCCCCAGCGGCACCGGGAACCTGTTCGCACGGAACCTCGGGCTGCCCCTCGGCGACCTGGTGCGCTCGGTCCGAGCGGGCTTCACCGGCACCGACCGTCCGATCGACGTCGGGCTCGCCGACCTCACCGATGCATCGGGTGCCACCACGTCCCACGCGTTCCTCGTGATGACGGGCATCGGGCTCGACGCCAGCATGGCGGCCGACACCAACGCCTGGGTGAAGAAGCGGTTCGGGTGGGTCGCCTACTCCGACCCCATCGCCCGCTCGATCATCGGCAACCGTCAGATCCCGGTGCACTACCGGATCGACCAGGGGGCACTGCGCGACATGAGCGCGCACACGATCATCGTCGGGAACTGCGGCACCCTCACCGCCGGCGTCCTGTTGCTCCCCGCCGCGGAACCGGACGACGGCCTGCTCGACGCGGTGGCGTTCCGGCCCGCCGGATGGTTCGGGTGGACCAAGGTGGGGTACGCCCTCACCCTGAACCGGTTCTACTCGCGCACCGGGTTGGGGCGACTCCTGGCGCGGGTGCTGCCGACGTCGCGTGCGCTCCGCTACACCCGCGCGCGCACCCTGCACCTGACCGTCGACACCCCGGAGCGTGTGCAGCTCGACGGCGACGCCTTCGGCGAGGTGACCGCGGTGACCCTGACCACCGACCACCACGGCCTCACGCTGCGCACCCCGTCCGACGGACGAGAGCGACACGAGGGACGCAGTCGGCGGGGTCGGCGCGACCGCCCGGGCCAGCGACCCGGGGTCGTCTCCTAGGCGGTCGTCCCGAGATCGGCACCGTGCCGCACGACGTCCTCGGCCATCGCCCGCATCCCGCGGCCGGCCCCGTGCGCGGCGCGTCGCAGGATCTGGAAGGCCTCGTCGATCTGGATGCCGCGCCGGTAGGAGAGCGCCCCCTTCGCCTGCTCGACGAGCACCCGCGCCTCGATCGCGTCGTCGATCTGTTCCTGGAACGTGCGGGTCTGGCTGCCGTTCCGCTGCCGCACCAGGGCGGCGGACGCGGCGTCGGCGAGCAGTTGGATCAGGACGACGTCACCGTCGTCGTGCCCGTCGGTGTGCTCCGCGAAGAGGCAGAGGCATCCGATCACGTTGCCCCGCAGTCGGACCGGCTCGGCGAACGTGCCGCGGAGGCCCCGCTCGCGCATGGTCTCGGAGAATGTCGGCCACGCGGACTCGCGGGTCGCCACGTCCGGGACGTCGATCGTCTTCCCCGTCTGGAAGCAGTCCAGACACGATCCCTCGCTCGTGCCGAGCTGCGCCTCTTCCGCGTCGCTGGTGCGCTCGCTCGTCGAGGCGATCACGTGCAGGGTCCCGGACGGATCGCCGAGGACGATCCCCGCCTCCGTCGCCGAGGTGAACTCGACGCACGCCGCGACCACTCGGTCCATCGCATCGAGGACCTCGAGTTGTGGCTCCAGGACGCCGTGCAGGCCCGCGGACATCCGCTCGAAGCGGTCCTCACCTCGATGTGCCTCGGTCGTGGTCATGGCCCGAACCTACGACCAGACAGATGGCGCAGTTCTCAGCCAGGAAGCGCCACAGTGTCCACGGTCGCCGGTTCGTGCGCGTCGGCGACTCGTTGCCGGGTCTCCCTCGGCGTCTCGCCGTACCGCTCACGGTAGGCGGCGCTGAACCGGCCCTGGTTCGTGAAGCACCAGCGCGCGGCGATCTCCCCGATCGACGTCGACTGGTCGGTCAGCAGTTCGGCGTGGGCGCCGGCGAGCCGCGCATCGCGGACGTACCGCAGCGGGCTCGTCCCGAGCGAGCGCTGGAAGACCAGCTGCAGGGCGCGTGGCGAGACCCCGGCAGCCGCCGCGATCTCGTCGGCGGCGAGCGGACGGCGCAGGTTCGCCCGGATGTACGCCACGGCTCGACGGACCGTTCGGGGATGCTGCGAGTCACCGTGGTCGGGCCGGAGCTCCTGCGGAACGAGCTCCGCGGCCGCTTCGAGGTACTCCGAGGCGGCGACGCGAGCGGCATCGGTGCCACCGACCGGGTGGGCGAGGATGAACTCGACGTGCGATGACACGTGCGCCCAGTACTGGACGAGTACGGCGCGAGCGTCGGGGAGAGACGTGAGAAGGGAGATGGGATCGGCCTCTGCGCACCATGGGGAGGAGGTGCCGCAAGATGCGTGGGAGACGGTACCGGGCAACTGAGTTGCCCGCAGAGTGTACCCCGGCCGGCTGCGAGCGAGCGGTGCATGTGTCCGTCGAAGTGCGGACTGGTGCGACCCCTGGACAGGGGGTCAGGATGACGCATCAGTTGCACAGAGCAACTGGCAGGTGCTTCACCGACAGAGGAGTCGTCATGAAGAAGTCCATCGCAGCCGCGTTCGCCGCGGTCGCCGTCATCACCGCCGGCGTGTTCGCCGCTTCGCCCGCGTCCGCGCTGCCCGTCAGCACGAAGGTCGTCGGCGGCGAGAAGGCCCCCACCACCTCGTGGGCGGTGCAGCTCGAAGCCTCCGGCGGGAGCATCCCCTCCGGCTACGTCAGCACCTGCACCGGCGAGCAGCTCAACGCCTCGTGGATCCTCACCGCCCGGCACTGCATCGACGGCATCGGTGCGATGAACGTCTACCACTCGAACTCCACCGTCAACCGCGGCACGGCCGTCGCCGTCGACCGCGTCAGCGCCTCGCCGGCGGGTGACATCGCGCTCGTGCACCTGCGGACCGCCTACTCGCTGTCCACCTACGCACCCCTCGACCTCACCGCGACCGCCAAGTCGAGCGGCACCGGCACCATCCAGGGCTACGGCCTGCGCGCCAACGCGACCCGGTCCGACGGCCTCTACCAGGCCACCGTCTCGCTCACCGGCGCGAGCACCGACGCCTTCGGCGGTCGTGCCCAGCACCTCACCGGCGTGACCGGTGCCTCGAACCACGGCGACTCGGGCGGCCCGCTGCTCGTCAACGGCAAGGTCGTCGCCGTCTGCTCCACCGGCGACAGCGCCGACCCCGGCGCGAACACCAGGGCCGGCTCGAACTACGCCCTGCTGTCGCAGGCCTCGTCCTGGATCCGGACCACGGCCGGCGTCTGAACCACCTGACGGACTGGAGGCGCGGGGCCAGCTGGCACCGCGCCTCCAGTCCGTCCCACCCGTCTCCAGGGCGTTGCTCGCCTGTTCGGCGTCCGTCACCCACCAGCTGAGCGCCCGTGCGGGCGCTGCGACGACAGTGGGGCCATGAGCCAGTACGAGAAGCGCGATCCGAACACCCTCTACCCGGCACCGCCGTACCCGAAGCAGGAGCAGTCGCTGCCCGGTGCCGCGTGGAAGATGGACCCGAAGCCCGACCACGGCGAGGAGAGCTACACAGGGCTCGGACGCCTGAAGGGGTACCGCGGCATCGTCACCGGTGCCGACTCCGGCATCGGCCGTGCCGCCGCCATCGCCCTGTCGCGTGAAGGCGCGGACCTGGTGCTGTCGTACCTGCCGGACGAGCAGGATGACGCCGAACAGGTCCGCGACCTGCTCGAGTCCGAAGGTCGTCGGGCCGTGCTGTTCCCCGGGGACATCTCCGACGAGCAGTACTGCCAGGACCTGGTGCAGAAGGGCGTCGACGAGTTCGGCGGCCTCGACACCCTGGTCATGGTCGCGGGCCGAATGGAGAGCAACGAGGACATCCTCACGCTCGACACCTCGATGTTCGACTCCACCTTCAAGACCAACATCTACTCGCTGTTCTGGCTGACCAAGGCCGCGGTGCCGCACCTCGAGCCCGGGTCGACCATCGTGACCACCGGTTCGATCCAGGCGTCGACGCCCTCGCCGGACAAGATCGACTACGCCGTGTCGAAGGGCGCGATCAAGCTCTTCACCGAGGCCGTCGCGCAGCAGCTCGCGCCGAAGGGCATCCGTGTGAACTCCGTCGCGCCGGGGCCGGTGTGGACGCCGCTGCAGCCGGGTTCCGACGACGCCGAGACGGTGTCGCACTTCGGTGAGAGCTCGCCGTTCGGCCGTCCCGGACAGCCCGCGGAGCTCGGTGCCGCCTACGTGCACCTGGTCAGCCCGGAGTCGAGCTACCAGTCGGGGTCGACGATCACGATCGCGGGCGGGACGCCGGCGTTCTGATCGCCGGTTCTTGCGTTCTGGCGTTCTGGCGTTCGAGGAAGGGGACCACGTGTCCGGAGTGACGCACACCGTGCTGGTCGAGTGGGACGGGGAGGACCGGTCGTCCCAGGGGTCGGCCCTGTCGCGAGAGCACCTGCCGCGGATCGAGGGGGTCGATTCGGTGCAGTCCGGCACGAGCGTGAGCACCGAGGGGTTGGAGGGCGGGTTCCACTGGATGCTCGTGGTCCGGTTCCGCGATCGTGCGGCGCTCGCCGGGTACCTGCCGCACCCGGAGCACCGGCCGGTGGCCGAGTTCATCGGCGGGGCGAGCGCGCGGGTCGTCGTGTTCGACGTCGAGGACGCCGACTGACCGCCGGGGCCGAATCCGGCACCGCGGACTGCTCGGGCGTCTAGGAACGGACCTGAGGTCGCCGAGGTCGCCGCCTGGCTGCTCAGCGATCGCGCGTCGATGGTCACCGGGGCGATCGTTCCCGTGGACGGTGGTGCCGGAGCCTGACGCCGAACGCTCCGGGTCCGCTGGCAGGATGACGGGCATGGCCAGCGCAGTCCGTCTCATCCGGTCCGACGTCCTGAGCGACGTGGCGCAGTACGCCTACGCGTCCACCGTGCCGACCGGGACCCGGCTCGTGTTCCTCGCCGGGGCCTGCCCGCTGGCCCCGGACGGGTCGACCGTCGCGGTCGGCGACTACGCGGGCCAGGCTGCCCGGTGCATCGAGACGATGCAGGAGGCGCTGCGTGCCGCAGGTGCGTCCATCGAGGACGTCGTGAGCACCCGGGTGCTCGTGGCGTCCTCGCGGCAGGCCGACCTCGTCACCGCATGGCAGGTGGTGCGCGATGCCTTCGGCGCGCACGACGTGCCGAGCACCCTGCTCGGGGTCACGGTGCTCGGCTACGACGACCAGCTGGTCGAGATCGAAGCCGTCGCGGCCGTCGCCGACGGCCAGGCCACGTGACGGCGCGAGGCGTCGAGGTTCCCGCGCTCCCGCGCTCCCGCACACGCTCGCCTCAGAAGCCCGGACCCGCTTTGACCAGCGCGATGCCGACACCGACGAGCGCGAGGACGAGACCGGCCACGAACGTCCGCGGGGACGGGTTCTCCCCGCGGAGCCTGGCCACGACGGGCCCGAGGAGGGCGAGCCGGACCACGAGGTACGCGATCGCGATGATCTCGGCCGCGAGCCCGGACGTGCCGGTCAGCCAGGCGTAGGCGAGGACGGCAGCCGGCAGGAAACCGGAGGTGAGGATGGGCAGCGAATCTCGCAGCTCGGCGCGGACGGTCTCCCCGGTGAGGCGGTGGTCGCTCCGCGCACGTCGTCCGACCGATTCGGCGAATGTGTGCGCGAGGAAGGTCGAGAACGCGGTGGCGAGGACGTACCAGAGCCCCCGACCGCTCTCGGCGGTGTCCGGGACCATGGGTGCGATCGTGGCGAGGATCACGATGTTGCCGTACACGAACGCCGTGATGCGGCTCGAAGCGTCCTCACGCGACAGCCGCTTCCGGCCCACAGAAGTCCTCTCGTGCGGGCTCAGTAGTACTCACCCTGCCGGTAGTCCCAGCTGGTGAAGGTGTCGGCCAGCAGCCCCATGATCCGGTCGACGTCGAGCCCCTTGCGGATGAGCGTCGGTGCGGGAGTGATCGAGCGCTGTCCGTCCTGCGCCGGGATCAGGGCTCCCGTGCTGTCGACCATCGACACCATGACGCCCTGCTCGTAGCGGGTCTGGATGCTCTTCTCCGGCTGGATGGACGCGACGTAGTCGTCGGCCTCGACGATCACGTCGGCACGCTCGGCGATGCGCTCGCCGATGCCGTCGACCACGCCACGGTTGCCGGTGCCCGACGGGTTGGCCGAGCTCGCGAAGGCGAACTTGCCGTGCTCGGTCCAGAGCTCGCGGGCGGCGAGCTCACCGGGGACGCCGAACCTGATGACGAAGCAGGACGTGCCGCGGGTGTCCATCATGAGTTCGTCCGAGCCGTCCGTCGGCAGCGCCGCTCGACCCTCGTCACTCCAGGGCAGGATGCACCCGAGCAGGATGTCCTCGTCCCAGCACCGCTGGTACAGGGCGTCGATCTCGGGGGTGAGCTGCGCGATGCTCCGGAGCATCTCGAGCGAGCTCACGAGCACGACGCCGGGCTTGTTGCGGTTGCGTTCCTTCGCGTCGAACTTGCGCTCGAGGCCCGCGCGGTCCGAGGTCATCAGGATGTAGCCGACCTTGGTGGGGACCACCGCCAGCCCGCCGTCGTGCAGCAGGGCATCCACCGCACTGCGGGGGACACCGCCGGCCCAGTGCACCCGGTTCATGCTGACCTGCGTGTCGTCGTTCATGCCCGTCCTCGTTCCGCTCGTACGCCAGACGATCGTCTGACAGCGGGAGCCTATGGACGCCGGGGGAGCCGGACAAGGGCGGCGGACGCCACCTGTGGGCCTTCTCCGAAGGGTTCAGGCGGGCTCGCAGCGAACGACCGCGGCTGGTCGGCGCTGAGCCGCGCACAACCAAACCGCCTCCGCGCCACGTGGTCGCGCGGTTCGAGGTCACTTTGGTTGTGCGACGCCCCGGACGCCGGACGCCGACGCCGCCGGCCCGCCTCCGCATCACTCCACCAACGACTGCGTCCCCACCACGATCGCCAGGGCCAGCCGCTCCGCGTCCACCGATCCGGGCTCGGCCGTGTACGCCAGGATCCGCAGGTCCTCCGGCCCGACGACCAGGGTGTCGCAGTCGAGCGTGATCAGCCCGACGTCCGGGTGGTCGATGACCTTCCGCCGAGCGGTCTCGCCGAGCGCCGTCGCGCCCGAGTCCCACAGCTCGACGAAGCGCGGGCTCGCCGCCCGAAGGTCCCGCACGAGCTGCTGCAGCTGACGGTCGAGCGGGTAGCGAGCCACGGTCATCCGGAGCCCCGCCACCAGGTTCGCCTCGAACGCCGCCTGCTCCTCGGGCGTGTGCACGGCGCGGCTGCCGGATCCGACCAGGTGTCGCCACGCGGTGTTCCGGTCGTTCCCACGCAGCGCCCCGATCGGCCCCATCAGCGCGTCGTACGGGGCGTTGGCGACGAGCAGGTTCCCCGCGGCGTCGAGCACCGCGACGGGGGTGTCCGCCAGCCGGTCGAGCAGCCGCTGCACGCTCGGCGGGATCCGCGACGGCACCACGTCGACACCGGGGACCGCGTGCCCGGCGAGCCTGTAGAGCAGCTCACGGTCGGCATCGGCGACCCGCAACGCCCGCACGAGCGCCTCGACCACCTGGGCGGACGGCGAGGTCGCCCGCCCCTGCTCGAGCCGGGTCAGGTAGTCGGCCGAGATCCCCGCGAGGCCGGCCAGCTCCTCACGCCGCAGACCGGCCGCACGCCGACGCGGCCCGACGACCACGCCCGCCGCCTCGGGGGAGACGTGGTCGCGCAGCCGCCGCAGGGTGTGCCCGAAGTCCGTGTCCGCCATGTCCCCAGTCTGCGCGCGACGGGCGACCGGGTCCTGGCCCTGCCGGTCCTACGACAACGGGGCGACTCCCTGCGGTCGCCGCCGAGCGTGACGCTGGAACCATGACAACGACACTCATCACCGGGGCCACCCGCGGCCTCGGCAAGGAAACCGCCCGCCAGCTCGTCGAGGCGCGCCACACCGTCTGGATCGGCGCACGTGACGCCGAACAGGGCGCAGCGGTCGCCGCCGAGATCGGCGCCCGCTCCGTCCAGCTCGACGTCCGCGACGACGACTCGGTCGCCGCGGCCTTCGCCCACGTCGACGCGAACGGCGGACTCGACGTGCTGGTCAACAACGCCGGCATCGCCGTGTGGGGGCAGAGCGGGCCCGAGGCGCTCGCCGTCTTCGACACGAACGCCGTCGGCACCATCCGCGCGACCGAGGCCGCGCTGCCGCTCCTGCGTCGTTCCGCCAACCCGATCGTGGTGAACCTGTCGAGTGCGCTCGGCTCCTTCACCGCCACCCACGACCCGTCGAAGCCAGCGTTCACCGTGCCGGCCGTGGTCTACGGCGCGTCGAAGGCAGCCGTCTCGATGCTGACGGTGCAGTACGCACGCGTCGTGCCCGAGGTGCACTTCGTCGCGATCGAGCCCGGCTACACGGCCACCGAGTTCGGTGGCATGCCGAACCCGCACGGTCGCCCCGTGGAGGTCAGCGCCGCGACGATCGCGGCCGCCGCGAGCGCGGGCCCGGAGGGCCCCACCGGCGTGTTCCTGGAGGACGGCCAGACGCTCGGGTGGTGACGCCGTGACGGCCGGGAGGCTCGTGGCGGCGCTGCCACGAGCCTCCAGGCCGTCGTCTGGTCGCGTCTACAGCAGCTGGCGCGCGTTCGTGGAAGCAAGGTCCAGCAGCTCGTCGCCGCGACCCGACAGCACCGTGCGGATGGCGTAGAGCGTGAAGCCCTTCGCCTGCTCGAGCGTGACCGCCGGGGGCATGGAGAGCTCCTGACGGTTCGCGCGGACCGACACGAGCGCGGGACCGTCGTGCGCGAGCGCGGCGGCCATCGCGTCCTCGAAGTCGTCGGACACGTCGACCTTGAACCCCTTGATGCCGATCGCCTCGGCGACGGCGGCGAAGTCCGGGTTCTGGAGCTCGGTGCCGTAGTTGACGAAGCCGGCGGCCTTCATCTCGAGCTCGACGAAGTTGAGCGACGAGTTGTCGAACACGACGATCTTCACCGGCAGCTTGTTCTGCACGATCGTGATGAGCTCGCCGAGGAGCATCGTCAGGCCGCCGTCGCCGGCCAGCGCGATCACCTGCCGGTCCGGGAACGCCGTCTGCGCACCGATCGCCTGCGGGACGGCGTTCGCCATCGTGCCGTGCACGAACGAGCCGATCAGCCGGCGCTTGCCGTTCATCGTGAGGTAGCGCGAGGCCCAGACGACGGGGGAGCCGACGTCGGGGATGAAGACGGCGTCCTCGGCGGCGAGCCGGTCGAGCACCCGGGCGACGTACTGCGGGTGCAGGGGCTTCTTCTTGCCGGCGGGGACCGCCAGGTCGTCGAGCTTCTCGCGGGTCTTCCGGTAGTGCTTCAGCGAGTCCTCGAGGTGCTTCGTCGGGTGCGACCCGGTCAGCAGCGGGAGGAGCGCGAGGGCGGTGTCCTTCACGGTGCCGACCATGCCGATGTCGACCGGGTGGCGCCGGCCGAGCTGCGAGCCGCGGATGTCGACCTGCACGTGCTTCGCCTTCGCGGGGAAGAACTGCTGGTAGGGGAAGTCCGTGCCGAGCATGAGCACGACGTCGGCGTCCTCCATGGCGCGGTAGCCGGAGGCGAAGCCGAGCAGCCCCGTCATGCCGACGTCGTAGGGGTTGTCGTACTCGATGTACTCCTTGCCGCGCAGCGCGTGCACGATCGGGGCCTGCAGTCGCTCGGCCAGGGCGACGACCTCGTCGTGGGCGTCCGCGACCCCGGCTCCGGCCAGGATCGTGATCCGGTCGACGCCGTTCAGCAGGTCGGCGGTGCGCTGCAGCTCCGTCTCGCTCGGCACGATCCGCGGGGTCGTCCGCTCGATGCGGGTGACGCGGTCGTCCTTCGCCTCGGCGAGCAGGACGTCGCCCGGGATCACGAGCACGGCGACACCGCGCTTCTCGATCGCCTCACGCATGGCGATCTCGAGCAGGCGGGGCATCTGCACCGGGTCGGCGACGTACTCGACGTAGACGGAGCACTCGCGGAACAGCTCCTGCGGGTGGGTCTCCTGGAAGTAGCCGGACCCGATCTCCGCCGTGGGGATGTGCGCGGCGATCGCCAGCACCGGCACCCGCGAACGGTTCGCGTCGTACAGGCCGTTGATGAGGTGGAGGTTGCCGGGTCCGCAGCTGCCGGCGCAGACGGTCAGGTCACCGGTCAGGGCGGCTTCGGCAGAGGCGGCGAACGCGGCCGCTTCCTCGTGACGGACGTGCTCCCACCGCATCGTGCCGTCCTTGCGCAGGGCGTCGGTGAAGCCGTTCAGGGAGTCCCCGGGCAGACCGTAGACCCGGTGGATGTCGTTGGCGCGGAGGGTGGCGACGATGTTCTCGGCAACGGTGGGCATGCGTCCTGTCTACTCGCGACCGCTGCGCTGAACGCATTCGGATGATCGTGAGGCTCGCTCGCCCCTGCATGTCGAACTCGGGCTGCGACGATGGCCGGATGACCGACGACGCGCCGCTCCTCCGTCCCCGCCGACGGGAGCCCGCCGCGGACGGGATCCTCGAGCGCTCGCCGTACCCGCTCGTCTCGGTGGCGATCGCCGTCATCGCGGTCGTCGTCATCACCATCGTCGGGTTCACCCTCGGCACGGTGGACCTCGGGCTGTCGAAGGCCCTCAACGCGCTGCACACCGGGTTCATCGGGGCGTTCAGCACGGCGGTCTACCACGTGATCAGTCCGGCGCCGGCGATCGGCATCACGGTCGTCGTCGTCGCCGTGATCTGGTGGCGGACACGCGACCTGCGGCCGGCCCTGGCGTTCGGCGGGACCATCGCGATCACGTGGGTGCCGTCCGCGATCGTGAAGGAGATCGTGCACCGCGCCCGGCCCGACGTCGCCGTGCTGCCGCACCCGTTCCCCGTGCAGCCCGACCCGGGGTACCCGAGCGGGCACACGGTCTACATCACGGCGTTCGTGGTCGCCCTGATCTGGCTGCTCCGCGAGACCCGGTGGCACCGGCTCGCCCTGACGCTCGGGGTCGTGGCCATCGTGATCGTGTTCTTCGCGGTGTCGATCGACGCGGTCCACTACCCGACCGACGCCGCTGCCTCGATCCTGTGGGCGCTCGCCGTGGCGCCGGGGGTGCGGGTGGTGTGGGTCGACTGGCTCATGCCGCGGGTGCCGTTCCTGCGGCCGGGGCGGGGCTGACGCCGGGCGGGTTGGGGC
>NZ_JAHEWN010000022.1 GCF_018598555.1 Curtobacterium aurantiacum
TCCCGCTCGACGGCGCCGTACCGACGGTTCCAGTACACGGCGTCCGCTCCGGCATCGGCGACGCGCTCGACGACTGGGCACTGCTGCCGACGAAGCCCGACTGGGCGGGCGGGCTCCGCGATGCCTGGACCCCCGGTGAACACGGTGCACACGAGCAGCTCGAGCACTTCGTCGAGCACGCGCTCGAGGACTACGACCAGCGCGACGAGCCCGCGATGGCCGCCACGAGCAGCCTGTCCCCGTTCCTGCGGTGGGGCGAGATCAGCCCGTACCAGGTGTGGCACCGGTTGCACGAACGACTCGAGCCCGCGCAGCGGCAGAACGCCGCCGCGTTCCTCCGGCAGCTGGCCTGGCGCGAGTTCAACTGGAACGAGTACTTCCACTGCGACGACATCGCCACCGTCAACGTCCGGCGGAACTTCGACGCGTTCCCGTGGCGCGAGCCGTCGGACGACGAGCTCGACCGCTGGCGGCAGGGCCTGACCGGCTTCGACCTGGTCGACGCCGGCATGCGCGAGCTCTGGCACAGCGGGGCGATGCACAACCGGGTGCGGCTGGCGGCCGGGAGCTTCCTGGTGAAGAACCTGCTCGTCGACTGGCGCGTCGGGGAGCAGTGGTTCTGGGACACGCTGGTCGACGCCGACCCGGCGAACAACGCCGCCAACTGGCAGTGGGTCGCGGGCTCCGGCTTCGACGCTGCGCCCTACTTCCGGGTCTTCAACCCCGACCGGCAACTCGAGCGGTTCGACCCGCACCGGGAGTACGTCCACCGCTGGGTCCCAGCCGACGAACTCCGTCCGGAGCCGATGGTCGACCTGAAGGCCTCCCGGCTGCGGGCGCTCGACGCCTACGAGCAGATGAGGCGGTCATGACCGATCACCACCCCGCGTTCGCCACCGTCGTCGAACGGATCGACGCCGTCTTCCGTGCGCGCGTCGAGCAGGGCGTGGCCCCGAGCAGCGTGTGGGGCGTGTTCGACCGCTCCGGCCTCATCGCGTCCGGCGGGCACGGCGACCGCGGTGACGGCCTCCGACCCGACCCCGACACCGTGTACCGGATCGCGTCCTGCACCAAGAGCGTCACGGCCGCGACCCTGCTCACCCTCAGCGCGCAGGGCCTGCTCGACCTCGACGCTCCGATCACCGAGTTCGTGCCGGCCTTCGGCGCCGTCGCGCTGCCGACGGCGGACTCACCCGTCCCGACGGTGCGGATGCTGTTGACGATGTCGGCGGGCTTCCCCACCGACGACCCCTGGGCCGACCGGCAGGAGTCGATCTCCGACGCCGAGCTCGACGACGTCCTGCGCGGCGGTCTGCTGTTCGACTCACTCCCCGGCACCCGGTTCGCCTACTCGAACCTGGGGTACGCGCTGCTCGGGCGGGTCGTCGCCGTCATCGCGGGCCGACCGTTCACCGAGGTCGCCGCCGACACCGTGCTCCGTCCCCTCGGACTCACCGACACCGTGTTCAGCGCCGACGATTCCCGCGGGTTCGTCGTGACCGGCGTCCGACCGTACGAGGGCGACTGGGAACCCCTGCCGATGACCGGCCCCGGTGCGTTCTCGTCGATCGGCGGATTGTTCTCGACCGTTCGTGACCTGGCACGCTGGGCAACGCACCTCGGTTCGGCGTTCTCCGCCGCACCGGAACCCGGCCCGGTCTCCCCCGCCGATCGCCGGCTCATGCAGCAGGCGATGCGGGTCGTCCCACCGGCCGTCGTACCCGGCTCGGCCCGCGCGACGGCCTACGGCTTCGGGCTGTTCGTCGAGCAGGACGACCGATTCGGCGAACTCGTGTCGCACTCCGGCGGCTACCCGGGGTTCTCCGCCCACATGCGGTGGTCCGTGCGGGACGGCCTCGGGGTCGTTGCGTTCGAGAACGCCACGCAGGCCAAGGTCTCCGCCGCGGCCCAGCAGGCACACGACCTCGTGCTCGACGCTGCGCTCGCAACGGTCTCGGGATCGCCCGCTCCGGCGACGGACGCGACCGACGCGAGCACCGGGGTGGCGGCGACCAGCCGTGCGACGCGAGCCGCCCAGGCCGCCGTGACGCGCCTCCTGGCCGACTGGCGCGACGACATCGCAGACGCGATCTGCACCCCGAACGTGGCCATGGACGTCCCCTACGACCGCCGGCGGCGCGCGGTGGCCCAGGCCGTCGCGGCGGTCGGTGCGGACCTCGCGGCAGCCCCGGTCGCCGAGCACTCGGCGACACCGTCACACCTGCGCTGGTGGCTCCCGGGGACGTGCGGGCGTCTGCGCGTGGAGATCCGGCTCGCCCCCTCCGCCGCGGGACTCGTCCAGACCCTGAACGTCGTCGCCGAGCCGTCCGAGCGCTGACCACCACCGATCGGGCGCTCAGACCGGCGGCCGACCGCCCACGAACCCGAGGGCGCGCGCGGCGACCCGGGTGCCCTCGCGCACCGCGGCCCCGACCCGTACCGGGTCCGTCGCCCAGGCACGCACGAACCCGGCGACGAAGGCGTCGCCGGCCCCGATCGTGTCCACGACGGCCGCCGGTGTCGCGGGGACGCGCTGGACGCTCCGGCCCCGGCGCCCGATCAGCGCGCCGTCGGCTCCGGCTGTGACGACGACGAGGGGGACGTGCTCGGTGAGCCGACGCACGGCGGCGTCGAGATCGTCACCCCCTGCGAGTGCGAGCGCCTCCTGCTGGTCGGGGAAGAGCACGTCGACCCCGCGCAGGGCGTCGAGGAACCGGGCCGCGCCGACGGTCTCGATCACCGCCGCCGACGAGGGATCCACCGCGACGCGTGCCGGTCCGGTCCGGGCGCACGCCACGAGCTCGGCGAGCCGGTCGGCCCCACCACCGAGCATGGCGGCACCGGTGAGGTGCACGATGTCGGCGCGCGCGACGACCGAGGGCGGGACGTCGGCGGCGCTGATCTTCCCGCTCGCGGCCGGGTCCGACATCGCGGTGCGCCCGTGGTCGTTCCGGACGGAGACGACGACCCCGGTCGACGTCATCGCGTCGTAGCGCAGGTGTGCTCGGACCCCGGCGTCCTCGAGGGCGCGCTCGTGCCGGTAGACGTCGTCCACCCCGACCCTGGAGACGACGTCGACCTCGGCTCCGAGCCATCCGAGCCACGTGGCCGTGTTGCCACCGGCTCCGGTCGGCCGGTGCCGGATCTCCGCGGCGGGGTCGTGCACACCGATCCGGTGCGCCGTGGTGTGCACGAGCACACCGTCCAGGACGTCGCCGACGACCAGGAAGCGTTTTCCGGCTCCACGACGGCGGCCCGCGACCACCCGTCCGGCGCGGGTCCCCTCGGGCCGAGACGGCGGCAGTGCGCCCTCGTACGGCATGGACATCCGGAACAGTGTACTCGGAGCCGAGTTTTACTCCGTTTTTATGGGTGAAGACGGAGGTTGCACGCGGACCTTCCCGACGTGGTGCCGCTGATATACCGGCTGCTAGTATGTGGGCGGTCGCGACCACCGCCACGACGACGGAGATGTGATGCCCAGGAAGCCCGACCCCACCCGCAAGCCGGCGATCCTCGAGAAGGTCGTCGACCACTTCGGTGACACCAAGATCGAAGACGTCACCGTCAGGGGACTCGGCCGCGTCCTCGGGACGAGCGCGTACCCGGTCGTGTACCACTTCGGCTCGCGCGACGCCCTGATCGACGCGGTCGTCGAACACCTCGCGACCGCGTCTCCACCGGCACCCCTCGACCCGGCGGCCGACGCGGACGCCCTGGCCGACCACCTGGTCGCGACCTTCGGCGGGCTCGACGACCCGCACCGGGCACTGGCGGCGCGGCTCACCTTCGAACTCGGATCGGTCGAGTCCCTCGACGGACGCGACCGTCAGCACCGTGCGCACCGCTCCCACATCGCGGCGATCGGGGCCTGGTGCCGGGAACACGGCGCCGACCCCGTGCACGCGGAGCGCGCCGCCCAGCGCGCGGTGATGGCAGCGCGCGGCGCGCAGTGGAGTGCGATCGTCGACCGCGCACACACGGACGCCGATGCAGCCCTCCGCCGCATCGCCCACGACCTCGCCACGACGACCGCTCGCGCGGCCCGCGTGCGCTGAGGGCGCGCGGTGAGCACGCGCGGTGAGGGCTGGCGCAGGTGACGGACCGTACGGTCGCCAGGACCACGAACGGGAGGCACGGTGCCAGCTGGCACCGTGCCTCCCGTTCGTCAGGTGGTCACCGTGGTGACCCGCCGACGCGGATCAGAGCGTGACGAACCGCTGCGACTTCGCGTTCTCGAAACGAGCGGCGACGTTCTCCCAGTCGACGATGTTCCAGACGGCCTTGACGTAGTCCGCCTTGACGTTCAGGTAGTCGAGGTAGAAGGCGTGCTCCCACATGTCGAGCATGAAGATCGGGACGAGACCGAACGGGATGTTGCCCTGCTGGTCGAAGAGCTGGAACGTGGTGAGCTTCTGGCCCACGGTGTCCCAGGCCAGCACGGACCAGCCGGAGCCCTGGATGCCGTTGGCGACGGCGGCGAACTGCGCCTGGAACTTCTCGAACGAACCGAAGAACTCGTCGATCGCGGCGGCGAGCTCGCCCTCGGGGACCTTCGTGTCCGGGCCGAGGTTGGTCCAGAAGATCGAGTGGTTCACGTGGCCACCGAGGTGGAACGCGAGGTCCTTCTCGAGCTTGTTGACGTTCGCCAGGTTGCCCGACTCACGAGCCTCGGCGAGCTGCTCGAGCGCGGTGTTCGCACCCGTCACGTAGGTCTGGTGGTGCTTGTCGTGGTGCAGCTGCATGATCTTGCCGCTGATGTGCGGCTCGAGTGCGGCGTAGTCGTACGGCAGCTCCGGCAGGGTGTACTCAGCCATGTGAGGTCCTTTCGATCAGTGGGTTGTGGACGCAGCTCCGCGGCTCACGAGAGCCGGGAACGATCGGTGAGGGAGTGGAATTCCCGGTTGTGGTAGACGAGCGGTTCACCACGGTCGGCGCCGACGATGATGTCGAGCACCTCGGCGACGACGACGGTCGAGCTGCCGATGGGCGTCGTCGACAGCGGTCGGCAGCGCAGCGCACTCGCCGCGCTCGGCAGGTAGCGGTCGCCGGACGGCAGGGTGCCCCAGATCGGGTCGTCGGCGGCGGGGCTGCCCGTCGAGGCGAAGCGCTTGGCGAGTCCGACCCCGAGGGAGTCGACCAGGTGCACGACGAACAGTGGGGCGCCGAGCACGACCCCGGCTGAGCCGGAGTTCGTGGAGAGCGAGAAGACGAGGACGGGTGGGTCGACGGCGACGCTCGCGACGCTCGAGGCGGTGAGGCCGGTCGGACCGTCGGGGCCTTCGGCCGTGATGACGGCGACGCCGGCCGGGTGCCCGCGGAAGGCGGACTTGTACGCGTCGGCGATGGTCGCCGGTGCTTCGTCGGGCATGGTGATCGTGGTCGTTCCTTCGGGAGGGGCTGCCGTCACTCGGCGGCTGTCACCCAACGTATGACCTGAACCCTGGTTGAGGTCAACGATTCACAGGTTCGGGCGCTGCCGGGCGCGCCGTAGGGGCACTTCGTGAGCAGGAATGGTCGGGTCACCGTGCGCGACCCGACCATTCCTGCTCACGAAGCTCAGCGAAGCGAGCGACGCGAAGCGAGCGACGCGAAGTGCGCGCGGCGAAGTGCGCGACGCGAAGTGCCCGCGGCGAAGTGCCCGCGGCGCGGCGCGGCGCGTCCGCTCAGCGGCGCTTGAGCATGACGAGCGCGCCGACGGCCGCCACCACCATGAGCACCGCCGCGACACCGGCCGTGATCGTCACGCCGGAGTCGAACGCGGCCCGTGCGGACTCGAGCAGGGCCTGCCCCGCACCGCCGCCGAGCTGCCCCGCCGCGGCGACCGCGCCGCCGAGGGTCTCCTGCGCCGCGACGTGCGCCGACGAGGACAGCCCGTCGGGCACCACGACGTGGGCCCGGTAGGTCGTCGCCAGGATCGTGCCGAGGACCGCCGTGCCGAGGACGGCGCCGATCTCGTACGCCGTCTCGGACATCGCCGACGCCGCACCGGCCTTGTCGGCGGGTGCCGTCGAGATGATGAGGTCGTTCGTCACCGTCTCGGACGCCCCGATGCCGATGCCGAGCAGCACGAACGCGAAGGCCAGCGCGGCGATGGAGGCGTGGTGTCCGAGGACCGCGACGAGGGCGTACGCCGCCGCCGAGAACAGCAGCGCCACCGAGACGACCCAGCGCGGTGCGACCCGGGCGACGACCGGCACGACCGCGAGCCCGGCGACGATGGTCAGCACCGACCCGGGGATGAGCACGACCCCGGACGCGAACGGGTCGAGCCCGGCCACGAGCTGCAGGTGCTGGGCGATGAAGAACAGGAACCCGGTGAGCGAGAACATCGCCGCCAGGTTCATCAGCACGCTGCCCGTGAAGGCCGTGCTGCGGAACAGCCGCAGGTCGAGCATCGGCGTACGGGACCGCAGCTGTCGGCGGACGAACGTGATGCCGCACACGACACCGACCGCGAGCATGGCGATCGCGAGGCCGCGCTCCTCGGGGTGCACGACCGACTTGATGGCCCACGCGATCGGGGCGAGCGCGCCGAGGGACAGGAACATGCTCGGCAGGTCCACGGGCCCGGGCATCGGGTCGCGCGACTCGGGCACGCAGAACGGCACGCCGACGAGCATGAGCACCAGGATCGGCACGGCGACCAGGAACACGCTGCCCCAGTGGAAGTGCGCGAGCAGCGCGCCGCCGACGAGCGGGCCGAGCGCGTTGCCGGCCGCGAACATCGTCGACCAGACGGCGAGTGCCATCCGCCGCTCCCCCGCGTCGACGAACACGTTGCGGATGATCGACAGCGTGGCGGGCATGAGCATCGCCCCGAAGACGCCCATCGCGATCCGGGCCGCGACGAGCATCCAGGCGTCGGTCGCGAAGGCCGCGGCCACCGAGAACAGGGCGAAGCCGGTGGCACCGATCACCAGGATCCGGCGGCGTCCGATGCGGTCACCGATGCTGCCCATCACGACGAGCAGGCCGGCGAGGACGAGCGGGTACGCGTCCACGATCCAGAGCTGCGTGGTGGCATCGGGGTTGAGCGCGCGGCTGATCGAGGGCAGGGCAAAGCTCAGGATGGTGTTGTCGACCGAGATGAGCAGCACCGGCAGCATGAGCACGGCGAGCGCCAGGAACCGTCGGGCGCGGCTCCCGGTGACGCGGGTGGCGACGGGGCTGGTGAGCAGTGCGGACACGGCGGACTCCTGGGACTTCGAGCCGGACCAGGTCGACGGCGGGTGGTACGTGGGGCAGACGAGACGGGACGCGGGATGGACACGCGCCCCGTCAGGACTCCGTTAGTGTACCGTCCGGACGGTTTTGGTTGCAAGTGCAACAGATGGACAGACGGGAGGCCCGTGGCGGTCCCGCCACGGGCCTTGCAGACCGCCCACTGGTCGCGTCTTCGGACCTACGCCGATTCGCGGAGCAGCAACCGGTGTCGCACCGTGCGCTCGACGGCCGCGCCGGAGCGCGGCAGCTCCCCCGCGAGCATGCCGAGCGCGAGGTCGAGGGCCTGACCGGCGACCTCGTCGAGGTCGACCGCCAGGGTGGTGAGCGTCGGCGCGACGAGTGTCCCCAGCGGCAGCCCGTCGACGCCGACCACGCGGACGTCACCGGGGACGTCGACGCCGGCACGACGGCAGGCGGACAGCACGCCGAGGGCCAGCACGTCGTTGAAGGCCAGGACCGCGTCCACCCGCCGGTGCTCGGCGAGGATCCGCTCGGTGC
Organism: Curtobacterium aurantiacum; assembly: GCF_018598555.1. Taxonomy (GTDB): domain Bacteria; phylum Actinomycetota; class Actinomycetes; order Actinomycetales; family Microbacteriaceae; genus Curtobacterium; species Curtobacterium aurantiacum. Next base: position 7,726 of record NZ_JAHEWN010000022.1, read on the forward strand.
ACTCGGCGCCGGCCTCGGCGGTGGGTGCCGCCGCGACGACGAGGTCGGGCAGGTACCCACGTCGTCGGAGTGCCGCGACCATCCGCTCCCCGCGCTGGCTCGGCACACCGTCGGCGGCAGCGTCGAGCACGACGGGGTGCTTCACGCCGGCGTCGACGAGGTGGTCCGCGAGGTCCTCGATGGCCGCCGTCGGGTCGATCCGGACCGCGGCGCGGGTCACCGGCCCCGACGGGTCGAGCTCGACGACCGGGACCGAGCCGAGCCGTTCGATCCACTCCGGCGCCCGCGACCCGAGGTAGCCGATGACGACGTCGGTCTGGGCACCGAGGGACTCCACCATGCGGTCCGAGTCGCTCGCGAGCCCGACGTCGGCGAGCATGACGTTCCACCCGCGGGCGGCGGCCAGGCCGAGGACCGAGGACGCGAGCGCCGGCGCGTAGGGGTTCCGCAGGTCGTTGACGACGAGGCCGAGCTGGTGGTCGCCACCCGTGACGAGACCACGGCCGAAGCGCGACGGACGGTAGTCGAGTGCCGCCGCGGTGGCGAGCACCCGCTCCTTGGTCGCCGCGCTGATGCCGGACATGCCGTTCATCGCGCGGGTGACGGTCTGCCGGGACACCCCGGCGGCCGCGGCGACGTCGATGATCGTCGCGCGGCCGCCCGGGTTCAGGCGCGGAGGTCCAGCCATGCCACCTGTTCCGGGGTGAGGTCGACGGAGAGGCCCGTCATGGACGAGCGGGCCTCCGCGATCGTACGGGGGCCGAAGAGCGGGAAGGTCGGGAACGGCTGGTTGAGCACGTAGGCCAGCGCGATCGCCGTCGCGGGGACGCCGAACTGCTCGCCGAGCTCCCGTGCACGACGCAGCCGCTCGAAGTTGTCGTCCGAGTAGTAGCAGCGGACGAGCTCGGCGTCGCTGGTGTCCTCCGGGGCCGCGCGACCGGTGAAGAACCCACGTGCCTGCGACGACCACGGCAGCAGCGGGACCTGGCGTTCCTCGAGCCAGGCCTTCGACGCGGCGTCGGTCGCGTGCTCGCAGCCGTCCCACGGCACGTCGTACGCCTCGGCGAGGCCGAAGTGGTTGCTGAGGACCTCGAACCCGTGCTTGCCGTTCGCCCGGGCGTACTCGTTCGCCTCGTCGAAGCGGGCGGGGGTCCAGTTCGAGCCGCCGTAGACGCGGATGCGGCCGGCGCGGCGGTGCTCGTCGAGCACGTCGACGAACTCCCCCACGGGCACGTCGGGGTTGTCGCGGTGCATCATGTAGATGTCCGCGTAGTCGGTGCCCTGGCGCTCCAGGCTCTCCAGCAGCTGCCGGGTGAGCGACTCCGGGTCGCAGTACGGCGTGTGGGCACCCTTCGTGATGACCACGACGTCTTCGCGGAGCCCCCGGTTCTGGATCCACTTGCCGAGCCGGCCCTCGAGCACGCCGCCGCCGTAGATGTACCCGGTGTCGAAGACGTTGCCGCCCTGCTCGACGAACAGGTCGAAGATCGCGCTGGCGTGTGCCAGGTCGGGCTGGTTGTCGACGCCCATCACCAGGCGGGACATCCGCTTGCCGACGCCCGGCACCTCGCCGTACCGCATGGGGTTGCCGTCCTGCACGGCGAGCGGTCGGCCGGACACCGTCGGGATGTCCGCGGTCTCGGCCTCGAACGGGTAGCGCAGGCCGATCGCTGCACGCCACCTGTCGAGCGTGCGCGTGGTGGCGAGCGTCTCGTCGATGGTCATCTGCGGTGCCTCGACCGCGCCGGCACGCAGGGCGTCGGTCGTGGCGTCGGCTTCGCGGGCGTAGGGGCGCTCGCCCGCGAAGGACAGCGTGCGCGGCGGCTCGTCGACGGTGCGGATCTCGATGGTGGGGTCGTCACCGAGGGTCCACGGGTCGGTGAGCACGATGCGACCACGTGTGCCGTAGACCGACACGGCGTTGTCGTCCTGCACGAAGACGCCGGTGCGGACGGACGCCGTGATCCCTCCCCGGTAGGTGAGCTGGGCGACCGTCCACTCGTCGACACCGGTCGGCCCGAGGGTGCCCGTGGCGGTGAGGTCCACCGGCTCGGCGACGGCGACCCCGGTGGCGGCCTGCACGATCGCGGCGGCCATGGTCACGGGGTACCCGCCGACGTCGAGGATCCCGCCGCCCGCGGTCTCGACGTCGAACAGTCGACCGGTGCGCTCGCCCGTCCGGAACGCGAAGGAGGCGTCGACGTGGGTGACGTCACCGATCACGCCGTCACGGACCAGGTCGAGCAGCGCCGCGGTCTGCGGGTGGAAGCGGTACATGAACGCCTCGACGAGGGGCAGACCGGCCTGCCGGGCGGCGTCGGCCAGCGCCATAGCGGTGCCGTGGTTCACCGCGAGGGGCTTCTCGCAGAGGACGGCCTTGCCGGCCTCGAGGGCTGCGAGCACGAGCCGGGCGTGCCCGGTGTGCACGGTGGAGACGTAGACGGCCTCGACGCGCGGGTCGGCGAGGACCTCGTCGTAGGTGCCCGCGGTGACGCCGGTGAACCCGAACCCGGTGGCCTCGTCGGCGAAGGCCTTCGCCCGCTCGGTCGACGAGCTGCCCGCCGCCACCAGGACGCCACCGCTGGCGGGCAGCTGCGAGAGGAACCGTCGGGCGATGCCGCCGGGGCCGAGGACGGCCCATCCCGGTCGGTCGGTGGCGGTGGAGGTCGGGGTGGTGGCGGTGTTCGCCGTCTGCGCTGACATGCGGATCCTTGTCGTCTCGTGAACCTTCACGGTCGGCTCGACGCTAGTCCGAAGCGGACGGATCGGCAACGCGTGGGTCGGGATTCGTGAGCGTTCACGATCCGCGTGGGTGACCGGGCGTCCGAGCCAGCGGGAACTGCTCCTAGACTCTCGGCATGGCCAGTGCCCGCGACCGTGTCCTCGACAGCTTCGTCGCCATCGTGTGCGAGGAGGGCGAACGTCCCGCCACGCTCGACGCCGTCGCCGCCCGCGCCGGTGTCTCGAAGGGCGGGCTGCTCTACCACTTCGGCTCGAAGGCTGCGCTGGTCGAGGGGCTCTGCGAGCGACTCTCCGACCTGTCCGCGATCGACGTCGAGCGCATGCAGGAGGCCGAGGACGGCGCCGCGCGCTACTTCGTCCGCAACTGCCTGTTCGTCGGCAGCGAGCTCGACCTCGCCCTGCTCGCCGCGAGCCGTCTGCAGCAGGCCGGGTACGAGGAGGCCGGCCGCACCCTCGACGACACCGAGAACGCCTGGCTCGCGACGCTCGTCGACGCCCTCGGCGACGAGCCCACCGCGCAGGCCGTCAAGCTCCTCGGCGACGGGCTGTACCACCAGGCCTCCCTCGGGGCCGCGAGCGACGTGCGGCCCAAGCGTGGCAGCGTCGACATGGAGACACTGCTCGCCGTCGTCGACCGCCTGATCGCGACCCGACCCGGCGCGTGAACCGGCACACGCCCCGCTGGGGATAGACTGGGGAACGATCCACTCGTCGACACCCGGAGGTATCCCGTGGGCCGCGTCATCGCCGCTGTTTTCTCGATCCTGCTGCTGCTGGTGTCGATGTACCTGTTCGGGTTCGCCTTCCAGGTCGAGTCCGGCCAGGCCTTCGTCTTCATGGCCGGCGTGCTCCTGATGAGCCTCTCCTTCTTCCTGCCGATCCACGTGTTCGGCAAGCGCTAGCCAGCAGCCGCCAGCCAGCAGGCACAGCCGCTGGCCAGCAAGCGCAGAACGGCCCCGCACCTCGTCGAGAGGAGCGGGGCCGTTCTGCGTCGCGCTACGCGAGGACGCGCAGGGACCGCAGCGTGACGGCGGTGCTGATCGCGGCGTGGGCGGCCTCGGCGCCCTTGTCCTCCTTGGAGCCCGGGAGCCCCGCGCGGTCGAGCCCCTGCTGCTCGTCGTCCAGCGTCAGCACACCGAACCCGACGGGCTTGCCGGTCTCGATCGCGACGCGCGTGAGCCCGCTCGTCGCAGCGTCGGAGACGTACTCGAAGTGCGGGGTACCGCCGCGGATGATGACGCCGAGTGCGACCGCGGCGTGGAACCCGGCCTCGAGTGCGGTCTTGGCGACCACGGGCAGCTCGAAGCTGCCGGGGACGGGGATGACGTCGGCCGTGGCACCGAGTCGCTCGACCTCGCGCTGCGCCCCGGCCAGCAGGCCCGCGGCGATCGTGTCGTGCCACTGTCCGGCGATGATCGCCACCCGGATCCCGGTGCCGTCGACCTGGTCGCGGTCCGCCGCGCCTGCTCCGCTCATCGTGTCGTTCCTTCCGTGGGCGCGGCAGTCGCTGCCGCCACCCGGTCTGCCGCGTCCAGCCACTCGGCGAGCGCGGCGATGGTGATGACGGGCACGCCCTCGCGCGCCCCGAGTTCGACGAGCGCCGGCAAGCGCATCATGCTGCCGTCCTCGTCGACGATCTCGCAGATCGCCGCAGCGGGCCGGAGCCCGGCCGCGGTGACGAGCTCGATCGCTGCTTCGGTGTGTCCGGCCCGTTCGCGGACGCCGCCCGGACGGGCCCGCAGGGGCACCACGTGTCCGGGTCGGTGCAGGTCGTCGCGCACCGAGGCCGGGTCGGCGAGGACCCGTAGGGTCCGGGCACGGTCGTGCGCGCTGATCCCCGTGGTCACGCCGACGGCTGCGTCGACCGTGACGGTGTACGCGGTGCCCCGGACGTCCTCGTTGTGCGCCACCATCGGTGGGAGGTCGAGGGCGTCCGCGATCTCGGTGCTGACCGGGGCGCAGATGAACCCGGACGAGTGCGCGACCGTCCAGGCGATCCACTCCGGCGACGCGAGCTCGGCGGACAGGATGACGTCGCCCTCGTTCTCGCGGTCCTCGTCGTCCACGACGATCACCGGGCGGCCGGCCGCGATCGACGCGATCGCCGTCTCGATGCTCGACGACCCGAGAGCCTGCGGGAGTGCGCCGACCTCGGCGACCATCACCGGGCCTCCGATCCGACGGTCTCCAGCGACTGCGCCGCGGCGTCGAGCCGCAGCATGCGACGGACGTGCCGTGCCAGGACGTCGGTCTCGACGTTGACCCGGTCGCCCGGCACGCGGAGGCCGAGCGTCGTCGCCTCGAGCGTCTCGGGGATCAGGCTGACCTCGAACCAGGCGGCATCGGGCGCGGTGTCCTCCGGTGCGACGGCGCTGACGGTGAGCGAGACGCCGTCGAGCGCGATCGAGCCCTTGTCGACCACGAGCGGGCTGAGCGCCGGCGACAGCGAGAACCGCACACGTCGCCAGCCGTCGCCGTCGGACGTCTCGAGCACCGTGGCCGTGCCGTCGATGTGGCCCTGCACGATGTGCCCGCCCAGGCGGTCGCCGACCGAGGCGGCTCGCTCGAGGTTCAGCCGGTCCCCCACGCGGAGCGCACCGTGGGCGCTCATGTCGAGGGTCTGCTTCATGACGAAGGCGGTGAAGGTCTCGGGGGTCTGCTCGACGACGGTCAGGCAGACACCGCTCGTCGCGATCGAGTCGCCGTGACGGGCGTCCTGCACGACGACGGGGCCGTGCACGGTGAGCGCGACGGAGTCGCCCTGCTGCTCGACGGCGGTGACGGTGCCGAGTTCCTCGATGATGCCGGTGAACACTGGTGTCCTCTCAACGGGACTCCGGGGGCGTTCGACGATCGTCGGCATCGACGGACGGGTCGCACCCCACGGGTCGTGGGGTCGTCCTGTCCGCCCAGCGCGCCTCCCATCCGGACTTTCACCGTCGGTCCCGGAATCCCACCGGGTCAACCTCTGTCGGGTTCGCACCCGTCATCAGTTCGTGGACTGTCACCACCGGCTCGGAATTACACCGACCCCGGAGCGCTTGCGTAGTCGGAACGATACCCCAGGCCGCTGACGGCCGCGCCACGTCCGGTCGACGGTCGTAACCGAGCGTCGCACCGCCGGCGCATGCGCGCATGAGGTGCACCGGTGATCCGACAGAGCACCCGTCGATCGACTGGTGTCCTGTCGAACCATGCACGCGCACCCGATGCGTGAGCATCTTCCGACCGGCGGTCACGACGACGAGGGGCGCCACCGTGGTGACGCCCCTCGTCCCCCTGCTCAGTGCCGGCGACGGAGCACGAGCGTGCCCGCTCCGGCGAGGAGCAGCAGGAGCGCGAACCCGGCCGGCAGGACCGGCGAGCCGGCTCCCGTGTAGGCGAGCTCCGGCTGGCCGTCACCGGCTGCGGCAGTGTCCGCGACGGTCCCGGCGGTCGCCGCGACCCCCCTGGTGACAGCGGTCGTGGTGGTCACCACACCCGCCGTGGAGGCCCGGGTCGGCCCGACGACGTCGGCCGAGCCCACCGGGATGGTCACCACGCCCGGCGCAGTGCCGGTGCCGGTGCCCGTTCCGTCGGTCGGGACCGTTCCCGGCTCGTCGCCCGGGTCGGTACCGGGGTCCGTGCCCGTGTCGGTACCCGGGTCGGTACCGGGGTCCGTGCCCGGGTCGGTGCCGGGCCCAGTGCCGGGGTCGGTACCGGTGCCGGTGCCGGGGCCGGGGGTGGTGCTGCCGGGCGTGGTGCCGGTGCCGTCGCCGACGATGCCGACCCCGTTGCCTCCGATGGTGATCGGCAGGGCGATCACCGGGGTGACCTGGGTGCCGGAGCCGAGGCCGCCGTCGCCGGAGGTCGAGCCGCCGGTCGTCGGGGTCGTGCTGCCCGGGGTGGTGCCGGCCGGGGCCGTCGAACCGGTGCTCGTGCCGTCACCGAGGACACCGATGCCGTTGCCACCGATCGTCACGGGGACCGAGACCACCGGGGACACCTGCGTCCCCGAGGCCGTGCCGTCCGAACCCGAGGTCGAACCACCGGCAGTCGGAGCGGTTCCGGTACCCGTGCCCGCGACGGGCGCTGTGCCCGTCGCAGTCCCCGTCCCGAGCAGCCCGATGCCGTTGTCCGCCACCGTGACCGGGATCGAGACCACCGGGGACACCTGCGTCCCCGAGGCGGTGCCGTCCGAACCCGAGGTCGAACCACCGGCAGTCGGAGCGGTACCGGTACCCGTGCCCGCGGCGGGCGCCGTGCCCGTCGCGGTGCCGTCACCGAGGACACCGATGCCGTTGCCACCGATCGTGATCGGGACGTCGACCGGTCCGGTCACCTGGGTTCCCGAGAGCAGGCCGTCGGTGCCGGAGGTGCTGGCGGGGGCCTCGGTCGCCGGGGCTGCCGGTGCCGGAGTCGCCGTTGCCGGGGCGGTGGCGGTCGCCGTGCCGTCACCGAGGACGCCGATCCCGTTGCCGGACACCGTCACCGGTGCCGTCACGGTCGGGACGACCTGGGTGCCGGATGCCGTGCCGTCCTCGCCCGAGGTGCTCGGAGCGGGGGCGGGAGCAGCCGGGGCTGGAGCCACAGGAGCCGGCGCCGGAGCCGGCGCCGCTGCCGGGGCGGTGGTCGAGACGGCGTCGCCACCGACGGCCACGGCGTTGCCGCCCACCGTCACCGGCGCCGCGACGTCCGGCACCACCTGGGTGCCCGAGAGCGTGCCGTCCTCCCCCGAGGTGGTCGGGGCGGGGGCCGGAGCGGCCGGTGCTGCAGGAGCCGGAGCCGGAGCGGCGGGCGTGGACCCGGTCGCCGTGGAGACCGCGTCGCCGAGCACGGCGATCGCGTTGCCACCGAGGGACACCGGGGCGTCCACGGACGGGGCCACCTGGGTCCCCGAGACGGTGCCGTCAGCACCGGATGTCGTGGCCGCGTTCGCCGCAGCCGTGCCGCCGAGCGTGAGCCCGCCGACGAAGAGGGCGAACCAGAGCCCTCTCGAGACGTACTTGTTCATGGTCGTACTCCCTGATCGAGATCGTCACCGACCGCGGACGCAGCCGGGATGTGTGCGTGCCTGTCGTGGCGGACAGGCGCACCGATCTCAGTCAGGGGCGACGTCGTGCTCGCCGACGACCGATGCGGGGACCGCGTCGTCGGAGAGCGTGCCGCGAGACCCCGCGGCGAGGGAGAGCGTGTCGCCGGTCGAGCCGACGATGCCGACGGCTGCTGCGCCGCCGGAGGTCGAGGAGGCGCTGCCGCCGAGCACGCCGGCGTCGGTCGCGTCGAACGGGAGCCCGTGGCGCTCGCCGTCAGCGGGGACGAGCAGTGCGTGCCCGCCGAGGGTTGCGTCCTGCGCGTCGACGGCAGTGACGACCGGCCCGACCGTGGCCGGCGGGGTGACCCGCTCAGACGAGCGGAGCACCGTCGCGCGGTCGTCCACGACGTCGGCGGTCCGGCCGGACACGGGAGCAACGGAAGCCGGGACGGCCTGCGTCGGCACGGCACCGGGCCGGCCGGGTGCGACGCCGAGCGGGACCGACGGGACGGGCCCGGCGGACGGGGTCGAGCCACCGCCCACCGGGAGTGCGGGGACGTCGACGACGGGGTCCGTGCCTCCTGGCAGGGTGCCGCCGACCGACGGGACGACGCCCTCGACCACGTCGGGAACGGTGCCCACGGTCGTGCCGACCGAGCCGAGCGTGTCGTCGACCATGCCCGTGACCGGACCGGTCAACGTGCCGAGCGTGTCGTCGCCGAGCACCGTGCCGACCACCGGGACACTGGCGACCACGTCGTCGACCCTGTCGACGACGGCGGTCACCGGTCGCGCGTCGGTGACGCGGTCCACGGTGCCGGTGACGGGTCGCACGACGTTCGCGACGGTGTCGGTGACCGGCCGGGAGGCGCTGGTCACCTGGTCGACGACCTGGCGCACCGGGCGGGTGGCCGGGTCGGCCGCGGGGGCGGTCGTGGTCGGCTGGGCAGCCGGGGCGGTCGCGACCGGAGCGGGGCTCGACGGTGCGGGGGCTGCGGGAGCCGGGGCTGCGGGGACCGGAGCGGGCGCTGCTGCCGGGGCAGGTGGGGACGCAGGCGCCGGGGCGGGAGCTGGCGCCGGCGCCGGCGCCGGTGCCGGTGCGACTGCCTTGCGGACGGGGTCCACGGCGACACCGACGACCTTGCCGACCTCGCCGGTCACGCCCTGCACAGTCCCCCCGACGCTGCCGACGAGTCCGCGCTGCTCGGTCGGAGCGGCCGAGGTCGTGGTGGCGGAGGCCGGTCGGGCGCCGAACAGCAGGGACAGCAGCACGAGGGCCGCGAGGGTCCCGACGCCCAGCAGGACGATCCGGAGTGCGGCGCGCCAGGGTGCGCGCAACGCCTGGTCCATGCGCTCACCTCCTGATCTCGGCCGCGCACGTAGAGTGGTTGACCGGCAATGTACGCCGATCCGGTCCGGAGCACACCCTGTTTCGGAAGAAATTCTCAGGAAGGGCCGCCCGTGGTCTCGATCTTCAATGCACCGACCCGCAACCTGGACATCGTCACGCTGCACGAGATCCTCCGACTGCGGCAGGACGTCTTCGTCGTCGAGCAGGAGTGCGCGTACGGCGACATCGACGGCCGCGACCTCGAGCCGGGCACGGTGCAGTTCTGGGCAGGCAGCGGTTCGGTGGACGCGACCCTGCGCCTGCTGCGGGAGCCCGACGGCACCGAGCGCATCGGCCGGGTCGCCACCGCGATGCACGCCCGCGGGCAGGGCCTCGCCGGCCAGCTCATGGAAGCCGCGATCGCCGAGTCGCGCTCGTCGAGCATCGCGCTCGGCGCCCAGGCCCACCTCGAGCAGTGGTACGGCCGCTTCGGGTTCGTGCGCTCCGGCGACGAGTACCTGGAGGACCGGATCCCGCACGTCCCGATGACCCGGACGCGCTGACCCGGGGTCCCTGCGGGGTTCCTCGCGTCAGGCCCGCCAACGGCGTAGCTCGTCGAACGAGCGGCCCTGCGCGGCCCGGTCGGCGACGAGGCGTTCGAACACGATGTTCGTCTGCGTCGTCGCAACCGAGGGGTCACCGCTGAGCTCGTCGGCGACGAAGTCCCGGAGCTGTTCGGTCGACTCGCACGCGATGTGCACGAGGAAGTCCTTGTCCCCCGCCAGGAACGACACGTCCTGCACGACGGGCACCCGCAGCAGGCGCTTGGCGAAGTCGCGCAGCTCGTGGCGCGCCGCGGCGTGCACCCGCACGGACACCATCGCCTCGATCGAGAACCCCAGGCGGGCGACGTCGACCTCGGCTCGGTAGCCGCGGATCACGCCGGCGTCCTCGAGCGCACGGACACGGGCCAGGCAGGTCGACGGCGCGATGCCGACGGCGGCCGCGAGCCGGTTGTTCGGGATCCGGGCGTCCGCCGCGAGGGTCCAGAGGATGCGCTCGTCGACCTCGTCGAGGCGCGGAGCGGGGTCGGGGCGACGTGCGGGTCGGTCGGACACGGCTCGACGCTACCGCGGGGGCGCGAGCAGGGCGCGGAGCGCGTCCTCGAGGGCCGCCGACACGACGGCGTCGTCGGCGGACGCCAGGGGCTCCACCGCGGTGGACTGCCGGAGCATCGACATCCCGAGGACCACCGCGAGCGCGATCTCCGCCCGGACGAGCATCTCGTCGGACCCCGCCTCGCCGACCGTGCCCGCGAGTCGGTCGGCGTACCGGCGCAGGGTCTCGCGGCGGATGGCATCGGCGCCGTCGTCGCCGGAGGACCGGAGCAGGAGCATCAGCTGCAGGGAGTCGTCGTCGGTGGGGGCCCGGACGATGTGCGTGACGATGCCCGTGAGCGCCCGCTCGAGCCCCTGTTCACGCGACTCCTCAGCGCTCAGGTCGCGCACGACGCGGTCGAGGCAGGCGCGGAACAGCCCCTCCTTCGAGCCGAAGTACCGGCTGATCAGGGCGACGTTCACCCCGGCGTCCCCGGCGATGTCCCGCACGGTCGTCGCCCGGTACCCGTCGAAGGCGAACCGACGCCGGGCGGCCTGCACGAGCAGCAGTCGGGTGGCCGCGGCGTCCTTGCTCATGGTGCGCAGCCTATCGGTCCTCACAGGGATGTAAGCAAGCGTTGACATGGCCTCGCGACCGCGTACGCTCGTCATGTCAGCAATTGTTTACATCGACGACCACGACGACACGGAGCACGATGACCGACACCATGCAGAGCCCACGGACCGGCTCGCACCCCACCACGGACCCACGCCGGCCGAACAGCACGGCGATCATCGTCTACCTGTCCCTCGGCGGCCTGTCCTTCGCGGTCCTGCAGTCGCTGGTCGCCCCGGCGCTCTCGACCATCGGGCAGGACCTCGGCGCCTCCACCAGCGCGACGAGCTGGGTGCTCACCGCCTACCTGCTCTCGGCGTCGGTGCTCACGCCGATCCTCGGCCGGCTCGGGGACATGATCGGCAAGCGCAAGGTCCTGATCGTCGTGCTGTCGATCCTGCTCGTCGGCGCGGTACTCGCCGCCCTCGCACCGAACCTCGGCGTCCTGATCGTCGGGCGCGCGCTGCAGGGTGCCGCCGGCGCCGTGATGCCGTTGTCGATCGGCATCGTGCGCGACGAGCTGCCGAAGGAGAAGGTCAGCGTCACGATCGGCCTCCTGTCGGCGATCTTCGGCATCGGTGCCGGTGTCGGCATCGTCGCCGCCGGGCCCATCGTCGAGCACCTGTCCTGGCACTGGCTGTTCTGGCTCCCCGCCGTGCTCGTCGTCATCGCACTGCTCGGGGCGGTCTTCGGCATGCCGGAGTCCCCCGTCCGCAAGCCCGGCCGCCTCGACATGGCCGGCACCTTCGTCCTCGCGGTGTCGCTCGTCGCGATCCTGCTCGCCGTCAGCGAGGGCGAGACCTGGGGCTGGGGCGACGGCAAGACCGTCGGCCTGCTGGTCCTCGGCGCCGTTGCGCTGGTCGTGTTCGTCCTCGTCGAGCTCCGGGTCGCCGAGCCGCTCATCGACGTCCGCCTCTTCGCGGTCCGCGGCGTCTGGACCGCCCACGTCGTCGCACTCGTCTTCGGGTTCGCGATGTTCGGGACGTTCGTCCTCGTCCCGACGCTGCTCCAGCTGCCGACCGCGACCGGCTACGGCTTCGGCAAGGACGTCACCCAGGCAGGCCTCTTCCTGCTGCCGACCGTCGTGATGATGGTCGTCGCCGGGCCCATCGCGGGCATCCTGGTGCGCAAGGTCGGCCCGAAGCCGCCGATGCTCATCGGCGGGTTCGCCATCGTCGCGGCGTTCGTGCTGCCGGCGATAGCACACGGTGAGCTGTGGCAGGTGGTGGCCTCCGGCGTCCTGACCGGCATCGGCATCGGCATGGCCCTCGCCGCCTGCTCGAACGCGATCATCGAGAGCGTCCCCGCGAACCAGACCGGCGAGGCCATCAGCGCCAACACCGTCGTCCGGACCATCGGCTCGAGCGTCGGCACGGCCGTCATCGCGGCACTCATCACCTCGCACAGCACACCGCAGGGCCTGCCGACCGACGACGCCTTCACGATCGGCTTCTGGGTGTGCACCGCGGTCGCGGTCGTGGCCGTGCTCGCGGCGCTGGTCGCCCCGTCCATGCGCGCCCGCCGTGCCGCGGCGGCCGCGCGCGGGATCGACGACCTCGAGGAGGTCACCGGGTAGGGCCGTTGGGCCCGACCATCCGGCCAGGCCCGTCCAGCGTCGTCGACGCGGGGCGGGCCTCCCGTCCGTCGCGCAACCTGGGAACGCACCGGACGCACGCGCGTCAGCGTGACGATCATCGGACCAACCGCGTCCCGCAGGGGGACGCGGACCGCCGCGCCCGGACAGGAGACCCCATGAGCACCACCGACCACGACGACACCACCGCATCCGGCCGGCCGTCGTTCCGCGACACGGTGACCGCCGGACTCGTGCAGAAGGCCCTCGAGCCGGTGCTGCGCGCCGTGCGCGAGGAGGCCGCTGCGGCGCGTCGCGAGATCGGCGAACGCGCGAGCGGCGCGAAGACCGGGCTGGTGCTCACCGGCGTCGCCGTCGCGTTCGCCCTGACGACCCTCGTGGCGCTGGCCGGTTTCGCGGTGGCGCTGCTGGCCCTGGTGCTGCCGCTGTGGGCGGCGACCGGGATCACGTTCGTCGTGTTCGCGATCGTGACCGCGATCCTGTTCGTCGTCGGGCTGCGCGGGATCCGACGCGGTGTGCCGCCGGTGCCGAAGGACACGATCCAGGCGGCGAAGCAGCGGGTGTCGCACGCCGGGGATGCCTCGACGGACAGCGCGGCGCGCGACTGACGGGGCCGGCCGCTCCCGCTACATCGCGAGGGTCATGCCGACCACGGCGACCGTCATGGCGAAGACCTCGCCGCTCCGGACGGCACGGCGGTCCTCGCGACCCCACTCGTACCGGAGCAGCCACCCGCTGAAGGCGCAGTAGCCGATCACGCCGGCGCCGAGCACCGCGGACAGCGCGATGCCGTGCCCGCCGTGGGCACCCGCGACCCCGGTGGCGTGTCCCATGAGCAGCATCCCCGCCATCACGACGGCCGAGAGCGCGCGGTGCACGTCCATCGGCTCGCCACGGCGACCGTCGGCACGGCGGCGACGCATCACGGGCAGCGGCGCGAGCAGCAGCAGCAGGGTCGCGGCGAACAGGGTCCACACCGCGCCGGCGTCGACGACGGGCATGAGCATCGCGACGAGCATCACGCCCGCCGGCACGATCACGCCCGGACGCGGCCGGTAGCGGTCACCGACGATGCAGCACACGGACGCGAACTGCGGCACGACGAGCATGGCGTCGGCGACGGTCTCGTGCACGTGGGGCGTCCTCGGTGCGGCCAGGTGGTGCGGGGGTGGGTCAGTCCTCGGCGCGGGCAGCGGCCTTGGCGGCACGCTCCTGCTTCACGCGGGCGTTCTCGGCGTGCACGGCAGCCTGCGTCGCACGCTCGCGGACGAGCCACTCGGGCTTCTGTTCGAGCAGCGTCTTGATGTCCGCCGTGGTCAACGCGTCGTCGATCCCGGCTCGGGACAGCCCCGAGATGGAGATGCCGAGCTTCTGCGCCACGACGGGTCGCGGGTGCGGGCCGTCGCGTCGGAGGTCCTCGAGCCAGGTCGGGGGTTCGGTCCGGAGCTCGTCGAAGGCGGTCCGCGTGAGGGGAGCGCTCTGGAAGGACTCCGGAGCGGCCGTCAGCAAGATGCCGAGCTTCTTCGCAGCCGTCTCGGGCTTCATGGTCTGTTCCTGCGCCATGAGGACAAGGGTACGGCCCCTATGCTCGTCTGCATGACCGCGGCTCTCACCATCGCCTTCGTGCCGGGGGTCTCCCCCGCAAAGTGGGCCCGTGTCTGGCGGGAACGCTTCCCCTCCATCGAGCTCCGGCTGCGGCCGATCGGTGCCGACGACGTCGACGACACGCTGGCGGGCGAGGCCGACATGGTCTTCGCTCGCATGCCCGTGTCCGAGCAGCACAACGCCATCCCGCTCTGGACAGAGACGGCCGTCGTCGCGATGCCCAAGGACTCCCCCCTCGCCGAACTCGCCGAGGTGGACCTCACCGACGCCGAGGTCCACGTGATCGACGCCGGCCCGGTGCCCGCCGACATCGACGGATCGCTCGACCTGGTCGAGGCGAACGTCGGCGTCGTGGTTCTCCCCCAGTCACTGTTCCGCGCCGCCAGCCGCAAGGACCTGGTCGGTCGTCCGCTCATGAACGCCGAGGGCACGCGCATCGCGCTGGTCTGGCGGGACGAGGACGCCACCGAGACCACCGAGGAGTTCATCGGCGTGGTGCGCGGGCGGACCGCCAACAGTTCGCGGAGTCAGCCGGACCAGCCGGGAGGCACGGATCGCGACGACTCCGACGGGTCGCGTCCGGCTCGTGGTGGCACCAAGGCCGGATCAACCGGGTCCGGCGGGTCGGGTGCGTCGGGGTCCAAGGGCGGCGGCGGCGCTGGCGGCGGCGCCGGCGGCAAGGCCAAGGCGAAGTCACCCGGCAGCGGCAAGTCCGGCGCCGGCAAGAAGTCCAACACCGGCAAGGGGCCCACGCCCGGACGCGGCAAGATGCGCGGCAAGCCGAGCCGGGGTTCCAAGGGCAACCGATGACGGACACGCGGCTGGTCGTCATGCCGGCCACGCGCCTCCCGGCCTGGCTCGATCGCACGATGGCCGAGTACGTCGAGTCGCGGATGCGGGCGGGAGAGACCCGCGAGCAGGCCGAGGCGAACAAGCAGCAGTCGCTGGACCGGTGGTTCCCGGGCGGCTCGCCCGCTGACGGGCACCTCGTGTGGGACGTCACCGACCAGGACGACAGCGTGGTGGGGTACCTCTGGATCGGACCGTTCACCCCGGGCAGCGTCGAGTGGTGGGTGTTCAACGTCGAGATCGATGAGGCACACCGTCGCCGGGGCCATGCGCGTCGTGCCCTCGAACTGGGGCACCGTGCCGCCGCGGAACACGGTGCGACGAGCATCGGGCTGAACGTGTTCGGCTACAACGCGGGGGCGCAGGAGCTCTACGCGGCGCTCGGGTACCAGGTGACGTCGGCGCAGATGCGGAAGCCGCTGGTCTAGCGCAGGACGGCTGCGGCGGCGCGGGTGACGCGTTCGCCGCGTGTTTCCTCGGCTGCCGCACGGGCCCGGGCGACCACGACGGCGTCGGCGCGCTCGGCCGATCCGTGGTCGAACGGCGGTTGCGGGTCGTACTCGATCTGCAACTGGATCGCCTCGGCCGCGGGTTGTCCGGCGAGCTCGGCCGCGAGCCACAGCGCCATGTCGATGCCCGCGCTCACCCCGGCGGCGGTGACGACAGCGCCGTCCCGGGTGATTCGGGTGTCCACCGGCTGCGCGCCGAAGGCCTCGAGCATCGGCTTCGAGGCCCAGTGCGTCGTGGCCCGCTTGCCGGCGAGCAACCCGGCGGCACCGAGCACGAACGCGCCCGTGCACACCGAGGTGACCCACGTCGCCCCTTCGGCCTGGCGACGGACGAAGGCCACGACGTCCGGGTCGAGCATCGCGTCGAAGGCGCCGTCACCGCCGGGCACGACGAGCACGTCCGCGCGGGCGGCGCCGTCGGCACCCGCCCGGGCGATCGTCTGGGTCGGGACGAGTGACAGGCCGCAGTCGCTCGGGACCGGGTCGAGGGTGGCCGCGACGTACTCGACGCGTGCGCCGGGCACGCGGCTGAGGACCTGCGCCGGACCGGTCAGGTCGAGCTGGGTCAGGTGCGGGAACAGCAGGAACACGATCCGGATGTCGTCGGCCATGTCGTGACCATAGTCCCGGGCGCACGTGCGGCGTCGTCCTGCGCGTCCGTGCTCGCCCGTCAGCTCCAGACGCCGGAGGTCCCGCGCCGGTGGCTGCCGATCAGGTGGGTGTCGACGATGCCGAGCGCTTCCATCAGCGCGTACATCGTCGTCGGCCCGACGAAGGCGAAGCCGCGCTTCCGCAGCGCCTTCGACAGGGCGAGGGACTCGTCGGACTTCGTCGGGACCTCGGCGTACGAGTGGGGCTCGGGCGTCGTCGTCGGCCGGAACGACCACACGAAGTCGGCGAGCCCGCCGTCCTGCCGCAGGGCGATCGTGGCGTTCGCGTTGGTGATCGTCGCGAGGATCTTCGCGCGGTTCCGGACGATCCCGGCATCGGCCATCAGGCGGGCGACGTCGTCCTCACCGAACGCCGCGACGGTGTCGGCGTCGAAGTCCGCGAAGGCTGCACGGAACGCCGGTCGTTTCGCGAGGATCGTGCGCCAGGACAGCCCGGACTGGAACGCCTCGAGCGAGAGCCGTTCGAACACCCCGCGTTCGTCGCGGACGGGCATGCCCCATTCGTTGTCGTAGTACTCGCGCAGGAGCTCGTCCGACGAGGCCCAGACCGGGCGCGCGAGGCCGTCGTCGCCGGTGACGAGGTCGGGCACGGGCGGGGCGTCGACGGGCTCGGTGCTCATGCGACCATCCTGGCGGGCGCCGCCGACAGCGCGTGGCTCACTCGGCGGGCGGGCCGTCCTGCGTCGCCTGCTCGTCCATCCACACGTACTCCCAGCGGTGTCCGTCCGGGTCGGTGAAGCTCCGCTGGTACATGAAGCCGAGGTCCATCTCCGGGCGGTCCTCGGTGCCGCCGGCAGCGACCGCGGCGTCGACGATGCGGTGGACGTCCTCCTTCGACGGTGCGCTGAGGGAGTTGATGACCTCGATCGTGTCGGCGTCGGCGATCGTCTTGTCGGTGAACTCGGCGAACTTCGCAGTCGTCAGGATCATCACGCAGATGGCGTCACTCACCACCACGCACGCCGCGGTGTCGTCGCTGAACGCCGGGTTGATCGAGTACCCGAGTGCCTCGTAGAACGCCTTCGAGCGCTCGAGGTCCGTGACGGGCAGGTTGATGAAGACCATCGTGTCCATGGCGGTTCCTTTCGTCACGCTCAACCTGGACCCACCTGGACCAGCGCGCAACCGTTTCGTGGGGGAACCAACCGGTACACAATATGCTGGTTGGATGCGGGCGTACGTGGACGAGTCAGAACCCGGTGGAGGACGGGACCACACTGCGTACGTCCTCGCTGCGGTGATCATGCGGATCAACGGCGAGGACGAAGCCCGCGAGGCGGTTCGACGGGCGACCCCTCGGCGGATGCGGAAGCTGCACTGGTACGAGGCACTACCGAGCCAGCGCATCTCGTGGCTCGATCTCCTGCGGCATGCGGTGGCCGTCATCGTGGTCCGGTACGACGGCGCCGTGGCACGGACCGAACGCCGGCGAAGACGGTGCATCGAACGCCTCGTGCACGAACTCGAGCTGCGAAAGGTCGGACACGTGGTCCTCGAGACGCGCGGACCCGCCCGTGACAAGGATGACCGGGCGATGTTCGATGCACTCCGGGATCGCGGAGTCGGGCATGGATTGCGGTTCGAGCACCTCAACCCGTCCGAGGAGCCGCTCCTCGCGTTGGCCGACATCGCCTGCGGGGCTCATGTTGCCGGCCTCGCCGGGGACCACCGACCGACGAGCCCGATCCTGGTCTCCTGACGGACGCCCCCGGAAAGCGCAAATCCTCGGGCCCGCGCTGGCTGCAGGACATCCGAGGATCACTTTCGACCGAGCAGCACCCGATCGACATATCAATGCTACTCGCCATGCTCAGCCCCGGTCAAGGCATCCGCCGCCGAGGCCGGAAACGACGAAGTCGCTGTCGTGCGACAGCGACTTCGTCGTTCTGCGTCAGGCCGGGGACGCCCGACCGAGCGGCCTCAGGCCAGCTCGCGCCCCTCGCCCGCGGCACGCTGGTGCGCCTCGGCTTCGGCCTGGCCGATGATGTCCTCGGCGGGGACCGGGTTCAGGCGGTCCCAGAGGAAGAACAGCAGCCCGCCGACGAGCAGCGAGATCCCGACCCACAGGTTGATGTGGATGCCGCCGGTCTTCTCGGGGTCGGTGTTCCAGTGCACGATGCCGACGATCGTCGTGATGACGCCGTAGAGCACGAACAGGCCGCCGAGGATGCGGCGCAGGTCGAGCCGGCGGGTCGAGCGGACGAGGGCGGCCTTCTGCTCCTCGGTCATCGCGCCGGGGGTGGTGGTGTCACTCATGGGTGGTGATCTCCTTCGCGGATCAGAGGAACGGGAGGTACAGGACGACGCACAGCACGAGCGCGACGGTGCCGAGCAGGGCGGGCGAGCGGTACCAGGCGGTGTCGGTCGCGACGGAGTCACCGTGCAGGTCGATCTTGCCGATGCCGTAGACCAGCCCGCGCAGCTCCTTCTCGTCCTTCGGCTTGGTCAGCATCGAGACGACGAAACCGACGACCAGCACGGTGACGAACGAGATGATCGCGCCGTACAGGGTCTCCGCGGTCGCGGTGGCGAACAGGTCCGGGTTGACCAGGTACGCGATCCAGGTGATCGTCGGGGTGACGATGCCGAGGACGTACCCCCAGAGCGCGCCCTGTGTCGTCATGCGCTTCCACAGCAGGCCGAGGATGAACACGGCGAACAGCGGTGCGTTGAAGAACGAGAACAGCGTCTGCATGTACGTCATGATGTTCGACGCCTGGGCCGCGATGAACGCGGTCGCGATGCCGACCACGACGCCGACGACGGTCACCCATCGACCGGTCTTCAGGTAGTGCAGATCGGGCATGTTCGGGCGGATGTAGCGCTGCCAGATGTCGTACGTGAAGACGGTGTTGAACGACGAGACGTTCGCCGCCATGCCGGCCATGAAGGACGCCAGCAGACCGGTCACCGCGATGCCGAGCACGCCGGTCGGCAGGTACATCTGGATGAGCTTCGGGATCGCGTCGTTGTAGGTCAGCGTGCCGTCGGCGAACTGGTTGCCGACGACGGCCGCGGCGATCAGGCCGGGGATCACCACGATGGCGGGGATGAAGAGCTTCGGGATCGCTGCGATGAGCGGGGTGCGGCGGGCCGCGGACATGTTCTTCGCCGAGAACGCGCGCTGCACCTCGGTGAAGTTCGTGGTCCAGTAGCCGAAGCCGAGCACGAAGCCCAGGCCGAGCACGATCGCGAGCCAGTTGGCGCCGATCGGGTTCGTGACGTCGCCGAAGCCGGTGCCGGCCCACGCCTGCAGGTGCTGCACGCCTTGGGTCTCGGTGATGGCCTTCGACAGACCGTCCCAGCCGCCGACGCGGTGCAGGCCGACGATCGTGAGCGGGATGAGCCCGGCGATGATCACGAAGAACTGCATGACCTCGTTGTAGATCGCGCTGGAGAGGCCGCCGAGCGTGATGTAGACGAGCACGAAGCCGGCGGAGACGATGATCGCCAACCACTCAGGCCAGCCGAGCATGGCTTCGATCACGATGGCCATCGCGTAGAGGTTGATGCCCGCGATGAGCACGTTCGACACCGCGAACGCGATCGCGTTCACCAGGTGCGGGGCCTTGCCGAAGCGGCGCAGCATGAACTCCGGCACGGACCGGACCTTCGAGCCGTAGTAGAAGGGCATCATCACGAGGCCGAGGAACACCATCGCGGGCACGGCGCCGACGAGGTAGTAGTGCAGGGTCGCCATGCCGATCTGGGCACCGTTGGCCGCCATGCCGAGGATCTCGGTGGCACCGAGGTTCGCGGACACGAAGGCCAGACCCGTGATCCACGCGGGCATCGACCGCCCGGACAGGAAGAAGTCCATGCTCGTCCGGACCTGTTTGCGGGCGGTGAACCCGATCCCGATGACGACCGCGAAGTACACGATGATCATCAGGTAGTCGACCCAGCCCAGGTCGAGCCGTATCCCTGTGTTCGCTGCAGCGAGAACCATTCAACATCTCCACGTCAGTGTGTTGCAGTCGACAACTCTGCCGACCCGGACGGAGACGTTACACCGGATTGTGACCGTTCACATAGCCAGGGCATGCATCATCCGGCCCGCGCTGTGCTCCTCGTCCTCGCTAGGCTCTCGCCATGACCGACTCGTCGCGCATCCTCGTCCTCAACGGCCCGAACCTCGACATCCTCGGGCGTCGCGACCCGGAGCAGTACGGCACCGTGACGCTCGCCGAGATCGAGGCGATCGTGCACACCGAGGCGGCCGTGCACGGGCTCGAGGCCGACTTCCGCCAGACGAACCGCGAGGGCGAGCTGGTCGAGTGGCTGCACGAGGCCCTCGACGACTTCGCCGCGGTCGTCATCAACCCCGCCGCGTACGCGCACACGTCGGTCGCGCTGCACGACGCCGTCGAGGCCCTGTCGGTCCCCGTCGTCGAGGTGCACCTGTCGAACGCGTGGAAGCGCGAGCCGTTCCGCCACGTCGACCACGTCGCCACCGCCGCGACGGCGGTCATCGCCGGTGCGGGCGCCGACGGCTACCGCCTGGCGGTCGCGCACGTCGCCTCCCTGCTCGGCTGAGCCACAGACGGACGGGAGGCCCGTGGCGGCGTCGCCACGGGCCTCCCGTCCGTCTGCTGGACACGTTGGGTCGCGCCCGTTCCTTCCCATCGCACGCGCGATGCAAGGTCGTTCCGGGCGTACCTGATGAGAAGTTCTGACCAGGTACGCCCGGAGACACCAGGTACGCCCGGAAGAGCCAGGCGCGAGCGCGCCGGTCAGAAGTCGGCGGGGCGCCGCACGTCGTCGAGTCCGGCGGTGGCGAAGCCACCACGGATGAGCGGCACGGCCCGGCGCACGGCCTGGTCGATGCGGAGTTCGAGGTCGATGCTGGCGATGTCGTAGCCGCCCTCACGCTTGGTGAAGTCCCGCTCGTTCCCGAACACCCCGAGCGGCAGCGTCGTCGACTGGAAGAAGCCGAACAGGGGGCGCATCTGGTGTTCGACGAGCAGTGCGTGCCGGTCGCTGCCGCCGGTCGCGGTCAGGAGCACCGGGGTGTCGACGAGGTCGTACTGCCCGACCCAGTCGAAGAACAGCTTGAAGGCGCCAGAGTAGGCGGCTCGGAAGGCCGGGCTGCCGACCACGAGCACGTCGGCGGCCTCGACCGTCTCGAGGGCCCGTCGGGTGCGGTCGGACATCGCCTCGCGACTCGTCGCCGCACCGAGGTCGGCGAGCAGCGGGCCGATCTCGATCGTCTCGGTCCGCGCACCGTCGATCTCCTCGGACAGACGGGCCACCGTCGCCGCGACCAGGGTCGAGGTCCGCGAGGGGTCCGATGGGCTGCCGCTGACGCCGACGACCAGTTCTCCGCTCATGCGGTCGATGCTCACACGGTGCCGGGCAGGGCGGCACGTTCGTGACGACATGTGTCGGATGCCAGTCGTCCGGCGTAGCGTCCGCGCCATGCAGACGTTCCTGCCGTACGCGGACTTCCGGGCATCGGCCGAGGTCCTGGACGACCGGCGGCTCGGCAAGCAGCGGGTGGAGACCCTGCAGGTGATGCGGGCGCTCACGCTCCCCGACTACGGGTGGCAGCACCACCCGGTGACGGCGATGTGGCGCGGCTACCGGCCGGCACTGATGGCGTACCAGGAGGCGACCTGCCGGGTGTGGGCCGAGCGCGGGTACGCCGACACCTGCCTGGAGAAGACCCTGCTCGACCTGGGCCGTGTCCCGGAGGACCTGGCGGCGTACGAGCGCGGCGACGTGCCGATCCCGCCGTGGAACGACGACGAGGCCCTGCACGTGTCGCACCGGTCGAAGCTCGTGCAGAAGGCGCCGGAGCACTACCGGGAGCTGTTCCCCGACGTGCAGGACGACCTCGACTACGTCTGGCCGGGCACACCGGAACCGGCGACGCACACGGCCTGAACGTCAGGCCACGGGCACCCAGCGGCCACCCTCGCGGCGGGTGACGACGTCGGATCGGATCTCGACCACGTCCCGCAGGCCGTCGACGGTGGCGTCACGGACGGCCGCGGCGGCGCGGTCGTCCTCGGCCTCGAAGCGCACGACGGCACAGGGCACCCCGCGGAGCAGCCGGACGTCCTCGGCCTCGACGACGGCGTGCGCCCGCACCAGGCGTGCGGCAGCGGGCAGGACGGCGTCCGGTGCCGTGCCGGGAGCGAGGGCACCGATGGCCAGGGTCACGCGGTACGAGGGCATGCGACGACGCTACCGGTGGACCGGAACCCGCCGTGGGCTGCAGGGGAACCGACGCCGCTCAGGGGTGCGGACGTCGACCCACGGCGGGATCGCGGTGTACGGCGGGACACGACGACAGGGGGAACGTCGCGCCCCGCGCCGGACGCCGATCAGGGAATCGGCACCCGGTCTGGGTCCACCGCGCGGCTCGGTTCAGGGGAACCGCACGGTGGTGGACCTCAAGGGTGTTCGGTGTCCTCTCGGTACCGGTCCGTCTCGGTCGGTGCTGGCATCGACCGGTGGGCGGCTGCTGGCCGGACCATCGGGAGCAGGGCACTCCCGGCGGTCGCGAGCGCACCGACCACGGCGATGAGCCCGAGGGGGGCCGTGCCGAGGTCGTGCTGCGCTGCCAGGGCGAGCGCGACGAGGGTCGCCGGCGCCGGCAGGAGCTGCACCGCTCGGAAGCGGTCGTCCCGTCGTGTCCGGGTCATCATCGCGTTGGCCATGGCAACACTCTGGCGCAGATCGGTTGTCCGCAGAAGAGGGGACACGTACCCAGAGATGGAGTAGAACGTCTAGTACACCTCAGCCGAGGGCCCGGACCGTCGCGACGGCCTGGGCCACGGCAGCGACGACGAGCGGGACGTCGTCGGCCGTGAGTGATGCGTCGAACGTCAGGCGGAGGGCGGTCCGGGCCACGTCCTCGGGGATCCCGAGCGCCGTGAGCACGTGCGACGCCTCGGTGCTGCCAGCCGCGCACGCACTGCCCGACGACGACACGACGTCGCGCTGCTCGAGCTCGAGCAGGACGGTCTCGCCGTTGACGCCCGGGAAGCAGAACGAGGCGTGCCCGGGCAGCCGGTGCTCCCGCGACCCGGTGACGAACGCGCCGGGGACGGCTGCGAGCACCCCGTCGAGCACGGCGTCACGCACGGTGGTCGCCGCGTCGGACGCTGCTGCTGCCGAGGCCGACCCGAGTGCCGTCGCGACCGCCACGGCACCGGCCACGTCCTCCGTGCCCGACCGCCGCCCGCGCTCCTGCCCGCCACCGTGCAGCAGCGGCTCGAGCGGGACGCCGGAGCGCACGGCGAGCACACCGGTGCCCTTCGGGGCGCCGAGCTTGTGCCCGGACAGCGACAGCGCGTCGACGCCGAGGACGTCGAGCCCGATCGGCAGCCACGGCGCGGACTGCACGGCGTCGGTGTGGAACCGCGCCCCGACCTCGTGCGCCACCTCGGCGAGCGCCGGCACGTCCTGCACGGTGCCGATCTCGTTGTCGGCGTGCGCGATCGAGACGAGCGTGGTGTCCGGGCGGAGCGCTGCGCGCAGCACCGCCGGGTCGACGCGGCCGTCCGGCCCGACGGGCAGCACGGTGACGTCGAAGTCGTGGAAACGGGCGAGGTACGCGCAGCTCTCCAGCACCGCCTCGTGCTCGATGGCGCTCGTGACGACGTGCCGACCGCGGGGCGCGGCGAGGGCGATCCCCTTGATCGCGGTGTTCGCGCCCTCGGTGCCGCCGGTGGTGAAGACGACCTCGGCAGGCCGGCACCCGAGCACCCCGGCGACGGCGGCCCGTGCGGCGGTGAGTCCCCGCGCGGCCTCGTCCCCGACCCCGTGCGTCGACGAGGGGTTGCCGAACACCCCGGTCAGGTAGGGCCACATCGCCTCGAGCACCTCGCGGCGGACCGGGGTCGTGGCGGCGCGGTCCAGGTAGAACACGTCAGTCCCGCACGGGCACCGCGACGTGCTCCGTCGGCACCGCGACGTCGATGTCGAGCCCGAGGTCGAGCGCCCGCGCCGAGTGGGTCAGTGCGCCGACCGAGATGACGTCGACGCCGGTCGCCGCGATCGCCGCGACGGTGTCGAGTGACACGCCGCCCGAGGCCTCGACGAGCGCACGCCCGGCGACGATGCCGACCCCGGTCACGAGTTCGTCCGGCGTGAAGTTGTCGAGCATGATCGTGTCGACCCCGGCCGCGACGACGGGTTCGATCTGGTCGATCCGGTCCACCTCGACCTCCACGTGCACGGTGTGCCCGAGCCGCTGGCGGGCCTGGGCGACCGCGTCGCCGATGCCGATGCCGCCGGCCAGGAGCACCGCCAGGTGGTTGTCCTTGGCGAGCACGGCGTCGGACAGCGAGGTGCGGTGGTTGTGTCCGCCACCGCACCGGACGGCGTACCGCTCGAGTGCTCGGAGGCCCGGCGTCGTCTTCCGGGTGTCGACGATCCGCGCGGACGTGCCCGCGGTGGCCGCGACGTGGGCCGCGGTGGCCGTGGCGATGCCCGACATCCGCTGGACCAGGTTCAGGGCGACCCGTTCGGCCCGCAGCACGGCGCGCGCCGATCCGGTCACGGTCGCGAGGACGTCGCCCGCCACGAACCGGATGCCGTCGGCGACGTGCACCACGGCCTGGATCGACGGGTCGACGGCGTGCATCACCGCGACGAACACCGCCCCGCCGCTCAGGACGCCGGGTTCGCGCGCGCCGAGGGTCGCGGTCGCGGTCGCCTCCACGGGGATCAGGGTCTCGCTGGTGACGTCGCCCCAGGGCGCGTCCTCCTCGAGCGCGGTCTCGATCACGCGACGGAGCGCGTGCGGCGGGATGGTGCCGGGGTCGGTGGTCATGCGGGTACCTCCTGCGGGACGACTGCGGAGCCGTCGGCGCGTTCGTCCGTGTGCTCGTCGGGATGTGCGTCGGTGTGGTCGACGACCCAGCCGTACGAGGCCGGGGCGGTGGGGTCGGTGTCGGGGTGGTCGGTGCGGGCGTGCGCCCCACGCGACTCGGTGCGGGTCTCGGCGGCGAGCGCGACGAGTCGCGCCAGGTCGAGGAGCGCCAGGTCCTCGTGCTCACGCACGCCGCCGCCGGTCGGCGCGGTCAGCGCGTCGAGCTCGCGGCGCGCGCTGGCCAGCCCGACGGCGTCACGGAGCAGCCCGACGCGGTCCGTCATGACGGACTGGACCGCCTGTCGGACGGCACCGACGTCGTCGAGGCGGGTCGCGCCTCCAGGCAGGGCCGGACTGGGCCCACGCCTGCCGGTTCCGGCGCGCTGCGGAGCCTGCGGAGCGGCGTGACGGCCGAGCAGGTGGGGGGAGGCGCAGATCGCGTCGGCCGCTCGGGGCACGCTGGTGACGTGGAGACCGGCGTCCCCGCGCAGGCGGAGCAGGCCGGGTCGCGGTGCAGCGACCGCGTCCGCTGCGCGGACCGCGAAGACGAGTCCCTCGAGCAGGGAGTTCGAGGCGAGCCGGTTGGCGCCGTGGACCCCGGTGCAGGCGGCTTCACCGACGGCGAGGAGTCCGGGCAGGCTGGTGCGGCCCTCGGCGTCGGTGGCGATGCCGCCCATCGAGTAGTGCGCGGCCGGTGCGACGGGGACACCCTCGTGAGTCCAGTCGAACCCGGCGGCGCGGGTGGCCCGGGTGAGTCCGGGGAACCGCGTGACCAGGAACCCGGCGTCGAGGCCGGTGGCGTCGAGGAGGACGGGTGCGCCGCCCTGGTCGCGCACCGCGGCGGCGATGCCACGGGCGACGACGTCGCGTGGGGCGAGCTCGGCGTCCGGGTGCACGTCGGTCATGAAGCGGTTCCCGGCGGCGTCGCGGAGGACGGCGCCCTCACCGCGGACGGCTTCGGACACCAGGCCGCCGCCGGGGACGGCCAGCCGGGTCGGGTGGAACTGGACGAACTCCAGGTCGGCGAGGACGGCACCGGCGCGCCAGGCGGCGGCGACCCCGTCGCCGGTCGCGACCAGGGGGTTCGTCGTCTCGCGGTACAGGTGTCCCGCTCCCCCGGACGCGATGACGACGGCGTCCGCGTCGAGCCGGCGGGGTTCCCCGAGCAGGTCGAGGACGTCGACGCCGACGACCGCCCCGTCGCGGACGACGAGGTCGGTCAGGCTCGTGCGCTCCAGGATCGTGACGTGTCGACGGTGCAGTGCCGCGATGAGGGTGCGTTCGATGGCGGCCCCGGTCGCGTCACCGTCGGCGTGCACGACGCGCCACCGGCCGTGCGCGGCTTCACGGCCGCGGGCGAGGTCGTCGCCGTACCGGTCGAGTGTCGCCGGGTCCGACGACCGGTCGAAGGGCACCCCGAGGGCGAGCAGGTCGCGGACGCGGGCCGGGCCGTCGGTGCAGAGGACCTCGACGGCGCGGGCGTCGGCGCTGCCCGCCGCGGCGACGTGGGTGTCAGCCTGGTGCAGCGCCGCGGAGTCGTCGGCGCCGAGCGCCACCGCGATGCCGCCCTGGGCGTACGCGGTGGCGCTGTCGGCGAGCGCCCCCTTCGTCACCAGGGTGACGTCGTGCAGGGCACTGGCGCGGATCGCTGCGGTCAGCCCGGCGATGCCGGAGCCGACGATGACGACGTGCACGGTGGTCTCCCTCGTTCGTCGGGCTCGCGTGTCAGCCGCGGGGCTTGGCGGCGAGCATCCGCTCGAGCGCCACCTTGGCGTCCGCCTGCACGTCGGCGGGGACGACGATCTCGTTGAGGACCTCGCCGCGGACGAGCGCCTCGAGCACCCAGGCGAGGTAGCCCGGGTGGATCCGGTACATCGTCGAGCAGGGGCAGACGACCGGGTCGAGGCAGAAGATCGTGTGCTGCGGGTACTCGGCGGCGAGCCGGTTCACCATGTTGATCTCCGTGCCGATCGCGAAGGTGGTCGGCTCGGTGGCCGCGGCGACGGTCTTCCGGATCAGGTCGGTGCTGCCGGCGTGGTCGGCGGCGTCGACGACGGCCATCGGGCACTCCGGGTGCACGATGACCTGCACGCCCGGGTGCTCGCGGCGGGCCTGGTCGATCTGGTCGACGGTGAAGCGGCGGTGCACCGAGCAGAAGCCGTGCCAGAGGATGACCTTGGCCTCGAGCAGCTCCGCGGCTGTGTTGCCCCCACCGGGCTTCCGGGGGTTCCACATCGGCATCAGGTCGGTGCTGATGCCCATCGCCTTCGCGGTGTTGCGGCCGAGGTGCTGGTCGGGGAAGAACAGGACGCGCTGCCCGCGCTCGAACGCCCACTCGAGCACGGTCGCGGCGTTCGACGAGGTGCAGACGATGCCGCCGTTGCGACCGCAGAACGCCTTGAGGTCGGCGGCGGAGTTCATGTAGGTGACCGGGATCACGGGGGCGCGGCCGTCGGCGTCGGGCTCGGTGCCGTACACCGCGGTCAGCTCGGCCCACGCGGCCTCGACGCTGTCGATGTCGGCCATGTCCGCCATCGAGCAGCCGGCCGCCAGGTTCGGCAGGATCACGCGCTGGTCGTCGCGGGCCAGGATGTCGGCGGTCTCGGCCATGAAGTGCACGCCGCAGAACACGATCGCCTCGGCGTCGGGCTTCGTCAGGGCGGCGTTCGCGAGCTGGAACGAGTCACCGAGGAAGTCCGCGTGCCGGACGACCTCGTCGCGCTGGTAGAAGTGCCCGAGGACGACGACCCGGTCCCCGAGGGTGGCCTTCGCCCGCTCGATGCGCTCGTGGAGCTCGTCGGTCGGGGCCGTCTTGTACTCGTCGGGCAGGACACCCTGGCGCGGGGCACTCGTCGGGATGACGTCGGACATCGACGACCCCGGGCCGTACCCGGGGCGGGAGTCGAAGTCCCACGTCGGCACGGCGAGGTCGGGCGTGCAGGTGCTGCCGCCGGCCTGGCCGTTGGAGATGAGTTCGATCGTCGTGGCGATGGACACGGGGTTTCCTATCGGTTCCGCTGCTGGTGCTGATCGGCTCCGGTCTGCAGCGGGCCGTTGTCCGCGTAGGCCAGGTCGGGGTTCGAGCGGTACAGCCGGGCCGGACGGTGCCGGCCCCCGCTCGTGGTCTCGTCGGTCGGCAGGACCGCGTCGGTCTTCTCGACCTGCCGACGGAAGTTCGCGGGGTCGAGCGCTCGGCCGAGCACCGCCTCGTACACGCCCCGGAGTTCGGCGAGGGTGAAGCGGTCGCCGAGGAACGCCTGCGCGATCCGCGAGTACGACATCTTGTTGCGCAGCCGCCACAGGGCGTACTCGACGATGCGGTCGTGGTCGAAGGCGAGCGGCGGGTGCTCGTCGGCCAGGAACCACCGGACGTTCCAGTCGTCGGGCACGACGTTCGCCTCGTCCGGGTGCACGAGCGCCCAGTACACGATCGACACGACCCGGTTCGGGGAGCGTCCGACGTCGCCGAAGGCGTAGAGCTGCTCGAGGTACCGCGGCTGGACGTTCGTCGTCTCGCGCAGTCGGGCAGCTGCGGAGTCCTCGAGCCCCTCGTCGTCGCCGACCCAGCCGCCGGGGAGCGCCCAGGACCCCTCGAACGGCTCGGCGACGCGGCGGACGAGCGGCATCCACAGCGCCGGAGCCCCGGTGTCGGGGTGCGGGCGCAGGGCGACGATCACGGTGGAGACCGCGACGCGGATGCCTGCTTCGTCCATGGTGAAGATAGTGTCAATCTGACTCGAAGTGTTCGGGTTGGGATGACACTATCATTGCCGCAGCGGTCGGCTCGTCACGAGCCGGAAACAGATCGTCACGGGACCGAAAACTCCCGGGGCCACGCCGCGGACAGCGTGAGGACATGACGACGGTGACGAGGGTGCACGCCGTGGTGTCGGGGACGGTCCAGGGGGTCGGTTTCCGGTACTGGACCGCGCGGAAGGCCGACGGGCTCGACCTCGTCGGGTACGCCAGGAACCTGTTCGACGGCACGGTCGAGGTCGAGGCCGAGGGCCCGTCGGTCGCGGTCGACTCGCTCGTCGAGTGTCTCCGCACCGGTCCGCCCTCGGCGACCGTGACCGACGTCACGCTCCGGACGGTCGCGCCGCACGGTGACGCCGACGGGTTCGCCATCCTGCACTGAGCGAGCCCGACGGGAGGACGGATCGCGCGGCACCGATCGTTCACCTGCGGATGTCGGAGCGAAGCGGAATAATCGCATCCACTCAGGGGGTTGCCCTGTCTGCGCGTCCTGCGCCACACCCGTTCCACCCGTCGTGACCCACCAGGAGCACCCGCATGACCCAGGCCGTCGATTCCGCCCCGCGCACCGGGAGCGTCTCGCAGCCGTCCGCTGCCGAGACCCGACTCGTGATCGGGCTGCTGCTCGTCTCCGCGTTCGTCGTCATCCTCAACGAGACGATCATGGGTGTGGCGCTGCCCCGCCTCATGGACGACCTCCGGATCAGCGCCGCGACCGGTCAGTGGCTGACCACCGGCTTCCTGCTCACCATGGCGGTCGTCATCCCGATCACCGGGTTCCTGCTGCAGCGCTTCAACACCCGCCCGGTCTTCGTCTGGGCCATGGGGCTCTTCTCGCTCGGCACGCTGATCGCCCTGCTCGCGCCGGGCTTCACGGTCCTGCTCGTCGGCCGCATCGTGCAGGCCAGCGGCACCGCGATCATGATGCCGCTGCTCATGACGACGGTCCTGACCCTCGTCGACCCGGCCCACCGCGGCCGCATCATGGGCAACATCTCGATCGTCATCTCGGTCGCACCGGCGATCGGGCCGACCATCTCCGGGCTCATCCTCAACGCGTTCTCGTGGCGCTGGCTGTTCGGCTTCGTCCTGCCCATCGCGATCGCCGCGCTCATCCTCGGCATGGTCAAGGTGCAGAACGTCTCGACGCCGCGCAAGGCCCCGATCGACGTGCTCTCGGTGCTGCTGTCCGCCTTCGCCTTCGGCGGGATCGTCTACGGCCTCTCCAGCATCGGTGAAGCCGCCACGACCGGTCTCGCCGTCCCGGTGGGCGCGCTCGTCGTCGGCGCGGTCGCCCTCGCGGTGTTCATCGTCCGGCAGACCCGTCTGCAGCGCACCGACAGTGCCCTGCTCGACCTCCGCACCTTCCGCACGCGCGGCTTCACGGTGCCGATCGTCGCGATGGGCCTGAGCTTCATGGCGATGTTCGGCACGCTCATCCTGCTGCCGATCTACCTCGAGCGCGTCCTCGGGCTCGAGGTGCTGCAGGTCGGCCTGCTGCTGCTCCCCGGTGGGCTGCTGATGGGGCTCCTCTCCCCCATCGTCGGTCGCATCTACGACCGCCGTGGCCCGCGCGTGCTGCTCATTCCCGGTTCGATCATCGTCAGCGCCGTGCTCTGGGCGCTCTCCACCGTGGACGTCGACACCAGCGTGTGGTTCGTCCTCGGCGCACACGTGGTGCTGAGCATCGGCCTGGCCCTGACCTTCACGCCGCTGTTCACCGCGGCGCTCGGCGGGCTGCCCCCGAAGCTGTACTCGCACGGCAGCGCGGTGCTAGGCACGGCGCAGCAGCTCGCCGGGGCCGCCGGCACGGCACTCTTCGTCACGCTGCTGACGATCGGTGCGGCGACCGCTGTCGAGGGCTCCGGAGCCGACGGCCTGGCCGTGGCCACCGCCTCGGGTGTCGGCACCGCCTTCCTGGTCGGCGCGGTCATCTCACTGTTCGGCATCCTGGCCTCGGTGTTCGTCCGTCGGCCGGAACTGCCCGAGGGCGCGCCGACGCCCCCGCCCGTGCACTGACCGACGAGCCTCGCGCACTGACCGACGAGCAGGGCCGGACGCCGAACCCGTGACGGGACCGGCGCCCGGCCCACGCCCGTCTCCGGACCGCGTGGCAGGGTGGGCGCCATGCGGTCGACGACGAGCGAGCTGAACTGGTCCGGCACGGTCACGTACACGGCCGAACGGGTGGTCCGTCCGGCGTCGATCGACGAGGCAGCCCAGGTCGTGGCCGACGCCGATCGGGTGCACGGCCTCGGCACACGCCACTCGTTCAACGCCGTCGCCGACACCGCGGGCGTCCTGCTCGACCTGACCGGGATCCCGACCGACCTCGTCGTCGACGCCGAGCAGCGCACCGTGACGCTCGGCGCCGGCACCCGGTACGGCGACGTCGCGGCCGACATCGACCGCGCCGGGTTCGCCCTGCACAACACGGGTTCTCTCCCGCACATCTCGGTGGGCGGGGCCATCGCCACGGGCACCCACGGGTCCGGCACGACGCTCGGTTCGCTGTCCACCGCCGTGCGCGCGCTCGAGGTGCTCGGGCCGGACGGCACCGCGCGCACGATCGACCGGACCGACCCGGCGTTCGACGGGGCCGTGCTGCACCTCGGACTGCTCGGCATCGTGGCCCGGGTGACGCTCGACGTCGAACCGGCCTACCGGATGCGTCAGGACGTCTACGGCGCGATCCCGTGGGACACCTTCACGGCGAACGTCGCCGAGGTGCACGCCGCCGGGTACTCGGTGTGCGCGTACACGGTGTTCGGCGACGCGATCAGTGAGGTCCTGGTGAAGTCGCGCGTGCCCGACGGAGCCGACGACGTGCCCGTCCCGGACGCACTCGTCGGCGCACCCCGGCTGCCCGGCACCCCCGGTGACGACCGCCGCACCGCCCGCGACGGTTCGGTCGGCCCGTGGTGGGACCGACTGCCGCACTTCCCGATCGGATCCGTCCCGAGCCACGGGTCCGAGGTGCAGAGCGAACACTTCGTCCCCCTCCGGCACGCGGCGGCCGCCCTGGACGCGCTCCGGGGGCTGGCGGACCGGATACAGCCGCACCTGCACGTCTGCGAACTCCGGACGATGGCCGCCGACGGGTTCTGGCTCAGCCCGACCCAGGGCGAGGACGTCCTCTGCATCGCCTTCACGTGGAAGAAGCACCCGGCCGAGGTCGCCGCGCTCCTGCCCGACCTCGAGGCCCGGCTCGCGGCATTCGACGGCCGTCCGCACTGGGGCAAGATGAGCTCACTCGACCACGCGGCCATCGCCGGGCTGTACCCGCGGCTAGCGGACTTCCGCGACCTCGTCGCCCGAGCCGACCC
The DNA here is from genome assembly GCF_018598555.1 of Curtobacterium aurantiacum. Lineage (GTDB taxonomy): Bacteria > Actinomycetota > Actinomycetes > Actinomycetales > Microbacteriaceae > Curtobacterium > Curtobacterium aurantiacum. Next base: position 39,659 of record NZ_JAHEWN010000022.1, read on the forward strand.
GGAGCGGACGTTCGCATCCGCGTTCGGCGAGCGCGTGCTCGGGACCTGACCCGGGCCTCCAGGCAGTGCCCCGCTAGTCGGTCGTGAGCGCGAGCGGCGTGATCGTCCGCGTCTCACCGTCCCAGTGCCGGACGCCACCGACGTCGAGCGTCTCCGGCAGGGGCACGGCGCGCAGCGCAGCAACGGCGCTCGGCAGGTCCTCGTCACGCACGCGGCGGGCCAGCGTGACGTGCGGCGACCAGTGCCCGGGCAGCGACGTCTCGACGCCGCCGGGCGCGATCGCGTGCACCTCGCCGTGGAAGGTCGTGAGCGCCTCGTCGACGACCACCGCGCGCACGAGCACCGAACGACCGGCACCCGCGGGGAAGAGCAGGAGCCCGCCCAGCCGGATCGACGTCGGGACCGGCGTGCGGAACCCCGCCGGCACGGGCAGCGTCTCCCCGGCGGCCAGGGTGACGTGCGGGGCGTTCGACGGGGACGGGTGCCGCCCGAGGCTCGGCAGGTCGGCGTCGATCAGGGCCTGCCACGCCGACCGCACGGCGGCGTCCGACTCCGGGCCGAGGACGAGTTCGATGCTGCGCACGGTGCGAGTCAACCAAGTCCTGCCGGGACGCGTCCCGCGACGGACGCGACACGGGTCGAGTGCCGCGTAACACAGCGGAACGGAACTCGCTCCGGGGGTGGGGCGCACGTCACACTCGTCTCCACGCCGCGGACCACCGCGGCTCCCCCACACGCACGGCCCACGAGGAGCACCAGCATGTCCGCAGCCCCCGCACTGCCCGAGAAGCCGAAGGGCAAGCGCCCGATCGGCTGGATCGTCGCCGCCGCGATCGTCGTCGTGGCCATCGTCGTCGCCGTCATCGTCGGAGCCGTCCGCTCCGGGAGCAACGACGCCGGCGCCGCCGGTGACGCCGCCCCGAAGACCGTCACGATCGGTGTCGCGGACAAGTCGCTCGGCTACTGGAGCACCTACACGAAGCTCGCGAAGGAGCAGCTCAACGTCACGGTGAAGCTGACGAACTTCTCCGACTACTCGCTGCCGAACCCGGCGCTCAAGGACGGCCAGCTCGACATCAACCAGTTCCAGCACATCCAGTACCTGGCGGACTACAACGTCACCTCGAACGACGACCTGCAGCCGATCGGTTCGACCGCCGTGTACCCGCTGCCGCTCTACGCGACGAAGTACGACGAGCCCTCCGAGCTGCCCGCGAACGCGAAGGTCGCGATCCCGAACGACTCGATCAACCAGGCGCGTGCGCTCCTGATCCTGCAGGCGGCGGACCTCATCACGCTCAAGGCCGGCGGCTCGGCGTTCTCCACCGCGGACGACATCGAGACGAAGAAGGTCGACGTCCAGCCCCTCGACGCCTCGCAGACCGCGAACGCCCTGCAGCAGGGCTCGGTCGCCGCCGCCGTCGTGAACAACAACTTCGCCACCGCGGCTGGCCTGCCGATCTCGGACGCGATCTACCAGGACGACCCCTCGAGCGCGAGCGCGGCCCCGTACGTGAACGTGTTCGCCGTCCGCGACGAGGACAAGGGCAACAAGACGTACCTCGACCTGGCGGAGCTGTTCCAGGAGGACGCCGTGCAGAAGGCCTTCGCGAAGGACCTGCCCGAGGCCGTCGCCCGCGACGAGAGCGCCTCGAAGCTGCAGGACGAGCTCGCCCAGGTCGAGCAGGACGCGAAGGCGGCCAAGCAGTAGTGCCGGTCCTCGTCGAACTCCGCGGCGTCTCGAAGCACTACCGCCGCGCCGACACCGGCGAGACCGTGGTGGCCGTCGAGGACGTCTCCCTGGACGTGCACCAGGGAGAGGTCCTCGGCGTCATCGGGTACTCCGGTGCGGGCAAGTCCACCCTGGTCCGCCTGGTCAACGCGCTCGAGCTGCCGAGCTCCGGCACGGTGACCGTCGCCGGCCGTGAGCTGACGGCGATCCCCGAGCGGGACCGCCGTCTGGCGCGTCGCAACATCGGGATGATCTTCCAGCAGTTCAATCTGTTCCGCTCCCGCACGATCGCCGGCAACGTCGCGTACCCGCTCAAGGTCGCCGGTGTGCCGAAGGCGGAACGGAACCGCCGGGTCGCCGAGCTGCTCGACTTCGTCGGCCTGCTCGAGCGCGCGCACGCCTACCCGGAGCAGCTGTCCGGCGGGCAGAAGCAGCGTGTCGGCATCGCCCGTGCCCTCGCGGCGTCGCCCGACCTGTTGCTCGCCGACGAGGCGACCAGCGCCCTCGACCCGGACACCACGTCCGAGGTGCTCGCGCTGCTCCGCCGGGTCAACCGGGAGCTCGGCGTCACCATCATCGTCATCACCCACGAGATGGACGCCGTCCGCCAGATCGCCGACCGCGTCGCCGTGATGGAGCAGGGGCGGGTGGTCGAGGTCGGGGACGTCTACGACGTCTTCTCCGCGCCGAAGACCGGTGCCGCGCAGCGCTTCGTCCGCACCGCACTGCACGACCGGCCCTCCCCCGAGACGCTCCGGCGGCTACGGGACCGCCACCCCGGTCGGCTCGTCACGGTGCAGATCACCGACGAAGCCGGGCTGCAGAACCGCATCGACGCCGCCTTCCGCGCCGCCGGGGTCACCGCCGAGCTGGTCTACGGCGGGGTCGGCGAGATCCGGGAGCGCCGGATCGGCTCGCTCACCTACGAGTTGAGCGCGCCCGCCGGCGGGTCCGGCGCGGCAGTCGCGTCCGGCTCGTCCGGCGCGGCCGGCGGTTCGGATGCGTCCGGCGCCATCGACGCCGCGATCGCCGCACTCCGCGCCGACGGCGTCACGACCGACGAGGAGGCCGCCGCGTGAACAACAACTCGTTCCAGAGCGTGATCGACACGTTCGACGTCTTCTTGGCGGCCATCCGCGACACCATCGTGATGTCGCTCGTCTCGCTCGTCATCGCCGGGGTCATCGGCCTCGCGCTCGGCCTGCTGCTCTACGCGACCCGGCCCGGCAACGTGCTCGGCAACCGCACCGCCTACACGGTCCTCAACGTGTTCGTGAACCTGATCCGCCCGATCCCGTTCGTGATCTTCCTCGCCGCGATCGCGCCGCTGTCGCGAGTGGTCGTGCAGACCACGATCGGCGTCCCGGCGGTGACGTTCGCGATCTCGCTGGCGGCGGCGTTCGCGGTGTCCCGGATCGTGGAGCAGAACCTGCTGTCGGTCGACCCGGGCGTGGTCGAGGCGGCTCGGGCCTCGGGCGCGCACCCCGTCTCGATCCTGCTGACCGTGCTCATCCCCGAGGGCCTCGGCCCGCTGATCCTCGGCTACACGTTCATCTACATCGGCATCGTCGACATGACGGCGCAGGGTGCGCTGATCGGTGGCGGCGGACTCGGTGAGTACGCGATCACCTACGGCTCGCAGCGGTACGACTGGTGGGTGGTCTACGTCTCGGTGGCGGCGATCGTCGTCATCGTGCAGCTCGGCCAGTTCATCGGCAACCGCCTGGCGCGCGCGACCCTGCGTCGCTGACGTGGGCGGGCGGCCCCACCACCCTGCGTGGTGCGTGGGACCGTCGCGGGCACGTCGGAAGCCCTGCGGGTCGACCGACTGGAGGCCCGGTGCCGGTTCCTGGAACCGGCACCGGGCCTCCAGTGCGTTGCCGGCGGTGCGGGCGCACCCCGCGTCGTCCGCCGAGCGGTCACCGGCGACTCGCCACTCATGTCCGCTCAAGTTCCACGACTCGCCGGTGTCGAGGCGCCGAGGTTTCACGAACGCACGCTGCGGTCGCCGAGGTTCCGAAATCTCGGGACCTCCAGAGCAGGAGGAGCGGGACGGGACCGCAACGAGAGGGGTCGTGTGCGGGACGGTCCCCGGCGCCGCTCGATCTCGTCCCTGCGCTGTCCGGTCGCTGAGGTTCCACGACTCGCCGCACCCGATACCCCGAGATTCCGCGAACACCCGCTGCGAGCGCCGAGATGCCAACATTTCGGAATCTCGGGGCAGCGGGGCGGGCGGGAGTGGGGCGAGCG
>NZ_JAHEWN010000023.1 GCF_018598555.1 Curtobacterium aurantiacum
GGTGGAGAACCAGCGGTGTGCGGCTGGTGAGCGCTCCGGGTGGTTCCCGGTCGTTGCAGGTGATTCGGCACCCTCCGCGAGTCGGATTGGGAGGAGTTCTCCGACCCCGTCGCCTCTAGGCTCGGGCCATGCGGGGAACGACGATCCGACCGACCACCGAGGACGACTGGGAGTCTGTCCGGGCACTGCGGCTCGAGATGCTCCGGGACACCCCGAAGGCGTACGGCGAGCGGCTCGCCGACGCGGAGCGGATGCAGGAGCGTGAGTGGCGTCGACGCGGCCGCCGAGAGCACGACGTCGGCGGGACGACCCTCGCCGCGATCGACGCCGACGGCCGGTGGCTCGGGACGATGGGCGTGTTCGTACCCGGTCCCCGGGTCGGGCCACTCCTGGTCGGCGTCTACGTCACGCCCTCGCACCGGGGTCGTCGTGCCGGCGTCACCGATGCGCTGCTCGACGAGATCGAGGAGTGGGCGGCCGCGCACGGGTCGGCCCTGCGGCTGCACGTGCACGAGGGGAACGCCCGTGCGCAGGCCTTCTACGCCCGGCGTGGCTACGAGCCGACGGGGGCGACCGAGGCGTACGTGCTCGACCCGAGCGAACGGGAGATCGAGATGATCCGGCAGCTGCGGGGATCGCTGTGACCGGCGGGACGCCCGGGGCTGCAGGGCCCGCCGTGCGGTGGCTGCTGTCCGACGTGGGCGGAGTCCTCGAACTCGTCGACGACGCCGCCTGGCCCGGACACTTCCGGGCGCGGTGGGCCGAGCGTCTCGGGATGACGACGGACGACTTCTCCGCACGCCTCGTCGCGGCCGACCTGCCCGACACCTCGCGTCGGACGGGCGTCGTCGACCGGTACTGGGCCGGGATCGACGCGGCACTCGGGCTGACGGCCGACCAGCTCGCCGTCATGCGTGCCGACTTCTGGGATGCGTACTGCGGAACGCTGAACCAGCCGTTGTACGACTTCCTCGCCGGACTCCGCGGCACGATCGGCCTCGCGATCCTGTCGAACTCGGGCGATGGTGCCCGAGAAGAAGAGGAGCGACGCTTCGGGTTCTCGGCGGTGTTCGACCCGATCTGTTACTCCCACGAGATCGGTGTGAACAAGCCCGATGCCGAGGCGTTCCGCATCACGCTCGAGCGCTTGGGGGCGGACCCGGACGAGGTGTTCTTCGTGGACGACGTGCCCGAGAACATCGAGGCCGCACGTACGCTCGGCATCGGGGCACACCTGCACGTCGATACTGACGAGACGATCCGGGTGCTCGGTGCGGTCGTGCGGGGGAGCGCGCGGGAATGACCGTCGGCATCGTGTTCTTCGACGTCGACGGAACCATCGTCACCCCCGGTTCCAGCAGCAGTTTCCTGGCCGCCCGGTTCGGGCACCAGGACGCGCTCGACGACGCAGAAGCCAGCTACGCCGACGGTGCGCTCACCAATCAGCAGGTGAGCGAGATCGACGCCCTCGCGTGGCGAGGCACGACCACCGCGGCGATCGACCGGTGGCTCGACGATCTGCCGGTTCTGCCCGGAACCGAGACCGTCGTCGAGTGGTGTCGCGCCCACGGCGTCGAACCCGTGCTCGCGTCGCTCGCGTGGCAGCCCGTGACCCGTTCCCTCGCGCGGCGGTTCGGATTCGTCCCGAACGGCGGGCCGCGCGTGGGGGAGCGCAGCGGCGTCCACGACGGCACCGTCGCCGAGCACTTCGACGAGTTCGACAAACGGGACCGGGCGCTCGCGCTCGCTCGCGACATCCGTGTGCCGATCGAACACTGCTGCGCCATCGGCGACAGCCGATCGGACATCCCGCTCTTCCAGGCGCTCCCCAGTTCGCTGGCGCTCAACGCGAGTCCGGCGGCACGTGCCGCCGCGAGTGACTCGGTCGACGCGGACGATCTCGCACTCGTGATCCCGTGGCTCGAGCACTGGATCCAAGAACTCATCTGATCGAGCTGCGCCGCGAGCAGGACAGCTGCTCCCGCGCCGGCTCCGAGCCGGATGCGGCATGATCGATCCGTGTCTTCTGCTGTGAACCCGACCGACGCGTACCGTGCAGCCCGCGACCAGCTCCTCGCCGCGGACTCTCCCGAAGCGGCACGTGCCGGATTCCGGTGGCCGGACGTCGGCGAGACGTTCAACTGGGCGACCGACTGGTTCGACGTGATCGCCCGCGACAACAGCCGGACCGCGCTGTGGATCGTCGAGGAGGACGGTCAGGAGCAGCGACTGAGCTACGCCGAGATGGCCGCACGGTCGGATCGGCTCGCCGCGCGCCTGGACGGCTTCGGTGTGCAACAGGGCGACCACGTCCTCGTCATGCTCGGCAACCAGGTCGAGCTGTGGGAGACCATGCTCGCCGTGATCAAGCTCGGTGCGGTCATCCTGCCGACGTCGACGATGCTGGACACCGCCGACCTGCAGGACCGCGTCGACCGGGGCTCGGTGGCGCACGTCGTCACGAACAAGAGCGAGACGCACAAGTACGACGACGTCCACGGTGCCTTCACACGCATCGTGATCGGCGGTCCCGCCGAGGGGTGGACTGAGTACCCGGGTGACCTGGGCGAGCCCGCACCCGCCGACGAGGTCCGTCCCCACGTCGTCACCCGCACGACCGACCCGTGCCTGGTGTACTTCACGTCCGGCACGACGTCGAAGCCGAAGATGGTCGTGCACACCCAGACGTCGTACCCGGTCGGACACCTCAGCACCATGTACTGGCTCGGCGTCCGCCCCGGTGACGTGCACCTGACGATCAGCTCGCCCGGGTGGGGCAAGCACGCCTGGAGCTGCTTCTTCGCCCCGTGGATCGCCGAGGCCACCGTGTTCATCCACAACACCGCGCGGTTCGACCCCGTCGCGCTCCTCGCGCAGCTCGAACGAGCCGAGGTCAACACGTTCTGCGCGCCGCCCACCGCGTGGCGGATGATGCTGCAGTCCGACCTCGGCGCCAAGCCCCGGGCGCTCCGCGAAGTCATCTCGGCCGGGGAACCGCTCAATCCCGAGGTCATCGGCCGCGTCGAGGCGGCGTGGGGCCTCACCATCCGCGACGGCTACGGGCAGACCGAGACCACCGCGATCATCGGCAACGCCCCGGGCGCCCCCGTGACGCCCGGTGCGATGGGCAAGCCGCTCCCCGGCGTCACCGTCACGCTGATCGACCCGCTCACCGGCGAACCGGGCGACGAGGGCGAGGTCTGCCTGGACCTCACCGAACGGCCCGTCAACCTGATGGCCGAGTACCTCGGCGACCCCGACCGCACGGCGTCGTCGATGCGTGACGGCTTCTTCCACACCGGCGACATCGCCGTCCGCGACGCCGACGGCGAGCTGACGTTCATCGGCCGCACCGACGACGTGTTCAAGTCCTCCGACTACAAGGTGTCACCGTTCGAGGTGGAGAGCGCCCTGCTGCAGCACCCGGCCGTGGCCGAGAGCGCGGTCGTCCCGGCTCCCGACGACGCCCGTCTCAACGTCGTCAAGGCGTACGTCACGCTGGCCACCGGATGGGAGGCGTCGGCCGACACCGCCAGGCAGGTCCTGGAGTACGCGCGCACGGCCCTCCCCGCCTACGCGCGCGTCCGTCGGGTCGAGTTCGCGGCACTCCCGAAGACCATCTCGGGCAAGATCCGCCGCGTGGAGCTGCGGGAGCGCGAGGAGCAGTCGGTGACGAACGGCACGCGCGCCGAGGGAGAGTGGCGCGACGACGAGTTCCCCGGCCTCCGCGCACCCCGCCCACAGGCGAGCTGAACCGCACGGGCACCCAGGGCTCGACACATGGAACTGATCGGGGACGTCTCGCGCGGCGACTGGTTGCTGGCCCGGGCCGGCGTGTTCGCCACGTTCGGCGGCGTCGCGGGCACCGGCTTCGAGGCGTACGTCCGGATCCTGCATCCGCTCCGAGCGGATCGCGAAGACCGTACGAGCACGACGAGCACGACGAGCACCCGGTCCTCGAGTCGGCCGAGTGGCGCTGGGCCGACGTCGCCGCGCGCACCCGTCGGGCGATCGACCCGCTCGTGTCGTGGCAGACGCTCAGCGGTCGGGACGACGAGTCGGACCTGCCCTTCGAGGACGGCTGGGTCGTCCATCCACCCGAAGCGGGCTGGTACGAGCCGAAGCAACTCGCCGCGCTCACCGGGCTCCTCGCCGACGCGACGTCGACGCCGGACGACCTGATCGGGGCGATCTGGGACGGGTGGGGCGACCTGAACGGGACGTCGACCCTGGCGTTCGGGTGGCAGGGGAGCGGCGAGCCGACCGCAACCGAGCGCGCGGAGATGCAGGCGCACATTGCCCGGAGGCAGGCGCAGCACCGGCGGGAGCAGGCTGCCCTCCGGCAGTCGCTCGCGGGTCCGCGGTTCGCCCGGCCCGACCGGGAGTGCATCCTCTTCTCGACGTCCCTGCCGGAGCTCAGCGATCAGTCGTGGACGGAGGACGCCCGCGTCGGGACACCCCGCAGATGCTCTGGCCCGAGGGGCACGAGTGGGTGCTCGCCACCGAGATCGACTGGGACTCGACGATCGTCGCCGGCCCTCGGTCGCTCGTCGACGCGATCCTCGGCGACGACCGGTTCGAAGCGTTCGAGGTCGACGCGGAAGCGTCCCCGGGCTGATCACGCCGGCACGGTCGCCTCCGTGGTCACCCGGCGGACACTCCGGGTCGACGCGGCGGCCACGGTGGCGACGACGATGACGACGGCACACCCGATCAGGGTCGTGGTCGTCCCGGCGGCGTGCGCCAACGGTCCCACCAGGGCCTCGCCGAGCGGGACGGCGACGAACGACCCGACCATGTCGTACGAGTAGACCCGCGACAGCACAGCCCGGGGCACGTTCGACTGCAGCGCGTGGTCCCAGGCGATCGCGAACAGTTCGATGGCCACCCCGCCCAGGGCGAACGCGACGAGCAGGGTCGGCAGGGCCGGTGCGATGCCGAGCGCCAGGACGGGGATCGCGGTCACGGCCATCAGGGCGACGCCGATGCCGAGGGCGTGCCGTGGCCGCCACCGCAGCGCGATCAGCGCTCCGAGCGCCAGACCGACGGTCTGCGCGGCGACGACGAGCCCCCAACCCGCCCTGCCGAACGAACCGTCCGCGACCACCGGACCCAGCACGGTCGTCGCACCGACGAAGGCGGCGTTGAGCACCGCGAACTGGGCGACCACGGTCCAGACCCAGCGTCGTCCCGAGAACTCAGCCCATCCCTCCCGGATGTCCGCGATCACCGACGGACGGTCAGCCGGCGCGACGGACGGGCGACGTGGCAGTCGGATCCTCGCGTACAGGGCTGCAGCGACGGCGAAGCCGGCGGCGTCCGCCGCCAACCCCCACCCGGCGCCGACGAGTGCGACCATGCCGGCGCCGGCGGAGGCCCCGACGATGGTGCCGGCGTTGATGCTCAACCGGATCACGGCGTTCGCCGGGCGGAGCAGCGCCTCGGGCACGGTCTCGGGGACCATGGCAGCGGTCGTCGGCAGGCTCACCGCGGCGACCGCACCGTTCAGGACGCTCAGGACGACGAGGAGCGGGACGGTCGCGGTGCCCGTCAGGACCAGCCCGGCGACGGCGCCCTGCGTCAGGGCAGCTCCGAGTGACGTGGCGACGAGCACGACGTCACGGGGGAGGCGGTCCGCGATGACCCCGCCGAACAGCAGGACGGCGACGTTCGCGACCGATCGCGCGGCGACCACCAGCCCGAGGTCGACGGGGGACCCGGTGAGGTCGAGGACGGCGAACGCCAGGGCGATCGGGGCGACTGCGTTCCCGACGATGCTCACCGTCCGGGCGGCGAGCAGCCAGCGGAACGGTGCGTGGCCGAGTGCGCCTCGTGTCGACGCGCTCACGGTCGCCGCATCGGGAACATCGAGACGGTCATCGACACCGGAACCGTGCCCGGGGTGCGGGGCCGCTGCGCCGCGGCGTGGAGCAGAGCGGACGTCTGGCCGACGTGGTGCACCACGCGGCGCCACGTCTCCGGGCTGACCCACAGTTCGGCATCGGTGGAGACGCCGGGCCCCGTGGTCCGCTGCTGCACCCGTCGCCGGAGCTCGTCGACCTGCGCCTCGATGTACACGAGCTGGTCCTCGACCGAGACGTCGTCCGCGCCACCGTCGTCGCCACCGCCGCCGGATCGGCCGTCGGGGTCGAACGGCTGGGCCGACGACTCGTGCCGGTAACGCTTCGCCTCGCCGCCACGGAGCCGGACGACCTCGACGACGGTGACCAGTCCCGCCCGCTCAAGCACGCGCAGGTGGTAGCTCGCTGTGGCCTGCGAGAGCCCGAGCTCCCGGGCGGCCTCGGCGGCGCTCATCGCGGTGCTCGTCACGAGCGAGAGCAGGCGGAGCCGGATCGGGTGGGCGGTCGCCCGGAGGGACTGGAGGCTCGACATGCGGCAATGCTCTCCTGACTCGGAGACACCGTCAAACGGCCCTTTGGGGGTTGTCGGGAGCCGGCTGCGCACCGATCTTTCGCGTCCAGCGACAGTTCACGGCCCGCCGCACGCGTGAGCTGTCGCCCAGCGCGAAAACCCGCGCGACCCGCGCGACCCGCGCGACCGCCCGCGCCCGCCCGCGAGCCACCTCACCCTGTGGGTGCCCACATCTCCCCCCAACGGCGGACGCGGCGCCGACGCCGCCTCCCGTAGCGTCGAGGCCGTGATCGAAGTCAGCCACCTCACCAAACAGTACGGTCCGAAGACCGCCGTGGACGACGTCTCGTTCGTCGTGCGTCCCGGCAGCGTGACGGGCTTCCTCGGGCCCAACGGCGCCGGGAAGTCCACCACGATGCGCATGATCATGGGGCTGGACCGGCCCACGTCGGGCACGGCCACCGTGAACGGTCAGCCCTACACGAGCTTCCGCGACCCGCTCCGGCAGGTCGGCGCCCTGCTCGAGGCGAAGGCGGTGCACTCCGGCCGGAGCGCCTACAACCACCTGCTCTCCCTCGCGGCGACCCACGGCATCCCGAAGTCCCGCGTGCACGAGGTCATCGACATGACCGGCCTCGACTCGGTCGCGAAGAAGCGCGTCGGCGGGTTCTCGCTCGGCATGGGGCAGCGCCTGGGAATCGCTGCCGCACTGCTCGGTGACCCGAAGACCCTGATCCTCGACGAGCCGGTCAACGGCCTCGACCCCGACGGTGTCGTGTGGGTCCGTCAGCTCGCCCGCCGGATGGCCGCAGACGGTCGCACGGTGTTCCTGTCGAGCCACCTGATGAGCGAGATGGCGCAGACCGCCGACCGCGTGGTCGTCCTCGGCCGGGGCAAGGTCCTCGCCGACGCCCCGATCGCCGAGTTCGTCGCCGGTGGTGGAGCCGCTGCCGGCACCGAGGCCGCCGTCAGCCGCGTCATCGTCCGCACCCCGGACCCGAACGGCCTGTTCACCGCGATCGGCCCGAACGCCGCGGTCACCCAGCGTGAGGACGGCTCGTTCCTCGTCGTCGGGCCCGACGCGCCGACGGTCGGCAACATCGCCGCGCAGGCCGGCGTCCCCCTGCATGAACTCACCCCGACCGGCGCGAGCCTGGAGGAGGCCTACATGGCCCTCACCCGCGACGACGTCGAGTACCGATCGGAGGGCACCCGATGAGCGCCACCACCTCGCCCACCACGCCGTCGACCCGGATGTCCGGCTCGACCCGCCTGTCGTTCCCGCACCTGGTGCGGAGCGAGTGGATCAAGCTGCGGAGCATCCGTTCGACCTTCTGGTGCTACGCGATCCTGGTCGTCCTCACGATCGGCATGGCAGCGCTGGTCGGTGCGGTCGCGAGCGACAACGGGCAGGACGTCACCACGGACGTCGCCAACGGCACCTTCGTGAGCCTCAACGCCGTGGGCGTCCTGCTCTCGGCCCTCGTCATCGGGGTGCTCGGCGTCCTCATCATCACCGGTGAGTACGGCACGGGCCAGGTCCGCTCGACCTTCACCGCCGACCCGCGACGCACCGGCGTGATCCTGGCGAAGGCCACCGTCCTCGCCGTCACGACCTTCGTGGTCAGCGCCGTCGCCACCTGGATCGGCGTCCTCGTCTCGCTGCCGCTGCTGGCCGGCAACGGCATCGAGCCGGAGATCGGCGACCCGTCGGTGTTCCTGCCGATCCTCGGTTCGTCGGTCTTCCTGACCATGCTGGCGCTCCTCGCCTTCGGCATCGGTCTGCTCGTCCGGTCGAGCGCCGGTGGCATTGCGATCACGCTCGGCCTCCTGCTGGTCGTCCCGGGGGTGCTCGCACTCATGAGTGGACTGATGAAGGTCGACTGGCCGATGGACATCGCGGCGTTCCTGCCCGACTCGGCCGGCGGCCAGCTCTACGCCTACTCGTACGACGGCGCGAGCACGGTCGACAACAGTGGAGTCGTGCTGAACGGCTGGGGCGGCTTCGGCGTCCTCGCCGCCGAGGTGCTCGTCGTCGGTGGCATCGCCCTGACGCTCGCGCGCCGTCGCGACGTCTGACGCGACCACCCCCACGGACGGGAGGCGCGGTGCCAGCTGGCACCGCGCCTCCCGTCGTCCGCGGTGCGGGTCCAGAGCCTCGCTAGGCTCACAGGGTGCGCTCCGTCCCCGCCCTGCTCCTGCCCGCGATCGCGGGCGTGCTGCTGCTCGCCGGCTGCTCCGGGCCGCCGCCAGTCGACGAGGCGGCGCTGCATGCCTGGGAGAAGCGGCAGATGGCCACCGAGTCAGACCGAGATCGCGGTGCGATGTTCGCCCAGGCGTCCGCCGGACAGGGGGCGACGGGGGACGACGACGAAGCCGACCGGGGCATCACGATCAGCTTCGCGCACCCGGAGACGCTCGACCACCTCGAGTTCTCGTGCTTCGGGGACGGACACATGAGCGGTTCCCTCAGGGTCGTGTCCGGGTCCATGTCGCGGGTGCGCTTCGTCGACGAGCTGTCGTGCAGCGACGGGGAGCAGCACATCGACCTGCAGCGGAGTGAGCGCGCCGACGTGGACAGCATCTCCTTCAACGGGTTCGACAGCGACCGGGACAGCGCCTGGTACGTCCGGGTCATCGGCTCCGAGCCGGCGCAGGACTGACCCGCCGAGCGCTCAGGACCGCCGGACGTCGTAGCGGTGCAGGGTGACGCCGTTGTCGTAGCGCTGCTGCTCGAGCAGGTCGAGCTGCACGAGCGGACGGTGCCCCGACACCGGCGCATCGAACAGCGGCCGACCGGCACGGAGCACCGACGGGTGTGTGAAGAGCATGACCTCGTCGAGCAGCCCGGCGTCGAGCAGCTGACTCGCGATGCTCGGCCCACCCACGCCGATGTCGCCGTCGCCGGAGGCACGGATCGCGGCCAGCTCGGCGATCGCTTCGCCGCCGCCACCGATGACACGGGTGTCGTGGTCGGCGGTGGTCCGGGTACGGGACACGAGGATCTTCGGCTGTGCGGTCCAGATCTCGCCGTACTCGCGCAGGTACTGCGGCATCGACTCGTCGTGCCGGGCGTCCGGCCAGAACGGGTCCATCATGTCGCGCACGATCCGGCCCTCGACGGACAGGGTCATCGCGGCGGCACGGGCGTTGAACTCGCGGTGCAGCGGCTCGTCGATCCGGATCCAGTCGGGTCCGTCCAGGCCGTCGTGCTCGCCGGGGGCCCGTTCGACGAACCCGTCGACGGAGACGTTGATCCAGTAGACGAACCTCGCGGGCATGGCATGACTCCTTCGTCGCACCGATCGGGGCGGAACCGTGGCGGTCGCCCGCGGCCGAGCGTACGCTCGCGGACGTCGCCCGTCGACACCCGCAGTCCCTCCAGCAGCACCTCCCTCAACGACGAGAGCAGGTCCGGCATGCGCCGATCGTCCACCGCACTCCTCGCCGTCGTGACGTTCCTCGGCGTCGCGGCCACGGGCCTCCAGGCCGGACCAGCGGATGCGTCCGCGGTCACCGGCCGCACGGCCGAGGCGACGACCACCACGACCGTGGCGTCCGACGCTGCGAGCCGGCACGGCCGCGCAGCACCCAGCCACCGGAACCCGATGGCGCTCAGCCTGCCGGACGGACAGACCGCCGCGAGCTGCGCGGACCCGACCGTGATCCACGGTGCCGGACGCGACCGGAACTGGTACCTGTACTGCACGACCGACGCACTCACCGCGACGGAGCAGAACCCGGACGGGTCCCTCGTGCAGCACGCGGTGCCGACGTACCGGTCGACGGACCTGACGAACTGGACCTACGTCAACGACGCGTTCCCGACGAAGCCCGCCTGGGTGGGCGACGCGAACGGGGTCTGGGCGCCGGACATCGTGTACCGCGCGGGCGAACGCGGCCGGGCCGGCACCTGGTACCTGTACTACGCCGCCTCGGACACCCCGTCGGCGACGGGTCCGACCGGTGGCGGTTCCGCGGTGGGCGTGGCGACGAGCTCGAGCCCGACCGGCCCGTGGAAGGACTCCGGTGGCCCGGTCGTGGCACCGCAGACCGCACCGAACGGCGACGGCGCGCGGTGGGCGTTCGACCCCGAGGTCATCACGGACAAGGGCAGGACCTACCTGTACTTCGGCAGCTACTTCGGCGGGGTGAACGTCCGTCGGCTCAGCGCCGACGGGCTGCGCTCCGACCCGTCGTCCGAGCGGCAGATCGCGATCGACAACCGCTACGAGGGCGCGTACCTGATGCGGCACGGCGGCTGGTGGTACTTCATGGGCTCCGCCACGAACTGCTGCAACGGTGCCCTGACCGGCTACGGCGTCTTCGTCGCCCGCTCGCGCAGCCCGCTCGGACCGTTCACGGACCGTGACGGGGTGGCGATCACGAGCACCCGGGTCGGCGGCACGCCCCTGCTCGCGCAGAACGGCAACCGCTGGGTGGGGACGGGGCACAACACGGTCATCACCGACTTCGCCGGGCAGGACTGGATCATCTACCACGCGGCGGACCGGAACGACCCGTACTACGCGGGCCAGCCGACCTACACGAAGCGTCCGGCGCTGATCGACCCGCTCGACTGGCGGCGCGGCTGGCCGGTCGTCCGCGGTGGGGCCGGCCCCTCGGACTCGGTGCAGCCGGGGCCGGTCGCCCAGCCGGGGCAACGGCCGACGTACCGGGCGTCCAGCGCGCCCGTCGACGTGCCGGGCCGGACGATCCGGGCGCTGTCGGCCTCGTTCGACGGCACCACGTTGCCGCCCGCTCTCACCTGGACGCGTGAGCCCGACCCGTCGACGTGGACCGTCGCCGACGGCACGTTCCGCTGGCAGACGCAGGACGCCGACATCCACCCGCCGCAGACGCCGCTGGCCTCGGTGCTGTCCGAACCGGCACCCCGTGGCGACTACGTGCTCCAGACCACGGTCGGGGTGGACACCCCGGCCACCGGCGACGGGCTGAACTACGTGCAAGGCGGCCTGATCGTGTGGGGTGACGACGGGAACTACGTCCGGCTGACGTCGAACTCGATCTTCAACACCCGCCAGACCGAGTTCGGTAAGCAGGTGTCCGGGCAACCGGCCGGCGCGCCGAGCTACGGCAACATGGTCGTCGGTCCGGTGGGGGACACCACCACGCTCCGGATCGTGCACCGCGAGGTCCGGGGTGAGCACCGGTACACGGCGTACACGAGCCTCGACGGCCGGCACTTCGTCCGGGGCGGGACGTGGACGGCGGACCTCGGCAGCACGCCGCGGGTCGGACTCATCTCGCTCGGCGGCTCCGGGTTCACCAGCACCTTCGAGGACCTCCGCGTCAGCACGGTCGCCACGAACCGCTGACCGCGGCGGGGCGTGGAAGCCGCAAGACACCGGTGTTCGCAGGCTGAACCGCGGTCTGCGCGTGTTCGACCCGCGAACACCGGTGTCTTGCGTCACCGCCCCGTCGCTGTCAGGACTCCTCGGAGATCGCCCCGACGGTCTCGCCGGTCTGCCCGGCCTCGAGCTTCCGGGCGACGTCGGCCTGGCTGATCATCCCGACCAGTCGTTGGCCGTCGATCACGGGGAGACGCCGGACCTGGTGCTGCTCCATCGTGGTCAGCGCGTCACGGATGTCGTCGTCGGCACCGATCGTGACGACCTCGCTGAAGCCCAGGTCCTTCGCCGTGTAGTCGCCGGGGGTCCCGCCCTTGGCGACGCACTTCACGACGATGTCGCGGTCCGTCAACACGCCCTTGAGCTTGTCGTCCTCGCCGCAGATCGGCAGGGCACCCACGTCCAGGTCTGCCATCTTCTTCGCCGCGTCGACCAGCGTGTCGTTCTCGCCGACACACTCGGCGCCCTCGGTCATGATCTCGCGTGCAGTGGTCATGGTGCGTCCTTCCATCGGTTCTGGGAGTCCCCGTGTACGCGTGGCCGCATCCCCGTCGACGCAGATCGCCGTGCGGCCCGCGTCGACCGGACAGGCAGCGGACCACTGCGCGTTCAGCCGCAGAACGTCGTCGGTGAACCGGATACCCGTCGGGATGCGAAGATGCATCGTTGGTGCCGGAGCCGAGAACGAGGGTTGGATGATCCCGACGCAGGAACACGACGCGAGCGCGCCGCTGCTCGACGGTCGGTACCGCTTGGAGCAAGCGATCGGTCAGGGCGGCATGTCCGTCGTCTACCGGGGTGTGGACGAGAGTCTGCACCGCCCGGTCGCGATCAAGCTGTTCCACGCGGGCATCGTCGACATCGCCCGCCAGGAGGCCGAACTCGGCGTCCTGGCATCGCTCGAGCACCACAACCTCGTCAGCCTGCTCGACGCCGGGGTCCTCACTGGCCAGGACGGCACGCAGCAGCGCTACATCGTGATGTCGCTCGTCGTCGGGCAGGACCTCGAGGAGCGCCTCGCCGTCGGCCCGCTCGCGTCGCGCCACATCGCCGAGATCGGCTACGACATGGCCGAGGCCCTCGACTACATCCACGCCCACGGTGTCGTGCACCGCGACATCAAGCCGTCGAACATCCTGCTCGTCGACTACGGCAACGGCTCCGACCGCGCCCGCGCACGCCTGACCGACTTCGGCATCGCGCTCGCCGCCGGGGTCGAACGCCTGACCGCCGACGGCGTCACCACCGGCACCGCCGCCTACCTCAGCCCGGAGCAGGCCCGCGGTGGCGAGGTCGGCCCGCCGAGCGACGTCTACTCGCTCGGACTCGTGCTGCTGCAGTGCTTCACCCGCCGCCGCGAGTTCCCCGGCTCGCTCGTCGAGTCCGCCGTCGCACGGCTGTCCCGCGACCCCGTGGTCCCCGAGCCCCTGCCCGAGCACTGGAAGCACCTGCTCCGCGCCATGACCGCGCAGGACCCCGCGGCCCGTCCGCTCGGGGCCGAGCTGGTCACCATGCTCCGCGACGTCGTGATCGCCGAGACCGCCGCACCGGACCACGTGGTCGAACCGGCGGACGAGACGGCGCCGGTGCCGACGCGCGCCGACACGGATCGCCCCGCGACCCTCGACACCCTGCCCGACGAGTCGCTGCAGCGCACGACGGCGATGGCCGCCCGGCTGTTCGACGCGCCGATCGCCCTGGTCGAGGTGCTCGACGAGGACCGCGAGTGGTCCCAGTCCTACATCGCCGAGGGCGTCGACGAGGCGGCGCGGAGCATCAGCTTCCGCAACGGCTTCGCGCCGGTCCCCGTCCCCGTCGTGATCCCGGACGGCTCCGCGCACCCCGAGATGCGCAACAGCCCCCTGGTGACCGGCCCGCTCGGCATCCGCTTCTACGTCAGCGTCCCCCTCGTCAAGCACGACGGTGCGACCATCGGCAC
This sequence comes from Curtobacterium aurantiacum, assembly GCF_018598555.1. Classification (GTDB taxonomy): domain Bacteria; phylum Actinomycetota; class Actinomycetes; order Actinomycetales; family Microbacteriaceae; genus Curtobacterium; species Curtobacterium aurantiacum. The sequence goes on from NZ_JAHEWN010000023.1 coordinate 13,684, forward strand.
GCTCGCGGTGCTCGACACCCGCCCGCGTCAGGCCACCGAGGACGACCTCGCGAACCTCCGCGACCTGGCGGCGCTCGCCGTCACCCAGCTCGAGATCCGCCAGGAGTCCCTGCGGACGACCAGCGACTCGCTGCCGGTCCCGCGGGTGGTCGGCGACCAGACCGCCTGACGGGAGGCCCGGTGCCAGCCGGCACCGCGCCTCCCGCCCGTGTCGAGGTCGCGACCACCGCCGCGCTGACGCCGTCCGCCGAGCGCTCACGATCCATCGCCTGACGCGCTCCCGCGCGACGGTCCGTGGCCGCTCGACCACCGGGCGGTGGTGTGTCCTGACCGCTCACGGACCCGGTACCCGGCTGACCCCTGCCGAGCGGGCGGAATGCCGGGGTGCCTCCGCGTGCCGACCCGGGTGTTCCGCCCGCTCGTGCGGGGCCCGCTCAGCCGAGGCGGGTCGCGGAGAGGCCGCCGTCCACGTCGATGGTGGCGCCGTGCACGAAGGTCGCCTCGTCGGAGGCCAGCCAGCGCACGGCGAACGCGACGTCTGCCGGTCGGACGGGTGCGCCGGCCGGGGTGCCCGCCGTCATCTGCGCGAGGACGTCGTGCGAGTCCGCGTTGCCCGGCGTCGCGGTGGCACCGGGCGACACCGTCGACACCCGCACGCCGTGCGGCCCGAACTCAGCTGCCCAGGCTCGGGTCAGCTGCTCGACGGCGGCCTTCGTCGCCGGGTAGAGCGCCGTGAACGGGACGCCGACGCGGGACATCCACGAGCCGATGTTCACGATGACGCCCGAGCCACGTTCGACCATGGCGGGGGCCAGCGCTCCGACCAGCACGTGGGGTGCGCGGACGTTCGTGGCCCAGAGCGCCTCGGCGTCGTCGTCGGCGAGCAGCGCGGTGGGCCCGACCGGGTAGACGCCGGCGTTGTTCACGAGGACGTCGACCCGGCCACCGAGGGCTTGGGCAGCGCTGGCAGCGAGGTCGCGGACCGCGTCGGGGTGCGTGTTCAGGTCGCCGATCACGGCGACGGCGGTGCCTCCGGAGGCGGTGATGGTGTCCACCACGGCCCGCGTACGCTCCGGGTCGCGGCCCGCCACCGCGACGGTGGCGCCGGAGGCGGCGAGGACACGGGCGACGGCTTCGCCGATGCCGCTCGATGCGCCGGTCACCAGCGCGGTGCGGCCGGCCAGTCGGTCGTCGAGGGTCAGGGAGTCGAGGAGTGCTTCGTTGGTGTGCATGCTCCGATGCTCGGTCCGATGAGCCGGTCGGCGGTTGCCCAGGACTCCGGAGTGCTTGCCGGATCCTGCACGGGCAGGGCAAGCGTCGGATGCCTCGACAGAATGGGCACATGGACGACGTCACCTCGGACCGGCTGGACCGTGCGCTGCAGAGCGTCCTCGCCCACCTCGACGACACGGAGCGCGCCGCACGGCTCGGCCTCCGCCTGGCCCGGGTCGACCGTCCGACCGACCTCGGGTACCAGCGCTACACGCCGTCGGTGTCGGTGGTGCTCGCCGGACGGAAACGCTCCGTCGTCGGGGACGACGACCAGCTCTGGGGTCGCGAGCGCTACATCATCACGCCCGTCGACCTGCCCGTGATCGCCGGGGTGGTCGAGGTCGAAGCACCCGCAGGGTTCGTCGCGGTCGTCTGGCAGCTCGACCCCGCGGTGGTGGCCGAGGTCGCGACGGCGATGTCCCGTCCGCACCAGGACGAGGCGCCGCCGACACGACTCGGCAGCTGGACCCCGGCCCTGGCGGACGCGTTCGCCCGGCTCGTCGGACTGCTCGATGCTCCGGAGGACATGGCCGTCCTCGCCCCGCTCGTCACCCGCGAGGTCGTGCTCCGTCTGCTGCAGACCGACCAGGCGCCGCGCATCCTGGCAGCGATCGGCAACCGGGACGGAGACGTCGTCGCTGCGGCCACGGCGCTGCTCACCGACCGGTTGGCGGACCCGTGGTCGGTGGCCGGCCTGGCCGCGGCGGTCCGGACGAGTGAGTCGACCCTGTTCGCGCGCTTCCGGCAGGTCACCGGGATGAGTCCCGTGCAGTACCTGCGGCGGTTGCGGCTCGGCGAGGCCCGGCGGCGGATGATCGTGCTCGGTGACACCGCCGCGCAGGCTGCGGTGGCGGTGGGGTACCGGAGCGCTTCACACTTCTCGCGCGACTACCGCGCCCTGCACGGCCGGCCACCGGCTGCCGACGCCGGTCGGGCCCGTGAACTGCTCGCACGGGGTGAGGTCGCGATCGCCTGACGCGCGTCAGTCCTCGGTGAGGGCCGCCGCGTAGGCGCGGACGGAGCGGTGGTACCGGGGCAGCGTCGGCTCGACGGCCTCGATCGCGACGCGCAGCGCCTCGGCGGAGCGTCCCGCGCTGTGCAGGGCGAGCGCGAGGAACACCGGGGGCGCCGCTCCGGTGGCGGGGTGCTCCGGAGCGTCGCGGAGCATCGCGATGGCAGCGTCGATCCGGCCGAGGTTCCGCAAGGTCGAGGCGTGCTGGACGACCATCCGCGCGGCGCGGACCGGGTCGACGCTGTCCAGACCGGCCGCGGTCGCGGCGGCCTACTGCACGTCGGCGTCGGCCTCGCGTCCGCCCGAGTCGAAGGCGCCGCCCAGCTCGAACGCGCCGAGTGCGGGATGCGGGGCGTCGGCGGCGAGGTCACGCATCCGCTCGATCCGCTGCTGATCGTCGATCGTCTCGTCGTCCCACAGTGCCGCGACGCGCGACTCCCAGTCCCCGGTGCTCATCCGGCGAGCGTACCGCCGTCGGTGATCGTCGCGCGGAACGAGCGGACCAGCGGCGCACCGGGCTGCACGACGGCGGGGGTGTCCCACGCCAGTGCCGACCCGATCGCGGGGTACTCCTCGGCGCGGACGAACCAGGGGTCGTGGTGGTCGACGGCCTCGATCCGGATCGTCGCCGGGCCGCCGTCGAACACAGCGGACCACGTGATCCAGGGCGCCACCGAGCCGTGCACTGCGGCCTCGCCCTCGGCGTCGGCTGTCCGGACGATGATCCCGGTGCACTCGGGGAACCGCCAGAAGAAGCCGCCGTAGCCCGCCCCGACCCGACCGTTGCTGCCCGGACCCCCGAGGCGCACCGGGGCGTCGCCGGGGGTGCGGAACGACGACGACCAGGACAGCTCCCACCCGCTGGTGACCGCGCGCCACCGCAGGGTGCGGTCCTCGCGCAGGGCCACCGTGCGGTCCGGGCCCCGCCAGACGAGCGCCTCGGTGGACGTCGTGTCGTGCTGCTCGGCGTGCTCGACCTCGACCGAGCCGTGGTCGTCGCGCCAGACGTAGCCGGCGCCGCGCACGGAGGTCCGTCCGCCCCAGCAGTTCACGCCGTCGACGTCGGGGATCGCGACACCGACACCGCAGTGCCAGTCGTGGTCGCCGGGGTGGTGCGCGCTGACCACGGTGCCGCCGAGGGTCCGGACCGGGTGCAGGTACGGCCGAGGGGACGACGTGGCGATCGTGCCGGCCCCGTCGCGTTCAAGGGCGACCGTGACGTCGTCCACGCTGAGCACCTGCAGTGTCTCGTCCCGGGCCGCGTGCGCCCACGGTGCCCCCACCTCCGAGAACAGTGCGCGGGCGTCGGCGGCACGGTCGATCGTGGCCTCGACGTCGGTCAGGACGGGGCGACGAGTCGATCCCTCGCCCTGCCACGTCACCCAGGGGTGGTCGAGCTGCACGGGTTCGGTGGCACGGACCGCCTCGAGCACCTCGACGAACGCGCCGGTGGAGACCAGCGGTACCAGGAGCGCGTCGCCGCGTGACCGGTGCGCGAGCAGGTTCTCGAGCAGGTCGGTGCGCTCCAGGTGCGTGGTCGTGCCGTCGATCGTGACGTCGTCCGTCGTGTACCGCAGCACGCCGCGCCCGGTCGTGCCCCGCACCCGTACGGACGGCGGGACCTCGGTGGTGGCGCAGAGTGTGAGGGCCGCAGTGGCCTCGAGACCGGTGGTCGTGGTGACCCGGACGGCCGAGGTGTCGTCGCCCTCGATCGCGTTCGCACGGTACAGCTCGACCTCGACCCGGGCGACGTCGTCGGCTCGGCGGCACCCGACGAGCGCCAGGGCGGTCGCCACGGCGTGCGCGAGCGGGTTGGTGACCACGCCGTCGAGCACGTCGACCCCGTCGACCCGGCGCCGTCCAGCCCAGGGGGAGCGGTCCCAGTACGCCTGGTCACGGGTCCAGGTGCCGACCGCTGCCGCTGACCGGACGGCACCGACGAGCGACCCGTCACGGAACGCCGGAAGGGCGGCGGAACCGAGGCTCTGGAAGCCCACCTGGACGACCCGGCCGGTCCGACGTTCGGCCTCGAGCAGCAGGCCGAGGGCCTCGCGTGTGGCGACCGGCGGCTTCTCGAGCAGCACGTCCGCACCGGCTTCGAGCGCGTCGAGGGTGAGCGGCAGGTGCGCCGGGATCGGAGCCGCCACGACGACCACGTCCACCCGACCGAGCCGCCGGGCAGCGGCCACGTCGGGCACCACGGGAGCACCCGCGTCGGTCATCGTGCCGAGCGCGGGATCGACGACGGCGGTCAGCGTGCAGTCGCGGGCGGCCACGAGTCGGTCGATGTTCGCACGGTGGTGCAAGCCGTAGCCCCGGGCCCCGACGAGCACCACGCCCGGCAGGGTCACCGCCCGGTCCCGATGACGATGCGTGTGGCGCCGGGGGCTCGGCCGGTGACGTGGACGTGCTCGCCCCGCGGTCGGTCGGTCCCGCCGAGGAACGCGTAGTCCTGCCCGGGCGCGTAGAACGCCGGCTGACCCGGGCCGCTGCCGTTGCCCGGGCCGAACGTCACGACGTCGGTGCCGACGCGGTAGCTGCCGGTTCCCTCGGCGAGGACGCGCTCCCCGGTGACGGTGTCGGTCTGCGTGCCCACGACGGTGCCCCCGGGGCGGAACGTGAGCTGCAGTGACCACGGCACGTCGGCCCCCGCGGTCGTGACGTCGAGCACGACGGCATCCGAGGTGACCGCCACGTCGACGGTCGTCGTCATGGTCACCGCGTCGACGGGGCGCTCGCCGAAGGCCATCGCGGCGGAGAACCGCCCTTCGTCGGCGAGCGGGTAGCGGCCGTCCGACCGGCGCCGGACGCCGGGCAACGGCTGGTGGTAGCCGGCGGACACGGTCTCGACGAGCCGGAACCGCCCGTCGCCGAGCGACTCGAGCGCGGTGGGTCGGAACGGACCGAGGCCGAAGAACTCCCGGGAGAGCCGCACGTCGGACAGCACGACCGACCCGGTGACGACCCGCAGGAAGGTGGGGCTGTTCGCCAGCCCCGAGCGCACGTGACCCTGGGCGGGGACGTCCGACCCGGCGAAGAGCACGACACTGCGGTCGGGCTCACGCACGTGCACGAGCCGCGCGTCGGCGAAGGAGTGCACGGCGGGGGCGAGCGGGACGGGTTCCGGAAGTGGCTGCCCGAGCAGGGGATCGGTCATCGCCCGTGCCGCGACGGTGGCCGGCTGCCACATCTCGGCCACGGCCGCGCGTGCTGCGACCGCGGCGAGGTCGCCCCGGCCGTCGCGCACCGCGACGTGCCAGAGCAGCGGCGCGAACGCCCCGATCCCGAACGGCTGTGACTGGTCCTGCCGGCGGGACTGGACGGTCTCGACGGTGTCGTCGGGCAGCAGGAGTGCGAGCGTGGCATCGAGCGAGCTGCGCACCGGGTCGAGCAGAGCGGGGCGGTCGAGCACGGAAGCGAGCACCAGGAACGACGGCCCGGACACGGCGGACGCGTAGTTCGGGCTCCGCTCCGACCACAGGCCGTCGGCGTCGATGTCCGGGGCCTCGGCCAACCACTCGTCGATGCGGTCGACGAGCGCCGCCGACGGGTGCAGCCGGTGGACCCGGGCGAGGGCGGCGGCGATCTCCCACCGGTGGTTCGGGGTGTGCACCCCACCGGTGAGCAGCGCGGGAGTCGCCCGGACGACGATCGCGTCGAGGTCGTCGGCCAGCGCAGCCGCTGCCGGCACCGCCGCCCGGTGCGGTGCGAGCAGTTCGAGTGCGTCGCAGACGTCGTTGACCGTGAACGCGGAGTCCGGTGGGGAGAGCACGTTGTCGCCGCCGACGAACGTGCCACCGGGGGACTGCCGGGCCGCGAGGTGCCGGACCCAGCGGTGCGCGGTGGCGAGGTCGTCGTGCGCGGCGTGGGCCGGGCCTCCAGGCCGTTGCCGGACCCACGCACCGACCAGCGCGAGCGCACGCGCCATCAGTTCCCGGTGCTGCAGCGCGGCCGGGTCGTCGTCAGCGAGCCGCAGGCGGGCGACCTCGGCGTCGGCGGCCGGGCCGGCCAGGTCGAGGAACCCCATCAGTCCTTCAGACCCGCGTTGAGGTCGGCGCCGTTCACGTACTTCTGGAACACCAGGTAGAGCAGCACGAGCGGGATGATCGAGATGACCGAGGCGCCGAGCAGGACCGTCCAGTTCACGTTCTCGGCACCGACGATGCTCTGCAGGGCGATCTGGATCGTGAACTGCTTCGGGTCGTTGAGCACCAGGAGTGGCCAGATGTAGTCGTTCCACCGCCACTGGAACGAGAAGATCGCGAGCGTCAGCATGATCGGGCGGGAGATCGGCAACATGATCCGCCAGAAGATCCCGAACTCGCTCGCCCCGTCGATCCGGGCGGCCTCGACCAGGTCGTCCGGCACGGTGATGAAGAACTGCCGGAACATGAAGATGCCGGTCGCGGTGATCACCGACGGCACGATGATGCCGGCGAGCGAGTCGTACATGCCGAGGTCGCGGATGACGATGAACGTCGGGGCGAGGATCACCTCGGTGGGGAGCATCGTCGTGGCGAGGATGCAGACGAAGAACACCTTGAGCCACCTGTTGTCGTACTTCGCCAGCGCGTACCCGGTGGCCGCGCTCGCCAGCACCGTCAGCACCGTCGTGACCAGGGCGACGATGACGGTGTTGCCGAAGTACCGGGCGAAGTCGTAGCTCGACCAGGCCTCGGCGAAGCCGTCGACCGACCAGTTCTGCGGCAGCAGGGTGAGCGGGTACGAGAACAGTTCGCCGCCCGGCTTGAACGCACTGAGCACGAACCACAGCACCGGGAACCCGAAGGCGATGATGAACACCCAGAGCAGGGCCGTTGCCGCGATCGCCTTGGGACGGGGCGGGCCGTCCGTGCGCTTCTTGCTCGTGCTCGTGCTGGGAGCGGGCACCGTGGGCAGGGTGGCGGTCATCGACGGGTCTCCGTCCGACGGTTCACGGCCAGCTGGATCAACGCGATGGCCATGAGGATGAGCATGAGGACCATCGACGCCGCGCTCGCGTAGCCGATGTGGGCGTTCTGGAACCCGTTCGTGTAGATGTACTGCACCAGCAGGTTGTTGTCGGTGCCCGGACCACCGCCGTTGAGCGCCTGGACGGTGGCGAACTCCTTGAACGCCCCGAGCGACGACAGCAGGACCACGATGAACGACGTCGGCGCGATGCTCGGCAGGGTGATGTAGCGGAACTGGTGCCAGGCGCCCGCGCCGTCGAGCGACGCCGCCTCGTAGTACGACTGCGGGACGTTCCGGATCGCAGCGACGAACAACAGCATGTTGAACGCGGCTCCGGCCCACGCGGTGGCGAAGACGACGACCAGGAGCGACAGGTCGGCGTTCGACTGCCAGGGGACGGCCTTGCCGCCCAGGGACTCGATGACGAAGTTCGCCAGGCCGAAGTTCTCGCCGAACATCCACCGCCAGATCACACCGGTGACGATGGGGGAGATCAGCCACGGCACGAAGAACACGATGCGGGCGACGCTCCGGCCCTTCGCCGCGGGGCTCGTGAGCATGAGCGCCATCGACAGCGCCAGGACGAAGCCGAGCGGAACGGCGACGATCGCGTACAGGAAGGTGCGGCCGAGGGCTGCGTAGAAGGTGTCGTCGGCGAAGAGCTCGAAGTAGTTCGCCAGGCCGACGAACTGCGGGTCGACGACACCGTTGTAGTCGGTGAACGAGTAGCCCAGGCCGATCACTGCGGGCCACACGAAGAACACCACGAACAGGACGGCGTTCACACTGACGAACAGGATCGGGGCGAGGACGGGCTTGCTGACGCCGGAGCGTCGGCGCTTCGTCCCGCCGGGTGCGCCGGGCCGTCGGGGCGGCACCGGGGTGGGCACGACGGTCTGCACGTCGCCGGCTGCGGTGGGGATGCTCACGATGATCCTCTTCGTTCGTCGCGCTTACGGAATCGGCACATGGCCGGGCGGGCCCGGACCCGGGGTGACAGCGACCTGGCCGGGTGTGCCCGGGGTGGCATGTGGGGCCGGGTGCCTCATGCGCCCGGCCCCGACCGTCACCCCACGTGCTCCTCGTAGTACTTCGTGATCGTGTCGAGCGTCTCCTTGGCCGACTGCTGCCCGTTGATGAGCTTGCCGACCTCGGCCGTCGTCGGGTCGGTGCCGAGCTCCTTGCCCTCGACCGCCCACTCCGAGGCCGCCTTGGCGTAGGAGCTCGAGATCGGGTCAGCCGCGTCGATCTCCTTCTGGTACAGCGCGAAGGAGTCCTTCGCGGCCTGCGACTCGAACGGGTACCGGATGTCCAGCCCGGACTCGACGGGCAGGAACCCGTTGGTGGTCACGAGCTTCGCGTAGTTCGTCGGGTCGTACATGGCCTCGATGAACTTCTTCGCCGCGGCACCGCGGGCGTCGGAGTTCTCGAACCCGACGATGTTGCCGCCGTAGTTGATCTCGGTGGCGTGGGTCGGGTCGGCCGGCGTCGCGGCGCTGGCCCAGTCGAAGTCGGTGATGTTCGACGCGAAGTCCGACGACTGCCAGACGCCGGAGAAGTAGGCGACGACCTGCCCGCTCTTGAACAGGGCGTTCGGGTCCTGGCCACTCGTCCAGACCGACTTCGGCATGACCGAGTCGTCGTTCATGTCGGCGAAGTCCTGCAGGGCGTCGACCGTCTTCGCGTCGGTGGGGAAGGAGCCGTCCTTCTCCTGCTGCATGAAGTCGGTGCCCTTGGTGAACATGTAGGCCCGCAGCCGCGACGGCGACGAGTCGAACACCAGGTCGTACTTGGCACCGGTGTCGGCCTTCACCTTGTCGGCGGCGTCGAGGAACTCGTCCCACGTCCACGCCTTCGCGGGGTCGGTCGGGTAGGCGATGCCGGCCTTGTCGAACAGTGACTTGTTCACGAACAGGCCGGCCGCGGTGACGTCGGACGGGATCGAGGTGACCTTGCCGTCCTTGTCCTTCGCGATGAGGTCCTGGTCGATCCCGTTCGCCTCGTCGTCCACGATCGAGGCGAGGTCGACGGTCTTGCCGCTCCAGATCGGGTCGATGCCCGCGGCGCGCACCACGTCGGGCAGCGAGTTCGCCTGCGCCGACTCGCGGAGCTTGGTCTGCAGACCGTCGTAGGGCAGGTTGACGATCTTCACCGCGACGCCGGTCTGCTTCTCGTACGCGGTCGCGAGGTCCTGGTAGCCCTTCTCCTGCGCGGACGAGGTGGAGAGCCAGAAGGTCAGCTCGTCCACCTTGCCGCTGTCCCCGGACCCGCCGGAGGCACAGCCGCTCAGGAGCGCGAGCGCGGCGATCCCGCCGGCGAGTGCGAGCATTCTCTTGGATGACTTCATCGTCACTGCTTTCGTTCGGGACCACGTGCTTCTGCCGTGGGCGAGCGTTCGGGGTGTCTCGGCCGAGGACCCCAGGTCTACACGACGCCCGCCGTTCTGGCAAGCGCTTTCCTGAGTGATGTTCTGACAATGTGACCTGCGTGTCCACACGGCGGGAACGGCGCGGCTGACGCCCACCGTGCCTCCCGGGAAATCGCTATCCTCGCCACAGACCGCGCACGGCGCGGACCTGACTGGAGGCACGACATGCCCGAGCGCGGCACCGTCACCCTGGCCGACGTGGCCGAGCGGGCAGGGGTGTCGCTCGCGACCGCCTCACGGGCGCTCAACGGCAGTACCCGGAAGGTCCGGCAGGAGTCGGTGGACCGGGTGCGCGCCGCCGCCCGCGCGCTCCGCTACACCGCGAACGTGCAGGCGCAGGCCGTCGCGCGCGGGACCACCACGACCCTGGCGCTCGTCGTCGGAGACATCGCCGACCCGTACTTCGCGGCGATCGCGGCGGGGGCCATCCGGGCAGCCGACGAGGCCGGGCTCGTCGTCACGATCACGTCCACCGGCGGGGATCCCTCGCGGGAGGTCGCCGTGCTCGGCGTCGTCGCGGGGCTCCGTCCGCGCGCCGTGGTCCTCGCCGTCAGCCGTCGGCTCGGCGTCGGCTCCGGATCCGCGACGGGGTCCGGACCCTCCGAGGTCGCGGCGGCCGTCGGCGGGCTCGTCGCGGCGGGGGCCGGAGTGTCCGCGCTCGTGTCCGACCTGGACGGGGCCGCAGCCGGCGTCCCCGGCGTGCACGGCGTGGTGATCCGCAACCTCAGCGGGGCCGCCGCACTCGCGGGTGCGCTGGTCGAACAGGGTCACGACTCCTTCGCCGTGCTCGCCGGCGACCCGGACCTCGTCACGGCGCACGCCCGGGTCGAGGGCTTCGTCGCCGGCCTCGCGGCGCACGGTCTGCGGGTGCCCGACGAGGACGTGGTGCCGTCCGAGTTCACGCGCGACGGCGGGTACCGGGCGATGGTGTCGCTGCTGGACCGCGCGGCCGAGGGCGGTGCGCCGGTGCCGCGGTGCGTCTTCGCCGTCACCGACCTGATGGCCGTCGGGGCGGTCGCGGCGATCCGTGAGCGCGGGCTCGTGCCCGGGGTCGACGTCGGCGTCGCCGGGTTCGACGACGTGCGGATGCTCGCCGACGTCGTGCCGGCGCTCAGCACGGTGCGGCTGCCGCTCGAGGAGATCGGGGAGCGAGCCGTCCGCCGCGCGCTCGGGCTCGAGGCCGACGGTGCCGTCGACGGCGAGGTCGTCCTGCGCGCCAGCACCGCCCGCTGACCTCGTCACCGAGCACGCCACGCACACCGTGGTGTACGGTTCCGGCAAGCGCTTTCCAACACGACGGACAGCGGGCCACGGCGAGCAAGGGAGCACGCGTTGACCACCACGCGCACCATCGGCATCATCATGAACGGCGTCACCGGGCGCATGGGCTACCGACAGCACCTCGTGCGGTCGATCCTGGCGATCCGGGACGACGGCGGCCTGCTGTTGCCCGACGGCACGCGCGTGCAGCTCGAGCCGATCCTGGTCGGCCGGAACGCCGCGAAGCTCGAGGAGATCGCGACCCGCCACGGCCTCGAACACTGGACCACCGACCTCGACGCCGCCCTCGCCGACCCCCGCTGGCAGGTCTTCGCCGACTTCGCCGTCACGAGCGCCCGCGCGGACGCCCTGCGCAGGGCCATCGCGGCCGGCAAGGCCGTCTACACCGAGAAGCCGACGGCCGAGACCTCCGACGAGGCCCTCGAACTCGCGCAGCTCGCCGCCGAGGCCGGCGTCCCGAACGGCGTCGTGCACGACAAGCTCTACCTGCCCGGCCTCCGGAAGCTCCGTCGACTGCTCGACTCCGGGTTCTTCGGCCGGGTGCTGTCCGTCCGCGGCGAGTTCGGCTACTGGGTGTTCGAGGGGGACTGGCAGTCGGCGCAGCGACCGAGCTGGAACTACCGCCAGCAGGACGGCGGCGGCATCGTCGTCGACATGTTCCCGCACTGGAACTACGTGCTCGAGCAGTTGTTCGGTCGCGTCGAGTCCGTCTACGCCCGCGCCGTCACGCACATCGAGCAGCGCACCGACGAGCAGGGCGTGCCGTACCCGGCCACCGCCGACGACGCCGCCTACGGGGTCTTCGACCTGGCGGGCGGCATCACGGCGCAGATCAACTCGAGCTGGGCGGTGCGCGTCGACCGAGACGAGCTCGTCGAGTTCCAGGTCGACGGAACCGACGGCAGTGCCGTGGTGGGGCTCTTCGGCTGCCGGATCCAACCCCGCACGGCGACCCCGAAGCCGGTCTGGAACCCCGATCTGAAGGACGACCGCGACTACCGGGGCCAGTGGCTCGAGGTCCCCGACAACGAGGTGTTCGGCAACGGCTTCCGCGCGCAGTGGGAGGACTTCCTGCACGACCTGGTCGCCGGCCGTCCGCACCCCTACGACCTGCTGTCCGGTGCCCGCGGCGTGGCGCTGGCCGAGGCGGGCCTGCGCTCCAGCGCGGAGGGTCGGCGTGTGGACCTGCCGGAGCTGACACTGCCCGCCGGGGTCGAGCCGCGCCTCCCGGTCGAGACGCCGGAGGTCGCCCAGCGCACGGAGACCGTCGGGGCGACCGCATGACGGACCTGACCCTGCTGGCGGCCGACGGCACCACGAGCCGTGCACCGCTGGGCGAGCCCGCGGTCGACGACACGGCCAAGCCCACGGCGCCCCTCACCGAGCGGGTGGTCTACGCCGCGGCCCACGTCGTCCCGCGGACCGCCGCCGACAACACTCCCGGCACCCCGGCCGACCTCGACTGGGACGCCACCCTCGCCTTCCGCCACCACCTGTGGTCCTGGGGACTGGGCGTCGCCGACGCGATGGACACGGCGCAGCGGAACATGGGCCTCGACCCCGCCGCAACCCGCGAGCTCGTCACCCGCAGCGCACGCGAGGCGCAGTCTGTCGGCGGCCGGATCGTCGTCGGGGTGAACACCGACGACCTGCCCGACGAACCCGTCACCGAGCAGCAGATCGTCGACGCGTACGTCCGGCAGCTGCACCACGCAGAAGACGCCGGCGTCGGGGTGGTGCTCATGGCGAGCCGGCACCTGGCACGACTCGCGCTGGACGATCCAGCCACCTACCGCCGCGTCCACGGAAGGGTCCTCGAGCGGGCGGGTGCCCCCGTCGTGCTGCACTGGCTGGGGGAGGCGTTCGACCCCGCCCTCGCCGGGTACTTCGGCGGGCACCAGGGCCCGGACACGGTGCTCGACATCATGCGCGACGCCGGGCCGAAGGTCTCCGGCATCAAGATGAGCCTGCTCGACGCGTCGGCCGAGGTAGCACTCCGCGCCCGGCTCCCCGAGACCGCCCGGATGTTCACGGGCGACGACTTCCACTACGTGGACCTGATCGCGGGCCAGGACGGCGTGCACTCCGACGCCCTGCTCGGGGCGTTCGCCGCCATCGCACCGCTCGCCTCGGCCGCCGTGCGGGCGCTGCCGGACGCGTCGGCCTACCGCGCCCTGCTCGGACCGACCGAAGCCCTGTCCCGACACCTCTTCAGTGCCCCCACCTGGCACTACAAGACCGGCATCGCGTTCCTCGCCTGGCTGAACGGGCACCAGCCGGCCTTCGCCATGGTGGGCGGCCAGCACGCCGGCCGTTCGCTGCCGCACCTGTCCGAGACGGTCCGGCTCGCGAACGCCTGCGGCGCCCTGCAGGACCCGGACCTCGCCGCCGAGCGGTGGCACGCCGTGCTCGCGGTCAACGGGGTGGAGACGACCGCCGGGAGGCCCGCCCCACCCGCCGCCGACCGCACCGTCGCCGGGGTGGTCGCGTGAGTGCGCCGACCGGCACGGCCGCGCCGGTCCGGCCGGGTGCAACCGCGCCGCACCCGCGGCTGTCGGTCAACCAGGCGACGATCAAGTACGCGACCCTGCCCGAGGCGCTCGACACCGTCCGCCGGGCCGGGGTCGGGGCGATCGGCACCTGGCGCGAGCCCGTCGCCGAACTCGGGCTCGCCGACGCCGTTCGCCGGGTGGCCGACTCCGGGCTCCGGGTGTCGTCGCACTGCCGTGGCGGGTTCTTCACCCTGCCCGAGGGGACCGCACGCCAGCGGGCGCTCGACGACAACCGTCGGGCGATCGACGAGACCGCCGCCCTGTCCGCCGCGGGGGCTGCGGGTTCGGCGCCCGTGCTCGTGCTCGTCGCGGGTGGCCTGCCTGCGGGTTCGCGCGACCTCACCGGTGCGCGCTCCCGGGTCGCTGACGCCCTCGCCGCCCTCGTGCCGCACGCGCTCGACACCGGCGTGCAGCTCGCCGTCGAACCCCTCCATCCGATGTACGCCGCCGACCGTGCCGTGGTGTCGACGCTCGCGCAGGCCCTCGACCTGGCGGCCCCGTTCCCTGCCGCTGCCGTGGGGGTCGTCGTCGACACCTTCCACGTGTGGTGGGACCCGGCGCTCGCGGCCTCGATCGCCCGGGCCGGTGCCGCCCGGCGCATCGCGTCGTACCAGGTGTGCGACTGGACGACCCCGATCGCGGCCGACCCGCTGCTCTCGCGCGGCTACCCGGGTGACGGGCACGTCGACTTCGGACCAGTGACCGACGCCGTGGTCGACGCCGGCTACTCCGGTGACGTCGAGGTCGAACTCTTCAACCAGGCGATCTGGGACACTCCGCCCGCCGATGTCGTCGCCCGCGTCGTGGCGTCCTTCGCCGAAGTGGTGCCGCTCCCGCGTTGAGGTGGGCGCAGCCCTCGCACCGTTCGGTGGCCTCAGCGCGTTCGTCGGGCGAGCACGACGCTGTCGAGCACCTCGTGCGCATCGCCCTCCGGCGTCGCCGCGGTGCGCGGCCGGACCTCGGCGACCAGGACGTCCCACCGGTCGTCGAGCTGCAGGGCGGCCAGGTCGTCGTCCGGCGAGGGGAACCGGTACCCACGCAGCTCGGGCGGCAGGTCGTCGTGCGGGGGAGCGGCGTGCGCGGTGACGAGCAGGTGTCCGCCGGAGGCGACGAAGCCGGCGGCCCGGCGCAGGATCTCGGCGCGCGGGATCTCCACCGGCCACGACTGCAGGAAGGACGCCGTCACCAGGTCGAACCGTTCGGCGGTGTCCCAGCGGGCGAGGTCCGCGGCCACGAACGCGGTCCGATCCTCCACCCCGGTGGCGACGGCGGCCCGCGAACCACGCTGGAGCGCCGTCACGGACAGGTCGATGCCCGTCACGTCCCACCCCTGTCCGGCGAGCCAGACCACGTCGCCGCCCTCGCCGCAGCCGAGGTCGAGCGCCCGCCCGACCGGCAGCCCCCACGTCACCGAGGCGAGCACGGCGTTCACCCGACCGGACCAGATGCCGTCGCGCTCGGCGTAGCGGGCCTCCCACCACTCGCGGGCTGACGGGGCGGCATCGGTGGCAGCGGCAGCGGCGGCGGCGCGGTCGTGGGTGTGCATCCGCTCACTCCAGCGTACCTGCCGGACCGCACCCAAGCGGTGTTGCCGAGCCGGCAACCTCGCACCGTGCGGGGCGGGCGCGAACCGGGCCTCCCGACCGCTCGATGGTGAGCAGACGATGTCGGGTCGGCTCGACGAACCCGACCGTTCCTGCTCACGAAGCGAGCAAGCCCCCGCTACTCATCGGCGGGCAGCGGCTCCGCGTTCTCGATGCGGGCGCTCGCCGTGGCCATGTGCTCGTCCATCGCACGCTGCACGGCGAGCACGTCGCGGGCGCGCAGCCCCTCGAAGATCGCACGGTGCTCGTGGAACGCGGCCTCGGTCGCCTGCCGGGTCTGCACGCGCCGTGCCACCCAGACGCTCAGCATGGAACGCAGGCTCTGCAGCAGGTCGGCGAGCACGTCGTTGCCCGATGCCCGGGCCAGCAGGACGTGGAAGCGGACGTCGGCGTCGATGAAGGCCTGCGGGTCGTCGAGCGTCTCCTCCTGCCGGACCAGGTACTCGCCGAGCTCGGTGATCTGCTCGTCGGTGGCGCGCTGCGCGGCGAGGATCGCGGCCGTGCGCTCGAGCGACGACCGGATCTCGAGCAGCTCCCGGGTCCGGTTCGACGCGAGCATGAGCCCCCACGACAGGGTCGTCGGGAGCAGGTCCGAGGTGCCACCACGCAGGTACGTGCCCGATCCGGGCCGGATCTGCACGATGCCGAGGATCTCGAGGGCGGCGAGGGCCTCGCGGACCGCTGAGCGCCCGACGCCGAGCCGTTCGGAGAGGATCCGCTCCGAGGGCAGTCGCGAACCGGGGGCCAGCTCGCCCGCGGTGAGCAGCGAGACGAGCTGTCGAGCGACCACCGATGCGGGCGACCCGACGGGCACGGACTCGAGCTCGAGTCGGATGTTGAGGGGGTCGTCCGGGCTGAACGCGGGCATGGAGTGAGCGTACCGGTCGGTCAACCGGTTGCGACCGGAGCAGCGCTGCGAGCCCAGTGGCCGGCGCGAGCGCGCGGAATGGTCAACCGGTTGACAAGTTGACGGAACGCGTCGCACACTGGACCAGGCGCACCGATGCGCCCGCTCCCGATCCGTGCAGCAGCCGGACCATCCCGGCGCAGCTGCCAGGCGGAGTCGTACCACCCCCACCGAGCAGGAGTCATCGTGGACATCCCCGCCACGCGAGGCATCCCCACCTCGGTCGTCGAGAAGACGGCCATCCGCAAGATCGCGATCCGCATCGTGCCGTTCGTGGCACTGATGTTCTTCATCAACTTCCTCGACCGCACCGCGATCTCCTTCGCCGCCCCGAACGGCATGGAGGCCGACCTCGGTCTGACCGCGGCCCAGTTCGGCTTCGCGTCCGGGGTGTTCTTCATCGGCTACCTCGTGCTCGAGGTGCCGTCCAACCTCGCCCTGCACAAGTTCGGCGCCCGGATCTGGCTCGCCCGCATCATGATCACGTGGGGCATCGTCTCGCTGCTCTTCACGTGGGTGCAGAACTACCCGCAGCTCGTCGGCCTGCGCTTCCTGCTCGGCATCGCCGAGGCCGGGTTCTTCCCCGGCGCGATCCTCTTCCTGTCGACCTGGGTCCCGGCCCGCCACCGCGGCAAGATGCTCGCGCTGTTCTACCTGGCCCAGCCGCTCACGAGCGTCATCGGTTCCCCGCTCGCCGGGTGGCTGATGACCCACGAGGGCATCCTCGGCGGCCTCGCCGGCTGGCGCTTCATGTTCCTCTGCGTCTCGATCCCGGCGATCATCGTCGGCGTCCTGTGCCTCTTCGTGCTCAAGGACAAGCCGTCGCAGGCGAAGTGGCTCGACGAGGACGAGAAGGTCTGGTTGGAGACGACGCTTGCCGCCGAGAGCGCGGCGAAGGGCGGCGGCGACGGCCACGGCAAGGGCGGCCTGCGTGCGGCCTTCGGCTCCGGCCGCGTCTGGATGCTCGCCGCGGTGTACTTCGGCTTCATCTACGGCCTCTACGCGCTCAGCTTCTTCCTGCCGACGATCATCGACGGCTTCCAGGAGCAGTTCGGCACCACGTTCGACCTGTTCCAGAAGGGCCTCATCACGGCCATCCCGTACGTGCCGGCCGCGGTCGTCCTGTACTTCTGGTCGCGTGACGCCTTCCGCCGCGGCGTCCGGGTCTGGCACATCGCCGTCCCGGCCCTGGTCGGTGGCCTGAGCATCCCGGTCGCGCTCTACATGAACAGCCCGGCAGCCACGGTCGCCGTCATCGCGATCACGGCGTGCGCCATCTTCGCCGCACTGCCGAACTTCTGGACGGTGCCGACGCAGTTCCTGACCGGAGCCGCCGCGGCAGCCGGCGTCGCCCTCATCAACACCGTCGGCAACCTCGGTGGGTTCGCCGCCCCGTACATCACGGGTGCGGTCAGCGAGTGGACCGGCGGGTACCAGATCCCGATGTTCATCGTCGGGTTCTTCATGGTGCTGTCGAGCGTGCTGATGTTCGTGCTCGGCCGGAACACGAAGCGCAACGAAGCGGCCGCCGCGGCGTCCGGAGCCGACACGGCGGTCGCCGCCACGGACGGACCGACCGCGATCGCGAAGGAGGCCGGCGCATGACCCGCCTGTTCAACGACCCCGCCGACTTCGCGGACGAGATGGTGGACGGCTTCGTCGCAGCCAACCGGTCCCGCGTCCGGAAGGTGCACGGCGGCGTCGCCCGCTCCACCACCAGCCCCGAGGGCACCGTCGCGCTCGTCGTCGGCGGTGGCTCCGGGCACTACCCGGCCTTCGGCGGACTCGTCGGGCACGGCCTGGCGGCCGGTGCCGCGATGGGCAACCTGTTCGCCAGCCCGAGCGCCCAGCAGGTCACCGCGGTCGCGAAGGCGTCCGAGCACGGCGGCGGCGTGCTGCTCAGCTACGGCAACTACGCCGGCGACGTCCTCAACTTCGACGCAGCGGCACGAGCACTCGAGGCACAGGGCATCGAGGTCCGCACGGTCCGCGTGACCGACGACGTCGCCTCGGCGCCCGCAGACCGGACGCACGAGCGCCGCGGCATCGCGGGGGACCTCTGCGTGTTCAAGGTCGCCGGCGCCGCCGCCGAACGCGGCGACGACCTCGACGTGGTCACCGCGATCGCGACCCGGGCCAACGACCGCACCCGCAGCTTCGGCGTCGCGTTCTCCGGGTGCTCCCTGCCCGGCGCCGAGGAGCCGCTCTTCACCGTTCCCGAGGGCCGCATGGCCATCGGCATGGGCATCCACGGTGAACGCGGCATCGCCGAGGCCGACGTGCCCACCGCCGACGGCCTGGCCGACCTGCTCGTCGACAAGCTCCTGACCGAGGTGCCGTCCGACCTCGCAGCTGCGGGAACCAGCAGCCCCCGCGTCGTCCCGATCCTCAACGGCCTCGGCTCGGTGAAGTACGAGGAGCTCTTCGTCGTCTTCAGCGCAGTCCAGCGGAAGCTCACCGAGGCCGGCATCGTCGTCGTCGAGCCCGAGGTCGGCGAACTCGTCACGAGCTTCGACATGGCGGGCGTCTCGCTCACCCTGTTCTGGCTCGACGACGAACTCGAGCAGCTCTGGGCCGCTCCCGCCGATGCCCCCGCGTTCCGCAAGGGCGGCGCCGTCCCGCAGCAGCCGGTGCCGGTCGAGGTGCTCGAAGCCGGCGTGGTCGTGCCGGTGACGCCCGGCACCGTGGAGTCCCAGGCCTCCGCCGCCCGCGTCGCGAGCGCCATCAGCGCCGTCCGCGCCACGATCGACGACCACGCCGACGAGCTCGGCCGCATCGACGCCGTCGCCGGAGACGGTGACCACGGCATCGGCATGCAGCGCGGCTCCACCGCCGCCGACCGCGCCGCGCAGGACGCCGCCGCCCGCGGTGCCGGTGCTGGCAGCGTCCTGGCGATCGCCGGCGACGCCTGGTCCGACAAGGCCGGCGGCACGTCCGGTGCCATCTGGGGTGCCGCCCTGGAGGCCCTGGGTCGCGTCATCGGGGACGAGTCCCGTCCGACGGCCGCCACCGTCCAGAGCGCGGTGCACGCCGCCGTCGAGGCCGTGCTGGCCTTCGGGGCGGTCCCCGGCGACAAGACGATGGTCGACGCGCTCGTCCCGTTCGACGAGGTCCTCACCGCACGCGTCGCCGTCGGCGACGAGCTCGTCGACGCCTGGTCCGCCGCCTCGGCCGCAGCGCAGGCCGCGGCCGACGCCACGGCCGACCTGCTGCCGCGGATGGGTCGTGCCCGAACCCACGGCGAGGACGCCGTCGGCACCCCGGACGCGGGCGCGGTCTCGTTCGCGCTCATCACCGCCGCGGTCCTGTCGACCATGGCCGTCCACGCCTGATCCCCACCACGAAAGGTACACCGCATGAGTGAGCAGCAGTTCCGCATCGTCGTCGGCTCGGACGACGCCGGCTTCGACTACAAGGAGGTCATCAAGGCCGACCTCGCGAAGGACCCCCGGGTGGTCTCCGTCGTCGACGTGGGCGTGGACGCCGACGGGCACACCGCCTACCCGCACGTCGCCGTCGACGCCGCACGCCTGGTCGCGAACGGTGAGGCCGACCGCGCCATCCTGATCTGCGGCACCGGCCTCGGCGTCGCCATCGCGGCGAACAAGGTCCCCGGCATCCGCGCGGTCACCGCGCACGACTCGTTCTCCGTCGAGCGCTCGATCCTGTCGAACGACGCCCAGGTCCTCTGCATGGGCCAGCGCGTCGTCGGGGTCGAGGTCGCGCGCCGGATGGCGAAGGAGTGGCTCGGCTACACCTTCGACCAGACGAGCGCCAGCGCCGAGAAGGTCAACGCGATCTGCGCCTACGACGGCTCCGCCCCGGTCGGGACCGACGCCTGATGCCCGCGACCACGGCGGCCGCCCCGGTGACGATCGGGGTGTCGCTCAAGATGTACTTCAGCCACGCCCGGACGCTCGAGTGGGCGGCCGCCGTGGCCGAGATCGCCCGGACCCACCCGGCGGTTCGGTCCGGCGCGGTCGAGCTGTTCGTGGTGCCGACGTTCCCGTCGCTCGTCCCCGTCCGGGCGATCCTGACCGCGTCCGGTGCCCCGGTGCTCCTCGGCGCGCAGGACCTGGCGTGGGCCGACGAGGGCGCCTTCACCGGCGAGGTCTCCGGCCGCGAGCTCCGCGAGATCGGTGTCGACCTGGTCGAGATCGCCCACGCCGAGCGCCGCTCCCTGTTCCACGAGTCCGACCAGGACATCGCCGGCAAGGTGCACGCGGCCTTCCGGAACGGACTCCGTCCGCTGGTCTGCATCGGCGAGACCGAGCGCGCCGCCGACGGCGACCCCGCGGCCGCGATCGCCGAGGTCACCGCGCAGCTCGACCGCTTCACCGCCACGGCGACCGCCGACGGCCTCGCCGGACCGCTCATCGCCGCGTACGAGCCGGTGTGGGCGATCGGTGCCCCGCAGCCCGCGCCCGACGAGCACATCGTCGCGGTGCTGGCCGGCATCGAGCAGCACCTGGCGACCCGACCGGAGCTCGCCGGCTCCGTCGCGATCTACGGCGGCAGTGCCGGTCCGGGCCTGCTGACCCGCGGTGCCGGACGCATCGGCGGCCTGTTCCTCGGCCGCTTCGCCCACGACCCCGAGGCGATCCGCACGATCCTCGACGAAGCGCACGCCCTGGCGGTGACCCCGTGACCTCCCTGCTCGGCCTCTCCACCTACGCCTACTTCTGGCGCATGTCCGACCGCGTCCCGTCGCCGATGTCCCTCGACGACGCCCTGCGGGACGCCGCGAGCCACGACGGCGTCGAGCTGTTCCAGATCTGCGACCACCTGCCGCTCGACACCGCGACCGACGAGCGTCTGGCCTCGATCCGCACCCTCGCCGACGACCTCGGTCTCACGCTCGAGGTCGGTACCCGCGGCACCCGGCCGGAGCACCTCGCCCGGTACCTGCACGTCGCGCAGCAGCTCGGCGCGACGCTCGTGCGGAGCATGTGGACGAGCGGTGACGACCAGCCCGACGCAGCCGAGACCGAACGACGCCTGCGGCAGGCGCTCCCCGCCTACGAGCGCGCGGGCGTGACCCTCGCGCTGGAGACCTACGAGGTCGTCGCCACCACGGACCTCGTCGACGTCGTCGAACGCATCGACAGCCCCGCGCTCGGGATCTGCCTCGACCCGGCGAACACCGTCGCGAACCTCGAGCACCCCGCCGACGTCGTCGCCCGGTGCGCCCCGCTCACCCGGAACTGGCACGTCAAGGACTCCGCCTTCACCCGCTCACCGGGCTGGGTCGGGTTCCAGTACACCGGCGTCGTGATCGGCACCGGGGTCCTCGACTACGACGCCGTCCGCGCCGCGGTCGAGCCCGAGGCCCGTGGGGTCAACCGCGTCGTCGAGTTCTGGCTGCCGTGGCAGGACGAGCACGCCGGCGGCGAACCCCTGCCGGGGGAGACCCCCGCACAGACCACCACCCGCACCGAGGCGGCGTGGACCGAACAGACCATCGAGTACATCAGGAGCAAGGAATCATGACCGACACCGTCACCACCACCCACACCGTCGCTGCCGGATCCGGCACGGCCGACGTCACCGTCGCCGTGATCGGTGCCGGCGGCAAGATGGGCACCCGCGTCTCGAACAACTTCGCGAAGAGCGACTACACCACCCTCTACAGCGAGGCCTCGCCCGCCGGTCAGGAGCGCATCCAGGCCCTCGGCCGCGAGATCACCGACAGCCTCGACGCCGCGAAGGCCGCCGACGTCGTCATCCTCGCCGTCCCCGACGTCCTGCTCGGCACCATCTCGGAGCAGCTCGTCCCCGTCATGAAGCCCGGCGCGTCGATCCTGACGCTCGACCCCGCGGCCGCCTACGCCGGTCTGCTGGCGAAGCGCGAGGACATCCACTACGCCGTGGCGCACCCGTGCCACCCGTCGGTGTTCCTCGAGCGCACCACCAAGGCCGAGTGGGACGACACCTTCGGTGGCATCGCCGCCCCGCAGGAGGTCATCGCGGCCTTCGACGCGTCCGAGTCGCTCGGCGACGAGGGCGACCGCGCGAAGGCCGTCGCCGAGGCCGTCATCACCACGATGTACGCCCCGGTCATCCAGGTGCACTGGGTCACGGTGAAGCAGCTCGCCGTGCTCGAGCCGACCCTGGTCGAGACGATCGCCTGCATGATCGGCGACTTCCTCAACGACGCCCTCGAGGAGACCGTCACCGGCGTCGGCGTGCCGCGCGAAGCCGCCCGCGCCATGCTCTACGGCCACACCTGGATCGCGCTGACCAACGGCCTGCGCGGCTCGAACCCGTTCTCCGACGCCTGCCACATCGCGATGGGCTACGGCCGCGAGAAGCTCATCAAGGAGGACTGGAAGCAGGTCTTCGACGACAGTGAACTCGACTCGGTCATCGCCAAGATGCTCAAGATCGACGCCGTCCGCCGCTGATCACGAAGGACCCCACGGACCGGAACGCCCCGCCGACCCCCTTCCGGCGGGGCGTTCCCCGTGCCGTCCGCGGGTCCGTGATGCGTCGCGGTCGCCCGCGGTTTGGCCGCGGAACGCAGCACGTGGTTCCACGGCTCCCGGCACGCGTACCGTCCGTCGCGATGACCGATTCGCCCACCACCAGCGCCCCGTCGAACTACGAGTCCGCCGCCGATGTGGACCCCCTGCACGTCACCACCTACCGCCAGGTCCGCAAGGCCGCCCGTCGTGGGCACGCGCTGCCCGGCGAGGTCGGCGAACCGTCCCTCGCCGACCTGGTCAACGCCCGGGGGAACGGCACCGCCGAGTGCCGCTGACGCACATCGGTCAGGCGAGCGCTCAGCTGCCCGTGACCGCAGTCACCAGCGCGTCGAGCGCGCGGTCGAGCTCGGGCATCGTCACGGCGCCGTAGCCGAACACGATGCCCGGCGGCGTGCTGCCCGGCGCGAGCCCGTACTCCTCGAGCGTCGCGACGAGCACCCCGGCGTCCGCAAGCCGACGCGCGATCTGCGCCCCGGTGGTCGGACCCGACCACGTGACCACCGCGTGCAGTCCGCCGTTCAGGGCACGGGCCTCCAGGCCGGCGACGTCGCCGAGCCGAGCCGCGATCCGGGCCCGGCGGTGCATGTAGTCGCGACGCACCCGACCGAGGTGCCGCCGAAGCGCACCCGTCCGCAGCAGGTGCACGAGCGCGGCCTGCACCGGTTCGGCGACGACCGCGCCACGCGCCCGACGGGCGGCGAACACCGCCT
The DNA here is from genome assembly GCF_018598555.1 of Curtobacterium aurantiacum. GTDB lineage: Bacteria > Actinomycetota > Actinomycetes > Actinomycetales > Microbacteriaceae > Curtobacterium > Curtobacterium aurantiacum. The sequence goes on from NZ_JAHEWN010000023.1 coordinate 36,888, forward strand.
CCGTCACCGGGGAACCCGTCGCTGCACCCGTCGGCAGCACGACGTACGCGCACCGCAGCCGGGGGTCGAGCGTCTTCGAGAACCCTCCGACGTGCAGCACCACGCCCTCGACGTCGAGTGCGGCCAGTGCGGGCACGGGAGCGCCGCGGTGCCGGAACTCGGAGTCGTAGTCGTCCTCCACCACCACGGTGCCGGTGGTGGAGGCCCAAGCGAGCAGCCGCCGGCGCCGCCCTACCGGCATCACCGACCCGAGCGGGTACTGGTGCGTCGGGCTGACCAGCACGGCGTCGACCGGTCCGGAGGCCTCGAGCGCATCGAGGTCGAGGCCGTCCTCCCCGACCGGGATGCCCACCAGGGACCCGCCCGCGCTCGTGATCGCACGGTGGCCGGTGCGGTAGCCGGGGTCCTCGACGGCGACGACGGGAGCGCGACCCAGCAGCCCTCGCAGCGCCTCGGTGACGAGCGACAGCGCCTCCGAGGTCCCCGCGGTCACGAGCACCCGGTCGACCGTCGCCGTGAACCCGCGGGTCAGGCCGAGCTGGGCGACGACCTGTGCCCGCAGGTCGGGGGAGCCGAGCGGCTCCGCGATCGCGTTCCGGAGCGGAGCCGACGCCGCTGCGCGCCAGGCTGCCCGCCAGTCCCGCTGCGGGATGGCGGTGACGGCGGGGATGCCCGGACGGCAGTCGACGAGGGGAACGGCCAGGGAGCCTGACACGACAGCGGCCGCGAGGGCGCCCGTCGGCCCGGTGCTGGCGCGGACCACATCGGTGCCCCCACCCGTCTCCGCCGATGCCCTCGCCGCCGGCCCGCGCACCCCCGCTGCGACCCGCGCGAGGGCACCGTGCCGCGTCCGCAGGTACCCCTCGCCGTCGAGCTGCTCGTACGCCGCGACGACGGTGCCCCGGGCCACCCCGAGCTCGACCGCCAGCGCCCGCGTCGAGGGCAGCGGATCGCCCTCGCGCAGGGTGCCGTCGTGCACCATCCGGCGTACCCGTGCCACCACACCGGCCACCTTGCTCGACTGGTCCACCGCGATCGCCCCGATCTGGTCCAGATGCCGGACCACTGGTGACCCTAGCGTGAGCCCATGCCCACCCCGAACGCCCAGCTGAGCCCATCCGACCCGCCCACCGACGGCCCCTCCCTCCACGTCCGCCGCCTGCGCGACCGTCAGTCCGACGACCCCGCCGTCCTGCACGCGATCCTCGCCGAGGCCCACATCGCCCACGTCGGCATCGTCCGCGGCGGCCACCCCGTCGTCCTCCCGTTCCTCTGCGCCGTCGGCGACCTCGGCGACGGCCCCGTCCTGCTGCTGCACGGCTCGACCGGTGGTGGCCTGTTCCTCGACGCCGGGGCAGAGGGCGTCCCCGTCGCCGCCACCGTCACCCACCTGGACGGCCTCGTCTTCGCACGCTCGACCCACGACAGCTCGGCGAACTACCGCAGCGCGATGATCGCCGGCCGCGCCACCGTGGTGCCGACCGACCTCCGCGCCGAAGCCCTCTGGCAGGTGGCCGACCACCTGATGCCGGGCCGCCGAACCGAGGTGCGCGAGATGACCGCGAAGGAGGTCCGCGCCACCCAGGTCCTCCAGCTGCCCCTCGAGCGCGCGAGCGTCAAGGTCCGAGCCCACGGCGTCGGCGAGGACCCGGCAGACGGTGAGGACCACACCGTCTGGGCGGGCGTGCTGCCACTCGCGGTCCGCGCGGGGGTCCCGATCCCGGGGGACATCTCGGGGGACAGCCCGGTCGACGCGTCCGTCGTCGCACTGTCGGCTCGCCTCGAGCGCCTGGCGGCCGACCGGGAGGCCCGGATCGCCGCCGTCATGCGGGTCACGTCGGTCTGAGCCCCGGTCCACGGCCGCGCTCCGGCTCCGGAACAGCCGTGCGCGCCGTCGGAGGGGCCTGCGAGCGGTGCCCCTTCCTGTGACCAGCTGCAGGAAGACTCCGGCGCTGCCCAGCCGCGAGGACCGCCGTGACCAATACGTTACTTTCCGGACCGCCGAGTGGTCCCGACCCGGAAGGACCCATGGGACGCCACGCACTGCCCGCAGCAGCCGACGACCGCCAGCCCGCGCCGATGCGCACGCACCACGCGGTCGACCCCGCGCCGCTGACGCCGGACACGCAGCCGTCCCGTTCCCGTGGTCGCCGCTCGGCCCTCGGCCCCGCAGCCGCCCGCTCCACCTTCGTCGAACACCCGAAGCCGGCCCGGACCGTGCGGATGCAGCCGCGTCCGGCCCCCGTGGCGTCGTCCGCCGGCCACGCGGTGCTGAGCCGCACGGCCACCCTCCGTGCCGAGCGTGCCGTCGACCCGCGGCACGTCCGCCGTTCCGCGAACGCGAAGCGCGCCGCGATCCTGCTCGCCCCCGCGATCGCGGTGACCTCGAGCCTGACGCTGGCCCTCCCCGCGAACGCCGACACCCTGCCCACGGACACCCGTTCCGGCACGACCACGGCGCAGGACGCCCAGACCTTCACGGTGGCGCACGACGTCCAGGTCCCCGTCGTCTCCACCGACGGCATGACCACCACGACGACGATCGTGTCCTACCCGACGCTCGACCTCCGCTTCGGGGTGACGACCGCGCAGGCACAGTCCGCGTTGTCCGCCGCCCTCTCGGCCGGGGGCGACCGGGCCACGATCGTGCAGACCGCCCTGCAGTACATGGGGGACCCGTACGTCGAGGGCGGCGCGAGCCACGAGGGCATCGACTGCTCCGGGCTCACGATGGTCGCGTACCAGGCGGTGGGGATCCAGCTCGTGCACTACGTGCCGACGCAGGACGCCGTCGCCACCACGATCCCGGAGTCCGAGGCGCTGCCGGGCGACCTGGTCGTGTACGACGACGAGGACCACGTCGGCCTGTACCTCGGGCAGGGCCTCGTCCTGCAGGCGCCGCACCCGGGTGAGGTCGTCGACATCGTCCCGATGTACTCGGCGGCACACCACTTCGCCCGCGTCCTGCCCGCGGGAAGCTGACCCGACCAGCGATCGCGGGCCCTGGTGGTGACCGGCGGGGCCACCCGAACGGGCCGTACCCGCGTGTCACGGGCCTCCCGTATCCTGGAGTGATGGCTTCCGACACCCGCACCCCGTTCGAACAGCAGCAGTCTGCTCGTCCGCAGGTGCGCCCGCGCACCGAGGGCTGGAAGCAGGCCACCGACACCGACGGTCGCCCGCTCCTGCAGTTCGCCTCCCCGAAGCGTGGCAAGCCGCCCGTGCACCTGGCCGACCTGACGGCCGAGGAGCGCGAGGCCCGCGTCAAGGAACTCGGGCTGCCCGGCTTCCGCGCCAAGCAGCTCGCGACCCACTACTTCCAGCACTACACGTCCGACCCGGCCAAGATGACCGACCTGCCCGCCGCCCAGCGGGAACAGCTGGTCGCCGGGATGCTGCCGCCGCTCCTCACCGAGACCCGGCGGCTGGCGACGGACAACGGCGACACGATCAAGTTCCTCTGGAAGCTGCACGACGGCGCCCTGGTCGAGTCGGTGCTCATGCGCTACCCGGGCCGCATCACGCTCTGCGTCTCGTCCCAGGCCGGGTGTGGCATGAACTGCCCGTTCTGCGCCACCGGCCAGGCGGGGCTGACGCGCAACATGTCGACCGCCGAGATCATCGAGCAGATCGTCCGGGCCAACGCCGCGATCGCCGCCGGTGAGCTCGGGGGCGACCCCCGCAAGGGCGGGCAGGACCGCGTCGACGCGGAGCGCGTGACGAACATCGTGTTCATGGGCATGGGGGAGCCGCTCGCGAACTACAAGCGGGTGATGGACGCCGTGCGGTTGATGGTCGCGCCGCAGCCGAACGGGCTCGGCATGAGCGCCCGCGGCATCACCGTGTCGACAGTGGGTCTGGTGCCGGCGATGATCAAGCTCGCCGACGAGGGGATCCCGCTCACCTTCGCGCTGTCCCTGCACGCACCCGACGACGAACTCCGCGACGAGCTCATCCCGGTGAACTCCCGCTGGAAGGCCGACGAGGCGATCGACGCCGCCCACAACTACTACGTCAAGACGGGCCGACGTGTCTCGATCGAGTACGCGCTCATCAAGGACATGAACGACCACGCCTGGCGTGCCGACCTGCTCGCCGAGAAGCTCAACAAGCGCGGCAAGGGCTGGGTGCACGTCAACCCGATCCCGCTCAACCCGACCCCGGGTTCCGTGTGGACCTCGTCCGAGGTGCACGTGCAGGACGAGTTCGTCCGCCGACTCAACGCCGCCGGCATCCCGACGACCCTGCGCGACACCCGTGGCAAGGAGATCGACGGGGCCTGCGGTCAGTTGGCCGCAGCCGAGTAGGTCGGCTGGGTCCGGTCCGCCCCGTCAGCGGGTTCGGTTCGTTCGGGAGGCACGGTGCGGGTTCGCACCGTGCCTTCCGCCGTTCCCGGGGTCGCGCCCACCCCGTCGATCCCCGGAAACCCGGGGGACACGTGCCGTTCACCCGAGTGCGACACGCCCGGGAGGGACGACGGTTGGCAGGGCCCCAGGGGCGTGTGTAAAGTAATCACTCGTTGCCGCTGAGGCGGAGAACGGAACGGCCGAGACGGTCACAGGGTGCAAGCCCTGGATGCGCAGTCCGGACGGGGTCCCGCTCAGGCAACATCCCCCCGAAGAAGTCGAAGTGATTCGACGTGTCCGAGGGTGGAACAAGACGAATGCCTCTCTGGCGGAGCCCCTTGTGGGTCG
>NZ_JAHEWN010000024.1 GCF_018598555.1 Curtobacterium aurantiacum
GCCCCCGCCCGCGCGCACCACGAGCGACGCCCCCGTCAGAACCGCGTCGGCCCCACCTCGTGGTACTTCTCCCACGCCCCCACCGGCCCCCGCCCGTGCAACGCGTACTCGCCCACCATCCGCTCCTTGTAGGCCGCTGGGTTGTGCGACGCCACCACCCGCGCGTTCCGCCAGTGCCGGTCCAGCGCCCGAGTCCGGTCCGCGGCGGACGCCCCGCCGACCTCGAACAGCTCGGACGCCGACCGCAGCACCCGCGGCCCGATCTCGACCTGTGCCTGGTACACGGCGTTCTCCGCTGCGTCGAGCAGGGCACGGTCGACCCCGACGCCGGGCACGTTCGTGGCGACGACCCCGTCGAGCAGCCCCGCGGCGGCGGCGACGAGTGACCGGGCCGTGAACGCCCCGGCCGACAACCTGCCGAGCACCGCGAGCACCTGTGGGTCATCCCCCGGGACCGCCGCGTTCGCGTGGATGTAGGTGCGGGTCCGCGGCCGCACGAAGGCCACGGCGTCGTCGGACACGGCGTGCCCGATCCCCGCGAGGACCGCCAGCAGGTACAGCTGGTAGAAGGCCTGGATGTGCGACAGCGGGGCGTCCCGGTACGCCGACACCACCGACGGGTCGACCGACACCCCGTCGAACACGGTGGTGCCGGACGCGGTCAACCGCTGCCCGAACCCGTCCCAGTCGTCGATGCTCGTCACCCCCGGCGCGGAGGCGTCGACGGCGAACGTCACGCGCTCCCCGTCGCGGTCCGCCGCCAGGTAGATCCAGTCCGCGTAGAGCGTGCCGGTCGAGTAGAACTTCCGCCCGTCGAGGCGGAGGGAATCACCAGTCCGCGTCACCGTCGTCGAGATGTCAGCCAGGGTCGTCCCGGTCCGCTCGGAGGTCGCGTTGCCGACGATCGCTCCGTCGACGATGCGCTGGAGCCACTCGTCCCGGCCAGCGGACGACGGCCGCAGCAGCACCAGTTCGGTGTACCCGAAGTGCCCCCGCCACAGGTGCGCGATGTTCGAGTCCGCCGCCGCCAGGTCCGCCACCAGGTGCGCGAGTTCGACCAGCGTCACCCCGAACCCGCCGCGGTCCTCCGGCACGCGCAGCCGCCCGAACCCCGCGTCGGCGAGCGCCCGGACCTCGGCGTGCGGCAACGGCCGGTCCCCCGGCGTCCCCGACGCGAGCTCGCGCTCGACTGCGCCGTCGCGGATGGTCGCGAACACGGGCGCGAAGCGTTCGCGCAGGGCCGTCAGACGGTCGGCCGGGAGGCCCGTCACGCGTCCGGTGGTCGTCGTCGCGTCCGTCATGCGGGCACCTCCACCGCGTTGCGTGCCTCGGTCGCGCTCGCACCGCCGGAGAACGCCCCGCGCCACCGCCTGGCGGGGTGCGAGTCCGGCAGCTGTGCGTGGCCGAAGAGCTTCTCGCGCAGGGTCCCCTCGCGGTACTCGGACTGCATCAGCCCGCGCTCCTGCAGGGTCGGCGCGATGTGGTCGACGAACTCCTCGTACGAGCCGGGCAGCGTCCAGTTGATGACGTTGACGCCGTCGACGCCCACCCGCTGCCAGTCGGCGAGCTCGTCGGCGATCTGCTCCGGCGTGCCGACGACCCGGGCGCGGAGCTTCGCGGACAGCCGGGCCAGGTCGGCGATCGTCGGTTCGCGGTCACCGGCGGCCTCGCGGAGCCACTGCAGGTGCGACTGCCCAGCCTGGGTACGGACCTCGGACAGCGGGGTGTCCGGGTCGAGGGGCTCGCCGGTGTCCGGGTCGAAGCCGAGGTTCGAGTGCACGAGGAACCCGTCGGCTGCCAGGTACTCGTCGATCTCCGCCTCCTTCGCCTTCGCCTCGGCCTCCGTGGAGCCGGTGACGAAGGTCAGGCCGAGGAAGAACGCGATGTCGTCCCGCTGCCGGCCAGCGGCCTCGGCCAGGTCGCGGGTCTCGCGGATGAGCTGTTCGGTGGCGTCGCGGTTCGAGGTCAGGATGAACTGGGCCTCGGCGTTCCGGGCGGCGAAGGCCCGGCCGGCCGGCGACGACCCGGCCTGGAACAGCACCGGCGTCCGCTGCGGGCTCGGCGCGCTCAGGTGCGGGCCCTGCACGTCGTAGCGGGTGCCGTGGTGGTCGATGCGGTGCACCTTCTCGGGGTCGGCGTAGCCGCGCACCGGGTCCTTCAGCACGGCGCCGTCCTCCCACGAGCCCTCCCAGAGCTTCGCGCAGACCTCGAGGTACTCCTCGGCCCAGACGTAGCGCTCGTCGTGCTCCTCGAGCCGGTCGGCGCCGAAGTTCCGGGCGGCGCTGTCGAGGGCGCTCGTGACGACGTTCCAGCCGATGCGACCCCGGGTGATGTGGTCGAGCGTCGAGACCTTGCGGGCGAAGTCGAACGGGTGCGCCTGGATGACGCTCGAGGTGAAGGCCAGCCCGAGGTGCTCGGTGGACACGGCGAGCGCGGAGAGCAGCACGGAGGGGTCGTTCGAGGGGATCTGGAGTCCCTCGCGCAGGTTGGTCGCGTAGTCGCCGCGACCGGGGCCGTACGTGCCGACGACGTCCGCGAAGAACATCGCGTCGAACTTGCCGCGCTCGAGCGTCCTCGCCAGGTCGGTCCACAGCGTCACGTCGTCGAAGTCGGCCTGCCGAGCGTCCGGGTGTCGCCAGAGGCCGTGCTGGATGTGCGACGTCGTGTTCATGACGAAGGCCGCGAAGCGCAGCGGGCGGTTCGGTGCATCGCTCATGCGTCCCATCGTGGACGGCGGGCACCGCCCGACGACAGTGAGGTGACCTTGCGTTACGCGCGGTGTTCCCCGAGGCCCTGGAGACGACCATGCTCCTGAGGCATGCCGAGCCAGACCACCGTCACCGCGCCTCCAGGCCGTCCCGCCGCACCGTCGACCACCGCGACCCGTCGTCGGGTCGCCCTCGCGTCGTTCGTCGGGACGACCGTCGAGTACTACGACTTCTACCTCTACGCGACGGCCTCAGCGCTGGTGTTCGCGCCGACGTTCTTCCCGTCCGTGACGCCGGCCGTCGGGGTCATCGCGTCGTTCGCGACCTACGGCGTCGGGTTCGTGGCGCGGCCGCTCGGAGGGGTGATCGCCGGCCACCTGGGTGACCGGATCGGGCGGAAGAAGCTGCTCGTCGCGTCGCTGGTGCTGATGGGCGTCGCGTCCACGCTGATCGGGGTGATCCCGTCCGCCGCGACCATCGGGGTCGGCGCCGTCGTGGCGCTCGTGTTCCTGCGGCTGCTGCAGGGCGTCGCGGCCGGTGCGGAGTGGGGCGGTTCGGCGCTGCTGTCCGTCGAGCACGCGCCGGAGCGGCACCGGGGGCTGTTCGGGGCGTTCACGCAGATGGGGTCGGCCGGTGGGATGCTCCTGGCGACCGGGGTCTTCACGCTCGTGCGGTCGCTGCTCGGCACCGAGGCGTTCCTTGCCTGGGGCTGGCGGTTGCCGTTCCTGTTCTCCGCGGTGATCGTGGCGGTCGGGCTCGTGATCCGGCTCGGCGTGCAGGACGCCCCGGTGTTCCAGGAGCTGCGGGACTCCGGCCGGGTCGAGCGGTTCCCGGTGTGGCAGGCCATCCGGCAGCACCCACGGTCGATCCTGGTGACCGCGGGCCTGCGCCTCGTGCAGCCGGCGCTGTACTCGATCCTGACGACGTACTCGCTGACCTACCTCGGGAACGTGCGCGGCCCTGCTGGCTCGGACGCCGGGCTGCAGGCCGTGCTCGTGATCTCGGCGGTGTCGCTCGTGTCGACGCCGTTCTGGGGGTGGCTGTCGGACCGGGTCGGGCGGCGGGTGCTGACGATCTGGTCGGCGGTGGGCATCGCCGTGCTCATCTGGCCGTTCTTCGCGTTCCTCGACGCCGGGCCACTCGTCCTGCTGCCGTTCGTGGCGCTGATCGGGATGTGCGTGTTCCACGACAGCATCTACGGGCCGCAGGCGGCGTGGTTCGCGGAGCAGTTCCCGACCGGGAGGCGGTACTCGGGGATGTCGCTCGGGTACCAGATCGGGTCGATCTTCTCGGTCGGGCTGACACCGCTGCTGGCCGCGGTGTTCGTGCAGCTCGGGGGCGGTTCGCCGTGGATCCTGTGCGGGTACCTCGGGGTGTACGCGGTGCTGACGATCGTGGCGGCGGTGTTCGCGGTGGATCCGCGGGCCGCGGCGCGGCGGGAGGCGCGTGCGGGGGCGGGGGCGCGTGCGGGGGCGCGTGCGGACGCGGGCGCGGGGGCGCACGCTGACGTTTCGCGCTGAGCGACAGTCTCGCCTTCCGGAGGGCGTGAGGTGTCGCTGAACGCGAATCCTCGGTGCCGCCGCGTGCCTGCCGCTGTGCCTGCCGCTGTGCCTGCCGCGGGCCCGCGGCGCGCTACGTCCGCAGCACCACGTCGGCCAGGGCGGCCGGGTCCTCGGCGGCGATGAACGCCTGCTCCTGCGCCGCCCACCGGTCCCACTCGCGCGCGAAGACCTCGCCGTCGCGCCCGATCGCCCGGTCCCACCGCACGGTGTCGTCGGCCTCGAGCCACACCCGCAGCGACGCCAGCGGTGCCGAGGCCCGGGACAACGCCCCGCAGCCCTCGACCACGATCGGCAGGTCCGGGTCCACCGAGGCCCAGTCCGCGGGCGCATCGGCCACCCAGTCCCAGCGTCGGTACCCGCTCCGCGCTCCGAGGACGTCGGTCACCACGGCACCGGCAGCCGCCCGCAGGCCGTCCCACCCCGGGTAGAGGTCGTCCAGGTGCACGAGCTGGGCACCGAGCTGCTCGGCGACCTGCGCACCGAGGGTGGTCTTGCCCGTGCCCGACCGGCCGTCGATGAGCACGACGGCGCGCCGGCCCGAGGCGGCGGCCACACCGGCGGCGGCAGCGGCGAGACCGGGGGCGAGGTCCGCGGTGGCGGTCCCGATCGCCCGGCTGTCTGCCGTGCCTGCCATGCCGGGCGTCCGGTCGTCGGCCGTCGTCCCGTCCCCGCGCTCCACGTCAGGCACGCCACGTCCCCAGACTCACCGCGACCGCGATCGACGCCGCGCCGATCCCGAGCAGCACCGCCACCATCGCCCACTCCGGCCACGCGAAGCGAGCCCCCCGCGCCCACGTCCGCCGCCCGGGAGCGCCGAACCCGCGCGACTCCATCGCCACCGCCAACGTCGTCGCCCGGCGCAGCGCGAGCACCAGGAGCGCGAACGCCATCGTGGCCCCGCGTCGCAGCCGCCCGGAGTCCGCCACCCCTCTGGCTCGTCGCGCCATCGCGAGCTGCCGCCAGTCGTCGACCAGCAGCGTCATCATGCGGACGGCGGCGAGCGCCCCGAGCACGAACCGCGCGGGCAGCCGGAGCACCTGCGCGAGTCCGTCGGCCAGGTCGGTCGGGTCGACCCGCACGAAGAGCGCGATCGCCGGCACCCCCACCGCGAGGACCCGGAGTGCGGTGGCCAACGCGAGCGTCAGTGATCCGTCGGTGACGTGCGCGAAGCCGAGGTCGAACCACTCCCGTCCCGAGGGCCTGCCGTACAGCGCGATGCTCACCGCCGTCAGCGGGACGGCGACGAGCACGGGCGCGAGCCGCAGCAGCAGGGTCCGGAGGGGCAGGCGCAGGAGCGGCAGGAGCACGAGTTCGAGGGCCAGGGCGACGGCGGCGGAGACGACGTCGAGGCTGAGCACCAGGCAGACGCCGAGGGCGAGCACGCCGATCAGGGAGGCGACCGGTTGGACGCCGGGGATGCCGGTCGCACGGGCAGGCAGCGCGCGTCGCACCGGGTTCGTCCGGTCCGCCACGTCGGTCCGGTTCGTCCGGTCCGCCGCGTCGACGGCGGCGCGGTCCGCCGCGTCGGTCCCGTCCGCCGTGGCGATCCGGTCTGGAGGCCCGGGGCGGCCTGCCGCTGTCCGCCCCGTCTCCGGGGTGGTCGCCGTCGACGGCCCCTGCTCGCGCCCGACGGACCGAGCGCCGTCCGCCCCGAGCACGACCTCGTCGGCGTCGAGCGCCCGGACGAGGTCGCGGTCGTGCGTGACCGCCACCACCGCTGTCCCGGCGTCGGCGAGCGCTCCGAGCCGACCGACGACCGCCTGCCAGGTGGCACGGTCCTGCCCGGAGGTCGGTTCGTCGAGCACGACGACCGGCGGCCGGGCTGCGATGACCGAGGCGATCGCGAGTCGGCGCTGCTCCCCGCCGGACAGCGTGAAGGGGTTGGCGTCGGCCAGGTGCGCGAGCCCGAACTCGTCGAGCAGTGCGCTGGCCCGTTCGGCGGCGTCCGGCTCGCCCAGGGCACTGGGGCCGACTTCGACCTCCTCTCGCACCGAGCGGGCGACGAACTGGTGCTCGGGGTCCTGGAACACCGTGCCGATCCGGGCGGCGAGTTCGCGGCTCGTCCAGGAGTGGGGCGCCGCGCCGATGCCGTCCGCGAGCGCCTCGGTGGCGCGGAGTTCGCCGGCGGCCGGTGCCAGGAGTCCCGCGAGGGTCAGCCCGAGCGTCGACTTGCCGACGCCGTTCGGTCCCGTGACGGCGAGGACCTGCCCGGCCCGGAGCCCGAGGTCGATGCCGTTCCCCACGCCGTGCTTCCCCCTGGCCGTCCCGAGTCCCCGAGCCTCGAGCAGCCCGGGCCCGTCCGCACCGCGCACCCCCTCGCCGAGCTCCCCCTCGCCGAACGGGCGGAATGCCACGGTCGGCCCACCGGACGCTCCGGGCATTTCGCCCGCTCGTCCGGGGGCACTCGGTTCACGCACGCCGTCGTCGCCGCGCACCCCGTCGCCACGCTCCCTATCGCCACGCACCCCCTCGCCGAGCTCCCCCTCGCCGAGCGGGCGGAATGCCACGGTCGGCCCACCGGACGCTCCGGGCATTTCGCCCGCTCGTCCGGGGGCACGCCGCCGCCGGGCCGAACCGCGCTCCGGCTCGGCACCGGGCACCCAGACCCCGGCCGCCGTGAGCGCCTCGCCGTGGTCCGCCAGCACCTGGGCCGGCGGACCGTCGGCGACCACGCCGCCGGCCGGTTCGAGCAGCACGAGCCGGTCGACCAGGTCGAGCCAGGTGCCGATCCGGTGCTCCACCACGAGCAGCGTCGCCCCGGTCTCGTCGAGCAGCGCCCGGACGGCTTCGTGCACCTGCGCCACGCCGTCCGGGTCGAGGTTCGCGCAGGGTTCGTCGAGCACGAGCGCACCCGGCCGCATCGCGAGCACGCCCGCGAGCGCCAACCGCTGTCGCTGCCCACCGGACAGCTGTGCTGTGGAACGGTCGAGCGGCAGGTCGAGGCCGACGACGTCGAGCGCTGTCCGCACCCGGTCCCAGGTCTCGTCGCGGGGGGTGCCGGCGTTCTCGCAGCCGAAGGCCACGTCGTCGCCGACGCGGGACATCACGGTGTGTGCCTCGGGGTCCTGCATGACGAGGCCGACACGCCCGCGGACCGCGCGGGGGTCGGACTCGTCGACGAGCAGTGTTCCCTGCACCGACGCCGCCGTGTCGTCGGTGGCATCCGGTTCGTCGGGCAGCACGCCGGCGACCGCCCGCAGCAGGGTCGACTTACCGGATCCGGACGGTCCGACGATCGCGACCCGCTCCCCCGGCTCGACGGTCAGGTCGACACCGCGGACCGCCCACGCGTCCCGCTCGGGGTACCGCCATCCCCAATCGTGGAACGCGACGCGCGCCCCGGGGACTCCGACACCTGCCCCGGCGTCGCCGCCGGTGGAAGGGGACGTCGCCGACGGAGCGGGCACCGTCACACCAGGGCGCGGGGTTCGCGACGGCTGTGCTCGCGGCCGGCCGCGAAGGACGACAGCACCCCGGTACGGGCGAGTGCCCGGACGATGAGCCACGACCCCGCCCCCGCGATCACGGCACCGGAGATCACCGCGCAGATCACGTAGACGACCTTGAAGGCGACGTCGAGCCCCGGGTACCAGAGGACGGTGTCGTTGATGCCGAGTGCGAGTCCGGCCGCGGCGCCCGCGAGCACGACGACCGGCAGACGGTACACGCGGTACAGGAACAGCGCGAGGACGAGCTCGGCGCCGAGGCCCTGGACGAGTCCGGCCTCGAGCGTGAGCCAGCCCCACTGCGTGCCGAACAGCGCCTCGACCGAGGCGGCGACCATCTCGCCGTACAGCGCAGCGCCCGGCTTCCGGACGACGATCGCGACGATGGGGCCGGCGAGCAGCCAGACCCCGCCGAACAGGGCCTTGGTGCCGGGGAGCACCAGGTCCATGACGGCGCTGATGGGTTCGTAGCCGAACTCCCAGAGCCGGAAGACGACTCCGAGCGCCACCGCGAGGACACTCGCGACGACGATGTCGACGACCCGCCAGCGCAGCGATCGCCGCGGAGCGGTGGTGACGGTTGTTGACGTGCCTGAAGGCATGGTGCTGACTCCTCCCTGCGCCGGCATGATCCGGATCAGGTTCGACGGTCGGAGCGCCGTTCGCTCCCTCTCAGCCCGGCGGTCCCGGACTCCCGTGTGTGTGCCAGCAGTCTAGACGCGGTCGCGACCGCGTGAGGGACGGGAGGCCCGTGGCGGCGTCGCCACGGGCCTCCCGTCCCTCAGGTGGTCACTTCTTGAGCGCGCGCACCAGCTTGCGGAGGACACGCCCGGCCACCCACACGAACGGGATGGCCACGACGACGAGGGAGATCGGGTTGGGCTCGAACACGAGGTCCTTGCCCGGGCGACGGACGTACGCGCCGACCGGGGCCGACAGGCCGCCGCCACCGCCGCCGCCGTTCTCGTCGTCCCCGCCGCCGCCGAAGCCGAACCAGCTGACGGACACGGGGATGAGGGTCTGGTCGCCGACCTCGACGGGCTCTCCGTAGTTCGTGGAGACCCCGAGCGGGCGGACCTGGTCTGCGATCTTCGAGACGATGTTGGCCATGCGCGCGACGCTACTCGTCCGTTCCTCCACAGGCCGCGGGGCGCAGTGGGCATCCACAGCTGGGGCTTGTCTGCGGACGCGGACGAGCCGCGCCGATATGTTGGCCGCACCCACACCTGGAGGACCGTTTGCACACCTGGCCCGGAAACCCGTACCCGCTCGGGGCGACCTACGACGGGAGCGGCACGAACTTCGCGCTGTTCTCCGAGGTCGCCGAGCGCGTCGAACTCTGTCTGTTCGATTCCGACGGCAACGAAGAATGCGTCCGCCTGCTCGAGGTGGACGCCTACGTCTGGCACGCGTACCTCCCCAACATCGGCCCCGGGCAGGAGTACGGCTTCCGCGTGCACGGCCCGTACGACCCCGAGTCCGGCGCACGCTGCAACCCGTCGAAGCTCCTGCTCGACCCGTACGCCAAGGCGACGAGCGGCGAGATCGACTGGGACCAGTCGCTCTTCTCGTACACGTTCGGCGACCCGGACTCGACCAACGACGAGGACTCCGCGTCGCACATGATGAAGGGCGTCGTGATCAACCCCTTCTTCGACTGGCAGGGCGACCGACCGCCGCGCACGCCCTACGGCGAGACCGTCATCTACGAAGCGCACGTCAAGGGCCTCACCGAGACCCACCCGGACGTGCCGGAAGAGCAGCGCGGCACCTACGCCGGCGTCGCCCACCCCGCGGTCATCGAGCACCTGCAGCGTCTCGGCATCACGACGCTCGAGCTCATGCCCGTGCACCAGTTCGTGAACGACTCGACCCTGCAGGACAAGGGGCTGTCGAACTACTGGGGCTACAACACCATCGGGTTCTTCGCGCCGCACTCCGCGTACTCGTCGTCGGGCGACCAGGGCCAGCAGGTCCAGGAGTTCAAGACGATGGTGCGCGAGCTGCACCGCGCCGGCATCGAGGTCGTCCTCGACGTCGTCTACAACCACACCGCCGAGGGCAACCACCTCGGCCCGACGCTGTCCTTCCGCGGCATCGACAACGCGGCGTACTACCGCCTGGTCGACGACGACAAGAAGTTCTACATGGACTACACCGGGACGGGGAACTCGCTCAACGTCGGGCACCCGCACTCGCTGCAGCTCATCCTCGACTCGCTCCGCTACTGGGTGACGGAGATGCACGTCGACGGCTTCCGCTTCGACCTCGCGTCGGCGCTGGCCCGGGAGTTCTACGAGGTCGACCGGCTGTCGGCCTTCTTCGAACTGGTGCAGCAGGACCCGATCGTGTCGCAGGTCAAGCTCATCGCCGAGCCGTGGGACGTCGGCCCCGGTGGCTACCAGGTGGGCAACTTCCCGCCGCAGTGGTCCGAGTGGAACGGCAAGTACCGCGACACCGTCCGTGACTTCTGGCGCGGCGAGTCGTCGACGCTCGGCGAGTTCGCCTCCCGGATCTCCGGCTCGGCCGACCTGTACGAGCACGACGGCCGCACGCCCAAGGCGAGCATCAACTTCATCACCGCGCACGACGGCTTCACGCTGTACGACCTGGTGGCCTACAACGAGAAGCACAACGAGGCCAACGGCGAGGACAACAACGACGGCGAGAGCCACAACCGGTCGTGGAACTCCGGGGCCGAGGGCCCGACCGACGACGAGGCCGTGAACGCCCTGCGGCTGCAGCGTCGCCGGAACTTCCTGGCGACCCTGCTCCTGAGCCAGGGCGTGCCGATGATCGCGCACGGCGACGAGCTCGGTCGCTCGCAGTCCGGCAACAACAACGTCTACGCGCAGGACTCCGAGCTGAGCTGGATCGACTGGGACAGCGCGGACGAAGAACTCATCCAGTTCACGGCCGACGTCGTCAAGCTCCGGCACGACCACCCCACGTTCCGGCGGACCCGGTACTTCAACGGCCGTCCCGTCCGTCGTGGCGAGGGCGAGCCGCTGCCCGACGTGGTGTGGCTGACGCCCTCCGGCGACGCGATGGACCCCGAGGACTGGGACTCCGGCTTCGGCAAGAGCGTCGGCATGTACCTGAACGGCGAGGGCATCCGCGGACGCGACGCCCGCGGTGAGCGCGTCACCGACGTCGGCTTCATCACGTACTTCAACGCCCACGACGACGTCGTGACCTTCACGCTCCCACCGGAGGAGTACTCCCCCGGCTGGACCGTCCGCATCGACACCGCGAACCCCGGCGCCCGTGACGAGGTCCTCGACGCGGGCTCTCCGCTCGACGTGCCCGCCCGGTCGATGATCGTGCTGCGCGCCGAGCCCGACCACGAGGTCACGAGCACCCCGGTCGACGCCGAGCAGGACGGCGCACCCGAACCGGTCGCCCCGCAGGACGCCGTCACCCCGGTGAACCCGGCCGGTTCCACCGCTCCGAGCGGAGCCGCACGATGACCGCCACGACGCCCGGCGCATCGAACCGCGTCCCCGCCTCCACCTACCGGCTGCAGGTCTCGGCCGACTTCGACCTGGCGGCCGCGCGCGACCTGGTCGACTACGTCCACGACCTCGGGGCCGACTGGTTGTACCTGTCGCCCGTGCTGCAGGCCGAGTCCGGGTCGAACCACGGCTACGACGTGGTCGACCACACCCGCGTCGACACCGACCGCGGTGGCGACCAGGCGATGCGGGTGCTGTCCGAGGCCGCGCACGCCGTGGGCCTCGGGGTGATCGTCGACGTGGTGCCGAACCACGTCGGCGTCGCCACCCCCGAGTCGAACCCGTGGTGGTGGTCGCTGCTCGAACTCGGGCAGGGCTCCCCCGTCGCGTGGGCGTTCGACGTGGACTGGGACGCTGGCGACGGCAAGCTCCGGGTCCCCGTGCTCGACGACCGGCTGCTCGACGCGGTGACGCTCGACACCTCCGACGCCGAGCGCCCCGTGCTCCGCGTGGGTGAGACCGCCTACCCGACCGCGCCCGGCACCGTGCAGGACGGCGACAGCGTCGAGACCGTCCACGAGCGGCAGCACTACGCGTTCGTGCACTGGAAGCGCGCCGACCACGACCTGAACTACCGCCGGTTCTTCGCGGTGAACACCCTGGCGGCGATCCGCGTCGAGGAGCCCGAGGTCTTCGCGGCCTCGCACGGGGTCATCGGCGGCTGGTTCCGCGACGGGCTCGTCGACGGCCTGCGCATCGACCACCCGGACGGGCTGTACGACCCGGCGGGCTACCTGCAGGACCTGGCTGTGCTGACCGGCGGGGCCTACACCCTGGTCGAGAAGATCCTCGAGCCCGGCGAGCAGCTGCCGAGCTCCTGGCCGGTCGACGGCACCACCGGGTACGACGCCCTCGGGGTGCTCGACCGCGTGTTCGTCGACCCCGCCGGTGAGCAGTCCCTGACCGCAGCCTCGGGAGCCGAGCCGACCGACTGGCAGCAGCTCACGCACGACACCCGGCGTGGCATCGCGGACGGCATCCTCGGCAGCGAGGTCGAGCGGCTCGCGCGCCTGCTCGCACCGAGCGCCGTGACGGAGACGATCACGCACGAACGGATCGTCGACGCGGTGGCCGAGATCGTCGCCTCGTTCGACGTGTACCGCACGTACCTGCCCGAGGGCGCCCACCACCTGATCACCGCGCTCGAGCGTGCCGCCGAGGCCCGTCCGGACCTCGACGACGTCATCGACCGGATCGCTCCGGCACTCGTCGACCCGACGAACGCCGCGGCGGTCCGGCTGCAGCAGACCAGCGGCATGGTCATGGCGAAGGGCGTCGAGGACACGGCGTTCTACCGCACCTCGCGCCTGTCGTCCCTCAGCGAGGTCGGCGGCGACCCGAGCGTCTTCGCGGTCTCCGTGCCGGACTTCCACCGGGCGCAGCGCGAACGGCTCGGCAGCTGGCCGCACACCATGACGACGCTCACCACGCACGACACGAAGCGCAGCGAGGACACCCGCGCCCGCATCGCAGTGCTGGCCGAGCTCGGCGACGAGTGGGCCGACACGCTCGAGCGGCTGCAGTCGCTCGTCCCGCTCGAGGACCGCGTCTTCGCCGACCTGCTCTGGCAGGCGATCGTCGGCGCCCGACCCGCGAGTCGTGAACGCCTGCACGCCTACGCCGAGAAGGCCTCGCGCGAAGCCGGGGACAGCACCACCTGGACCGAGCCGAACGAGGCGTTCGAGCAGCAGATGCACGCGATCGTCGACGCCGCGTTCGACGACCCGGACGTGGTCGCCGTGCTCGACGCCCTCGACGAGCAGATCGACGCCGCCGGGTGGTCGAACGGCCTGGCCCAGAAGCTCGTCCAGCTCACCGCCCCGGGCGTCCCCGACGTCTACCAGGGCACCGAGTTCTGGGACCGCTCGCTCGTCGACCCCGACAACCGTCGGCCGGTCGACTACGCCGAGCGGCGCCACGTGCTCGCCGAGCTCGACGGCCCGGACGACGACGGCCCCGAGGACCTGCCGGCCATCGGCATCGACGGTGCCGCGAAGCTCCTGGTCACCACGCGGGCGCTGCGGCTCCGCCGGGACCGCCCGGAGCTGTTCACCCGGTACCTGGAACTCGAGGCCACCGGCAGCGCCGCCGACCACGTCATCGCGTTCGACCGCGGCGGTGCCGTGACGATCGCGACGCGTCTGCCGATCGGCCTCGGCCGGGTCGGCGGCTGGGGCGACACCCTGGTGCACGCGGTCCCCGTCGAGCGCATCGACCTGCTCACCGGCCGACACGTCCCCGCTGACCGCGGGATCGCGCTGGCCGACCTGCTCACCACCTACCCGGTCGCGCTGCTCGTGCCCGCCGACGCGGTCGGTGCAGCCGGCCACGCCGACGCGGCGACCGCTGCGTCCGACGCGAGCGGCGCGAGCGGCGCCTCCCGGCCCGCCGAAGACCGCACGACGGACGCCACCGAGACCGACGCGCAGGCCGAGATCGACATCCTGGAGGGTCACGCATGACCGCACCCGACCGTTACGCCGTCTGGGCGCCCGAGCCGGACCGTGTCCGGCTCGTCGTCGACGACGTCGAGTACCCGCTCACCAAGGGCGACGACGACTGGTGGGCCACAGACGCCGTGATGCCGGTCGTCGGCGCCCGGTACGGGTTCCGCATCGGCGACGACGACGCGGTCCGACCGGACCCGCGCAGCCGGTACCAGCCCGAGGGCGTGCACGGCCCGTCCGAGGTCGTCGACCCCGCGCGGTTCGCGTGGACCGACGAGTCGTGGACCGGACGCCCGGCCCGCGGCGCCGTGATCTACGAGATGCACATCGGCACCTACACGCCCGAGGGCACGCTCGACGCCGCCGCCCAGAAGCTGGACCACCTGGTCGAGCTCGGGGTCGAGTTCGTCGAGCTGCTCCCCGTCAACGCCGTCAACGGCGAGTGGAACTGGGGCTACGACGGTGTCGGGTGGTTCTCCGTGCACGCCCCGTACGGCGGACCGGACGCCTACGACCGGTTCGTCGACACGGCGCACGCGCTGGGACTCGGCGTCATCCAGGACGTCGTCTACAACCACCTCGGACCGAGCGGCAACTACCTGCCGCTGTACGGCCCGTACCTGCTGGCCGGACTCGGCAACACCTGGGGCGACTCGGTGAACGTCGAGCACCCCGAGGTCCGCCGGTACGTGCTCGACAACGTGCGCATGTGGTTCCGCGACCACCACGTCGACGGGCTCCGGCTCGACGCCGTGCACGCGATCCGCGACACCACCCGACCGCACGTGCTGGCGTCGATGGCCGACGAGACCGACGCGTACTCGTCGTTCATCGGCCGGCCGCTGTCGCTCATCGCGGAGTCGGACCTCAACGACCCGGTGATGTTCCGGCCGCGCGAGGCCGCCGGGTACGGTCTCGCCGGGCAGTGGTCCGACGACTTCCACCACGCCGTGCACGTGGCGCTCACCGGCGAGACGAACGGCTACTACGCCGACTTCGCCCCGCTGTCCGCGCTGGCGAAGGTGCTCGAGGACGGCTTCTTCCACGACGGCACCTGGTCGTCGTTCCGCGGCAAGCGGCACGGTCGGCCGATCGACCGCGGGACCTCCCCCGCGACGGCGCTGGTCGTGGCGAACCAGAACCACGACCAGATCGGCAACCGCGCCGCCGGCGACCGGCTCGCGGCGACGCTCGACGACGAAGGCCTCGTGATCGCGGCGGCCCTGACGCTGCTCGGGCCGTTCACCCCGATGCTGTTCATGGGCGAGGAGTTCGCGGCCTCGACGCCGTGGCAGTTCTTCACCTCGCACCCGGAGCCCGAACTCGGCAAGGCCACCGCCGAGGGACGCATCGCCGAGTTCGCCGAGCACGGGTGGGACGAGTCCGCCGTGCCGGACCCGCAGGACCCGACGACGTTCACGAACTCGAAGCTCGACTGGGCGGACGTCAGCTCGGAGCGCGGTGCGGCGATCCTCCGTGCCTACCGGGTGCTCATCGCCCTGCGGCGCACCGACCAGGCGTTCGTCGACCACCGCTACGAGGCGAACGCCGTCCGCTTCGACGAGGACCGCCGCTGGCTCGTGCTCACGCGCGGTCTGCTCGGCCCTGACGTGGCGCCGGTGCACGTCGTGGTGAACTTCGCCGACGATGCAGCCGAGGTGCCCGTGCCCGACGCCGTGGGCGAGGAGCTCTACGGCTTCGGCGCGACCGAGGTCGATGCCGGCGTGGTCCGGTTCCACGGTCGGGGCGTCGTGGTGCTGCGCTAGCTGCCGGCCCCCGCACACACGAACGGCGACGGACCCCGGGGTCCGTCGCCGTTCGTCGTCCGCTCAGGCCGTGTGGTCGGCGACCGCGTGCGCGTTCTTCCGCACGGACGGCAGCTTGCGGTGGTCCTTGACGAGGGAGCGGGTCTCGCGGATCCGGCGGTCGATGCCCCACTTCGTGACGAGCGCCAGGCTCTCACGGACGATGTTGCCGCTCATCTTCGAGACGCCGAACTCCCGCTCGGTGAACGTGATCGGGGTCTCCACGACCCGCAGGCCCGCCTCGAGGGCACGCCAGCAGAGGTCCACTTGGAAGCAGTACCCCTTCGACGCCACCCCGGCGAGGTCGATCCGCTCGAACGCCTTCGAGGTGAAGACCCGGAAGCCGCCGGTGGCGTCCCGCACCGCGATGCCCAGGGCGAGGCGGGTGTACAGGTTGCCGCCGCGGGAGAGCATGAGGCGGTACCAGGGCCAGTTCTCCACCGTGCCGCCCTTGATCCAGCGGGAGCCGAGGACCAGGTCGTTGGAGTCCGCGAGCTCGAGCATCCACGGCAGGTACTCGGGGTGGTGGGAGCCGTCGGCGTCCATCTCGACGAGCTTGGCGTAGCCGTGCTCCAGACCCCACGCGAAGCCGGACAGGTACGCCCCGCCCAGGCCGTCCTTCACGGTGCGGTGCAGCACGTGCACGCGGTCGGTCTCGCGGGCCATGGCGTCCGCGATGTCGCCGGTGCCGTCGGGTGAGTTGTCGTCGACGACGAGCACGTGCACCGTGTCGTCGGTCGCCGCCAACGTGCGCTCGACGATGGGCCGGACGTTCTCGGCTTCGTCGTAGGTCGGGATGATGACCAGGGTCTCGCTCATGGTGCTCCTCGTGCTCCACCCGAATGTACCGACCGGTGGCTGCGGCCCTCCGAAGAGCGCGCTGCGAACACGATCAGCGTGACCGGTCCGCGCCTGGGTGCCGGCGGGGTGGACGCGCACCGAGACGGACGGGAGGCCCGGTGCCAGCTGGCACCGGGCCTCCCGTCGGTCGGTCGGTTGCGTCTACGCGGGGCGCGACGACGGGGACACGTTCTTGGACGCGTCCCGTTCCGGGATGTCGCCGAGTGCCTCGTCGATCGCCGCGAGGGCGTCCGCGTCGAGCTTCACGCCGGCGGCCTTCACGTTGTCGGTGACCTGCTGCGGACGCGAGGCGCCGACGATCGCCGAGGCGACGTTCTCGTTCTGCAGGGTCCATGCGATCGCGAGCTGCGCGAGCGTGAGGCCGGCCTGGTCGGCGACGGGCTGCAGGCGCTGCACGGCTTCGAGGACCTCGTCGCGCATGAACCGCTTGATCATGTCGGCGCCGCCCTTCTCGTCCGTGGCACGCGAGCCCTCGGGCAGGGGCTGACCCGGCTTGTACTTGCCGGTCAGGACGCCCTGCGCGATGGGCGACCAGACGATCTGCGACAGGCCGAGCTGCTTCGATGCCGGGACGACCTCACCCTCGATGACACGCCACAGCATCGAGTACTGTGGCTGGTTCGAGATGAGCTGGAAGCCGAGCTCCTTGGCCAGCGCGGCACCGGCACGGATCTGCTCGGCGGTCCACTCGCTGACGCCGATGTAGAGCGCCTTGCCCTGGCGGACGACGTCGGCGAAGGCCTGCATCGTCTCTTCGAGCGGGGTCTCGTAGTCGTACCGGTGCGCCTGGTAGAGGTCGACGTAGTCGGTCTGCAGTCGCTCGAGCGAACCGTCGATCGACTCCATGATGTGCTTGCGGCTGAGGCCGACGTCGTTGTGCCCCTTGGGCCCGGTCGGCCAGTAGACCTTCGTGAAGACCTCGAGGGACTGGCGCCGCTCGCCCTTGAGCGCCTCGCCGAGGACGGTCTCGGCCGCGGTGTTGGCGTACGTGTCCGCGGTGTCGAACGTGGTGATGCCGGCGTCGAGCGCTGCCCGAACGCACTGGGTGGCGACGTCGTTCTCGACCTGCGAGCCGTGCGTCAGCCAGTTGCCGTAGGTGATCTCGGAGATCTTGAGTCCGGAGTTGCCCAGGTACCTGAATTCCATGGTCCTGACGCTACTGGAGTGAGCGCACACGTGAGGGGTCCCGCGAGTGCCTGTCGGGCGCGCGTGCTGGTGGCGGGTGCGGTGCGGGTGCGGGTGCGGTGGCGGGCTTGGGTGGCCGCCGAGCGGGCGAAGTACCAGGGTGTTCTCGGCGGAGTACCCCGAGTTTTCGCCCACTCGCACCGAGCGCGACGCCCGCTCTGCGGTTCAGCCCCAGGTCGGCAGTCCGCGCCCGCGAGCGGGCGAAACACCGCGGTGCGATCGCGCCGCCACCACGGTGTTTCGCCCGCTCGACGGAACCGCATCCCTCCACACGCGCCGGATGCGATGCCGCTGTCCACAAGGGAGGCCCGACTCCCGTCCGCAAGATCGGCTCGCCGTCACGCTGTGCAGATGACCGCCAGGCACCGACTCCCGATGGCACTCCGCGACGCTTCGTTCCGCGTGCGGAACGCGCTGCACCGCGGCGTGTCACGCGCCCGGCTCGAGGCGCGCGACCTCGTTCGCCCGTTCCACGGCGTCCGTTCTGCGTTCCCACCCGAGTCCGTGGACGAGCGCGCCAGGGCACTCGCCCCTCGGCTCCGTCCCGACCAGGTGTTCAGTCACGTCACGGCGGCGGCGATCCTCGGTGTCCCGCTCCCCCGTCGGTTCGAGCGCGACCGACGGCTGCACGTCACGACCATCGGCGCGGACCAGGCACTCCGGGTTCGTGGCGCTGTCGGCCACCGGGCGCAGTACGGGACGGTCCGTGCAACCGTCGCCCGCGGCGTACCACTGACCACCCCGGCAGACACGTTCGTAGCGCTCGGCACGATGCTGACCCTCGACGAACTGATCGTCGCCGGGGACGCGCTCGTCGGGTGGCTCGGCTGGGCCACACTCGAAGAGCTCGTCCACGCAGTCCGGCGACGGCGCGGGATTCGAGGCATCGTGAAGCTCCGCCTCGCGTTGGAGGAGATCCGGAGGGGCTCTCGGTCTCCTGGGGAGACCAGGACACGACTGGCGCTCGTCCGCCGTGGACTCCCCGAGCCCGCCCTCAATCACGATGTCGTCGTCGACGGTCGGTGGATCGCGTGCGTAGACCTCGCCTACCCCGACTCGAGGGTCGCGATCGAGTACGAGAGCGATCTGCACCGCACCGATCCAGCCAGCTTCCGGAAGGACCTCACGCGCGGCGAGCACCTCAAGGACGTCGACTGGTGGCTCGTCCGGGTGACTGCGGACGACCTCGCTGACGGCGTGGAGCGCTTCGTGCAACGTGTCCGCCGGCTGCTCGTGGTCGGGTCGCGGGGCATGCACGACACGCGGTTCGCGACACTTCGGTGAACAATGGTTGACGCTTCAACCAAAACGGTGCACACTGGCGTAGTATCAACTCGATGCAGGCGCATGGAACGCGTCGCACCGCAGACTCTCGTTCGGAAGAAGGACCACCATGACGCTCACCGCTGACACCGTTCCCGGCTACCAGACCGGCACCTGGAAGATCGACCCGACCCACTCCGAGGTCACGTTCTCGGTCCGCCACCTCGCCATCAGCAAGGTCAAGGGCAAGTTCGAGACGTTCGACGCCACGGTCGTCACCGCCGAGAACCCCCTGGAGTCGACCGTCGAGGCGAACATCGACGTCGCGTCGATCAACACCGGCCAGGAGCAGCGCGACCAGCACCTCAAGACGAGCGACTTCTTCCTCACCGAGGAGCACCCGCAGCTCACCTTCCGTTCCACGAGCATCGAGGCCAAGGGCGACGACCTGCACATCTCGGGCGACCTGACCCTGCGCGGCGTCACCAAGCCCGTCGTGCTCAAGGCTGAGCTCGGTGGCTTCACGACGGACGGCTACGGCCAGGTCAAGTTCGGCGCCGAGGCGACCACGAAGATCGACCGCACCGAGTTCGGTGTGAACTGGAACGCGGCGCTCGAGGCCGGCGGCTTCACGCTCGGCAACGACGTCACGATCAACCTCGACGTCCAGTTCGTCCTCCAGGCGGCCTGAGCCTCCTCGGCCTCGCCGCCCGACTGAGGGCACCGAACGCACCACCCGAACCCGAGAAGAACGCCCCGACTCCCCACGGAGTCGGGGCGTTCTTCGTTGCGCGCTGGCTCACTCGCCGGCCACGAGCGGGCGAAACACCTGGGCTACCGCTCGTACCCGCCCGGCATTTCGCCCGCTCGGCCATGGACGCGAGGCCGTGGACACGAGCCCGAGCAGGAGTGGATGCGGGGAGGCACGACCGAGCGGGCGAAAGACCCGGGACGCGACGGGGAGGACCTCGGCATTTCGCCCACTCGCGCAGGGGGAGGCGAAACGGAGCGGACAGCCAGGCCCGAGCGGGCGAAACACCCCGGCTCACCGAGACAACGACCACGGCATTTCGCCCGCTCGCAGCTGCCCTGCCCCGCCCCGGCCCGAACCGCGACGGCACGGGAGCGCCCGGCCCGCGTACCGTTGGGCCGTACGAGCACGCCCGGGAATCCGCACGACGGACCCCGAGTTGCACGCAGAGCACGCCCCCGCACCACCCCCAGCCCCGCACCACCCGCACGACGAACAGGAGCACCCATGGCCACCGACTGGATCGCGATGCAGGCCCTCGCGGCAGCCGAGTTCGGCCGCCGCGTCGCCGCCGTCACCGACTGGGACGCCGCCACACCCGACTCCGAGTGGACCACCCGTGACCTCGTCGCCCACGTCGTCGACGAGCAGCGCTGGATCCCGAAGCTCTTGACCGGGTGCGACTACGCCCAGGCCCAGGCCGACCTCGAGCCGATCGGCGACGACCTGGTGGCCGAGTGGCACCGCTTCGCCACCGCCGCCACCGAGGCCTGGCGGAACGCCCCGCAGGACACCCCCGTGCACCTCAGCACCGACGTCGTGCCCGCCGCGCAGTACCTCACGGAGCAGACGAGCGACATCACGATCCACACCTGGGACCTCGCGCGGGCGACCGGCACCGAGGAGTCACTGCCCGACGACCTCGTCCGCGCGGTGTGGGAGTACTTCGAGCCGCAGATCGAGGACCTCGCGGCCACCGGCCTGTACGCACCCCCGGTCGACGTCACCGAGGACGCCCCGCTCCAGGTCCGCCTGCTCGCCGTCACAGGCCGCGATGCCAGAGTGACGGCATGACCTCAGACACGAGCGGCACGACCACGGAGACGAGCGACACGAGCAACATGACCACCGACACGAAGCGCCTCGGCAACTCGGGGCTCGAGATCAGCAGCGTCGTCCTCGGCATGATGTCCTACGGCGACCCGGACCGGGGCTCGCACGCCTGGAGCGTCGGCATCGACGAGGCCCGCCCCTTCGTCCGCCGCGCGTTCGAGGCCGGCATCACGACCTTCGACACCGCGAACGTGTACTCGGACGGCAGCAGTGAGGAGATCACCGGCACGCTCCTCGCCGAGCTGGCCCCGCGCGAGGACGTCCAGGTCTTCACGAAGGTCTTCAACCGGATGCGCCCCGGTCGGAACGGCGCCGGGCTGTCCCGTGCGGCGATCATGCACGAGATCGACGCCTCCCTGACCCGCCTGGGCACGGACTACGTCGACCTGTACCAGATCCACCGCTTCGACCCGGTGACGCCGATCGAGGAGACCATGGAGGCCCTGCACGACGTCGTGAAGGCCGGCAAGGCGCGCTACATCGGCGCGAGCAGCATGTGGGCGTGGCAGTTCGCCGAGATGCAGCACACCGCGGAACGCCACGGCTGGACGAAGTTCGTGAGCATGCAGGACCAGTACAACCTGCTCGAACGCGAGGAGGAGCGCGAGATGCTCCCCTTCTGCGAACACACCGGCGTCGGCGTGATCCCGTGGAGCCCCCTCGCCCGCGGCCGCGTCACCCGCCCCTGGGACGCCTCCGGGTCGGGCTCGCGCGCGCAGACCGACGAGTTCGGCAAGACCCTGTACAAGCAGGACGAGGACGCCAACCGTGCGATCGTCGACGCGGTCGAGGCCGTCGCCACCGAGCGCGGTGTCCCGATGGCGCAGGTCGCCCTGGCCTGGGTCGCCGGCAAGTCCGCGGTCTCCGCGCCCATCGTCGGCGCGACGAAGGAGCACCACATCGACGACGCGGTCGCAGCCGCCTCGCTGACGCTCACCGACGACGAGGTCACGCGACTCGAGTCCGCGTACACGCCCCGGGTGCCGTCCGGTTTCTGACGCCCCACGAGCGGACGGGAGGCACGGTGCCAGCTGGCACCGTGCCTCCCGTCCGTCATCTCGTCACGCGCACCGCCGCGGAGACGCCGGCGTGTCCGCACGACGCCGCCACACCGAGGAGACGCCGCCGGATTCGCCGGCGTCTCGTCGAGACGCCGGCGTCTTCGACGCCGGAGCGGGACTCGGGCGGGCCGTGGTCAGGCGACCGCGCTGCCGTCGGTGCGCTGCAGGCGCGCGATGCGCCGCCGCGCGGCTCGTTCGGAACCGGTCTGGTCGTCGAGCACCGCACCGATCCCGTCGAGCACGAGCTTCGTGGTGCGGACCACCGGCAGCTCCACCGGGCCGACGATCGGCGCACGGAGGCCGAGGAGCGAGCGGTGCCGCGGGTCGAGCGTGGACACCGCTCCCTGGAACACGGCGCGGTAGCCGGGTCGCAGCAGGCGGGAGAGCGGCGGGTCCTTGATGAACCGGACGACGTCGCGGGTGCGCGAGTCGACCAGGAGTTCGCCGCGGTCGAGGTACCCGTTCATCTGGGCACGGAGCTCCGCCTCGGACTCGGGCGGGTCGACGATGCGCATGAGGCGCCCGGCCTCGGCCCACTCGCGCACGTAGGCGTCCGCGCCTCCGGGGATCGGGCCGCCCCAGCGCTGGGCGGCGCGGAGGAACGCGTCGGTGAAGGCGAGGTGCACCCAGCGCGCCAGGTCCGGGTCGTTGGCCGCGTAGGGACGGGTGGTGCCGTGCGCGTCGACGTACTGCCCGCGGACCCGCTCGTGCAGCCGGAGCACCCAGTCGCTGCCGCTGCGGGCGGTCTGGCGGTCGCCGTAGGTCACGGTCGCGATCCACCGGCTGGTGCCCGCCAGGCGACCGAACGGGTCCTCGCGGTACCGGGAGTGGTCGGCGACGCCGGCGAGCGCGCCGGGGTGCAGCGCCTGGACGAGCAGTGCCCGCACGCCGGCGACGATGCCGTGGCTCCCGCCGTGCACCGCCCACGTGGCGGAGCCCGGACCGAAGAAGCCCGCGTCGGTGCCGTGTTCCAGGTCGTCCATCCAGGCTTCCGTGCCGGTCGAACCACCCGTGAACGTCTGGTTGAGGCGGGACCGGAAGACGTCGGAGACAGTGGACATGTCGTCATGTTCCGTCCGTCACCTGGGCGCGGGGGTGGCATCGCGCAAAGTGGCCCTCCCAGCGTGCACGGGGGTGGCCCACTAGGTTGGGTCGGGTGAGCATCGACACGCCTCGTCCCTGGCTTGCCTCGTACGCACCGGGGGTCCCGCACGACATCGAGGAACAGAGTGGTTCCCTGTACGACCTGGTCGAGCAGTCGGCCCGGAAGTTCCCCAGGCAGGTCGCCCTCGAGTTCTTCAAGCGCACCACGAGCTACGCCGACCTCGAGGAGCAGATCCTCCGCGCGGCGAACGGCCTGCGGAAGCTCGGCGTGGGCGCGGGTGACCGCGTCGCCATCGTCCTGCCGAACTGCCCGCAGCACATCGTGGCGTTCTACGCGGTGCTGCGGCTCGGCGCGATCGTGGTCGAGCACAACCCGCTGTACACGCCGCGGGAACTCCGCCACCAGTTCGAGGACCACGGCGCCAAGGTCGCCATCGCGTGGGACAAGTCCGTCGCGACGCTGCAGGACTTCCCGGCCGACGTGCACCTCGACGCGATCGTCTCGGTCGACATCACCCGGGCCATGCCCCGGAGCACCCGGCTCGCCCTGTCGCTGCCGGTCGCGAAGGCCCGCGAGTCCCGCGCGAAGCTGACGGCGAAGGTCCGCGGCACGGTCAAGTGGGACGACCTCGCCGACACCCGCAAGCTGTCGAAGCGGCACCCGCGGCCGGACACCGACGACGTCGCACTGATCCAGTACACGTCCGGCACCACCGGGACGCCGAAGGGCGCGGTGCTGAGCCACCGGAACCTGCTGGCGAACGCCGCGCAGGCCAGGGCGTGGGTGCCGCAGATCCGCCGCGGCGACAACGTCGTGTACGCGGTGCTGCCGATGTTCCACGCCTACGGCCTGACGCTCTGCCTGACCTTCGCGATGAGCATGGCCTCGCGGCTCGTGCTCTTCCCCGCGTTCGACCCCGCCCTCGTCCTGACGGCGATCAAGCGCCACCCGCCGACGTTCCTGCCGGCGGTGCCGCCGATCTACGCCCGGCTGCAGCACGCGGCCGACTCGGCGAAGGTGTCGCTCAAGGGCATCGAGATCGGCATCTCCGGCGCCATGCCGCTGTCGCAGGACATCGTCGAACCGTGGGAGGCCCGGACCGACGGCTACCTGGTCGAGGGCTACGGCCTGTCCGAGTGCTCCCCGGTCCTGATGGCCAACCCGGTCTCCCCCGAGCGTCGACTCGGGTCGATCGGCCTGCCGCTGTCCTCCACCGAGGCGCGCGTGGTCGACCCCGACGACGACACGAAGGTGCTCGGCATCGACGAGCCCGGCGAGCTGCAGGTCCGTGGCCCGCAGGTGTTCCGCGGCTACTGGGGCAAGGCCGAGGCCACCGACGAGGTCTTCACGCCCGACGGCTGGTTCCGCACCGGTGACATCGTGGCCATCGACGCCGACGGGTACGTCCGGATCGTCGACCGCCTCAAGGAACTCATCATCACCGGCGGCTTCAACGTCTCGCCGTCCGAGGTCGAGGACACGCTGCTCAAGCACCCCAGCGTCAAGGAGGTCGCGGTCGTCGGCATCACGCAGGGCGGCAACGAGCAGGTCGTCGCCGCGGTCGTGCCGAAGGACCCGTCTTCGTTCGACCCCGCGGCACTGCGGGCCTGGTCGCGCGAGCACCTGGCGGCGTACAAGGTGCCGCGTCGCGTGGTCGTGGTCGAGGACCTGCCGCGCTCGATGATCGGCAAGGTGCTGCGGCGGAAGGTGCGGGACCAGATCCTGGACGGCTGACGCGCGGGCGCCGGGCGCCGCCGCTGATCAGCGGGCGCGCCGCGCAGGCAGCGCCAGCACGGACAGCCCGGCGACCACCAGCACGATGCCGGCCCATCCGCCGACGCCCAGGCGCTCCCCCACCACGAGCACCGCGAGCACCGCGGCCACGACGGGCTCGAGCAGCGACAGCAGCGTCGCGACCGACGCGGTCACCGTCCGGAGGCCGAGCGCGTACAGCGAGTGCCCGATCACCGTCGGCACCAGCGCCAGGTACAGGAACACCGGCCAGTTGCCGGCGTCGGTCAGGAACGGCCCGCCCGCCACCACGGCGAGCACGACGAGCGGCACCGCGGCCACCCCGAACACCGCGCCGACGAGCCCGCGTTCGTTCGGCCCGCGGGCAGCCCGCGCGGCCGCGACCCCGACGTCCCCGCCGACCGGCATGGTGTCGGACTCCGCGCGACCGACGGCGATCGGCATCCGGCTCGTCGCGGCGTGCATCCCCCGCACCACCGCCCACGAGTACAGCGCGTACGTCAGACCGGCGACCAGGGCACTGCCGACGCCGACCGCGAGCGACCGCCCGCCGTCGTCGTGCTCCGAGCGCGCAAGGGTGACGACGACCATGCCGACCACGCTCACCAGGGTGGCGACGACCCAGCGGCGGGAGACGCGCCTCCGGTCAGCGACCCACTCGACGAGGCCGGCGAAGACGGGTGACGACCCGATGGCCAGCGTCGTGCCGAGCGCGACCCCCGCATCGGCGAGGGCCGCGTAGAACGCGACCGCGTAGACCACGAGTGACGCGGCACCGAGCAGCGCCCAGCCGCGGGTGCGGCGCTGTGCGACGGCACGCAGGGTCCCCTGCCCCGCGGTCGCGGCGAGCACCAGCCCGCCGAGCCCGAAGGTCACCGCACCGAACACGAACGCGGGCACGCCGGGCGCGAAGTGCGTCGCGGTCCCGGTGGTTCCCCACACCGCGGCGGCGACGGCGATCGCCGCCAGACCGCCGATCGGCCTGGAGGCACGCCCCGCGCCCGGTCCGCGGCTCACGAGACGTGGACGCTCGGCCGCCGGTTGACCTCGGGCTCGGCTTCACGCAGGACCTCGCGGGTCACGGGGGCGACGTCGCCGGCCCCCGTGAACACGAAGCGCAGGGCGTTCCGGATCGGACTGCCCTCGTTCCACTCGAAGTAGATGCTCGGCACGACCCCGGCGATGTCGCGGATGGCGAGGAGCGTCGACGCGATGGTGTTCGGGACGTTGCCGGACCGGACCTTCAGCACGCGGAACCCGTGGATGACGTGACCCTCGACCAGCAGGTCCTCCTCGAAGTCGGAGGAGTCGGCGGGCAGGACCTCGAGGAACATGGTCGGCACGCGCGCCGGGATGCCGGAGTCGCGACGTTCCTCGCGCCCCTTCGACCGGTACGCCTCGGCCGTGCCGGCACCGGGTTCGTTCGCGATGATGCAGACGGAGCTGAACTGGTCGGCGTCGGCCTCGACGAACTGCCGGGCGGTCGCGTCGAGCTCGATCGACGATGCACGGAGCTCGAACGAGCGGCGCACGCGCGAGATGAGCGACACGACGACGATCGCGATGATGAAGATCGCCGCGATCCGCACGCCGTCGGGCCGCTCGATGACGTTGGCGACCGTGGTGTAGACGAACACGACCGAGATCACGCCGAACGCGATGGTGCGCTTGCGCTGCTGCTTGCGGCGCGCGGACAGCGTCACCGCGACCGCTGCGCTGGTGATCAGCACCAGCACGCCGGTGGCGTACGCGCCACCCTGGGCGTCGACGTCGGCCTGGAAGATGATCGTGATGACGAACGCGATGAGCGTGAAGATGATCACGAGGGGACGCACCGCCCGTGCCCACTGCGGCGCCATGCCGTAGCGGGGCAGGAACCGCGGCACCAGGTTGAGGAGCCCCGCCATCGCGCTCGCACCGGCGAACCACAGGATGGCGACGGTCGAGAAGTCGTAGACCGACCCGAACACGCCCCCCAGGTACTCGTGCGCCAGGTAGGCCAGCGCACGGCCGTTCGCCCCGCCGCCCGGCTGGAACTCGGCTTGCGGGATGAGGAACGTCGTCACGATCGACGAGGTGATGAGGAACGAGCTCATGATGAGCGCCGCGACGGTCAGGAGTCGCTTGGTGCCACGGATCCGGCCCTCGGGTCGGTCGCTCGTGTCGTCGGTGGCGTCCCCGCGGACCTGCGGCATCACCGCGACGCCGGTCTCGAAGCCGGAGAGGCCGAGCGCGAGCTTCGGGAACACGATCAGGGCGATGCCGACCATCACGAGGGGGTTGCCGTGCTGGGCGGTGAGCCCGGACCACCAGTCGCTCGCCACCATCGGGTTCTCGAACACGTGCCAGAGGGACACGACGATGACGACGGCGTTCAGCGCGAGGAAGACGGCGACGAGCCCCACCGCGATGCCGATGGCTTCCTTGAACCCACGCAGGAACACGATGCCGAGCAGGAGCAGCAGCGCCAGGGTGAGCGGCACCGGGATCTCGGTGAACCAGTGCGGGGTGTACGGGTTCTCGGCGATGTGGGCTGTGGCATCGGCGGCCGACAGCGTCATCGTGATCATGAAGTCCGTCACGGCGAACCCGAGCAGCACGAGCACGAGGAGCTTGCCGGCCCACCACGGCAGGAGCTTCTCGAGCATCATGATCGACCCGGCGCCCCGGAAGCTGTCGTGGGCGATCCGCCGGTACACCGGCAGCGCCCCGAACAGCGTGACGAGGACGAGCACGATCGTCGCGATCGGCGACAGCAGGCCCGCGGCGAGCGCGGCGATGGCCGGCTGGTACCCGAGGGTGGAGAAGTAGTCGACGCCGGTCAGGCACATGACCCGCCACCACGGGTGGGTCTTCTCGACCTCGACCTGGTGCGGACCCTGGTGGGAGGCGCCCTGGTCGGCCCCGTGCAGCATCCACCGACGCAGGCGGGTGCTGCGGTCGAGGGGCTGCTCGGTGGCGTCGCGCTGGGCGGCCCGCTCGGCTTCTGTCGCGGTCACGTGGATGATGCTAAGCCGTCCGGGTGGCCCACGTGCACACCCGGACGGTCCTGTGGACGGGGTGCTCCCCCTACCGCCGTGTGCGGGACAGTGTCGCCACGATCCCGGCCACGACCAGCAGCACGCCGGCGGCGATGCAGGCGGCGAGCAGCAGGGTCGTGGTGTCCACTGAGAACATCGGCAGCGCACTCACGGCCATCGCCCCGGCGAACACGAGCATCAGGACACCCCACAGGATCGTGCCGAAGCGCGCGCCACGGCGCGCGGGCCGCCGGACGGGCTCGTCGGGAGCCGCCGGTGGAGCCATCGGCGCAGTCGTCTCGTCGTTGGTCGTTCCGTCGTTCGTCATCGTCCCGTTCCTCACTCGCCGACCGTGATCGCCCGCGGCACGTCGACGCCGCCGCCGAGGATCCACAGGTGCACCGTCGTCGTCTCGTCCGCATCGGCCGTGCGTGCCGCACGGTTCTCGAGCGTGGTGGTCCGGAGCACTCCACCGGCGCCGTCGTCGTCGCCTCCGCCGGTGTCGACGCCGTAGCCGACGCCGCTCACCTCGACCCGCACCGGCACGTCGGTCGGCAGCAGCACGTCGGCCCCGCCGGCGCCCAGCCAGAGGTTCACGTCGCCCCCGACCGCCGACGGTTCGAGCTCGCGGAGGTCCAGCGTCGGACCGCCGGCCAGCATCGCGAAGTTCCGTTCGGTCCCCGGGGCGGCCCGTTCCACCTGCCACGTGGTGCCGCCGATCAGCGAGACCTGGGTGCCGGCGGGCAGGACCCCGGTGACCACCAGGGCCACCGCTGCGACCGTCGAGAACAGTCCGAGCACGTCGTCATCGCAACCGCGGATCCCGGCGACGATCGTGGCGATCGCCAGCACCGCGAGCGCCGCGGCGATCCCGAGGACCGGGACGGACCACCCGGCCTGCTGCGCCCAGAACGCGACCCCGGCTCCGGCGACGAGCGCGAGTCCGAGGGACACGGCGACGTACGCCGCCCCGGGTCGCCGCTCCACCCGCTCGGCCCGCCGTTCGGCCGCCCGCTCCCGTTCGGCGCGCATCCGCTCCTCCTGCTGCCGTCGCCGGTCCTCGGGGCTCGCGGGTGCACCCCACTGCCAGGAGGCCCGTCCCGCGTCCGTCGCGCCGGTCGCCTCCGCGGTCCACGCGTTCCGGGCCGGGTGCGGCTCCTCGGGGCTGGTCCAGAAGTCGCCCCGCGGTGCAGCGGTCGGTCCGGTGCCGGTGCCGGTGCCGGTGCTCGCGGTCCGCTCACCGTCCACCCCGCGTCGGGCCAGGACCACGATGAGCCAGACGATCCCGCCGACGAGCATGATGCTCCACGCGGTGGCCAG
Source organism: Curtobacterium aurantiacum (assembly GCF_018598555.1). Lineage (GTDB taxonomy): Bacteria > Actinomycetota > Actinomycetes > Actinomycetales > Microbacteriaceae > Curtobacterium > Curtobacterium aurantiacum. Next base: position 28,915 of record NZ_JAHEWN010000024.1, read on the forward strand.
GGTCGCCTCGAGCCAGCCGGGCATCCCCCAGGCGTCCGGGACCCCCTGCCACCAGAGGCCGCGGGCGGCGGGCACGAAGGTGAGCGCCACGAAGGCGCCGATCGCGATGAGCGCCGGGTCCAGGACCCCGCGGATCATCCGCTCGACGTGGATGCGTCCGGCGGTGTCGGGGAGCAACGCCCAGCCGACGGCGTAGGCGAGGAAGACCGGGCCGCCCAGCAGCGCGACGACGATCGTCACCCCACGGACCACGAGCGGGTCGAGGCCGGTGCGGCGGACCACGGCACCGCACACACCGGCGAGCCAGCGGTCGTCGGTGCGGGTGATGCCGAGGCCGCGGACCCAGTCGAAGAACCGGGTCGTCGAGTCGGCGCTGCCGGCAGCGGTGCCGGGAGCGGAGTCGTGCTGGTGATCGGTCATGGCCACCAGCATCCCGGCAGCGGCGCGCCGACACCATCGGGGTTCCCCCTGACCGGACCCTGATCCCGGCCCCGCGACCCTGCTGCTGCGGCCGTCCGGGTGCCAGGATTGGCCCATGGCCACCGCGACGATGACGCGCCCGATCCCCAGGGTCGTCGGTGGTGTCTGCAGCGGGTTCGCGGCCCACACCGGTCTGCCGGTCGGGGCCGTCCGGCTCGCCACGGCGGTCCTCGTGATCTGCGGCGGCGCCGGGCTGCTGCTCTACGCCTGGCTCTGGGCGACCGTGCCGAGCGCGGCCGCAGGGCCAGCCGCCGGAAGCGCGGCGCGCGGGTCCGTGCTGACCCCGGCAGCCGACGTCGACGAGGACCCCGTGTCCGCCCGTCGGACCCCGGTCGTCGAGATCCTGCTCGGGGTCGCCCTGCTCGCCGCGGCCGGGGCCGTCGTCGCCGCGCGGATGGGCGTGGCGGTCCCCCTCGAGGTCATCGTGCCCGGCGTCGTGGTCGTCACCGGGGCCGCGCTCGCCTGGCGGCAGTTCGACGCGCTCCGAAACGTCCGCTCGGCCGCGTCCTCCACCCTCGTCGTCCGGGCACTCGGTGCCCTGGTGCTGGTCGTCCTCGGCATCCTGCTCTTCTTCACGACGAGCACCCGGCCGAACGTCTGGACCGTGCTGACCGCCGCGGTGGCCGTCCTGGTCGGTGTGGCCGTCGTCGTCGCCCCGTGGGTGGTCCGGCTCGTCCGCGACCTCGCCGAGGAACGCGCCGCCCGCGTCCGCGACCTCGAGCGGGCCGAGTTCGCGGCGCACCTGCACGACTCGGTGTTGCAGACCCTGGCCCTCATCCAGCAGAAGGCCGAGCCGGGTTCGGACGCGGCGCGGCTGGCACGGGCGCAGGAGCGCGAGCTGCGGTCCTGGCTCTTCACCGAGCAGGCGGAACCGGCGCGCGACCTCGGCACGCAGCTGCGGGACGCGGCCGTGGACATCGAGGCCGAGTACCCCGCCCGCATCGAGGTCATCGCGGTCGGACCCGCCCGCAGCGACCTGCCGGACGGGCTCGTCTCCGCCGCCCGCGAGGCGATGCTGAACGCCGCACGGCACGCCGGTGGGACCGTCAGCGTCTACGCCGAGACCGCTCGCGACCGGGCCGAGATCAGCATCCGCGACCGCGGCCCGGGGTTCGACGTCGACACGGTGCCGGTCGGCCGGTACGGCGTCCGTGAGTCGATCGTCGGCCGCATGCAGCGACTCGGCGGCCACGCGACCATCGCGCCCGGACCGGGCCGCACCGGCACCGAGGTCCGACTGACCCTGCCGCTCGCCTCCGCGAGCCACGACGAGGAGCACGCATGACCGAGCCCGCCCCGTTGACGGTCGCGATCGTCGACGACCACTCCATCTTCCGGGCCGGCGTGCGCGCCGGGCTGCCACCGGGCCTCCAGGTCGTGGGTGAGGCGGCGACCGTCGACGAGGCCGTGAGGGTCGTCGCGGCCACGCGACCGCGCGTCGTCCTGCTCGACGTGCACCTGCCGGGCGGTGCCGGCGGCGGCGGTGCCGAGGTGATCACGCGGTCGGCACCGGAGAACCCGGACACCCGGTTCCTGGCGCTGAGCGTGTCGGACGCCGCCGACGACGTGGTGCGGGTCATCCGCGCCGGCGCCCGCGGGTACATCACGAAGAGTTCGTCGAGTGCCGAGGTCGCCGAGGCCGTGACCCGCGTGGCGGACGGGGACGCGGTGTTCTCGCCGCGGCTCGCCGGCTTCGTCCTCGACGCCTTCGGGGCGGTCAGTGGCGAGACGGCCCAGCACGACGCCGAGCTGGACCGCCTGTCCGACCGCGAGCAGGAGGTCATGCGGCTCATCGCGCGCGGGTACGCCTACAAGGAGGTCGCGACGGAGCTGTTCATCTCGGTGAAGACGGTCGAGACGCACGTGTCGAAGGTCCTGCGGAAGCTCCAGCTGTCGAACCGGCACGAGTTGACCGCGTGGGCGCTGCAGCGCAAGCTGCTCTGAGCGCCCACGCCGGCCTCACTTCGCGCTGATCCTGGGGGTGGATTGCGCAGCCTTGTTGACCGCCCATGGCCTAACTTCGCGCTGATCCTGGGGGTGGATTGCGCAGCCTTGTTGACCGCCCATGGCCTCACTTCGCGCTGATGCGGGTGTACTTGTTCACCGCCCACGGCACGAACACCACGAGCATCACGGCGATGCCGATCAGCACCGTCAGCACGGGGTGCTGCATCGTCCAGATGTCCGGCACCGGGGCGGACCCGACGTTCCCGAACAGCTCCCGCGCGGCCTGCACGAGCGACGACACCGGGTTCCACTCCGCGAACACACGCAGCACCAGCGGCAGGGTGTCGCTCGGCACGAACGCGTTCGAGATGAACGTCAGCGGGAACAGGATCATGAACGAGGCGTTGTTGATGACCTCCGGCGTCTTGACGCTCATGCCGAGCAGCGCCATCACCCAGCTGAACGCGTAGCTGAAGAGCAGCAGCAGGGCGATGCCGGCCAGGAACTCGAGCGGCGACGAGTTCACCCGCCACCCGACCGCCAGCCCGGTGAGCATCATGATCGCCATCGAGATCGAGTTGAGCACGAGGTCGGAGTTGGTGCGCCCGACGAGCACCGCGGACGCCGACATCGGCAGCGTGCGGAACCGGTCGATCAGCCCTTCCTTCAGGTCCTGCGCCATCGCCGACCCGGAGAACGTCGCACCGAACACCACGGTCTGCGCGAAGATCCCCGCCATCAGGAACTGCGTGTAGTCGGTCCCCTGCACCTGGATGGCGCCGCCGTAGACCTGGCTGAACAGCAGCACGAACATGATCGGCTGCAGCACGGCGAACACGAGCATGTCCGGGGACCGCTTGAGCTTGATGAGGTTCCGCTTGGTGACGGTCCAGCCGTCCTCGAGCCAGACGGCGAGCGGCGAGGTGACGACGACGGGCAGCTGGCGGCCCGGGGCGAGGGACGTGGCGGTCATCGTGCCGCCTCCTTCTGCTTGGTGGCCGCGGGTCCGTCGGCGTCGTCGTCCGTCGCGGCGTGCCCGGTCAGGCGCAGGAAGACGTCGTCGAGCGTCGGACGGCGCATGCCGGCGTCGTGGAGTCCGATGCCGGCCTCGCCCAGGTCGGCGAGCACGCGCTGCAGGGCTGCCGGACCGGCCTCCACCGCGATGGCGCGGGTGCGGCCGTCGCCCGAGGTCTCGACCTCGCCGACCCCGTACCGGCCGAGCACCGTGGTCGCCGCGTCACCGTCGGCCTCGTCGACCAGGGTCACGACCACCCGGTGCCCGCCGACCTGCGCCTTGAGCTGGTCGGCTGTGCCCTCGGCGATGACCGCCCCGCCGTCGATGACCGCGATGTCGTCGGCGAGCCGGTCGGCTTCTTCCAGGTACTGGGTGGTGAGCAGCACCGTCGCGCCCTCGGCCACGAGGTCCTCGATGATGCCCCAGAGCGCCAGCCGGCTGCGGGGGTCGAGGCCTGTCGTCGGTTCGTCGAGGAACAGCACGCGCGGGTTCATCACGAGCGCGCCGGCGAGGTCGATGCGCCGCCGCATGCCGCCGGAGAACCCCTTCACCGGACGGTCCCCCGCCTCGGAGAGGTCGAACACGTCGATGAGCTCGCGAGCACGTTCGCGCGAGGTCCGGCGCCCCAGGTGGTACAGCCGCCCGATCATCTCGAGGTTCTCGAACCCGGTCAGGTTCTCGTCGACCGCCGCGTACTGGCCGGAGACCCCGATCGACCGCCGGGTGGCCTGCGGGTCGGCGATCACGTCGATGCCGTCGATCGTCGCGGTGCCCGAGTCGGGCGTGATCAGGGTGGTGAGCACCTTCACCACCGTGGTCTTGCCCGCACCGTTCGGCCCGAGCAGTGCCGTCACGGTGCCCTGCGGCACCGACAGGTCGAGTCCGGCCAGTGCATGCACCGGCCCGGACTTCGACCGGTAGGTCTTGGTCAGCCCGGAGGCTTCGATGATGGCCATGTCGCTCCTTCGTCGACCACGGAGAATATCAGTGGGTCGGTGGAGCGACGGACGTCACTCAGACGTCGAAGTCACCACCACCGAAGTCGCTGAAGCCACCGCCACCGAAGTCGGATCCGCTGTCGCCCCAGCCCGCACTCTCGAAGCCGCCGCCGTCGGATGCGCCAGCGTCCGACGCACCGGCGTCGCCGGAATCAGCACCAGTGTCCTCCGAACCACCGTCACCCGCAGCGTCGGTACCGCCATCGAACGATCCGGGGTCGGGCAGGAAGGCGCTCATGATCGCCGAACCGATGACGTACCCGGCCACCGTCCCGAGGATCGAGGCTCCGATCATGCTGCCGAACGACGGCCCGCCGCGCTGGCCGCCGAAGCGTCCGCCGGCCCCACCGCCGACGCCACCGAGCGATCGCTCCATGAAGCCCGGCTGGCGGATCTCGGAGCGGGTCGCCGACTGCGCGAGCGACCGCGGGTCGTCGCCTCGGGGTGCCTCACCGGGAGGGGCCGTCCGGGTGAACTCGTCGTAGACCATCCGGCGCTGCTCGTCGGTCAGCTTCGCGAAGGCCTCGGCGTGCACCTCTTCGATGCGCTCGGGCGGTGCGGTGCGGAGCAGGTACCGGTAGCGCTCGACGGCACGCTCGTCGTCGGTCGTCGCCCCCTGCTGCTGCGTGGGTGCGCCGCCCCACTGCGGGACGCCGTACTGGTCGCCCCCGCCCTGCGGTGCGGACGGCGCCGGCTGCTGGTAGGACTGCTGGCCGTACCGGTAGCCCGGCTGCTGCGGCGGCTGCCCCCACTGGTTCTGCTGTGCGTCGGCGGATCGGTCGCGCTCCGGACGTCCGAGCAGGCGGTCGAGGAATCCCATGGTCGATGCTCCTTCGGGTGCACGGTCGGTCCGGTCGGACCGGTCGTGGACTGCAACACTACGAAGCCCCGGCGTCGGATGACTGAGCGCCCGCTCAGAGTCGGCCGGGAGCGGAGCGAGCGGCGGCGGCAAGCGCGCCGTGCGCACCTGCACGACCCGTGCCCGCTTGGCGGCCCCGTGCGCGCTTGCAGCGCCGCACCCAGCAGCCAACCCCGCACCGGATCGCCGATCCCGCACCGTGCTCACCACCCACCGGACGGGAGGCACGGTACGACCCCGCCCCGCGCCTCCAGTCCGCACCGTGCGCACTTGCGCAACCCGTGGCGGCTTGGCGGCCCCGTGCGCGCTTGCAGCGCCGCACCCGGCAGCCAACCCCGCACCGAATCGCAGACCCCGCACCGTGCTCACCCCGCGGCGAGCGCCGCCGTCCACACCGCGTGCAGCTCGTCCGCGGCCCCCGGGTGCGCCACGAGGAACGGCTCCCCCACGGGCGGGAAGCCGTCGACGGGGCCGGACCGCGTCAGCACGACACCCCCGGCCTCGTGCACGAGCAGCACCGCGGCCCCGTGGTCGACCGGGTTGAACGCCGAGACGCAGCCGCCGATCCCCCGCCCGGCCGCGACCTGCGCGATCGTCAGCGTCCCCGATCCCTGCACCCGGAGCGTGCAGGACCGGTCGGCCAGTGCGTCGAGGAACGCCCCGAAGCCCGGCCACGGCCGGTGTCCGTCGAGCTCGGTTCCGACGACGGCTCCGGCGAGCGGCCGGGGTGCGTCGTCGAGCCGGAGTTGCCGGTCGCGCAGGGTGGCACCGCGGCCGCGCCGGGCCTCGAGGACCTCGCCGCGCCACGGGTCAGCCACGACGCCGACGAGCGGGCGTCCGCCACGGGTCAGGCAGAGCGACATCGAGGTCCACGGGACCCCGTTGGCCAGGTTCGTGGTGCCGTCGACGGGGTCGAGGAACCAGCGGTGCCGGTCGCCCGGGGCCTCGCCGTACTCCTCGCCGGTGAAGCCGTGCGTCGGGAACACCATCCGCACGCGGGAGCGCACGTGCTGCTCCACCAGGCGGTCGACGTCGGTGACGAGGTCGGCGGGGTTGGCCTTCGTGTGCACCTCGCTGACGGGGTGCTCCCGGGTGTAGGCGATGACCTCGTGGGCGATGCGGTGGGCCAGGGCCTGGGCGCGCGAGGCGACCTCGGTCTCGGTGGGCTCGCGGTCGCGCTCCGGCCAGCCGTCCCGCTCCGCGGCGGACAGCGCGGCGCCGATGGAGCCGACGTCGTTCGTGGTGATCGAGTCGACACCGAGCCGGGCTGCCCAGATCGCGGGCTCGACGTCGTCGATGGTCCAGACCGCGACGCGCAGGCCCAGGGCGTGCGCCACCTCGACGGTGCGCGGGGTGAGGAAGGCGACGTCGAGGTTGAGCGTCGACGGTGCCAGCGCCTCGAGGTCTGCGGGGACCGGTGGGTCGAGGGACTCCCACGCGAGCCAGACGTCGGCGTCGGGCAGCACGGACCGGACGGCGGCCATCGCCGTGGGGGCTCCGCACCAGGCCACCTCGGTGGAGCCGCTGAACCCCGCGACGGTCCGGGCGGCGACCAGGGCGTCCTCGGCGTCGGTCAGGTCGATCAGCAGTGTCGACCGGCAGCCGTCGAGCCGTTCGAGCGCACCGTCGAGCCGCGGGATCCGGTCGAGGCCGTTGCCGAGCCGGGCGACGTCGCACCAGGCGACGTCGGACACCCGGCGGGCGTCGCCCCACATCCGGCCGAGGGTCTCGTCGTGCAGCAGGACGGCGACGTCGTCGGCGGTGCGACGGACGTCGACCTCGATCACCTCGGCGCCGAGCGCTTCGGCGACCGCGATGGCGGGCAGGGTGTTCTCGCGCCGGACGCGCGGCGCACCACGGTGGGCGACGAGGCGTGGCGGACGCACGCCGGGCCTCCCGTCCGGGCTGGTGGCGACCACCTGGTCGACCGCAGACGCAGACGCAGACGCAACCGAAGCCGACACGGCCGCAACCGACGTCGGGACCCCGGCGCTCATCGGGCGACCTCGAGCAGCACGCCGTCGCGGTGCACGAGCACTTCACCCAGGCGCACCCCGGTCTCGGTGCCGACCGCCGGCGGCGGCCCGGTGACGTAGGCGCGGAGTTCCGCGCCGTCCGTGGCGAGGACGACCTCGGCGAAGTGGCCGCGCATGAGCACCCGCGCGACCGTCGCCCGGATCGACGAGTCGTCGGTGAGCACGACCTGCTCGGGGCGGATCAGCACGGTGTCGGCGGCGGTCGGGCTGACGGACGTGCCGGCGAGGAACCGACCGGTGACGACGCTCGTCGACCCGATGAAGGACGCCACGAAGCTCGTTCCAGGGCGGGCGTAGAGGTCGGTCGGGGTGGCGATCTGCTCGATGCGCCCGTCGTGCATGACGGCGATCCGGTCGGAGATGCTGAGCGCTTCGTCCTGGTCGTGCGTCACGATCACGGTCGTGATGCCGAGACGCTGCTGGATGCGCCGGATCTCGTCGCGGACGCTCACGCGGAGCTTCGCGTCGAGGTTCGACAGCGGCTCGTCGAGGAGCAGGACGTCCGGCTCCTGGACGATGGCACGGGCCAGGGCGACGCGCTGCTGCTCGCCACCGGAGATCGCGGTCGGCTTCGAACCGGCGTGGTGGCTCAGCCCGACGAGCTCGAGCGCGTCCCGCACACGCTCGGCGATCCGCTGCTTCGGCACCCGTCGGGTCCGCAGCGGGAACGCGACGTTCTGCGTCACCGTCATGTGCGGCCACAGGGCGTAGTTCTGGAACACCATCGCGCTCGGTCGGCGCTCCGGGCCGAGCGACGTGACGTCGCGGTCCCCCATGGTGACCACGCCGCCGTCGGCGGGCAGGAACCCCGCCACCATGCGGAGCGTCGTGGTCTTGCCGCAGCCGGACGGCCCGAGGAGCGAGACGAGCTCGCCCTTCGCGACGTCGAGGTCGATGCCGGCGACGACGTCGCGTCCGCCGAGCGTCTTGCGCAGTCCGCGGATGGTGAGTCCGCCGGTGCGGGCCCGGTCCGTCGTGCTGCCGTCGGCCTGGAGGCCCTGCGTGCGTTCCGTGACGAGCGCTGCGTCCGTCATGTGGTCGCCTTTCGTGCTGGTGTGGTCATCGGGATCTGCGTCATGTGGGGCTGCGTCATCGGGGCTGCGTCATCGGATCTGGAAGCCGTCCGCCAGTCGGCCGCCCATGATGTGCTTCCGGGCGAGCAGCAGCAGGACCACGGACGGGATGCTCAGCGCGATCGCGAACACCGCCGACACCTGGCGTGGGGAGTTCAGGACGAGCGAGTACATCGCCGTCGGCATCGTCATGTACGTCGGGGCGCCGACCAGGTACGTGCCCTGCGCCTCGTCGAAGGACGCCAGGAACGACATCACCATCGCGACGAGGATCCCGGGCCAGGCGATCGGGAACGTCACCTTCCAGAAGGTGCGCCACCGGCTCGCCCCGGCGTCGCGGGCGGCTTCCTCGAGGGACCGCGGCACGGCCGAGAACGCCGCGGCGGGCAACCACGTCATGAACACGACGCAGCCCAGGACGTGGACGATCAGGATGCCGGTCACGGTGTTCATGAGGTTCAGCGCGGTGAACATCGCCGACATCGTGACGAAGAGGCCCATCTTCGGGAAGGCGTTCGTGGCGAACAGCCCGACCAGGACGAGCCGTCGCCCCGGGAACTCGATGCGGCTGATCGCCCACGCGGCGGGCAGGCAGACCGCCGCGGCGATGAGGACCGTGAGCGGGGCGAGGACGAGCGAGTTCTGCACCGCGACGGCCAGGCTGCGGTCCTCGAACACCGTGCCCCACCACTGCAGGGTCCAGCCGTCGGGCAGCAGGTTCGGGTACGTCCACGTCGTGGCGAAGGCCCGCGCAGCCAGCCAGACGAGCGGCCCGAGGATGAAGACGGCCAGCACGATCGCGGTCGCCCAGACGAGGGCGGTGCCGGTCAGACGCTTGATCACTGCTGCTCCTGACGCTTCTTGTCGAGCTCGCCCGCGTTCGAGCGGACCGTCGAGCGGAGGTAGAAGATGCTCGCGGCCGCGGCGAACGCGAACACGATGAACGCCATCGCGGTCGACTGCTGCGGACGGTTGTAGGCCTGGAAGTACTTCGAGATGTCGACGCCGAGCATCGTCGGGGCGTTCGGACCGGTGAAGTACGGCACGGTGAACGAACCGAGGACCCCGATCACCGTGAACGTCGTCGCGATGACGAGCGGGGTGGCCGCCATCGGCAGGAGCACCTGCCAGACGACGCGCCAGGTGCTCGCACCGGCGTCCTTCGCAGCCTCGACCAGGGCGTCCGGGGTGCCCTGCAGCGCCCCGGCGATCATGAGCACCGCGAACGGCAGGCTGGTCCAGACGCTGCCGAACACCACGGCGACGAGGGTGTACCCCCACACCGGGACGTCGAGCCCGAACTGTGCGCCGAGGCTCCGGAGGAAGCCCTGCGCATCCGTGAAGGTCAGGATCGACCAGCTCGCGATGACCACCGGCACGAAGATCGGCACCACGGCGAGGACGCTGAGGGTCTTGCCGAGGAAGCCCCCGCGGAGCCGCAGGATCACCGCGACGACGACGGCGAGCCCCACCGTCAGGCCGGTCGACAGTGCCGTCACCCCGAGCGTCGCGACCAGGTCGCGCAGGAACGTGGCGTTGCCGAGCAGGGTGGCGTAGACCGCGAACGAGAAGCCGCGCACGGTGTCGCCGCCGATGTCCGCGAGCGCCTGGTTCAGGCCGCCGGTGAAGCCGAGGCTGAACAGGGCGGCGTTCACCACCGGGACGCCGACGAACAGCACGACCACGAGCACCGGGGCAGCGACGAGGGCGAGGCCCTGCCACCGCCGGCGGCGGGCCAGTCGCTCCTGCGCCGTGCGCCCGCTGCCGGGCTGCGCCGGGCCCTGGGCGTGGGGCGGGACGGGCGGGAGGCCCGCGCGTCCCGCTGAGCGGCGGCGCGCCAGCGACGCGCGGGACGCGCCGAGCGAGCCTGCGAGCTCGGAGTCGCCACGGGCCTCCCGGCCGGTTGCCGGGCCGTCCTGGACGGTCTGGGTCACTGCGGGACCTTCGCGTCCCACGCCGCGTTCATGTCGGCGGCGAAGTCGCTCTGGAACCCGAGGCGGAGCTGCGAGGGGTTCGCGTCCGCGAACTGCTCGGCGACGGACTTCGGCAGGCTGTCGAGCGGGATCACCGGGTAGCCGGAGACGGCGCTCGCGACGAGCTGCTGCCCCTTCGAGCTGAGCACGAAGTCGGCGAGCTTCTCGGCTGCCGCCTTCTTGGCCTTCGGCTCGGTCTTCGGGATGCCGAGGAAGCTCGCGCTGCCGGTGAAGGACGGGTCGTCGATCTGCACGGCCTTGACGGTCTTCGGGATGATGCCGGTCTTCTGCGAGGTGATGAACTGGTCGCTCCAGACCGGAGCCATCGCGATCTGACCGCTGCCGAGCAGCTGCACGACCTGGTCGTTGCCGTTCGGGTAGACGCCCTTCTGGTACGTCGACGGGCCGAGGTCCTTGAGCGCGGCGAAGCCCTTGTCCCACTTCGACTCGAGCGACTTGTCGTACTTCGTCTGCATCGTCTCCTGCTCGGCGGGCGTCAGGTACTTCGCGAGCACCGTGGCCACGAACGAGCCGCCCGAACCGCCGGAGGACGGGGAGTTGTAGGCGAACTCGCCCGGATTGGCCTTGATCCAGGCGAGCAGGTCGTCGAGGGTCTTCGGCGGGTCCGTGACCTTCTTCGCGTCGTACGCCAGCAGCACGCTCGAGGCGCGGTACGGGATGGCGCTGTCGCCACCCTGCTGCTTCGTGGCGTCGGGGACGTCCTTCAGGTTCGGGATCGTGCTGTCGCTGACCGGTGCCATCAACCCGGCCTTGCCGGCGGTGGTGACGAAGCCGGCGTCGACGAGGTCGTACGCGACGGATTTGCCGGCCTTGACCGCGGTGGCGAGGTTCGCCTGCGTCTGGGCGTCGTGCTCGCCGTGCAGGTCGATGCTCGTGCTGACGTGGATCTTCGGGTTCGCCTTCTCGAAGGCGGGGATGAGCGACTTGTCCCAGAGGTCCTGGACGTTGGTGTCGCCGCTGATGAACACGGTGAGGTCGGTGGTGCCGTTGCCGTCGGCAGCGTTCGAGGCGTTGGCGCTCTGGACGCAGCCGGACAGTGCGACGGTCGCGGCTGCCGCGATGGCGAGGCCGGCGAGGACTCGGGTCTTCACGTGGGTTCTCCCTGTTCCGTGGTGGTGCGTGGGGTGGGGCGGGGAT
>NZ_JAHEWN010000025.1 GCF_018598555.1 Curtobacterium aurantiacum
CGGGGCGTCCAGGGCTGTCGGCACCCGCCGATAAGGTGTTCTGCATGACACGCCTGCGCCTCGCATCCGTCAACGTGAACGGCGTCCGCGCCGCCTTCCGCAAGGGGATGGGCGACTGGCTCGCCACCCGTGACGTCGACGTGTTGGCCCTGCAGGAAGTCCGCGCGTCGAGCGACGACCTGGCGGCACTGCTCGGCGACGAGTGGGACATCGTGCACGACCCGGCGACCGCGAAGGGCCGGGCCGGCGTCGCGATCGCATCACGACACTCCGCTCAGATCCACCGCGTCGCGCTGGGCGCCGACGACTTCGACTCCGCCGGCCGCTGGCTCGAGGCCGACTACGAGATCGGCGGCGCGACCGTCACGGTCGTCTCCACCTACGTGCACTCGGGCGAGGTCGACACCCCCAAGCAGGACGAGAAGTGGAAGTTCCTCGACGCGATGACGGAGCGCCTGCCGAAGCTCCGCGAGCACAACCCGCTCGCGGTCGTCGTCGGTGACCTCAACGTCGGGCACGACCAGCGCGACATCAAGAACTGGAAGGGCAACGTCAAGCGTGCGGGCTTCCTGCCGCGCGAGCGTGCCTACTTCTCGCGGTTCTTCGGCGCCGACGGCGAACCGGTCGAGGGTGCCGACGGCTCCACGGGCCCCGGGCTCGGCTGGGTCGACGTCGGTCGCGACCAGGCCGGCGACGTCGACGGCCCGTACACGTGGTGGTCCTGGCGAGGTCAGGCCTTCGACAACGACACCGGCTGGCGCATCGACTACCAGATGGCGACGCCCGACCTGGCCGCCAAGGTCACGGAGTACACGGTCGACCGCGCTGCGGCGTACGACCAGCGATGGTCCGACCACGCCCCCGTGGTCGTCGACTACGAACTCTGACCCCTCTGCTTTCGCTTCACCTGACGCACCGGAGCACCACCATGACCAAGACCCGCATCTTCTCGGGCATCCAGCCGTCCGCCGGCTCGCTGCACCTCGGCAACTACGTCGGGGCGCTCATGCAGTGGAGGACGCTGCTCGACGACTACGACGCCATCTACTGCGTCGTCGACATGCATGCGATCACCTCGCCGCAGGACCCGGCCGAACTCCGCGCGAACACCCGGGCCACCGCGGCCCAGTACATCGCCTCGGGCATCGACCCGTCGAAGGCGACACTGTTCGTGCAGTCCCACGTGCCCGCGCACGCCGAGCTCGCCTGGGTGCTGAACACGCTGACCGGCTTCGGTGAGGCGAGCCGGATGACCCAGTTCAAGGACAAGTCCGCGCGCCAGGGCGCCGAGGCCGCGTCGGTCGGGCTCTTCACCTACCCGATCCTCATGGCCGCGGACATCCTGCTCTACGACACCAGGGTCGTGCCCGTCGGCGATGACCAGCGACAGCACGTCGAGCTCACCCGTGACCTGGCCGGACGCTTCAACTCCCGGTTCGGCGACACCTTCGTCACGCCCGAAGCACGGATCCTGACCGAGACGGCGCGCATCTACGACCTGCAGGACCCGACGAGCAAGATGAGCAAGTCCGCAGCCTCGGACAACGGCCTCATCCGCCTGCTCGACGACCCGAAGCGCACCGCGAAGAAGATCAAGTCGGCCGTGACCGACGCCGAGCGTGAGATCCGGGCCGACCGCCAGACGAAGCCCGGTGTGACGAACCTGCTGTCGATCCTGTCGGCGTTCACCGGCACGTCGATCGCCGCGCTCGAGGAATCGTTCGACGGCAAGGGCTACGGCGACCTGAAGGGCGAGGTCGCCGACGCCGTGGTGGCCGAGCTCGAACCGGTCCGTGCCCGCACGCTCGAACTCCTCGACGACCCGGCGGAACTCGACCGTCTGCTCGCCGTCGGTGCCGACCGTGCCGAGTCGATCGCCCAGGACACCCTGGCCCGCGTCTACGACCGCATCGGGTTCGTCCCGCGGTCGCGCGGCTGACCGTGCAGCCCGTCACGCTCGAGTCGGCCCGGGTCCGGCTCGACCTGCCCACCCCGGCCGACGCCGCGGCGATCACCGAGGCCTGCCAGGATCCGGAGATCGTCCGGTGGACCACCGTGCCGACCCCGTACCGCGAGCAGGACGCCCGCACCTTCGTCGATGCCCTGGTCGGACCGGGGTGGGCCTCGGACCGCGAGTACACCTGGGCGATCCGACCGGCAGGGTCGACGTGGCTCGCGGGCATCATCAGTTACCGCACCGCCGGCCGTGACCTCGGGTTCTGGCTCGCGCCGTCCGCGCGCGGTGCCGGACTCATGCACGACGCCGTCCGGCTCGTGGTCGACTGGGCCATCGAGCAGGGCGCACCCGACGTGTACTGGGAGTGCTACGAGGGCAACAGTGCATCGGCAGCGGTCGCCCGGGCGGCCGGCTTCTCGTACACGGGCCTCGGCGAAGCCCGTGTGCCGGACCGGGACGGTGGCCCGACCACGGCCTGGACGGCGCTGCGACGCGCTGACGGCACGCCTGCCTCCGACCTCCCCTGGCCCGTCGCCTGAACACGCTCACAATCGTGGTGACGTGTCACCCAACCACCGCCGGTAGGCTCGGCCCGTGAGCGACACGGCACGACCCACCGAGGTCCGGGCGATGCGCCGCGGACTCGAACTCGCGGCCCTCGGACCCGTCGTCGGCGATCACGCCCGCGTCGGCGCGGTGATCCTCTCCCCCGACGGCGCCGTCCTCGCCGAAGGCTGGCACAAGGGCGCCGGGACCCCGCACGCCGAGGTCGACGCGATGGCCAAGGTCGACCCGGCACTGCTCCGCGGCGCGACGGCGGTAGTCACCCTCGAACCCTGCAACCACGTCGGCCGCACGGGTCCCTGCGCCGTGGCGCTGCTCGAGGCCGGGGTCGCCCGGGTCGTGTACGCCATCGACGACCCCGGAGCCGACGTGCACGGCGGTGCCGACCGGCTCCGTGCCGCCGGGGTCCAGGTCGTCTCCGGCGTGCTCGCCGACGAGGCCGAGGCGTTCCTCGAACGCTGGCTGCTCTCGGTCCGGCTCGGCCGACCGTGGGTCACCGTCAAGTGGGCGTCCAGCCTCGACGGCCGCGCAGCCGCTGCCGACGGCACGAGCAAGTGGATCACCGGCGCCGCCGCGCGGCAGCACGTCCACGAACAGCGCTCGGCCCACGACGCGATCCTCGTGGGCACCGGCACCGTCCTCGCCGACGACCCGAGCCTGACCGCGCGCGGGGACGCCGGCGAACTGCTCGCCGACCAGCCGCTCGCCGTGGTGCTCGGAGACCGCCCGGTGCCGGCCGACGCCGCGGTCCGTCGACACCCGCGGGGGCTCGTCACCCTCCCCGGACACGACCTGGCCACCTCGCTCGGCGCCCTGCGCGGACACGGTGTGCACTCGGTGTTCGTCGAGGGCGGGCCGACCGTCGCCTCGGCGCTCATCGCCGCCGGACTCGTCGACGAGTACCTGGTGTACATCGCCCCGGTGCTGCTCGGCGGCCCCCGTGTGGCGCTCGGCGACCTGGGGGTGGGAAGCATCTCCGATCGTCGGCGGTTGGACGTACTATCGACCACCAGCCTCGGCCCCGACCTGCTGGTCCGAGCCCGACCGCAGCGCACGCAGCACCAGAACCAGCAGCAGCAGCAGCAGCAGCACGTGACACCCGGGCTCGGGAACGACGGGCCCACGAACGACCGGAGCACCACATGACCGACGCGCTGACCTCCCCCACGCCGGGGAGCCCGGTCCACTTCGAGGTGTCGACGAACGTGCCGACCACCCACGGCACCTTCCAGATGCGCGCCTACCGTGACCTCGTCACCAGCGCGGAGCACGTCGCGATCATCGGCACGCTGCCCGACGGCTCGTTGCCCACCGACGGCGCGCTCGTCCGCGTGCACTCCGAGTGCCTGACCGGCGAGGCCTTCGGCTCCCTGAAGTGCGAGTGCGGCCCCCAGCTCGACGCCGCACTCGACACGATCGCGGCCGAGGGCGGCGTGGTCGTCTACCTGCGCGGGCAGGAGGGCCGCGGCATCGGGCTCATCAACAAGCTCAAGGCCTACCGCCTGCAGGAGGACGGGCTCGACACCCTCGACGCCAACCTCGCGCTCGGCCTGCCCGCCGACTCCCGCGCGTACGGCGGCGCCGCCGGCATCCTCGCCGACCTCGGCATCACCCGCGTGCGACTGCTGTCGAACAACCCGGAGAAGCGCCGTCAGCTCGAGGAGCACGGCATCACCGTCGACTCGCTCGTCCCGCTCGTCGTCGGCGTCTCGGCGCAGAACGCCGGCTACCTCGACACCAAGCGCGACCGGATGGGCCACCAGCTGCCCGAGCACCTCGAAGCAGGAGCCGGCGCCGGCGCCTGAGCGGGGCCGAACCGGGCACGACAGCGGCCAGCCGACTCTGGGCTGATTCGCAGCCAGGCGACATCTGTCGTATGATCAGGGCTTCCGTCACAAGCGGTCCCCCCTCAGCCGAACGCACCCGATCGGTGCCCGCGCCACCCCGCGCGAACCGATCGGTGTCCGCCGTCCGGATCCCCGTGCTCCCTCCGGAGCACGCACCAGGAGACCCATCCCCGCCATGACCGCCGCCCCGGCACCCGCAACCCCCACCTCAGCTCCGACACCCGCCGGCAACCCGCGCTCGCGCGTCGTCATCGCCAGCCTCGTCGGCACGTCGATCGAGTTCTACGACTTCTACGTCTACGCGACCGCCGCGGTCCTCGTCTTCCCGACGCTGTTCTTCCCGAACGAGGACCCGACGGCCTCGCAGTTGTCCTCGTTCGTCACCTTCGCGCTGGCGTTCTTCGCCCGGCCGATCGGCTCGATCATCTTCGGCCACTTCGGTGACCGCATCGGCCGCAAGACCACCCTCGTCGCGTCGCTGCTCGTGATGGGCACGGCCACGTTCCTGATCGGCTGCCTGCCGACGTTCGACTCGATCGGCATCTGGGCGCCCGTCCTGCTCGCCGTGATGCGATTCGCCCAGGGTGTCGGGCTCGGCGGCGAGTGGTCCGGTGCGGCCCTGCTCGCGACCGAGAACGCGCCGGAGGGCAAGCGCGGCGTGTTCGGCTCGATGCCGCAGCTCGGCGCACCGATCGGCTTCCTGCTGGCCAACGGCCTGTTCATCGCCATCAACGCGGCGATGCCCGCCGGCGCCGACGGCACCCCGAACGCCGACTTCCAGGCCTGGGGCTGGCGCATCCCGTTCCTGCTCTCCGCCGTGCTCGTCATCGTCGGCCTCTACGTGCGCTTCAAGCTCGTCGAGTCGCCGGTGTTCCGCGGTGTGCAGGAGTCCGGCACGGTGGCCAAGGTCCCGCTCGGCCGGGTGTTCCGCACGTCGTGGAAGGCCGTCATCGTCGGCACCTTCGGCATGGTCGCCACCTACGTGCTCTTCTACTTCATGACGACGTTCACCCTGTCGTACGGCACGACCGGTGCCGAGGCAGGCCCGCTCGTGCCGAAGATCGGCCTGGGCTACACGCGTGGCGAGTTCCTGACCCTGCTCATGATCGGCGTCGTGTTCTTCGGCATCTTCACGCCGATCGCCGGCCTGCTCGCCGACAAGTTCGGTCGCCGCAGGACCCTCATCCCGACCACGATCGGCATCGCGCTCTTCGGCCTGACGTTCCAGATCTGGTTCGCCGCGTCGACCGGTCCGATCACGGTCGTGACGTTCCTCATCGTGGGGCTGTCGCTGATGGGGCTGACCTTCGGGCCGATGGGCGCCCTGCTGCCGGAGCTGTTCCCGACCAACGTCCGGTACACCGGCTCGGCGATCGCGTACAACGTCGCGTCGATCCTCGGTGCATCGCTCGCCCCGACGATCGCGTTCGCGCTCTGGCAGCCGGACGGCAACATCTTCCTGGTCGGCCTGTACCTGACGATCGCCGCGGTCGTGACCCTGGTCGCGCTGCTCTTCGTGCGCGAGACGAAGTCGAAGGACATCGCCGACGCCTGATCGGCGACCAGACGCGGGACGGGAGGCCCGGTGCCAGCTGGCACCGGGCCTCCCGTCCGTCGCCTGCCCCCTCCCCGCAACACGGCGCGCAACACGCCGTCGTGTCAGCACGACGCCGCACGCCCGCCGAGACGCCGCCGAATCCGGCGGCGTCTCGCGCGCGTGGCGGCGTCGAACGAAGACGCCGGCGTCTGCGGACCCGATGCAGCGCCCCCGGTGCGAGACGCCGTCAACGCAGGTTGACGGATGTCGGCGCGTCAATGTAGGTTGACATGCATGGACCGACCGACCATCACGAGCCTCGCGGCCGGAGCCTCGGGGGACGACCCGTTCTCCGCACTCGCCAGCGTGCGGGAGCTGCGCCGTGAGCTCGACCGGACCGAAGAGCTCGCTGCGCGACGTGCCCGCAACGCCGGTGCGTCATGGCAGGAGATCGCGACGCTGCTCGGTGTCAGCCGACAGGCAGTGCACAAGAAGTACGGCAGAAACTAGGAGCACGATGAGCTTCCCCTTCGCACGCCCGAAGACCGCCGACGGCCCCCGCGCCACGTTCGGTCGCCTGCTGTCCTACCTGTTCGAGAACAAGCCCGCGATGGTCGTCATCATCGTGCTGAGCGTCCTCGGTGCGGGCGCCTCGCTCGCCCAGCCGCTGCTGGTCAACCAGGTCATCACCGCCGTGCAGCAGGGCAACACGCTCAGCACGCTCGTGTGGCTGCTCGTCGGACTCGTCATCGTCGCCGGTGTCCTGAACGGTGTCCAGCACTTCCTGCTGCAGCGCGCGGGCGAAGGCGTGGTGCTCTCCACGCGACGCAAGCTCATCGCCCGCATCCTCAACCTGCCGATCTCGGAGTTCGACACCCGCCGTACCGGCGACCTGGTGTCCCGCGTCGGCAGCGACACCACGCTCCTCCGTGCCGTCCTGACGCAGGGGCTCATCGAGTCGATCGGCGGGGCGCTCACCTTCATCGGGGCCATCGTGGCGATGGCGGTCATCGACCCGCTGCTGCTCGGCATCGTCATCGTCATCGTCCTCGTCGCCATCGTCGTCGTCGGCGGGCTCAGCCGTCGCATCCGCGTCGCGTCGAAGCGTGCGCAGGAGAAGGTGGGCGACCTCACCGCCGCCGTCGAACGCGGGATCGGCGCGGTCCGCACCATCCGCGCGGCCGGCGCCACCGAGCGCGAGGTGCGCGAGGTCGACGGCCACGCAACCGAGGCCTACGCGCGCGGCCTCGACATCGCCAAGATGTCCGCCTTCGTCGTGCCCGTCGCCAGCATCGTCATGCAGGTCGCGTTCATCGCCGTGCTGGGCGTCGGCGGGGCACAGGTCGCGGCCGGCACCATCACCATCGCGACGCTCATCACGTTCATCCTGCTGCTCTTCATGATGATCATGCCGCTCGGCCAGGCCATGGGTGCAGCGGTGGCCGTCGCCCAGGCGCTCGGCGCGCTCGGCCGGATCGAGGAGATCCTGCACCTGCCGACGGAGTCCGAAGACGACGAGTCGGTCCGGCCCGCCGCGGCCGTCGCCACCGACGACGCCATCGCCTTCGAGCACGTGTCGTTCCGGTACCGCGCCCAGGCGGACGCCTCGGGTGCCGACGGCGCGGTCGCGTCCGACCCCGCGGACCGTCCAGGAGGCCCGGATCACGTCGACGACGAGCGCCCAGCTGACGACGTGGTGCTCCACGACGTGTCGTTCCGGGTGCCCCGCGGCTCACGCGTCGCACTCGTGGGTCCGTCCGGTGCCGGCAAGTCGACGACCCTGGCGCTGATCGAGCGGTTCTACGACCCCACCGACGGCGTCATCCGGCTCGGTGGGATCGACGTCCGCGGGATGGACCGCGACGAGCTCCGCGCCCAGATCGGCTACGTCGAACAGGACGCTCCGGTGCTCGCCGGCACGATCCGCGCGAACCTGCTGCTCGGGTCCCCGAACGCGACCGAGGACGACTGCGTCCGCGTGCTCGAGGCGGTCAACCTCGGCGAGGTCCTGCACCGCGACCCCCGCGGTCTCGACGCCCAGGTCGGCGAGGACGGCGTCATGCTCTCCGGCGGTGAACGGCAGCGCCTGGCCATCGCCCGCGCGCTGCTCGCCGCTCCCCCGATCCTGCTGCTCGACGAGTCGACGTCGTCGCTGGACGGCGTGAACGAGCAGAAGATGCGGCTCGCGATCGACGCCGTCGCCGAGGACCGCACCCTGCTCGTCATCGCTCACCGGCTGTCGACCGTCGTCGACTCCGACGTGATCGTCGTGCTCGAGCACGGCCGGGTCGTCGGCAGCGGCACGCACTCCGAGCTCGTGGAGTCGACGCCGCTCTACCGCGACCTGGCGAAGCACCAGCTGCTCGTGTGAGCGCCGGTACGGCCGCGTGCACCGCGGCCGTACCGACGATCCAGGCTCGGAGTCGGGCTCAGGCTCTGGCTCAGGCGGCGAAGGGGTCCGGCGTGAGCACGTAGACGGTCTCGAGGTACTCCTCGATGCCCTCGTGCGACCCCTCGCGGCCGAGGCCGGAGGACTTCACGCCGCCGAACGGGAACGCCGCATTGGACACGACGCCCGTGTTCAGCCCGAGCATGCCCGTCTCCAGGCGCTCGGCGAGCCGCTGGCCGCGCCGGAAGTCGGTCGTGAAGGCGTAGGCGATGAGGCCGTACTCGGTGTCGTTCGCGAGCCGGACCCCCTCGTCCTCGGTGCGGAACCGCGTCACCGAGGCGACGGGACCGAAGATCTCCGTCGTCAGGATCTCCGAGCCGGGCTGCACGTCGTCGATCACCGTGGGCTCGTAGAACGTGCCCGGCCGGTCCAGCCGGTGTCCACCGGTGACGAGCCGGGCCCCGCGCCCGAGCGCGTCGTCGACGAGTGCCGCGGCCTTGTCGACGGCGCGGTCGTCGATGAGCGGGCCGAGCGTCGTGCCGTCCTCGGTGCCCCGACCGACGCGCAGCGCCTCGACCCGGGCGGTGAGCGACGCGACGAACGCGTCGGCGATGCCGTCCTGCACGAAGAAGCGGTTGGCGGCGGTGCAGGCCTCGCCCGTGTTCCGGAACTTGGCGAGCATCGCAGCGTCGACGGCCGTGTCGAGGTCGGCGTCGTCGAAGACGAGAAGCGGGGCGTTGCCGCCGAGCTCCATGCTCGTCTTGAGCACGTTGTCGGCCGCCTGCTTGAGCAGCGCGGAGCCGACCGGGGTCGAACCCGTGAACGTCAGCTTCCGCAGGCGCGGGTCGGCGATGACCGGCTCGGACAGCCCCTTGGCGTCGCTCGACGGGATCACGTTGAGCACGCCGTCCGGCAGCCCGGCACGACGGAACAGCTCGACCAGGAACAGGGTGGTCAGCGGGGTGAGGTCGGCCGGCTTCGCGACGACCGTGCACCCGGCCGCGAGGGCCGGACCGATCTTCCGGGTCGCCATCGCCAGCGGGAAGTTCCACGGCGTGATCGCGTACACCGGGCCGACCGGGCGCTTCAGCACGATCGCGCGGCCGGTGCCCTCGGGGTTCGTGCGGTAGTCGCCGGTGATGCGGACGGCTTCCTCCGAGAACCAGCGGAGGAACTCACCGCCGTAGACGACCTCGCCGCGGGCCTCGGCCAGGGGCTTGCCCATCTCGAGCGACATCAGCGCCGCGAGGTCGTCGGCGTGCTCGTGGACCAGGTCGAACGCACGACGCAGGATGTCGGAGCGCTCGCGTGGTGCCGTCGCCGCCCAGGAGTCCTGCGCCGCGACCGCCGCGTCGAGGGCGGCGATGCCGTCCTCCGGGGTGGCGTCGGCGACCTCCGCCAGGACCTCACCCGTCGAGGGGTCGCGGACGGCGAAGGTCCCGCCGCTCGACGACGCCCGCCAGGTGCCGCCGATGAACAGGCCGGTGGGGACGCCGTCGACGCGGACGTGGTCGTCCGAGACGGTGGCGACGAGGTCGGCGCCCGCTGCGGCGTCGGCGGTCGTGGTGTCCTCGTTCGTGGTGGTGCTGGTCACAGTCGTGCTCCTCCTGGGTTCGCCAGGCCCTCGTCCATGTCGCTGCGGTCGACGTGACCGCCGGCCGCCCGGATCTCGTCGAGCGCCCGGGCACTGCGCTCGTCGTCGACGCCGGCCACCAGGTCCTCGTAGACGGCGACGTCGAGGCCAGCGGCACGGGCGTCGAGTGCCGAGGCCCGGACACAGTGGTCGGTCGCGATGCCGACGACGTCGATCGTGTGCACGCGGCGCTCGGCCAGCACCTCGGCGAGCGGGACGCCCGCTTCGGTCGCGGCCTGGAACGCCGAGTAGTCCGGGGTGCCCTGGCCCTTGAGGACGTCGACGTCGATCAGTGCGGTGTCGAGGTCCGGGTGGTAGTCGGCACCGGGTGTGCCGGCGACGCAGTGCACCGGCCAGGTGTCGACGAAGTCGGGCCCGTCGGGTCCGGCGAAGTGTCCGCCGTTGTCGTCGTCGCCGTGGTGCCAGTCTCGGGACGCCACGATCAGGTCGTACTCGTCCCCGTGCCGACCGAGGAACGCGGTGATGCGCTCCGCGAGCGCCGCTCCCCCGGCGACCGCGAGCGCACCGCCCTCGGTGAAGTCGTTCTGGACGTCCACGACGAGCAGTGCTCTTGCCATGGGTCCATCCAACACCCGTCGGCTCAGGAGCCGGTGAGCTTGCTCCCGCACGAGTAGGTCGCGGCGGTCACCGCGTCGAGCGCCGGAAGTGCCGCTGCACGCGGCGAACCGATGGCGTAGAAGGCGAAGGTCAACCGGGAGCCGTCGGCCGCGTCGATGTAGCCACCGAGGGTGTTCGCGCTGTCGATCCAGCCGGTCTTCGCGTGCACCTTGCCGCGGGCCACGGCGTTCGCCCCCGTGAACCGGCTGGCCAGGGTGCCGGACTGCCCCGACACGGGCAGGGCGTTCGCGAGCGTCCCCAGGCCCTTCGCGCCGCTGGCGACCTGCACCATGAGGTGGGCGACGAACTCCGGCGAGACGGCGTTCGCAGCGCTCTCGCCGGACCCGTCCTTGATCACGATGCCGGACGGGTCCACACCGTACGAGCGCAGCGCCGACTGGTACACGGACGTGAGGGACGCCGCCGAGCCGTTCGACCCGGACTCCTTCGACGACACCCGGGCGAGCATCTCGGCCAGGGTGTTGTCCGAGTTCGGGATCATCTGCCCGATGAGCGTCGAGACCGGCTGCGAGGACACCGTCGCGATGGTCTCGGTCCCCGTGGTCGCACGCTTCACGATCTGCGCGGAGCCGGCACCCGCGACGCCCGCGTTCGCCAGTGCCGTGCGGAACGCGATTCCGGCGCGGCCGACCGGGTCCTCAGACCGGGGCGAGGTCGCCGCTGCGGGGTTCGCGCGGTCCCCGTCGACCATGAGCGCGGTGACCTCCGGCTGGTACCCGATGGTCCGCTCGGACACGGGCCAGGTGGGGTCCCAGGCGTCGGCGTCGCTCCAGTAGGAGTCGTCGGTCACGATCGTGGTGACCGGGGTGTCCCCGACCTTCGCCTTCACCTGCTGCGCCAGCTGGGCGAGCGTCGGTGCGCCCGGGTAGACCGTGCCACCGCCGGCGGACAGGGTCGCGTCGCCGTGGCCGACCAGGGCGACGGTGTTCGCCGATTCACGCGCGACGGTCGTCGGGATGCGGTGGTCCCCGCCCAGCACCGAGAGCGCTGTCGCCGAGGTGAGGGTCTTCATGACGCTGCCGGTCTGGGCGGCCCGCTCGCCGTGCTTCGAGAACAGGACCTTGCCCGTCTTCGCGTCCATCACGTACCCCTCGAAGTCGCCGAGGCCGCTCGCCGAGGCGGCCGTCGCGATCGAGCAGGTCCGGAGCGCGGACGGGCCGGCCAGGTCCTCCGGCACCGCGCGGGCATCGGCCGACGGTGACGGGGACGGCTTCGTGGCCGGGCGTTTCGTCGTGGTCGCCCGGTCCGGCGACGTCGAGGCGCTCCGGGTCGGCGTCGGTGCGGCGGCCGCGCGGGTGTCGGGGGTGGTGGCCGCGGCGACCGCGACCGCACCGCCGGAACCGACCACGAGGAGCGCCGCGAGGCCGCCGGCGATCCACGGCACCGGTCGCCGCGCAGCCGACGCGCGCGCCGCACCGACGGCGGCGCGGAGTCGCTCGGGCACGGAACGGGGGGTGGGCTGCGGCTCGGACATCGCGACCGATCCTACGGAACTGCGGCAGGTGCCTCCAGGCCGGATCGGTGATCCGCGGAGGACGTGCCTCGGATCAGGGAGTCGTGGCGGGACCGCCGGCCGGGTACCGGACACCGACCTGACGACGGGCTTCGTCCATGACGCCCATGACCGCGACGGTCTCGTCCGGGTCCATCGGACCGCCGTCGTGGCGGCCCGACGTGATCATCGACTCGAAGGCACGGGCCTCGTGCCCGTAGCCGGCGAGTGCCTCACGGCCGTCGAACTCCTCGACCACAGCGCCGTCACGGTCGCGGATCCGCCAGGTCGTCGGCGTGTACCAGGTGTCGTCGAGGTCGATCCGCCCGGTCTCGCCGATGATCGAGGCGGTGTTGGGACTGCGCAGGTCCATGCCGAAGTGGATCATCGACTGGGCGCCGCCCTCGTGCGTCATGACCAGGCCCATCTGTTCGTCGACGCCCTGCTCGCTCAGCGTGCCCGCCGCCACGAGGGAGGTCGGGACCCCGAGCACGTCCACCGCGAAGGACACCGGGTAGACCCCGAGGTCGAGCATCGCTCCCCCGCCCAGCGCCGGGTCGCGCAGCCGGTGGCCCGGGTCCGTCGGCAAGGCTTGGTGGTGCGTCGCCTCGACGACCACCGGGCGGCCGATGCGGCCCTCGGCGACGACCTCGCGGATCATCGCCATCTGCGGCAGGAAGCGCGTCCACATCGCCTCCATCACTGCGACGCCCGCTCGTCGAGCGGCGTCGACGACCGTGCGGGCCTCATGGGCGGTCATCGTGAACGCCTTCTCGACGAGGACGTGCTTGCCGGCCCGGATGGCGAGCAGGGCGTCCTCGGCGTGGCGGACGTGCGGGGTCGCGACGTACACCGCGTCGACCTGGTCATCCGCCACGAGGTCCTCGTAGGAGCCGTGCGCGCGATCGATGCCGAACTCGGCGGCGAAGGCCTCGGCGTGCTCGCGGGTGCGACTCCCCACGGCGGTGAACGCGATGCCCGCTGCGGTGCAGTCGCCCACGAAGGACCGTGCGATGCCGCCTGTGCCGATGACTCCCCAGCGAACCGTCATGGGTCCTGTCTACCAGCGACGGGGTGGCTGCGGTGCTGGCTGTGCGGTGCGGTGCGGTGCGGTGCGGTGCGGTGCGGTGCGGTGCGGTGCTGTGCTGTCCGTCAGCGGCGGTGCTTGCCGAGTGCTGCATCGGGGGCGGCCATCGGGTGGTTCCGGAACCAGCGCAGGAGCTCGCGTGCGCGGCTGGTGTCTCCGCTCGCGTCACCTTCGGCCAGGAACGAGTCGAACCCGTCGGGGAGCTCCGCGTCCGCCTCGCGGTGGAACGCCATCTTCCACTCACCGAAGCGCGGCGTGTGGATGCGCTCCTCGACCAGCAGGCCGACGTCGGTGTGCCGCGGGTCGTCGATGATGCGCTGGTACGTCTCGAGGACGGCCGCCTCGGGGCCCTCGAGCAGCTGCATGAACCGGCCGTCCTTGTACACGAGCAGGCCGGACAGGCCGGACGCGGCGTTGCGGACCCGTGCGTGCTCGAGCAGTGCGTCGAGCCGCTCCTGGTCGAACACCTGGTTCGCCGCGCTCATGTAGACCAGGGACAGCAGCATGACGACCTCTCGGAGACGACGGATTGGGCTCGCTTCTCATCGTGGCCCGAGCATGGGACGTCGGGCAGCCCCAGAACGGGGAACGGTGGGCTTCGGGTCACTCCGCGTCGTACGTGCGGACCCAGTCGATCTGGACGTGCCCCGGGTCGCCCCAGTTGCCGATCTGGAACATGTAGCGGTGCGGGGTCGTCGGCACGTTCCGCGGCACCGTGAACACGAGCTCGCCGTCGAGGTAGTAGCGGATGATCTCCCCCGGCACCCACTCCGTCGTGTAGGTGTGCCAGTCGTTCCAGGACACCCGGGTGTTGTAGTGCTCGGTGCGGCGTTCGAGGCCCTGCAGCATCGAGTGGTGGAAGACGCGTGGTGACCCGTCGAACTGGCCCTCCGGGTAGTTCAGCTCGCCGTCGGCCCAGGCGTTCGACGTCGGCCAGAGCATCACCGCGATCCCGTTGCCGTCGCCCCCGGTCGCCCGCGCCCGGATGCTGAAGGTGCCGCCGATGTGCGACCACGCGTCGGCGGGTGTGCCGAACGTGCCCGCCGCGCCGTGCTCACCGTCCATCGCGACGTCCAGGAAGCCGTCGTGCGCACTGATGAGCTTGTCCGAGTAGTACTTGCCGCCGGTCCCGTCCGGGTACGGCTGCCAGGAGTTCCGGTACGTCTCGGCGAAGGGACCACCGGCAGCGGCGGGGGTGTCGAAGTCCTCGGCGAACGTCGGCGTACGGTCCGCCAGGTACGCCGGGCCGGTCGGGGACGCCGTCGGGGTCGTGGACGAACGGGTGCCCGGTGACGAGGTCGACGCGGACGTCGCGCGCGACTCGGGCACGGCCGCAGCGGTCACCGCGAGGGCTCCGGCCGTGGCGGCGACCACGACGACGACCAGCACGCGCTTCAGCACGGCGACGCCGCCGGTGGCGCGATGGACTGGTGGTCGGTCATGGTGTCCCCCGTATCGCGGACAAGGCTAGCCCGCGTCGGCGCCGGACGTCTGTCCCTCGGGCGAGGGACACGGGATTCGTCCAGAATACGAAAACCCCGGTCAGGGCCACTTCGAGTGGCTCTGACCGGGGTGTTGACGGAGCCGCCTGTCGGAATCGAACCGACGACCTATTCATTACGAGTGAATCGCTCTACCGACTGAGCTAAGGCGGCGCACACTCCATGTCCGGAGCGGCACGAGCAATGACTATACAGGCTCAGACGAGTGAACGCGAAACCAGCACGCCGAGCTCCGTGAAGGACCGCTCGAGCTCGTCGACGAGGTGTGTCCCGGCTTCGGAGCCCGACCACTCCCACCAGGCGTGCCGCAGCGCGGCGAGGGCGACGATGGCCGCGAGACCCGCCCGACGACGGAGCGCCTCGGGGTCGGTCGCGAGCTCCGGGTCGGCACCTTCGAGCCGCCGGGTGACGGCGGTCTGCAGCTCCGCCTGGAACTCCTTCATCGACGCCATCCGACGGCTGAACAGTTCCGGGTTCGCGCGGAGCACCTGCTGCCGCTCCTCGATCAGGCCGCGTTCCTCGATGAGTTCGCGTGTGGAGTGCACGAGCAGCGTCCCGATGTCCGCGAGCAGGTCGCCGCTCGGCCCGCCGTCGACGAACGCCTGCAGCGCCGCGTCGTCCGACAGCTGCGGGTCATCGCCGAGGATCGCCTGTTCCTTGCTCGGGAAGTAGTTGAAGAAGGTCCGGGGTGACACGTCGGCACGGCGGGAGATCTCGTCCACCGTGACCGCGCCGAGGCCGTCCTCGATGGCGATCCGGAGCGCAGCCTGCTGGATGGCGCGGCGGGTGGCGCGGCGCTTCCGTTCGCGCAGGCCGGGTTCAGCGTCGGGCATGCCGTGATTGTCGCACGCCGGGCCGTCAGCGGCGGGCGCGGGCGATCGTGACGAGCAGCGCCTCGAGTGCCAGCAGCGCCGCCACGTTCGCCGCGATCCGCTGGCGTGCCAGGGCCACCGCATCCAGGACCTCGAGCGCAGCAGCGGGCGGGGTCGTCGGCAGCGCGTGCTCGAGCTGGTCTTGCATCGCGAGGTTCACCGGTTCGGCCGGGGCACCGAGGCCGAGCAGGAGCAGGTCACGGTAGAGCGAGGAGACGTCCACCAGGATGCGGTCGAGACCGTCGCGCAGGCTGCGGGTCGCGCGACGTTTCTGATCGTCTTCGAGGGCGCGGAGCTGCGATCGGAGCGCCGGCGGGATCGTCCCCCCGGGCTCGACGCCGAGTGAGCGCAGGGCGGCGTCGCGTTCCTCGGAATCGCGCTGTTCGGTGATGGACTTGGCGTCCTCGTCGGCGACGGCGAGCAGCTCGGCGGCGGCCATCACGGCGTCGCCGACGCTCCGGACCCCGAGCACGGTCGTCAGGGTCCGGCGACGACGATCGCGGGCCGGTTCGCTCGTCGCGAGGCGCTGCGCCATGCCGATGTGGCTCTGCGCCTGGCGGGCGGCGTCCATCGCGAGGGCGCGGTCGACCCCGGTGCGGGCCACGAGCAGATCGGCCACGGACTCGATGCCGGGCACACGCAGACGGACCGAGCGGACGCGCGACCGGATCGTCGGCAGCAGGTCGGCCTCACTCGGGGCGCACAGGATCCACACGGTGCGCTCCGGGGGTTCCTCGAGCGCCTTGAGCAGCAGGTTCGACGTGCGCTCGGTCATGCGGTCGGCGTCCTCGATGATGACGACGCGGTAGCGCCCGACCGAGGGCGAGTAGTACGACGACGTGACGAGCTGCCGGATCTCGTCGATCGTGATGATCACGCGCTGGGTCGTGAGCACCGAGACGTCGGGGTGGGTCTTCGCGGTGATCTGCCGCAGGGTGTGGTCGTCGTCGGGGCCGTTGCCCACGAGCGCCGCGGCGAAGGCGGTCGCCACGTTCGACCGCCCTGATCCGGGCGGACCGGTGATGAGCCACGAGTGGGTCATGCCGCCGGTGCCGTCGGTGGACTCGGCGGCGTTACGCAGCGATGCGACCGCTTCTTCCTGCCCGGTCAGGCCGTCCCACACGCTCACGGGATCATCCTGTCAGTGACCACCGTCATGCCACGTCGATCGCGACGAGCGGTGCGACCGCTGCACGGACGGCACGCTGCACGGCGTCGGTCGGGGCTGATGCGTCGACGACGAGGAAGCGCGACGGTTCGGCATCCGCCATCGCGAGGAAGGCCTGACGGACGGATTCGTGGAACCCCTCGGCCTCGGACTCGAGGCGGTCGAAGGTGTCCCCGCGTGCCGCTGCCACCCGAGCACGCCCGATGGTGACGTCGAGGTCGAGCAGGACCGTGAGGTCCGGCACGAGACCGTCGGCCGCCCACTCCGACACGGAGCGGACCTGCTCGGCGCCGAGCCCGCGCGCGACGCCCTGGTAGGCCACCGACGAGTCGATGTAACGGTCCTGCAGGACGACCTCGCCGCGGGCGATCGCCGGTCGGACGACCGTCTCGACGTGCTGGGCGCGGTCCGCCGCGTAGAGCAGGGCCTCGGCGCGGGGTGCGACGTGGCCACGCTCGTGCAGGACCATCTCGCGGATCCGGACGCCGAGGTCCGTGCCACCGGGCTCGCGGGTCCGCAGTACCGTGCGGCCGTGCTCGGCGAGCCACGCCGAGAGCAGCTCCGCCTGGGTGGTCTTGCCCGCGCCGTCGCCGCCCTCGAGCGTGATGAAGCGACCGGTCACTTCTTCTTGGCCGCCGTCCGACGTGCCGGGGTCTTCTTCTTGACCGGCCCCTTGGCACGCTTGTCCGCGATGAGCTGGACGGCACGAGCGTGGTCGACCGCCTCGACGTCCTCGCCCTTCGGGATGGTCGCGTTCGTCTCGCCGTCGGTGACGTACGGGCCGAACCGGCCGTCCTTCATCTTGATCGGCTTGCCGGACACCGGATCGGCTTCGAACTCCTTGAGCGCGGCGCTCGCGGTGCGGTTGCCGCCGTACTTCGGCTGGGCGAACAGTTCGAGGGCACCGGGCAGGTCGATGTCGAAGATCGCGTCCTCGCCGGGCAGTGTCCGGGTGTCCGTCCCCTTCTTCAGATAGGGGCCGTACCGCCCGTTCTGCGCCGTGATGTCGTTCCCGGTCTCCGGGTCCTGACCGACGACGCGGGGCAGGTCGAGGAGCTTCAGCGCGGTCTCGAGGTCGACGGTCTGCGGGTCCATCGACTTGAAGAGCGAGGCGGTACGTTCCTTCGGCGCCGCGGCCTTCTTCGTCGTCTTCTTCGCGGGTGCCTTCTTCGCCGGGGCCTTCTTGCCCGTCGCGGTCTGGGCAGTCGCCTCGGCCGCGGGGGCCTCGGTCACCGCTGCCTCGGCAGCCGCAGCGGGTGCCTCGACGACCTCGCCGGTCTTCGGGTCCACCGTGGGCTCCGGCTCCGGGGTGCGCTCGGTGACGTAGGGGCCGAAACGGCCGTCCTTCGCCAGGACCTCTTTCCCGGTCTCCGGGTTGATCCCGACGACACGGTCGCCGATCACGGGGGCGTCGACGAGTTCCTTGGCCTTCTCGACGGTCAGTTCGTCGGGAGCGAGGTCCTCCGGCACGTTGACCCGGCGCGGCTTCTCGGGGTCGTCGCTCGGTACCTCGATGTAGGGGCCGTACCGACCGATCCGGAGGGTGAGCCCCGGAGCGAGTTCGACCGAGTTGATCTCGCGGGCGTCGATCTCACCGAGGTTGTCGATGACGGTCCGCAGGCCGCGCTGGTCGTCGTCGCCGCCACCGAAGTAGAAACCCTTGAGCCAGTCCACCCGGTCGGCGTCGCCGCGCGCGATGCGGTCGAGGTCTTCTTCCATCTCGGCCGTGAAGTCGTACTCCACGAGCTCGCCGAAGTACTCCTCGAGCAGACGCACCACGCTGAAGGCGATCCAGTTCGGCACGAGTTGCGTGCCACGGAGCGAGACGTACCCGCGGTCGATGATCGTCGGGCTGATCGTGGGGTAGGTGGACGGACGTCCGATCCCCAGCTCTTCGAGCGTCTTGATCAGGCTCGCCTCGGTGAAGCGCGGCGGCGGGCTGGTGTCGTGCCCCTTCGCTTCGACGTCGGTGACCGCGAGGTGCTCGCCCGCGGACACGTTCGGCAGGGCGACGTCCTGGCCGGCCCGCTCGGAGGACTCGTGGCGGTCCTCGTCGCGACCTTCTTCGTAGGCGCTGAGGAAGCCGCGGAACGTGATGACCGTGCCGGACGCGGTGAACTCGGCGTCGGTGCCGTTCGCGGTCGAGGCGATGCCCTCGACCGACTCGGTGGAGGAGATACCGAGCACGATCGACGCGGTCGAACCCTTGGCGTCCGCCATCTGGGACGCGATGGTGCGCTTCCAGATGAGGTCGTACAGGCGCCACTCGACACCGGTCAGGGTGCCCTGGAGCTGCTGCGGGGTGCGGAAGGAGTCGCCCGCGGGGCGGATCGCCTCGTGCGCTTCCTGTGCGTTCTTGCTCTTGCTCGCGTACAGCCGGGGCTTGTCGGGCACCGTTGCCGAGCCGTAGAGGTCGGCCGCCTGCTTGCGCGCCGCGTCGATGGCCTGCTTCGAGAGCGAGACGGAGTCGGTACGGATGTAGGTGATGTAGCCGTTCTCGTACAGGGTCTGCGCGGCACGGGCGGTCTGTCTCGGCGACAGACGGAGCTTGCGTGCGGCTTCCTGCTGGAGCGTCGACGTGGTGAACGGGGCTGCCGGACGCCGCGTGTACGGCTTCGAGTCGACGCTGCGGACCGTGGCGTCCCCGGCGCGCTCGAGGACGGTCGTGAGCGATGCGGCAGCCGCCTGGTCGAGACGGACGACGTCACCGCTCAGCGTGCCGCGGTCGTCGAAGTCACGCCCCGACGCGACGCGGGTGCCGTGGATCCGGGCGAGTCGCGCGGAGAAGGAGGACTCGCCGGCCTTCTCGAACCGGGCGGAGAGGTCCCAGTAGTTGGCGGACACGAACGCCAGGCGCTCGCGCTCACGGTCGACGACCAGACGGGTCGCGGCGGACTGCACGCGGCCGGCGGACAGGCCCGGTGCGACCTTGCGCCACAGGACCGGCGAGACCTCGTACCCGTAGAGACGGTCGAGGATGCGGCGGGTCTCCTGCGCGTCGACGAGGGCGGTGTCGAGCTCACGGGTGGCTTCCTGCGCGCGCTGGATCGCCTCCTTCGTGATCTCGTGGAAGACCATCCGCTTGACGGGGACCTTCGGCTTCAGGACCTGGAGCAGGTGCCACGCGATCGCTTCACCCTCGCGGTCTTCATCTGTTGCGAGGTAGAGCTCGTCGGCGTCCTTCAGGGCGCGCTTGAGCTCGGAGACGGTCTTCTTCTTGGCGTCGGACACGACGTAGTACGGCTCGAAGCCGTTGTCGACGTCCACCGAGAACTTGCCGAGGGAGCCCTTCTTGAGCTCGGCCGGCAGGTTCTTCGGCTCGACGAGGTCGCGGATGTGTCCGACCGAGGCCTGGACTTCGTATCCGTCACCGAGGTATTGCGCGATCGTCTTCGCCTTCGCGGGGCTCTCGACGATCACGAGCTTCTTCGTGCCTGGCACGTGTCTCCTTGATCGATGGTGCTGATCGGCCCTGTCCACGAGCGTGTCCGGGTCGACCGGGACATCGGTGACCGCGGGCCGACAGGCACACCATACACATAGTGTTCGGGCGGCTCGCCTGCCGGACCGGCCACCGCGAGGGCGCCGGCGGCGAACGGGCCGGTGCCCACGACCACGCGGACCCGGGCCGTGGTGGTGACGAGTTCGCAGGCGTCGAGGGTGGCCCCGTTCGCCGTGGCGATGCGGGTGGCGACCGCGCAGGGCTCCCCCGCCACCAGCCCGGTGGCGGCCGCCGCCGTGCCCACGGCGGCCGCGTCGGCGGCACCCTGGGCGCGCAGTGCCTGCGTGCGGTGAGCGGCTGCGGCGAGCGCCGAGGTCCCGACGAGGACACCCACACCGAGGACCGCCACGAGCAGCACGGTCGCCGATCCCCGTTGGTCCCCGAGGCCCGCCACCTCAGCCGCCCCGACTCGCGGCGCACCCCGTCGCGTGCAACGGCACCGCCGCGAACGGACCGGTCCCGCCGCGCGTGGCGTCGACGCACACCAGGTCCTCGGTGGCACGGACGACGACCGAGACCCCCGGGACGATCCGTTCGGCCGCGGCGCGCCCCCGGGCCTCGTCGTCGCGTCCGATCGCTCGGGCCGCGGTGGTGGCGGCGAGCTGCAGGCGGCCCTGCGTGTCGACGACGAGCACCGCCGCGACGAGCGCGGTCAGCACGAGTGCCACAACGGGGAGCGCCACCGCGAACTCGACCGTCACGGAGCCGCGTTCACAGCGAGAGCGCGCCACGGACGAGGTCGGTCAGGATGGTCTGGACCTCGCCGGAGCGCATGACCGCGACGAGGACACCGGCGAAGGCCACGGCGGCGAGGATGACGACCGCGTACTCGGCGGTCGCCGAGCCCCGGTCGTCGCGGAGTCGGGACCGCAACCGCGCGACGGTGTGACGACGGCGACCGGGTCGGGTGGACTGGCCGGGGCGGCGGGTGGGAGGAGACGTGGTGCTCATGGAGTCCGTCCTTTCTGTTCGGTGGGACCAGCCTGTCCGGGCTGCGGTCGCGGTCGCGGTGTCGCGGCGGCATCTGTGGAGAGGTCACCCGGCTCCGCCCACCGTGGAGGAGAGGACCCCCACCACCACGGGCACCACCCCCACGAGCACGAACGCCGGCAGGACGCAGACCCCGAGTGGCAGCACCAGTCGGACGGCCAGTCGTTCCGCCGCCACGAGCCCCTCCGCGGCCGCCTCGTCGCGGACGTCCTCGGCGGCACGTCGGAGCAGCCCGGCGGCGGGGACACCGGCGCGTCGGGCCAGGTCGAGCACCTCACGCAGCCGGTCCAGGTCACCCGTCGGCGGAACGACACCGGCGGAGGCCTCGGCGACGGCGTGCCCCGCGGTGCTCCAGGGCCCGCCTCCGGCGACGGCCACGGCCCAGGCATCGAGGAGCACCCCGGGGACCCGTCCGTCCGGCGTCGCGGAGCGGACCAGACGCGCCGTCCACTGCCGTCCGGCGAACACGAGGGCAGCAGCCGCAGCCGTGCAGGTCCAGCCGGCGAGCGAACCGACGAGGACCTCGACGGCGCCGGCGCCCCAGGCCGCTCCGAGGCCCAGCCCGAAGAGCGGCAGCGCGAGCACGACCCGTGCGCTCGTCCGCGGGCCGGCCAGGGCGACCTGGATCGCCCGGTCCGAGGCGGCGGCCCGTCGGAGCGCACCGGCCAGCCCGCGGAGGGTCTCCGCGACGGGCGCCCCGGTGCGGTCCGCGACGCGGAGGACCACGGCGATGTCGTGCTGAGCGGGCCCGCCCACCCCGGGCAGTCCGCCGACGAGCCGCCATGCTCGCGGCGGCGGGACGCCCGCCGCGACCAGCGTCGCCACCCGGTCGAGCGTCCCGGCCACCCGCGCCGGGCCGTCGGGTCCGTGTCCGCTCACCGCAGCCCGTCCACCGGGCGCACCTCGAGCCTCCCGTCCGGGGCGACGCGCAACGTCCCCACACCACCGAGCCGCCGCTGTCCTGCTCGGCGTTCCACGTGCAGGACGAGGTCGAAGGCGCTGACGGCCTGTCTGGCGAGCGCCTCGGCCCCGAGTCCGGCGAGCGCTCCGAGCGCTTCGAGCCGGGCTGCCACGTCGGCGATGCCGTTGGCGTGCACGGTGCCCGCTCCGCCGTCGTGCCCGGTGTTCAGGGCGGACAGGAGTTCGCGGACCTCGGCGCCGCGGCACTCCCCCACCGCGATCCGGTCCGGTCGCATGCGCAACGCCTCGCGCACGAGCCGGTCGAGGCCGAGCGCGCCGACCCCCTCGGCGTTCGCCTGCCGTGCCTCGAGCGCGATGACGTGCGGATGGGCGATCCGGAGTTCGGCGACGTCCTCGACGGTCACGATCCGCTCGTCGACGGGCACGCTCCCGAGCATCGCCGCGAGCAGGGTGGTCTTGCCGCTGCCCGTCGCCCCGGTGACCAGGACGTTCCGACGTGCGGCGACGGCGTCCTCGACGACCGACCGCGGGACGAACGAGAAGGTCCCGCCGCGTTCGAGGGCGGCGAGCGTCGGTCGCTGCGCCTGCGGCAGGCGGATCGACACGGCGGTGCCGGAGACGGACACCGGGGCGAGCACGACGTGGACGCGGACGCCGTCGCCGTGCCGCACGTCTGCGCAGGGTGTGGTCTCGTCGACGTGGCGGCCACCGAGCGCGACGAGGCGGGTCGCGAGTTCCCGCGCACGCGCCTCGGTCAGGCGGGGCTGCACCGCTTCGAGTCCGGCCCCGCGGTCGACCCAGGTCCCGACGCCCCCGAGCACGAGGACGTCCGTCACGGCGGCGTCCGTCACCAGGGCGGCGAGCTCCTCGAACTCGACCACGACGGCGGGCCGGCGACGAGCCGGGGGTGCGACCCCGGGGAGGAAGGGCGGCGACGGAGCACGCGTCCGCCCCGGCGCGGAGACCGCAGGAGACGCGGACGAGGACGAGGAGGATGCTGCGGACGACGGACGGGGAAGCGGAGGAGCACGGTGCAGGGGCATGCCGCCGACGGTAGGGAGCGCACCACCGCGCTGATCGGACGGTCCCCACATCTGTGGACAACGCAGGAGCGCTCGATCAACGGGCCGGTTTGTCCCCCGAAACGGAATCCCGTACCCCGGTCGATGATGCGACACCGACGCTACCCGCGTCGCCGACCACCCCTGCTTCCGGCGGCGGGACTGGGCGTAGCACCTGCTACGCGGGTCCATGCGGAATGCATGCACGAGCATGGACCGGTCTGTCCACGCGAACGGCGTCCCTGCGCGGATCGGGGCACACGACGAAGCCCGACGAGCCACCATCGCTCGAGCCGGACCCCGGGAAACAGAAGAGGCGGCACCGGTTGGGGGGAACAGGTGCCGCCTTGACATCGAGGGATTGGGGGGAATCCGATTCGATGCCGCCGGAAACGAGTCCAGCGAGAACTACTGTACCCCATGATCGGCCCTCCGGGGCAACCCCGGACACGACCTCCGGGCGTGCCGCACCCCGGCCCGGCCGAGGGGTAGTCTCCGGGTGCACGAACGCACCCACGACGGATGCACGCAGGCACCCACGACGGGTACCCACACGCACCCACGACGGATGCACCCAGAGGCCGCAACGACGCGAAAGGACATCGATGTCCACTCCGACCCAGACCGACCCCCGAGGCGACGACGGAGCGACCTTCGCGCCGCCGCCCGAGTTCGTGGCCGACGCGGTCGCCGGCGAGGACCTCCACCACGCGGCAGCGGCCGACCGTGAAGCCTTCTGGGCCGAACAGTCCCGCACGCTCATCGACTGGCGCACCCCGTTCACGCAGACACTCGACTGGTCCGGCGCCCCGTTCGCGAAGTGGTTCGCCGACGGCACGCTCAACGTCGCCGAGAACTGCCTCGACCGGCACGTCCGCGCGGGCAACGGCGACCGGGTCGCGATCCACTTCGAGGGCGCTCCCGGCGACACGCGTCGGATCACCTACGCCGAGCTGACCGCCGAGGTGCAGCGCGCCGCGAACATGCTCATCGACCTCGGCGTCGGCCAGGGCGACCGCGTGGTCGTGTACCTGCCGCTCATCCCCGAGGCCGTCGTCACCATGCTCGCCGTCGCCCGCATCGGCGCCGTGCACTCCGTCGTCTTCGGCGGGTTCAGCGCGGAGAGCCTCCGCGCACGCATCGAGGACGCCGGCGCCAAGCTCGTCGTGACCGCGGACGGCGGCTGGCGGCGCGGCGCCGTCTCACCGCTCAAGCCCGCCGTCGACGAGGCGCTGACCGGCGAGGGCACCGACACCGTCGAGCACGTCCTGGTCGTCAAGCGCGGTGGCAACGACATCGCGTGGAACGACCGCGACGTCTGGTGGCACGACGAGCTGGCGAAGGCCGACCCGACCCACGAAGCGCAGGCGTTCCCCGCCGAGACCCCGCTGTTCATCCTGTACACCTCGGGCACGACCGGGAAACCGAAGGGCATCGTGCACACCTCCGGCGGCTACCTGACGCAGGCGGCGTACACGCACAAGAACGTGTTCGACATGCACCCGGAGAAGGACGTGTACTGGTGCACCGCCGACATCGGCTGGATCACCGGACACTCCTACGTCGTCTACGGCCCGCTCGCCAACGGCGTCACCCAGGTGCTCTACGAGGGCACGCCCGACGAGCCGAAGCCCGGTCGCTGGTGGGACCTGGTCGACGCGTACGGCGTCACCGTCCTCTACACCGCACCCACGGCGGTCCGTGCGGCGATGAAGGCCGGCCGCGAGATCCCCGAGGCCCGCAGCCTCGAGACCCTCCGCCTGCTCGGCAGCGTCGGCGAACCGATCAACCCCGAGGCGTGGCAGTGGTACCGCCAGGTCATCGGCCACGACCGCACGCCGATCGTCGACACGTGGTGGCAGACCGAGACCGGCGCGATCATGATCTCCGCCCTGCCCGGCGTCACGAAGCTCAAGCCCGGTGCCGCGCAGACACCCCTGCCCGGCATCGTCGCCGAGATCGTCGACGACGACGGCAACCGCGCCGACCCGGGCGAGAGCGGGTACCTCACCATCACCGAACCGTGGCCGTCGATGGCGCGCGGGATCTGGAACGACCCGGACCGGTTCGTGGAGACGTACTGGTCGCGGTTCCCCGGCCGCTACTTCGCCGGCGACGGCGCGCGGCTCGACGGGCAGGGCGACATCTGGGTGCAGGGGCGCGTCGACGACGTCATGAACGTCTCGGGACACCGCCTGTCCACGGCCGAGATCGAGTCCGCCCTGGTCGGCCACGAGGGCGTCGCCGAGGCCGCCGTGGTCGGCGCCGCCGACGAGACCACCGGGCAGGCCGTCGTCGCCTTCGTCATCCTGACGGCCGAGGCCGCCGCCGACGTCGACCGAGAGACCGCCTCCGCGGAGCTCCGCAACTGGGTGGGCAAGCGGATCGGCGCGATCGCGAAGCCGCGCCAGGTCGTCATCGTGCCGGAGCTGCCGAAGACACGCTCCGGCAAGATCATGCGGCGCCTGCTCCGCGACGCGGCCGAGGGCCGCCGCATCGGCGACACGACGACGCTCGCCGACCCGACGATCATGGCGACCATCGCGGAACTCATGTAGTCCCGCGAACGCGAGCAGGGCCTCCCGTCCGTCTCGGACTGGAGGCCCTGCTCGCGTACTGCGTTCGGCTGACGGTCCGTCAGGCGGTGAGCTCCACCACCAGCTCGACCTCGACCGGCGCGTCCAGCGGGAGCACCGCGACACCCACCGCGCTCCGCGCGTGGACGCCGGCGTCGCCGAAGACCTCGCCGACCAGGGTCGACGCGCCGTTCGCGACACCGGGCTGGCCGGTGAACGACGGGTCCGATGCGACGAAGACCGTGACCTTGACGACACGGGCCACGCGGTCGAGCGAACCGGCGACCGACTGCACGGCCGCCAGGGCGTTCAGCGCAGCGACGCGGGCCTGCGCGGCGGCGGTCTCGGCGTCGACGTCGGTACCGACCTTGCCGGTCACGGGCAGGGCGCCGTCGACGAACGGCAGCTGGCCCGCCGTGTAGACGTACTGGCCCGTCACGACGGCGGGCACGTAGGCGGCGACGGGCGCGGCGACCGTGGGGATCGTCAGGCCGAGTGCGGCGAGCCGGTCGGAGACGGTCATGCGTCGGCCTTGGGGCGCTTCAGGTAGGCGACGAGACCGCCCTCGGGCCCGGTGACGATCTGGACCAGCTCCCAGCCCTCGTCCCCGTAGTTGTTGAGGATCGCGGTGGTGTTGTGGATCATCAGCGGCGTGGTGAAGTACTCCCAGCGAGTCATGCGGTTCCTTGCCAGCCTTTCAGTCGGGGGTGTCGTTTAGGCTGCATCCTATGTCTGCCCAGAAGACGTCTGCATCGCGGACCAAGCCCGTCTCAGCAGTCGGCGCCTTCATCGGATTCGTCGGGTTCAGTGCCCTCGCCGGCCTGCTCGTCACGATCGGGGTCACCCCGGCCATCGCCGTCGCCGGTGTCACGACGACGTCCACGATCGGCGTGTTCGAGTCCCTGCCGGAGTACATCGAGATCGGTGACCTGCCGCAGCGCAACGAGCTGTACGCGTACTCGGGCGGCAAGCCGGTGCACTTCGCGACGGTCTACGACCAGAACCGCCAGGAACTGAAGTTCGACCAGATCAGCGACCAGCTGAAGAACGCCGCCATCGACGGCGAGGACAAGCGCTTCTACAATCACGGCGGCGTCGACATGACCTCGCTCATCCGCGCGGGTGTGGGCAGCATCGCGGGCGGTCTCGGTGAGTCCGGCGGTGGATCGACGCTGACCATGCAGCTCGTCCGCAACATCAAGATGCAGCAGGCCCTCGAACTCCCGACGAAGAAGGAACAGGTCAAGGCCTACAACGAGGCCGTCGAGCAGACCATCCCCCGCAAGCTCGAGGAGATGAAGCTCGCGATCGGGCTGGCGAAGAAGTACTCCAAGAAGGAGATCCTCACCGCCTACCTGAACATCGCCTACTTCGGCGACCAGACCTACGGCGTGCAGGCCGCGGCACAGCACTACTACAACAAGAGCGCGACCGACCTGACCCCGGCCGAGGCCGCGTCGCTCATCGCCATCGTGCAGTACCCCGAGGCGCGCAACCTGTCGAACCCCAAGAAGTACGACGCCAACGTCGCGCGACGCAACGTCGTGCTCCGCTCGATGTACGACCAGAAGAACCTCACCGAGGCCGAGTACCGCACGGCCCGCCAGTCGAAGCCGGCGGACTACGTGCACTTGACGCAGCCCTCGCAGGGTTGCCGTGCCTCGGTCGGCGACGGCTCGCAGTTCTTCTGCGACTACGCGGTCAAGGTCGTCAAGGAGATGTCGCAGCTCGGCTCGTCGCAGAAGGCACGCGACACCGCGTGGCGGAACGGCGGCTACAAGATCCAGACGTCGCTGAACATCGATCTGAACGCCGAGCAGAAGCGCCTCGTCAACACGTACGACAACAAGGCCGAGACGAACCTCGCCCTCGGCGCGACGCTCAACTCGATCGAGGCCGGGTCCGGGCGCATCATCACGATGGCGCAGAACAAGGACTACGACCAGTCGCTCAAGTCCGCGCCGACATCGACGAGCATCAACTACAGCGTCGACTACAAGTACGGCAACTCCGGTGGCTTCCAGACCGGCTCGACGTACAAGCTGTTCACGCTGCTCGCCTGGCTGCAAGCGGGCCACGGCCTCAATGAAGTCGTGAGCGGGGCGCCGCGCAACATGTCGACCGGATGGACCGCTTGTGGCCAGCCCTTGTACGCGGGTGACTACAACCCGAAGAACGACAGCCCGGGCGAGAGCGGCAACTACACCGTCGCCGCGGCGACCGCTGGATCGATCAACCTGGCGTTCCTCAACATGGCGCAGAAGCTCGATCTCTGCGACATCCGCGACACAGCCGAATCCCTCGGTGTGCACCGCGCGGACGGCGGGGAGCTGCAGTACAACCCGTCGGCGGTCCTCGGGACCAACGACATCGCGCCCATGACGATGGCAGCCGCATACGCAGCCGTGTCCAACAACGGCATCTACTGCAAGCCGATCGCCATCGACGAGATCACCTCGCCGTCCGGCAAGAAGCTCGGCGGCCAGACGAAGGACTGCAAGCAGGCGATCGATCCTGAGGTCGCGCACGCGGCCGTCTACGCGATGAAGGGCACCATCGCCAGCGGTACCGCGCGTGGGGCCCAGACTCCGGACGGTACGCAGCTCTTCGCGAAGACCGGCACGACCGACACCGCGAACCAGATCTGGCTCGTGGGCGCGAGCTCGCGGGTTGCGACGGCCTACTGGCAAGGCAACACGGACGGCAAGCTGAACAACCTCCGCCATTACAGCAACGGGGTGAACGGCACCTACGCCGGCGTTCGTGCAGACGTCTGGAAGCAGGCGATGACCCCTGTGAACGCCACGTACCCGGCGGGTCCCTTCACGGACCCGAACACCTCGGCGCTCCGCGGCAACGCCAAGGCACTCCCGAACCTGCAGGGCAAGACCGCTGACGAGGCCCGCGCGGCGATCTCGGGTGCCGGGTTCACCTACGTCGACGGGGGCGCGCGTCCCGGCCCGGGGAACCCCGGCTCCGTGACCTCGACGTCCCCGGCGGCGGGTGCGCTCCTGTCCTCGGGTTCGAGCGTCACCGTCTACACGTCCGACGGCACCCAGGCGACCGTTCCGGAGATCGGCGGCGACTCCCTCGGGGACGCCCGCTCGGCACTGAACGACGCAGGGTTCACGAACGTCGACCTCGCCGACAGCTACGCCAAGGGTGGCGGTGGCAAGACCTGCAAGGTCGCCGCGGTCGAGCCGGCGATCAACGCCACGGCGAACAAGAACGACAACGTGACGATCCAGCTCTACGGCGACAAGAACGGCAAGGCCCCCAAGGACTGCAAGTGAC
This sequence comes from Curtobacterium aurantiacum, assembly GCF_018598555.1. Lineage (GTDB taxonomy): Bacteria > Actinomycetota > Actinomycetes > Actinomycetales > Microbacteriaceae > Curtobacterium > Curtobacterium aurantiacum. The sequence continues at coordinate 29,032 of NZ_JAHEWN010000025.1, forward strand.
CCGCGGTCGCGCCGCGCTCGGGGTCCTCGCAGCCGGTGCGGCCGTCGGTGCCGCTTCAGCAGCCTGGGGTTCGCTCGTCGAGCGTCGTCGCTTCGGGATCCGGTGGGAGACCGTTCCGGTGCTCCCGCCGGGTTCCCGTGACGTCACCGTCCTGCACCTCTCCGACATCCACATGGCCCCGTGGCAGGCCGACAAGCAGCAGTGGCTGCGCGACCTGAGCCTGGTCGAACCGGACTTCATCGTGAACACCGGGGACAACCTCGGGCACGCGACGGCGAATGCCGCCGTGGAGTACGCGCTCGAGCCGTTCCGCGGGGTGCCCGGGGTCTTCGCCTACGGGTCGAACGACTTCTTCGGGCCCTCCCCGCGTAACCCGCTCAAGTACTTCTCGGGGCCGAGCCGGATGCACAAGGCTGCGGAGCCCGTCGGTCTCGACATCGATCGGCAGACGGCGTTCTTCGAGTCCCTCGGCTGGCTCGACCTGAACGACCAGGCGCACGCGATCGAACTCCGCGGCTCCCGGTTCGAGCTGTTCGGCACCTCGGACGCGCACCGCGACTGGGACCGCCTCGACCTGCTCCCCACCAACGTCGACGAGATGCGCAGCGACGTGCCGTGGTCCGAGGACGAGGACGGCCCCGCTCCGGTCGCGATCGGTGTCACGCACGCGCCCTACCGTCGCGTGCTCGATGCCTTCGTGACGCAGGGTGCAGACATCATCTTCGCCGGCCACACCCACGGCGGTCAGGTGGCGGTCCCCGGGGTCGGCGCGCTCGTCACGAACAGCGACCTCCCCCGCCGGTACGCCAGCGGGTTGCACAAGTGGGAGCACCGCAACCACTGGTCGTGGCTCGAGGTCTCCGCGGGCCTCGGCACTTCGATCTACGCGCCCGTCCGGTTCGCCTGCCGACCAGAGGCCGTCGTGGTCACCCTCACAGCACGGGCTACCTGAACCGACGCGCCCGGGAGTTCACCGGATGGTCGTGAGCATCCCCGATCATCGGATAGACTTGTCGGGTTGCTCCGGTACGGAGTGATCACACCGCGGGGTGTGGCGCAGCTTGGTAGCGCGCCTCGTTCGGGACGAGGAGGTCGCAGGTTCAAATCCTGTCACCCCGACACTGTGTTGAGACAGTACGAAGAAGGCCCTGGTTCTCCGGAACCGGGGCCTTCTGCTTTCCGCGGTCGGGCGCTCGGCACTACACCTCCCGACACACGACGTCACTGCCGCTCCCCCGACTGCAATGACGCGGATAGCCTCGACAGCGATGTCACGCGCCGACCACCTCCGCCCGGTCCTCGAACGGATCGCCGCGCAGTTCCCCGAACTCGCCGACGACCCGGTCCTCACGCAGAACCTGGTCGACAACGTGACGTCGATGATCGCCGAGGCCCACGAGCGCTACGGCGCCGGTGGCGAGGACAGCGTGGTGAGCAACGCCTACCTCGATCCGGAGCACCTGGCGACCGGCTCCCTGCACGCCGAGCACACACAGCACCCGGCCGGAGCCATGCTCGCGGCGGAGATGCTCTTCGACGCCTACCTGCCGGTCTTCGTCGACGAGGTCGGTGCTGCGTCCACCGCCGAGGTCCTGCGGGCCACCCGGGCCCTGCACGCGGGCATCTGGAGCCGGTTCCCGGCCGGGGCGGTCGCGTACACCGAGGCACTGCGCCAGCGCGTCACGACGGCCCACCTCGACTCCCGGATGCGAGTCGCCCGGGACCTGCACGACCGGGTCGCCCACGGCATCCTCGCCGGACTGCAGCGGCTCGACCTCGTCCTGCTGACGGACCCGCCCTCGGACGAGCGAGCTGACCAGCTGGAGGACGCAGCTCGGCTGCTCCGGAGCGCCCTCGGTGACGTGCAGGACCTCGCGGTGAGCCTGCACGCACGGGTCGGGGACGCGCTGCTCGACGAGGCCCTGCGCCGACACGTACGGGACCTGTTCCCCGACGACGATCGCCTGGCCATCGAGTCGACGGGTGTGTCCGGTCGGTTGCCGAACTGGCAGGCCGAAGAAGCGCTGACGATCCTGCTCGAGGCCCTCACGAACCGCAGCAAACACGCCCCGGGTGCGACGACGTCGGTGTGCTTTGCATGGTCACCCGCTGCCGTGGTCGTGACCGTCTCCGACGACGGACCGGGCTTCGACGTACGGAGCGACGCCGACGGTCGCCTCGGACAGCAGACGATGCGCGAGCGTGCCGCAGTGATCGGCGCACGACTCGACGTCGAGAGTGCACTCGGTTCCGGCACCACCGTCCGCCTGACGATCCCGAGGGGCACCCTGTGACCGTCACCCACGTCGCCATCGTCGACGACCACCGGCTCTTCCGCGAAGGACTCGCCACGATCCTGGCCGCGGTCCCCACGATCCGCGTCGTGGCCCACGGCGAGCGACCGTCCGAGGTGCTCGACTCCCCCGAGGCCGCCGCGATCGACGTCCTGTTGCTCGACGTCGAGCTGGACGGCCCGCCGGCACGGACGACGATCGCCACGGTCCGCCGCACCCGCCCGGACATCCGGGTGGTGGTGCTCACGATGCACCGGGACGCCGTCCTCCGTAGGACGCTGCTGGACGCCGGCGCGGTCGACTTCGTCACGAAGGACACCCCGAGCCGCGAACTCGTCGACCGCATCGCCCGGGCAGCCCACGCCGATGCGGCACCCGTCACGTTCCCCGTCGACCTGGTCACCGAGGCCCGCGCCGGGTCACCGCTGAGCGACCGCGAGCTCGAGGTCCTGCGACTCCTCGCCGCTGCACGAACCAACGCCGAGATCGCCGCCGACCTGCAGCTCGCGATCGGCACGGTGAAGCGGCACGTCTACAACGTGTTCCGGAAGCTCGACGTCGGTTCCCGCGTCGGGGCGGTCGCCGCAGCCACGCGCCTGGGCTTGCTCAGCTGAGGCTCCGCGGAACTTCGTGAGCAGCAATGGTCGGGTGCCCAGCGGACACCCGACCATTCCTGCTCACGAAGCGACCCGGACTAGCCGACGGACGACGCCCCGGCGCCAGCAGCAGCACCCGCGGGCACGAGCGTGCCGGCGGCGTGCAGCCCGGCCACGACGTCGAGCGCCTGGTGCCGGTACCGCGCCTGGGCGGCACCGGGCGAGACGATCACGCCGTTCGCCCCGGTCGACGCCACGAGCGCGTTGATCTTCTCCGCGACCTGCTCGGCGTTGCCGTAGGCCTGACGCTCGGTACGGGCGGCGATGAACCGACGCTCGAGGTCGTTGAACTCGTACGCGCGGGCCTCGTCCATCGACACCGGCTCCGGCTTCCGCCCGGAGCGCATCCGGATGAAGGAGATCATCCCCGGGGCGCTCTGCTCATCGACGACGGCGGGGTCCTCGTCGGTGACGACCTGCACGCCGATCAGGGCGTTCGGCGTCTGCCGGAAGCGCGAGGGACGGAACGAGTCGCGGTACAGGGCGAGCGCTGCCTCGGTGTTGTCCGAGGCGAAGTGGTGCGCGAAGGCGAACGAGACACCGAGTGCGCCGGCGACCTGGGCGCTGTAGCCGGAGGACCCGAGCAGCCAGAACTCCGGCACGTCGCCGTAGCCCGGCACCGCGCGGATGCCCGACAGTGGGTTCGACTCGTCCATGCCGGTGAAGAAGCCGATCAGGTCGGCGAGGCGGTCCGGGAAGTCGTCGACGTCGAGTCGGTCGGTGCGGCGGAGGGCCATCGCCGTCGCGCCGTCGGTGCCGGGAGCGCGCCCGAGCCCGAGGTCGACCCGGTCGCCGTACAGCGCACGGAGGGTGCCGAACTGCTCGGCGACGACGAGCGGCGCGTGGTTCGGCAGCATCACGCCACCGGACCCGATGCGGATGGTCGAGGTGGCCGCACCCACGGCGCTCAGCAGCACCGCCGGGGCCGAGGAGGTGATGCCCGGCATCCCGTGGTGCTCGGCCACCCAGAACCGCTCGTACCCGAGCTGCTCGGCGTGCACGGCCATGTCGATGGACCCCTGCAGGGCCTCGGTGTTGGACTGGCCGTACTCGCGGGTGGCCAGGTCGAGGACGGACAGGTGCAGGGTGTCGTCGGTCATGTGGTCACCAACGCGCGCCGGCGCACGTCCATTCCACCCGGGACCGGGACGTCGATCGGTCAGGACATGCCGTCGCGCGGCCGCCGACGGGTCACCAGGTGTCGCCTGGAGGTCGCGGCAGCGACGGTTGGCGACCACTCGGCGGACGCGTGCGGCGCGCCCTGGACGCACCGCGCAGCGGACTGGAGGCCCGTGGCGGGGCCCGCACCGCGCCTCCAGGCCGCCTTTCGGTGGCGTCTCGGGCGCGGAGCGCTCAGGCGCCGTCGAGGCGGCCGCCGGACTCCGTCAGGTAGCAGTTGGCGCAGAGCGACTCGTAGGCGACGTCGACACCGTCGATGGCGACCTGGGAGCCGTCGAAGACGAACCGGCCGTCGACCGTCCGGGCGTTGAAGACCGCCTTGCGGCCGCAGCGGCAGATGGTCTTGAGTTCTTCGAGGGAGTGCGCGACCTCGAGCAGGCGTGCGCTGCCGGGGAACGCCTCGGTGCGGAAGTCGGTGCGGATGCCGTACGTGATGACCGGGATCTCGTCGAGCACCGCGATGCGCAGCAGGTCGTCGACCTGGCGCGGGGTGAGGAACTGCGCCTCGTCGACGAGCACGCAGCTGACGGGCCGCACCATGCCGTCCAGGCGGTCCGACTCGGGATCGACGGCACCGGCGGCGGTGACGGCCTGGCGCACGTCGGCGTCCGGCGAGAACACGATGTCGACGGTCCGGCTGACGCCCAGGCGGGAGACGATCTCGCGGTCGCCCTTCGTGTCCACCGCGGGCTTGGCGAGCAGGACCCGGTGCCCGCGCTCCTCGTAGTTGTAGGCGGCCTGCAGCAAGCCCGTGCTCTTGCCGCTGTTCATCGCGCCGTAGCGGAAGTAGAGCTTCGCCACTACGCGAGGAACCCGTCCTCGGCGGCCCGACGGATGAGGTCGGACTTCTTCGAGGCGGGACGGCCCACCTTGCTGTACTTCTCGCGCACGCGGCGCAGGTAGGTCTTGGCGGTCTCGTACTGCACGTTCATCTGCGCGGCGACCTCGTTCGTCGAGTAGCCCGAGACGTAGAGCCGGAGCGCCTCTTCCTCACCGGCGCTGAGCTTCGGTCGCTGGTGCGCCGTCGCGCCCGTCGGCAGCGGTCGCCACTCCCGCGGCTGCGGGGTCTCGCGTGCGACGCCCATGATCTCGCGGGCGACGTCCATGACCTCGCGCATCGGCAGCGACTTCGACAGGAACGCCGCGGCACCGGCTGCCAGGGCGCGGTCGCGGGACTCCCGGCTGTCGACGCTCGAGAGCACGATGACCTTCGCCCCGGCAGCACGGCAGGTGCGGACGCGGGCCTCGATGGACACCGGTTCCTTCAGCTGGAAGTCGAGGAACACCAGGTCGGTCGGGAAGCTGTCGCTGTGGACCATCTCGAGCCACGTGTGTGCGGTCAGGGCCAGGTCGAAGTCGAAGGCGTTCACCGCGATCCAGCTCGACAGGCTGTCCAGCAGGACCTCGTGGTCGTCGAGGATGGCCAGCCGCACGCGTCGTGCTCCCGGGTTCGGGAGGGACGGCGACCCCTCCGAGAGCCGGTTCGGGTCAGTGCTGGTCATAGGAGAACCTTAGTGCGAGGGCGGACGGACGGACCGCGACGTCGAGGTCGGGGAACGTCACACGGAGGACGGCGAAGTAGGGGTCGAAGGTGCGGTGGATGCCGATGTCGGAGTCGGCCACGGCGAGGTCGAGTTCCACGAGCACGCGGGCGGTCGGAGCCGCCGACGCTGCCCGCGCCGGTGCCGCCCGCGCCGGTTCCGCCGGGCCGGCCACCGTGTCGGCTCGTCGCACGGTCGCACGGAACCCGGCCGGGTCGACGGTCGAGGCGCGGAGCGCGGCACGCACGAAGGTCCGGACGACGGCGCGCTGGTCGGTGTCGAGCGTCGCGATGAGGCCGTCGGGGTCGTCGACCACCGGCGCCGCACCGCCCTCGACCCGGACGGCGTACTCGAGCCAGGTGCGGTCCGCATCGGCGACCATCGATGCCCGGATCCCGTCGGCGATCGCACGGGCGCGGTCGCGGTCAGCGTCGGTGATGGTGTCGCGTGTGCGGAGCTCGGCGAAGAACGGGGCGACGTCGCGGGACAGGATCGTCGAGCGGTCCTGCTGCACGCTCGCGGCGATGCCGTCGCGCTCGGCGCGCTCGACGGAGTACGATCCGGCGCGAATCTGCACGCGCTCGGCGAGCCCGGCGAAGGTCCACGCGAACACCGCGGACGCGGCGGTCAGCACGAAGGTCGGCGCCGCGGCCAGGAACGCCGCGACGGCCACCGGGACCTCGTGCGGGAACACGGCGGCGCCGGTGCCCCACGTGACCGCGTTCACCGCGGCGAGGACGACCCCGCCGATCGCCAGGTCGGTCCACGGCCGGTACGGCGCGACCATCACGATGCCGGTCGCCGTGATCAGGGACATGAAGTCGTTCAGGGCGCTGCGGTCCGGGCCCCACTGCGCGGCGACGCTCGCGACCGAGGCCAGGCCGAGCAGCCCGACGTGGGCGACGTACGCCGAGCGGGGGAAGGGCGCGCGGAAGGGACTCGAGGCAGCGAGCACCACGACCGCCGAGGCCGCCACGAGCAGCACCGTCAGTGCGCTGAGGGTCGGGCTGCCCTCGACGTCGCGGTCGAAGATCGACACGAGCAGGGCCCAGACGATGCTCCCGGCGCCGAGCACGACGGCGAGCGGACGCGATCCCATCGCGCCGAGCGGGTCGTACTGCTGCGCGGTGCGCCGGGGCCCGGAGGCCGGCCCGGACCCGCGGCGCCGCCGGAGCGCGGTCATCGCCCGGTCCCCCGTTCATCGACCGCCGCCGGAACGGTGATGGCACCGGTGACCGGCCCGTACGGCACGGTCATCATGACGCTGGTGCCGGAGCCGGGCGACGACCAGATCTGGACGTCGCCACCGACCCGGCCGATGCGGTCGCGGACCGAACCGCGGAGGCCCATCCGGTCGGCACCGGTGGCGTCCTCGTCGAAACCGCGGCCGTCGTCGACCACCATGACGGTGCAGGACGCGCTGTCGTCGAACACGCTCACCTCGGCGGCATCGGTGCCCGCGTGCTTCCGCACGTTGGCCAGGCACTGCCCGACGGCTCGGACGACCGCCGACAGTGCACGCTGGTCGAGGCGCTCGAGCGCCGAGGTGTCGCCGGAGACCGTGACGTCGAGCCCGAGCGCGCGGTGCTCGTCGACCATGGAGCCGAACGTCTCGGCAGCGGCCCCCGGGCGCGGACGGGCAGCGGGAGCGAGCCAGCCCTTGCCGGTGAGGACCGCGACGTCGGCGTCGACCGTCTCGGCCAGGAGCGGGTCCATCGGGCCGTCCGGAGCCAGCGTGATCGCACCGAGGTGGTTCAGCACGGTGTCGTGCAGGATGGCGGACGCCTCGGCCTCGACCCCTGCGCGGTAGGCGGACACGTGTTCCTCGCGTGCCGAACGCAGCAGTTCGGGCTGCACCTGTTCGGACCGGCCGGTGCTGCGGGTGGTGAAGAGCACGAGCGCGACCACGAAGCCGAGGGTGACCCAGGCCAGGATGAGGGGCCGCGGCGACTCGTCGGCCTGCACGATGGCGATCCAGGTGGCGAGCCGACCGACCAGGAACCCCACGAAGGACCAGAACACCACGCGGCTCGGCAGCGCTCCGGCCCCGCCGACCAGGATGAGCGGGATCACGACGAGGGACATCAGGTACGAGGTCACCCAGCCGGTCGGCACCTCCTGCTGGACCCCGACGGCGAACCACCAGGCGCAGACACCGCCGATCACCAGGAACGCGATCGCCGAGCTCCGGGTGCCGAACTGCACGTGCACGCCGATCATGGCGAGCATCGGGACCACGGCCAGCACGGTGCCGAGGACCTGCACGCCCGGTTCGGACAGGCCGTAGAGCACGAGCGTGATCGCCGCGGCCAGCAGTGACCCGATGGCGCCGGCATGGAGGGCACGCACGGTCGACCACGCGTTCACTCGCGGTGCGAGGTGCGTGGGGATGCCGAGCACGAGGTGGATCCTTCCGGTGGCGAGGGCGCCGTCCACGATCCAACCACTGGAGCAGCGGCCGTGTACCCCGAATCCGGAGCCGTGCGGCGACTCGCACGATGATAGCGGCCCGGGCCGGGGTCTGCCTGTCCCCCGAAGGTGGACCACCCTGGCCCCTGACCGCGATCGGTCAGAAGAGCGTTTGGGACACCGCCGGACGGAGCAGCCGCCGGTCGAACCCGGGGTCCGCGCGCTTCAGCGGCGAGACCGTCGGCACGGACTGCTCCTCGGGCAACCCGCCCGGCGCGCCCTGCGGCAGCCCCTGTGGCGCGCCCGGCGACAGCGGACGCGGTTCCGAGAAGCCCATCGACCCCGTGGCAGGGTCCACGCGCCCGAGGCCGACGCCGTGCGCTGCAAGGATGGGCCGGATGCGCTCCGACAACCACCGCCGGTAGTCCTTCGGCGCGTAGGTGTTGTCGAGGTACATCGCCCGGTACCGCTGCACCAGGTCGGGTCGCTCGCGGCCGAGCCACTCGAACCACCACGGCTTCACCCCCGGCCGCAGGTGCAGCGCCGAGTACATGATGCTCGTCGCCCCGGCCGCCGTGGCGCGTCCGATCGCGTCGTCGAGCTGCGCCCTGGTGTCGGTGATGTACGGCAGCACGGGCATCAGGAACACCGCGCAGTCGAGCCCTGCGTCGCGGATCGCCCGCACGGTCGCGAGCCGGGCCGCCGTCGTCGGGGTGCCGGACTCGACCGACTGCTGCAGCGAGTCGTCGTACACGGCGATCGACATCGCGAGGTCGACGGGAACGACCTTCGCCGCCTCGACCAGGAGCGGCAGGTCGCGGCGCAGCAGGGTGCCCTTCGTCAGGATGCTGAACGGGGTGCGCGACTCCGCCAGCGCCTGGATCACGCCCGGCATCAGCCGGTAGCGTCCCTCAGCCCGCTGGTAGGGGTCGGTGTTCGTGCCGAGGGCCACCGGGTGGCGGTCCCACGAGGGCTTGCCGAGTTCGCGGCGCAGCACGTCGGCGACGTTCGTCTTCACCACGATCTGCTGGTCGAAGTCGGCGCCGCCGTCGAACTCGAGGTAGGTGTGCGTCGGGCGCGCGAAGCAGTAGACGCAGGCGTGGCTGCACCCCCGGTACGGGTTGATCGTCCAGCCGTACGTGCCGGACCCGTCGGCGCTCGGCACCCGGTTCAGCGCGCTCTTCGCCAGGACCTCGTGGAAGGTCACCCCGGCGAACTCCGGGGTCGTCACGCTCCGGACGAACCCGCTGTTCGATTCCATCCCGGGCAGTGCGTCGCTCTGCTCGGCGTCGATCGCCTGTCCACTCCACCGCATGCCGTCATTCGAACACACGTTCGAACAGACCGCAAGCCGGGGCCGACCGGTGCTGGCCTCAGTGGTGCAGGCCGAGCACCTTCGCCGTGCGCTCGAGCGTGGCGTCCGCCAGGGCCGGATCGTCGCCGAGGTCCTGCCCGTACGTCGGCACCATCGCACGGACGTCGTCCTGCCAGCCGTCCCACCGGTCGGGGAAGCACCGGCGCAGCATCGTGAGCATGATCGGCACGGCCGTCGAGGCACCCGGCGACGCCCCGAGCAGCCCCGCGATGGAGCCGTCGGCGGCGGTGATGACCTCGGTGCCGAACTGCAGCACGCCGCCCTTGTCCTTGTCGGGCTTGATCACCTGGACACGCTGACCCGCGGTGATGCGGTGCCAGTGCTCGGGCTCGGCGCTCGGCATGAAGTCACGCAGCGCCTCGAACTTGGTGCGCTTCGAGGCGAGGAGCTGCCCGACCAGGTACCGGACCAGGTCGAAGTTCGAGAACGCCACGCTCAGCATCGGGCGGAGGTTGTGTGGCCGGATCGAGCGGAACAGGTCGAGGACCGAGCCCTGCTTCAGGAACTTCGGGCTGAACCCCGCGTACGGCCCAAACATCAGCGACGACCCACCGTCGACGATGCGGGTGTCGAGGTGTGGCACGGACATCGGCGGGGCACCGACGCTGGCCTTGCCGTAGACCTTGGCGGAGTGCTTCTGCACCACCTCGGGGTCGTCGGTGCGCAGGAACTCGCCCGACACCGGGAAGCCGCCGTACCCACGGATCTCGGGGATGCCGGACTTCTGCAGCAGGTGCAGTGCCCCGCCGCCGGCGCCGACGAAGACGAACTTCGCGGCGATGCGCTGGGTGGACCGGCCGATCTCGTTGCGGACGTTGAGCACCCAGCCCTCGGACACCTTCGAGCGGGTCAGGTTGGTGACCTGGTGCGAGGGTTCGAACTCGACGCCGTCGATCTCGAGCTGGTCGAACAGCTGCCGGGTGAGCGAGCCGAAGTCGACGTCGGAGCCCGCCGCCGAGTACGTGGCGGCGATCGGCTGGTCCTTCTTGCGGCCGGGGATGAGCGCGGGCGCCCACTTCCGGATCTGTGCCGGGTCGTCGGAGAACTCGATGCCGGCGAAGAGCGGGTGGTCGCGCATGGCCTCGTACCGGGCGCGCATGTACGCGACGTTCGCCTCGCCCCACACGAAGGAGATGTGCGGCGTGGGGTTGATGAAGTTCGACGGCTCCGGCAGCACGCCGGTCTCGACCAGGTGCGCCCAGAACTGCCGGGAGACCTGGAACTGCTCGTTGACCGTGACGGCCTTCGCGATGTCGACGCGACCGTCCGGGAGCTCCGGCGTGTAGTTCAGCTCGCAGAGTGCGGAGTGCCCGGTGCCGGCGTTGTTCCAGGGGTTCGAGGACTCCTGCGCGACGGTGCCGAGCCGCTCGTACACGCGGATCTTCCAGCTCGGCTCGAGCTTGTGGATGATGGCCCCGAGCGTGGCACTCATGATGCCTCCGCCGATCAGGACGACGTCGATGGGGTCCACCTGCTGCTCTGCCACCCGTCGATCCTACCGGCGGCGTCCG
>NZ_JAHEWN010000026.1 GCF_018598555.1 Curtobacterium aurantiacum
CGAGGGCCTCGAAGGTGTAGTCGAACTCGTCGGTCGACGGTGCGGACGAGCGGCCGAAGCCGATGTGATCGGGTGCCACGACGCGGTACCGGTCGGCCAGGGCCGGGATGAGGTGCCGGAACATGTGGGAGCTCGACGGGTACCCGTGCAGCAGGAGTAGCACGGGGGCGTCGGCGGGCCCGGCCTCCCGGTAGAACACGTCGAGCCCGTCGACGGAGACGGTGCGGTGGTGGACGGCGACCATGACTAACCCCTTAGATTGTTTTACCGGTTAGCTGACGGTAGCATGGGTCAGGTCGTGCCGGACAGGTGCGAGGAGACGAGGACCGATGCTGACAGGCGAAGAGCTGCTGCTGGCCGTGCTCAACAGCGCCCCGGTGGTAGGCGGTCAGCCGACGGACGACCTCGAGGGCGACCACGGTCGAGAGCTGGCCCTGAGCTGGGGAGGCGTCGGCTCGGCCGACGAGGTCGCTCAGCTCCGCCGGGCTCGTGCGGCCCTCCAGGCCGTCATCCGCGGGGCCGGGCCCGAGGCGGTCGACGAGCTCGCACGCGTGGTCGATGGAGCAGTGCGTACGCCTCGCGTCACGTCCAAGGGCGTGGTCTGGGACCTCGTCGCGGCCGACGATGACCGCCTCGCGACCACGGCCGTCCTAGCGTGGTCGCGCGTCGCCGAGCAGTTCCCGGGTCGCGTCCGCGCCTGTGCGAACGACGAGTGCAACCTGTTCCTCGTCGACCACAGCCGCCCCGGCACCGCGAAGTGGTGCTCCATGGCGACCTGCGGCAACAGGATGAAGGCACGCACACACGCCAGTCGCACCAGAACCTGAGCGCGTGCGTCCGACGGCGAGGGGTCAGCGTGGGCCGCTAAGTCCCAGGCGCGGCATCCGGCTCGTAGGTCTGTCGCTCAAAAACGATGGATTCCGGGTGGACTCGTCCGACGGTCAGATCTGCCGGCCAGAAACGGCGACCGGTTCGAAACGGGGTTTTGAACCGGACCGGGTTTCTGGGAAGCCCGCAGACCGGGCGCCCGTTAGACGGTCGGCTGCCGGACGCCGCCGGCAACCGTCATCATTGCCCCCATCGGGCCGGAGCGGTCAGGGCCGACGGAAGATGCTGATTCCGGCGACGATTGCCCACACCTGTAGCGGGAACACTGTGATGCGTTCGGCGATCCCGATTCCAACGGGGCCGGTGGGGTCGGCGATGGCGATCGCCGTCAGCGCGAAGCCGAGGAGGCCCGTGATTCCGAGTACGAGCGCCGAGCGGCGGACGACCGGTCGGTTCCGGGTCGATCCGGAGCGCCCGGCAACGATGAGAGCGATGTTCCCGACGATGAAGATCGGGAGTGCTCCGATCGAGTGTCCGGCGATGCTGACGTCTTCGGGGATCAGGCCGACGATGATCCAGGACAACCCGGAGAGGACGACCATGACCGGCCAGGCCAGCTTCCGACCGGTCTGCGCCGAAGCGGTGGACACGAGAATGGTCCCGAGTGCCAGGAGGATGCCTTGCGTGATGAACGCGGCGTTCATGCCGGTGTGGAGGGGTGAGCAGACGTCGTTGCCGAGGACGGGTGCGCAGTGCACTGCACCGAGGTCGCTGATGTAGTTGGTCCACCAGCTGTAGCGGGGCTGCTCCCACGCGCTCTGCACGACGAGGTGCATGACGAGGAACTGCACGGTCCCGAGAATGAGCAGGGCTGCGCCGAGTCGGGTCGTGCCTGTGGCGCGGCGGGACGCAGGTGCGAGGGACGTCGTAGTGGGAGTGGTCATTTGGTGGGGTCCTTCGGGGAGATGAGTGCTGTCGCGACGGCTCCGGCGAGGAAGATCGCGCCGACCCAGCCGAACGCGGTCGTGTAGCTGTGGACGACGCTCGCGGCCTGGGCTGCGGGGTGGGCGGTGAGGTGAGTGGCTGCTGCGGTTGCGGCGATGGTGTTCAGGACGGCGACGCCGACGGAGCCGCCCACCTGCTGCGCCGCGTTGACGGTCGCAGCGGCCGCTCCCGCGTCGACATCGGCGAGGCGGGCGGTGGCGGCACCGGTCGCGGTAGCGATGACGAGCCCGATGCCTGCGCCGATGAGGATCAAGCTCGGCAGCAGGTGGACCGCGTAGGCGCTGTGCAGCCCGATGCGGATCAAGAGCAGCGCACCGACGCCGGCCACCGTCAAGCCGATCGGGACGACGAAGCGGGCTCCGATTCGTCGGGTGAGCGCAGGTCCGATGAATACGGCAGCAACGACGAGCGCCGCCGGGACGGGAAGGAACGCCAGACCGGTGCTGACCTGGGCGTACCCCAGCGTGCTCTGGAGGTAGTAGGGCAGGAAGAGGAACGTCGTGAACAGCCCCGCTGAGGACAGCACGAGCGCGACCAGCGCACTCCCACGCCCGCGGTCGACGATCACCCGCATCGGCAGCAGCGGTGTGCTGACACGGGTCTCCACAACGACGAACACCGCGAGCAGTGCCGCTGCGACGACGAGTAGCGCCAGGGTGAGCGGATGCGCCCAGCCCGCGGTCTCCGCGTTCGACGTCCCGAGGACGAGCGCGAACAGGCCGAGCGTGATCGTCGCCGCTCCGCCGAGGTCGAGTCGCTGCGTGGTGGTCCGCGATGTGTTCCGCACGAGGAGCGCGGCCCCGATAAGCGCTGGGATCGCGATGGCGGTGTTGATGAACATCGTCCATCGCCAGGACAGCACCTCGGTGAGGGCCCCGCCGAGCAGCAGGCCCACGGTGGTCCCGACCATCGACACCGAACCGAATACACCGAAGGCTCTGCCGCGTTCGGCGGGGTCTGTGAACGTCGTCGACACCAGCGCCAGCGCGGCCGGGGCCAGCAGCGCTGCGAACACGCCCTGACCGATCCGGGCTGCGACGAGCAGCTCGACGGTCGGTGCTGCGCCGCCGATAGCGGAGGCGATGCCGAAGCCGGCGAGGCCGATCAGCAGTGCCCGTTTCCGGCCCCACCGGTCGGCGAGGCGTCCGCTGAGCAGGAGCAGGCTGCCGAACGCGAGCGCGTACCCGGTAACGACCCACTGCCGTGCACTGTCCGCAAAGCCGAGGTCGGCCTGCGCGGACGGGAGCGCGATGGTGACCACGGTGGTGTCCAGTGCGATCATCAGTTGTGCGAGCGCGAGAGCGGCGAGCAGCCACCACCGCCTCGATGAGACATCGGTCGTCACGGGTGTTTCCTCCTTGTTCAGGGCGCGACGATCACCGGTGACCAGTCATCACCGGCGTCGTGCGGGGGTCGGTCAGGGGCGGCGCGCAGTCCAGATCGTGCGCGTCCCACGGACTCGAACCTCGTCGAGGAGCTCGTGTGTGCCGTTCAGGTCGGCGGTGAGACCGCGCAGCGCGGCGACGTCCTCGCTGGACAGGCGGGGCAGTGCGTGTTGTGCGAGGCGGCGGAGTTCGAGTGCTGCGTACGCGCCTCCCGGCCCGTCCGCGGGGAGTGTCTGGTCGCTCTCGACGGTCTGCGCGGTGACAGCCTCGAAGCCAGCAGCGGTGATGGCGGCGGACCACTCCGGTGCAGGCCCGCCGGCGCCGGCGGCAGCGCGCAGCACCGATTCGAGCGATGTGTACGCCGCCGGGAGGACCGTGGGAGGCGCGTCCATCTCGCTGACGAAGAGCGCGCCTCCCGGCCGGAGCACGTGGAACGCCGTGTTGAGCGCGGCGGCCCAATCGGGTACCTCGTGCAGCGCGTTCGAGGACCAGACGAGATCCACACCGCGTACGTCGACTGCCCCACTCGTGACGTCAGCGCGAACGGTCTCGACCCGATCGGTAATCTGCCGTTCGTCCGCGCCACGGCGCACCGCTTGGAGCATGTCCTCGTCGACGTCGACGGCCGTCACCTGTGCGTCCGGGAACGCCTCGGCGAGTGCAAGTGTCCCGGTTCCGGTGCCACTGCCGACGTCCACGATGAGGCGGGCGCCAGGAGCGAGTGCCCTTGCCAGGGCAATCGACTGCCCTAAAACGTGCGCGTGCACGACAGCATCGAGTTCCAACAGGCGAGGCAGGAGCGTCGGATCCGCGTGATCGTGCGAGTGCTGAGGCATGCTTCTACCGTAAGAGCTCTATGCTCCTGCGGCATACACTCTTGCTCATGGAGCAAGAACCCGATGTGGATCGCCTCGTTCGACTGCGGATCCGCGCGCTGCGACGAGCGCGCGGATGGACGCTCGACACGCTCGCCGAACGCAGCTTCCTCAGTGCGTCCAACCTGAGTCGGATCGAGACGGGCTCTCGCCGGATCGCGCTGGACCAGCTGGTCCCGATCGCCCGCGCTCTGGACACCGGCCTCGATCAGCTCATCGAACCGGTTGACGACGCCGATGTCGTCATCCGGCCGCATCAGGACGAGCGGCGCGGACTGACGATGTGGACGCTCGCGAGCAACCGCACCCCGGACGGCCTCACGGTCGCGAAGATGCGCATCACGACACCGGCACCACCCGAAGCCGAAGCGGGTGTGCACCCCGGACGGGACTGGTTCACTGTCCTCTCCGGTACGGCTGAGTTGCGATTGGGTGACCGCCTCATCCGCGTCGAGGCCGGGAGTGCAGCGGAGTTCTCGACCATGATCCCGCACGCCATCGGAGCAGCCGATGGCCAGCCCGTCGAGGTACTCACCATCCTCGCCACAGCTGGCGAGCACGCGCACATCGCGCCCTGATCGCCGAAAGGTGCGCCGACCCTGTCGGGGCACCGCTGGCAACCAGCGACTCATCGGGAGACGGCGTTGGTCCTGCGGCTGATCGATCACCGATCAACTTAGTCCTCCGAGCGCTTGCTTGCTCGCACCATCACATAGCCCACGGTGTCCAGAGTCACGAGCGACAGGATCCCGAACGGGAGGGGCGAGACGGTGAATAGTCCCCATGGGACCGTGATGGTCCCGCAGACGAGCAGCACAGCAAACATCGTCACCGCGACGCGACGCGATGCGGGATTCTCATGGATGGAGAAGTCGCAGTCGCAGTCGCAGTCGCAGTCGCAGTCGCAGTCGCAGTCGCAGTCGCAGTCCGAGTCCGGGGCGCCGTCGTACGAGTGTTCCGTAAGCCGGTGGCTCACCGCTACACGACAGTTGTCACCTTCGACGCCTTCCGTTGCCTACTGCAGCCTGACCAGGGGTATTCCCGTATACCTGTCCCGCAAAAATGCCCGGTGAAGGGGCGCCAAACGCTCCACGCCACCCCAGGCGACGAAGGCCAAGGAACCCGCGCCAACATCCTTCTCGACACCGGCATTGCCGTGACGGTCACGGACGCCCCCCCCCCGACGACAACCTCGAGCACGAGGACCGGAACTTCGTAGCCGAGATCACGGTGCGTCCGCACGGTGGCGGAGCCTCGCCCGTGACTCGGCCGTGTACCGACCGGAGGCGCGGTGCCAGCTGGCACCGCGCCTCCCGTCCGTCGTGTGGTGCGGACTACGCCTGCACGTCGCCGCGCCAACCCGGCTGGGTCGGTGCGTTCTCGACGCGCTCCTTGTAGTTCTGCAGGTCCTTCTTGACGGCGTGGCCGCCGACGCCGACGGCGGAGCCGAGCTTCTCGAGGATGCCGGAGGGCTCCCAGTCGATCTGCACGGTCACACGCGTCTCGGCGTCGGAGAGCTTGTGGAAGGTGACGACGCCGGCGTGGTCGGTCTCGCCGTCCTTGACGGTCCAGGCGACCCGCTCGTCGGGGTGCTGCTCGGTGATGAGGGCACGGAACTCGCGCACCTGACCGGCGACCTTCACGGTCCAGTCGGTGGTCTTGTCGTCGACCTGGACGATCTTCTCGACCTCGTCGAGGAAGTGCGGGAACTCCTCGAAACGGGTCCACTGGTCGTAGGCCTGGCGGACGGGGACGTTGACGTCGACGGTTTCGATGATCTGAGGCATGCACCGGACGGTAGGCCGATCGACCTGGGCGGCACTCAGCAGCGCTGTCCCCCTGCGACTCCGGCGGGTGCGGGTCCGTCCGCCGCTGCGCAGTAGTGTGGGGAGGATGACAGAGCACGGGAAGCACGCGTTCCACGAGCGCGACGACCACGGGATCCTCGTGCGTCCGGCGCTCGCCTCGGACGTCCCGCACATCCAGCGACTCATCGCCCCCTACGTCGACCGGCGCATCCTGCTCGGCAAGGAGAACGTCGCCCTGTACGGCTCGATCCAGCAGTTCCGGATCGCCGAAGGGCCCGACGGCACCCCCATCGGGTGCGGTGCGCTCGCTGTGTTCTGGGACGACATCGCCGAGGTCCGCACGCTCGCCCTCGACGAGCAGTGGATCCACAAGCGTGTCGGACACCGGATGCTCGAGGCACTGGAGCACGACGCCCGCGAACTCGGCGTCGCCCGGATCTTCTGCCTGACCTTCGAGGTCGACTTCTTCGCGAAGCACGGGTACCTGGAGATCGGCGAGAGCGTCGTTTCGCCCGACGTCTACGCCGAACTGGTCCGCTCGTCGGACGAAGGGGTCGCGGAGTTCCTCGACCTCGCCCGGGTCAAGCCGAACACCCTCGGCAACACCCGCATGCTGAAGAACCTCTGACGCTTTCTCGTGCCGCCCGGCGGGGTTGCCGTGTGTGGACCGCGCCGTTGTCTACCCTGTGCGCATGTCGTCGTTGCGTCACCCCGTCGGGCCCGAGAAGCCGGTCGTCTACTGGCGCCGCCGGGCGCTCGTGCTCGGGGCGCTGCTGGTCGTCGTCCTGGTCGTGGTGCTCATCGTCGTCGGGCGGGGGAGCGGGGCCACGTCGGCGACGCCGAGTGCGTCGGCCTCTGCTGGTGCCGGGTCCGGTGCCGGTGCATCGTCTGATGGTTCTTCGGCCGGTTCCAGGTCCTCGCGGTCTGCTGCGCCGAAGCCGGCGGCTTCTTCCTCGGCTTCTGCGACGAAACCCGCTGCTGCCGACGGCTCGACGTGCACGAAGGACCAGGTCGTCCTGACCCCGGTGCTCGACAAGCCGGCCTACGGCCCCACCGAGGACCCGAAGATCGCGATGTCGATCAAGAACTCCGGCACGAACTCCTGCCACCTGGACCTCGGATCGGCGCAGCAGGTACTGACGATCAGCTCGGGCGAGGAACAGTACTGGTCGTCGAAGGACTGCCAGACCGGCGGCACGAACCAGGACGTCACGATCAAGTCCGGTCAGACACTCACGACCCCGGCGATCGCCTGGGACCGCACGCGCTCGTCCACGTCGACGTGCGACTCGTCACGGCCGGCGGTCACCGCGGGAGGCGCGAGCTACCACCTGCAGGTCGCCGTCGGGAACCTCGAGTCGAAGAGCTCGGTGCAGTTCATCCTGCAGTAGGCGGCGGGTTCGCGGTGCCGATCCGGTCCTCCGGCTGTGCCGAGCAGAGGCGCCGGAAACAGCAACAGGCCCCGTCGTCCGAAGACGACGGGGCCTGTTCAAGCTGATGTGATCAGCCGAGGACGGTGATGTTCTCCGCCTGCGGGCCCTTGCGGCCCTCGGTGATGTCGAACTCCACCTTCTGGTTCTCCTCGAGCGACTTGTAGCCGTTGCCAGCAATCGCAGAGAAGTGCGCGAAGACGTCAGCGCTGCCGTCGTCCGGGGCGATGAAGCCGAAGCCCTTTTCGTTGTTGAACCACTTGACGGTACCGGTAGATGCCATGATGGCGTTTCCTTAGCTTTCTTGCTTCCGCCAAGGTGCAGATGCACCGACGGAGACCCCGACGTACGTCGACGGGGGTAATGCGCCACGCGGGCAGGTGCCGGCGGGACGGGTTCGGGGTCAGGCCTGTCGGCCAGTGACCCTGGGGCCCGGGTTGAGGGGCAAACCACCTCGCCCGGACGTTGAGCGCCGCCGAAGCGGTTCCATCAGGCTAGCGTGCTCTGGGCCGACTGGCTACCCGTGCGTCACGGAACGACGAAAATCTGGTGGAATTGAGCTGATGGCAGACAAGGAACAGCGCTTCCGGAGCGAACAGCTCGAGGAAGCCCTCGCGAAGCAGGACGTCGCTGCGGTGGCGTTCGCGCTCCGCCACGACATCGTGATCGTCCCCCGACTCGTCACCGGCAAGAAGGACATGCAGGTGCGGGTGTTCGGCCGTGAGGGGTCGGACAAGCGCATCCTGCTGCTGTTCTCGTCGGCGGACGCCTACACGGCGATGGTGCCGGACGAGAAGATCCGGCAGGTCATGGTCTACGACGGGCCGCGGCTCGAGGAGTTCCTGGCCGCCCACCTCGACATGCTCGAAGGCGTGTTCTTCGACATCGCCGGCCCGCACACGATGCAGGCCGCGCCGGCGGACCTGCTGGCCGCTTTGCGCGCGTAGCGCCTCAGAACGCGCGGTCGAGCTCGCGTTCGCGCGGGGACTGCGTCATCGAGAACGCCACACGCAGGGCTTCGCGCAGGTGCCCGGAGTCCGAGCCGAGCACGGTCGTGAACCCGAGGCGGGTGGCCTCGTTCACGCGCTGCTTCGTGCCCGTGGCCGGACGGATCTCGCCGGCGAGGCTGATCTCGCCGACGGCCGCGAGGGTGTGCGGGTACGGACGGTCTCGTGCGGCGCTCGCGAGGGCCAGTGCGATCGCCAGGTCGGCGCCGGGCTCCGTGAGCTTCATGCCGCCCACCGTGGACACGTAGACGTCGGCGTCCGACAGCTTGAGGCCGGCACGGCGTTCGAGGACCGCGAGCAGCATCGCGACGCGCGAGGCATCGACACCGTTCACGACCCGGCGGGGCTGCGGTGCCGAGCTCGGGACGATGAGGGCCTGCACCTCGACCGGCAGCGCGCGGCGCCCCTCGAGTGCGACGGTGACGCAGGTGCCGGACACCGGGGTGGCGTTCTTCGACATGAAGAGGCCGCTCGGGTCCGGGACCTCGTGGATGCCGTCGCCGCCCATGTCGAAGCACCCGACCTCGTCGGTGGGGCCGAAGCGGTTCTTGAGTGCCCGGACGAAGCGCAGCGCGGTCTGCCGGTCGCCCTCGAAGTGGCAGACGACGTCGACCAGGTGCTCCAGGAGCCGCGGGCCGGCGATGGTGCCGTCCTTCGTGACGTGGCCGACGATGAGGACGGGCAGGGCGCGGTCCTTCGCGATGCGGATCAGGGTCGAGGCGACCTCGCGCACCTGGGATGTACCGCCGGCGATGCCGTCGATCGAGCTCGATGAGATGGTCTGCACGGAGTCGGCGATGAGCAGGTCGGGCTGCACCTGGTCGATCTGGCCGATGATGACGCCGAGGTCCACTTCGCTCGCCAGGTACAGGTCGTCGTGCATCGCCCCGGTGCGTTCGGCACGGAGTCGGACCTGGTCGACGGACTCTTCGGCGCTGACGTAGAGGACGCGCTTGCCCGAGGCTGCGGCTCGCGACGCGACCTCGAGCAGCAGGGTCGACTTGCCGACACCCGGCTCGCCGCTGAGCAGGACCGCCGCACCCGGCACCACGCCGCCGCCGAGCACGCGGTCGAACTCGCCGATGCCGGTCTGCCAGCGCTGCACGGAGGTGCCGCGGGCTTCGGTGATCGGTCGCGCGGCCCGTGCGCCGGTGACGGCGACCGCCGAGGTGCCCCGGGTGCTCGCCGACGCCGCGGAGCTGTCTTCGACGGTGCCCCAGGTCTGGCACTCACCGCACCGGCCGACCCACTTGATGCTGGTCCAGCCGCACTCGGTGCAACGGTAGAGGGACTGCGGGCGCGCCATGTCGTCGAGGCTAGGCCGTACGGCCGACATCACCGGCGCGGTCGTCCGGCTCGTCGGGTCCGCTTGGTTCGTCCGACTCGTGTCGGTCGTCGGGCAGCGCGATCGACCCGGTCATCCGGTGGCGCAGGCGCTCGACCGGCCCCGGACCCTGGCGGGAGGCGTGGTCGAGTGCCTCGGCGCCGTCGGTGTCCTGCTCGGCGCGGGCGTTCGCCACCGCCCCGGCTTCGCGACCGAGGTTCTCGGCCTCACGCACCGACAGGTAGTGGCGGATCGCCGCCACCGTGTCGACCCGCGCGTCGACCGCCGGTTCGAACGCGCTCGCCCAGACCTCGTAGCCGCGGTCGTTCGGGTGGAACAGGTCGCCGTAGCTGTTGAAGAAGGTGCGGCGGACCCCGACGCGCTTCGTGATGGTGTGCAGCGGAGCCACGGTCAGCCCGAACTCGTCGGCCACCCGGTGCACGATCTCGTTCGCCACCGCCACCTTGCGCTCCCGGTCCGGCACGAACATGCACGGCAGCTCGGCCACCACGGCGTGCGAGGGGACCGCACCGTAGATCGCCCGGATGTTCCGCTCGAACTTGTCCGGGTCGAAGTCGGCGATGTCGTTCGCCCCGATCGACACCGTGCAGATGTCGGGCGCGTAGTGCCGGAGCTTCGGCAGCTGATCACGCTTCGCGCCCCACGTGGTCGAGCCGGAGACGCTGAGGTTCACCACCCGGACCGACATGTGGGAACGGTGCCGGATGCGCCGCGCGAGCAGCCCCACGTAGCCGCGGCCGGGCGCGGTAGCACCGACCCCCTGCGCTGCCGAGTCACCGATCGCCACGTAGAGCAGCTGCCCCTCGTGCTGCTGTCGTTCGCGCCACCAGTCGGCGTGGATCGGGAGCATGTCGACGACCCGTTGCGCCGCTGCCCGTTGGCCCTTCACGCCGGCGCGGGCACCGACGGCTGCGGCACCGACGACGCCGAGGCTGCCGACGACGGAGGTGAGGAGTGCGATGAGCGTGCGGGATCTCATGCCGTGGACGGTACGCCCGCCGGTCTTGCCGGAGACGAGGAGGACCTGTGGGTGTGGGGAAAGCCCTGCAGGTGACCGCCTGTGGAGGGGGAGCGGACCCGGGGTGTCATCACGGGCCTCCCGGATCGTGTAAACTCTTTCCCGGTACCGTGTCCGAGCGGCCGAAGGATCATGTCTCGAAAACATGTGTGGGGGCAACTCCACCGTGGGTTCAAATCCCACCGGTACCGCCAGTAACACGACGAAGAGCCCCCGGTTTCGGCCGGGGGCTCTTCTCGTTTCCCGAGGATCAACGACGCGATCGCGTCAGTTCTGGCGTGTGGGAGAAGCGTTGCGCTCCCTCCGTCCGGCCGAAACCTCCGTGTGGAACGCTCAGGTGTTCGAGTTGCCCTGGGTCAGTAAGCCCCTTCAGTGAGCTGCAGCGTACGCGTCGAACACGTGCTTCGGGAGTCGACCCCGGACGCCCACTTCGAGCCCGGCCGAGACGGCCCACGCTCGGACAGCCGACGGAGACGCTGCCTTCAGCGGGTCGGATGTCGAGACCAGGCTGGGTGAGGCCTTCGCGGTGGCCGTCGCCGAGCTGGACACTGCGGGCTGGAGGTGCCGCAACAACACCTCGAACGTGTCCGGGTGCACGCGACGCGTGTCGAGTTCGGTCGCCTTGGCGAACTTCCCGCCGGAGAAGGACCCGTCCGTGACCAGCATGGCGGTCAGCCGGGACACTGCACCGACGACACGAACGCCGAGCTCCTCGGATCGCTGCTCGAGTCGCGCACGTTGGCGTTCGTCGCATCCGGTGAAGACGACCTTGTCCCCGACGCGGAGCGGTTCCCCGTGTGGCCACGGGGTCGGTAGCGCGCCCAAGCCTGCGCTCAACCGGGCATGACGAGCGGCATCAGCGCGGTCGAGGACTCGCTTCACCTTCGTCTCCGCGACGCCCAGGAGCGACGCGATGCTCCGCAGTTCACGGCGCTCGTCGTGCGAGACCCGTCCGTCGTCGACCGCCCGGTGCGCCAGCGCCAGGAGGAACGATTCGTGCGCCGCACTGATGTCTGCCGAGGACAGCTCGTACTCAGCGCACAGCTCCTGCAGGGCCACTGACTCAGCATCGGAGATGTCGCCGTCCTCGAGGGCGTCGAAGAGCATCTCGAGGTACGCCGTCGACCCGACGGGTGCTCCTTCCTCGAGTACTTCGAGGAGGGACATCGCGGTGAGCTGTTCGAGCAACGGGGGAGCGGTGGGACGTGGCGGGGCGGTCCGTGCAGGACGTCTGCCGACGGACGCCCCGTCGACGCGCGGCCCCTTGGCGGGCGGCGAAGCAGACCGTGACGGCGACCGAGACGGACCAGACGGCCACCGCGTGCTCCTCGCGACGTCCTGCGCCTCGATCAGCACAGGATCCGCACCACCGTTCAGCCCGACGTAGGCACCGAGCAGCCCCGCGGCGGCTCTCGCATCGCCGAGCGCAGAGTGCGCGTCGTCGAGCCGGACGCCGACCGCCCAGCAGCAGTCGGCGAGTCGGCGCCGGTCCATGTCCGGCAGGTACGCGTAGCTGGCATCGAGCGTGCAGTACGCAGCGATCCACGGCACGTCCCAGCCGGCGCTCTTCAACTCGTTCCGGAGGAACGCCAGGTCGAACTTGGCGTTGTGCGCGACGACGGCGAGCCCCGAGAGACGTGCGACGACCGTGCCGGCGACCTCGGCGAAACGCGGTTGACCGACGATGTCGGCCTGCCTGATGCCGTGGATGTGGGTTGCCCCGACGGGTCCTTCAGGATCGACTCGGGTCACCCATTCGTCGACGACTGCGCCTGCTGCGTCGAGCCGCACGATCGCAACCTCGAGGACGCGGTCCCGCTGCGGTGAGAGCCCGGTCGTCTCCACGTCGACGACTGCGAAAGCGGGCGCGCCGGCGCTCACGGTCGTCTGTGCAGACGCTGGCGCTACCGGGTGCTTGGCCGAACGTGCCCGACGCCCGAACAGCCAGTTGAACAGTCCCACCGATGCCTTCTTCCACCCCGCCGCGACGGATGCTCGCGGGGAACGGGAGCGTCGCGGTCTTCCACCTCACGCTAGAAGACAGCCGCCGGCACGGGGAACGATCGGGCGTCCCCAGAAGAGGGGCCAGTGTTCGGCCTGGCTATTCCGGAGGGATCCGAAGGTGGGCCCGCATCGTCAGAACTGCCGGTTCGCCACATCCGCCCGGTGCGACACCGCCAGTATGTCCCGCAGCCGCTCGGCGGGCAATGGTGCTCCCTGATCGGCCAGGTAGTCCGCCGCAAACCCCTCGGCACTCGCCGCGTAGATGCCCGTGTAGGCCCCGGACTCCGGCTCCAAGCGCCATGACTCGGCCAGGGTCCCGGCGTCCACGGTGTCGAACCCGAGCAGCTGCACGATCTCGGCGACCACGGCCTTCGCCTGCTCGTCGTCGCCCGCGATCGGCAGCGCCGTGCGGGGCGTGGAGCCGGCGAGGTTCGGGATGTGGTGCACGACGATGTTGTTGAACGCCTTGACGATCCGGGTGCCGGGCAGGAGCGTCTGCTCGTACTCCGCCGTGGTCGTCGCGAGGCTGTCGAGCTGCTCGATCCGGCCGTCGCGACCCGGGTAGTAGTTACCCGTCGACAGCACGGTCCGCCCGGCGAAGGCGTCCAGGTCGGGGGCGAGTGCCGGGTAGGCAGTGAGCGGAATGGCGAGGACGGGCACGTCGCCGAACTCGACGGCCTGTCGCACGGTGCCGGCCTGGGCCCGCGGGCCGAGCTCGGCGACGAGGTCCTGCAGCGACTCGGGGCCGCGCGAGTTCGCGATGAGGACGTCGAGGTCGGCGGCGACGGCCAGGCGTGCGATCGCGGTGCCGATGGCTCCGCTGCCGATGATGCCGATGCGGTTCATGTGGTGCCCTTTCAACAGTGGTGGAGGTCAGGGGAGAGCAGGGGCTTCCCAGCCGCGCCGCGACAGGGCGGAGAGCGCGGCGGAGGACGAGTGGTCGGCCATCGCGGCACCCCGGACCCAGCTGGTGGCCAGCGCAGCGAGGAACAGGTCCCGCGCGCGGACGTCGGCGCGCGCACGACCGGAGCGCTGCGCGGCGCGGAGGAACTCGTCCGTGGTGGTGATGAACCCCTGGCACGTCATGGCCAGCGGCGACGAGTCGGACGACGCGGCGGCACGGAGCGGTTCGGGCAGCCCGTCGAACGTGCCGGCCCACTCGGTGACCGCGTCGAGCCAGCCGTGCAGGGCGTCGGCGGCGTCCACGGAGCCGTCACGCAGTGCTTCGCGGCGGGCCACCAGCTCCTCGTCGCGCGCGGCGAGGAGCCCGGCGAGCAGGGCCTCGCGCGTGGGGAAGTGCCGGTACAGGGTGCCGGCGCCGACGCCGGCCCGCTTGGCGATCGCGTCGAGCGATCCGGACACGCCCTGCTCGGTGAACGCCCGCTCCGCGACCCGCAGGATGTGGTCCCGGTTCCGCAGCGCGTCAGCGCGCGCGGGACGCGGCGGACGCGGGGAGTGCGGTGAACGCGGGGCGCGCCCGGCGGGAGCGGTCTGCTCGGGCATGGCGGGCCTCCAGGCTGTGGCGTCGGGAAACGGAGAAGCTCTCCGGAATCACCACAGTACAGGAGACCTTCTCCGTTTCGTCGCTGCAGCGCGACGCCCAGGCGTCAGGACTCCTCGGCAGCCTCCGCCGCGTCCGCCAGGTCCGTCCGCGTGTTCGCGTGGATCGGCTCGCTGTGCCCGAAGGTCTTCGCGGCGGCGCGCAGTCGCCCGACGAACTCCCCGTTGTCCATCTCGAGTTCGTCCTCTTCCGCGTCCTCGATGACGATCTCGCTCGAGGGCCCGATGAGGATCTTCGTGGTGGTCATCGTCCCGTCGTCGGCGACGGCGGGCACGTCGACGGTGTCCGCTCGGTCCCCGCCTGCGAGGGCCGCGGCGTACTCGATCACGGCGTCGGCGACGTCGTCACCGACCAGGATCGTGGTGGCGTCGTAGTGGATGTGCTTCATCGCGTGCTCCTTCCCGAACCCATACAAACGCGCGGCGCGGGAACGGGCTTCAGGTTGACCGCTGCACGCGGTGGTCCGGGTCCGGGGATTCCAGGGCGTTCCACACGTCCGCCCAGATCAGCTCGAAGTCGACGGGGCGGATGCGGTCGGCCCGGAGCGCCTGCTCCAGGATGGACAGCGCGTCCAGGGAGCCGGTGAGCAGACGTTCGTCGCCGTGGACCTCGCGGCGGCCGTGGCCCAGGAACGTCGTCACGGTGACGGACCGCACCCGTGGTCGCAGCGCGCGGGTGGCGCGGGCGAGGACCGCGAAGCCGCCGCCGTAGAGGAGCAGCGCGGTGGTCGTGCCGACGGCGGGGACCGAGACGGCGAGCACCAGAGCAGCGAGGGCGAGGACCGCCCCGACGGCCGGCCAGACGTGCCAGGCACGCAGCAGCAGGCGTTCGCCGGTGGTCGTGCCGGGCGGGAACACGACGAGGGTCCGCGAGCTCCACAGCGTCCGCCCGACGGGACGGACCGTGTACCGGCCCCACAGGTGGGTGCCGTCGAGCAGCCGGGTGCGGACCGGCAGCGCGACGGTCATCGATCCACCGGCGCGAGTTCAGCGGTCGGCGCGCGCACCGCGCGCACCGGCGCGAGTTCCGCCCGGACCGGCTCGACGACGTCACGGTGCCGGACGGTCGCCAGGCACGGGAAGCAGACCAGGTCGCCTTCGCGGACGTCGGCGGGCAACGGAGCCGGGAGGCGGTGGAACGGACCGTCGGCCTGACCGTCACAGCGGGTGACGACGTACATCGGGGAGAGGGGAGCCGTGCTCCGGCGTCCGATCAGGCGCACCTGGTCGAGCACGGCGCAGGTCGGCAGGACCGCGTCCAGTTCCAGGAGCACCACCCCGGTGCGCGGTCGACGCACACGGGTGACCGACGCGACGGCGACGCTCACGTCGCGGGGTGCCCAGCCGCGCGGACGGTACCGGGGCGGGGACTGCTCGGCGGTGTGCACGGTCGGGGTGCCGGTGAGGTCGGCGAGCCGGACCATCGAGATCGCCGAGACCAGCAGGTCGTCGGTGGTCGCGACGGTGTGGGCCGGCCAGAGGGAGGGGTCCATCGGATCGGGGAGCGACGCGCGGAGCGTCGGCATGATCGCAGTCAGTGTCACGACCTCACGCTCTCGCGCGCTCGACCAGCGCGGAAGGCCTCCTGACGGAACCCCTACGGCCGGCGGCGGAGTCCTGACGGAGCGCTCACCGGCTGGTGGCCGAGCGGAGGGCCGCGGTCCAGCCGAGGGAGATCACGCCGGCACCGATCAGGGTCTTCACGACGCCACCGAGGACGAACGGGTACAGCCCGTACTGCAGGGTCTGCTGCAGGTCGAGGCCGAGGGCCACGGCGAGCCAGGCCATCCCGGCGACGAAGGTGACGACGGTGCCGAGGGCGAAGGACAGCAGCGCGTTCCGCAGCGGGCGGTCGCCGAAGCGTTCGGCGACCCAGCCGACCAGGGCGGCGGCGGCGACGAAGCCGACGATGTACCCACCCGAGGGGCCGACGAGCACGCCGACCCCGGCCGAACCGTCCGCGAAGACCGGCAGCCCGACGACGCCGAGCAGTGCGTAGACGAGCATCGACAGGGCACCGCGACGGGCTCCGAGGGCACTGCCGACGAGCAGCACGGCGAGGGTCTGCCCGGTGATCGGGACGGGCCAGATCGGGACGGACACCTGCGCGGCACCGGCGGTCAGCAGCGCGCCGCCGAGGACCAGGGCGGTGCTGACGACCGCGGTGCGGGGGAGCAGGGCGTCGGCGAGCGGACGGTGTGCGGCGGGGGTGATCGTGGTCATGGTGTTCCTCGCTGGGGGGAAGGAGCTGGGGAGAAGGAGCGGCGGGAGAGGGAGGGGTCAGACCGCGACGGCGGCCAGCAGGGACTCGGCGTCGCGCCGGGCCTCGGCCACGGCGGCGGTGTCGAGGCCGCAGGCGCGCAGGCAGGTCGCGACGAGGGCGTCGCGGTCGGCGTCCTGCACGGGGCCGGACCGGCGGAGTTGGATGACGGTCTCGGTGATCTGGATGAGCACGGCACCGAGGCGCGACGGCGAGACACCGGCGGCGACGTCCGGGGTGGCAGCGCGTGAGCCGAGGCGCCCGTAGGCCTCCTGCAGTTCGACGCGCTCGGCCCGGAACCCGTCGTAGCGCTCGCCCTGCACCTCGGGCAGCAGGTACAGCGTGCCGATGTTGTGCGGCGTGCGGGCGAGGGTGTCCACGTCGGCGACGACCAGTGCGGCGAGGGCACCGGCGGCCGAGGCCGACTCCGGCACGAGCTGCTCGAGGCCGCGGACCAGCTCGAGGCTCGGGCGCACCGAGGTCGTGAGCAGCTCGACGAGCATGTCGTCCTTGCCGGCGAAGTGGTAGTACAGCGAGGCCTGCCGGATCCCGACCCGTTCGGCGATCGCCCGGGTCGAGGTCGCGCTGATGCCGTTCTCGACGAACAGCGCGGCGGCGGCGTCGAGGATCTGGTCGCGCGGGCTCAGCGCGGAGTCGGCGTTCGGCACGACCCGCGGTCGGCCGGGGCGCACGGGCCGGTCGTCGGGGGTCATGCCCCCATCCTGACAGCCGGTGTCCGTCACGACTGTTCCCGGTACGCGCGCCAGCCGCCGTGGTGGGTGATGTCCTCGGCGCCCTCGACCGCGAACGGCTCGACCAGGAACCCGGTGACCTCGGTGCCGTCGTCGAGCGCCACGGTGCCGATCGCCATCGGTGCCGGCAGGGCCGCGACGAAGGTGCCGAAGCCAGCGGCGGGCAGGCGCCAGACCTCCCCGACGATGCCCGAGCCCGAGCCCGAGCCCGAGCCCGACCCCGACCCCGGCGCAGCAGCGCCGGACGCGACCGGACCCACGCGGACCAGCCCGGGCTTTGGTGGCACCGTGTCCAGGGCGTACAGCCGGTAGTCGGACGCGGTGCGGGCCTCCCGGACGAACGATCCGCCGGACGCGACCAGCTGGCCGTTCAGGGGCCCGCCGCGCAGGTGCGCCCCGACGACCAGCAGGTCGACGGCCGGGGCGGCGAACGCTGCCGCCAACGCCGCCAGGCGCCGGTCGCTGAACGCCGGGCCGGTGAGCATCACGCCGAACGGCAGCCCGTCGACGAACCCGGCGGGCACGGCGAGCGAGGCCATGTCGAGCAGGTTCGCGAAGTTCGTGTACCGACCCATCCGGCTGTTCGCGCCGATCGGGTCGGCCGTGACCTGCTCGAGCGTCGGGTGCCACGTCGTCGTCGGGGTGAGCAGGGCGGTCGTGCCCTCGAGTGCGGCGCGACCCGCTGCCCCGAACGCGTCGAGCCGTTCCTGGTCGGCGAAGAGTTCCGCGGCGGTCGGTCGTGCTCCACCGAGCACGATCGCGGCGACCGACGGGTCGAGGTCGGCACCGACCTCGTCGCGGTGGGCCTCGATGTGGGCGCCCACTGCTGCGTACCGCTCGGCGACGAACGCGCCGTCGTAGAGCAGCGACGCGGCGTCGAGCAGGGGTGCGATGTCGACCTCGACCACCTGGTGTCCGAGCGCCCGGAACCGGTCGACGGCCGCGGCGAACGCCTCGGCCCATCCGGGTGCGAGCCCCTCGAGCTGCGACGGCAGCGGCACCGCGATGCGCGGGACGGCGGGCAGGTCGGCGAGGGCGAGGTCGGGCCGCGCGAGCGGGTCGCCGCCGTCCGGACCGGCCATCAGCTCGGCCGCCGTGCGCGCCAGGTCGAGCGACCGGGCGAACACCGTGACGCAGTCCTGCGAGCGACAGGCGGGGACGACGCCCGTGTTCGGCACGAGTCCCTTCGTCGGCTTCACCCCGACCAGGTTGCCGAGCGCGGCGGGCACCCGGCCGGACCCGGCGGTGTCGGTGCCGAGCGCGAAGTCGACGATGCCCAGGGCGACCGCCGTGGCGGAGCCGCTCGACGAGCCGCCGGAGATCCGCGTGGGGTCCCAGGCGTTCCGGACCGCGCCGAAGGGCGAGCGGGTGCCGACCAGGCCGGTGGCGAACTGGTCGAGGTTCGTCTTGCCGACGACGACGGCGCCGGCGGCGCGGAGCCGGGCCACGGCGGTGGCGTCGGCGGCGGGGTCGTGGGCGTAGGAGCGGGCGGCTGCGGTGGTGGGCAGGCCGGCGACGTCGATGTTGTCCTTCACGGCGAACAGCAGGCCGGCCAGGGGCAGCGTCGGGTCGACGGCTTCGACCTCGGCCAGCACGTCGGCACGGTCGCGCAGGGTGATCCAGACCTCGGGCCGGTCGACGGCGTCGAGGCGGGCGAAGGCGTCGCGGACGCGGACGGCAGCGGACGTCGTGGCTGCCGCGGTGGCGGCGGCGGTCCCGCCGGCGCCCGCCGCGCTCGTCCCGCTCACGCTGCCGCTCCGATCGCGGCGAGGACCTGCCCCGGCGCGACTTGGTCGCCCGGCTTGATGTAGACCTCGAGGACGTGGCCCGGCACCGGTGCGTGCACCATCGACTCCATCTTCATCGCCTCCACGGCCAGCAGCTTCTGCCCCTCGTCCACCCGGTCACCCGGGCGGACGTCCACCTGCCACACGGTCGAGGTGAAGGGGGCGTACACGGCGGTCGACCCCTCGGGCACGGTCACGGCGTCGGCCACCACGGCGGCCGGTTCGTCCCGGACGTCGAACTCGCCCGACGCCCGCCACCGCTCCTTCTCCTCGCCGAACGTCTGCGCCTGCTGCGCCCGGAAGTCCGCGATGGACCCGGCGTTGTCGGCCAGGAACCGGTTGTACGACGCGATCGAGAACTCGCCCTCGACGGTCTCGAACGAGCCCCGCCCGGCGTCCGTCTCGGCGCGCAGCTCGAGCAGTTCGTCGGCGCCGACCGGGTACCACTCGATCCGGTCGAAGAACCGCAGTGCCCACGGGTTCTCCTGGAACAGCCCGCCGCGGCGGAACCGGTTCCAGATCTGCACCGTGCGCCCGACGAACTGGTACCCGCCCGGACCCTCCATGCCGTAGATGCACAGGTACGCGCCGCCGATGCCGACGGAGTTCTCGGCGGTCCAGGTGCGGGCCGGGTTGTACTTCGTCGTGACCAGGCGGTGCCGGGGGTCGAGCGGGGTCGCGACCGGGGCGCCGAGGTACACGTCGCCGAGGCCGAGCACCAGGTAGCTCGCGTCGAACACGGTGCGGAATACGTCGTCGACGCTCTCGAGGCCGTTGATGCGACGGATGAACTCGATGTTCCACGGGGTCCACGGGGCGTCGTTCCGCACGCCGTTCATGTACCGCTCGATCGCCAGCCGGGTGGCCGGGTCGTCCCACGACAGCGGCAGCTTGACGGTGCGCGACGGGACGACGAGCTGGTCGGTCGGCGGGATCTCGTCCTCGAGTTCGCGGAGCAGCCCCGCCACGTCGCGCGCCTTGAGCACGGACGCGTCGGTGTGCACCTGCAGCGAGCGGATGCCCGGCGTGATGTCGAGGATCCCCTTCGGCGTCTGCTCCTGCAGCTTCGTCATGAGCGCGTGCACGCGCATCCGCAGGGCGATGTCGAGGGTCATGTCGCCGTACTCGACGAGCACGTTGTCGTCGCCGTCGCGTCGGTACGCGACGCTCGGCCGCACGTCGGTCGCGTCCAGGCGGGCGATCACGCCGTCGTCGCCGTCACCCCCGGTGCGCGGCACCGTCCTGGAGGCCCGGTGTGCGTCGAGCGCGGCGGCGTCGGCTTCGCGGACGGGGACGAACCGGACCGTGTCACCCGGTCGGAGTTGGCCCAGCTTCCACAGGTCGCCGCTGGCGACCACGGCGGGGCAGACGAAGCCGCCGAGCGACGGCCCGTCCGGTCCGAGGATGATCGGGGTGTCCCCGGTGAAGTCGATCGCACCGACCGCGTACGGGGTGTCGTGGATGTTCGACGGGTGCAGACCGGCCTCGCCGCCGTCGGTCCGCGCCCACTCCGGCCGCGGGCCGATGAGCCGGATGCCCGTGCGCGCCGAGTTGTGGTGCACCGCGTAGTCGGTGGCGTAGAAGACGTCGAGGTCGGCGCGGGTGAAGAAGTCCGGCGCCGCGTGCGGCCCCTCGGTGACGGCGATCTCCCACGCGTCGGTCAGTGCGGTGCGGCGGTCGGCGGGGATCGGACCGCCGACCAGGCCCAGACGCGTGCCGGACGGGAACGCCGGGTGCGGGGCGTCCGAGTCCGGGGAGCCCGGGCGCAGGACGTCGCCGGCGAGCAGGGCCCGACCGGCGTGGCCACCGAAGCCACCGAGCGTGAAGGTCGCGGTCGACCCGAGGTAGGTCGGCACGTCGAAGCCGCCCCGGACCGCCAGGTAGGTGCGGAGGCCCGGACCGGGGGCCGTGCCGATCGCCAGGGTCTGGCCGGCACCGACCTCGATCGGCTCCCACAGCGCCACGGGTTCGCCGTCGAGGGTGACCGGCGCCGGCGCACCCGTGAGCGCGACCACCGCGGCGGCCGAGAACCGGAGCGTCGGGCCCGTGGCGGTGACCTCGAGCGCGGGGGCGCCGTCCGGGTTGCCCACGGCGCGGTTCGCCTCGGCGAAGGACGCCGCGTCGAACGGGCCGCTCGGCGGGACGCCCACCTGCCAGTACCCGACCCGGCCCGGCAGGTCCTGGATCATCGTCATGGTGCCCGGGGCGACGACGTCGACGCGCGGGTCCGGGTCCTCGGTCGCGTCGAGCGTCGAGGTGGAGTGCGTGGCGGTGCGGAGCTCGAGGTCGTCGGTCAGCGCGCGGAGCAGCCCGGCGTTCGTGACGATGCCGTCGATGCGGGTGGCCGCGAGCCCGTCGCGCAGCAGGTCGAGGGCGTCGTCGCGGGTCTCCCCGGTGGCGATCACCTTGGCGAGCATCGGGTCGTAGAACGCGGACACCTCGGAGCCGGTCTCGACCCAGCCGTCGACGCGGATGCCGGTGCGCTCGCCGGAGGGAGTGGTCGCGCTCGGGAACACGGCCTGGGTGACGAGGCCGCTCGAGGGCAGCGAGCCCTTCGCCGGGTCCTCGGCGTAGACGCGGGCCTCGACGGCGTGGCCGTTCGGGGTCCAGGTGCGGTCGAACACGTCGGAGTCGATGCCGACCGCGCCGTCGCGGGCCAGGCGGAGCATGAGCTCGACGAGGTCGACGCCGAACACTTCCTCGGTGACCGGGTGCTCGACCTGCAGGCGCGTGTTCA
Source organism: Curtobacterium aurantiacum (assembly GCF_018598555.1). Lineage (GTDB taxonomy): Bacteria > Actinomycetota > Actinomycetes > Actinomycetales > Microbacteriaceae > Curtobacterium > Curtobacterium aurantiacum. The sequence goes on from NZ_JAHEWN010000026.1 coordinate 21,802, forward strand.
CCTCGAGGAATGACGCCTCTTCGCGCACCGGGTCGTAGACGAACTCGACGGTGCCGGCGCTGCGGTACCCGACGCTCTCGGCCAGGCGACGGGCCGACGCGTGCAGCTCGGCGCGGACGTGCTCGGGGAGTGCCGGTGCCGGGGCTTCCTCGATGACCTTCTGGTTGCGGCGCTGCAGGGAGCAGTCGCGGTCGCCGATCACCGCGACGCGGCCCTCGCCGTCCCCGAAGAGCTGGACCTCGACGTGCCGCGCCGGCCGGACCAGCCGCTCGAGGAAGATGCCGGCCGACCCGAAGTTCGCGGTCGCCAGGCGGACGACGCTCGTGTACGCCTCGCGGACCTCGTCGAGGGTGGAGCACGCCTGCATGCCGATCCCGCCGCCGCCCCCGGTGGCCTTGAGCATGACGGGCAGCCCGATGCGCTCGGCCTCGGCCACGGCGTCGTCGACGCTGGCGAGCAGCCCGGTGCCGGCGAGCATCGGGACCCCGGCGGCGGCGGCGAGCTCGCGGGCGGTGTGCTTCGCGCCGAACCGGACGATCTGGTCGGCGGTCGGCCCGACGAACCGGATGCCGGCGTCCTCGCAGGCCTGGGCGAACTCGGTGTTCTCGGACAGGAACCCGTAGCCGGGGTGCACGAGTCCGGCGCCGGTGTCCTTCGCGGCCTGCACCACCGCGTCGATGCGCAGGTACGAGTCGCGGGCGGGGGCGGGACCGAGCCGGACCGCGGTGTCGGCCTCGCGGACGTGGGGTGCCGCGCGGTCGGCGTCGGAGTAGACGGCGACGGTGCGCATGCCGAGCGCCTTGGCGGACCGGATGATGCGGCGGGCGATCTCGCCGCGGTTCGCGACGAGGACGGTGTCGGTGCGAAGGGTGGGGGTCTGGTTCACGGTGACGGTCCCGGTGGGGTCGGGCGCGGCGGTCACGGCTGGACCACGATCATGCGCAGCGGTGTGCAGGAGAAGTCGTTGCAGGGGTTGTTCATCTGCGGGCAGTTCGAGACGACGACGAGCACGTCCCGCTCGGCCCGGATCGCGACGCGCTTGCCGGGGGCGCTCATGCCGTCGACGATCCCGAGGGCGCCGTCGGCCTCGACCGGCACGTTCATGAACCAGTTGAGGTTCGACACGATGTCGCGGGCACCGAGTCCGTGGCGGCCGGCCTCGGCCAGGAAGTTCTCGCGGCAGCCGTGCTGGTACTGCGTGTGGTGCCCGTACCGCAGGGTGTTCGACTCCTTCGAGCACGCGCCGCCGATGGTGTCCTGCCGGTCGATCTCGTTCGCGACGACGGTCATCAGCGGGCGGCCCTCGTTCGACATCAGCACGGTGCCGGTCCGGACGTACGCGTTGCCCTGTGCGGCGAGGGTGTCCGGCACGCTGTACCGCTCGTCGGGGTCGTGCGCGTCGTAGAGCAGGCAGTCGGCGCTCTGGTTGCCGCCGACGTCGACGATGGTGAGCACCTCGCCGGCGCGGACCACGGCGGACCACGGCGCGAGCGGGGCGACCCGGTCGTCGCGGACCACGGTGCCCGGCACCAGGGACTCGCTCCAGTCGAGGGCCACGTCCGGGTCGTGGACGGCTCCGACCGGGACGGTGGAGGAGGGGGTGTGGGTCGTCGTGTCGGTCATCACAGGCCTCGGGCTTCCGCGTGGTCGATCGAGTTCAGGTAGGCGCGGGTGAGCTCCGGCGTCGCGGTGAACCGCTCGTCGGCCGCGGTCGTCGGGGCCCCGCGCCAGGCGTGCACCCGCAGTGGTCCGACCAGGTAGTCCGGGCGCGGGTCGATCGGGTGCGCGACGTTGGCGACCAGCACGAGCAGCGGCAGCTCGGCGACGAGCGTGACGTGGGTGCCCGCGCCGGCCGACCCGGTGAACGTCATCGCCCCCTCGGCGTCGATCCGCACGCCCTGGAAGAACGAGATGCTCGGCGGCAGGTCCCGCTTGGTGAGCCCGTGCTTGGCGGCCGCCTTCGCGAACAGCGACCGACCGCTCGGGGTGCGCCCCTCGGGTGCGGCGTCGCCGTACTTCCGCTCGTTCCAGGCGTCGGTCGAGGTGCCGCAGAACGCGTCGTGGTGTGCCGAGGTGTCCTCGAGCACGGTCGCGAGTGCCCGGCCGTCCCCGCTCAGCAGGGGCGAACCCTGGCCCAGGTACGCCTGCCACGGGATCTTCTGGCTGTCGGCGACGTTGAGCCGCTCCCACGGTTCGAGCGCGTTGAACACCAGGACGTTGGCGCAGGCCTGACCCGTCGGGTCGTCGAACCGCAGCCGTGACCCGCGGGCCAGCACCTTGTGCGTGTACCCGCCCGGCGCCACCGTCTCGGCCCAGACGAGCTGAGCGGGGTCGACGCCCTCGGGGGCGAACGGTGACGACGACGCCGGCAGGTACGGCATGTACTCGGACTGCGAGCCGGCCTGGGCGCGTGCGTCGGACCGGGAGGCGAGCACGCTGTCGGTCTGGTGGAGGTCGCGCATGGGATTCCTTCCGGATCAGGCTTCGACGGGCGCGGCTGCGGCGGCGGGGACGGGTACCGCCGCGGTGGTGGGCACCTCGGCCAGGGTGATCGGCCCGTGCGTGCGGTGCCGCCAGCTCGACCAGGCCCAACCGACGAGCAGCACGCCACCGATGAAGAGCAGGGCGCTGTACTGCAGCCACCACGAGGTGCCGGTCAGGTCGTAGATCTCCGGCCGCGGCCAGATGAGGTTGATCGCCATGCCGACCTGGAACGCCACGGCCAGGGCGTTGAGCGGGATGCCCCAGCGGCCGAGGGTGAACAGCGGCTTGCCGTCCTCGTCCACCCCGGTCGGCAGGCCCGTGCGGCGGAGCTTGATGCGCTGGACCAGCAGCGGCCCGGTGACCCCGAGGTAGGCCAGGTAGAGCATCGCGATGCACAGGCTCGACAGGGCGGTGAAGATCGCGGACTGCCCGATGTTGACGGCGAGGGCGAGCCCGGCGCCGACCCCGACGACGATCGACGCGGCGATCGGGGTGCCGGTGCGGGGCGAGACCCGGGCGAGGGTGCGGTGGAAGGGCAGCGCCTTCTCGCGGGCCATCGAGTAGACCATCCGGGCGCCGGCGGTCTGCACGGCGAGGGTGCAGGCGAAGACCGCGACGGCGACGGTGCAGAGCAGCAGCCGGCCGAACACGTCACCGAGGGTCGACGTGATCACCCAGGCGAGTCCCTGCGAGGCGAGGTTGCCGTCGGTCAGGCTCGGGGCGGCGACGAGGGCGCCGATGATGAGCAGCCCGCCGCCGAGGCCGGACACGGTGAGCGCCCGGACGATCGTCTTCGGGGTGGTCCGGCGCGGGTTGTGGGTCTCCTCGGCGAGCTCACCGGCCGAATCGAAACCGACCATCACGTACGCGGCCATCAGCGAGGACGCCAGGAACGCCCACACGTACGGCTCGGTGCTCGTGGACCCGGCGGTCGTGAAGACGACGGAGGCGCTGCGGTGCGGCAGCAGGAACAGGGCGCCGATGAGCACGACGACGCCGACGATCTCGATGAGCACGCCGAAGCTCGTCACGCGGGCCATCAGCCGCACGCTCGTGATGTTCACGATCGTGGTGACGGCGAGCATGACGATGCCGAGGACCACCGCGTTCGCGGCACCGGTCGGCGACGCGACGGACGGGTCGGCACCCGGACCGCCGACGACCTGGAACCCGTCCCAGATCGCGGGGAGCACGGCCTGCACGGCGATGGCCGCCACCGCGACGGTGAGGATCTGGCCGATGATCATCGTCCAGCCGGTGAACCACCCGAACCGGGCTCCGGCCAGGCGGCTCGACCACTGGAAGATCGCGCCGGAGATGGGCCAGCGGGCCGCGAGCTGCGCGAAGTTCAGCGCGACGAGCAGCTGGCCGCCGAAGACGAGCGGCCACGCCCAGAAGAACGCAGCACCGCCGAGCCCGAAGCCGAGTCCGAACAGCTGGAAGACCGTGGTGAGGATCGAGACGAAGGAGAAGCCCGCCGCGAAGGAGGAGAACGAGCCGACCCCGCGGTGGAGTTCCTGCTCGTAGCCGAGGCGGGCGAGCCCCTGGGTGTCGACGTCGGACGTGGCGCGCGGTGCGTGGAGCGGTGCTTGCGGAGAACGCATGACTGCAGACCTTTCGCGGAGTACCTGTCGGGTGACAGGTAGTGCGACAAGTGTCGTGCGGCCCTGTGTCGTCGCCGTTGCCCGTCTGTTTCGAGTGCGTGACGGGAGGCGGCGGCGTGTAAACGTTCCGAGTCGGCGGGCGGCTCAGCGGCGGGGGATCACTCGATGTCGACGTCCCGCTTGCCGCGGCGGACGATGAGCGGGTCCGGCTTGCCGATGACGTCGGCGGCCTTGTCCGGGTAGTCGAACTGCGTCAGGAAGTACCGCATCGCGTTGAGCCGCGCGCGCTTCTTGTCGTTCGATCGCACGATCGTCCACGGCGCGTAGCGCTTGCTCGTCCGGGTGAACATCGCCGTCTTCGCCTCGGTGTAGTCCTCCCACCGGTCGAGCGACAGCAGGTCGATGTCGGACAGCTTCCACCGGCGCACCGGGTCGAGCTGGCGCATCGCGAACCGGGTCCGCTGCTCGCGCCGGGTCACCGAGAACCAGAACTTCGTCAGGTGGATGCCGGAGTCGACCAGCATCCGCTCGAACTGCGGCACCTGGGTCATGAACGACTCGTACTCGTCGTCGCTGCAGAACCCCATCACCCGTTCGACGCCGGCACGGTTGTACCAGGAGCGGTCGAACAGGACCATCTCGCCCGCGGCCGGCAGATGCTGCACGTACCGCTGGAAGTACCACTCACCGCGCTCGCGCTCGGTCGGCTTGCTCAGCGCGACGACCCGCGAGGTCCGGGGGTTGAGGTGCTCGGTGAACCGCTTGATCGTGCCGCCCTTGCCCGCGGCGTCACGCCCCTCGAAGAGCACGACGACCTTCTGGCCGGTGTCCTCGAGCCAGTACTGGCACTTCAGCAGCTCGATCTGCAGCAGGTACTTCTGGTACTCGTACTCGTCCCGCGGCAGGCGCTCCGAGTACGGGTAGTCGTCCTGCCAGGTGAGCACCGGGTTGCCGTGCGGGTCGATCAGCTCCGGGTCGGCCGTCTGACCGTCCGCGACGCTGTACCCCTCGGTCCGCAGCTGTTCGATGTACTCCCGCAACGGCTGCGAGTACGGCGCTGTGTCCACGGTGTCCTCCCTCTGCGAGCCGACCGGCTGTCGGCCCCAGGGCCATCCTGGCCTGGCCACCCGCACGACCGCCCCACGGCTCGCCCTGGACGCGGCCCGATGAAGGCCTGGAGGCGCGGTGCGGGCCCGCCCCGTGCCTCCCGACCGCATGTGGCCCTTCACAGGCATGATGGGGCCATGACGGACCAGGCCGAGATGATCCACCCCGAGATCGCACCGAGCGGAGACGGGTGCGTCGAGTGCGACGCGACCGGCTCGTGGTGGGTGCACCTGCGCCGCTGCGCGGCGTGCGGCCACGTGGGCTGCTGCGACGACTCCCTCAACACGCACGCGACGCGGCACTGGGAGGAGACCGGCCACGCGGTCATCCAGAGCTACGAACCCGGCGAGACCTGGGCGTGGGACTACCGCGACGACAGTCGGTTCGACGGGCTGGAGCTCGCTGCACCCACCAGCCACCCCGTGACGCAGGCAGTCCCCGGGCCGGCGGATCGCCTTCCCGGGGACTGGTTGGAACTGCTCGGCGGATCACGCTGATCCGCGGCGGTCGCCAGGTCAGACGGCCGCGGTCGCCTCGTCGCGGTGCGGGAGCTTCCAGCCCGGACGCACGAAGTGGCAGGTGTAGCCGTGCGGGTTCTTCTCGAGGTAGTCCTGGTGCTCGTCCTCGGCCTCCCAGAACGGGCCGGCCGCGGTGACCTCGGTGACGACCTTGCCGGGCCAGATGCCCGACGCGTCGACGTCCGCGATGGTGTCGAGTGCGACCTGCTTCTGCTCGTCCGAGGTGTAGAAAATCGCCGAACGGTAGCTGCGACCGATGTCGTTGCCCTGGCGGTCCTTCGTCGACGGGTCATGGATCTGGAAGAAGAACTCCAGCAGGTCCCGGTACGAGATCAGGGACGGGTCGAAGACGATCTCGACCGACTCGGCGTGGTCGCCGTGGTTGCGGTACGTCGCGTTCGGCACGTCGCCGCCGGAGTAGCCGACGCGGGTGCTGACGATGCCGGGACGACGACGGAGGAGCTGCTGCGCTCCCCAGAAGCATCCGCCGGCGAGGATGGCGGTCTCGGTGGTGGTCATGGTGGCCTCCTGGGCTCTCGTGTCACTGGCTGCGACACCGTGTGGTGCAACCGGCAACAGGGACGATCTGTTCCCGTCGTCAGGTCCGCTGTGGGGCACGGACCCACCCGGGTGTGCGGTCGGTACGACTCGACCCTACGAGCACGTGCTCCGTGTCACCCCTGCGGTACGGTCGGGCCACATGAAGCGGTCATCGGTGCACGACGAAGTCCAGCGCCGTCGGGAGACGAACGCGTCCGGCAACGGCTCCGTCGCCGAGCTCCTCAGCGACGCCGGTACCGCAGACGGTGACCTCGCGGCACGGCCGCGATCCCTCTGATGAGCCAGCAGTTCTGGCAGGCCCTGTTCAGCATGCTCGTGTTCGGGGGCGCTGTTTCGTCGGGTGTCGCAGTCCTGAGTTCCGCTCGGCGCGCACGGAGTCGGCCGCGAGGGCAGAAGCACCGCAACACCCCGATCGAGATCGTGCTGATCTGCCTCGGGTTCCTCTTCATCGTCACGGCGTTCTCCGTCGCGGTGACGAAGGCCTACGCATGACACCCTCGACCCGACCCAGAGACTATCTCGGGAGACGTCGGCTCGGTACCGTCATGCTCACATGAAGGGGTCATCCGTGCACGACGAAGTTCAGCGCCGTCCACGTGGTTGGTGGCTGCTCGGGCTCGCGTTCTGTTTCCTCGTGTTCCTCGAGGTGTTCGCGACGATCGGCTCGCTGCCGGGGATGCTCGCCGCGCAACTGGAGCAGTACACGCCCTGCGCTTCCGACGCGACGTTGCAGTGTTCGTACGCCGTCGGGGAAACCGCGCAGTTCCTCGTGCCGCTGGTCGCACTCATCGTCACGATCACGACCTGGGTCATCGGGGCGTCCGGTGCTCCCACGGTGCTGCGACGGGTGCTGACGCCGGCGATCGGCCTCGTGGTCATCGTCCTGATCTTCGAGCTCGGTGTCGTCGCGATCAATCTGTCGATCCGATGACAGTCGTGAACCGAACTCGCCGCCCCACCCTCCCGAGGACCTGATGCCGTTCACTCCAGGTCGGTCACGAGACAAGGTCGACTGCGAAGTGGATGGCGTCGTCGACCGACACAGGAGCGCTGGTCTCGGTGCCTGCCCTATAGCCGATCCTTCACCGGGCGGCGGTGCCCGCCGTCCGGTGAAGGACGGGGCTAAGCGTCGAGGTCGGTTGTCGAGGCGATCTGCACTCGGCCGGGCAAGCCGTTCAACGCAGCTCGCCATGTCCACGCTGCAGCGATGAACACGACCGTGGTGATCGTCCACAGCGCCCAGGGGAAGCGTGAGTCGAGTAGGCCGAGCGTGAGCGGGAACAGTGCCATGCCGATCGAGCTCGCCGTCTGGAACACTCCGATCGCCCGCCCGCGGATGCGGGGGTGGGGCGATTCTGCCATGACGGCGTTCGCAGCTGGTAGGTACACCATGTCGGCCACCGCGAGCAGGACAGCGACCAGGACGACGTACGCCCACGCTGCAGCACCGTGCAACGGTGGGAGGACGATCAGGGGCACCGTGGTGAGCGCAGTGAGGATCGCCCCGATGGCGATCAACCGGCCCCGCTGCAGCCCGGCGACTCGCTTGGTACCGTCGTTTCCAGGGCATTCCCCTTTTCTTGGGAATCTGCCGGTGAGGTCAGCCGACGGTCTGGTCACCGAGGACTGAGAGGAGTTCCAGTTTGTCGTAGGCTTCGCTGCCGGGGGCCGCTGTGTAGACGAGGAGCAGGTGGGACTGCTGCGGGTCCAGCAGTGTCTGGCAGTGCAGGTCGAGCCGCCCGACGCTCGGGTGCACGAAGCGCTTGACGTCGTGCGGGCGCACGCCGACCTCGTGCAACTTCCACAGGCGGCGCAGCTCGGCGCTGGCGGCCAGCGCCTGGTCTGCCAATTGAGCGGCGCGTGAGCCCGTTCCCCGCCGGGTTACCACCTCGCGCAGGTGTGAGGCGTAGAGGCGAGAGAGGAACTCGTGGTCCTCGGAGGCGTAGGTCGACCTCACCTCCGGGTCGGTGAACCATCGGTATCCGAGGCTGCGAGCGGGACCGGAGTACCTCGTGGCGTCGCCCGTCAGTGCTGCACCCAGGCGGGTCTGACGGAGGGTCTCGCCGAGCTCCGTGACGATCTCGGCGGGCGTGTCGACGAGGCGGTCGAGGATGCGCAGCAGTCCTGGGCTGACGTGGTCACTGAGAGCCGCCCCGCGTGCAGGTGGCTGGTGGCCCGCGAGACGGAAGAGGTGATCGCGTTCATCCACGGTGAGGTGGAGGCCTTGCGCGATCGAGGCGACCATCTGCTCTGAGGGGTGGGGGCCGCGTTCCCGCTCGAGCCTCGCGTAGTAGTCCGTGGACATGTTCGCCAGGGCCGCGACCTCTTCGCGGCGGAGGCCTGTGGCGCGCCGTCGGCTGCCGTGGGGCAGACCGACGTCCTGGGGCTGCAGTGCCTCCCGCCTCTGGCGGAGGAACTGCGCGAGTCCTGTCCTGTCGATGGTCACGATGCTCCTCCTGATGTGTGGCTCCCTTTCCTATCGCCTCCTCGCGCTGCGAGCCACGCCTTCCCGGTCCCCCTCTGAGCGGTGCCGGCCCCGGCCCGCCCGGGCTCAGGGGCGGACTAGGAGGTCCTGGTTGCGACAGTCGTCGTCGTCGAGGCTCGTCCCAGAGCCACCGACCCAGGAGGAACACATGGACCAGGCACCCACTACGACGTCCGGACGCGCTGGAGCCGGGAGCGGAGACCCCCTGCCGAGCATCAGCGGACGCACCCGTGACGTGCTCGGCATCCCAGAGCCCGTGGAGCGCTCCACCGTCCGTGCCACCCTCGACCAGGCCCTCGACCGGGTCGGAGGACCTCTCGGGCTCGCCACCGCCGTCGCACCGACGATTGCCTTCGTGGCCGCCGACTCCGTCGCTGGACTCGCACCCGGTGTCATCGCCCTGGCCGTCACTGCTCTGATCACCTGCGGTGTCCGCCTGGCGAGACGGGAATCCCCAGGAGCCGCCGTGGCCGGTCTGGTCGTGGCCGCGCTCTGCGCGACGGTGGCGGCCCTGGTCGGTGAAGCTCGCGCCTTCTTCTTGCCCACGATGGTTCTGCCCGTCCTCTTCGTCACGGCCTACGCGGTCTCGCTCGCCGTGCGGCGCCCGTTGATGGGCCTGATCGTGGGCCCTCTCTCGGGTGGTCCCCGAGGCTGGCGCGAGCAGCGGTCCCTGCGCCGCCTGTACACCGTGAGCACCGTCGTGGGAATGGGCCTCGCCGGCGTGAACCTCGCCGTGCGGATCGTCTTCTACATCGCCGACCAGCCAGCGGCTCTGGCCGTGGTTCAGATCGCGGCGACCTCGGCATTCGCGGCGCACTTCGCCGTCACCCTCGTCCTCGCCCGCCGGGCAGCACGGGTCCTGGTGCCCGCGGCCGTCCGCGCCGGCCGTCCCTGAGCACCTGCCTCACCCACCCACCCTCCGTCACCGACGCACACGCACCACAAGGAGAACACCATGCCTCGTACGCACCACTTCGCCCTGCCCGACCTCACCGGTCGCCACGCCCTCGTCACCGGCGCCAGCGACGGCATCGGCCTCGGCATCGCCCGCCGCCTCGCCGCCGCCGGCGCCGACGTGGTCCTGCCCGTCCGCAACCGCGCCAAAGGGCAGGCGGCCCTCGACCTCATCCGCGCGGAGCACCCCGCGGCCCGCGTATCGCTGCGCGACCTCGACCTGTCCTCGCTGGCGTCCGTCGCCGCCCTCGGCCAGCAGCTCCGGGCGGAGGGCCGGCCGATCCACCTCCTGGTGGCCAACGCCGGGGTCATGACCCCGCCCGAGAGGCAGACGACCGTCGATGGCTTCGAGCTGCAGCTGGGCACGAACCACCTCGGACACGTCGCCCTGATCGGGCACGTGCTGCCGCTGTTGATCGACGGAGAAGCCCGCGTCACCTCCCAGATCAGCGTCGCGGCCAGGAGCGGCGCGATCGACTGGACCGACTTCAACGCCGAGGCCGGGTACCACGGCATGCGCGCGTACGGGCGATCCAAGATTGCCTTCGGGCTCTTCGGTCTCGAGCTCGACCGGCGCAGCCGAGCCGCGGGATGGGGCATCACGAGCAACCTCTCCCACCCCGGAGTGGCTCCGACGAACCTGCTGGCCGCACGCCCTGAGCTCCAGCGAGAGCGCAATACGCCCCAAATCGCCGTGATCAGGAGGCTGTCCCGAGCCGGGATCCTCGTCGGCACCGTCGACAGCGCCCAGCTGCCCGCGCTCTACGCCGCTACATCGCCCCTCGCCGTGGGTGGACGGCTGTACGGTCCGACGGGACCGGGCAACCTCGGTGGCGCCCCAGGGGAGCACCCCCTGTACCGTCCGCTGCGCGACCTCGACGACGCCGACCGGGTCTGGCGGGTCTCCCAAGAACTTGCCGGAGTCTCCTTCAGCACCCCCTCCGACGTGATGTGACCGACGACTCGGGCGGCATGCACGACAGCTTCCGGGAACGCTGTTCATCACGGTGGTGCGATCCGGAGTTCAGGGCAATTCGCCCAGGCTGTCGTCACGTCTGTGTTAAGTCGTCGAGCATGTCGCGAAGGCGGCCGAGCTGGCATCGCCGAAGCGAGGCGAGACCGAGGTCCAGTGGGAGGTGCAGCACCGGAGCCGATCAGTACGGGCCGCGCTCCGAACCCTGCCGCTTCTCGGAGAAGACTCGTCGGGCCCGCTCGGTTCAGGCTCCTGGCTTCTGGTGCGCTCGGAAACACGATCCACGCTCTGCAAGCCGCCCTCAGAGACACCGAGCCGAACTGAGCTTCCACCACAGCCCGGTTCTGACCGTCCCATAAGCGGATCCTTCACCGGGCAGGGGTCCGCCTCTCGCCTCTGCGAGCGGTCCTCAGGGGACGGTGAGCAAGAACCCATCGAGCTGTTCGAGGGAGTCCGGCAATCGCAGCAGCCACCCGTCGGCGATCCACGCTTGCAGTGGGCTCGTCCGGAGCTCGCGGCGGGAACCGCGAGGCGTCTCAGCGCGACGGGGTCGCACTCACAGCCGCGACCACGGGGAACGTCACGCCGGTGAGCTCCTCGGACACTGTCCAGAGGCGCTGCTGGATCGCGTAGTCGTGGGACGCGGAGCTGGATGCGACGAGCCTCGGGTAGCCACGGGCCTCGCCGCGACCGCTGGGACCGTAATACTGGGCGCCCAGGACACCAGGGTCCGTGGCCGCACGGACGGTGGGCAGGGCACCCATCGCGGGCACCTGCGTGAGCATCGGCGCGAGCCACCCAATGGGCACGCGCAGCGCCGTCGGAGCGTTCCGCATGAGCTCCGTGTTGGACACGCCGGGGTGGGCGGCAGCGGCGATGGTGGTGCCGTGCGGGGCGAGGCGGCGCTGCAGCTCGTACGTGAACATGAGGTTGGCGAGCTTGGCCTGTCCGTAGGCGGCCGCGCGGCTGTAGGAGCGTTCCCACTGCAGGTCGTCGAAGTGGATGTCGGCTTGGATGCGGTGCCCGGTGCTGCTGACCGTGACGATGCGGGATCCCAGGACGGGCAAGAGCCGGTCCAGCAGCAGCCCCGTGAGGGCGAAGTGGCCGAGGTGGTTCGTGCCGAACTGCAGTTCGAAGCCATCAGCGGTGGTCCGCTTCGGCGTGTACATCACGCCGGCGTTGTTGATGAGGAGATCGATGCGGGGAAAGGCCTCGTGCAGGTCTGCCGCCGCGGCCTGGACCGAGTCCAGCGAGGTGAGATCAAGGGCCAGCACGCGGACGTTGCCGGCGATGCGGGCCGCGGCCTGCTCGCCCTTTTCGACGTCGCGGACCGCGAGGACGACCTCGGCGCCGTGCTCGGCGAGCATGCGGGCGGTCTCGAAACCGAGGCCAGTATTGGCGCCGGTGACGATCGCCACGCGTCCGTGCTGGTCTGGAATACTCTGCTCGTTCCAGGTGTCGCTCATGATGCTCCTTTAAAATACCGCTGGTCTTTTGGTATCGGCAACGTTAGGAGACCGGCGATGCTTTCGTCAAGAGACAGCCGGTCTTTAGTAGCATCTCGGTATGACGTTCCAGCGTGCGCGCAGTGAAGAGCAACGGGAGATCCGCCGATCGGTGATCCTGAACACCACCACGACGATGCTCGGCGAGATGCCCGTTGCGGACGTCTCCCTCAACGAGATCAGCCGCCGTGTGGGCCTCGCGAAGTCGAACGTCCTCCGCTACTTCGAGTCCCGCGAGGCGGTGCTGCTCCAGTTGCTCGACGACTACTTCGGCAGGTGGCTGCCGGAGCTCGACGACCGGCTGCAGACCGGCGTCGACGAGCGAGCGGATTTGCTGACCCGAGCTCATCAGCTGGCCGACGTCCTGAGCCGATCCCTCGCAGACCAGTCCACAATGCTCGACTTGTTCGGCGCGCAGGGCGGAGTCCTCGAGCACAATGTCTCGACCGAAGTCGTCCGACGGTACAAGCGGTCCTCCTTGGGCCGGCTTGCGACCATGACGGAGCTCGTGACCCGCCGTGTTCCCGAGCTCGGTGAGGACGCGCAGTTCTTCTGCTTCATGACCCTCATCACGGCAGGAGCGCTGGCGGCCTACGTCCCGCCCCCGGCGAGCCTTCTCGCCGTCTACGCGGACGAACCCGAGCTCGGCGTGCTGAATCTCAACCTGCGCCAAGCGCTTCAAGGCTCAATCACGTCGACGCTTCTCGGCGCCCTGCCACGCCCCTGACCGGAGACGGATCACGGACGCGAAGGCCGGTTGCGATGTGCGACGGGAGCATCCCGGTAGCCGATCGGCTACCGGTCGCGCTGCTTGTCGCTTCGTCGTCGCCACTCCCCGCCGGCGTAGGCGAGCGTGTACAGCCCGACGATGGTGAGGGGCGAGATAGCCAGGAAGACCAACATCGAGTCGACGAGGAACAACAGCAGTGCGGCGACGCCGAGAAGAACGACCCCGACGAGCACGAGCGTCCAAAGCGGTAGACGTCGGCCCAGCCACTCGCGATTCGTCATGATGGTGAAGCTACCCGTGGCACGACCCGACCGACGTCCCGATGGGCGATCGGTCAACGGGACGGGTCAGGGCGAAGCGAGCCCGATTCGAACAACTCGTATTCCGCGTCGTAGTAACGAGTCGTCCGTCCCCGGCTCGTCAGCCCGAGACGCAGACAGACTCGGCGCGACGCAGCGTTCTCGACATGGGCAACCGCAATGATCCGGTCGAGCCCGGACGCTGAAGCGTGCCGCAGCAGGAGCTGCGCCGCCTCGGTTGCGTATCCGTGGCCCCACGCATCTGGATGGAAGTGCCAGCCAATCTCGACCTCGGCAGAAGGTTCACTCGTTCCCGAGAGCCTGATGTGTTGCAACATGACCGTGCCAACGGGAGTGCCCGTTGCAGTGGCTTCGACCGCCCAATACCCCAGCACCGGGCCGCTCCGTGCGCGGAGACGACCGATCAAGGCGTGAGCCGCGTCGATGTTCTCCATGACTCGAGGGTCGTGCCCGAGGTAGCGCTGAACATCCCACCGTGAGTACAGGTCAAACACGAACTCAGCGTCATCGGCCGTCCAAGGACGCAAGAGAACACGGCTCCCGATCAAGTTCGTCACCCGCGAAGCGTACCCACTCGCTCATTGCTGGCCGTCTCGATAGCCGATGGCTTCTCGGGCGCGATTTAGGCCCGGCCGGGGGTTGCGAGGCGATGGCCGCGTGTTTTCCCGGCGACGTGCTCGTCGTCCCCAGCTCGACCGTCTGGCCCCCTTAGTCCGGGAAGCAACGGACATCGCGGACGAGCGCCCAAAGAAAGGCGGCGCGCTCACGCGCGGTCAGCGAGCCAGCCCTTGATCGTGCCGGCGACCTCGTCCAGGTGTGACTCGAGGAGGAAGTGGCCACCGTCGACGAGCTCCACCCGAGCCTCGGGCGAGTGCTCGAGGAACGCGCACGCGCCGGCGGCAGCGAAGATCTCGTCGTTGCGTCCCCAGATGACCAGGACGGGGACGCCGGAGGTGCGGAGCCAGTCGTGCACCGCCGGGTACAGGGCGCGGTTGGTCGCGTAATCGCGGAAGAGGGCGAGCTGGACGTCGTCTTGCCCGGGGCGGGCGAGGAGAGCGAGGTCGTGCTCCCAGGCGTCGGGGTCGACGGTCGTGGGGTCGGGCACGCCATGGGTGTACTGCCACTCGACAGCCTCCCGCCCGAGCGCGGGGCGGAGCGCGTCGCGGGTCTCGTCGGTCCGCTCGGCGGCGTCGGCCCAGATCCCATCCCAGAAACTCGGCACGAAGCCGTCCTCGTAGGCGTTGCCGTTCTGGGTGATGACGCCCGTGACGGCCGCAGGGTCGGCGAGGGCGAGACGCCATCCGATCGGGGCGCCGTAGTCCTGGACGTAGACCGTGTACCGCTCGATCCCGAGCGAGGACAGGAACCGTGCGGTTGCGGCGGCGAGGGCCTCGAAGGTGTAGTCGAACTCGTCGGTCGACGGTGCGGACGAGCGGCCGAAGCCGATGTGATCGGGTGCC
>NZ_JAHEWN010000027.1 GCF_018598555.1 Curtobacterium aurantiacum
GTTCCGTGTTGCGTGCGGCGCAGCAGGCGCGCACCGCGCGCGCAACCTCGCACCGGACGGCGGACCCGGCACCGTGCTTGGCCGCCGCCGGCCTGGAGGCGCGGTGCGGGCCCGCCACGGGCTTCCTGTCCGCACGGTGCGAGCGTCGCGGGCCCGTGCACGGTTGCGTGCTCCGTGCGGCGCAGCAGGCGCGCACCGCGCGCGCAACCTCGCACCAGGCGGCCGACCCCGCACGGTGCGAGCGACGCGGGCCCGTGCACGGTTGCGTGCTCCGTGCGGCGCAGCAGGCGGGCGCCAGGCGCGCAACCTCGCACCGGATGACGGAGCTCGCACCGTGCGCGGAGGCAGCGCGGGTCAGCCCGCGGGCGCGGGCCTCGCCGACGCCGACGCCGACGCCGACGGCTGCAGCGCTGCGCGCACCGCGTCGATGACGGGCTGCGCCCCGCCCGGCTCGGTGAAGAGCGTCGACTGCGCGGTGATCCAGTACGGGTCGGCGAACGCGTCCGCGCGGCCGACGTCGCCGCTCAGGGTGAAGTACCCCTCCACCCGGTAGGTGGGGACGGAGCCGCCCCGCTCGTACAGGGCGTCCTTCAGGTTGGTGAGCGACTTCTCAGGCAGGTCGGCGACGGCGAGCGTGATCGCCGTGGCGTCCGCGTCGGTGCTCACGAACCGGCAGACGCGACCCCGCTGCTTCGCGATGGCCGAGGCGGGGGAACCCTTCGCCGGGGTGAAGGCGTCGTCGAGCTCGAAGGTCTGCCCGTACACCGACAGGGCGCTCGACGGCAGGAGCTCCGCGCAGGTCTGCGTCACCGGCTTGCCCGCCGGGGTCGCACTGGCCGACGGGGTGCTGTCCCCGCCGCCCGAGCACCCGGCGAGCACGATGGCTGCTGCGGTGGTGAGGGTGGCGACGGTGAGCGCCCGGGCACGGCTGCGGGGGGTCATCCCGACATGATGCTGCATCGATCGGTGCGGACCTGGGCGTCCCGGTAGGATCGATCCTCGTGACTCCTGCCGAACTCTCCGCCGCGTACCTGTCGATCCTGACCGGGATCGTCGAGCGCCGAGGCGCGTCCGAGACCGTGACGATCGAGGAGTCCCACGTGGTGCTCGAGCGTCCGAAGAACCGCGCCCACGGTGACTGGGCCTCGAACGCCGCCATGCAGCTCGCGAAGCGGCTCGGCACGAACCCGCGCGAGCTCGCGACGGAGATCGCCGGTGAGCTGACCGAGCTCGACGGTGTGGACTCGGTCGACGTCGCCGGCCCGGGCTTCATCAACATCACGCTCGAGGCCGCTGCCGCCGGTGAGATCGCGCGCACCATCGTCGACGGCGGTGCGTCCTTCGGCACCGGAGACCTCTACGACGGCGTCCGGATCAACCTCGAGTTCGTCTCCGCCAACCCCACCGGCCCGATCCACATGGGTGGCGTGCGGTGGGCCGCGGTCGGCGACAGCCTGGCCCGCGTGTTCCAGGCGCAGGGCGGGCTCGTCACCCGCGAGTACTACTTCAACGACCACGGTGCGCAGATCGACCGCTTCGCCCGCTCCCTCGTGGCCAGCGCCCTCGGCGAGCCCACGCCGGAGGACGGCTACGGCGGTGCGTACATCGCCGAGATCGCGGCACGGGTCATCGCGACCCTCGAGCCGGGCATCGACGTCCGCGACCTGCCGCGTGACGAGGCGCAGGAGATCTTCCGTCGCGAGGGCGTCGACTTCATGTTCGCCGACATCAAGTCGTCGCTGCACGACTTCGGCGTCGACTTCGACGTGTACTTCCACGAGAACGCCCTGCACGAGTCGAAGGCCGTCGAGCGTGCCATCGCCCGGCTCCGGTCGGCGGGCGTGATGTACGAGGCCGAGGGGGCCGAGTGGCTCCGCACCACCGACTTCGGCGACGACCGCGACCGCGTCGTCATCAAGTCCGACGGCGAGCCCGCGTACATCGCCGGCGACCTGGCGTACTACCTCGACAAGCGCGAGCGCGGGTTCGAGCGGAACCTGATCATGCTCGGTGCCGACCACCACGGCTACGTCGGCCGGATGATGGCGATGTGCGCCGCGTTCGGGGACGAGCCGGGCAAGAACCTCGAGATCCTGATCGGGCAGATGGTGAACCTGCTCAAGGACGGCGAGCCGATGCGCATGTCGAAGCGCAACGGCACCATCGTCACGATGGAGGACCTCGTCGACGCCGTCGGTGTCGACGCCGGCCGGTACGCCCTCGTCCGGTTCGCCAGCGACACCCAGATCGACATCGACCTCGACCTGCTCACGAAGCGCACGAACGACAACCCGGTCTTCTACGTGCAGTACGCCCACGCGCGCACGCAGTCGGTGGCCCGGAACGCCGCGGCCGCCGGGGTCGACCGGTCGGTGTTCGACGCCTCGCTCCTGACCCACGAGTCCGAGAGCGCACTGCTCGGGGCCCTCGCCGAGTACCCGCGGGTGGTCCGTCACGCCGCCGAGCTGCGCGAGCCGCACCGCATCGCGCGGTACATCGAGCAGCTCGCCGGGCTCTACCACCGCTGGTACGACTCCTGCCGCGTCACGCCCCTCGGCGACGAGCCCGTGACCGACCTGCACCGCACGCGCCTGTGGTTGAACGACGCCACCGGCCAGGTCGTCCGCAACGGCCTCGGCCTGCTCGGCGTGTCGGCTCCGTCCCGCATGTAGCGGTCGCCCCTTCCGCAAAACACCGGTGTTCGCGCACCGAACACCCGCGTTCCGGGGTGTCGAGCGCGAACACCGGTGTTTTGCGTACGGGCCGCGTACGGGCCGCAGCGGGCCCGCAGACCGGGCTGGCAAGGTGGGACGCATGCCCGCAGCCACCGAACGCCCCACCACGCGCCGCCGCTGGCCCGTCGTCCTGCTCGTGGTCGTCGTCGTGCTCGCCGCCCTCGTCGTCATCGCCGAGTTCGTGCTGCGCGGTGTCGTCGACCGGATCATCGCCCAGCAGGTCGAGCAGTCCCTGCCCGACGGCACGACCGGCCAGGTCGACGCCCACGCCGAGGGCATCGTCATCCCGCAGCTCATCAGCGGCACCCTCGACCGCGTCGAGATCTCCTCGGCCGAGCTGACCGTCGACGGCATCCCGCTCGCCGCCGACGTCACCGCGCGTGACGTCCCGGTGGACGGCAAGGGCGACGTCCGCGACGTCGACGGCACGGTCACCCTCGCGTCGTCGAGCGTCAAGGACCTGGCGAAGTACAGTCCGCTCTTCGACCGGCTCAGCCTGGCCGACGGCGGCGTCGAGCTGACGGGGTCGTCGTCCGTGCTCGGGTACGACATCACCTACGCCGCCAAGGGCGCCGTCGTCGCGCAGGACGACGGCCGCGGCATCACGATCACCCCGGAGAGCGTCCGGATCACGAACTCGGACCTCGGCCTCAAGGTCGACTCGATCCCGGGTGTCACCGGCGTCCCGGTGCAGGTCTGCACCGCGCAGTTCCTGCCCGAGGCGCTCCGGGTGCGCTCGCTCGACGTGTCGAAGTCGGACGCGACGGTCCGGATCACCGCGGACGCGTTGCCGCTCAACGAAGACGGCCTGCGGACCGTGGGCAGCTGCGGCTGAGTGGATGGTTGCGTAACGCGGCCGGGAGGAACGGCTCGCGTCGGTAGGATCGGGTCCCGTGAGCGAGAACCCCCTTGCACCGCCGCGGCTGCGGTTCCCGACGGACGCCTCCGAACTGGTGGACCGCATCTGGCCCGCGTCCGCGACACGGACCGACGACGGCACCCTGGCGATCGGTGGCGTCAGTGCGACCGACATCGTCGCGCAGTTCGGCACGCCGCTGTACGTCGTCGACGAGCGGGACGTGCAGTCCCGTGCCGTCCGCGTGCGGAACGCGTTCGCCGAGGCCTTCGAGCGGATCGGCAGCCACGCGCACGTCTACTACGCCGGCAAGGCCTTCCTGACGACGCAGGTCGTCGCGTGGATGGCCGAGGCGGACCTCCGCGTCGACGTCTGCACCGCCGGTGAACTCGCGGTCGCCCTGGCCGGTGGCATCGACCCCGGTCGGCTCGGCTTCCACGGCAACGACAAGTCCGACTCCGAGATCACCCGCGCGGTCGAGGTCGGCATCGGCACCATCGTGCTCGACAGCCACGAAGAGGTGCAGCGGGTCGCCCGTGTCGCGGCCGCCGCCGGGGTCGTGCAGCGCGTGCGCATCCGGATCAACTCCGGCGTGCACGCGTCCACCCACGAGTACCTGGCGACGGCGCGCGAGGACCAGAAGTTCGGCATCCCGCTGTCCGAGGCCGTCGAGGCCGCAGCCGCCGTCCGCGCCGAGCCGTCGCTCGCCTTCGTCGGGCTGCACTCGCACATCGGTTCGCAGATCTTCGACGACGCCGGGTTCCGCGAGGCCGCCCGTCGCCTGATGGACGTGCACGCGACGCTCGTGGCCTCCGGTCCGGTGCCCGAGCTGAACCTCGGCGGCGGCTGGGGCATCGACTACACCGAAGCCGACTCCGCGTTCGCCCCAGAGGACGTCGCCGAGGCACTGGCCACGATCATCGGTGAGGCCTGCGCCGAGCGCGGCATCCCGGTGCCGGACATCGCCGTCGAACCCGGGCGCTACATCATCGGCCCGCCCGGGGTGACGCTCTACCGCGTCGGCACGATCAAGCCCGTCACACTCGAGACCGACGACGGCGGCAGCGCGACCCGCACGTACGTCTCGGTGGACGGCGGGATGAGCGACAACATCCGTCCGGCCCTGTACGGCGCCGACTACACGGCCCGGCTCGCCCGCACCTCCGACGCCCCCGCGGTGCTGAGCCGCGTCGTCGGCAAGCACTGCGAGAGCGGCGACGTCGTGGTGAACGACGAGTACCTGCCCGGCGACGTGCAGCGCGGCGACCTGCTGGCCGTGGCGGCCACCGGTGCCTACTGCTGGGCGCTGTCGAGCAACTACAACCACGTGGGCCGCCCGCCGGTCGTCGCCGTCGCGGACGGCACAGCCCGTATCCTCGTGCGGGGCGAGACGATCGACGATCTCCTCGCCCGCGACACCGGGGTCGCCGCCGTGCCCGCCGACGGTACCGGCCGCTGACCCCCGACCCGACCGGGTCCGCCCACCCCGCAGGGCGCACCCCCACCGACAGGAACCGCTCCCAGATGATCGAATACCGCAACGTCCGTGTCGCGCTGCTCGGGGCCGGCTCGGTCGGCTCCCAGGTCGCGCGACTGCTCCTCGAGCACGGCGACGAGCTGGCCTCGCGCGCCGGTGCCGGGCTCGAGCTCGTCGGGATCGCCGTGCGCGACGTGGACGCGCAGCGCGACGTCGACCTGCCCGCGGAGCTCTTCACCACGGACGCGGCATCGCTCATCCTCGGCGCGGACATCGTCGTCGAGCTCATCGGCGGCATCGAGCCGGCGCGCACCCTCGTGCTCCAGGCCCTGCAGTCGGGCGCGGACGTCGTCACCGGCAACAAGGCGCTGCTCGCGACCCACGGTCCGGAACTCTTCGCCGCGGCCGAGCAGGTCGGCGCGCAGCTCTACTACGAGGCCGCCGTGGCCGGGGCCATCCCGATCATCCGTCCGCTGCACGACTCGCTCGCCGGTGACCGCATCGTCCGGATCATGGGCATCGTCAACGGCACCACGAACTTCATCCTCGACCTGATGGACCGCAAGGGCTCAACGTTCGAGGACGCACTGGCCACCGCGACGGAGCTCGGGTACGCCGAGGCCGACCCGACCGCCGACGTCGAGGGCTACGACGCCGCGCAGAAGGCCGCGATCCTTGCCTCGCTGGCGTTCCACACCTCGGTGCCGCTCGCCGCCGTGCACCGAGAGGGCATCACCCACGTCACGATCGACCAGGTCCGCGCCGCCCGCAAGGCCGGCTACGTCGTGAAGATCCTGGCGACCGCCGAGCGCCTGACCGACGAGGACGGCCGCGAGGGCGTCAGTGCCCGCGTCTACCCGGCCCTCGTGCCCGAGTCGCACCCCCTCGCGAGCGTGCACGGTGCGAAGAACGCCGTGTTCGTCGAGGCCGAGGCCGCCGGCGACCTGATGTTCTACGGTGCCGGTGCCGGCGGGGTCGAGACGGCCTCCGCGGTCCTCGGCGACCTGGTCTCCGCCGCCCGACGACACGTCATCGGCGGCCCGGGTGTCGCCGAGTCGACGCGGTCCGAGCTGCCGGTGTTCCCGATCGGGACCGTCCGCACGAGCTACCAGATCACCCTGCACGTCACGGACGCCCCCGGTGTGCTGTCGACCGTCGCCGGCGTGCTGGCGAAGCACGGCGTCAGCGTCGAGACGGTCGAGCAGACCACCACCGGAGCAGCCGAGGGGACCGCGACGCTCGTGATCGGCACGCACCTGGCGCGCGAGGCCGACCTCGCGGACACCGTCGTCGCCCTCCGCGGCGAGGACGTCGTCCTGGACGTCACCAGCGTCCTGCGCGTCATCGGCGCCTGACGCGGCCACGGGCCTCCAGACCGACCGACCGGCTCACCGAGCCGACCAACCAGATCCATCCACCGGACAGAGAGAGAAGCCTGATGGCCCACCAGTGGCAGGGAGTCCTGCGCGAGTACGCCGACCGACTCGACGTGACCGAGGCGACGCCCATCGTCACGCTCGGAGAAGGCGGCACGCCGCTCATCCCGGCTCGTCGGCTCTCCGAGCGCACGGGCGCCGAGGTCTACGTGAAGTTCGAGGGCATGAACCCGACGGGTTCGTTCAAGGACCGCGGCATGACGATGGCGATCTCGAAGGCCGTCGAGCACGGCGCGAAGGCCGTCATCTGCGCCTCGACCGGCAACACCAGCGCCTCGGCCGCCGCGTACGCCACGCACGCCGGCATCACCGCCGCGGTGCTCGTGCCCGAGGGCAAGATCGCCATGGGCAAGCTCAGCCAGGCCGTCGCCCACGACGCCCAGCTGCTGCAGGTGCAGGGCAACTTCGACGACTGCCTCGACATCGCCCGCGACCTGGCGGCGAACTATCCGGTGCACCTCGTCAACTCCGTGAACAACGACCGCATCGAGGGGCAGAAGACCGCCGCGTTCGAGGTCGTCGACGTCCTCGGTGACGCACCGGACTTCCACTTCCTGCCCGTCGGCAACGCCGGCAACTACACCGCGTACTCCCGCGGCTACCGCGAGGACGTCGCCGCCGGCCGCAGCACCAAGCTGCCCCGCATGTTCGGGTTCCAGGCCGCCGGTTCGGCCCCGATCGTGCACGGTGAGGTCGTCCGGCACCCCGACACCATCGCGTCGGCGATCCGCATCGGCAACCCGGCCTCGTGGCAGTTCGCGCTCGAGGCGCAGCGGGAGACCGACGGCTACTTCGGTGCCATCACCGACGAGGCCATCCTCGCGGCACACCGCATCCTGTCGGCCGAGGTCGGCGTGTTCGTCGAGCCCGCGTCGGCCATCGGTGTCGCCGGGCTGCTCGAGCGTGCCGACGCCGGTGTCGTGCCGAAGGGTGCGAAGGTCGTCATCACGGTCACGGGCCACGGCCTGAAGGACCCGCAGTGGGCCCTCCGTACGCCCGACGGCGGCGAGGTCACCCCGACGAGCGTGCCGGTCGACACGAAGTCGATCGCCGACGTGCTCGGTCTGGTCAGCGAGCAGTGATCTCCGACCGCTCGTCCGGACCGGGTGAGGGCATGACCGCCCGCAGCGCTGTACCGGCCGGACGGGCGGTCCGTGCGCTGCCGGCTGGATCGGCGGTCCGCGTGCGGGTGCCAGCCACGTCGGCGAACCTCGGCCCCGGTTTCGACTCGCTCGGCCTCGCGCTCTCGCTCTACGACGAGGTCGTGGTGCGCGTGCGCCCCGAACCCGGCGCGACCGTCACGGTCGAGGGCGTCGGTGCAGGCGAGGTCGCCACCGACGACACGAACCTCGTCGTCCGCGCGGTCCGTCGCGGCCTCGAGCACGCGGGTGTCGACCAGCCCGGCCTCGAGCTGCAGGCCACGAACGCGATCCCGCACGGCCGCGGCCTCGGTTCCTCCGCCGCTGCGATCGTCGCCGGACTGATGGCGGCCCGCGGGCTGCTCGAGGGCATCGTCGACCTCGACGCCTCGACGCTCCTCACCCTGGCCACCGAGATGGAGGGCCACCCGGACAACGTCGCGCCCGCGCTCTTCGGCGGCCTGACGATCGCGTGGATGACCGCCGAGGGCCCGGCCTACAAGCGGCTCCTGGTGCACCGCGGTGTCGCGCCGGTGGTGTTCGTCCCGACCTCGACGCTCTCGACGAAGCTCGCGCGCTCCCTGCAGCCCGAGCAGGTCCCGCACGCCGACGCCGCGTTCAACGTCTCCCGCTCTGCACTGCTCGTCGCTGCGCTCATCCAGAGCCCCGAGCTGCTGCTCGCCGCGACCGAGGACCGTCTGCACCAGGCGTACCGTGCCAGCGCCATGCCGGAGACCGACGCCCTGATCCGGCTGCTCCGCCAGCACGGCCTCGCCGCGGTGGTCTCCGGCGCCGGGCCGAGCCTGCTCGTGCTCGGCAGTGACCCGGCGCAGCGCCTGACCGCCGCCGACCTGGTGCAGCGACACGCCGAATCCGACTGGCGGCCGCTCATGCTGGCCGTCGATCTCGGTGGTGCTACAGTGGCAGCGCACTCGGCGCTCGAAGCCGAACCCGCGTAACCGCACGGATTGCCCGTCCCCTGGACAGCTCCTGCGACGTCGCCGGGTCCGGTGCGCGAGTGTGCATCTCTTTCTGATCACCGAATCCCGATCCGTCGTCTGAACGGCGGTCGATGCGCACCCTTGCATCCGGGACGGTGGAAACTCTCCGCGTTCTGCGGTTCGAAAGGAAACACCGACCTTGACCGACAACAACTCCGCCCAGGTGGAGATCCCCAGCGATCTGCGTGCCCTCCGTCTCCCGGAGCTCCAGCGCATCGCCTCCTCGCTCGGCATCACCGGGCTCTCCAAGCTCCGCAAGGGCGACCTGATCGCCTCGATCGAGGACAAGCGTCCCGTCGACGAGGCCCCTGCGGCCCCCGCGGCCCCGGCCGTCGTCGAGGCCCCCGCCGAGCCGGCCGCCACCGAGCAGCCGACCCTGCCGGAGCCCGCCGAGACCCCGGCGCAGCCCGCTGCCGAGGCCCCCGTCGCCGACACCGAGTCCGCCGCCCCGAGCCGCGCCCGTCGTTCGCGCCGCGCCTCGTCCGGTGGCACCGTGAGCGCCGCGCCGACCTCGGCCGCCGAGCACACCAACCACGGTCAGACCGGAACCGAGGACCTCCTCGCGGGGCTCGACCAGGTCCGCGCCGAGAAGGACGCGCAGGAAGCCGCGCAGTCCGGTTCGCAGCGTCGTGGACGTGGCCAGCGAGGCGCCGAGCCGCAGCGGGGCGCCGAGCAGGGCCAGCGCAACGGCGACCAGCAGGCGCCTGCCGAGGCCGAGCAGCAGGGCCAGCAGGCCCCGAGCTCCGCCGTCCAGGCCGATGACCAGAACGAGTCCGCCGACCAGAACGACCAGAACGACCAGGGCGACCAGAACGGCGAGCAGGGCGAGGGCGGCTCGCGCCGCGGCCGTCGCAGCCGTGGTCGCGGTCGTGGCCGTGGGCAGAACGCCGAGAACGGCGAGCAGCAGAACGGTGAGAACGGCGGCCAGAACGGCGCCGACCAGCAGAACGGCGGACAGCAGAACCAGCCGAAGCAGAACGCCGGCCAGCAGAACCAGCCGAAGCAGAACGGCGGCGAGCAGCAGAACGGCCAGCAGAACGGCGGCCAGAAGCAGAACGACCAGCCGAAGCAGGCCGAGGCCAAGCAGGACGACAAGGCCGACCAGAAGCAGCAGCAGAACGCCGGTCAGCAGAAGCAGCAGACCAGCGGCCAGCAGAAGCAGCAGCAGCAACAGCACGCCGACGAGGCCGAGAGTGGCCGCAGCCGTCGCCAGCGCGACCGCAAGCGCGGCCGTGGCGGCCAGAACGACGACTTCGAGCCCGAGGTCACCGAGGACGACGTCCTGATCCCGATCGCGGGCATCCTCGACGTCCTCGACAACTACGCGTTCGTCCGCACCACCGGTTACCTGCCGGGTCCGAGCGACGTCTACGTCTCCCTCGGCCAGGTGAAGAAGTACCACCTGCGCAAGGGCGACGCCGTCGTCGGTTCGATCAAGCAGCCGCGTGACGGCGAGCAGCAGAGCCGTCAGAAGTACAACGCGCTCGTCGCCGTCGAGTCGATCAACGGCCAGTCCGCCGACGAGGCAGCGGCCCGCGTCGACTTCAACGACCTCACCCCGCTGTACCCGAACGAGCGCCTGCGCCTCGAGACGGAGCCGGGCAAGCTCTCGACCCGCATCATCGACCTCGTGTCGCCGATCGGCAAGGGCCAGCGCGGTCTCATCGTGTCCCCGCCGAAGGCCGGCAAGACCGTCGTGCTGCAGGCCATCGCGAACGCCGTCGCCAAGAACAACCCCGAGGCGCACCTGATGGTCGTCCTCGTCGACGAGCGGCCCGAAGAGGTCACCGACATGCAGCGCACGGTGAAGGGCGAGGTCATCGCCTCGACCTTCGACCGTCCCGCCGAGGACCACACCACCGTCGCCGAGCTCGCCATCGAGCGTGCGAAGCGCCTGGTGGAGCTGGGCCACGACGTCGTGCTGCTGCTCGACTCGATCACCCGCCTGGGTCGTGCGTACAACCTGTCGACCCCGCCGTCGGGCCGCGTGCTCTCCGGTGGCGTCGACTCGGCGGCGCTCTACCCGCCGAAGCGCTTCTTCGGCGCCGCGCGCAACATCGAGGACGGCGGCTCGCTGACCATCCTCGCGACCGCGCTCGTCGAGACCGGCTCCAAGATGGACGAGGTCATCTTCGAGGAGTTCAAGGGCACCGGCAACATGGAGCTCCGCCTGAACCGTCACCTCGCCGACAAGCGGATCTTCCCCGCCGTCGACGTGAACGCGTCCGGCACCCGTCGCGAGGAGCAGCTGCTCTCCGCCGACGAGGTCAAGATCACCTGGCGTCTGCGCCGGGCCCTCGCCGGGCTCGACCCGCAGCAGGCCCTCGAGATCGTGCTGCGGAACCTCAAGGAGACGCAGTCGAACGTCGAGTTCCTGGTGCAGGTGCAGAAGTCGGTCCCCACGACCGGCGCCCACCACAACGGTCACCAGGAGTAACGCGTGTTCGAGTCGGTAGCAGGGCTGCTGGCGGAACACGAGGACCTGACGCAGCAGCTGTCGGACCCCGCGCTCCACGCCGATGCGGCCCGGGCGAAGAAGGTGAACCGGCGGTACGCCGAGCTCAACCAGATTAAGTCCGCGTACGAGGCCTGGCAGGCGGCGGGGGACGACCTCGCCGCCGCCCAGGAACTCGCCCGCGAAGACGAAGCGTTCGCGGATGAGGTCCCCGGGCTCGAGGAGCAGCTGTCGGAGCGCCAGGAGCGTCTCCGCCGGCTGCTCATCCCGCGCGACCCCGACGACGGCCGTGACGTCATCATGGAGATCAAGGGCGGCGAGGGCGGCGAGGAATCGGCGCTGTTCGCGGCCGACCTCCTGCGCATGTACTCGCACTACGCCGAGACCAAGGGCTGGAAGGTCGAGCTCCTCGAGCGCACCGAGTCCGACCTCGGTGGCTACAAGGACGTCCAGGTCGCGATCAAGTCGAACACGACCGACCCGTCCCAGGGCGTCTGGGCCCACCTGAAGTACGAGGGCGGTGTGCACCGCGTCCAGCGTGTGCCGCAGACCGAGTCGCAGGGGCGCATCCACACCTCGACCACCGGCGTGCTGGTGTTCCCCGAGGTCGACGAGCCCGAAGAGGTCCAGATCAACCAGAACGACCTCAAGATCGACGTCTACCGGTCCTCCGGCCCGGGAGGGCAGTCCGTCAACACGACGGACTCCGCGGTCCGCATCACCCACCTGCCCACGGGCATCACGGTGGCGATGCAGAACGAGAAGTCGCAGCTGCAGAACCGCGAGGCCGGCATGCGCGTGCTCCGTGCACGCATCCTCGCGCGCCAGCAGGAGGAGCTCGACGCGATCGCCTCGGACGCGCGCAAGTCGCAGATCCGCGGGATGGACCGTTCGGAGCGCATCCGCACGTACAACTTCCCGGAGAACCGGATCGCGGACCACCGCACCGGCTACAAGGCGTACGACCTCGACCGCGTGATGAACGGTGCCCTCGAGCCCGTCATCCAGTCCGCCATCCAGGCGGACGAAGAGGCACGCCTGGCCGCCATCGGCGACCAGGACGCGTAACCGCACACCCAGCCTGGAGGCCCGGATCACCGCCGACACGCCCCTCACGTTCGCCGCGGATCGCCTGCTCGAGCAGGCGACCGCGGCGCTCGTCGCCGTCGGCGTCCCGACCCCCCGCGTCGACGCCGAGCTGCTGCTCGCGTGGGCGACCGACACCTCGCGTGGCGCTGTCCAGGCGCGTGCGATGATCGGCGGCAGCATCACACCGGAGCACGTCGAGCGCTTCCGGCAGGCCGTCGCCCGCCGCGCCACCCGCGAGCCGCTGCAGCACATCACCGGGCAGGCGTACTTCCGCGCGCTCACCCTGGCGGTGGGACCGGGCGTGTTCGTGCCCCGCCCGGAGACCGAGGGAGTCGTGCAGTTCGGCATCGACGCACTGCGGGCGACCGCGGTCCCCTCGCCGATCGCCGTGGACCTCGGGTCCGGCAGCGGTGCGATCGCGATCGCGATGGACACCGAGGTGCCGAACGCCCTGGTCTACGCCGTCGAGCGGTCAGCGGATGCCCTGCCCTGGACCCGGCGCAACGTCGACGCCCACGGCGGGATGGTCCGGCTCGTCGAGGGTGACCTCGCCGACGCGCTGCCCGAACTCGACGGCACGGTGTCCGTCGTGGTGTCGAACCCGCCGTACGTGCCGGACGACGCGGTCCCGATCGACCCCGAGGTCCGCGACCACGACCCGGCGATGGCGCTCTACGGCGGACCGGACGGCCTCGACTCCGTGCGCGCGCTGGCCGAGACCGCGTGGCGGTTGCTCGTGCCCGGGGGAGTCCTCGTCATCGAGCACGCCGAGCCGCAGGGCGCCGGCGTGCGCGAGGTCCTGACACGCCGGGGGTTCCGCACCCCGGAGACGCACGTCGACCTGACGGGACGCGACCGCACGACCACCGCGACCCGCTAGTCGGGGCCGGGTCGCGCCTCCCGTCGCTCGGCCGTGCGTGCGTGTGCCGGGTGGATCCGGGCGTACCTGGTGGGATCGGGCGTACCGGGTCGTTCGGGCGTACCGGGTGGGTCCGGGCGTACCTGGTGGGATCGGGCGTACCGGGTGGATCCGGGCGTACCTGGTGGGATCGGGCGTACCGGGTCGTTCGGAATGACCAGGTATGCCCGTTCTTGCTTTCCAGCGCGACCGCTATGGGAAGGAACGGGCGTGGCGGGCGCGGGGCGGGCCTCCCGTCGCTCGGCCGTGCGTGCGTGTGCCGGGTGGATCCGGGCGTACCGGGTGGATGCGGGCGTACCTGGTGGGATCGGGCGTACCGGGTCGTTCGGGATGACCAGGTATGCCTGTTCTTGCTTTCCAGCGCGACCGCGATGGGAAGGAACGGGCGCGGCGGGCTACGCGACGGGGGAGGCCTCGCGCTGCTGCGCCGCGACGAAGGCGCGGACGTGCTCGCGCAGGTCGGTGTCGTGCTCGACCAGGACCGCGTGGATGCCGACGCTCCGTGCCCCCGCGACGTTCTCGGGCATGTCGTCGGCGAAGAACGTGCGTTCGGCGGGGACGCCGTGGTGCAGGACCGCGCGCTCGAAGACCTCGGGCTCGGGCTTCCGGGCGCCGAAGTTGCTCGTCGTGTCGAGGTGTTCGCCGAAGACCTCGGGCAGGGACGGTGCCCACTCGTGGATCCACCGGCCGGCGAGCGGACCGTTGTTGGTGAGCAGCCCGACACGCCCGTGCTCGCTCGCGATCCGGACGGCTTCGATGCGCTCCGGCAGCTCGGTCATGGCCGCTCCGCGGATGCGGGCCCAGTCGGACTCGGGGACGTCGCACTCCATCGCCCGCTCGAACGCGGCGAGGTACTCGTCACCGTCGGCGAAGCCACCGGCCTCGGCGCGCATCTCGTGGCCGCAGTCCCACCACCGGCGGCGGAGCTCCTCGAACGGGTGCCCGGTGAGCTCGGAGAGCGCGGCCATGCGCACCTTCCAGTCGTACCGGACCAGGACGTCGTCCATGTCGAAGAGGAACAGGAGCGGGGGTGCGGGCGTCTCGTTCACGATGTCCACCATTGTGTCGCACTATCATCGTCGAGTCATGGCATCCCGATACGACTGCACCGACTCCGACGGGCTCCTGACCGGGATGCGGCTCGCACGTGCCGCCCTCGGACGCGGAGAGCTCGTCGTCGTCCCCACCGACACCGTCTACGGCCTCGCCGCGGACGCCTTCAGCGCGACGGCCGTGCAGCGGCTGCTCGACGCGAAGGGCCGCACGCGACAGTCGCCGCCGCCCGTGCTCATCCCCGGTCCGCCGACACTCGACGCCCTCGCCAGCGAGGTTCCGCAGCCGGTGCGCGACCTGGTGGCAGAGTTCTGGCCCGGCGGGCTGACCGTCATCCTGCACGCCCAGCCCTCGCTCGACTGGGACCTCGGGGAGACGCGGGGCACGGTCGCGCTGCGGATGCCGGACTCGCGGATCGCCCTCGAGCTCTTGCAGGAGGTCGGGCCCCTCGCCGTCTCGTCCGCCAACTCGACGGGCGACCCGGCCGCGATGGACGTCGACGCCGCTGAGCGCATGCTCGGTGACAGCGTCGCGATCTACCTCGACGGCGGGCCGATCGGCGCGCACGAGGGGTTCGAGGCCAGCACCGGATCGACGATGGTCGACGCCACCGGGCTGACGGACGGCGGGAAGCTCCGCATCGTCCGGCACGGGGTGATCCCCGACGAGGAGATCATCCGGGTCGTCGGAGCCGACCTCGTCACATGAAGTACTACCTGCTCGCGGGGGCCATCGCCGCGGTCGTGAGCTTCGTGATGAGCCTGATCGTCTGGAAGCTCGGGCTGAAGTACAAGTGGTACCCGCAGGTCCGCGAGCGGGACGTGCACCGCACGCCGACGCCACGGCTCGGCGGCATCGCGATGTACATCGGCGTCATCGTCTCGCTGCTCGCGGCCTGGTTCCTGTTCCCGTCGATCGCAGGGACCGACTACTTCCGGCTGGTGTTCTCCGAACCGGGGCGTGTGCTCGCGGTGCTCGGGGGAGCGACCATCATCGTGGTCCTCGGTGTCGCCGACGACATCTGGGACCTCGACTGGATGACGAAGCTCGCCGGGCAGATCATCGCCGCCGGCATCCTCGCCTGGCAGGGCGTGGCGATCGTGTCGCTGCCCATCGGCAACACGCTCGGCGTCGGGTCGTCGTACATGAGCCTGATCTTCACCGTGCTCGCGGTGGTGCTCGTGATGAACGCGGTCAACTTCATCGACGGGCTCGACGGCCTGGTCGCCGGTGTCGCCATCATCGCCGGCGGGGTCTTCTTCCTCTACACGTTCTTCATCAACCGCGTGGTCGTGCAGACGGAGTTCTTCTTCAACCTGCCGTCGCTGCTCACCGCGGTGCTCGTCGGTGCCTGCTTCGGCTTCCTCATCCTGAACTGGCACCCCGCCAAGCTCTTCATGGGCGACGCCGGTGCGCTGCTCGTCGGCTTCCTGATGGCCACGAGCGCGGTCTCGGTGACGGGCAACATCGACCCGGCGGCGGTGCAGACACGCCAGGCGCTGCTGCCGGCGTTCATCCCGATCCTGCTGCCCTTCGCGATCCTCATCGTCCCGATCCTCGACTTCGGACTCGCGGTGACCCGTCGTCTCAGCGCGGGCAAGTCGCCGTTCTCGGCGGACCGGAAGCACCTGCACCACCGCCTGCTCGACATGGGCCACTCGCACTTCCACGCGGTGCTGATCTTCTACGCCTGGACCGCCACCGTCGCGGTCGGGTGCCTGCTGTTCCTCTTCGTGGACTGGTACTGGGTCGTCGTCTTCGTGTCCATCGGCTTCACCGTGTGCGCCGTCGCGACGTTCGCGCCGCTCGGCCGGAAACGCACCGAGATCGCCGCCCAGACCGCCAACCGCTCCGCCGCCGTGGTGGACGCCAGCCTCGACCCGCTCGACCGGGCCGCCAACGACCGCACGATCCCTGGAGACATCACGTGACCGCACCGAACGCGCTCGACCACGTCCGGCCGGTGTTCCGCCGCATCATCACCTGGGGAGCGATCCTCGCCGTCGCCCTGGCGGTGGTCGGGGGCCTCATCGGGTTCCTGGTCGCCGACGGCCCCGGCCTGGTCGGGGGCCTGCTCGGCGCCGTGCTGAGCGTCGTGTTCCTCGGGCTCACCGCGGTCAGTGTCCTCGTCGCGCTGCGCGTCTCGAAGGGCCAGATGATCTCCGGTGCCTTCTTCGGCATCGTGATGGGCACCTGGCTGCTCAAGTTCATCGTCTTCATCGTGCTGTTGGTCCTGCTCAAGGACCGCGAGTGGGTCGACTTCCCGGTGTTGGCGATCGTGATCATCGCGGGGGTCGTCGGCTCCCTGGTCATCGACGTCGTCGCCGTCGCGAAGGCCCGCATCCCGATCGGCGTCCGGCTGCCGGGCGACGGCCTCGACGACTCCGCGGACGCTGGGAACCCGA
The DNA here is from genome assembly GCF_018598555.1 of Curtobacterium aurantiacum. Taxonomy (GTDB): domain Bacteria; phylum Actinomycetota; class Actinomycetes; order Actinomycetales; family Microbacteriaceae; genus Curtobacterium; species Curtobacterium aurantiacum. The sequence continues at coordinate 16,566 of NZ_JAHEWN010000027.1, forward strand.
CCCCCCGCATCTGAGAAGCCGGGAAGCCTCTCGCACCTGATAGGCTTCTTCACGTCCGCCACCGGAGCCTTCGCTCGGGGTGGACAAGCCTCCACAACGTCCACCATCGCGTGCCATGATGTGCGCGCGCCGACACAGGAGACAGCGCTGCTATCCCACGCTCTTCCCCTGTCCCTCTCCGCTGCGGTTGACACCGTCGCGGCGGGGAGCAGCAAGGCCGCCGAGTTCCATGGTCCGTCGATCAACGAGTTCTTCCCCGATGCTCTTCTGTGGGCAGGGACGCCGTTCGAGATCGATCGGGTCGTCCTCATCCGCTTCTTCGCCGTCGCCGTGCTCCTGGTGTTCGCGTTCGTGGGTACCCGTGCACTGAAGCTCGTGCCGAACCGCGGTCAGGCGTTCATCGAGTACGCCTTCGACGTCGTTCGTCGCAACACCTTCGACAACCTCGGAGAGAAGGACGGCAAGCGCTTCCTGCCGCTCCTGGCGACGATCTTCTTCGGCGTGCTCTTCATGAACCTGACCGGTCTGATCCCGGGCATGAACCTTGCCGGCACCAGCCGCATCGCGATGCCGATGATCCTCGCGATCGTCGCGTACCTCGCGTTCATCTACGCCGGTCTCCGCAAGCACCCGGGCACGTTCCTCAAGAACTCGCTCTTCCCGCCCGGGGTGCCGTGGCCGCTCTACATCATCGTGACGCCGATCGAGCTCGTCTCCACCTTCGTGCTCCGTCCCGTCACCCTGACGCTGCGACTCCTGATGAACATGGTCGTGGGGCACCTGCTCCTCGTGCTGTTCTTCTCGGCCACGCAGTTCTTCTTCTTCGACGCTTCGCTCGGCTTCAAGGCCTTCGGCGTCGGGACCATCGCGTTCGGCATCGCGTTCAGCTTCTTCGAGGTCCTCGTCGCGCTGCTGCAGGCCTACGTCTTCATGCTCCTCACCGCCGTCTACATCCAGCTGGCGCTGGCTGACGAGCACTGATTCCTCACTGACCCCCTACGGGACCGGCGACCGCCGGACCCGCACCTCGAAAGGAAAACACGTGGACGCAACGACCGTTCTCGCGGAGATCAACGGCAACATCGCGACGGTTGGCTACGGCCTCGCAGCGATCGGCCCGGCCATCGGCGTCGGCATCGTCGTCGGCAAGACGATCGAGTCCGTCGCTCGCCAGCCCGAGCTCCAGGGCCGCCTGACGACCCTCATGTACATCGGTATCGCCTTCACCGAGGCCCTGGCCTTCATCGGTATCGCCACGTACTTCATCTTCACCGCTTAAGGTTCCTCGATGCAGAACGCACTCATCATCGCCGCGGAGGAAGCGCACAACCCGCTGATCCCGCCGGTCTACGACATCGTGTGGTCGGCGCTCGCCTTCGTCATCATCTTCCTGGTGATGTGGCGTGTCGTCACGCCGCGCATCACGAAGATGCTCGATGAGCGCACCGAGGCCATCGAAGGCGGCATCAAGAAGGCCGAGGCCGCTCAGGAGCAGGCCGCTGCTGCGCTCGACGAGTACAACAAGCAGCTCGCCGATGCGCGTGCCGAGGCTTCGCGCATCCGTGAGCAGGCCCGTGCCGACGCCACGGCGATCGGCAACGAGGTCCGCGAGCAGGCGGCCGCAGATGCAGCACGCATCACGGCCAACGCCCAGGCGCAGATCGAGGCCGAGCGTCAGAGTGCCGTCCAGGCACTCCGCGCCGAGGTCGGCACCCTCGCGCTGGACCTCGCGTCCGGCGTGATCGGGGAGTCCCTCAAGGACGACGCCAAGTCGACCGCCGTGGTCGACCGCTTCCTCGCCGACCTCGAGGCCTCGCAGGCCACGAAGACGGGGGAGCACTGAGCATGCGCAGCGCTACCAGAGAAGCACTCGCGTCCACCAGGGCGGTGCTGTCGGACCTCGGTCCGAGCGCCGGCCTGGCCGCGGGTGCCGAGATCCTCGCCTCCGGGCGTGCGATCGCCGGTGCGCCGCAGCTGCTCGGGCTGCTGTCCGACCCCACGGCCGACCCGGCCGGCAAGAAGGTCCTCATCGACCGTGTCTTCGCCGGCCAGTCGGACGCGACGCGTGCGGTCCTGACCGCGGTGGCCGGCTCGCGCTGGTCCTCGCAGCAGGACCTGCTCGCGGGCATCGAGGACGCGGGCATCCGCGCCGTCGCCGCCACCGCGGGTCCGGACTCGTCGATCGAGTCGGAGCTGTTCGCCTTCGAGACCGCCGTCCGCTCGGACGCCGGCCTCGAGCTGGCGCTCGGCACCAAGCTCGGCAGCCCCGAGCAGAAGGGCGCGCTCGTCGAGCGGCTCCTCGGTGCCAAGGCGTCCGAGCAGACGATCACGATCGTGTCGGCCCTGGTGCAGCAGCCCCGCGGCCGCCGCATCGGTGAGATCGTCCGTGATGCCTCGCGCATCGTGGCCGAGCAGGCCGGCAAGCTCGTCGCGACCGTCGTCACGGCGACGCCCCTGACCCCCGCCCAGTCGGCCCGCGTCACGCGCGGACTGTCCGAGCGGTACGGCAAGGACATCAGCATCAACCAGGTCGTCGACCCCACGGTCGTCGGCGGGGTCCGGGTGCAGATCGGCGGCGACGTCATCGACGGCACCGTGTCCACGCGACTCTCGGAGCTCCGGCTCCAGCTCGCCGGCTAGGCGTACGGTCGAAGCCGCTCCTCCCCAAGTCCACAACGGGAACTGCCGAGTCAGGCAGCGTCACCCTCTCGGAGCCGAAGGGCCCCGGAAAACCACAAGGAAAATCCCATGGCAGACATCACCATCAGCCCCGATGAGATCCGTGATGCCCTGAAGGACTTCGTCTCGAACTACGAGCCGACGAAGGCCTCCACGGCCGAGGTCGGGCACGTCACCGACGCCGGTGACGGCATCGCCCACGTCGAGGGTCTCCCCGGCGTCATGGCGAACGAGCTCATCCGCTTCGCGGACGGCACGCTCGGCCTCGCGCAGAACCTCGACGAAGACGAGATCGGCGCCATCGTGCTCGGCGAGTTCGGCGGCATCGAAGAGGGCATGGAGGTCACCCGTACGGGTGAGGTCCTCTCCGCCCCCGTCGGCGACGCCTTCCTCGGTCGCGTCGTCGACCCGCTCGGCGCCCCGATCGACGGTCTCGGCGAGATCGCCGCAGAGGGCCGTCGTGCCCTCGAGCTCCAGGCCCCCGGCGTCATGGCCCGCAAGTCGGTCCACCAGCCGCTGCAGACCGGCATCAAGGCCATCGACGCGATGATCCCCGTCGGCCGCGGTCAGCGTCAGCTGATCATCGGCGACCGCCAGACCGGCAAGACGGCCATCGCGATCGACACGATCATCAACCAGAAGGCCAACTGGGAGTCGGGCGACGAGGAGAAGCAGGTCCGCTGCATCTACGTCGCCATCGGCCAGAAGGGCTCCACGATCGCCTCCGTCAAGGGTGCGCTCGAGGACGCCGGTGCGATGGAGTACACCACCATCGTCGCCGCTCCGGCCTCCGACCCGGCCGGCTTCAAGTACCTCGCCCCGTACACCGGTTCGGCCATCGGCCAGCACTGGATGTACCAGGGCAAGCACGTCCTCATCATCTTTGATGACCTGTCGAAGCAGGCCGAGGCCTACCGTGCGGTGTCGCTCCTCCTGCGTCGTCCGCCGGGCCGCGAGGCCTACCCGGGTGACGTCTTCTACCTGCACTCCCGCCTGCTGGAGCGTTGCGCGAAGCTGTCCGACGAGCTCGGCGCCGGTTCGATGACGGGCCTCCCGATCATCGAGACCAAGGCGAACGACGTCTCGGCGTACATCCCGACCAACGTCATCTCCATCACCGACGGCCAGATCTTCCTCCAGTCGGACCTCTTCAACGCGAACCAGCGTCCGGCCGTCGACGTGGGCATCTCGGTGTCCCGCGTCGGTGGTGACGCCCAGGTGAAGTCGATCAAGAAGGTCTCCGGCACGCTGAAGCTCGAGCTGGCGCAGTACCGCTCGCTCGAGGCGTTCGCGATGTTCGCGTCCGACCTCGACCAGGCGTCGCGTCGGCAGCTGGAGCGGGGTGCGCGTCTGACCGAGCTCCTCAAGCAGCCGCAGTATTCGCCGTACCCGGTCGAGGAGCAGGTCGTCTCGATCTGGGCCGGCACGAACGGCAAGCTCGACACCGTCCCGGTGCCGGACGTGCTCCGCTTCGAGTCCGAACTGCTCGACCACCTGCGTCGCAACTCCGACGTCCTCACGACCCTGCGCGAGACCAACCAGCTCAGCGACGAGACCGTCGCCGAGATGGACAAGCAGATCGACGAGTTCACGAAGAGCTTCCAGACGAGCGACGGCAAGACCCTCGGCTCCGAGCAGTTCGACGCGGCGGACGCCGAGGACGTCGACCAGGAGCAGATCGTCAAGGGTCGTCGCTAGATGGCAGCGCAGGTCCGGGTCTACCGCCAGCGGATCAAGTCGGCGAAGACCACGAAGAAGGTCACCCGCGCCATGGAGCTGATCTCGGCGTCGCGGATCCAGAAGGCGCAGGCCCGTATGGCTGCGTCTGGTCCGTACTCGCGGGCCGTCACGCGTGCGGTGTCGGCCGTGGCGACGTTCTCGAACGTCGATCACGTGCTGACCACCGAGCCGGAGTCGTCGACCCGCGCAGCCGTCGTGCTCTTCACCTCGGACCGCGGCCTGAACGGCGCGTTCAGCACGAACGTCCTCAAGCAGGGCGAGGAGCTCGCCTCCCTGCTCCGCAGCGAGGGCAAGGACGTCGTCTACTACCTGGTCGGTCGCAAGTCCGTCGGGTACTTCGCGTTCCGTGAGCGTCCGTCCGAGCAGCAGTGGGTCGGCAACACGGACCAGCCGGAGTTCTCGACGGCCAAGGAGATCGGCGACGCCGTCGTGGCGAAGTTCCTCCAGGACACCGCCGAGGGTGGCGTGGACGAGATCCACATCGTGTTCAACCGGTTCATCAGCCTGGCGACCCAGGAGCCGCAGGTCGTTCGCCTGCTGCCCCTCGAGGTCGTGGACGGTATCGATGAGCCCGAGGGCAACGAGCCCCTGCCGCTCTACGAGTTCGAGCCGGACGCCGACGCGGTGCTCGACTCGCTGCTCCCGGTATACATCGAGAGCCGCATCTTCAACGCCATGCTGCAGTCGGCTGCTTCCGAGCACGCCGCACGGCAGAAGGCGATGAAGGCGGCCAGCGACAACGCCGACTCGCTGATCCGTGACTTCACCCGACTCGCGAACAACGCGCGTCAGGCGGAGATCACGCAGCAGATCTCCGAGATCGTCGGCGGCGCCGACGCCCTCTCGTCGAAGAAGAAGTAGTCCGCGTCGTTCGCGGACAGATACCCACCCTCAGGAAGGCACCAGCCATGACCGACACCGCAACCACCGCGGTCGAGACGTCGTCGGCGCCCGGTGTCGGCCGGATCGCCCGTGTGACGGGCCCCGTCGTCGACATCGAGTTCCCCCACGACGCAATCCCGGAGATGTACAACCTCCTGTTCACGACCATCACCATCGGTGACTCGTCGCAGGAGATCGGCCTCGAGGTCGCGCAGCACCTCGGCGACGACCTCGTCCGTGCCATCTCCCTGAAGCCGACCGACGGCCTGGTCCGTGGCCAGGAGGTCCGTGACTCGGGCGCTCCGATCTCGGTCCCCGTCGGCGACGTCACCAAGGGCAAGGTCTTCGACGTCCTCGGCAACGTGCTCAACACGGACGAGAAGCTCGAGATCACCGAGCGCTGGCCGATCCACCGCAAGGCCCCGGCCTTCGACCAGCTCGAGTCCAAGACCTCGATGTTCGAGACCGGCATCAAGTCCATCGACCTCCTCACCCCGTACGTGCAGGGTGGCAAGATCGGCCTCTTCGGTGGTGCGGGCGTCGGCAAGACCGTCCTCATCCAGGAGATGATCCAGCGCGTCGCGCAGGATCACGGCGGTGTGTCGGTGTTCGCCGGTGTCGGTGAGCGTACCCGTGAGGGCAACGACCTCATCGGTGAGATGGAAGAGGCGGGTGTCTTCGACAAGACGGCCCTCGTGTTCGGCCAGATGGACGAGCCGCCGGGAACGCGTCTCCGCGTGGCCCTGTCGGCGCTGACGATGGCGGAGTACTTCCGCGATGTCCAGAAGCAGGACGTGCTCCTCTTCATCGACAACATCTTCCGCTTCACGCAGGCCGGCTCCGAGGTCTCGACGCTGCTCGGCCGCATGCCGTCCGCCGTGGGCTACCAGCCCAACCTCGCCGACGAGATGGGTGTGCTCCAGGAGCGCATCACCTCGACGCGTGGTCACTCGATCACCTCGCTGCAGGCGATCTACGTGCCGGCTGACGACTACACCGACCCGGCTCCGGCCACCACGTTCGCGCACCTCGACGCGACGACCGAGCTCTCCCGTGAGATCGCTTCGCAGGGTCTGTACCCCGCGATCGACCCGCTGGCGTCGACGTCGCGCATCATGGACCCGCGGTACCTGGGTGCCGACCACTACGAGACGGCCACGCGCGTCAAGCAGATCCTCCAGAAGAACAAGGAACTGCAGGAGATCATCGCCATCCTCGGTGTCGACGAGCTCTCCGAAGAGGACAAGATCACCGTCGAGCGCGCTCGTCGTATCCAGCAGTTCCTCTCGCAGAACACGTACATGGCCAAGAAGTTCACGGGCGTCGAGGGCTCCACGGTGCCGCTCAAGGACACCATCGAGTCCTTCCGCGCCATCGCCGATGGCGAGTTCGACCACGTTGCGACCCAGGCGTTCTTCAACGTCGGTGGCATCAACGACGTGGAAGAGAAGTGGGCTCAGATCCAGAAGGAGAACCGCTGACATGGCGGGTCTCAGCGTGAGCGTCGTCTCGGCCGACCGTGAGGTCTGGTCGGGCGACACCACCATGGTCGTCGCACGGACGACAGAGGGCCAGATCGGCATCCTCGCCGGACACGAGCCGATGCTCGCGATCCTGGCGCAGGGTCAGGTCCGCATCACGCGGGCCGATGGGTCGACCGTCGCGGTCGACGCCGAGGACGGCTTCCTGTCGGTCGAGCACGACACGGTGACGATCGTCGCGCGGCAGGCCGCGCTGGCGTCCTGACCGGACTGACCGTCCTGCTCCCGCCTTCGGAGACGAAGCGGGAGGGCGGGGACACGAGCCGCACGCTCGATCTGCGTGCACTCTCGTTCCCGGAACTGGCCGATGAGCGGGCCGCGGTGATCACCGCGGCCCGCTTCGTCAGTTCCGAGGAGTCCTCGGCCAGGACGGCGCTCAAGCTCGGTCCGAAGTCGATCGCCGAGCGTGTCCGGAACCTCGAACTCGAGACCTCCGGCACCATGCCGGCGATCGAGCGGTACACGGGTGTGCTCTACGACCCGCTCGGCGCGCAGAACGCGGATGCCGCCACCAGGGCCTGGTGGGCGGAGCACGTGATCGTGCAGTCCGCGATGTTCGGCCCGATCGGCGCCGGTGACCCGATCCCCGCCTACCGGCTGTCGCACGACTCCCGGTTGGGCGCGATCCGTTTGGCCTCGCACTGGCCGGCGGTGTCGACCCGCGCACTGGGTACGCGAGCGGACGGCCTGGTGCTCGACCTGCGGTCCGAGGGGTACCGGCAGCTCGGGCCCGTGGCCGACGCGGTGGCACCCCGCGTGGTGAGCGTCGACGGTTCCGGCCGTCGCCGCGCGCTCAACCACTGGAACAAGACCGCCAAGGGCCGCCTGGTGGCGTTGCTCGCCCGCACCGGCGCGAGCATCGGCAGCATGGACGACCTCGTCGACTGGGCCGCCGCGAACGGCGTCGTCGTCGAGCGGAGTGACGGCGGCTGGGACCTCGTCGCCGAGAGCCTGGACCCCGTCGCTGCCTGAGCGGTTTCCGCCGGCTCGTCCTCCACAGGCGTGGGCGGGGCCGCTCCGGTCCACAGATGGCCGGGGCGCCCCTGCCTGGAGGCCCGCAGCACGCTTCGATGGCGTGCATGATCCCTCTCACAGCACAGTCCGACTCCGGCGCCGCAGTTCGTTTCCCTCGCGAGATCGCGGCAGCCGTCACCCTGCCCGCGGCAGCGGCAGCGGCCGCGCTGGTCGCTCCCGGTCCGGTGGCACTGCCGTCGGCCGCTGCGACGGCCGTCGTGACCGCCTGCGGGGCGCTCGCGCCCCGGATGGCCCTGGTCCCGTTCATCGCGGCGCAGGGCGCGCCGGATCCGCGGTCGATCCGGGTGTTCGATCCCTTCGCGGATCCGACACCTCCCGCGCTCCACGGCTTCGGTCCGCGTCCGGATCGTGCACGGGTGCGGCTCGCCGGCGACCGGTGCGCCGAGGCATGGCGGGTGTGGCGCGCGCAGGACGGTCCGTTCGACGGGGCGTCGGGGGCGGCCGGAGCACTGTCGCTCGGCGCGTGGTGTGCGTGGGCGCTCGGGTCCTGGGCCCGGGCGGAGACCCGCGCGCGGTACGCCCTCGAGACCCGTGCGGACGACCCGCTCGCCGGGCTCGTGCTGCGCTCGGTCGTGGCCGGCAGCGGACCGTCGTGGGAGCGTCGATGACGAGGGGTCGACCGGATCGTCTACGGTGGGGGAGACCACGCTGGGAGGGTTCCGGTTGCACGACGACGACATCGAGGACACCGTCATCCGGCGACCCCGACGATCGCCGGCGGGAGACCGCACGGCGGACGCGATCCGCGACACGGTCGTGCGTGGGGGTACGACACCGGATCCGGGTCTCGACGGCTCGGCGCTCGGCGACACCGTCATCCGGTCCGGCAGGGGCGCCGGCACGCACACGGCCCCCGGGCCCCGCTCCGTCCCGGGCGACGACGATCCCGATGACACGGTCGTCCGGATCCCGGCGCGACCAGGCGCCGGGCCGAACCCGACCGTCGGTGCCGCCCCGGGCCTCCCGTCCGTGCCGCCCGCCCCGTCGGTACCCGTCGCGCCCGCGGCACGCGTGCCGTCCATCCGCATCGGCGACCGGACCTTCCGGCTCGACCACCCGGTGGTCATCGGCCGTCGACCGTCGTTGCCGCGGATCACCCGCGGTCCGCAGCCCGAACTCGTCACCGTGCGCTCGATGGGCGGGCAGGTGTCCTCCTCGCACGTGCAGCTGCACGCCGAGGGCGAAGCCGTCGTCGTGCAGGACCTCCGGTCCACGAACGGCACGGTCGTCCGGCCGGCTGGCGCACCGGCGTACCGCATGGCGTCGGGTGCGTCGATCGTCGCGCTGACGGGTACGGTAGTCGAGATCGGTGACGGCAACGCCATCGAGGTCCTCTCGCCGTACCTCCGGGTCGCACCGACGGCAGAGGGGCTGCCTCCGGTTCCCCCGTGGCCCTCCGATCAGACAGCACACGGCACGCCCCGACCCACCAGAGAGCGATCCTGACACGTGACCGAACTCGGCCGAGCAGCCACTGCGCACGCCATCGACGTCCCCGGTGCCGACGGCGCCACCCTGACGCTCTCGTGGGGAGCCGCGACCGACGTCGGTCGACGGCGTGACCACAACGAGGACAGCTACATCGTGGGCGCGCCCTTCTTCGTCGTCGCCGACGGCATGGGCGGGCACCTCGCGGGTGACCGCGCCAGTGACGCGGTCGTGCGTCGCCTCGAGCAGGTGACGGCCGAGCCGTTCACCACGCGCCAGGGCATCCAGCGCGCCCTGCTCCTCGCGACGGCCGACATCGAGCGTGCAGCCGGGGGCAACGCGATCGGCGCAGGCACCACGGTCACCGGCATCGCACTCGTCGCGTCGCTCGGGCAGCCGGCCGCGCTCGTGTTCAACGTGGGTGACTCCCGCACGTACCGCATCGAGGACGGCGTGCTCCGCCGCGTCACCGTCGACCACTCGGTGGTGCAGGAGATGGTGGACGCCGGTCTCCTGCGCGCCGAGGACGCCGAACAGCACCCGGACAGCAACGTCATAACACGGGCGGTCGGATTCGGCGAGCCGCCGGCACCCGACTGGTGGACCCTGCCCCTGCGGGCCGGAGACCGCTACATCGTCTGCTCGGACGGCCTGACGAAGGAACTCGGCGATGCCGGGATCGCCAGGATCGCAGCACGCGAGCCGGGTGCCCAGGAACTCGCCGAGCGTCTCGTCGGCGACGCGGTCGTGGCCGGTGGCCGCGACAACGTCACCGTGGTGGTGCTGCAGGTCGACGCGGCACCGGACGACGGCGACCTCGAGGACACGCTGCCGCGCCACTAGGTGCCCCCCCCCCGAACTGGGGGAGCACGCCGAACCGTGGGGGATCGGTGTGCGGAATGTCGGTCACCCACGATTCGTACAATGACATGGCCACGTCGAGAGAGCTGGCCGCTCGGCCGGGGGAGGAGAGGACCATGGCGCGACGCCTGCCGTCCAACCCGCCCGTGATCGGCGGTTTCAGTCCCGTGCACGTCCTCGGGTCCGGTGGCTTCGCCGACGTGTTCCTCTACGAGCAGGACATGCCCAGGCGGCAGGTCGCGGTGAAGGTCCTGCTGGACGAGGTCGTCGACGACCGCGTGCGGCAGATGTTCCAGGCCGAGGCGAACCTGATGGCCCGGCTCAGCACGCACCCGTCGATCCTCACGGTATTCCAGGCGAGCGTCGCCGCCGACGGTCGTCCGTACCTGGTGATGGAGCTGTGCTCCTCGTCGCTGAGCGAGCGCTACCGTCGCGAACCGATCCCCGTGTCCGAGGTCCTGTCCATCGGCATCCGCATCGGGTCCGCGTTGGAGACCGCCCACCGCGAAGGCGTCCTGCACCGCGACATCAAGCCGTCGAACATCCTGCTCACGGCCTACGGCAACCCCGTGCTCTCCGACTTCGGCATCGCCGCGACGATCGGCGGCACGGACCCGGACGAGCCGATCGGCATGTCGATCCCGTGGTCGGCGCCCGAGGTCCTGATCGACGAGTCCCGCGGCACCATCCAGTCCGAGGTGTACTCGCTCGCGGCGACCGTCTACTCGCTCCTCGCCGGACGCAGCCCGTTCGAGATCCGTGGCGGCAAGAACGGTGCGAGCGACCTCATGCACCGGATCGACAAGGGCGGGGCCAAGCCCACCGGCCGGACCGACGTGCCCCCGTCGTTGGAGCGTCTGCTCGCGTCGGCGCTGTCCCGCAAACCGCAGGGACGACCGTCGACGGTGATCGAACTCGTGCGCGGTTTCCAGCAGGTCGAGGCCGAGCTCGGCATCCCCCAGACCTCGGCAGACGTCGCGGTGGAGGCGTGGGCGATGTCGACGCCGACGCCGCACGGGGACCGCACCGTGATCCGTGAGCTCCAACCGCCGACCCGCGTCGGTGGGCGTCGTCGGACCCGACGGGCCGTGCAGGGCGGGGTCGTGGCCGGCGGTTCGCACAGCGTCGGCACGGTGCACCGCACCGGTTCCGTCACCCGAGCCCGTCGCCGCACACGCTCGACCCTGGTCTGGGCGACGTCCCTCGCCGTCGTGGTGGTGGCCGCCCTGGCGATCGCCACGGTCGTCATCGTCGGTCGACTCGGTGCCGGGGCGATCCCCGTCGTGGCCGAGGTGCGCGCCGAGCCCGCGCCGCAGTCCGTGTCGTTCAGCTGGTCCGACCCGGGGCTCCGGAGCGGCGACACGTACGTCATCTCGTCCAACGGGGCCTCCAGCCAGCAGACCGGCACGACCTTCGTCGTCTCCGGACAGCGGGGCGACGAGGAGTGCATCGCCGTCGCCGTGAACCGCGACGGCAAGACCGGCGCCGCGAGCGCGCAGAAGTGCGCGACGATCGGGAGCGCCGGGTGATCCGCGCCCTCCTCGCGAAGCACCGCTCCGCAGCCGTCACGACCGGTGCCTCGGTGCTCGTCGCCGCCGTCGTCGCGACCACCGCCATCGTCTCCACCGGCTACCACACGCAGCGCGTCGACCTCGGGGACGGCACGGTGTGGGTGCCCTCGGCCGAGTACGGCGCCGTCGGCCGGGCGAACACCGGCATCCTGCAGCTCAACACCGCGGTCGAGACGGCCAGCGACGATCTCGCGGTGCTGCAGCGCGGCTCCACCGTCTACAGCGTCGACGAGACGAAGGGCACCGTCGCCCGGGTCGACGTCGCCGACGCGACCGTCGGTGACCCGATCACCCTGCCGGCGGGAACGCCGCAGGTGTTCTTCGCGGGCGACACGGCCATCATCGGCAACGCGGACACCGGCGAGCTCTGGGCGACCCCCGCGAGCGACCTCGCCGAGTTCGACGCGTCGACCAAGGCTGACCTGACCCTCGGTGCCGACACGGTGTTCGACGCGTCCGACGGACACGTCGCCGTCTTCTCCGCGAAGACCGGGACGGCTTCCCTCGTCGACGTCGGCGCCACCCTCACCGTCGATCAGCGGTGGAAGGTCGAGACGGACCGCGGGGACGACTTCCAGGTCGCGACGTTCGACGGACACCTCGCCGTGCTCGACCGCACGAGCGGCGCGCTGTCGGTCGACGGCCGCACCGTCGAACTCGGCGACCGGGTGGGCGCCTCGCCGGCCCTGCAGCGGTCGTCGGACACCACCACGCAGGTCACGGTCGCCGGCACGGCGGGCCTGGTGCGCGTGAGCGCCTCCGGTGCGGTGGACGCCACCGCACTGCAGGTGTCCGGACGCGCCGCCCGACCCTACGTCGACGGATCCTGCACCTACGCGGCCTGGGCCGGCGGGCAGGCCATCGACACGTGCGACGGCAGCGCTCTGCAGCGGCTCGCGAGCACCGGCGGCACCAGCGAACTGCAGATCCTGCACAACGGCGACACGGTCGTCGCGAACGACCCGACGAGCGGCCGCTCCTGGGCCATCGACCGGAGCGGTCAGCTCATCGACAACTGGGCAGACCTCATCGAGCAGGACGACGAGCAGCAACAGGAGCAGGTCTCCGACGACGACCCCGAGGTCGACAAGGACCAGAAGCCTCCGGTGGCGATCGACGACGAACTGGGCGCGCGCCCGGGACGCACCACGAGCCTCCCGGTCCTGCTCAACGACTACGACCCGAACGGTGACCCGATCATCGTGAGCGAGGTCGGCACCATCTCGAAGTCCGCCGGCCGCGTCGCGATCGTCGGTGACGGCCAGCGCCTGCAGGTCACGCTGTCGTCGCGTGCCGCCGGGACGGTGACGTTCCCGTACACGATCACGGACGGCAACGGCGGGTCCGACACCGCGACGGTCCGGATCACCGTGCGCCCGGACAGCCAGAACGAGGCGCCCCGGCAGGTGCGGGACACGTCGGCCGACGTCGTCCAGAACGGGCACGTCGTCACCAACGTGCTCGGCGACTGGATCGACCCGGACGGCGACCCGGTGTACCTCGAGTCCGGGTCCGCCTCGAACGGCGATCGGGTGTCCACCACGCCGGACGGGCTGCTCGACTTCCGCAACGACAGCGGCCGGACCGGTGAGCGCTCCGTCCAGCTCGTCGTGAGCGACGGGCGTGCCGACGGCCGCGGCGCCGTCACGGTCCGGGTCGCCGAACAGGGCGCCGTCCCGCTCCGCGCCGATCCCTTCCCCGTGTCGGGGTACGCCGGCAAGGCGTTCACGGTCGAGCCGCTCGACCACGTGCGCGGCGGCAACGGCACCGTGACACTGACGAGCGTGTCGTCGGCATCCGGGCTCACCGTCACCCCGAGTTACGACGCCGGCACGTTCCGGGTGCAGGGCGAGCGTGCGGGCGACCACCAGCTGGAGTACACCGTGACGGACGGTGTGAAGACGTCGAGCGGCATCGTCCGTGTCACGATCCTCGCGCCACCGGACGCCTCGACCGCGCCGATCACCACGCCGAAGACGGTCTTCGTCAACACCCTGTCGACGAAGGACACCGACGTCACGGCGACCGACATCGACCCGGCGGGCGGCGTGCTGCTCGTGACGGCGCTCGACGGCCCGGGACGGGGCAGCGGCGTGCAGGCGAGCATCCTCGACCAGCACACCGTCCGCGTCACCCTCACGGCCCCGCTCGACGGCCCGGTGTCGTTCGGCTACACGGAGACGAACGGTCTGGCGTCGTCGCCGGGCACGATCACCGTCGTCGAGATCCCGAAGCCCGATCGCATCCAACCCCCGGTCGCGCAGCCCGACAGCGCCACCGTCCGTGTCGGTGACGTCGCCAACATCGACGTGCTGGACAACGACACCCAGCCCGAGGGTGAGCCGCTGACCCTGCAGCCCGAGCTGGTGCAGAACGTGCCGGGCGACGGCGGCCTCCTGTTCGTCTCCGGCGACCACCTGCGCTACCTCGCCCCGAAGACGCCGGGCAACTACACCGCCGTCTACCGGGTCGCCGGTCCGGACGGTCAGTACGCCGACGCCGCCGTGTCGATCTCGGTGCGCGAGCGCGACGCCGCCACGAACAACCCGCCCGTGCCCCAGACCGTGACGGCGCGCGTCGTCGCCGGGTCGTCGGTACGGGTCAGCGTGCCGTTGAACGGCATCGACCCTGACGGCGACTCCGTGCAACTCGTCGGTGTGGGCTCCAACCCCGACAAGGGATCGGTCTCCGACGTCGCCTCCGACGCCCTGACCTACGAGGCCGGCGACTACTCAGCCGGCACCGACGAGTTCACCTACACGGTCGTGGACGCCCTCGGTTCGCGCGCCACCGGCACCGTGCGGGTCGGCATCGCGCCCCGCGCCGAGCAGGCGTCGAACCCCGTGGCCGAGGCCGACCACGTCACCATCCGACCGGGCGGCTCCGTGACGGTGCGGGTGCTCCAGAACGACTCCGACCCCGAGGGCGGGCAGCTCACCGTCGCGCAGGCCGAGCCGACGGCGGACGACGTCACCGCCAAGATCCTCCGGAAGCAGCAGATCCGCGTCACGCCCCCGAAATCGGCGAAGCGCGGTGACTTCGCGGTGCTCTACACCGTCGCGAACAGCAGCGGGGGATCGAGCACCGCGTTCCTCACCGTCACCGTCGACCCGGACGCCCAGCCGCTCCGGCCCGAGGTCGACGACACGACGCTCGACCTGCAGGACATCCTGCACCGGCAGAGCGTGACGGTGGACGTGCTCGACAACGTCTTCTTCGCCGAGGGGACTGCGGCCGACCTGCGGGTCGGGGTGGTCCCCGGCTACGGCGACACCGCGACGCCCACCGACGACGGCCGGATCACCGTCCGGCTGACGGACGAGTCGCAGGTGATCCCGTTCTCGGTCGCCCGCGTCGACCACCCGGACATCATCTCGTACGGGTTCATCAACGTGCCGGGCTTCGACGACGCCCTGCCCCAGATCAACCGCAGCGCCGGAGCGGTCACCGTCAGGAGCGAGGCCACCGTCCGCATCCCGCTGCAGGACTTCGTCGTGACGGCGAACGGCGAGACCGCGAAGGTCACCGACCGTGGGACGGTGAAGGCGACCCACGCCAACGGACAGAGCCTGGTGGTGGACTCGTCGACGCTGCAGTTCACGTCGTCGAAGCTCTACTACGGCAAGGCGTCGATCTCGTTCGAGGTCACCGACGGATCGGCGGCGAACGGCGGCAAGGGGCGCGTCGCCACTCTCGTGCTCCCGATCACCGTCACGCCGCGGTCGAACCAGCCGCCGGCGTTCACGGGCTCCTCGCTCGACATGCAGCCGGGCGAGACGCGCAAGATCGACCTGACGAAGCTCACCGACTACCCGTACCCGAAGGACCTGCCCGAGCTGCGGTACTCCGTCGTCGGTCGGCCCGCCGCCGGCACGACCGCGTCGATCTCGAAGCAGCAGCTCACGATCTCGGTGGCCGACACGGCGAAGAAGAACACCACCGCGTCGATCGGCATCGGTGTCGCGGACGACGCGAACGCCGGACGAGCCGGCACCGTCAGCGTCGGTGTCGTCGCCTCGACCCGGCCGGTGGTCCAGCCCGGTGCTGACAACTCGGTGACCAAGCGCGGCGCGACCACCACGATCGACGTGCTCACGAACGACCAGCCCACGAACCCGTTCCCGGGTGAGCGGTTGCGCGTCGTCAACATCCGGGGCCTGTCCGGCGGACTGCCGAGCGGTGTCACCGTCACGCCGAGCGGTGACCGGACCCGGCTGCAGGTCGCCGTCGCGGACAGCGCGAAGCCCGTGGACGCCCACCTGCAGTACCAGGTCGCCGACGCCACGAACGACCCGGACCGCTACGTCTGGGGCGACGTGACGATCTCGGTGCAGGACGTCCCGGATGCTCCCGGTGCGCCGACCCGGACGGGCTCCTACGACGGCGGCCAGGTCACACTGACCTGGGCGACCCCGCAGGGCAACAACTCGCCCATCACCGGCTACCGGGTCGTCGGGACCAACGGTGTCTCGAAGAACTGCGGCACCGCGACGGTGTGCACGATCACCGGACTCGACCCGAAGGCGTCGTACCGGTTCCAGGTCGTGGCGACGAACGCGATCGGTGACTCCGAGCCGTCCGCGCGCTCCGGCCCGATGAGCGCGGACTTCGTACCGGCGCCGCCGAAGGGCATCACCGTCACGCCCAGCAAGTCGACGCCGAACCAGCTCGACGTCAAGTGGGGCAAGGTGTCCGCCCCGAACAACGGCAGCGCGGTCGACGACTACATCGTCACGATCGAGGGCCCTGGCCTCTCGACCACCCGCCACACCGGGACGTCGACGAACACCTCGTTCACCGGGGCCCAGAGCGCGGCGCAGTACAAGGTCACGGTCTCCGCCCGGAACGACGCCGACCGCAACGGCACCGTCGTGCAGTGGAACTCTGCGTCCGCCACCGGCAGCGCGGTCGGGACACCCGGTGTCCCGACGCTGAACGCGTCGCGCGACGCGTCGCCGGGGCGCACGACCGTTTCGCTCAGCGCCGCCGAGAACGACTGGGCCGGCAGCGGTCGATCGCTCACGATCGTCCGGTACCCGCCCGGGGCGAACATCCCGAACGGTTGCTCGACCACGGGCTCGGACAAGCGCTGGGACGGTGCCAGCGCCAGCGACACGCTCAACTCGAACGGCAACTTCCAGTACGTGGCGCTGGCCGACAACGGCCTGTTCTGCACGCCGAGCCGGGCGGCATCCGTGCAGGGGTACGCCGCTCCGGGCACGGCGTCGGCGGACATCGGTGTCGAACGGTTCAGCGACGACGACGGCACGTACGCGATCCGCATCCGCAACCCACGGGCCCAGCCGAGCCCGAACGGGTCGATCGACCACTACGCGTACTCCGTCAACGGGGGCGGCTTCGTGTCGTTCGGCGGGAACGGGTCTTGGGTGACCGGTGCCGCGTTCGGCTCGACGGTGAGCGTGACCGTGGTTGCCTGTGCGGACGGCACGTCCAACTTCTGCGGGGACGGATCCACCGTGGGCGGACTGCGGCCGGTGCAGACCCGCGCGACGCTGCCGGATTCCGTGACCGCAGGGACCCAGCTGACGGTCGCTGCGCCGCCGCCGAACGCCGGGCTCCAGCCGACCGGCTACCGCGTCGTGTTCTGCGCCTCCCGCTACTACCAGCTCTGTGGACAGGGCACGGTCTACGCACCGGACGCCCTGCCGACGGTGGAGGACGCAGCGCTCTCGCGCTACGTCTACGTCGCGGCGATCGTCGACGGACACGAGGACCCGAATCCGCCGAGCGCCACGATCGAAGCGGCACCCGAACACATCGGCTTCGGCCGCTCGTCCGCACCGTCGACCGACGAGTTCGACTACACCTTCGAGGCCCTCG
>NZ_JAHEWN010000028.1 GCF_018598555.1 Curtobacterium aurantiacum
GTCGTGGAACCTCAGCGACCGGACAGCGCAGGGACGAGATCGAGCGGCGCCGGGTCAGGCGGCGGGGGCCTCGATGGTGGTGACCGCGCCGGTCTCGCCCGGGTGCTCGTAGTGGGCACGCACCAGGATCGGGCGGTGGTCGGAGATGCCCGCCGGCAGCGTCTCGACGCCCGCGATGTGCAGTCCGACGCTCGTCGCGAAGTCGAAGTGCCCCGTGAACTTGCGGTACCGCAGGTACGTCGGCTGGTCGGACAGCGAGAGCGCGAAGCCGTGCTGCTCGATCTTGCGGCGCAGGTTCGTCTGGAACCACGGGTAGTTGAAGTCGCCGACCATGATCGCGGGGGCGTCGTTCGACAGCTCGCGGAGGAACTGGTGCGCGGCCTCGATCTGCTTGCGGCGCAGGGAGTTGGTGGCCGTCAGCGGCGAGGCGTGGAACGAGGCGACGATGACCTCGGCGTCGGCCTCGGTGTCGCGCAGGTGCATCGCGATGAGCCGCTCGTGCGCCGGCGCGAGGACCCGGTCGTGCAGGGACTTCTGCAGCGAGTGGATGCTGAAGTCCTGCACCTCGAAGCGGTCGTCGCGCTTGTAGATCGCGAGCCCGAGGCGGTTGGTACGGGTCGACGCGGCGAGCGAGAGCCCACCGATCGACGGAGCGAGGTCGTTGCTGTCGCACTCCTGCACGCAGAGGACGTCCGCTTCGGACGCCTCGGCCAGTGCGGCGAGCTCGCTGTTCGCGGTGTGCTCGCGGAGGTTGTAGCTGACGACACGGAGCTGCGTGGGCTGCACGGTCTGTTCTGATGCGATCGTGCTCTGCTGCTCTGGCGCGGCCATGCTGCCTTCCTGTCCGGGTGTTCCGGTCACCCTGCCGCGGTCACCGTACTCGGGGATCGCGGACGGTTGCTGAGACTGTAACGCGTGCCGGGTTTCGTCCGCGTGACCGTGACGCAAACGGACAGCGGCGGGATCAGGCGCGGACACGGCGGACCGGGCGGACGGTGTCCCCCGCTGTGCGACTCATCAGGATGCCCTCCACGCAGGCGACCGCGAGCAGGGCTGCGATGACCCAGAACGCGACCGCGTAGGGGCCGTCGCCCCTGAGCCCGGAGGCGGCCCGGATCACCACGGCGGCGACGGCGACCCCGAAGCCGGCGGCGGTCTGCTGCAGGGTCGACGACAGGGTGTTGGCGGGGGTCATGTCCGCCTGCTCGACGTCAGCGAAGGCGATGGTGTTGTACGCCGTGAAGCCCACGGACCGGGCCGCTCCGCTGACGACGAGCAGCACGGCGAGCAGCCAGAACGGGGTGTCCTCGGTCATGAACGCCATCGCGACCACGGTCAGCGCGGCGATCGCCGACGACACGATGATGACCGGGCGGTAGCCGAACCAGCGGAGGAACGGGGTCGTCATCGGCTTGATGGCCAGGTTGCCCACGAACACCCAGAGCACAGCGGACCCGGCGAGCACGGCGCTCCAGCCCCAGGCGTCCTGGAACAGCAGCGGCAGGACGAACGGCACGGCGGACACCGCCAGGCGGAACAGGCCGCCGCCGGCGTGCGACACCCGGAAGGTCTCGAGCCGGAACGCGTCCAGCCCCATGATCGGGTGCGGGGCCCTGCGGAAGTGCCGGATCGCGAGCCAGCAGCACACCGCGCCGAGGATCCCGGAGACGACGACCGCGGTGACCGGCACGACGTCGAGCGCGAGCAGGGAGGCCATCACCACGAGCGAGCCGAGCCCGACGCACGCGAGCAGCGACCCGAACCAGTCGAACGGCACCCGCTGCGCCGCGCGCTCCTGTGGGACGAGCACCAGGGCGGCGACGAAGGCGACCACGCCGAGCGGGATGTTGATGAGGAAGATCCAGTGCCACGACAGCGTCTCGACGAGCACACCACCGATGAACGGCGCGATGATCGGGGCGGCGAGCGCCGGCCAGGTCAGGATGGCGATGGCGGTGACGAGCTGTTCCCGGCCGGCGCTCCGGAGCACGACGAGCCGACCGACGGGCACCATGAGCGCTCCGCCGAGGCCCTGCAGGATGCGCCACAGCGTCAACTCGACCAGGCCGGTGGACAGCGCGCACAGGGCGGACGCGATCGTGAACAGCGCGACGGCACCGGCGAAGACCGTCCGGGAACCGATCCGGTCGGTGAGCCAACCGGACACCGGGATGAACACCGCGAGGGTCACGAGGTACGCGGTGATCGCGACGCCCACCGCGGCGGAGTCGACCCCGAGGTCCCGTCCCATCGCCGGGGCGGCGGTCGCCAGGATCGTGCCGTCCAGGAGCTCCATGAAGAAGGTCCCGGCCACCAGCACGGCGACCGCCGTGCTGCCCGTCCGCCGTCTGGGTGTCGTCGCCGTCGTCGTCATCGCCCACCGAGACTATGCCCGCCAACGTCAGCGCGGTCACCGCCACCACCGTCACCACCGTCACCACCACCGCCACCACCGCCACCGCCACCGCCACCGCCGGACCGGACCCCCACCGGACGTGGCACCGGCCGCCCACCGGGCGCGACGCAGCACGCGCGACGCGGGACGGGCCTCCCGGCGCAGTTCCGTGCGGCCCCCATGCTGTGTCCGACTACCCTGGCCGGGTGCACTCCCGTCGACCCGAACGCCGAGGAATCCGCGCGTGAGCCGTCTCGACAGCGCCGGTGTGGTCACCGGCGCGGTGTCCACCGGTCGTCGACGCGTCCTCGACACCGTCACGTCCCTGCCGGCGTGGGCGGCGGTCCTGCTCGTCTGGACCGGGGGCCGGATCCTGTCGACGCTGTGGCTCGCGCTGGCGTACCCGCTCCTAGGTCGGGCCCTGCCGAGCAATGCGATCTGGGGCAACGAACACGGGTTCGGAGCGTTCCTCGTCGCCTGGGACGGGCAGTACTACGAGCAGATCTCGCTGCACGGGTACCCCGACGCGCTGCCGCTCGACGCAGCCGGCAACGTCGCGCAGAACGCCTGGGCCTTCCTGCCGGCGTTCCCCTTCACCATCCGGGCGCTGACCGCGTCGACCGGGGTGCCGTTCGAGCTCGGCGCACCGCTCGTCGCGATCGTCGCCGGGCTGATCGCCACCTACCTGCTGCACCGGCTGGTGCGGGACCGCGCCGGGCACGCCGCCGCGATGTGGGCGGTCTTCTTCTTCAGCTGTGGTCCGCTGTCCTTCCTGTTGCAGGTCGGGTACGCGGAGAGCATGTTCCTCGCGCTGTCGTTCGGCGCGCTGCTCGCGCTGGAGCGTCGGCGGTACGGGCTCCTGACGGCACTCGGTGTCGCCGCGGCCTTCACCCGGCCGGGTGCCCTGGCGATCCCGCTCGTGCTCGGCGTGGTCGCACTCGTGCGGTGGGTCCGGGCTCGCCGTGAGACCGGCCGCGTGTTCGAGGGCTTCCCGCTCCGCGAGCAGGTGCGGGTCGTCGCCGCCGGCCTGACCATGGTCGTCGCCGGGTTGGCATGGCCGGTGATCGCCTCGCACGTGACGGGGACGCCGAACGCCTACCTCGAGACCGAGATGTCCTGGTGGGTGAACTTCATCGGCCGCGTGGACTTCGTGCCGCTGACGCCGTGGTTCCTCATCGCGGGCCGCTGGCTCGGGGTCGGCGGGATCCTCATCGTGGTGTTCCTGCTCGTCACGTACCCGATCTGGCTGCTGCGCCGGTCGACGCTCCGGCTCGGGCCCACGACGGTCCTGTACTCGGCCGCGTACGCGCTGTACATCTTCGCGGTGTCGCTGCCGATGGCCTCGACCCCGCGGCTGCTCATGCCGCTCGCGCCGCTGTTCGGGTCGCCCGAGCTGGTCGGGAAGCCCTGGATGCGGTGGACGTTCGTGTCGGCCGCGCTCGCCGGGCAGCCGGTGCTCGTCGCGGTGCTCTGGTTGCTCGGCCCCCCGTGACCGGCTGACGCGCGGCCGGACCGGCTACGGCACCGCGCACGGCGCACGGGGCACGGCGCACGGGGCACGGGGCACGGGGCACCGCGAACCGCGCACCGCGCACCGCGAACCGCGCACCGCGCACCGCGCACCGCGCACCGACATAAAGCGACGCCGTCGTCCGGACAGGACGACGGCGTCGTGCGTCGTGCGTCGTGCGTCGTGCTTCAGAGCTCGATCGTGCCGTGGTCGCCGGTGTCCGGCTGGCTCTGCTTGCCGAGCGCCGCCTTGAACATCTGCACGAGGCTGCCGACCGGTCCGGTGTCCTGGGTCCAGTACTCGACCGAGACTCCCTCGACCGTGAGCAGCCGGATCGACGGGTCCTGGCGTCCCTCCGGGAACCAGGCCTCGGCGAACGGGGACCACAGTTCGTCGACGACCGAGTCGTCCCGGGTCACGGTCGCTGTCCCGGCGATCGACAGGTACCCGCCCTGCGACTCGATCGAGACGTTGACGTGCGGGTTCCGCGCGATGTCCTCGACCTTCTCGCTGCCGTCCTGCACCAGGAACCGCAGGGTCCCGTGGAACGTCTTGTCCTGCACGGCGAGGGGCCTGGCGTGCAGGTTCCCGTCCGCGCTCACCGTGGTGAGCAGAGCCGTGTGGGCGCCGTGGACGATGTCCGAGATGGCGGCGCGCTGCTCCGTCTGTGTGTCGGTCATGGTGCTCCTTTGCGTCATGCGCCCCGCACCGTGCGACGTGCGACCGTCGGTGCACGGGGCCGTACCGTTCCGACCAGTGTGCCCCTCCGGCGCTGGATGCGTCAGCCCGGCGCGGCGCGTGGCCGGGTCACGGTCGGCCGGGAGGCCCGGCGCACGTCCGGCACTCGGCTCCCGTCTGCCGTGTCCCGGCTCTCGGGCCGTGCATACGTGTGCAGGGACACGACACGAGTCGTTCGACGCGTGGATGGTCGCAAGGTGCGCACGCACAGAACCGGCGCGCGGCACCGTGGTGGGCACCGGCGCGCGGCACCGTGGTGGGGCCAGGCGGGCTCAGGCGGGTTCGCGGATCGTGGTCTCGACGTCGACGACCTGCGGGATCTTCGGCATCGAGGCGAAGCCGAACGCCACGGGCGGGTCGAGCGGCGCCAGGTCCCCGAGGGGCTCCCCCGCCCAGGTCCCACGCACACCGGTGACGTCGTGCGCCCCGGTCACGCCGTAGTACTCGCGGCGGCCGTTGCCCGCCGAACCAGCGGTGCCGGAACCCGGAGCGAGCAACCGTGCCACGGGGTCGATCGCGGCGAGCCAGCGCGGGTCGCGGGCGATCGGCTTCGGGACGATGCGCAGGATCCGGCCGAGCGGTGAGATGCCGCCGACGTCGATGGAGGCCTGCAGCGCCCCGGCCGACAGCTCGAGGCCGTGCGCGGTGCGGCGGGCGCGGACGTCGACGACCGACACGGTGTCGAAGCGGTAGGTGCCGGAGACGTACGCGGCGACGATCTCGTCGGGGGCGAGCAGCACGCTGGTGCCGTCGGGGAGCTCGAGGAACACGTCGGTGAACGCCCCGAAGGGTGACCGGTCCCACATGCCGACGACGATCCGGACGCCCGAGGTGGTGCCGACGCCCATGATCCGACCGCGGAACCGTCGCTCGACGGCGGAGCCGGCGGCGGAGGGGGAACCGGAGGCGTGCTCGGGGCGTGACGACATGCCCTGGACCGTACCCGCGGCCCCCGTGAGCCGATCTCGGTGGGCCGCACCGGGCCTCCCGTCCGCCGCGCGAACACCGCGACCCCGACAGCAAAACACCGGTGTCCACGCTCCGAACACCCGCGAAGGGTGGTGTGGAGTGCGAACACCGGTGTCTTGCGGACCCGGACCCGGACCCGGATCCGCGCTCGGACCCGGACCCGGACCCGCGACCTAGGCGACGGGGACGGGCTGCGCCAGCAACTCGCGCACGCGGGGTGCGACCTCGGTGCCGTAGAGCTCGATCGAGCGCATCATGTCGGCGTGGGGCAGGCGACCCGTCGCGTACCGCATGTCGAAGCGCGAGGCGCCGAGGATCCGCATGTTGCGCGCGACCTTCCGGGCGACGGTCTCCGGCGACCCGACGTAGAGCGACCCGCCGGCCGACAGGCTCGCACGGTACCCGGCGACGTCGAGGGGCGGCCATCCGCGCTCCCGGCCGAGCTGGTCGGTGACGGCCTTGTGGTAGGGCCAGTAGCGCTCGGCGGCCTCTTCGTCCGTGGCGGCCACGAAGCCCGGCGAGTGCATCGCGATGGGCTGCTGCGGCAGGTCGAGCTGCGCGAGGGCCTGGCGGTACAGCCGCGAGAACGGGGCGAACTGGGCCGGCTGCCCGCCGATGATGGCGAGGAACAGCGGCAGGCCGTACGACGCCGCGCGGATGACCGACTGCGGGGAACCACCGACGCCGATCCACGTCGGGATGGCGCCGTGCTCGAGCTTCGGGAAGACGTCCTGGTCGACCAGGCCCGCGCGCTTCGTGCCGGACCAGGTGACGGCGTCGCCGCCACGCAGGGCCGCCCAGAGCTGGAGCTTCTCCTCGAACAGGACCTCGTAGTCGCTCAGCTCGTAGCCGAACAGCGGGAACGACTCGGTGAAGGAGCCACGGCCCAGGATGACCTCGGCGCGACCGTTCGACAGCGCGTCGACGGTGGCGAAGCGCTCGTACACACGGACGGGGTCGTCGGAGGACAGCACGGTCACGGCCGAGCCCATGCGGATGCGCTCGGTGCGGGCGGCGATGGCGGCGAGGACGACCTCGGGGGCGCTCACGACGAAGTCGGCTCGGTGGTGCTCCCCGACGCCGATGAAGTCGACGCCGACCTGGTCGGCGAGGACGGCCTGGTCGACGACGTCGCGGATGCTCTGCGCGTCGGACTGCAGGCTGCCGTCGGCACGTTCGGTGACGTCGCCGAAGGTGTCGAGGCCGAGCTGCAGGGGCCCGACCCGGTCGGGGGCGGGCGGCGGGACGTCCGACGGACGGTCGGTGCCGAATGCGTTGCTCATGGTGTCCTCCTGGTCGCACTTCCATGCGTTTGCATAAACATAGCACGAGGCGCGCTCCCGCGCACGGGGTCGGGCCGGGGGCGGGCCGGGGTCGGCCAGCCCGCACGAGTACGGTCACCCGCATGCCGAACATCCCCGACCAGACCGGACGCCGCATCGTCGTCACCGGGTCCAACAGCGGCACCGGCCAGGAGGCCGCCCTGCGCCTCGCCGGAGCCGGCGCGAGCGTCGTGCTCGCCGTCCGCAGCACCGAGAAGGGCGAGACCGCAGCCGCCGGCATCCGCGCCGCCCACCCCGGCGCCGAGGTGGAGGTCCGCGAACTCGACCTCGCCGACCTCGCCAGCGTCCGCCGGTTCGCGACCGGGATCGTCGACGAGGAGCGCCCGATCGACGTCCTCGTCAACAACGCCGGCGTGATGGCCCCGCCGGAGCGCTTCGAGACCGTCGACGGCTTCGAGCTGCAGTTCGGCACGAACTTCCTCGGCCCGTTCGCCCTGACGAACCTGCTGCTGCCGTCGCTGCTCCGTGCGCGAACACCCCTCGCCGTCGGCCCCCTGGCCCAGGCTCCACGGGTGGTCACGATGTCGAGCCTCGCCGCGATCCCCGGCCGGATCCGCTTCGCCGACCTGCAGTGGGAGCGCGGCTACAACGGCTGGCGTGCGTACGCGCAGTCGAAGCTCGCCGACCTGCTCCTCGCGCTGCACCTGCACCGCCTGACGGTGGAGGCCGACGTGCCCGTGGTCAGCACCGCCGCCCACCCCGGCTACACCCGGACGAACCTGCAGGCCGCTGGGCGCTCCCTCGGTCGGTCGAAGCCGGTGCGGCCGAGCAACCGCGCCCTGCCGTTCACGCAGGCCGTCGAGCAGGGCACCGAGCCGCTGCTCTACGCCGCGGTCGGCCCGAACGCCGTCGGTGGCGCCTACTACGGCCCCTCCGGGCCGTTCGGCATGACCGGCCCGACCACCACCGTGTCCATCCCCGGCTCCGCGCGGAGCGCCGACCTCGCCCGCTCCCTCTGGGCGGTCGCCGAGGACCTCACCGGGACGCGTCCGCCGCTCTGAGCAAGACGCCGGCGTCTCGCCAGGACGCCTCCAGCTCCACGAGACGCCGCCGAATCCGGAGGCGTCTCGCGGACGTGGCGGCGTCGAACGGGCACGCCGGCGTCTCGCGCGGTCGAGAACGCGGGGACAGGCGGACGGGAGGCCCGTGGTCACCCGACCACGGGCCTCCCGTCCGGTGGTGGGGAGCGCACGCTGCGCGCCGGCGTCACACCGGGACGCCCCGGAACGCACGAGACGCCGCCGGATCCGGAGGCGTCTCGGCGACGTAGCGGCGTCGAACGGGTACGCCGGCGTCTCGCGACGGCCCCGTGCGGGTCCGGCACGTCGCCAGCGTCAGGCGCGGTGAAGCTCCACCGACCGGTCCAGCTGGCCGGGTTCGGTCAGGCGCGCGTGCCGCAGGACGGTGCGGCCCGGTGCGATGGCCGCGGCGACGATCGACAGCGTCGTCATGTGCCCCTCGGCCTCGTGCACGTCGCGGAGGATCGCGTCGGGGTGGTCGCTCGGCAGCGCCGCGGACTCCGCCAGCACGCCGAACCAGCCACCCCAGCCGTCCCCGGCGTCACCACCGGAGTCCACGGTGCGGAGTTCGTCGAACGGGCCGAACACCGGTGGGCCGGCCGGGGCATCGGCCGCACGGAAGGCCTCGAGCCACCGTCCGATGCGCGGCGCCGCGGGGTCGTCGGCCGCGCCGTGCGTGACCATGTGGACGCCGGGGCCGAGGTCGGTGGTGCGGACCTGTTCGCCGTCCCAGGTGAGCACCGATGCACCTTCGCCCGTCGCCCGCACCAGGTTGAAGGCCCGGGTGGTCGGGAGCGTGCCGTCCTGTCCGGGCAGCACGTCGTCGGCGACGGCGTCCACCGGCACGACGCCACGGGTCGTCCAGGTACCGTCGGTGCTGGCGACGGGTTCGGCGCGGTTGAGCACCACGGCCAGGCCGGCTCGGTCGGACGCGGCGAGCCATGCACCACCGGCCGATCGGTCTCGCACCCCGCGCACATCGGGATCGCGGTCGGGCCACCACGCGGCTGGCGGGTCCCACGGACGCTCGGGTGACTCGTCCCGCAGGGCGAGCACGGTCACGGGCCACTCGGACCCGGGGTCGACGCGGACGACGACGGTGCACATGCCGTCGATCCTCGCACGTGGCCCCGGTAGCGTGAGCCAGGTGAACGCAGCAGCAGAGCGCGCCCTGACCGTCATCGTGGGCATCACCGGGGGCATCGCCGCCTACAAGGCCGTCGGGGTCGTCCGCGACCTCGTCAAGCGCGGCCACGACGTGCACGTCGTCCCGACCGAGGGCGCCCTGCGCTTCGTCGGACTGCCCACGCTCGAGGCCCTGAGCCGCAACCCCGTCACCACGAGCGTCTGGGACGACGTCGCCGAGGTGCGCCACGTCGCGCTCGGACGCCGGGCCGACCTGGTCGTCATCGCCCCGGCCACCGCCGACTCGCTGGCCCGGATGGCGCACGGCCTGGCGAGCGACCTGCTCGGCACCACCCTGCTCGCGACCGAGGCGCCCGTGGTGGTCGCCCCCGCGATGCACCCGCAGATGTGGGAGCACCCCGCCACCCGCGCGAACGTCGCCACGCTGCGTGACCGCGGCGTCCACCTGGTCGGCCCGGTCGTCGGGGCGCTCACGGGCGACGACGCCGGCATCGGTCGGATGGCGGAACCCGAGGACATCGTCGCCGCGGCACTCGCCGTGCTCGACCAGCACCCCGCACCCGCAGGCCGACGTGACGCGGAGACCGGCAGCGGCGCCGGCACCGGAGCGCGTGGCGAGCAGGGGGACCTGGCCGGTGTGCGCGTCGTCGTCAGCGCGGGCGGCACCCGGGAGCCCTTCGACCCGGTGCGGTTCGTCGGAAACCGATCCAGCGGCCGGCAGGGCATCGCGATCGCCGCCGACGCGGTCCGTCGCGGCGCGTCCGTGACCCTCGTCGCGGCGAACGTGGACGGCTCGCTGACCACCGGGCTGGACGCGACCGTGGTGCCCGTCGGGTCCGCGCTCGAGCTCGCAGAGGCCGTGCACGCCGCCGCCGCTGAAGCCGACGTCGTCGTGATGACCGCCGCCGTCGCCGACTACCGGCCGGCCGAGGTGCTCACCGAGAAGCTCAAGAAGGACGCGCAGGGCGAGCGCATGACGCTGGAGCTGGTGCGGAACCCGGACGTGCTGGCCGACCTCGTCGCCGCACGGCGGACCGGGCAGATCATCGTCGGGTTCGCCGCCGAGACCGAGCCCGACCGCGACGCCCGGGTCGAGCTCGGACGCGCCAAGATCAGCCGGAAGCCCGCGGACCTGCTCGTCGTGAACCACGTCGGCTGGTCGGCCGGGTTCGAGCGTGAGGAGAACGCGATCGAGGTCCTGGTGCCCGGTGGGGAGGTCGTCCGCGAGACCTCCGGCACCAAGGCCGAGGTGGCGTCGGCGGTCCTCGACCTCGTCGCGACGGCGCTGACCTGAACAGCACTGACCTGACAGCACACCCGGCCGCTTCCGAGCGCGGGCGAGCACGATGGGCGCATGCGACGACGTGAGCGGATCCGACGTGCCAACCGCACGGCCACCATCCTGGCGGTGGCCCTCGGCGCGGCGGGCACCATGCACTTCCTGCGCCCGACCCACTTCGACCGGATCGTGCCGGAGGCCCTGCCCCCGCGGCTGACCACGCTGGCCTCCGGGGTGGCCGAGCTGGGCATCGCCGCCGGGCTCGCGTTCCCCGCCACCCGCCGTGCCTCGGGCTGGGCGGCGGCGGCGCTGTTCGCGGCGGTCTTCCCGGCGAACCTCAAGATGGCGAACGACCTGCTCGACCATCCCCGCTCGAGCCGGGCGATGCGGCTGATCGGGATCCTGCGGCTCCCCCTGCAGCTGCCGTTGGTCCTCTGGAGCATGCGCGTCGGTCGGCACGCACCGAAGCCGTGACCCAGCCGTCGTGGACCCGCGCGGCGGTGCCGCTCCTGCACCGCCCCGTCACCCAGCACGCCTGGGAGGACATCGTGTTCGCGCACTGGCGCCACGAGCCCGCGTCGCTGCAGCGGCTCGTTCCCCGAGGGACCCGTCCGGACGTGGTGGACGGCAGCGCCTGGGTGGGGCTGTCGGCCTACGTGTTCCGGGAGACCCGGGTACCGCCGTTCCCCTCTGCCGGGCGACTCGGCACCATGACCGAGGTCACGATCGAGGTCCTCACGGTGGACGACCAGGGGCGGCGCGGGGTGACCTACCGCACGGTCGACACCGCGAACGTGCCCGCGATCGTCGCCGCGCACGCCCTGCTCGGCGTGCCGTACACGTTCTCGCACGCACGGTCCCGTCGCCGCGGTGAGGCGATCGCACACCGCTCCGTCCGGCACCCGACCCGCGCACTGCACCCGGTGCGGTGGGCCCGGTCGCTCCGGCAGGAACGACCGACCGGCACGGCCCGCCCGAAGCACGCGGCCTCGGTCCGGGTCACCGCCGGCGAGGTCGTCGACACCCCGCTGGCCGCCGAGCTGACCACACGGGCCGGCATCCACGCGCGGTACCTGGCGCAGACCCTGTTCTGGCAGCGGCAGCACCCGGTGCTCACCACCCGCGCGGCCACCCTCGACCGGCTCGAGGGCGATCTGCCCGACGCCGTCGGCATGCCCGGGCTGTTCGACCGTGCACCGGACTCCCTGCTCGTGGTGGACGGGACCACCGTGCGGTACGGCTGGGGCGGGGTGGTCCGGTGACGGACGCGCAGCCGCACACCCCGGACGAAGCACGCACCGACGACCCGTTCGACCTCGCGCGCTTCGCCCGGGCACAGCAGGGTGTGCACGACGTCGCGCTCGACGAACTCCGTCGGGGCCGGAAGTCGTCGCACTGGATGTGGTTCGTGTTCCCGCAGCTGGCTGGGCTCGGGCGGAGCGCCACGGCCGCGCGCTACGCGATCACCGGCGCGGACGAGGCCCGCGCCTACCTGGCCCACCCGGTGCTCGGGCCCCGCCTGCTCGCGGCCACCGAGGTCGCAGCAGCAGCCCCCGCCCGCTCCGCCGACGCCCTGCTCGGGGGCATCGACGCGGTGAAGCTCCGGTCGTCGATGACGCTCTTCGGCCGCGTCGCCACCGACCCGCAGCCCTTCGCCGCCGTGCTGGGCCGATGGTACGGCGGCGTCGAGGACCCGGCCACGATCCGGCTGCTCGAAGCGCACCAGCGACCCTCGGGACCGGCACCTGACGAGCCGACACCTGACACGCGCTGAGCCGATCGGAACGCCGTTGTCATATCAGGTACGGTGATGCGAGCACGTGCGATGACGACCGTGCCCGTTCGCCCGGCGCCCCGACGCCACAGCCCAGAAGGAGAACGCATGCCGGTCCCCCGCAGCGCCCCGACCGAGCACCAGCTGCTCCGTGACACCGTCCGCCACAAGATCCACGACGCGATCATGGACGGCACCCTCCTGCCCGGGGAACGGCTGAACGACGACGAGCTCATCTCCTGGCTCGGCGTCTCGCGCACGCCGATCCGCGAGGCCCTCAGCCAGCTGTCCCGCGCCGGCCTCATCGAGATGGCCCCGAACCGGTACACCCGCGTCACCACCCCCGACCCGACCGAGGTCGTCGAGGCCATGCAGACCCTCGGCGTCCTGTTCGGCGGCGTCGTCCGACTCGCGGTCCCGCGCCTCGGGTCCGCCGCCCGGAAGAAGATCCTCGCGCAGCTCGACAAGACGATCGCCGAGCTCGAGGCCCACGAGGTCGCCGCCGTCAACCACGACGCCCTCGACGTCTTCGCCCTCTACGTCGCCGAGTGCGGCAACGAGAACCTGCAGCGTGTCTGCCGCGACACGATGGACGGCCTGGCGTTCCGTCTGCGTCTGCCGAACCTCGACGAGCTGGTCGACTGGGACCGGATGACCGAGGACTTCCGACGTCTGCGCGCCGCGACCGAGTCGGGCGACAACGTCGAAGCCGAACTCGCGACCGAAGCGATCCACCAGCTCCCGGGCGAGAAGCAGTAGCACATCCTGTACCCGCGTACAGGAACC
Organism: Curtobacterium aurantiacum; assembly: GCF_018598555.1. Taxonomy (GTDB): domain Bacteria; phylum Actinomycetota; class Actinomycetes; order Actinomycetales; family Microbacteriaceae; genus Curtobacterium; species Curtobacterium aurantiacum. The sequence goes on from NZ_JAHEWN010000028.1 coordinate 12,960, forward strand.
GCCCGTCTCGTGCACGCGAGGCGGGCGGCGGACGTTGCACAGGCCTCCCGTCCGAGCAGCCGAGCACGCGCGCGACGCTCCCAGTCCCAGGGCCGCACGGACCGATAGCATCACTGGCGACCACCTGAACCAGGCATCCGGAGCAGCACATGAACCCCCGACCGACGGACCGCACCGAGGTCGCCGCACGCCTGGCCGCCGCGGTCGGTCGGATCAACCGACGGGCCCGCACCGACTCGGCCTCGCTCGGGTACGGCATCGTGTCGGCGCTGGCGTCGATCCAGCGACACGGACCCCTGCGCCCCGGCGACCTGTCGCGGATCGAGGTGGTCACGAAGCCCACGATGACCCGCATCCTGACCGAGCTCGAACAGCGCGGGTTCATCCAGCGCGAAGCCGACCCGCGCGACGGCCGGGCGTTCATGGTCACGGCGACGCCGGAGGGCATCGAGGCGGTCGAACAGGCCCGCGCGAACCGCACCGGCATCGTCGCCGAGCTCATCGCCGAACTCGACGAGTCGGACGTCGAGGCGATCGCCGGCGCGCTGACGGCACTCGAGCGGGTCGCCCAGGGTGAGCACGCTCAGGAACCTCACACCTTCTAGCCCGCGATCCGCCGTTACCGAACCGTTACCAAGCGGTGGACGGACCGTTCTGCCAGCGATCCTGGACGCCCTGCCCAGTCTGACCGGTCATGGTGTCGGCTCCGCCTGACCGCGGCCGCCCCACGGCCGCTCCCGGCGGACGGACGGGCCCCACACCACCGTCCGGTCCTCACCGGCTCGAGGACTCCTCCGTCGTCGCCGACGGTGTCACCGACACCGCCAGCCTCCGGCACGCCCGCACGACCTCGGTCGCGCGAGCAGGAGTCCCTCCCCACCGAGCCGCCGACCTGCGGAACCGATGCGACACTCCCCTGAGCTCCCCACCACCACCGCCTCGACCCGACGTGAGGCCCTGAACACCCCCACCCGCCGGATGCGCCGGGCCCTGCGGCACCGGGCGACCCTGCTCGCCGGTGGCGCCGCGGTCCTGGCCGTCGCCGGTGGCGCCCTGACCGTCGGCACGCAGCCCGCCATCGGCGAGGCCCTCGGCATGCCGACCGGCTCCGCGAGCGCCTCGGCGACCCCGCAGCCCGCGCTGCACGGCACCGCGCTCGACCGTGCCCAGGCCGCCGCGACCATCACCACGGCGAAGACCGTCATGCAGACCGCGAACGACAAGGTCGACACCTCGGCACTCGAACAGCGGGTGGACGCCCTCAGCGACTACTCGGAGCTGTCCGGAGCCGCGCTGACGAACCGCATCTCGACGACGGTCGCGTCGACCACGCACGTCGCCCAGGCGAGTGCGACCCAGGACAAGCGGGACGTCGACGCGAAGGCCGCAGCCGCAGCGAAGGCCGCTGCCGAGCAGCGGGCAGCAGCCGAGGCCGCGGAGGCAGCGCGGAAGCTCGCCGCCGGCAACACCGTCGCCGGAGCCAAGGCCACCGCGACCTCGCTCGCGTCGTCCGACTACGGCTGGGGCGCCGACCAGTTCCAGTGCCTCGACAACCTGTGGACCAAGGAGTCCGGCTGGAACTACCAGGCGGTCAACGCGAACGGTGGCGCGACCGGCATCCCGCAGGCCCTCCCGGGCTCGAAGATGGGGACGGTCGCCGCGGACTGGCGGACCAACGCCACGACCCAGATCACCTGGGGTCTGCAGTACATCAGCTCGGCGTACGGCACCCCGTGCGCCGCGTGGGCACACTCGCAGGCGAACAACTTCTACTGATCGGCGCGGGTCGCGAACGCGACCAACTGACGGACGGGAGGCCCGTGGCGGATCCGCCACGGGCCTCCCGTCCGTCCACCGGTCGTGGTCAGCCCACCCGCGCGACGCGCACGTCGACCCGGCTGAGCGCCAAGCCGCGGGCCGCCGCGGTCGCGAGTGCGGCGTCGTGCACGGCTCGGGCGACCTCGGGGGCGGGGCGGAAGCCGTCGGTGCCGATGACGACGCGCAGGGCGCCGTCGTCGTCCACCACGATCCGGAGCGGACCGGTGTTCGTGGCGATGCTGCGGACCGCCTGGAACGCGCTCGCGACGGTCGGGCGGGAGCGGTACAGGTCGGTGACGCCGGGGACCTCGGTGACGGCGGCCTCGATCGCGGCGAGGGTGTCGTCGGTGGTGTTCATCGGGACCCCTCCGGATCAGTGCCGGTCTCGACGGTGCCGGTCTCGACGGTGCCGGTCTCGGGGTCCGGCAGCAGGTCGCGGACGACCACGTCGATCGCCTCGACGAGCAGGTCGGTCTGCTCCGTCAGGGCGCCGGCCACCGCCGTGCGGACGAGCTCGGCGGTCGCGGGGATCGACGGACCGGCCGCGATCGCGATCTCGACCACCACCCGGATCGGGGATGCCAGCTCCGTGACGTCGCCGTCCAGCTGGCACCGGGCGACGAGCACGCCGGGGACCTCGTCACCGGTCCGGCGGATGAGGGAGCGGATGGCCCCCTCGGTCATCACCGGGCGCTCCGTCTCGGAGAGCGGGCGGAGCGGCACGTCGCGACCGGAGCGGGACTCGATCGAGATGTTCGCCAGCACCCCGCTGATCCAGGACTCGTCGGCGGGGGCCTCGTCGCGGGCCGCCGCCTCGAGGGACCGGAGCGACGCATGCCGGACGCGGATGATCGCCGCGAGGGCGTTCTGGCAGGCGGGCGAGTCGTCGATGCTGGGGTCGGCCGGCTGCATGCCGGCGTCGAGGTAGTCGGCGAGCTCGTCGATCGAGTGACCGTCCAGGTCACCGGGCTCGAGGGCGTCGAGCGCTTCCGGGCTGTCGGGCATGTCCGGTCGGAGGCCGTCGTGGTCGGTCATCGCCATCCCTCCATGAGTCGGATCATGTTCTTCCTCGCTCGGGACAGCAGTCCCCGGACCGTCGACGGTGGCAGGTCGAGTTCGGCGGCGATCTCCTCGTACCGGTACTCGAGCACCTCCTTCATGATCCAGCACCGTCGTTGGGCTTCGGGCAGTTCGGCCAGCGCACGTTCCACCGCGTCCTCACGGGAGCGCGCCTCGGCGACCCGGTCGGGTGCGTCGTCGGCGGGCGCGGCGACCTCGAGCTCGGTGACGTCGTCGTGCACACGGCGGGCTCGGATCCGGTCGAGGCACTTCCGGCTGAGGATGCGCATCAACCACGACTTCACCCGCGCGAGGTCCTCGAGGGAGTCGAGGCGGTCCCAGGCGGTGATGAACGTCTCCTGCACGACGTCGTCGAGTTCGTCGGTGGAACCGAGGGTCCGACGGGCGTAGGCGCGGAGCAGCGGGGTGTGGCGACGGATCAGGACCTCGAAGGCCCGGACGTCACCGTCGGACGACCGGCCGGCGAGGACCGCGTCGTCGAGCTCGGCGAGGGACTGGTGGTGCACGCGTTCCTTCTACTGGTGGTGCATGGTGAACGCCTGGGTGCGCTCGTGTCCCGGGCTTGGCCGACGGCCTCGGGTGCGCCAGAGTGGCTCCATGTCGCTCGTCACCGCCGTCTGCCGCGTCGACCGCCTGCTGCCGGACTCCGGCATCATCGGCGTCACCGCCATCGACAAACGTCCGGTCGCGGGCAGCGTCCGGGTCCGGCCGCTCGGTCTGCGTGCCGACGTGCAGGCGAACCGGAAGTACCACGGGGGCGAGGACCAGGCCGTCTACGCCTACGCCGACGAGGACGCCGCGTACTTCGCCGAACTGCTCGACCGCGAGGTCACGCCCGGGTTGTTCGGTGAGAACCTCCGCACCAGCGGCATCGACGTCACCGGGGCCGTGACCGGGGAACGCTGGCGGATCGGCGACACCCTGGAGCTCGAGGTCACGGTCCCCCGCACGCCCTGCGGCACCTTCGCCCGGCGGATGGGGATCGACGGGTGGGTGAAGCGGTTCGCCGACGAGGGGCGACCGGGGGCGTACTTCCGCGTGGTCAAGTCCGGATCGGTCACGGCGGGCGATCCCGTCGAGGTGACGTACCGGCCGGAACACGGGGTCACCATCGGCGAGATCTTCGGCGACCTGGCACCCGAGCGGGCACGGGCCGTGCTCGAGTCGGGGGAACGGCTGGCGCCGAAGGTCGTGCGGGACCTGTCGAAGGTCGCTGCGCGCGCCTGAGCCCGGTCAACCCGGAAGCGCGCCGCGCGAGGGGTCCATCGGCCGCTTCGCCACGGGCAGCCCGGCGACCACCAGGTCGTACGCGTTGGCCACGAGGTCCTCGACCAGGGTCTCGTCGAGACCGTCGCCCGGCGCGAGCGTGATCCAGTGCCGCTTGTTCATGTGCCACCCGGGCGTGATCCCGTCGTGGTCGCGCACCAGTGCTGCCCCGTGCGGCGGCGCGCACTTGAGGTTGACGATCGGGGTCCCGCGCACCTCCGTGACCATCACGAACATCTTGCCGACGACCTTGTAGACCACCGAGCCCTCGCCGAACGGCTGGGTCTCGAGGGCCGCCGGCAACCCCAGTGCCGTGCGGCTCGCGATCTCGTGCAACTGCTCGCCGTCCATGCGACCAGGATGCCGCAGGCCGCCGACAGCGCACCCCGTTCGGGGGCAGGTCATGAGCCTCGATCACGTCGTAGGATCACCACGCCGCGCACCCGACGCGGCGGTCGCTCGCGCGATCACCACCAGTTCCAGGGGGAACCCGTGCGCATCATCCGTACCCTCGGCATCGCCGCCGCCACCGCCGTCCTCGCGACCACCGTCGTCGTCGGCGGGGCCTCGACCGCCGAAGCAGCGCCGAAGTCCTACGCCAACTGCACCGCGGTGCACAAGGTGTACTCCGGCGGCATCGCCAAGAAGTCCGTCAAGAAGAACAAGGTCGTCTCCGGTGGCAAGGCCACCTACCGGGCCCTCAAGGGCACGGTGAAGAAGGACGACGCGCTGTACAAGGCGAACGCGAAGCTCGACCGCGACAAGGACGGCATCGCCTGCGAGAAGAGCTGACGCTCGCCCGCCCGCTCGCCCGCTCGCCCGCTCCCCCGCTCGCCCGCTCGCGGTGACCGGCAAGACACCGGTGTTCGCGTCCTGAACACCCGCAAACCGCGGCGCAATGCGCGAACACCGGTGTCTTGCGGGCCTGGCGTGCCGCTCAGAGCGTCGGGACGCCCTCGTGCCCGGACCGCGGACGAGGCGTCCCGGCGATCCCGGTGACGACCGACCCCGCCGGCACGTCCTTCGTGACGACGGTGTTCGCCCCGACGACGGAGTCCGGACCGATCGTGATCGCCCCGATCAGCGACGATCCCGCCCCGAGCACCACCCGGTCCCCCACGACCGGGTGCCGTCGGACTCCCGGTCCGTGGTCACCGCCGCGTCCGCCGAGGGTCACCCCGTGGAACACGAGCACGTCGTCGCCGATGACCGCGGTCTCCCCGATGACGACGCCCATGCCGTGGTCGATGAAGAACCGGCGACCGATGCGCGCCCCCGGGTGGATCTCGATGCCGGTGACCGACCGTGCGACCTGCCCGAGCAGGCGGGCCGCGAACCGGGACCCGGGCAGCCCCTGCGCGTTCCAGAGACGGTGGGTCACGCGGTACGTCCAGATGGCGTGCAGCCCCGAGTAGACGATCGCGTTCTCCAGGTCGCCCCGGGCAGCGGGGTCACCGCGGCGTGCTGCGGCCAGGTCCTCGCGGATGGTCCGCAGCACGCCTCGTCGGAGGGGACGACTCACGCAGTGAGCCCCTCGAAGAGCACCGTCGACAGGTAGCGCTCTCCGGTGTCGCACACGATGGCGACGATCCGCTTGCCGGCGTTCTCGGGGCGTGCAGCGATCTCGAGGGCCGCGTGGATGATCGCGCCGGACGAGATGCCCGACAGGATGCCCTCCTGGGTGGCGAGCGCGCGGGCGACCCGGAGCGCGTCGTCGAGCTCGACGTCGAACACCTCGTCGATGACGCTCCGGTCGAGGACCTCGGGGATGAAGTTCGCGCCGATGCCCTGGATCTTGTGCGGCCCGGCCTTGCCCTCGGTGAGCAGGGGCGAGTCCTTCGGCTCGACGGCGACGATCTGCACGCCGGGCACGCGCTCCTTGAGCACCTGCCCGACGCCGGTGATCGTGCCGCCGGTGCCGACACCCGCGACGAACACGTCGACGTGCTCTTCGGTGTCGCGCAGGATCTCCTCGGCCGTGGTCTTCCGGTGGATCTCGGCGTTCGCGGCCGTCTCGAACTGGTGGGCGAGGATCGCACCGGGGGTCTCCGCGACGATCGACTCGGCCTTGGCGACCGCGCCCTTCATGCCCTCGGGTCCGGGGGTCAGGACGATCTCGGCCCCGTACGCACGGATGACCGCACGGCGCTCGACGCTCATCGTCTCGGGCATCGTGATGACGACCCGGTACCCGCGAGCGGCGCCGACCAGCGCGAGGGCGATGCCGGTGTTGCCGGACGAGCCCTCGACGATGGTGCCACCGGCCTGCAGCGCACCGGATGCCTCGGCGGCGTCGATGATCGCGACGCCCAGACGGTCCTTGACGCTGGCGCCCGGGTTGTAGAACTCGAGCTTCGCGAGCACCTCGGCCCCGCCCGCCTTCGGCAGCCGGTTCAGCTTGACGAGGGGGGTGTTGCCGAACGCCTGGGAGATGTTCTCGTAGATGGTGCCGCTCATCCGGTCCGTCCTTCGCAGCTCAGGTCGCGCATCGCTCTTCCTGGAGGCGCGGTGTGCGCCCGATCCTAGCGACCGGACCCCAGGTGGTCCTGTCCGTGACGGCGCGTGCGCGCCGGACGCGAGTCGCGCCTCCAGGCCGGGGTCCCGGCGTGCGAAAGCGACAGGTGTCCGAGGAAAGTCCGCGGACATCTGTCGCTTTCGCGGGAGTGAGCACGACCAGCGCCGAGGAAAGTCGCTTTCGCAGCGCGAACCCACCGCGTCAGCGCACGAACGCAGTCCGTGCGAACCGCTCGTCGGTCGTCTCGAGCACCCGCAGCACGTTGCCGCCGGCCAGCGCACGAAGGTCCGACTCGCCCCACCCGCGCCGGGCGAGCTCCGCCGCGAGCACCGGGTACCGCGACACGTCCCGCAGGTCCGGCGGCAGCACCGGGGTGCCGTCGTAGTCGCCGCCGAGGCCGAGGTGCGCCACACCGGCGACGTCGCGGGCGTGCTCGACGTGGTCGGCGACGTCGGCCACCGTGACCAGGGGCGGCTCCCCGGGCATGCCCGACTCCTCCCAGTCCGCCCACGCCCGCGACACGAACTTCGGCACGAAGGTGATCATCACGACGCCGCCGTTGTCGGCCAACCGGGCGAGCACGTCGTCGGGCACGTTCCGCGGGTGGTCGTCGATCGCGACGGTCGACGAGTGGCTGAACACGACGGGTCGGGTCGCCACGTCGAGGGTGTCCCGCATGGTCGCGGGCGCGGTGTGGGACAGGTCGACGAGCATGCCGATCCGCTCCATCTCCGCGACGACCTGACGGCCGCGGTCGGTCAGGCCGCCGTGCGCCCGGGCCCCGGTCGCGGAGTCGGCCCAGGGGGTGTCGTCGTTGTGGGTGAGCGTCATGTACCGGACGCCGAGCCGGGCGAGGGTGCGGAGGACCGCGAGGTCGTTGCCGATCGAGTGCCCGCCCTCGGCGCCGAGCAGCGATGCGATCCGGCCGGTGTCGACGGCGGCACGGACCTCGGCGGCGGTGCGGGCGAGCGCGAGGTCGTCGGGGTAGCGCTCGATGATCCGGTGCGCGAGGTCGACCTGCTGCAGGGTCGTCGTCACGGGGTCCGGGTCGTCCGCGGGCACGAACACCGACCAGAACTGCCCGACGACGCCGCCGGCACGGAGCTTCGGGATGTCGGTGTGCAACGAGCCGTCCTCGATGTCGATGCCCTCGACGCCGGAGTCGTGGCTGTCACGACGCTCCCAGGGCAGGTCGTTGTGGCCGTCGATGACCGGGAACGGGAGCGCGTCGAACGTCATCCCCCGACGCTACCGCGCGCGCCGTCGTGGCTAGGCTCGAGCCGTGCAGCCCGTCACCCTCCGCACCGAACGCCTGGTGCTCGCGGCCCCCGAGCCCGGCGACGCCGACGACGACCGATCGGCCCCGACGGTCTGGCCGACGCCGTGACCGTCTCGTTCCGGGTCGTGACGGACCTGCCGGTGCCGCCGGAGCGCGCCTTCGCGCTGTCGCTCGACATCGGCGCGCACGAGCGCTCGATGGCCGCGACCGACGAACGCGCCGTCGCCGGCACGACGACGGGCACGATCGGCCTGGGCGAGACCGTCACCTGGCGTGCGCGGCACTTCGGGATCGTCTGGCGGATGACGAGCAGGATCACCGCCCTGGAGGCACCACACCGGTTCGTCGACGAACAGGTGCGTGGGCCGTTCGCCCGGTTCCACCACGAGCACAGGTTCGAGCCGTCGGCCGGCGGCACACGCATGGTCGACACGATCACGTTCCGCGCCCCGCTCGGCCCGCTGGGGCGGGCGGCCGAGGTGCTCGCGTTGGCCCGGTACATGCCTCGGCTCATCGCCGACCGCAACGCCTCGCTCGCCGCAGAACTGCGCGCCGAGCTGCGCGCCGGGTCGGACGGCGATCAGGGCGCGGCGAGCTCCCCCAGCGCGTCGTAGGCGTTCGCGACGGCGTCGACCCGCACCCGCCCGCCGGGTCCGGAGGCGTCGTAGACGTCGTTGGCGATCGCGGCGACGACGGCGAACAGCGCCGCCATCGAGTCGAACGCCGACGGTGAATCGACCGGGCAGAGGATCGCGGTGGCCGCGGGGGCGGCGATGACCGCGGCGGTCGGGTCCCCGAGCACGATGACGTCCGCCCCCGAGTCGACGCAGTGCCGGACGATCCGCTCGACCCCGGCGGTGTGCCGGCGCACGGTCACCAGGACGACGAGGTCGTGCCGGTCGAGGTCGGCGACCTCTTCCCCGAGCCGCTGCCCCGGCGACGGACCGACCCGGACGTCGGACCGCACCTGCGCCAGCTGCGACCGCAGTTGCAGCGCGATCGGGTAGGCCCCGCGTTCCCCGAGGACGAGCACCCGGCGAGCGCGGACGATCCGACGGGCAAGCCGCGGACGGTCCGCACGGCCGAGGGACGCGAACGCCGCGTCGAGGTTCCGCGCCTCGACCGCACGCTGGTCGACGTGGGCGGCGTCCTCGGCGACCCAGGGCAGGCCGGAGCCCCGTGCGGACATCAGGTTCTGCCGGACCTCGGCGGCGTCCTGGAACCCCAGCGACCGCACGAGTCGCGAGACCGTGGCCTTCGAGGTGCCGGACTCGGCCGCGAGCTCGGCGGAGGTGCCGACGAGCAGGAGTTCCGGGTCGTGCCGGACCATGGCGGCGACCCGTCGTTCGGCGGGCGAGAGCTGTTCCCACACCGAGTCGATGCGGGCGCGGACGTCGGGGCTGGCGGTGCTCATGCGCGTGCCACCTGTTCGACGGCGACGGCCAGGGCGTCGAGCCCGAGGGCGATGTCCGGCGTCGAGACGTACTCGTCCGGGTGGTGGCTGATGCCGTCGGGGTTGCGGAGGAACAGCATCGCCACGTCGGTCACGAGCCCGAGCGACATCGCGTCGTGGCCGGCCCGCGAGAACAGCTCCATCGGTGCGGTCTCACCGGTCGACGCGATCCCGGCGCGGACGGCGTCCATCAGCCGGGGCGCACAGAACACGGCGGGAGCACGGTGCACCTCGGTGGGGGTGACGCTCACCCCACGGCGTTCGCCGATGAGCGTGAAGGCCTTCGTGAGTTCGTCCCAGACCTCGTCCCGCTCGTCGTCGAACTCGCCGCGCAGGTCGACGGAGAACCGTGCGAGCCCGGGCACGACGTTGACGGCTCCGGGTTCGACCGTCATCGTGCCGACGGTGCCCACCTGGTGCGAGGCCCGACAGATCCGCTCCACCGCGAGCGCGGCCTCGGCGGCGGCGAGCAGGGCGTCGTGCCGACGCTCGTAGGGGGTGCCTCCGGCGTGCCGGGCTTCCCCGACGGCCTCGACGGAGAACCGTCGGGCGCTCGCGATGCTCGTGACGACCCCGAGGGCCTGTCCGGCCTGTTCGAGGTGCGGCCCCTGCTCGATGTGCGCCTCGAGGTAGCCGACCACCGAGGCCGGGTCGACCGCGGCCTCGCCGACGCGGTCCGGGTCGAGTCCGAAGTCGGTGAAGGCCCGTCGGAGGGTGACGCCGTCGCCGTCCTCGAGATCCCACCAGGCGTCGTCCCACACCCCGGCCACGGCGGACGACCCGAGCAGGGCCTTGCCGAAGCGCGTGCCCTCTTCGTCGGAGAACGCGATGACCTCGAGCGCGACGGGCAGCGGGCCGTCGGCGGTGAGCCGTGCGGCGGTGCGGATCGCCATGAGCACCCCGACGACGCCGTCGTACCGTCCGGCGTCCACCACGGTGTCGAGGTGCGAGCCGAGCAGCAGCACGGGGGCGTCGGGCGTCGCGGCCGCGGCCCGACCGTGCAGGTTGCCGGCGGCGTCCTGCCAGGTGGACAGCCCGGCGTCCTGCATCCAGCCCGCGACGAGGGCGTTCGCCCGGGCGTGCTCGGGTGACAGGTAGACGCGGGTGATGCGGCCCGGTTCGGCGCTGACGGCGGCGAGCTCGTCGCACCAACGGGCGACGAGTTCGGCGTCGGCGATGCCCACGGCGGTCGCGGTGATCACGGGCGCGGGCACGGCGCTCACGCGAGCACCTCGACCCCGGCGGGAGCGACGGTCGCGGTGGCATCGCGGAAGACGTCGAGGGCAGCGTCGACACCGCCGCCCTGCGGGACCGCGTGCCCGGCACGGCGCAGGGTCTGCTCGAGCGCGGCCAGGGTCGTCACCACGGTGTCCTTCCGGGCGTTGTGTCCCATGGTGCCGATGCGCCAGACCCGCCCGTGCAACGGCCCGAACGAGGTGCCGATCTCGATCCCGTGGTCGTCGAGCATCGCGCTCCGGACCTGATCGCCGACGACGTCGGAGGGGATCTCGACGGCGACGACGTTGTGCATCTTGTGGGCGACGTCGCCGAAGACCCGGAGCCCGAGGCCCTGCACCCCGGCGAGCATCGCGCGCCCGGCGGTCTCGTGGCGGGCGACGACGGCGTCGCGGCCTTCCTCGAGCAGGATGCGGGCGCACTCGTGGGCCGCGTAGAGCATCGAAGCGGCCTCGGTGTGGTGGTTGAGGCGGCGGGGGCCCCAGTAGTCGAGGATCATCGCGAGGTCGAGGTAGTTCGAGCGGATCGGTTCGTCGGCGACGTCGTCACCGGGTTCGCGGATGCCGGCCTCGACGCTCCGCCGCTCGTCGAGCACGGCCACGGCCCCCGGCGACAGCGTGACCGGTGCGCTGCCGGACGGGCCGCCGAGGCACTTCTGCAGCCCGGCGCTCACGGCGTCGATGCCCCAGGCGTCGACCTCGAGCGGGTTGCCACCGACCGTCGCGGTCGCGTCCGTGTAGAGCAGGACGCCGTACCGCTCGCAGATCGCACCGAGCTCGTCGAGCGGCTGGTTCATCGTGGTCGACGTGTCGCCCTGCACCACAGCCAGGACCTTCGGCCGGACGCGCGCGATGGCCGACTCGATCGCGGACGGCGTGAAGACCTGGCCCCACTCGGTCTCGATGGTGTGGACCTCGGCACCGGCGCGGCCGGCGATCTCGGTGAGCAGGTGCCCGAACCGGCCGAACACCGGCACGAGCACGCGGTCACCCGGGGCGAGCAGGGACACGAGCACCGCTTCGATGCCCGCACGCGAGGTCCCGTCGACGAGCAGTGTGGCGTCGTTCCCGGTACCGAACACACGACGGTAGAGCGCCTGCGTCTCGTTCATCGTGGACGTCATCCACGGGTCGTACTGACCGACGAGCGGGGTCGACAGCGCACGGAGCACACGCGGGTCGGCGTCGATCGGACCCGGGCCCATGAGGAGACGGGCGGGTGGGTTCACTGGGAGCATGGTGGTTCCTTCCGTTCCTGATCCGACGATACCGGAACGATCGTTACAGGGGTGTCTCCGTCACGAGCACGGGACGCCCGACGAGCGAGCCCTCGACGCGCCCCACGCCGCCGTCCGCCGTGGCGATGCGGCGGCCGCGGAGCCAGGTCTCGGTGACGCTGCCGAGCACGCGCATGCCGTCGAACGCCGAGACCGCGTTGCGGTGTTCGAGCCCGGCGACGTCGACCACGGACTCGGCGGACGGGTCGAACACGGCGAAGTGCGCCAGGGCACCGGGAGCGATCACCCCGCGGTCGTGCAGCCCGACGAGGGCGGCCGGACCGGTCGTGAACAGCGGCAGCAGTGCCTCGAGCGGGATCCCTCGGCGCTCGGCCTCGGTCCACACCGCCCGGAAGCCGACCTGCAACCCGGCGACCCCGCCCCAGGCGAGCCCCCAGTCGTCGGTCTTCAGGTCGGCGGTGGAGGGCGAGTGGTCCGAGACGACGAGGTCGATCGTGCCGTCGAGCACACCCGCCCACAGCGCGTCCCGGTTGGCGTCGTCGCGGATCGGTGGGCAGCACTTGTAGGCGGTCGCACCGTCCGGGATCGCGCCCGCTTCGAACGCCAGGTAGTGCGGACACGTCTCGACCGTGATCCGCACACCGTCGTCCTTCGCGGCGCGCAGCATCGGCAGGGCACCGGCGTCGGACAGGTGGAGGACGTGCACGCGCGCCCCGGTCATCCGGGCTCCGTCGATGACCTGCGCGATCGCGGACCGCTCCGCGGTGACGGGTCGGGTGGCCAGGAAGTCCGCGTACCGGCCGCCGAGGGCCTGGTGCGGCACCAGGAGCTCCGGGTCCTCGGCGTGCACGATCAGCAGCGCGTCGAGCCGGGCGACCTCGGCGATCGCGGCACGGAGTTGCTCAGGGTCGAGGTGCGGGAACTCGTCGACACCACTCGGTGCGGTGAAGCACTTGAAGCCGAAGACGCCGGCGTCGTGCAGGGCGTCGAGGGCCCCGAAACTCGCCGGCACGGCTCCGCCCCAGAACCCCACGTCGACAGCCACCCTGCCCTCGGCACTCGCACGTTTGACGGCGAGCGCCTCGACCGTGGTCGTCGCGGGGATCGAGTTGAGCGGCATGTCCACGATCGTGGTGACCCCGCCCATCGCAGCGGCCCGGGTCGCGGACGCGAAGCCCTCCCACTCGGTGCGGCCGGGCTCGTTGACGTGCACGTGGGTGTCGACGAGTCCGGGGAGCAGCACCTGCCCGTCCGGCACGGTGTGGTCCTGCACGACGTCGACGACGGCGTCGACGGGCAGGACGCCGGCGATGCGACCGTCGCGGATGACGACCGCGGCCGGGCGGAACGTGCCGTCGACCCAGGCTCGCTGCGCGCGGACGACCAGGTCTGCCCTGTCGCCCGCCGCAATCCCCGTCACGCGCCCGCCCCGACCGTCGCGACCTGTGCCGGGTGACGTTCGAAGCCCGCCAGCAGCCCCGACATCGCCTTCACCGGCGGCAGGGCGTACTCCCCGCGCTTGCCCGTGGCGAGCCCGAGCCGGACGAGCGACTCGGCGAGGACCGTGGCCGCCGCGACCCCGTCGACGACCGGTGCCCCGATCGACAGCGAGACCTCGGCGCAGAAGTCGGCCATGCCCGCGCACCCGAGCACCACGGCGTCGGCTCCCCCGTCGACCACCGCGCGGCACTCCTCGATCACCCGAGCGCGGGCGCCGGACGCGGGGTCGTCGAGTTCGAGGACGGGGACCTCGCACGCCCGGATCTCGGTGACGAGCGGCGCGAAGCCGTACCGGTCGGCGAGCTCGTGCGCGCGGCCGGTGGTGCGGGCCAGGGTGGTGACGACACCGAACCGTCGGCCGAGCATCGCCGCGGCGTGGAAGCCGGCCTCCGCGATGCCGATCACCGGCACCGTCGCGAGTTCCCGCGCGGCGTCGAGGCCCAGGTCCCCGAAGCAGGACACGACGAACGCGTCCACCCCGTCCTGTTCCCCGAGCACGATCTGCTCGAGCAGCCCGGGAACGGCCAGCGCCTCTTCGTAGTGGCTCTCGATCGAGGCGGGCCCCATCGTGGGCTCGACCGCCTCGATCACCGTGCCGGGGGCGGCGACCGCGCTGGCGGCGATGCCGATCGACCGCGTCATCGACGCGGTGGTGTTGGGGTTGACGACGCGGATGCGCATCGGGGTCCTTCCGGTGGAGCGAGTGGAGCGGTGGAACCGGTGGTGCTGGGTGGTGACCATCGTGGCGGGGGCGGGGCGGGCCTCCCGGCCGCTTCTGGGTTCTGTGGACGACCGAGCGTCGCGACCCGTCCTGTGGAGGACAGGCCGCGACGCCGGTGGTCAGGCCCGACCGACGGCCGCGCCGTCGTCGACCGAGGGGTCGTCCGCGTCGAGCGCCGGCATGCTCGGCCGGACGCGCTCGAGCGCCCAGAAGACGACGAGTCCGAGGCCGCAGCCGATGAACCAGCTGTAGTTCGCCAGCCACGGCAGGACGCCGAGTGCCGGCGGCAGGACCGCACTCGCGACCGAGATCGCGCCGGTGACCACGAGGGTCCAGATGGCGTTCGGGTTGAAGCCGCCGCGGTACCAGTAGCGGGCCGTGCGGCTCGTGGAGTACATGTCGTCGACGGCGATGCGCTGCTTGCCGACGATGTAGTAGCCCGCGATGAGGATGCCGAACAGCGGGCCGATCAGCGCGCCGAGCACCCCCAGCGTGTACAGGATCGCCTGGTCGTTGCCGTACCAGTTCCACGGGGTGAGGAGCACCGAGCCGACCGCGGCGATCATGCCGCCGGCTCGCCAGGAGATCTTCCGGGGTGCCACGTTCGAGAAGTCGAATGCGGGGCTGATGAAGTTCGCGACGATGTTGATGCCGACGGTCGCGGTGACGAACGTCAGGCCGCCGAGCAGGATCGCGAAGGGTGCTCCGATGGCCTGCACGGTCTCGATCGGGTCAGTGATGAGCTTGCCGAACACCGGAACCGTCGCGCTGGCGCAGAGCACCGTGAGGACCGAGAAGAACAGGAAGTTGATCGGCAGCCCCCAGAAGTTGCCGCGCTTGACCGCACGGAACGACCGGCCGTAGCGCGAGAAGTCACCGAAGTTCAGCATCGGCCCGGAGAAGTAGCTGACCACCAGGGCGACCGCGGACAGCATCACCGGGATCGACGCTCCGAACGACAGCGGTTCACCGGCCGACAGCGTGAACGAGATGTTGCCGATGCCCGCCTCGCTGACCAGGTAGATCGCGAGCACGATCATCACCACGTACACCGCCGGGCCGGCCCAGTCGATGAACTTCTTGATGGCCTCCATCCCCATCCAGAACAGCGCGCCCTGCGCCACCCAGAGGATCGCGTACGAGATCCACCCGAGTGCCGACAACCCGAGGAACGCGTGGTCGAGCAGCCCAGCGGACGCCGGGATGAACTTGAGGAAGATGATGTTCAGCGACTGCGCGGCGAGGAAGGTCTGCACGCCGTACCAGGCCATCGCGATCAGGCCGCGGATGATGGCGGGGACGTTCGCGCCGAGCACCCCGAAGACCGCTCGGTTGATCACCGGGTACGGCACACCGGTGCGCTGCGACGGCTTGGCGACCAGGTTCGCGAAGACCTGCACGATCAGGATGCCGACCACGAGCGCGATGAGCACCTGCCAGCTCGCGATGCCGAGCGCGAAGAGCGACCCGGCCGTCACGTACCCGCCGACCGAGTGCACGTCGGACATCCAGAAGGCGAAGAAGTTGTAGCTCGTCCAGCGCTGCTCGCGCAGCGGGGCGAGGTCCTCGTTCGTGAGCGCGGGGTCGTACCCGGGCTTGACGACACCGGCACCCGCTGGGGCGGGGGCGGCGGTCGTGGTGGGGGCGTGGGGCGCGGCGACTGGTGTCGCGATGTCGGTAGCCATGGCGTCCTCCGAGGGAGTGGGAAGCGGGGCGGTGCGTGCTTGAGCACGAAGCTACGGAGCGACTTCGCCCCCGCCGTTTCCCTCGTGTAACGGTCGTGTGTCCCACACCCCGTCCTGGAACGACCGTTCCGAAAGCCGTGCTGGAGACCCGTGCCGACCGCGCCCGGAGCCGCGCTGCGGCTTGCCGCATCGATGGGCACGGACCCCGCACGGACCCCGCACGGACCCGAGCGGCGATGACCGCCGGTGGTACGAATCGACCATGAGCAGGGGAATCAGGATCGACCACGTGGGCGTCACGGTGCCGGACATCGACGCAGCCACGCAGTTCTTCGAGGCGGCGTTCGACGCCGTCGTCCTGTACGACATGCGGCGTCGTGACGAGACGCCGAACAGCAGTTCCGAGGCGCACGGCTACCTCGGCATCCCGAGCACCATGGCGCAGGGGGCCATGCGGATGCTCGCGCTGCCGGAGGGGCCGGGGCTCGAGCTGTTCGAGTACCTGGGGCCCGAGCAGCGGAACGCCGCACACCCGTCCGACCTCGGGTGGCAGCACCTGGCGATGTACGCCGACGACCTGGACGAGACGCTCGCCCGGGTCGAGGCGGCCGGCGGAACCCGGAACTCCGACCCGCGCGACCTGCGCGGGGACGAGGCGGGGGCCGGCAACCGGTTCGTCTACACCCGCACGCCATGGGGGTCGACGCTCGAGCTCGTCAGCTACCCGACGCCGCAGCCGTACCTGGTGTACGCGCCGCGGCCGAAGTGGGCGCCGTGGCCGATGCCGGACGACGTCTACCCGGTGCCGGCACCCGCCGTGCACTGACGACCGACCAAGCGGACCCGGCACTGACCGGCAGCCAGACCGACAGATCGCAGCCAGACCGACAGTCCGCCCGCTCAGTGTCGGGGCACCTGCCCCGTCCGCCGCACGGCCCGTTCGAGCAGTTCGACGTCGATCCCGACGTGCTGCCGGGCGATCACGCCCGCCTCGGGCGCCCGCCCGGAACAGACGGCGTCCACCAGCAACTCGTGCTCGTGGAGCGCGCGGGTCTCCATCTCCGCCATGCCCTCGGCCGTGCCCCACAGGTGCGCCGGAGCGGCGATCGAGATCTGCGCCTCCAACCCGGCGAGCGCGGTCCGCAAGGCGTCGTTCCGCGCGGCGTCGATGATCGTGCGGTGCAGCACCGCGTCGGCCTGCTGCTTCTCGAGGCCCGAGGCAGCGTCGCGGAAGACCTCGAGCCGTGCGCGGATCTGCGCGGCGTCGTCCGGGGTGACCCGTTCCGCCGCGGCGGTCGCCAGCGCCCCGTGCAGCAGCGCGATCGCGTCGGCGGTGTCCTGGATCGCCTCCCACCGGGCGAGCAGCACCCGCCCGACCGCGTCCGATGAACTGTCCGGCCACTCGGTGCGGACGAACGTGCCACCGCCACGGCCTCGACGGGTCTCGAGCAGCCCCCGTTCGACGAGCCGGGCGATCGCACCGCGCACGGTGACCCGGGCGACGCCGAGCAGGCCCGCGAGTTCGCGCTCCGGCGGCAGCCCGGCACCGGGCAGGTACTCGCCCACGGCGACGGCGGTCACGAGGCGGTCCTCGACCTCGTCGACGCGCGTCTCGGTCGCACGATCCGACACACGGACCCCCTTCGCGGTGTTACGACCACGTTAAGGCAGCAGAAAAGGTATTGCGTGGGACCTTTTTCCGCTCCATGCTGACCCCCATGTCCAGCATCACCGAATCCACGATGCCGTTCCGCGACGGCGAGACCTGGTACCGGGTCACCACGCCCGACACCCCGGTCGCCGGCGCGCTGCCCCTCGTCGTCCTGCACGGCGGGCCCGGCATGGCCCACGACTACCTCCGGAACCTCGCGGCCCTCGCAGACGAGACCGGGCGCACCGTGGTCCACCACGACCAGTTCGGCTGCGGCCGGAGCAGCCACCGCCCGGACGCACCGGTCGACATGTGGCAGCCGCAGCTGTTCGTCGACGAGTACGCGGCGCTCGTGGAGCACCTCGGCCTCGGCGACCACCACGTGCTCGGGCAGTCGTGGGGCGGCATGCTCGGCGCCGAGATCGCCGTGCGGCAGCCCGCGGGGCTCCGGTCGCTCGCGATCTGCAACTCCCCCGCGTCGATGGAGCTCTGGGTCGAGGGTGCCGCCGAGCTCCGTGCGCAGCTGCCCGCCGAGGTGCAGGACACCCTGACCCGGCACGAGGCCGCCGGCACCGTCGAGGACCCCGAGTACCTGGCGGCGACGCAGGTCTTCTACGAGCGGCACGTCTGCCGCGTGGTCCCGAGCCATCCGGACTTCGTCGACTCCGAGGAGCAGATGGAGCGGGAGCCGACGGTCTACCACACGATGAACGGCCCGAACGAGTTCCACGTCATCGGCACCATGCGCGACTGGACCGTCGTCGACCGGCTCGACCGCGTGACCGTGCCGACGCTCGTGGTCGCCGGCGAGCACGACGAGGCCACCCCCGCCACGTGGGCCCCGTTCGTCGAGCGGATCGCCGACGTCCGGCAGCATGTCTTCCCCGGCGCGAGCCACTGCTCGCACCTGGAGCAGCCGGCGGAGTTCCGCCGCGTGGTCGCGGCCTTCCTGGCCGCGCACGACGGGGCCTGACCCGGCCACGACCTTCCCTGGAGGCACGGTGCGGGCCCGCCCCGCGCCTCCCGGCCGCAGTTCCCACC
>NZ_JAHEWN010000029.1 GCF_018598555.1 Curtobacterium aurantiacum
ACGCCGCCGGACTTAACGTAGAAACACCAGGGAACCCCTGACCATTCGTGGTCAGGGGTTTTCTGCGTTTGCGGCCCATCTACAGGGCAGGTTGGAGGGACAGCCTCCGCGGTAGGGTTGTCGGGTCATGACTGCGCCATTCACCACCGCCTCCGGCTCCGACATCCGCGTCCGCTTCTGCCCGAGTCCGACGGGGACCCCGCACGTGGGGCTCATCCGGACCGCGCTCTTCAACTGGGCCTACGCCCGCCACACCGGCGGCAAGCTCGTGTTCCGCATCGAGGACACCGACGCCGCTCGCGACAGCGAAGAGTCGTACGCGCAGATCCTCGACGCGCTGCGCTGGCTCCGGCTCGACTGGGACGAGGGCGTCGACGCCGGCGGCGAGCACGGGCCGTACCGGCAGTCCGAGCGCACCGCGATCTACGACGAGGTGATCGCGAAGCTCAAGGCGTCCGGGCACATCTACGAGTCCTTCGTCACCCCGGACGAGATGGAAGCCCGCAACAGGGCCGCCGGGCGTGACCCGAAGCAGGGCTACGACAACCACGAGCGCGACCTGACCGACGCCGAGCGCCAGGCCTTCCGCGACGAAGGCCGCGAGCCGGCTCTGCGCCTGCGGGTGCCCGACCGCGACCTGAGCTTCGACGACCTGGTGCGTGGTGAGATCACGTTCAAGCAGGGCACGTTCCCGGACTTCGTCGTGGTCCGCCCGAACGGCACGCCGTTGTACACGTTCACGAACCCGGTCGACGACGCCCTGATGGGCATCACGCACGTGCTCCGTGGCGAGGACCTACTGTCCTCGACCCCGCGTCAGATCGCCCTGTACGAGGCGCTGTACGAGATCGGGCTCGCCCCGTCCATCCCCGTGTTCGGGCACCTGCCCTACGTGATGGGGGAGGGCAACAAGAAGCTCTCGAAGCGTGACCCCGAGTCGAACCTGTTCCACCACCGTGCCGCCGGCATGATCCCGGAGGGGCTCGTCAACTACCTGGCGCTGCTCGGCTGGTCGATCGGTCCGGACCGCGACGTGTTCTCGATCGACGAGATGGTCGCCGCCTTCGACGTCACCGACGTGAACCCGAACCCGGCCCGCTTCGACCACAAGAAGGCCGAGGCGATCAACGGGGACCAAATCCGCCTGCTCGCGCCGGAGGACTTCCGGTCGCGGCTGCTGCCGTACCTGTCCGAGTTCATCGGTGACCCGGCGACCCCGGAGCAGCTCGAGGTCCTGACGAAGGCCGCTCCGCTCGTGCAGGAGCGCATGCAGCTCCTCGGCGAGGCTCCGTCGATGCTCGGTTTCCTGTTCACCGCGGACGCCGACCTGGTGGTCGAGGACGACGCACTGGCCTCGCTCAAGGGCGACACGGCGACGGTCCTGACGGCGGGCATCGCCGCGCTCGAGGGCGTCGAGGACTGGACCACCGAGTCGGTCGAGGGCGCGCTCCGTGCCGCCCTCATCGACGAGCTCGGCCTGAAGCCCCGCGTGGCCTTCGGTCCGCTCCGCGTCGCCGTGTCCGGACGCCGGATCAGCCCGCCGCTGTTCGAGTCGATGGAGATCCTGGGCAAGGAGTCCACCCTGACCCGGCTCCGCGCCCTCGCGGCGCGCTGACCGACCGTGAGCAGCACGGAGCACGCTGTCCCGGTCGTGCACGACGTGGCGGTCATCGGCGCCGGTCCCGCCGGGCTGAGCGCTGCGCTCAACCTCGTCCGGGCGAAGCGGACCGTGCTGCTCGTAGACGCGAACCGACCCCGGAACGCCGCGACCCTGCGGTCGCACGGGTTCTTGACGCGTGACGGCATCTCGCCGCTCGAGCTCCGGAAGCTCGGGCGCCTGGAGGTCGAGGGGTACCCCGAAGCCACGGTCGTGCAGTCGGTCGTCGACCTCGTGGAGCCGGACCGCAACGACGGCACCTGGCGCGTGCACGGTACGTGGCGTGGGACCGAACTCGACGCCCGTGCCCGGACCGTCGTCGTCGCGACCGGCCTGCGCGAGGAGTTCCCGGCGCTGCCGATGCTCCGCGCGTTCTACGGCACGGCGGTGCACAGCTGCGTGGAGTGCGATGCCTACGACAAGGCCGGGCAGCCGCTCGCGTTCATCTGTGAGACCGACGACGTCGTCGACCGGGCGCTGCTCATCGCCGCCTGGACGGACGACCTGATCGTCTACACGAACGGGATCGCGCCGCTCGACGACGCCGGCCGTGCGCGCCTGTCGGACGCGGGGGTCGTCGTGGACGAGCGGGTGGTCGAGGACCTCGAGGGTGATCGGACCGGCATGACCGGGGTCCGGCTCGCCGACGGCCACGTCGAGCCGCGGACCGGCGGGTTCGTCCGACCGGTCTGGCACGCCGACCTCGACTGGCTGCACACGACGAGCGCGTCGGGCACGACGACGTCCGGCACGACGACGTCCGGAACGACGAGCGCCGCGGGGACCGCCTCCGACGGCGACACGCCCGACCCGCTCCAGAACCTCCAGCGCGACGCGCAGGGGCTCCTCGTGGTCGACCGGGCGGGCCGGACGTCGGTCCCGGGGCTCTACGCCGTGGGAGACGTCACGCCTCCCGGGCCGGAGCAGCTCATCGTCGCCGCCGGCCACGGAGCCGTGACCGCCGCCGCCGTGCACCGAGACCTCGTGGGTGGTCTTGCGGACCTCCGGGATGCTGTACAGTAGTTGATCGTGCCCCGGGTGACCGGGCCAGAAGGCTGACAAGCCTTTTGGGGTATGGTGTAATTGGCAACACAGCGGTTTCTGGTACCGTCGTTCTTGGTTCGAGTCCAGGTACCCCAGCACTCGATGAACAGCCCCCGGGATCTCCCGGGGGCTGTTCTCGTTTCCGCGCCTGGTCATGGATGCAGGGCGGACCCACGGCTCCGTCACGGCCCGTTCGGAGCTTGCGCGGAACCGCACGATGCCGGCGCCGACGGGCGGACGGCCCCCACCGCGGTGGACCGTTCGTTCCAGAGGCGTACCGTCCGTGGCGGGCGTGCGCCGCGCCTCCAGGCCGGGTTGCGGTTCACCGCACCGGGCCGGCGCCCGCTCGCGTGCGCGACGGACGCGGTCCTACGGTCGGAAGACCGTCGCGGGAGTCGTGACGGTCCGCTGCCGAGCACCCGAGGTGTCATCGTGACCTCCACCGATCCGCTGACGACCGTCGACCCGTGGAACCACCCTGCAGCCGTCCACGCGGCGGACGACCACTCCGTGCTGGATCGTTGGGACCGCGTGGTGGCGCTGCGGGGTGACGCTGCCGCGCTCGCGGGGAACGGCCGCCCGTACACGTACGCCGAGGCCGACCGGGCGTCGCGCGCGCTCGCTGCGGCGCTGGCGTCGGCGCTGCGTCCCGACGACCACAGCGGGGCCGGGGTCGGCGAGACCCCGGGCGGGGCGTCGAAGCCGGTCGGGCTGATGGCTGGACAGTCGTCCGAAGCGGTCGTCGGGATCCTCGCGCTGGTGCGGGCCGGTCGGACCGTGGTGGTGCTCGACGACCACCTGCCGGCGGCGCGCCTGGCGCACGTGGCCCGGCTCGCCGGCGTGGACGAGATCGTGGCAGACACCGAACGTGCGGCGCTGGCCGCAGCCGTCGTCGCGGAGCGGGACGGCCGGGTGCACGCACTCGGCGAGCTGCTGGACGCTGGCGAACCCGGCGCGGCCCCGTCGGCGGGCACCGTCGGCGTGCGCCCCGGCGGGCGGGACCCCTTCGCGATCGTCTTCACCTCCGGCTCGACCGGCATGCCGAAGGGCGTGGTCCTGACGCACCGGCAGCAGATCGCCAACGCCGAGCAGGACGCGGTCGCGCTCGGCCTCGGCCCCGGCGACCGGCTCGGTGTCGTCCTGCCGCTGTCGTTCGCGGCCGGGCTCCTGTTCTCGTTCGACACCCTGCTCTGCGGCGGCACCATCGTGCTGCTCGAGCCGCGTGACCTCGGTGTCGAACGGCTGCTCGGCCGGTTCCGCGACGAAGCCGTGACGGTGCTCGTCTGCACCCCGCACCTGCTGCGCTCGATCGTCGGGTCGCAGAGTGCGCCCGGGTCGCACGGGACGGCCGCCGGGACCGCGCCGGTGCTCGGCGGGCTGCGCTTCCTGATGACCACGGGTGAGTCCGTGACCGGTGCCGACCTCGCAGCGGCCCGACCCCACCTGGGCCCGGACACACTCCTGCTCAACGCCTTCGGCTCGAGCGAGACCGCGTGCGTCGCCTACTGCCCGGTCGCCCCCGGGGAGCCCGTCCCGGAGGGGGTCGTGCCGGCCGGGTGGCCGCTGCCCGGCAAGACGGTGCTCGTGCTGCGTGAGGACGGCAGTCACGCCGACCCGGGGGAGACCGGCGAGCTCGTCGTCGTCTCCGACGCCCTGACCGCCGGGTACTGGGGCGCGCCGGAGAAGACCGCGGAACGAGCGGGACGCACCGGCGAGGCCGAGGCCGCAGCCGGCATCCCCGCCGGGACCCCGAGCTGGCGGCAGGGCGACCTGGCACGCGTCGACCCGGACGGCCGGCTCGTGCTGCTCGGCCGCTCCGACGACGCCGTGAAGGTCCGCGGGTACCTGGTCGAACCGAGCGAGGTCGAGGCGGCGCTCCGGGCGGTCCCCGAGGTGCTCGACGCGGTCGTCACGGCACAGGTCGACCCCGGCTCGGTCACCCGGCTGGTCGCGTACGTCGTCGGCCGGCCGGGACACCGCACCCCCGCACCTGGGGCGCTCCGACGAGCCCTGCGGGACCGGCTGCCCGAGTACATGGTGCCGGCGTCCATCGTGCCGATGACCGAACTGCCGCGGAACGAGCGGGGCAAGGTGGACCGGGCGGAGCTCCCGGGAGCACCGAGCGTCGACACGGAGATGGTCGAGGGCGAGTACGACCAGTGGGAACTCGTCGTCGGGCAGATCTGGGCCGAGGTGCTCGGTCTGCGGGGCGTGCACCTGGACGAGGACTTCTCCGCGCTCGGCGGCGACTCGCTGTCCGCCGAGGAGATGCTCGCCGTCGTGCAGGACCGGCTCGGTGTCGACCTGCGCTCCTCGGACGTGCTCGAGCACCCCACGCTCCGCGCCTTCGCCCGTCGGGTGCGGAGCGGGACGAGTGCGCTGCCGAGCCACCCCGACGTCGTGAAGGTGTCGGAGGCGCGCGAGGCCGGCCGTCCGCCGGTGTTCTGCTTCGCCGGCGGTGGTGCCCTGGCCCTGACGTTCCTGCCGCTCTCGCGGCACCTGCCCGCGCACGACCTGTACGCGTTCCAGCAGCACGCGCTCGAGCGCCGGGGGATGCCGGACTGGAACATCGAGCGGAGCGCGCGCCGGTACCTCGCCCTGATGCGCATCGTGCAGCCCCGCGGCCCCTACCTGCTCGTCGGGCACTCGCTCGGTGGACTGGTCGCGCTCGAGATCGCCCGGCTCCTCACCGAGAACGGCGAGCAGGTGGAGCACCTCGTCCTGCTCGACACCTACCTGCCCCGCACGAAGTCCGAACAGGCCCGACTGCACTTCGGCCGGATGGCGCCGCGCGAGCAGCCGAACACCGCCGTCCGGGCCGTGCAGCGAGGGCTCGACCGTGCCGTCAAGCGGGTCCTGCCCGCCGGTGTGCCGTACGGGGCGCTGTTCGTCAAGCGGCTCCGCGCGTACACCGCCGGCGTGCTGCGGCACGGCGGGCAGAAGGACTTCGACGCCTTCTTCGACCAGGCCGAGATCGTCACCAGGCGCCACCACCCGACACCGTTCCACGGGCGCGCCACCTACGTCCTCGCCGACGCCAACCCGGACGCCGCCGGGTGGTCCGCCCTGCTGCGCGGGCCAACCGAGATGGTGCGGATCGCGAGCGAGCACACGTCGCTGCTGCGGGAACCGCACGTCGCCGAGCTCGCGACCGCGCTGCGTGCAGCCTTCGCGACGGAGGACGCGGCGCAGGGCTGAAACCGGTCGCGGGCGTCCGGTGGGCAGGGGACGTCGCCTCCGTGCACCGGAGGCGACGTCTTCTGCGCGCCGCGTGTGGTGGTCGCGACCACACGGCGGACGGGAGGCGCGCTGCGCGTCCGCCACGGGCCTCCCGTCCGTCTCCCGGTGCGTCCACGGCACGTGGCGGCGCGGTGTTGCGGGTTTCCGTATCCGCACCCGGGTGTCCGCAAGGGACCGCACCGCGCATTGACCCTCCCGCTGGCCGCGGCGATGGTTGGAACCGCGGGGGAGAGTACCCACTCACCTGCGATCCCGGCGGCGCAGTACCCGCGTCCGCAGCTCGACCCGACGACGTGCCATCGTCGTCGCCGCGTCTCCCGAGGACGCGCAGCTCATCCACGAGCACAACCCGACAGCAACCCTGACCCGACAGGACCGCGCCATGCCCGTACGTACCGTCCGCCCTGCAGACCCGAGGGTCTCCGTCGTCATCCCGGCGCGGAACGAGGCCCGAAACCTCGAGATCATCCTCCCGAAGCTCCCGCCCGTGTACGAGGTGATCCTGGTGGACGGCAACTCCGTCGACGACACCATCGCCACCGCGCAGCGCGTCATGCCCGACATCCGCGTCGTGCACCAGACGCGCAAGGGCAAGGGCAACGCCCTGGCCTGCGGCTTCGAGGCCGTCACCGGCGACGTCGTCGTCATGTTCGACGCCGACTGCTCCGCCGACCCCGACGAGATCCCGCGCTTCGTGCAGGCACTCGTCGAGGGTGCCGACGTCGCGAAGGGCACCCGCTACTCGCTCGGTGGCGGCAGCGACGACATCACGATCGTCCGGAACCTCGGCAACCGTGGCCTGAACATGCTGTGCAACATCATCCTCGGCACCCGCTACAGCGACCTCTGCTACGGCTACAACGCCTTCTGGGCCGACGTGCTGCCGGAGATCGGCCTGCTGTCGTCCGAGATCGCGAAGCCGGCCGACGGCTCGATGCTGTGGGGTGACGGGTTCGAGATCGAGACCGTGCTCACCTGTCGCTGGTCGGCCGCCGAGCTCGCGATCACCGAGGTCCCGAGCCACGAGAAGCTCCGCGTGCACGGCTCCAGCAACCTGAACGCCGTGACCGACGGCATCCGCGTGCTGAAGTCGATCATGCACGAGCGTCGTCGTGCCGCGATCGGCCGCTCCGAGGTGCGTCGTGCAGCCATGAGCGTCGTGCCGCCGGCCGAGCAGCTGGCCGCGCCGGCTGCTGCGCCCGTCGCCGCTGGGCCGGTTGCCGCGTCCGTCGCGACCCCGGTTGCCGCGTCCGCAGCGACCCCTGTCGCTGCGTCCGTCGTCGCCGCGGGGGCTGTCGTCGGGTCGTCCGTCGTCGCCCTCGAGGAGGACGTCGCGTGACGACCGTCGCGGTCGTCATCTGCGCCTACACCCAGCAGCGCTGGGGCGACCTGCAGGACAGCGTCGAGTCGGCGAAGCGCCAGCCGGAGGGACCCGAGGTCGTCGTCGTCATCGACCACGAGCCCGAGCTGCTGCTGCGCGCCGCCGCTCGCTGGCCCGAGCTCCGGGTCGTCCCGAACACCGAGGACCGCGGCCTCTCCGGGGCCCGCAACACCGGTGTCGCCCTGACCGACGCCGACGTCGTCGCGTTCCTGGACGACGACGCCACCGCGGACCCCGACTGGCTCGGGCACATGCTCACCGCGCTCGAGGACCCCGACGTCGTCGGTGTCGGCGGTCGTGCCACGCCGTCCTGGCCGACCGCGACCGGCCCAGGCCCGTACGCCGACGAACTGCTCTGGATCGTCGGGTGCTCGTACCGCGGGCTCCCCGAGACGCCGGGCGACGTCCGCAACGTCATCGGGTCGAGCATGGCGTTCCGGCGCGACGCGATCCTGCTCGCCGGTGGCTTCCGCTCCGGCATCGGCCGCGTCGGCAACCAGCCGCTCGGCTGCGAGGAGACCGAACTCTGCATCCGCATCGCCCAGGCCCGTCCCGGTGCCCGGATCCGGCACGAACCGCGTTCGAACGTCTCGCACCGGGTGTCGCCGGACCGCGTGACGCTGCGCTACCTGCGCCGCCGCAGCTACTACGAGGGCATCTCGAAGGCCGTGCTGAGCCGTCGGGTCGGCACCGGCGACTCACTCGCCAGCGAGTCGACCTACCTGACCCGGGTGATCCCGGGCGCGGTCCTCCGCGAACTGCGCGCGGTCGGGCGCGGCGGAGCTCTGCGGGCGTACGCGATCGCGCTCTCCGTGGTCTCGACGGTCGCGGGGTACGCCGTCGGCCGGGTGCTCGGCACCGTCGTCGTGCGGACCCCGCCCACCACCGCCCCCGTGCCGCAGGCGGTGGGGACACCGTGACCCGCGCGACCCTGGCGATGGTCATCTCGCCGGTCGTGACCGGGCCGCTGGTCCCCACCTGGGACGGTGCGCTCTGGGTCGGCGAGGTCGACCGGGCCGACGTGCACGCCTCCAGCCACCGCGACGTGGTCGCACTCGAGGGCGCCGCCGGGTACCGCCGGGCCCGCCTGCTCGTCCGCGACCACGGCGAGCCGCTCGGCTTCGTCGAGGCGGACATCACCGAACGTCGCCGCATCGGCGGCACGATCGACGTGCGCGCCCTGCAGCGCGCGATCCGGCCGATGCCGGCACCCGAGCGACGGCCGGCAGCAGGTCTGGTGCTGCCGTCCGTCACCGTGGTGCTCTGCACGGACGGCGCCGCCGGCACGACCATGCGCTCGGTGCTCGCGAACGGGCACCCCGACTTCGACGTCGTCGTCGTCTCGCACGGCGCGGACGACGGCGGTGTGGCGAGCGTCGAGATCGGCGGACGCCGCGTCACCACCATCCCCGCGCCCGAGGGCGGCCTCGCCGCCGGGCGGAACGCCGGCCTGCTCGTCGCGACCGGCGACGTCGTCGCGTTCGTGGACGAGGGCGCCGTCGTAGACGGCGACTGGATCGCCGCGATCGCCCGCGCCTTCGCGTCGGACCCCGACGTGGCCTGCGTCACCGGGCTCGTGCCGAGCGCCGAGCTCCGGACGCCGACGCAGCGCTGGCACGACGACCGCACCCCCGGCGGGCGGATCGTCCGCCGCCGGGTGTTCCGGCTCGACGACCCGGTCGACGACGTCCCGCTACACCCCTTCGCCGCCTCGGCCTACGGCTCCGGCGCGAACCTCGCCGTGCACCGCGCGACCGCGCTCCGGATCGGCGGGTTCGACACCGCCTTCGGACCCGGCACCCGCGTCGGCGGCGGCGACGACCTCGACCTCTTCACACGACTGCTGTTCGCCGGATCCGCGATCGCCGTCGAACCGGCCGCGATCGCGTGGCAGCGCTCGGCGGACGACGTCGCGTCACTCCGCGCCGCCGCTGCCGCGCACGGCCACGGACTCGGAGCCTGGATGACCAAGAACGCACTCGACCGCGACACGCTGACCGCCTCGGTGGACGCGGCGCCGGAGGCCATCAGCGCCTTCGCGCGTCTCGGCCTCGAGCAGGGCGACGACGCTGCCGACGTCGCGCAGGCGAACGGCTCCGGGGCCGTCACCGCTCGCGACGTCGATGCCGTCGATGCCGTGGACGCGGAGTTCGCCGCGACGAAGCGCCGGCTGCGTCGCGTCGAGCGGCGTTCGGTGCTCACCGCACCGGTCCTGGCGCTCCGCGAACGCCTGGGCGGCGCGGGGACGATCGACCGCACGGCGCACGGTCGTCACCAGCTCCGGCGCGGCCTCGACGCCGCGGGCCCGGCACGACCGACCCCGGGTGGGGCGATGGGGCCGGAGGTCCGGCTCGGCGCCGCCGCGATCGTCGTGCTGACGCTCGTGCTGGCCGCCGTCGGCAGCGTCTTCGAGCTGCCCACACTGCGTGCGAGCGCCGTCGGGGTCTTCCTGTTCGCCCTGCTCGGGGTCGCTCCGATGCTGCTCGTCCGACCGATGTCGCTCGCACGGTTCTCCGTCCTCGCCGTCACCGGGTCGCTCGTCGGCACGATCGGCATCGGGTACACCATGGCGACCTTCCACATCTGGGCGCCGACGATTCCCTTCGTCGGTGTCGTCGTGCTCACCGCGGCGGCCCTCGCCGTCGCCGTGCAGCGTGACCTGGCGGAGCTCCGTCGTGACGGCCTGGTGCAGCGCGCGACCGCGCAGCCCCGGTGGAGCACGTCCGCCACCGTGACGGCGCTCTCGCTCGGCGGGCTCGTCGTCGTGGTCGTCGCCGCGCTCACCCACACGGGGGACCCGGTGCCCGCCGGACTGTTCGGTTCGCTCGGCCCCGGCCTGGTCGTCGGGCTCGCGCTCGTCGTCGCTGCGACGGTCATCGCCCTGGTGCGCGGCCGTGGGCTCGCCGTGCCCGTCGTCGTGCTCGGCGGTGTCGTGCAGCTCGCCCAGGCGATCACGTACGGCGTGCCCACCGTGACCGCCGCCGCGCGGCACATCGGTGTCGTCGAGTACATCCGCCAGTTCGGTGGGACCAACCCGTCCGCCGACATCTTCCAGACCTGGTCCGGCCTGTTCGCCGGGGCGGCATGGGTCGCCGACGTCGGGGGCATCGGCAACACGATCCTCATCGCCGCATGGGTGCCGGTCTTGCTCGCGTTCAGCACGACCATCGCGGTCGGGGTCCTGGCGGCGCACTGGCTGCCCGGCACCCGTCGGCCGTGGATCGCAGCGCTGCTGACCGCGATGACCGGTTCGCTCAACACCACGTACTTCTCGCCGCAGTCGACCGGCATCCTGATGTCGATCGTGATCCTCGTGCTCGCCACCGGACCGCTGCGCGACGCGGCCGTCACCACCGCTGACGGCTCCGTGGCAGCGAAGCCGCGGGCGCGGCGGGTGGGGCTCTCGCGGATCATCGCGATCACCCTCATCGCCGTCGTGCTCGCCGTGACGCACCAGATCTCGCCGTACCTGACGGTCGCCGCACTCGTCACGCTCATCGTGTTCCGGATGCTCCGCCCCTGGTGGCTGCCCGTCGTGGTCCTCGTGCCGGCGGTGGTCTTCGCCGCGCTGAACGGGGACATCCTCGAGCGGTTCCTGTCGCTCGCGGCGGTCGGACGCGTGCTCGACAACGTGCAGCCGCCCGCGCACGACATGACCGTCCTGCCGAAGCCGCTCGTCACGCGCCTGGCGTTCGACATCCCGGCGGCCGCCCTCGTGGTGCTCGGACTCATCGCCCTCGTGACCGTGCTGATGCGGCGCGACCGGACGCACTGGGCGCTCCTCGCCACCGCCGCGAGCCCGATCTCACTGCTCGTCGCCACGAACTACGGCCAGGAGGGCATCTTCCGCGTCGTGCTCTTCGCGACGCCGTGGATCGCGATCCTGGCGGCGGCGCTCCCGATGCCCTCCGGTCGGTTCGCGCCGGTCGGGGCGGTCGTACGACGGGGGATGCGTCCGTCCGCGGTGCGGTTCGCGGTGGCCGGAGCGGCGGTCACGGCGCTCGTCGGGATCGGTGCGTTCGGGCAGACCTCGCTCGACTGGAACCGCGTGATGACCCGGAGCCAGTCCGCGGCGACGCAGTACTACGACCGCACGGCCCCCGCGGGTTCCGTGATGCTGCTCACCGGGTCGGCCAACGCCGTGCCGAGCAACACGGGCGCACGGTACTTCGACGTGGGCTACCTGTCCCGCGAAGCGCTCGGCCCCTACCCGGACCCGACCGGCGGCTACGACGCCGAGGCCGACCTGTCCGACGTGACGCGGGAGCTGGTCGAGAACTGGGCGGCCACCGGCTACTACGCCCTGGTCGCGGAGCCCTTCGGCGCCTACGACGAGCGGTACGGCTACCAGAGCGACGCCGACTACCAGGAGCTCGCCGCCGCCATGGCGTCCTCGCCGTACTGGGAGCGCGTCTGGTCGTCGGGGACGACCGCGATGTACGAGCTGACGACCGAGGGCCTGCGGCATGCGACCGACTGAACCGAGATCCGACAGACCGCGACGGACGCGACGGGTCACCGCCGCGTCCGTCGCGGGCGTGGTCGCCACGGTGCTCGCCGTGCTGGTCGCGCCGAACCTGGCCGTCCAGGCCGCCGAGGCCAGTGCGGACTGCAACGTCGGCCGGGTGCTCAACGTCGTCGCTCACCCCGATGACGACCTGCTCTTCCAGGGCACGGACCTGCGCAAGGACATCGCCGCGGGGCGCTGCGTGCGTTCCGTGATCATCACCGCCGGTGACGCCGGCAGGCCCGACTGGTACTGGCAGGAACGCCAGGTCGGGCTGATGGCTGCCTACGCGAGCATCGCGGGCGTCGCCCCGGCGTCGACGACCGGCTCCACGACGGTCGCCGGACGGCCCCTGCACACCGAGACCCTCGTCGCCGACCCGCGGATCAGCCTGGTCTTCATGGACCTGCCGGACGGCAACGTCGAGGGCAACGGCTTCTGGGCGAACGGCTACGAGAGCCTCCAGCGCCTGTACACGGGCGACATGGACACCCTGCACACCGTCGCCGACGCCCCGCACAGCGCCGCGTACACGCTCGCGCAGCTGCGGGAGACGCTGCAGGGGATCGTGCAGGACTTCGCACCGACCGACATCCACACCCTCGACCACGAGGGCGAGTACGGCGACGGCGACCACAGCGACCACCACACGGTCGCGTACCTGACCGACCAGGTGCAGCGGCAGTACACCGGCGCGCACCACTTCACCGGGTACCTGGGGTACCCGATCGCCGACCGTCCGGCGAACCTGACGACGGCACAGACCCAGGCGAAGGCCGACGCGTTCTTCACCTACGCCGCCCACGACAGTGAGACCTGCGCGTCGTGGCAGGCCTGCTCCGCGCGACCGGAGACCTCGTGGCTGAGCCGGCAGTACACCGTCGGCTCGCCGGTGCCGACGGACCCCACGGATCCGACGGACCCCACCCCCACCGACAGGGACGTGACGGCTTCGGCTTCGGTGACGGCGAGTGCGGAGAACCCGGCTGACGGCCAGACGGCCGTGAAGGCGGTCGACGGTGTGGTGAGCGGGTACCCCGATGCCCCGACGGCGGAGTGGGTCGCGCCGTCGGGTCGTGCCGGTACGTGGATCCAGCTCGGTTGGGCGGGGGCGACGGTGTTGGGCGCGGTCGACCTCGCTGACCGGCCGAACGCGGTGGACCAGGTGCTGGGCGGGACGCTGACGTTCTCGGACGGCTCGAGCGTGCCGGTCCCCGCGCTGGAGAACGGTGGTGCGGTGCAGCGGATCACGTTCGCGGCCCGCACGGTCACGTGGGTGCGGTTCACGGTGACGTCGGTGCGTGGCGGGACGCAGAACGTGGGCCTCGCCGAGATCCGCGCACTGTCCCCGTCGAGCAGCGGCGGCACGACGCCGCCGACGCCGACGCCCACCCCGACGCCCACTCCCACGCCCACTCCCACGCCCACTCCCACCCCGACCCCGACGCCCACTCCGGGCCTGCGGGACGTCACCGCCTCGGCGACCCCGACGGCGATCGCCGACAACCCGGCCGACGGCCAGACCGTCGCGAAGGCCGTCGACGGTGTGGTGTCCGGCCACCCGGTCGACCACTCCGCCGAGTGGGCCGTGCCCTGGGGGCGGACCGGCATCTGGCTCCAGCTGGACTGGGCCACCCCGGTCGCGCTCCAGCGCATCGTCCTGCACGACCGTCCGAACAGCGACGACCAGATCACGAGCGGCACGCTGACGTTCTCGGACGGCACCCGGGTCGCCGTGGGTGAGCTCCCGAACGACGGCAGCGCCAGGACGATCGACTTCACCGCCCGGAACGTCACCTGGGTGCGGTTCACCACCACCGGGGTGTCGAACAGCACGATCAACGTCGGTCTCTCGGAGGTCCGCGCATGGGCAGCCGGATGACCCCGGACGAGGACGGACCCCGCCCCGTCGACGAGCAGTCGGCCGCAGCACACGGCGCCGCACCCGCCCACGGTTCCGGGCTCTCCCGTCACCGCACACCGCTCCGGAAACGGGGACGGCGGGTCGCGGTCGTGGCCGGTGCCCTGGTGATCGCGGCCGGCGCCGTCGCCGCCGCGACCACGGGCACGACGTCAGTCGGTCCGGGGCCCAGCGGGGTCGCGATGCCGACCGGCGACGGTGACGGCTGGACCCGGGTGTTCTCCGAGGACTTCGACGACACGACCCCGCCGGGCGGGTTCGAGGCGGCCTACGACGACCGGTTCACCGTCTACCACGGCTTCGCGGACACCGCGGGGACCGGTCGGTACCAGGCGTCCACGCTGAGCGCCCACGACGGGATGCTCGACATGCACCTCCGCACGACGAAGGCGGGAACCCCGCTCGCCGGCGGGGTCGTCCCGCTCGTCGACGGGCGATGGGGTGGTCAGACCTCCGGGCGCTACAGCATCCGGATGAAGAGCGACGAGGTCGACGGGTACGGGGTGGCGGTGCTGCTCTGGAGCGACGAGAACGTCTGGGCGCACGGCGAGATCGACTTCCCCGAGGGTGCGCTCGGTGCACCGGCCTGGCTCAACGTGCACTGCCTGGTCGACCCGGCCGAGAAGTGCGTCCACCACGAGACCGACGCGTCGCTGGCCGACTGGCACACGTACACGATCGAGTGGACGCCGTCGCGGATGTCGTTCCTGGTCGACGACGAGGTCGTCGGGAGCACCACGCAGGACATCCCGGTGGAGCGCATGCACCTGGTGGTGCAGACCGGGTCCCTCGAGGGGCTGCCGCCCCGGGACGCCGCCGGATCCCTCCTGGTCGACTGGATGACGATCGACGTGCCCGTGGACGGCGAGAGCCCCGAGGCCACGCTGCCGTCCGCCGAGCCCAGCGCCGGCTGACGGCGTCGGGCCCGGCCCGGTCAGCGCCGGGCGTGCGCCAGCAGTGCCAGCAGCAGCGCTCGCACGTGCGGCTCGCGCCCGTAGCGGTCACGGACCCACGCGCGACACCGTTCGGCGAGGGACGGGTCGATCGCGGTGTCGTCGAGGGTGTCGAGCAGCCTCTCCGCCAGCGCGTCGGGGTCGGCCGGGTCGACGGTGTACCGCGCCCAGTCTCCCGACAGGATCTCCCCGGTGCCGCCGGACGCCGCCGCGACGACGGGACGGCCGGCGGACATCGCCTCGACCACGACCCGCCCGAAGCCCTCGGGCTCGATGGACGGCGCCACCACGACGTCGGCGGCGTGCAGGAGCGGGACGACGTCGTCCCGCTCGGGCAGCACGAGCACGGAACCGGCGGGGAGCGCGGCGATCGCGGCGTGCACGGCGTCCGCCTCCTCCGGGTAGAGCGCACCGGCCAGTACGAGGAGCGGCGCGGGCGCCGCGTGACCGGCCACGGCGGGAGTGGTGACCGGCACGCGTGCCGCAGCGGCCGTGCGGACGCGACCCCATGCCTCCAGGAGGGCGAGCACGCCCTTCGACCGGGTGAGCCGACCGTAGTAGAGCACCGTCGGGGTGCCCTCGGGGATGCCGAGGGCCGCGCGGGCATCGTGCACCGACGCCGGCGTCGCGGCCGGGAACGCGCCGGTGTCGACGCCGTTCGGCACGATCGTGATGCGGTCCGTCGGTACGCCGGCCTCCGCCCAGGCTCGGGCCATCGCGTGTGAGACGGCGAAGTAGCGGGTGCGGCCGCCCGCGATCGGTCCGAGCCGGCGGTAGTTCGGGGCGTGGTGCAGGTGCACCGCGAGCGGGACTCCGGAGACCAGCGACGCGACCCGGCCGAACGGCAGGTACTCGGGCCGGTTCAACCACAGGACGTTGAGGTGCGATCGTCGGATCCGCAGCCCCTCACGGGCGAAGCGCCAGGCATCGCGGAGCGCTGTCATGACCCCGAACCGGTAGTCGGTGGCCTCCACCAGCTTCACGCCCATCGCCTCGTAGGGCAGCGGACCCTCGGCCGCGCGCGGGGACCGGGCGTTCCGGTGCCAGACCTCGACCTCGTGCCCGGCGGCGACGAGCTCGCGGGTGTCCTCGAGCACACAGCGCTCGAGTCCGCCGGTGATGGCGAGTCCGGTCACCAGGACGCCGACACGGAGCCGGCGGGTGCCGTCGTTCGCAGCCTGTCGCGGTCTCACGAGACACCACCCCTTGCGGTCTTCAGTCGGCGGAGGAACCAGGGGAAGCACGCGACCACCCCGGCGACGCGGACCCAGTTCCAGAGCACGTCCTGTGGCAGGAGCAGGGACGCGGCGGCCACGGCGAGCGCGGCGAGGGTCGTCAGGACGATCCGGGCGCCCGGTCCACGCCACTCGCGGCGGTCCGGCAGGGCCAGGAGCTGCATGGCGGCCAGGATCACGTAGGCGACGACGGTGGCGAGGCCGGCGCCGGCGATGCCGAGCACGGGCACGAGCACGAGGTTCGCGCCGATGTTCACGGCCCCGGCGATCGCGGCGATCACCCCGACGGCCACACCGCGGCGTTCGACCAGGAGCAGGCGTCCGGTCGCGCCGCTGGCGACGACGGGGAACGCGGTGATCGCGACGACGAAGACGACGACCGAGAGCTCCTGCACCCGGTACGACGCCGGGGCGAGGATCGGCAGCGCCACCGGTGACACCAGGGTCACCGCGAGCAGGACCGGCGCGAGCATCTTGTACAGCTCGTCGCGGGAGTGCATCGCGAGCTGCCGGCGGGCGACCGGGTCGCGGAGGGCGGCGAAGTGCGGCGCCCACGCCTGGTTGGTGAAGGTGAGGAGCAGGATGACGGCCGAGCCGACGACGTAGGCGATCTGGTAACGGGCCACCTCGTCCGGGCCGAGCAGCCGCTGCACGACGATCCGGTCGCCGGCGTTCAGCACGAAGTACGACAGGTTGCCGAGGGCGATCGGGACGCCGAGGCGGAACGCGCGGACCGTGGTCCTGCCGTCGAACAGGCCGGCGAGACGCGGACGGGTCGCCGCGATGCCGATGACCATCGCCACGCCCTGGGCGACGACGCCACCCCACGCGTAGGTGGTCGCGTCGGCCTGCACCCAGGTGAGGAGCCCGAGGCCGATGACGGAGCCGCCGATCGAGGACAGCAGGCTCGTCACCGCGAAGACCCGGATGCGGTCCTGGGCGACGAGCAGCGCCAGGGAGATCTGCACGATCGCGGCCGGGCCGGTCCAGAGCACCGCGACGAGGAGCAGTGGGTGGTTGCCGACGAAGCCGGCGGCGTCGGCCCAGACGGGGATCGTGGTGAGCGCGGCGACGGTGACGATGCTCGCGGTGATCATGCCGACGGCCAGGAGACCGCGCGCCCGGCGGTCGTCGCCGTCCTCGGCGCGCTGCAGCACCGACGCCTGGTCGATGCCGAGGACCGCCAGGACGACGAGGGCCTGGTACAGGGCGATGGCCGAGGCGAGGACGCCGAACTCGGCCGGTGGCATGAGGTGCGCGAGCACCGGGGAGATGAGCGACGAGACGACGAGCTGCATCGACCAGACGACGACGTAGAGCAGGCCGCGGCCGAACAGGACGGATGCGCCCTTCCGCACCGCGACCGAACCGGTGTCGAGCGACTCGGGCACGGCGGCGACGGGTACGGGTGCCTCGCGCGCTGCACGGGCCTCGCGGCGGGTCTGCGGGGGGAAGCTCACGGCGCGACCACCGCTGCCGCGTCCCGCCGCGCCGACGCCGACCCCGACGCCGTCGACGCGCCCGCGCCCTGGCGCAGCCCGAAGGCGGCGTCCACGACGTCGAGCAGGTCGGCGCTCCGGTCGGTCGAGAACTTCCGCGCGAACAGGTGCTGCACCTCGACGTCCGCGTCCGTCCGACGCTCGAGCAGCTGCCCCGCGTCGGCGACGGTCAACCACGGCGGGCTCTTCCGCGCCGTGCCGTCCCACCCGATCCACCAGAGCGGCTGGGAGACGTGCTCGTCGGCGAACCCCGGCGTCAGCGACGGTGAGTTGAGCACCGACGGCACGAAGGTCTCATCGGCGACCCAGGTGCGCTGCCAGAACCGGACCAGGTCGGGGCGCTGGTCGACGGTGTCCACGACGGCGGCGGCGTGCTGGCGCGCGAGGACCTTGAGCTGCGAGCCGCCGGCGAAGGAGACGTTCGCCGGCACGCGGCGGGGGACCGGCAGCCGGAGCATGTGCTTCCGCCACGCCCAGTGCCGGAAGCGGATGCGGGAGATGCCGCCGTCACGGCCCCACGGTGCGAACGGCAACGGGCTGACCGAGATGAACGACTGCTCGCGGTGGGCCTCGAGCAGCGCCGAGATCTCGGTCGGGTTCGCGAGCGGGTAGTCGCTGCCGGTCAGCACGGCCACGTGCGAGGCATCGGTCGAAGCCAGGGCCGCCCGGTAGCCGGACACCTCGGCGGCGACGTTCTCCCAGCGTGCCCAGCCGGTGCGGATGCGGGGGAGCAGCCGGACACGGTCGGGCAGCCCGTCGGTCATGGCGCGGAACACCGTCTCGGGCGTGCGCGCGTCGCAGTGCAGGAACACCGGGAACGGGTCGAGCGCCTCGACGAGTCGGCGCACGTGTGCCGGGTCCTCGTGGGCGAGGACGATGCACGCGGGAACCGCGGGGGAGATGGCCATGGACGCGACGCTAACCGCGGCGTTCCGGGGCCGACAAGGCGACCCGTGCGCGTCTGCGGGGAAGCGGCGGTTTCCCGCACCGCCCCCGATCGGCCAGTGCTCGAAAGCGCCTGATCAGCGCTTTCGGCGGAACTTCTGGCAGTCGCAGAGGGCGCAGTCCGTGCCGGGACGGTAGTGCTCGTGGGCGTCCTGCACGTGGCCGCAGACACAGGTCACGGCGTCGACCACGAAGACGCTCTGTTCCGAGGGGAGCACGGCGCCGAACTCGTCGGTGGGGCCCATCGACATGCGTCCTCCTCGTGCCCGGCGTGCTGCCGCCGAGTCGTCCTCACGACCCTACCGTCCGGGGGCGTGTGCTGGCGGCAAACCGCAAGTCGGACGACCGTCGCCGCAACCGCGTGCGGCCGCCGTTGACCCCGCTGCAGCCCCACCGGAGCATCGGAGCATGACCGACCAGCAGGCCACCACCACCCGCGTGCTCACGCTCACGCCCGCGATGCCGTCATCGGACGTGCCCGCCTGGGCCGGCGCAGCCTGGGTCGGCGCCGTCGACCGACAGGAGGCGCTCGCCGCGTCCGCCGTCGAACTCGCCGACGCCACCGGCTTCGGCCGCGCCCGCCTGCTCGTCCGCGACGGACGCGAGATCGCCGGTTTCGTCGACGTCAGCGTCGACGCGGGCGGCGGCGTGGACCCGGCCGAGCTGGGACCGGCCCTGCGCGCGCTGCGCACCACGGGCCTCCCGGCCGCCCCCGCGGGGACGCCGGTCGGACGCGTCTCCGTCGTCATCGGTACCCGCGACCGGCCGGAGGACCTGCGCCGCTGCGTGCGCTCGGTGCTCGCGTCCGAGCACGACGACTTCGAGGTCCTGGTCGTCGACAACGCGCCCACCACGTCCGCCACCCGCGACGTGGTCGCGTCGCTCGCGGACCCGCGCCTGCGGTACGTCCTGGAGGCCCGGCCCGGCGTCTCGCGCGCACGGAACGCCGGACTCGCCCTCGCGTCCGGAGTCGTGGTCGCCTTCGTCGACGACGACGTGGTCGTCGACCGGCACTGGCTCGCAGCGCTCGCCGACGCGTACGCCCGCGACGCGGACGTCGTCTGCGTGACCGGCCTCGTGCCAAGCGGTGAACTCCGGACCCCCACGCAGCGGTACTTCGACGAGCGCGTCACCTGGGCGCGCAACACCGACCGTCGGGTCTTCCGCACGTCGGCGCCGCCGGCCGACCTGCCGCTGTTCCCGTTCTCCGTCGGCGCGTTCGGCACCGGTGCCAACATGTCGCTCCGCCGCTCGGCCGCGCTCGCCCTGGGCGGGTTCGACGTCGCACTCGGTCCGGGCACCCTGGCCCGCGCCGGCGAGGACCCCGACCTGTTCACCCGGGTGCTGTTCTCCGGCGGCGCGCTCGCCGTGGAGCCCTCGGCCGTCGTCTGGCACAAGCACCGGCCGGACCGGGCGGCGCTGCGCTCGCAGGCGTTGGGCTACGGCACGGGCCTCGGCGCATGGGTCGCGAAGCTCATGCTGCGGCCGGGCACCGCACTGGCCGTGCTCCGTCGGGCGGTCGGGGCGCTGCGGCAGCTCGGCGCGCTCGGCCAGGGGGCCGGCGCGGACCAGGTGTCCGCCGCGGTGGACGCCGTGGGTGGGTGGCCGGTCGACGACGCGTTCCGCGAGGCGACGGCCGGCCTGAAGCGCGTCGAGCTCGTGGCGGCGTTGGGCGGCCCGTGGCGGTACGTGGTCGGGCGGTCGCGGCGCGGGTGACCGCGGCGCGGGCGACCGCGCGCCGCGTGCGCGGCACGCACGGCAAGCGCCGCCTGCACCGCACCGCACGCACCGGACGGACGGGAGGCCCGTGGCGACGCTGCCACGGGCCTCCCGTCCGTCCGGTGCGGACGTCTCCTGCGCGCCGCCTACGGGCGGAAGCGGCCCTCTTCGACCTCGCGCCAGAACCGACGGCTGCGGAAGTACGCCGCCGGACCCGCCGGGAAGCCGCGGAACTCGTGGTACGCCAGCGAGCGCGGGATGCGGGTCGTGGAGGCCTCGGTGATGGTCTCGGCCGCCGCGTCACGCCGGCCCGCCAGCCGTGACACGAGCTGCTTCAGCTTGATCTTGCCGGCGCGGGGCATCAGCCGCGCGAGCACCAGCGCGTGCCGGCGGTCCTTCGCGATGAGCTCGCACATCAGCGCCGTGAACCCGACGCCGTTCGAGTGCAGCTGGCCGTGCAGCCCGGCGAGGTCCTGCCGGTGCCGGTGGTGCACGACCGCACGGGGTTCGAAGCCGATCCGACCACCGCTCCACAGGATGTCGATGAAGATCGCCAGGTCCTCGCCACCGCGGGCGGGCACACCGGCGCCGAGCACGGGATCGAACCCGCCGACGGCGTCGAACGCGGAACGTCGGACCGCCCAGTTCGCGCCGGCGCCGTAGCCGCCGATGCCGTACACGGCGAAGTGCTTCTGCACCGAGCCGTCGGGGCGGACGGCCGTGGCCTGCGCGTGGCGCATCACCCCGGGGACGTCGTCCGGCACGATCGTCACCGGCTGGAAGGTGCGCTCGCCGCTGAAGCCGCCGTAGTACGCCTCGTACCAGATCTGGGCGGGGGTCTCGAGCTCGACGGGCAGGATCATCCCGGTGACCGCGGCGACCTCGGGCTCACGGACGAAGCGCGTGCCGATGGAGCGGAGCCACTGCGGGTCGACCCGGACGTCGTCGTCGGTGAACGCGATGATCTCGCCGTGCGCCGCGGCGACCCCGGCGTTGCGACCGGCGGAGCAGCCCGGCCGGCGCTCGGTGACCAGCCGGACGTCACGGCTCTCGAGCAGCCCGGGCAGTGCGTCGACCTCGGGCAGCTTCACGCGGTTGTCGACGAGGATGACCTCGTACCGCGGGTAGTCGAGGTGCTCGAGGAAGTCGAGCAGTTTCCGGATGTCCTCGACCCGGGTGACGATGGTCGACACGACGATCGAGATGAGCGGGAGCTCGAGGTCGGGGATCGGGGTCTCCACAACGCCGGACGTCCGTGCGAGGTCGTCCACCAGGGGCGCCATCGCACGGGCGGCGTCGGCCGGGTCCGCGGTGAGCAGCACGTCGAGGGTCGTGACGGGGAAGCCGTCGCGGTAGCCGACGACGAGCGCGGAGGACCCCGACTCGTCGGCGACCAGGCGCGGCAGCGGTGCGTCGAGGTCGACGCTGACGACCCGACGGGGGCCGGGCACGGTGACGGAGGAGTGCAGGGTCATGGTCGGGACGCTAGGGCCGCCCGTGGTGTCCGGACAACGGAGCGGCCGCGCAGTGGCGGGGTTCGTGCGGGGTTCCGCAGTGCGGAGCGTGTGCCCCGAACGAGGGTGAGCGCTCATCCAGGAAGTCTCGGGAACCGCAAGGGTCACACTCAGGTCACGGATGTCGTGCAACCGGTTGTGGTGCAGCCGGGGCGGGCGTAGCTTCCTCCACCAGCAGGCAGCGTCGCCTGCTCCAGGGCCCGTGCCGTCGTCACCCGACCGACCCGCCCTGGTGATCTCGACGAGGAGACAACGCTGTGAAGACAACACGCGCCAGGGTGCGGTCCGCGTCCGTTGCGGGGATCGCGGTCATCGGCCTCGTGCTCACCGGCTGCTCGAGCGGCAGCTCGGCGGACGACGGCGCCCAGAGCGGCCAGGACAGTCGCGGGCCCATCACCTACGTGCAGGGCAAGGACAACTCGAACGTCGTCCGCCCGCTGATCGCGAAGTGGAACAAGGCCCACCCGGACGAGAAGGTCACCTTCAAGGAGCAGTCCGACCAGGCCGACCAGCAGCACGACGACCTCGTGCAGCACTTCCAGGCCAAGGACGAGAACTACGACGTCGTCGACGTGGACGTCGTCTGGACCGCGGAGTTCGCCGCGAAGAAGTGGCTCACCCCGCTCACCGGTGACATGGAGCTCGACACCTCGAAGCTCCTGCCGTCGACGGTGAAGACCGCGACCTACAACGACACCCTCTACGCGGCACCGCAGACGTCCGACGGCGCACTGCTCTACTACCGCAAGGACCTTGTCAAGACGCCCCCGACGACGTGGGACGAGATGATGGACGACTGCACGATCGCGAAGGACGCCGGCATCGGCTGCTACGCGGGGCAGTTCGCGAAGTACGAGGGTCTCACCGTCAACGCGTCCGAGGCGGTCAACGGTTCCGGTGGTTCGGTGCTCGGCAGCGACGGTGCGCCCGACGTCGACACCGACGAGGCGAAGGCCGGGCTGCAGAACCTGGTCGACGCGTTCGAGGACGGGAACATCCCGGCCGAGGCGATCACCTACCAGGAGGAGCAGGGCCGCACGGCGTTCGAGGCCGGCAAGCTCCTGTTCCTGCGCAACTGGCCGTACGTCTACAGCCTGGCCAAGACCGACGGCTCGTCGAAGGTCAAGGACACCTTCGGCATCGCCCCGATCCCCGGTGCCGACGGCGTCGGTGCCTCGACGCTCGGGGGGCACAACGCGGCGATCAGCGTGTACTCGAAGCACAAGGCGACGGCCCACGACTTCCTCGAGTTCCTGGTCTCGGACGAGACGCAGAAGTTCTTCGCGACCCAGGGCTCGCTCGCCCCGGTCGTGGGTGACCTGTACACCGACCCCGAGCTCACGAAGGAGCTGCCCTACCTGCCGACACTGCTCAAGTCGATCGAGTCGGCCGAGCCGCGCCCGGTCACGCCGTTCTACCCGGCCGTGACGAAGGCGATCCAGGACAACACCTACGCGGCGCTCAAGGGATCGAAGTCGGTCGACGAAGCCACGAAGGACATGCAGGACGCCCTCACCGCGGCGACCAGCGGCTAGGGGAACGCGGCGCACGCCGCACCCGACGGACAGGAGGCCCGTGGCGGGCTCGCCACGGGCCTCCTGTCCGTCCCCACCCGCGTTCCGACACCCCGGCAAGGAGGCCGACACGTGTCAGCAGCAACCGAGATCCCCGCAGCCATCCCGAGCCCGACGGGCACGGGACCGAAGCGCCAGCGGCGCAGAGGCGGGCTCAACGCCGAGCACGGCCGCTGGGCCGTGTACCTCATCGGCCCGACGATCGCGCTCCTGGCAGTCGTCATCGGGTACCCCGTGGTCGGCGCGGTCATCCAGTCGTTCCAGCTCGACCAGGGCCTCGACAAGACCACCCAGCTCTTCGTCGAGGGCGGCTTCGCCGGCGTCACCAACTACGTGCACTGGCTCGGCCAGCGGTGCGGCGAGGTCGCCTGCCCGCCCGGCAGCCTCGGCTCGCAGTTCTGGGTGTCGATGGGCAACACGTTCTTCTTCACCGTCGTCACCGTGCTCGCCGAGACGGTGATCGGCGTGTGGATGGCCATCATCATGAACCGCAACTTCAGGGGCCGCGCCCTCGTCCGTGCCGCGATCCTGGTGCCGTGGGCGATCCCGACCGCGGTCACCGCGAAGCTCTGGTACTTCATCTTCGACGCGAACGGCGTCCTCAACCAGGTGATCGGCCACCAGGTCCTCTGGACCAGCGGTGAGTGGGCGTCCCGGTGGGCGGTGATCATCGCCGACACGTGGAAGACCACCCCGTTCATGGCGCTGCTCATCCTGGCCGGGCTCCAGCTGATCCCGGAGGAGGTCTACGAGGCCGGCAAGATGGACGGCGCCTCGACCTTCCAGCGGTTCGTGCTCATCACCCTGCCGCTCATCAAGCCCGCACTCATGGTCGCGATCCTGTTCCGCGTGCTCGACGCGCTGCGCATGTACGACCTGCCGCAGATCCTGACGGGCGGCGGCGGGGGTTCCGGCAACGCCACCACGACGCTGTCGATCCTGGTCGTCGAACAGATCCGGCAGGGCTTCAACTCCGCGTCGGCGCTGTCCACCATCACGTTCCTGGTGATCTTCGTCGTCGCGTTCCTGTTCGTGCGGTTCCTCGGCGCCAACGTCGTGCAGACGCAGGCCGCCCAGCAGAAGGGTGAACTCAAGTGACGCTCGCAGCAGACCGTCCCCGGTCGTCCGCCCGCTCCCGCGACCGTGCCGTCGACCGCACCGAGGTCCGGGTGCGGCGGGACACCGGGCCGCGGATCCGCACCGCGGTGCAGGCAGTCGTCATCGCAGTGTGGTGCCTCCTGCCGTTCTACTGGATGGTGGTCACGAGCTTCCGCGACGTCGGCTTCACGTTCGACGCCACCCCGTGGCCGACCCACGTGACGCTCGACAACTACGCGACGGCGTTCTCCACCTCGCTCGGCAACCACCTCGGACGTGCCCTCGCGAACAGCCTGCTCATCGGCGGTGTCGTGACGATCATCGCCCTGCTCGTCGGCACGACGGCGGCGTACGCCCTCGCCCGCCTCGAGTTCCGCGGCAAGTCGCTCATCGCCGGCGCGATCCTGGCGGCGTCGATGTTCCCCGGCGTCGCCCTCATCTCGCCGCTGTTCCAGCTGTTCACCGACATCGGGTGGATGGGGTCGTACCAGGCCCTCATCCTGCCGAGCATCTCGTTCGTGCTGCCGCTGACCGTGTACACGCTCGCGTCGTTCTTCCGCGAGATGCCGTGGGACCTCGAGGAGGCCGCACGCATCGACGGATGCACCCGGGTGCAGGCGTTCCGCCGGATCATCCTGCCGCTGGCCGCACCCGCGGTGTTCACGACGGCGATCCTGGCGTTCATCTCGAGCTGGAACGAGTACCTCATCTCGTCGCAACTCTCGAGCGACGCGACGCAGCCGGTGACGGTGGCGATCGCCTCGTTCGCCGGGTCGCAGCCGCACCAGGAGCCCTACACGGCGGTGATGGCCGCCGGCACGATCGTCACGATCCCACTCGTCGTCCTCGTGCTGATCTTCCAGCGGCGCATCGTGGCGGGGCTCACCGCCGGCGGCGTGAAGGGCTGACGACCATGGCACAGCGTGGACCCACCCGTCCCACCGCCCACATCGAGGAGTCCATCGGCTTCGTCGGGATGTTCGGCGTCCTGTTCCTCGGCGTCACGGTGTTCTGTGAGCTCACCGGGCGTCCGGCGCTCGGCTGGGCACTCACCCTGCTGGTGTGCGTCCTCGGTGTCGTGGCGCTCGACCGGTGGCGGGCCGCAGTGCTCCGCCGGACGACGGCGCAGGGCGGCATCGGAGGGCACCCCGCCCAGGGTGTGGGGGCTGCGCCCGCGGTGCCCCCGGTGCACACGGCGGTCACCGACCCCACCGGTCGCCGACCCCGACCCGGCTCGGACGGACGGGTGCACCAGCACGCCGGCTGGGACGAGGTCGCACCGGCAGCGCGACGACCGCCACACACCGGACGGCGGTCGGCCGTCACTGCGCACCGGAGCGTTCCGACGCACGCGCCCCGGCGCGGTGGACCGGACGGACCGACCGACGCGCCGGGTGGGACGGACGGCTGACGGGCCTCCCGGGTCGCACCGGGCGGCGACCGCGACCGGTCGTTCCGGTGCTCGACGCCGCGGCACCGGGTCGACGGCCTCCGCACACCTGGTCGTCCGCGCGACGACGGGGCCCCGCCCGCACGGTGCCGCGTAGGGTCGCCCGCATGGAGGTCACCAAACTCGAACACGCCTGCCAGGTCATCACCGAGGGGGACGTCCGCCTGGTCCTCGACCCCGGGAACTTCACGCGACCGGTCGACGCGACCGGGGTCGTCGCCGTCGTCGTCACGCACGAGCACCCGGACCACATCACCCCCGAGCAGGTCCGGCGCATCCTCGACGCGAACCCCGGCGCCGTCGTCATCGGGCCCGAGGGCGTCCGCGCGGCGCTCGCCGAAGCCGGCATCCCGGTCGACGTCGTCACCGAGGGCGACCACCGGACGGTCGGGCCGTTCGCGCTCAGCTTCCACGGCACACGCCACCAGCTCATCCACTCGTCGGTGCCGGTCGTCGACAACACCGGCGTGCTCGTGAACGGTCGGCTGTTCCACCCGGGCGACTCCTACACCGACCCGGGCGTCCCGGTCGAGGTCCTCGCAGCACCCGTCGGGGCGCCGTGGCTCAAGGTCGCCGAGATGATGGACTACGTCGCCGCGATCGCC
This sequence comes from Curtobacterium aurantiacum, assembly GCF_018598555.1. Taxonomy (GTDB): domain Bacteria; phylum Actinomycetota; class Actinomycetes; order Actinomycetales; family Microbacteriaceae; genus Curtobacterium; species Curtobacterium aurantiacum. The sequence goes on from NZ_JAHEWN010000029.1 coordinate 26,343, forward strand.
CCGGCACGCGCCTACCCGATCCACGAGGCGACGCTCTCCGAGGTCGGGTACGGCATGCACACGGGACGCCTGCGCGAGGCCGTCGAGCCCGCCGGGTCGCTCGTCGTGCTGCGTCCGGGGGAGTCGATGACGCTCTGAAGCGTGCTCCGCACGGACGGGAGGCCCGTGGCGGGGCCGCCACGGGCCTCCCGTCCGCATCGTGCGCAGGAACGGTCGGGTCCGTGCTCCCGAGGCGACCATTCCTGCTCACGAAGCGCGGCGCAGTCGCTCCGCGACCAGGCGGTCGAGCGCCAGGGCGTCCCACGGGGCGTGCCGCTCGGCGTCGTTGTCGAAGTAGACGTACACGTCACGGCCGGCGTCGGCGTGCTCGAGCACCGTCGTCGCCCAGCTGCCGAGTGCCTGCGGCGAGTACCCGTCGTGGTAGGTCCGCGGCGCACCGTGCAACCGCAGGTACGCGAGCGGCGCCCCGGTGTCCGCCCGGAAGCGCGGGAAGTCCCCGGCGTGGGAGTCGACGAGGGCGACGCGGTGCCGGCGCAGCACGTCGAGGTGTTCGTCCCCGAAGCCGGGCGCCCGAACCTCCAGGGCGTGCTCGATCGACCGGCCCGGTTCGTCGGGCTGCACGAGACCGTCCGGTTCGTCGGGGACCTTGTCGTCGTGGAGGCTCGCGAGCTCGGCGGCCGCACCGTGCGTCCGGGGGAGCAGCCCGAGGAACACGTCGAGCACCTCGGGGGTCGGCAGCAACCGCTCGGGCAGCTGCCAGAGCACCGGGCCGAGGGTGTCGCGGAGCTCGAGCGGGCCCGAGGCGAAGAAGTTCGCCAGTGCGGTCTCGACGTTCCGCAGCCGGAGCATGTGCGTGACGTACCGGCCACCCTTCACCGCGAACCGGAACGGCTGCCCGCCCGAGGCCGCGCGCCACGCCCGGTACCGGGCCGGGCGCTGCAGCGAGTAGAAGGATCCGTTCAGCTCCACGGTCGGGAACCGTGCGGCCACGTGCTCGAGCCACCGCCGCTTCGCGAGCCCCTCGGGGTAGAAGTCCCCGCGCCAGCCGTCGTACTGCCACCCCGACAGCCCGACCCGCACGGTGGCCGAGGGGCTGCTGCCGACGTGCCGAACCGCTGCGATCGCATCGTGGTCCGCCGTCATCGACCCACCGTATGCCTGCTCGGGCATGGCGGCACACCCGGGCGACACGCCTCGTTTTGGTGCGGATGCGCGGCTTGTGCAATACTTGTCGAGTTGTCGGAACGGCCCCATCGTATAGCGGCCTAGTACGCTGCCCTCTCACGGCGGTAACGCGGGTTCGAATCCCGCTGGGGTCACCA
>NZ_JAHEWN010000002.1 GCF_018598555.1 Curtobacterium aurantiacum
AACCGGGCATACCTGGCGGAACCGGGCGTGCCTGGTGGTACCGGGCATACCGAGCGGAGCCGGGCGTACCTGGCGGAGCCGGGCGTACCTGGTGGGTTCTTCCGACCAGGTACGCCCGTTCTTGCAAACCAACGCGCCCGCGATGGGAAAGAACGTGCGCGCAGACGGACGGGAGGCCCGGTGCCGGCTGGCACCGGGCCTCCCGTCCGTCCTGTGGGACGCCGGGCCGGCGGCCGCCGTCGTCACGTGCTGGGCGACACCTCACGCGCTCACGTGCGCGTGAGCTGTCGCTCAGCGCGAAATCCCGCCCCCGCACCGCACCGCGCCGCCGCACCGCACCGCACCGCGCCGCCGCGCCGCGGCACCGCGCCGCGCAGCTCAGCCGCGCCGCCACCACCGCCGCGGCTTCGCGTCGAGCCGTGCCTGCTCCGCAGCCTGCGCAGCCGAGGCCATGCGCACCTCGCGGCGCTCCCGCCACGCCTGCACCTCGGCCTCGATGTCACGCATCGGTGTCACCACGGGTGGCCCGCCGAGCAGCTGCCGCCTGGCCTCCTTCACGCGGGCGTTGAAGTCGACCAGGACGTCCCGCACGTCGGACTCCAGGGACAGGGCGTCGAGTGCGTCGTCGAGCTCGGCGTCCTCGGTGCGCAGCGCCAGCGCGGGCGGGGCGATGCCGCGGATGTCCTCGCGCTCGATCTTCGACTTGATCCACCAGTCCGGATCGTGCTGCCCGTCGAGTCCGGGCAGGGGCTTGCCGTGGTACGGGTTGCCCTCGAAGACGCCGCGGCGCTCGGCCTCCTCGATCTGCGCCCGGGCGTGCGCGGCGACGTCGGCGGCCTTGAGCAGCCGACGTTCCTCGCGTTCCGCGCGGACCTCGTCGGGGTCGAGCGACCCCCGCTCGATCTCCTGGTCGACGAGCTGCTGGTAGCGGTAGCGGGCTGCCCTGCGGAGCCGGTCCATCCGTGCATCGACGTCGTTCATCGTCAGACCATGATGCCCCGCACCCCCGACGCGCCCGTCCAGCCGGTCAGGACTCCGCCGACAGCTCCTCGATGGTCAGCGCAGCCTGGATGAGCGCCAGGTGCGACAGCCCCTGCGGGATGTTGCCCATGAAGTCCCCGTCGACGGCGCTGAGCATCTCGCTGAAGAGCCCGACGTCGTTCGCCTGCGCGACCATGTCGTCCATCAGCTGCTTCGCGTCGTCGGAGCGTCCGACACACGCCAGCGCGGCTGCGAGCCAGAACGAGCACGCCACGAAGGGCGACTCCTCGTCCTGGATGCCGGAGTAGCGGTACACGAGCGGACCGTGCTGCAGCTGGTCCTCGATGGCCCGGATCGTGGACTCCATGCGCGGACCACGGTCGAACGCCGACATCGCGTGCAGCAGGATCGAGCAGTCGAGCGCGTCGGTGCCCGGGTACATGACGTAGTGGCCGAGCTCCTCGTTCCACCCGTTCTCGGCGACCCAGTCCTCGATGAGTTCGCGGTTCTCGACCCACTTGTCGCGCGGGCCGTCGATCATCCCCGCGTCGTGCAGCTCGACCGCGGCGTCGAGCGCCTGCCAGCAGCCGATCTTGCTCGTCGTGTAGTGCTGCGCCTCCTGCAGCTCCCACATGCCCGAGTCCGGCTCCACCCAGCGGTGGCAGGCGTCGTCGGCCAGGTCCTGCAGCACCGAGGCGGTCTTGCGGTCGAGCACGTTGCCGGCGCGGACGTACTGGCGCATGATCTCGAACACGTCGCCCCAGACACCGAGCTGCAGCTGGTCACCCGCGCGGTTGCCGATCGTGACCGGGCCGATCCCGTTCCAGCCCGGGACGTCGCGTTCCTCGACGTCGTCGCTCTTCGACCCGTCGAGCCCGTAGAAGATCGGCATCGTCTCGTCGTGCTCGGCGATCGTGCGCATGACCCAGGACACCGCGGCGTGGGTCTCCTCGCGCAGCCCGAAGCGGGTGAGCGCGTGCACCGTGTAGGCGAGGTCGCGCACCCAGGCGAACCGGTAGTCCCAGTTCTTCCCGCCCGTGCGGTCCTCGGGCAGGCTCGTCGTCGGCGCAGCTGCGATGGCACCGGTCGGCGCGAAGATCAGGAGCTTGAGCGCGAGCGCGCTGCGCTGCACGGCGTCGGACCACGGCCCGTCGTAGCTGAACTCCTTCGACCACGTCGACCAGTTCTCGATCGTGCGGTCGACCCCCTCGAGCGTGCGCTCCGGCTCCGGCAGGAAGATCGGCTCGTCGTGGGTGCCGACGATCGTCAGGATCGACTTCGATCCCTCGGCCGTCGCGAACCGCCCGGAGAACCGCGGGCCCTCGTCGTGGACGGGCTCGAACCCCTGCTCGACGATCGCGATCGTCACGCCGTCGATGCCGATGACGGTGCCGTTGGCGGTGTCGAGCCGTCGGGGCTCCGCGGTGTTCAGGATCGTGCCAGGCACGACGGCCCACTCCATCTCGACCGTTCCCTCGACCCCCTGCACGCAGCGGCCGATCTCAGCCCAGGGAAGGCGGCCGGCGACCCCGGTGACCATGGCGTCGGTCACGGTGGCGGTGCCGGTCGGGGTCGTCCACGTGGTCACGAGCACGTTCGTGCCCGGCAGGTACGCACGGGACACCTGCGCCTGGTCGTCCACCGGCCGCAGCGCGACGTGTCCGCCGTGCTCGGCGTCGACGATGCTCGCGAACACCGGCGGTGAGTCCATCGACGGGATCGGCAGCCAGTCGATCCGGCCGTCGAGCGCGATGAGGGCGACCGTCCGCCCGTCACCGATCGCGCCGTACGAACGGAGCGGGACGTACCCGTTGGTCCGCTCTTCGTTCTCGGTCGCGTCGGGGGTGTCTCGCGTGCGCTCGGTCATGCGTCCAGCCTGCCCCGGCGCTGGCGCCGACCATCAGGCGGACGTACCCCTCGTGGAGAACGCACGCCGGGCCTCCCGCCTGTGGAGAACCGTCGGCACACCGCGGGCGGATCCCCGGAGCACCGCCGACACGCCCACGTGACTTGCGCATCCCGGGCGTGTCGCACTAGCGTCGTCCTCCTGCCGATCGGCAGACCGCCCGTCCCGGGCACACCGGAAGGACCGCGCATGCGCGCCGTGCAGCACAACGAGGAACGCGTCGAGCTCCAGCTCGACGCGACCGCCGTGCTGCTCGGACAGCAGCAGTGGTCCCTCAGCTATCCCGCGTAGGCACGCGACGTCTGACGACGCCCCCGTGCCCACCCGGCCCGGGGCGTCCGTCTGCACGGCTTCCTTCCGTCCGCCACGTCCGGCGACGACCAGGAGGCCCGGCGTACGACCGTCTCGGACCGTCACCTCGACCGTCACGAAAGCGAGACGACACCATGCAGACGATCACCGACCGATTACTGAGCTGGGCCTCGATGCTCGAGGACAACACCGAGCAGCAGGCCCGCACGACCGCGCGCATGCCGTTCGTGTTCCCGCACCTGGCCCTCATGCCCGACGCACACCTCGGCCTCGGGGCCACCGTCGGGTCCGTCATCCCGACCCTCGGCGCGATCATGCCGGCGGCCGTCGGTGTGGACATCGGCTGCGGCATGATCGCGGTCCGCACGCAGTTCACGGCGGCCGACCTGCCCGCCGACCTGCAGGGGCTGCGCGAGCAGATCGAGCGGGCGATCCCGCTGTCGGCCGGTGCGTCGAACCGGAAGATCGTCGCGACCGCCGCACCTCGGATCGCCGAGCTCGAGGCGATGGCCGAGACCGCCGGGTTCGACCCCGACGGCGTGCACGGCGCCTGGCGCAACCAGCTCGGCACGCTCGGGTCCGGCAACCACTTCATCGAGGTCTCCCTCGACGAGCAGGACCGGGTCTGGCTCTTCCTGCACTCCGGGTCGCGGGGTGTCGGCAACAAGATCGCGCAGCGCCACATCAAGGTCGCCAAGAAGGCGATGGAGCGCTGGTGGATCCAGCTGGCGGACCCCGACCTGGCGTACCTGGTCGAGGGCACGCCGGAGTTCGACCGGTACATCGCCGAGCTGCGGTGGGCCCAGCACTTCGCGCTGCTCAACCGCGAGGAGATGATGGACCGCGTCGTCCGGCAGCTGTCCGAGGCCGTCGGCACACCCGTCGACGAGCGCGAGCGGATCAACTGCCACCACAACTTCACGCAGCGTGAGACGCACTGGGGCAAGTCCGTGTGGGTGTCGCGCAAGGGTGCGATCCAGGCGAAGGCCGGTCAGCCCGGCCTGATCCCCGGGTCGATGGGCACCGCGTCGTACGTGGTCGAGGGGCTCGGCAACAAGCCCTCGCTGGAGTCGTCGCCGCACGGTGCCGGTCGGCTGTTCTCGCGGAGTGCGGCCCGGCGGACCTTCACCCACGAGCAGCTGCGCGCGGCGATGGCCGGCATCGAGTACCGCGACACCGACGCGTTCCTCGACGAGATCCCGGCGGCGTACAAGCCGATCGACCAGGTCATGGCGGACGCCGAGGACCTCGTGTCGATCCGGCACACCCTGCGGCAGGTCGTCAACGTGAAGGGCGACTGAGACGCGCCCCCGGACGGACGGGAGGCCCGTGGCGGCACCGCCACGGGCCTCCCGTCCGCCAGGGGTCGACACCACGGCCCGGCGCGCCCCGGACAGGACGGCGCGCGTCGGGCACGCTGGGGCGTGATGAGCGACACGGCGGAGCACGCAGCGAAGGAAACCGGACGACAGGTCCGGCGAGCGGCGGACAGCCGCTGGTTCGAGGTCACGGCGCGCGCCGGGTTCGTCGGCAGCGGCATCGTCCACCTGCTGATCGGGTACCTGGCGATCCTGCTCGGCATCGGCAATGCATCCTCCGGCGGTGAGACGGACCAGTCCGGCGCGCTGCAGCAGATCGCCGCGGTGCCCGGCGGGGTGTTCCTGCTCTGGCTGATCGCCGTCGGCACGGCCGCACTCACCGTGCGCCTGATCGTCGAGGCGATCGTCGGCGGCCGCTCCGACACCACCCGGGGGTGGCTCGCCCGCCTGAAGGACGTCGCGAAGGCCGTGGTCTACGGCGTGATCGCGTACTCGGCGGCCTCGTACGCGCTCGGCGCCGGGTCGAGCTCGAGCAGCTCGTCGCAGAGCGCCGCGGCGAAGACCCTCGCGACGCCCGGCGGGGTGTTCGTGCTGCTCCTGGCCGGGGCCATCGCGGTCGCGGTGGGCATCGGACTCGTGGTGATCGGTTGCCGCCGGTCGTTCCGCAAGCAGATCACGCGACCGTCCGGCCAGCTCGACCGGGTGGTCACCGTGCTCGGGGTCGTCGGGTACGTCGGCAAGGGCATCGCCGTGGCCATCGTGGGCGTGCTCATCGCCGTCGCGGGGCTGCGGAGCGACCCGGACCAGGCCACCGGCCTCGACGCCGCGTTCGACGCGGTGCGGAGCATGCCCGGTGGGGTGTTCGTCCTCGTCGCGATCGGCATCGGGTTCCTGGCCTTCGGCGTCTACAGCTTCTTCCGCGCGCGGTTCGCCCGCCTCTGACCCGCCGCGCCGGAACGGCCGGACCGGCGGGACCGGCGGAGACTTTCGCGCTGCGCGACACCTCACGGGCACCCGCGGGCGTGAAGTGTCGCTGGACGCGTGAACTCGCCGCGCCGCGCCGCGCCCGCGCCCCCGCCCGCGCCGCCCCCACGCCTGAACGGGCACGGACCGCCCCCGCGGTAGACGGGGTCGATGAGCACCAACGCCACGACCGGCCCCGCCACGGTCTTCGCCGACGCACGAGCGGTCCTCGCCGAGAGCATCGTCTGGGACCCGTCCGCACAGCTCCTCCGGTGGGCCGACATCACCCTCGGCACGCTCAACACCGCCGAGGCCGACGGCACCGTGCGCTCGAGCGTCCCGCTCCCGCCCCCGTTGGCGAGCTTCCAGCCGCGGGCATCCGGCGGGTTCGTCGCGGCCCTCGGCGACACGATCGTGCTGACCGACGAGCACGGCTCCGTCGATCGCGAGATCGCCCGCGTCGCGCACAGCACCTCGGGCAACCGGTTCAACGAGGGCAAGTGCGACCCGTTCGGCCGGTTCCTGGTGGGCAGCATGAACGTGACGACCGGTGAACCCGACGCCGCGCTCTACTCGTTCGAGGCCGACGGCACGACCCGGCTGCTCCGCGGCGGCTTCGGCGTGACGAACGGCATGGAGTGGTCGGAGGACGGCAGCACGATGTACGTCACCGACACCAGTGCCTCGACGGTCTTCCGCGGGTCCTACGGCCCGGACGGCGAACTCGGTGAACTCGAGCCGTTCATCGTCGGCCACGCCCACGACGGCCTGGTCCGCGACGACGAGGGCTGCTTCTGGAGCGCGATCTACGGCGGCTCCCGCGTCGAGCGCTACGGGCCCGACGGCTCGCACCTCGAGACCGTCGAGCTGCCCGTCGCGAACCCCACGTCCGTGGCGTTCGGCGGACCGGACATGTCGACGCTCTTCGTGGGGACGGCCCGCGAGAACCTCTCCGAGGACGACCTGGAGCAGGCGCCGCGGTCCGGCGCCGTCTTCGCGGTGCCGACCACGGTGCACGGCTTCCCCGCGAACACCTTCAGCGGCTGAGCACGTCGCCGCCGCCGGTGCGGACGGCGGCCGGGTATCCTGGGCGACCGCCCGACCGGAGGAGACCCACGTGGACGACGAACGCCCGGCAGCCCGGCCGGACCCGGCGGGCGAACTCGCACAGGCCGAGGACGCGGACGTCACGGTGCGGGTCGACCGGGTCGCGGTGGACGGCACCTACGTCCGGGTGAGTTCGATCGGTGAACCCGGATCCCGAGCCTTCGTGCTCGTCGCCGGCCTCGGCATCGCGTCGACGTACTACGAGCGGCTCGCCCCACACCTCAACGAGAACGGCCCCGTGCACGCGCTCGACCTGCCGGGGTTCGCCGGCGTCCCGCGGTTCCGGGGCACGGTCTCGATCGAGCGCTACGCCGATGCGGTGGAGCGGGTGATCGACGACCTCCGGCTCGAGGACCCGGTCCTCATCGGACACTCGATGGGCACCCAGGTCGTCACCGAGGTCGCCGCCCGTCGTCCGGAGATCTCCGACCTCGTGCTCATCAGCCCCGTGGTCGACTCGTCGGCGCGCACCGCACGGCAGTCGGCGTTCCGGTTCCTGCGGTCCACCCTGCACGAGCCCGCCGCGGTCCGCTGGCACGGCATCACCGCCTACGCGCTGTGCGGCTGGCACTGGTTCCGGAAGGTGCTGCCACGGATGATCGCGTTCCCGATCGAGGAGCGCGCCGCCCACGTGCAGGCCCGCACCCTGATCGTCCGCGGTGAGCACGACGCGATGGTCCCGCGGGACTGGATCCGTCGGCTCGCGCGGGTGTTCCCCTACGCCGTCCTCCGCGAGGTCGTCGACGGCGCGCACTCGGTCATGCACGCGCAGGCCGACGCGGTCGCACGGCTCGCGGTCGCGCACGTCGACCACCGGCTGCCCGACCGGGGCGTGTCCTCGCTGCAGCGGGTGCGCGACGGCTCCACGTCGTCGGACCTGGCCCGACTCGGCCCGAGGGACGCCTGGCTGCTGGTCAAGTCGCGGTTCATCGAGCTGTTCGGCATGGCCCGGAACGACGACGAGACGCTCGCGGCGGCCAAGTCCGCGCACGCCGTCGCGATGGCGGACGGCGACGACCTGCCGGTCGACCCGGCGGACCGCCGGGCGGTCGTCGACGACGTCGCGCCCGAGTCGAAGTAGCAAGACAGTGACCGCCGCGACGGGCGAGCAGTCAGGGCGTGATGCGGCCCGGCAGCATGTCGGGCGTCAGCGCGTTCGCCTCGGCGAGCACCTTGCGGGCCTCGTCGGTCTTGTCCCACACGTTCCAGAGCAGCACGCCACGGACCGTGTCGTCGTCGTCCAGGTAGTAGACGACGCCGGTCACGGTGGGGTCCTGCCAGTCCTCGACCGTGCGGAGCTTCGAACTGACCTGCCCCACGGCCTCGTACCCCATGTCGAAGACGTCGGAGTAGAACATCGGCGTGTGGTCGTAGGTCTCGTCGGCGTCGGCGAGGTTGCGGCCGGCCTGCCGACCCTGCTGCTGGGCGTTGTCGACGTGCTCGACCCGGCGGGTACCGAGGATCCGGTCCGGGTACTCGGCGACGTCGCCGGCGGCGAACACCGAGTCGTCGTCGGTGAGCAGCGTCGAGGTCACCACGATGCCGTCGCGGACGGTGAGCCCGGCGTCGGCGGCGAGCTGCGTCGCGGGTTCGATGCCGAGTCCGGCGACGACCGCGTCGGCCTCGATGACCGACCCGTCGTCGAGGGTCAGCCGCACGCCGTCCGCCGTCTCGGTGCCCTCGGACACCCGGCGGCCGGTGCGGAGTTCCACGCCGTGGTCGATGAAGCGCTGCTGGAACGCCTGCGCGAGGTCGGCCGGGAACATCCGTCCGCCGACGACCTCGTCCGGGTCGACGAGCGTCACCCGCGCGCCGTTCTGCACGATGCCCGCGGTGATCTCCTGTCCGATGTAGCCGCCGCCGACGACGGCGACGTGTGCACCGGCGTCCGCGAGCTCGCGCAGTCGGCGGTAGTCCGACGCGCTGCGGTAGTCGAGCACGCGTTCCGACGGGGACAGCCCCGGCAGCCCGCGCGGCTTCCCCCCGGTCGCGAGCAGGAGCCGCTCGTACCCGTGGGTCGCGCCGTCGGCCGTGGTGACGGTCTTCGCGGCACGGTCGATCGCCGTCACCGTGGTGCCCAGGACGAACTGCGCCCCGGTCTCCTCGGTGTGCAGGTCGACCTTGTCGTCCCAGCTGAAGTCCGGGTCGGTCCAGAGCTTCTTCGAGAGCGCCGGCCGGGCGTAGGGCCGGTCGACGTCCTCGCTGAGGATCCCGATCGACCCGTCGGCGTCGAGCTCGCGGATCCCGCGGGCGGCGGCGTCGGCGACCATCCCGCCGCCGACGATGAGGTAGCGGAAGTCGGTCATGACGCCTCCTGGCGGTGCTGTGGTGCCACGGTCAGACCGTGGCGACCGAGCCGGAGTCGACCCGGTAGTTGGCGCCGTTCACGAAGCTGGCCAGGTCGGAGCACAGGAAGGCCACGACGTTCGCGACCTCTTCCGGCTCGCCACGGCGCTTGAGCTCCATGTACGGCCGTTCTTCTTCGAGGAAGCTGCCGATGGCCTCGTCGAACGAGGTCCCGCGCTGCTTCGCCCGCTTGTCCATCATCGCGTCGGTCATCGGCGTGTGGATGAACGCGGGGGAGACCGTGTTCACCAGCAGGCCCTCGGAGGCGTAGGAGCGCGACAGGCCCTTGGCGAACGAGAGCACCCCGGCCTTGGCGGCGCAGTAGGGCAGTTCGTCGTCGTACGGCTGCGAGGCGTCCTCGGACACCAGGTAGACGATGCGTCCCCAGCCGCCCTGTCGCAGGTCGCCGATGAACTCGCGGGTGATCCGCACCGGCCCCATCAGGTCGATGTCGATCGTCTCCGCCCAGCCGGCCTCGTCGATCTCGTGGAACATGCCCTGGGCGCCCGTGACGCCCGAGGACTGCACCAGGATGTCGATCTCGCCGACGGCCTCGCGCACCTTGTCGTGCAGGGCGGCGAGGCTCTCGGCGCTCCGGACGTCGGCCGCGAAGGCGTGCAGCTTGCCGAGCGGAGCCTCGAGCTGGTCGGCACTCGTGTCCAGACGGCTCTGGTCGATGTCGGTGACGACCACGGTCGCGCCCTCCGCCAGGAGGATGCGCGCCGTGTTCCAGCCGATGCCGGAGTCGCCGCCGAAGACGAGTGCGGTCTTGCCCTGGATCCCGAGGTCCACCCGACCCCCTACGCGTGCGCCGACGCGTCGGCGACGGCGGGCGTGGTGGCGGAGGCCAGCGGGGTGATGGGTGCGCGGTTCTCGGCGGAGACCATCCACGCGAGCTGCTCGAGGCGCTCGATGAAGCCGTGGAGCAGGTCCGCGGTCGTCGGGTCCTCCTCGTCGACCTCGTCGTGGACGTCGCGCATGGTGCCGGTCGCCTGGTACAGCCGGAGCGTGACCTGGTCGATGGCGTCGTGCGTGGTGATCTCACCCGAGGGGAACGCGTCGAGGTGGCTGCCCGCGGAGACGGTCGCCGAGCGGCCGTCCGGCACGAGGTACAGCGCGCGCATGCGCTCGGCGGTGTCGTCGGCGAACTCACGGGCCGCGTCGACGATCTCGTCGAGCTGCAGGTGCAGATCGCGGAAGTTGGTGCCCAGGATGTTCCAGTGGGCCTGCTTGCCCTGCAGGTGCAGGTCGATGAGGTCCACGAGGACCGCCTGGAGGTTCTTGGCCATCTTGTCCGAAGCGTGCATGGTTGTGGCTCCTTTCGCGTCGGTGTGACCGTTCCGGTCTACGCGGTGCCGCAGTGCACGCTCTCAGTGCGCTCGGAGGCAGCGTCCCCCGACGGCGCCGGTGCGAGCGTCACGCCGGTCGCTCAGTGCGACGGAGCGGGGTCGACCTGGTCGACCGCCTGGCGCATCTGCTCGAGGAACCCGGCGACGATCCGGGCCTCCGACGCGGGGAGTCCCTCGGCGATGGACATCATCCGGCGGTGCATGACGCCGAGCGTGGCGCGGACCTCGTCATCGGTCTCGGTCGTCGGCGTGATGACGAGGGCGCGACGGTCGGTGGGATGCGGGTCGCGGCGCACGTGGTTCGACTTCACGAGGCGGTCGATGAGGATGGTCGTCGACGCCGACGAGATCTTGAGGTACGCGGCGAGGTCCTTCGGGCTCACGGCGGTGCCGGAGCGCTGCGCCTGCAGCAGGAAGCGGACGGCGAGCAGGTCGGTCTCGCCCATGCCCATCGAGTCACGGGTCCGGCGGCGCATGGCCGTCTCGGCGGAGCGGTACCGGCGCAGGGCGTTGAGCACCGCGACGCCGCGTTGGGTCGCGTCGTCGTCCGGGAACCAGTACCCGGACGCCTCGGTGATCTCCTGCGTGGACATGGCGTTCAGGGTAACCCGTCTCGTTTCTCGTCTGTCTAGCGGACTCCCGGGTTCCGCTCCGCCCGATGCGGACGCACCGAACGGACAGGAGGCCCGTGGCGGGGTCGCCACGGGCCTCCTGTCCGTCTGCTGGTCGCGTTACGCGGCTGCGGACTCGTCGGTGCCGGCTGCGGCCTCGGCGAGCGCGGTGAGCGCGCCCTGCACGAGCGTCGTGACCTCGGCGTCCTCACGCGGGTGGGTCTCCGCGAAGCGGACGACCGACTGCGGGATGGCGACCTTGACGTCCTCCAGGACCTTCGCGCCGGCGATGCCGGCGGCCTTGCGGGCGTCGTCGTGCGCCCAGACGCCGCCGTACTGACCGAACGCCGAGCCGATCACGGCGAGGGGCTTGCCGGACAGCGGCGAGGCGCCGAACGGACGCGAGCCCCAGTCGAGCGCGTTCTTCAGCACGGCGGGGATGGTGCCGTTGTACTCGGGGGTGATGAGCAGGACGCCGTCCGAGGCGGCGACCGCGTCACGGAACGCGACGGCGGCGGCCGGCGGGGTGTCGCCGTCGATGTCCTCGTTGTAGAACGGCAGGTCGACGATGCCGTCGAAGGTGTGCAGCTCGATGCCCTCCGGCGCGTGGTGCGCGGCGGCCTCGGCGAGCTTGCGGTTGATGGAGTCGGCGCGCAGGCTGCCGACGAGGACGAGGACGTTCGTCATGGAGCTCCTTCTGGTGCTGGACGGAAGAGGTGTCAGCGACGACCAATGCGATCGTCGGGGGCGCTATTCCCGCAAGCGTGGGTACGGTGGCGACGTGACCACGCTTCGGACCCCGGCCAGCACGCCACGAACCACCGACCCGACCTGGTGGCGCGATGCCGTCGTCTACCAGGTCTACCCGCGCAGCTTCGCCGACACGGACGGCGACGGACTCGGTGACGTCGCGGGCATCACGAGCCGGGTGCCGTACCTGGCGTCGCTCGGTGTCGACGCGCTGTGGCTCTCCCCGTTCTTCCCGTCACCGCTCGCCGACGGCGGGTACGACGTCGCCGACTACCGGGCAGTCGACCCGAAGCTCGGGTCCCTCGAGGACCTCGACGCCCTGGTCCGCGCTGCGCACGAGCACGACCTCAAGGTCATCGTCGACATCGTGCCGAACCACACCTCGGACCAGCACGCGTGGTTCCGGGCCGCGCTGGCTGCTTCGCCGGGGTCGGCCGAGCGGGCGCGGTACGTGTTCCGCGAGGGGTCCGGTGCCTCCGGAGAACTGCCGCCGAGCGACTGGGTGTCGAACTTCGGCGGCAGCGCCTGGACCCGGGTGCCGGACGGCCAGTGGTACCTGCACCTGTTCGCCCCCGAGCAGCCCGACCTGGACTGGTCGAACCCCGAAGTCCGTGCCGACTTCGAGGACACCCTGCGCTTCTGGTCCGACCGCGGTGTCGACGGGTTCCGCGTGGACGTCGCGCACGGACTGGCGAAGGACCTGTCGACCCCGTACCGGCCGTCGAACGAGCAGGACCTGCCGCTCGACGGCTCCGACCCGCTGTACGACCGCGACGAGGTGCACGAGATCTTCGCCACCTGGCGCCGGGTGCTCGACGAGTACGACCCGCCCCGTGCCGCCGTCGCCGAGGCCTGGGCACCGGCACCCCGACGCGTCCTGTACGCCCGGCCGACGGAGCTCGGGCAGGCCTTCAACTTCGACCTGCTCGAGGCCCCGTTCGAACCCGACGCCTTCCGGCAGATCATCGAGCGCAACCTGGCCGCCTCGGAGCAGTCCGGCGCCTCGAGCACCTGGGTGCTGTCGAACCACGACGTCGTACGGCACCCCACCCGCTACGGCCTGCCGGACGGCACCGACACCGACGCGTGGCTCATGACGGACGGCACCTCGCCCGAGCTCGACCGTGCACGTGGGCTTCGTCGGGCGCGGGCGGCGACGCTGCTGATGCTCGCGCTGCCCGGTTCGTCGTACGTGTACCAGGGCGAGGAGCTCGGGTTGCACGAGGCCGCCGCGATCCCGCGCGACCTGCTGCAGGACCCGAAGTGGCTCCGCACCGGGCACACCGTGAAGGGCCGGGACGGCTGTCGCGTGCCGATCCCGTGGACGCGGTCCGGGCCGTCGTTCGGCTTCGGGGACGTCGCACCGCACCTGCCGCAGCCGCAGGACTTCGGGGAGTCCTCGGTCGAGGCCGAGGACGACGATCCCGAGTCGACCCTGTCGCTGTACCGCCGGGCGCTCGCCACCCGCCGTCGGCTGCAGCAGGGGGAGACGCTGACGTGGCTGGAGTCCGGCTCCGAGGTCGTGGCGTTCGCGCGGCACGACGGCTGGCGGTCGGTCACGAACTTCGGCACCGCGCCGGTGCCCCTGCCGGCCGGGACCGTCGTCGTCGCGTCCGGGCCGCTCGACGGGGTCGCGCCGGGGCTGCTGCCGGGTGAGACGACGGTGTGGCTGGCCTGAGCGGTCCGCTTGCGTCGTTCTTCCTCCACAGCCAGGAGGCCCGTGGCGGCGTTCCACAGATCGTCCCGCCGCCGCCCGGGGGTGACGTCCTGGTCGCGAGCATCGGGGCATGACAGATCCCACTGCTCCAGCTCCTGCTCCTTCCCCTGATCCGCGATCGCTCCGGTCGCGCGTCGTCCGTCGCCTCGCCGCGGCCTGCGCCACGCTGACCGCGCTCGGCGTGCTCGCGGCTCCGGCCGTCCTGCCGTCCGGGTCGAGCGCCGCTGCCCTCGACTTCCCGTACGTCAACCAGTTCTCCAGTGCGTCCGGGGGTGCCCTGCACGGGGACGCGGCGGTGTCCGGCGGTCGGCTGCGCCTGACCGACGACGTCCGGAACCAGGCGGGGGCGTGGTCGACGAACGACACGTTCCCGTCCGACACCGGGCTCGAGATCGAGTTCACGTACGCGATGTACACCGCGAAGGACGACCCCGGCGCCGACGGCCTGCTCCTGTACCTGGCCGACGGCGCCGCAGCGCAGGGCGTCGGGTCCTTCGGCGCCGGGCTCGGGTACGCCTGCCGCAAGGAGGCGACCGAGGGCGGCGGTCGTGAATGTGACCTGCCGGGTGTCCCCGGGGGCTTCGCCGCCGTCGCGATCGACCACTACGGCAACTTCTCCTCGCGCATCAACGGGTCCGGTCCGGGCGCGGAGCCCGACCACGTGGTGGTCCGCGGGTCGGGCAACGGGACCGAGGGCTACCGGTACGTCGCCGGTGCCGCGGCCCCCGGTGGCACGGTGACCGCCGGCTCCACGCCGCGGAAGGTCCGCATCACCCTGCTGCCCGACGACGACGGCGGACTCGCGGTCACCGTCCGGCTGCAGGCCGGCTCGACCATGCGCACCGTGCTCGACGCGGTCCCCCTGCACGGCGACGGGCAGGCCCCGCTGCCGAGCACGCTGCGGCTCGGGTTCGCGGGGGCCACCGGCAGCCACGTCGACAAGCACGAGGTCGACGCGCTGCGGGTCTGGAAGCCGGCGGACCTGTCGGTCGCGCACGACCTGCCCGCGACCGCCACGGCCGGTGAGCCGCTCCGCTACACCGTGACGGCGCGGAACCCCGGGCCGAACGCCGCCGACCCGAGCCCGCTGCAGGTCGACGTGCCGGACGGCATCGAGGACGTCCGCTGGACCTGCACGGCGGCGGACGGCTCCGCCTGCGCCACCGCGTCGGGCACCGGGGACGTCGCGACCGACCTGTCCCTGCCCCGGGGTGGATCGGCCGTCGTGACCGTCGAGGGCCGCGTCGCCGAAGGCACGTCGGGGGCGCTGGAGAGCGTCGCGACCATCGCTCCGCCGACCTCGTTGTCCGACACGAACGAGGCCGACAACGCCTCGCGGGCGAGCACCAGCGTGACGGCCCCGGTGGTGGAGGCACACCTCGAGACGGACAAGTCGGTGTCACCGTCGACCGTCCGGCCCGGCGACGAGGTCGAGTACCTCGTGACCGCCCGGAACCGCGGGCCGTCGGTGGCGGAGCAGGTCGGCGCGGTCGACGACCTGCCCGAGGCGATGCGCTTCGCCGGCTCGGACGACGGGTGCACCGCCGAGGGGCAGCGGGTGACCTGCAGCTCCGAGGTGTCGCTCGACGTGGGGGAGACCCTGGACTTCCGGATCCGTGCCGTGCTCGACCCCGGGTACCAGGGGGACGGCTCCGACGTGGTGAACGTGGCGACGGCGACCTCCCCGACCGACCCGGACGGTGGAGACCCGTCGACCGGGGTGGCGATCGTCGTCGGACCGGACGACGAGGGGCCGGCACCGAGTCCCGCACCGACGACCGGCCCCGCGCCGGACGACGGCACCGGGGACGACGGTGACGACGGCAACGGCAACGGCGGCGGAACGAACGACGGTGCGGGTGACGGTTCCGGCGACGGGCGGGGCACCGGTGACCCCGCAGCCGATCGCGGGCCGGCCTCCCCCGCCGGGGCGCTCGCCTACACCGGCACCGAGGGGCTCGGCCTCGCCGCCGCGCTCGCCGCCGTGGCCGCGGCTGCGGGGTCCGTGTGCTGGTGGCTCGCCCGACGTCGTGCCCGCCGTGGGACCTCGACCGAGGACCCGCAGCAGCCCTGAGAGCACCGGGACGGCACCGCGGGACGGTGCCGTCCCGGCACGCGGGTGCGGACGGTCGCGCGGGTTCGACCCCGCTCCGGTCGGGCGTCCACCCCACCGGCGGTAGGATCGGATCCACGATCCGCATGCCCGAAAGAGGTCTCGTGTCCGACACCGTGGACGACGCCACCACCGTGGACGACGCGACCCAGCGCGCGCGGTACTGGCCGATCCCGATCCTCCGCGCGGTCCCCGCAGCGGTCGTCGCGCTCGTGATCACCTTCTCGACGAACCACGCCGCGGGCTACGGTCTGCTGCTGTTCGGCGGCTTCGCCCTGGTCGAGGGCCTGGTGCTCCTGTTCGCCGGGATCGCCCGACTGCCCCTCGACGGCCGTTCGCGCCGGACGACCCTGCTGCAGGCGCTCATCACCCTGCTGGCCGCGGTCGCCGGGTTCGCCTGCAACGGGTTCGGACTGCCGGCCTTCATCACGGTCGTCGTCGCGTTCGCCGTGCTGACCGGGGCCCTCGAGCTGTCGCAGGGTCTCCGTGCCCGTCGTCGTTCGCCCTTCGCCCGTGACTGGACCACGATCGGCGGTCTCACGCTGCTGCTCGCGATCGCCTTCCTCGTCACCCCGCCGGACTACTCCCAGCAGCTCGGTGGTGTGGAGCAGGTGAGCGGCATCCTCGACGCCTCGATCGTGCTCGTCGGCCTGCTCGGCGCGTACCTCGCCATCACGGCCGTCTTCCACGTGATCGCCGGCCTCTCGCACAAGTGGGGAACGGCCGCTCCGGCCGCCGCCCCGGACGGAGCACCACACGCATGACCACCCCCAGCCGTCGTGACCGCCTGCGCCCGGTCGAGCTCCTCGGGATCTCCGCGATCGTCGCGGTGTTCACCGGGCTCGTCGTGCTGTTCTCGACGCGGGAACTGCAGCTGGCCGTGATCTTCCTCGGCGTCGCGTTCATCGTGGTCGTCGTCGTGCTCGCGATGCTGCAGCTCGCCTCGTCGAGCGAGCAGGACGACAACGACATGCTCGGTGGGCACAAGACGCCCGGCGAGGGCGACGGCGACGACTTCCACTGACGGCTGAGCGTCGATCGCTGACGCCTGACGCCTGACGCCTGACGCCCGACGCTCGACCCGGCGGACACGCCCGGGGTCACGAATCCGTCACGGTCCTGTCAGGATCGCTCGTCCTGCCGACACCTCTGAGTGAAGGAGGTGGGATGTGGACGTGACGACCGGCACCGACACGGACGAGGGACTCGTCCGTGCGATGGCACAGGGGGACACCGGCGCGCTCGCCCGGGCGTTCGACCGGTACGCCGCCACCCTCACCCGTTACGCCTGGGCGCTGGTCGACGACCGGTCCGACGTCGAGGAGATCGTGCAGGACGCGTTCCTGACGCTCTGGCAGCGCGCTGCGACCCTCGAACTGCCGGCCGACACGATGCTGCCGTGGCTGCTCGTCGTGTGCCGCAACCACGCCTTCAACACCGGGCGCAAGCAGGCCCGGCGCCGCGCGGACGAGCTCCCCGAGCACCTCGCCTCGCCCGCCGAGCACGACGAGGCCCGCGAGACCCTCCGCTGGGTCCGGGCCGAGATCGCCGCGCTCCCCGACCTCGACCGTCGCATCTGCGAGCTCTGCCTGCTCGAGGGTCACTCGTACGCCGAGGCCGCCGAACTCCTCGGGCTCACGGTCGGCGCGGTCACCCAACGGGTGTCCCGCAACCGTCGACGACTCAAGAAGGTGGTGATGCACGATGAACACTGAGCCTCCCGAGGGAGACGACCTGCAGCGCATGCTCGTCTCGATGAAGCAGAACGTCCTCGAACGTGCCGCCCCGCTCCCGAAGCGTCGTCGTGGCCGGTCCGGGATCGTCATCGGCGTCGTCGCGCTGCTCGCCGTCGGCACTGCGACCGGTGCCGTCGCCCTGACCCTCTCGCAGCAGAACGCCGACCCGGTCGCCGCTCCCACCCAGACCCAGCAGCCGGAACCCTCGCCGTCCGCGACCACGCCGAGCTCCGCCCCGATCACGGGTACCCCGACCCCGAAGCCCACCCCGACGTCGACACCGACCCCCGCCACGGCGACCATCCCCACGGACTGTCGCGCGCTCGTCTCGGCAGCCGACTACGTCCGTTTCTTCGGTGACACTCCGCTGACGCAGCTCGACCCGCCGTCGGGGACGGACCGCGTTCCGGATGGTCAGGACCCGGAAGGCACCCAGTCGAAGGTCTCCTGCTCGTGGCGTGACCCGCGCGCGGACATCTCCGGGATCGAGGTCCGGGCCGGGACCGCCACCGCAGCCACCATCCAGCGGGAGATCGAGGAGTTCCCCGCGTACGACGGCGGCGGGACGTGCACCGAGCGAGACGGCGGAACCTTCTGCCAGTCCCGCGGGATCGTGGAGCCGTACGGCGCCGAGAAGGCGTACACGTACTTCACCCGCGGTGACACCTGGATCACCATCGAACAGACCAACGTCCCGACCGACGGGCTCCTGGCCGCGCTCATCGCGACGTTCTGGGGGGACTGACGGCCTGGAGGCACGCGGCGGACCCGACCCGTGCCTCCAGTCCGTCGGTGGGGAAGCCCACTTCCCTGGGTCACCCCACCCGCGCCGCCACGATGTCGCGCGCCAGCGTCCGGACCGCGCGGCTCGGTTCCGGGGACGTCCGGACCGCCAGGCCGATGCGGAGCGGTTCGACCTCGTCCTCCAGATCGAGCACCGCCCCGTCGTACCGCACCCCCGAGTCCGGCACGACCCCGACGCCGAGCCCGGCCGAGGCGAAGCGGACCACGGCGGGCATGTCGTTCATCTCCGCGACGATGCGCCGACGGATCCCGAGCCGCTCGAGTGCCCCGTCGAGGATGATCCGGTTGCCGAACCCGTGCGCCGTGTCGACGAACGGCTCGTCGGCGAGTTCGGCGAGCGACACCGACGACCGGCCAGCGAGCGGGTGGTCCGACGCGGTGAACACCCGGAACGGCATCTCCCGCAACGGCTCCACGGCGACACCGGTCGGCACGGTGGGCAGGCCCGTGTAGGCGATGTCGAGCCGCCCGGCGACCAGGTCCTGCACGAGGCCGGTCGTCCCCGACGGCGAGGTCATCAGCTCCACGGCGACGAGCGGGTGCTGCCGCCGGAACCGCTGCAGCACGCCCGTCAGGTCGACGATGTCCATGCTCGTGAAGATGCCGAGCCGCACCCGGCCCCGCAGGTCGGCGTCGTCGGCGGTGGCCAGGTCGCGCATCCGGTCGAGGGACTCGAGCACCGCGCGGGCGTGGGGGAGCAGGTCGTCACCGGCGGGGGTGAGCACGAGCTGCCGGCCCGTGCGGTCGAAGAGTCGCACCCCGAAGCTGCGCTCGAGCGACGCGATGCCCGCGGACACCGTGGACTGCGCGGCCCAGAGCCGTTCCGCCGCGCGGGTGACGCTGCCCTCGGCGGCGACGGTGACGAACTGTTCGAGCAACCGGGTCTCCATCGTCCGAGTATCGACCTGCTCGATGGTTCGCATCAAGCGCATCCGTTGGACTCGATGCACCCCGAGCGCGACCATCGGAGCATGTCGACCGTCACCGAGACCCCGACGGGCACCGTCCCCGCCACCAGCGCCGCTCCCGCAACCGCGGGTGACCGCGTCGTCGCTCCCCGCGGGCGCCGTGCCCACACCCGGCGGCGCCACGGCTTCGGCTTCTGGGTCGTCGCCTTCGCGTTCCTCTCGGTGATGGCGTTCGCGACCGTCCCCGCGCCGCTCTACGTCATCTACCAGGCCCGCGACGGCTTCCCGACCTTCACGACGACGGTGATCTTCGCCGCGTACGGGGTCGGGGTCGTCGGGTCGCTGTACCTCGCGGGGCACCTCAGTGACGTGCACGGACGGCGGCCGCTCATCCTGGTGTCGATCGCCCTCGAGCTCGTCGCCGCCGTGCTGTTCCTGCTCTGGAACGACGTCACCGGCCTCATCGTCGCCCGGCTCGTGACCGGCCTCGGCGTCGGGACGCTCACCGCGACCGCGACGGCGCACCTCGGCGAGCTCCGGGTTCGGGCGACCGGTTCGAGCGACTCCGCGAAGGGCGCGAGCGTCGCCGCCGGGGCCGTGAACCTCGGTGGCCTGTCACTCGGCGCCCTGGTCGGCGGAGCACTCGCCGAGTTCGTCGGGCAGCCGCTCATGGTCCCGTACGTGGTGTTCGTGATCGCGCTGGCGGTCGCGTTCGTGCTGGTGCTCGCGGCGCCGGAGACGGTCGACCGTCCCGAGCAGCCCGTGGCCTACCGCCCGCAGCGCATGCAGGCGCCGGAGGGGCAGGGTGCCGCGTTCTGGGCCGCCGGGGCAGCCGCGTTCGCCGCGCTCGCCGTGCAGGGCCTCTTCACCTCGGTCGCACCGAGCTTCCTCGGCACCACGTTCCACGTCACCGACCGCCTGGCCGCCGGCGCCACGACCTTCGGGGTCTTCGCCGCGAGTGCGCTGTCGCAGATCGTGTTCGCCCGGCTGTCGCAGCGTGTGCAGATCCGACTCGGCATGGTGCTCCTGGTCATCGGGCTGGTCGTCCTGGCCGTCGCCGCGGTCCTGCTGCAGGTCGCCGGGTTCATCGGCGGCGGCGTCGTCGCGGGTGCCGGCGTCGGCCTGCTCTTCCGTGCCGCCATCGGCAGCGCCGCGGCACTGGTCGGCCCGGAGCGTCGGGGCGGCGTGCTCGCCGCCACGTTCCTCATCGCCTACGCCGGGCTCACCGTGCCGGTCGTGGCCGTCGGCGCGGCGCTCCTGGTGGTCCCGACGCTCCCCGTCCTGATCGGGTACGTGGTGCTCGTCGCCGTCCTGGCCGTCGTCGCCGGCACCCGCCTGGCCGCGCGCGCCTGACGCGGGGCGGGCCTGGCGTCCGCCCATCGCATCCCGCAACCAGGTTCCGGACACCGCACCACGTGATCGCGCGGCGCCGTGTCCGGAACCTGGTTCCGTCGTGCGGCCGCACTCCCGGCATACTGGGCGGGTGCCCCGGAACCGCAACCGTCCCGTGATCACCGGCGTCGCGGCCGTGGTGGCCGCCGGGCTCCTCGCCGGCGGGCTGTTCCTGACGGCACGGCAGGGCGCTGACGACCCGACCATCGGCGGTTCGACCGTCGGTGCGACGACCGGTGCGGCATCGCCCTCGGGTGACAGCACCGTCACGATCACCCGCACGGGGCCGGACATGCCCGGCTCCGCCGCCCTCGCACGGTGCGACGGCACGACCCGGGCGGCCGTCGCCCGGTACGAGACCGAGGCCCTCGGCCGCGTCACCCTGCAGTGCGGCACCGCTGCCCAGGGCTACGAGCACATCCGGGTGCGGCACACCGCCGACTGGCAGGACGTCGTCACCGGGCACGGCTCGCGGGACTGGGACGACGCCATGCTCACCGCGGTGCAGACGGCGCTCGAGGCCCCGCGCCCCGGGTTCCCGGTCGACGCCGGCGACGGCAAGGTCTGCTACGCCGCACCCGTCCGGTTCGACGACGGTTCGCGCCCCGACGAGGACCCGTACGTCAAGGTCATCGTCTCGGCCACCACCGACCGGGTGATCACGGCCTACCCCACGCGCACCGACGACTGCTGACCCGGTGGGCGGCGGCGCTGGCCACTGACGTCGTACGACACCGCCGTTGTCGTCCGACATCGGCCCTGTCGCAACCGGTGCCACGCAACAGTCCGCTTGTGCACGGAGCGACGATGTCGTCGTCGTACGACGTCGACCCTGTCGTTCCGCGTCGCCTCCCCCGTCGCCGCCAATCCCGACCGAGACCCGAGACGCACACGCCCCAGCACGCGACCTACGCGTGCACCTCGTACTCGTGCCGCCGGTGCGACACCGGCTCCAACTGGAACGTCGAGTGCTCCACCGGCACGTCGAAGTGCTCCGCCACGCACCGCTGCAGCTCGTCGAGGATCGCCGGGGCGTGCGCCGTCGAGAAGCAGTGGTCGTCCACCACCACGTGCGCCGTCAGGTTCGGCACCCCGGTCGCAACGAGTGTCGCGTGCAGGTCGTGCACCGCGATGACGTGGTCGAGCTCGAGGATGTGGCCGCGCACGTCGTCGAGGTCGAGCCCTGGCGGCGTCGATTCGAGCAGCACGTTCGCGGTCTCGCGCAGCAGCCGGATCGCCCGCGGCAGGATGAGCAGACCGATCAGGATCGCGGCGACGGAGTCCGCCCGCTCCCACCCGGTCAGCATGAGCACGATCGCGGCGACGATGACGGCGACCGAGCCGAGGGTGTCGTTGAGCACCTCGAGCCGGGCGGCCCGCGAGGTGAACCCTTCACCCGAGGCCCGCAGCAGCACCGCGTAGGCCACGAGGTTGCCGACGAGTCCGACGATGCCGAAGACGAGCAGCGGCCCGGAGTGGATCTCCTCCGGCACGAACAGCCGCTGGACCGCCGAGATGATCACGTAGACCCCGACGGCGAGCAGGATCGCGGCCTGCGCCGTGGCACCGAGGACCTCGGCCCGCTGGAAGCCCCAGGTGCGCTGCGCGGTCGGGGACCGGCGGGCGAGCCGCGTCGCGACGAGCCCGATGCCGAGCCCGCCGGTGTCGACGACCATGTGCCCGGCGTCGACGAGCAGGGCGAGCGAACCGGTGACCACGGCGCCGACGACCTCGGCGAGCAGGATGCCCGCCGAGATGCAGAACGCGATGAGCAGGGCGCGCTCGGACGCGTGCCCGACGCCGTGCCCGTGGTCGTGTCCCATGTGCGACATCGTAGGGATCCGCACCGACGACATGCCAGGATCGTCACCGTGAGCGGGTCGCCCTACGAGCTGTCGACACCCCCCGAGGTGCTGGCCCGGCTGCACCCTCGACTCCGCACGTACTTCGGTGCCGTCCCACCCGGACACGTCGGCCGGGGCGAGGGCGTGTTCCGCGTCGTCGGCACGCCGCGCCGTTGGCTGTGGCCCCTGCTCGCCCTGTTCGCGCGCGACGCGGTCATGTTCCCGGTCTGGGAGCGGGACGTCCCCTTCACGGTCGAGAACCGTCCGGCTCGCGTCCGACGCGGATCCGGGACCAGCCTGGAGGCCCGCCCCGCCGTCCGCGCGCACCGCACCTTCCGCTTCCGCTCCGGCACCCGCACGATGGTGGACGCCATCACCGCCGAACCCGACGGCCTGGTCGACCACCTCGGCCGCCGTGGGCGCGTCAGCGCCCTGCTCCGGGCGCAGGTCGACGCGCACGGCCCGGATGCGGGCGCCCTGCGCCTGGTCTCCGAGCGCGTGACGTTCCGCGCGCTGGGACGCGATCTGCGCCTCCCGGCCCTGATCGCACCGCGGGTGCTGCTCACAGAACGATTCGATGACGAAGCCGACCTGCAGCGCGTGTCCCTGGTGCTCACGGCGCCGGTGCTCGGCACGCTGTACCGGTACGAGGGGGCGTTCCGGTACGCCGTCGTGCCCGATGCCGGTCCTGAAGGGGGACGTTGATGGTCGAGCAGCAGAAGGTCGTGATCGCGGGAGCGAGCGGCTTCGTGGGGCGGTACCTGCGGGACGCCTTCACGGAAGAGGGCTACCGGGTCGTCACCATCGGCCGGACCGGGGACGCCGTGTGGGGCAACACCATGCGCATCCGGGAACTCGTCAACGGCGCCGCCCTGGTCGTGAACATGGCGGGCAAGAGCGTGAACTGCCGCTACGGCCGACGGAACCGCGCGGAGATCATGCGCTCCCGGGTGGACACCACACTCGAGCTCGCCGAGGCCATCCGGACGTCGGAGCACCCGACGCCTCTGTGGTTGAACGCCTCGACCGCGACGATCTACCGGCACGCAGACGACCGCCCGCAGGACGAGACGACGGGGGAGATCGGCGAGGGGTTCTCGGTCTCCGTCGCCCGCGCGTGGGAGGACGCGTTCTTCGGCGCCGACCTGCCCGCGACCCGTCGTGTGGCGCTCCGGATGGCGATCGTGTTCGGCGACGGCAGCGCGCTGCTGCCGCTCCTCCGGCTCGCGCAGGCCGGACTCGGCGGGCCGCAGTACGACGGGCCGTGGGTACCGACGCGCTCCCGGCTCCGCGCCGGCACGTACCACCACCACCGGCCGACCCACGGCCGACAGCGGTTCAGCTGGGTGCACATCGAGGACGTGCTCGGCTCGATCCGGTTCCTCCGCGACCACCCCGAGATCGAGGGGCCGGTGAACATCTCGAGCCCGAACCCGTCGGACAACCGCACCGTGATGGCGACCCTCCGCGACGCCGTCGGCCGCCGGTTCGGGGTGCCGACCTGGCGGTGGATGCTCGAGCTCGGGTCGTTCGCGATCCGCACCGAGACCGAACTCGTGTTGAAGAGCCGGTGGGTGGTGCCGACCCGGTTGACCCAGGCCGGCTACGAGTTCCGGTACCCGCACCTGCACGGGGCACTCGCCGGGATCATCGCGGAGCGCCGCCAGCACCGGGGGTGACGGTCGGGTCGAGATCGCGCGCACTGCCGCTCACGAGCGGTCCGGGCAGCACGTCGTGCGATCCCGGCGGCACGGCAGCGGCGCGTCGTTCGACCTCGTCGGCGGGGGCCGGTCGCGGACCGGCGCCCCGCGCCGGTCGCGACGACCACAGCACGGCGGCGACCACGACCGTGCCGGCGAGCACCTCGACGAGGTCAGGCACCTCGCCGAAGGCCGCCCACGACGCGAGCACCCCGACCACCGGCACGAGCATCGAGAACGGTGCGACGGTGCTCGACGGGTAGGTCACCAGCAGCCGCGACCAGATGCCGTACCCCACCAGGGTCGCGACGACCACGATGTACAGCAGGCCGAGGTCCGCGGGCAGCGCCGACGCCGTGAACGCCGTGCCGAGTGCGGCACCGATGCGGTCGGGCCCCTCGACCACGAACGACAGCACGGCCATCGGGACCGGCGGCACGACCGACCACCACAGGGTCAGGTGCAGCGGGTTCGCCGCCCCCGCCCGCCGGGTCGCGACGTTGCCGATCGCCCACCCGAGCGCCCCGCACAGGGCGAGCACGACGGGCAGCAGGGCAGCGGTCTGCGAGCGGTGGAGGGCGATCAGGCCGAGGGCCGCGACGGCGACCGTCACCCCGACGAGCTGTCGTCCGGTCAGCCGCTCACGCAGGAACACCCCGGCCAGCACGACGGTGAACGGTGCCGATGCCTGCAACACGAGCGAGGCCAGCCCCGACGGCATGCCCGACGCCATGCTGAGGTACAGGAACGAGAACTGCAGCACCCCGAGCCCGAGGCCGACGAGCAGCAGCCGCCCGAACGGGATCCGCGGCCGCGGCACGAACAGCAGCGTCGGGACCGCCAAGATCGTGAACCGCAGCGCTGCGAGCAGGAACGGCGGGAAGTGCTCGAGCGCGAGTGCCGTCGCGGGGAAGTTCAGGCCCCAGACCACGGCCACGACGACGGCGAGCAGGCGGTCACGAGTGGTCATGGTCCGATCGTCCCCGGCCTCATGTTGTAGGTCCATCGAAACTCTTGCAACCGACGTTGTAGGGTCCCTGCATGGTCGACTTCGACGTGCAGCTGCTCGCGGTCCTGCGCGAACTCGCCGAGCGGGGGAGCGTCACCGCCGTCGCCGAGGCCACCCACCGCACGCCGAGCGCCGTCTCCCAGCAGCTGCAGACCCTGCAGCGGCAGGTCGGCGTCCCGCTGGTCGAACGTGTCGGGCGCGGGGTCCGGCTGACCCCGCACGGCGAAGTGCTCGCGGGCCTGGCATCCGGTGTCGCGACCGCGATCGCGCGGGTCGACGCCGCCTGGCAGGAGCACCTCGGCGGGACGACCGGGCCGGTGTCCCTGGCGATCTTCCCGTCGGCGGCGGAACTGCTGCTGCCCGGCGTGCTCACCCGGATGCAGGCGCACCCGGGCATCACGCTGACCCTGGTCGACGTGGACGTCAGCGAGGGGGAGTTCGCACCCCTCGCCGCGGACCACGACGTCGTCGTCGGGCACCGGTCGGACGGCGTCCGACCGGCCGACCAGGGATCGGTCGACACCGTGCCGCTGCTCCGCGAACCCCTCGACGTGGCCCTGCCGCCCGGGCACGCCTTGGCCGGCCGCGTGCGCGTGGGCATCGACGAGGTCGTCGGGGAACGCTGGATCGGCGTCCCCGAGGGCTACCCGATCGACCGGGTGCTGCACGCGATGGCCGCGGCGACGGACACCCCACCGAGTGTCGCGTTCCGCACGATCCACCTGCCGGTCATCGAGAACCTGGTGGCGGCCGGCCACGGCATCGCACTCGTCCCGCGGTACACGTCGGGCACGCGGGCCGCCGGGCGCTTCCACCTGGCGGAACTCGCCGACGTCCGTGCCGGCCGCCGCATCGAGGCACTGGTCCGCCCGGACCGGGCCGTCCGTCCCGTGGTGCGCACCGTCCTGGAGGCGCTGGTCGCCGTGGCCCTGGACGTCACCACCTGAGATGGTTGCGCCCACTGCCGGGCGCACGCCGCGCCTCCAGGCCGCGGGCGGGCCGCGGCAGACCCGCTTCGTGAGCAGGAATGGTCGGGTCCCGATGCGGAACCCGACCATTCCTGCTCACGAACTGTGGCGGGGTGAGCCCGTCAGCGCACCTGGAACGGCGTGCCGAGCGGCAGGCGCTCCGCCAGGGCCGTGATGTCGGCGTTGTGCATGCGGATGCAGCCGTGCGAGGCCGCCGTGCCGATGCTCGACGTGTCGTCGGTGCCGTGCAGCCCGATCTGTCCGGGGCCGCCGCCGAACGAGTTGAGCACGTCGGAGAACGCCGTCGTGCCGTACGCGTACGGGCCGTAGCCCTCGTTCGTGGGCGCGAGCAGCTCGGTCAGCGCGAACCGACCGATCGGCGACGGGGTGCCGCCGGTGCCGGTCGCGACGGGGTAGCTGTCGACGACCTTCCCTGCCTTGTACAGGTCGAGGGTGTTCGTCGAGCGGGTGACGACGATCGCGTACGGGTCCTCGGACAGGGTGAGCGCGCTCGTCGGCACCCAGCCGGTGCTGCCGTTCGGGCGCTGTGCGAGCTGCACCTCCGCCCAGCCGTCCTGCTGGTCGACGACCCGGAAGACGAGCGGGGCACCGGACGCCTGCGGGTTCTCGAGGGTCGTCGTGCTCGCGCCACCCGGCTTGCTGCTGACCGGGACGGACGCGCCGCTGACGGCGGCGACGGTGGTGCTGGCCGGGGCGTCGACCGCGTCGACCGGTGCTGCCGACCGGGTCGGCTTCGGTGTCGTCGTCGGGGTGGGCGTCGGTGCCGCGACGGACCGGGTCGATGTCGGGGCGGGTGCGGCTGACAGGGGACCGAGCGCGACGAACGCGACGGCCCCCGCACAGACGACGGCCACGGCGGCGGCGATCACAGTCGCACGCCGCCGTGGCTCGGTCGGGAGGATCGGCAAGATCAGCCCGTGAAGGTCGCCGTTCCGGGCACCGGGACGGCAACCGGAGCCGTGCCCGGGTCACCGGCAGCGGCCGGGTCGGCGGTGACGGTGAGCGCGGCCTGTGCGGCCTGCGCGGACGAGGCGCCGACGAGACCGACGCTGTAGGCGCCGGCGGCGTTCACGAAGTCGGCGGGCAGGACGATGGTGCCGGAGACGTTGCCCTCGGCGTCGGCGCGGAACGCGACCCCGGGGATCTCGGTGCCCTGAGCACCGGTGCCGACGCCGGCGCCGACGACCTCACCGGGGGCGAAGCCCGAGCCCTGGATGCGGACACCGGCGGTGGTGGCCTCGGTCAGGGTCGCGGTCGGGGTGAGGAGCTCGGCGGCCGCGGTGGGCTGCGGCGTGAAGTACGTCGTGGTGTCGTCGACGCGCAGCGCGGAGATCGAACCGCTGGCGTCGGCGGCGAGGGCCTGCCCGTTGACCTCGAGCGGCGCGGCGAGGCTCTTCAGCTCGGTGCCGCGAAGCCCGGTCGGTGCCGGAGCGCCGTCCACGGTCGGGGCCGGGGTGGGCTGATCGGTCGGAGCCGGCGTCTCGGTCGGCTCGGTCGGGGGCGCGGTGATCCCGTCGGCGATGTCGATGCCGACGTAGACGACGTAGCCGACGACCTCGGCGTCCGCGTCCCGCAGGTCGGCTGCGAGCTCGGTCGTCGACTCGACCTCGCCGGTCGTCGGGTCGATCCAGTTGCTGGTGCCGCTGATCGTGCCGCCACCGTCGGTGACGGGTTCGTCCGTGGCGAAGACCACGGACTGTGCGGTGGAGTCGTCGCCCTCCTGGACCGCGAGGCCGAAGCTCGTCGCGCCGGTCGTCGTCATGCTGATCCCGGCGGCGAGCGCGGGGACGGCAGCCGGGGCCACCGGCGTGTTCAGGCCGCGGACCAGCGCGACGGCTTCACCCTCGGAGACGGACAGGCCGTCCTCGTCGAGCGTGGCGTGGTCGGTGATCGTGCCGCCGCCACCCAGGTCGGTCACGGATGCCCAGTACCACTGGTCGTTCAGGGGGAACGTGCCGGTCGGCGCGGCCGTGAACTCGTCGGCGGAGTCGGTCCAGGTGACGATGGCCGAAGCGGCGGTGCTCGTCACGACGGCGGTCGAGACCGTCGGGACGAGGGCGGCGGAGACGCCGAGCACGGTGGCGCCGACGGCGGCCGCGGTGATGCGAGAACGAAGCACGGTGTGGAGATCCATCCGGTCAGTGGACAGGGTGCATCCACTGCGACGCCCCCCGTGCTGAGATGTACTCAGCACCACGAATCTATCGAACCGCTCAGGATTGCGCACCCCCTGGCGGAGATCCGGCTGGACGGAGATCCGGCTGGACGGAGATCCGGCTGGACGGAGATCCGGCGGCGGACCGACGACCGTCCGGCCGACGGTCCACCGTGCTCAGACGTCGAGGTGGTCCACCAGCTCGTCCGCCAGGCCCGTGTAGGTCGCCGGCGTCAGGTTGGTCAGCCGGGCCTTCGCGCCGTCCGAGATGTCGAGACGGTTCACGAACACGATGAGGTCCTGCTGGCTCACACGCTTGCCGCGCGTGAGTTCCTTGAGCATCGCGTAGGGGTCCTCGATGTTCGACTGCCCGGCGGTGACCTCGGCACGGATGACCGTCTGGATGGCCTCGGCGAGCACCTCCCAGTTGTGGTCGAGGTCGTCGGCGAGCTTCGCCTCGTTCACGGCGATCTCGCCCAGGCCCCGGCGCAGGTTGTCGAGTGCGAGCAACGAGTGCCCGAACGCGACGCCGATGTTCCGCTGGGTGGTGGAGTCCGTCAGGTCGCGCTGCAGGCGGCTCGTCACGAGGGTCTCGGACAGCGTCGAGAAGAGCGCCGACGAGATCTCGAGGTTCGCCTCGGCGTTCTCGAACTTGATCGGGTTGATCTTGTGCGGCATCGTCGACGACCCGGTGGCACCGGCGACGGGGATCTGCGTGAAGTACCCCATCGAGATGTAGGTCCACACGTCGGTGGCCAGGTTGTGCAGGATCCGGTTGGCGTGACGCACCCGGTCGTACAGCTCGGCCTGCCAGTCGTGCGACTCGATCTGGGTGGTGAGCGGGTTCCACGTCAGGCCGAGGCCCTCGACGAACTCGCGGGACAGTGCGGGCCAGTCGGCCTCGGGGTCCGCGGCGAGGTGCGCCGAGAAGGTGCCGGTCGCGCCGGAGAACTTGCCGAGGTACTCGCCGCCCTCGATCTGGGCGAGCACGCGCTCGAGCCGGTAGACGACGACCGCGAGCTCCTTGCCGAGCGTCGTCGGGGTGGCCGGCTGACCGTGGGTGTGCGAGAGCATCGGCACGCTCTTCAGCTCGACGGCGAGCGTGCGGAGCTTCTCGATCACGGCGCGGAAGCCGGGCAGCCAGACCTGGTCGACGGTGTCCCGCACGGTGAGTGCGTAGGACAGGTTGTTGACGTCCTCGCTCGTGGCGGCGAAGTGGGTGAGCTCGGCGATCGCGTCGAGCCCGAGCTCGGACAGGCGGCGGCGCACGAAGTACTCGACGGCCTTGACGTCGTGACGGGTCGTCGCCTCGATCTCGGCGAGCTCCGCGATCTGGTCGTGGCCGAAGGTCGAGGCGATCGCGCGGAGTGCGGCCTTGTCGTCGACGCTGAGCGGCGAGGTGGTGAACATCGCGTGGTCGGTCAGGAAGATGAGCCACTCGACCTCGACCACGATGCGCGCGCGGTTGAGGCCGGCCTCGGAGAGGTGCTCGCCCACCGTGTGCACGATCGGGTAGTAGCGCCCGTCGAGCGGGCTGATCGGCTGCGGGGGAAGGGGGGTCATGGGGCTCCCTGACGGACTGCCGGCTCGAGCTGGTGGAAGAGCGCCCGGCAGGCACGTTCGACGGTCGAGAGCACTCGGTCGAACTCGTGCCGGTCCGCGTAGTACGGGTCCGGCACGTCGGCCTGCTGGGGCCAGGCGGCGTCGTACCGCAACAGGAGCGTCACCTTGGCGGAGTCGTCCATGGTCGGGGCCCACGAGCGCAGGATGCGTTCGTGGGAGCGGTCGAGTGCGACCACCAGGTCGAGGTCCGGGAACCGGTCCGGGTCGAACTGACGGGCGCGATGCCTGCTGCCATCGTATCCGCGCGCCGCCAGGGCTGCGATCGTGCGCTCGTCGGCGGGTTCCCCGACGTGCCAGTCACCGGTGCCGGCCGACTCCACCTGGAACCGGTCGGCGAGACCGGCGTCCGCGGCGATCTGCGCGAACACGACACCGGCCATGGGGGAGCGGCAGATGTTGCCGCTGCAGACGAACGAGACGCGGAACGGGGCGTCGACGTCCTGGGTCATGAGCACATCATGACGCAGGGCGGGGTCCGCCGCGAGGTCCGCCGACCTCACGCCCGCTGGCGGTTGAGGACCGGGCGAGCGAAGAGCCCGATCAGCCACGCGAAGACCGCGAGCACGAAGGCACCGACGATGCCCCAGCCGAAGGAGTCGACCTCGAGCCCGAAGCCGAACGCCTCCGAGATGCCCGCGACGATGAGCAGCAGGATCGCGTTCACGACGAACGAGATGAGCCCGAGCGTGAGGATGTAGATCGGGAACGCCACGATCCGGATGAGCGTGCCGATCACCGCGTTCACGAGGCCGAACACGAACGCCACGAGCAGGAAGGTGAGCACGGTCGCGGTGGTGCCGCCGTCACCGAACGGCGTCACGGAGACGCCGCTGACGATGAGCGTGGTGAGCCAGAGCGCGAGGGCGTTGACGACGAGGCGGACGAGGAATCGCATGTGCCCATGATGCCCTCGCTTCCCCTCGTGGGTGCCGTGTACGTGCCGGTAGCCTGTGCGGGTGAGCGAGCAGCGTGTGCACATCCGGCCCGAGGTGGCGGTCCTCCCCGCGTACAAGCAGGGACGCCAGGCGGCCGACTCCGCCTTCAAGCTGTCGAGCAACGAGAACCCGTTCCCACCGCTCCCCGGGGTCGTCGAGGCCGTGCAGGCGCAGACCTCGTACAACCGCTACCCCGACGCCACCGCCCTCGCCGTGCGTGCCGTGCTGGCCAACCGCTTCGGCCTGACCGCCGAGCAGGTGCACGTCGCCCCGGGCAGCGTCGCGATCCTGCACGAGCTCGCCCGTGCCACCTCGGGCCCCGGCGACGAGGTCGTCTACGCCTGGCGCTCGTTCGAGGCGTACCCCGGCGTCGTCACGGTCGCCGGTGCCACCAGCGTGCCGGTGCCGAACCGCGCCGACGGCGGGCACGACCTCGACGCCATGGCTGCTGCCGTCACGGAGCGCACCCGCATGGTGATCGTCTGCTCGCCGAACAACCCGACGGGGCCGATCGTGACCGCCGACGAGTTCGACGCGTTCATGGCAGCGGTGCCGCAGTCGGTGCTGGTCGTGCTCGACGAGGCATACGCCGAGTTCGTCACCGACGAGACCGCCGTCCACGGTCACCCGTTGCTCGCCGCGCACCCCAACCTCGTGGTCCTCCGCACCTTCTCGAAGGCGTACGGGCTCGCAGGCCTCCGGGTGGGCTACGCGCTCGGCCCGGACTACGTGCTCGACGCGGTCCGCGCGTGCGCCATCCCACTGTCGGTGACCGCCCAGGGGCAGGCAGCGGCGCTGGCCAGCCTGGAACGCGAGGCCGAACTGCTCGAGCGCGTGTCCGAGATCGCGACCCTGCGGGACCGGATCGTCGGCGAGCTCCGCGCCCAGGGCTGGGACGTCCCGGACGCCCAGGGCAACTTCCTCTGGCTGCCGACGGGGGAGCGGACGGCCACCGCGGCAGCGGCGTTCGAGGACGCCGGGATCATCGTCCGGGCCTTCCCGCCGGAGGGCATCCGCATCTCGATCGGCGAGCACGAAGCTGTGGAAACGCTCCTCGAAACGGCCCGCTCACTTGTGGGGGACCTCCAGGTGGCCGACTAGTGCCTGGCGCTACGCTGGCCCGCATGTCATTCCGCGCCGCGGCTCCCGCGACGACCACCGTCCGGCTCCTCGACCCCGAGGGTCGGTTCGTGGAGACCGACGAGAACGCCGAGTTCGCCGCCGCCGCGCGAGCGATCCCGGACGAGACCCTGCTGGCGATGCACCGCCGCATGGTCCTCACCCGTCGGTTCGACCACGCCGGCCACAACCTCCAGCGCACGGGCCAGCTCGGCCTGTGGGTCCCCAGCCACGGGCAGGAGGCCGCGCAGACCGGCTCCGCGTTCGCCCTGCGCGCCCAGGACCACGTGTTCCCGTCGTACCGCGAGCACGCCGTCACCATGCAGCGCGGCGTCGAGCCGATGGAGATCATCGCGATGTACCGCGGGCAGACCCACGGCGGGTGGGACCCGGACCAGCGCGGCAACACGCACATCTCCACCCTGGTGATCGGCTCGCAGACCCTGCACGCCACCGGGTACGCACTCGGCCAGAAGCTCGACGGCGACGTCGGCACGGGCGACCCGGACCGCGACGCCTGCTCGATCGTCTACTTCGGCGACGGCGCCACCAGCCAGGGCGACGTGAACGAGGCCTTCGTGTTCTCCGCGTCGACCGGGGCACCGGTCGTCTTCTTCCTGCAGAACAACCACTGGGCCATCTCGGTGCCGGTGTCGGTGCAGTCCCCGACGCCGCTCGTCGACCGACCGCGCGGCTTCGGCATCCCGAGCGTCCTCATCGACGGCAACGACATCCTCGCCTCCTACACGGCGTCCGTCGTCGCGACCGAGCACGCCCGCAGCGGGCAGGGCCCGGCCTTCATCGAGGCCGACACCTACCGCATCGGTGCGCACACCAGCTCGGACGACCCGAGCCGGTACCGCGCCGACGGCGAGCTCGAGGAGTGGGTCCGCCGTGACCCGATCGTCCGGTCCGAGGCGTACCTGCGTTCGAAGGGCGCGACGGACGAGCAGTTCGCCGCGTTCGACGAAGAGGGCGAGGACATCGCCGCCGACGTCCGGCGCCGCACCGTCGCGCTGACCGCACCGTCCGTCGACGTGATGTTCGACAACGTCTACCGCGAGCCGCACCCGCGGATCACCGAGCAGAAGGCCTGGCTCGCCCAGTACGAGGCCGGCTTCGAAGGGGGCGCCCACGCATGAGCACCACCGAGCAGCTCTTCGACTACACGCTCCGCGCCCACCCGGGCGCCGGCGAGGTCCCGAGCGACCCCACCCCGACCCTGCCGATGGCCAAGGCGCTCAACGCCGGGCTCGCCGCGGCGATGGAAGCGGACGACAAGGTCCTGCTGATGGGCGAGGACATCGGCCAGCTCGGCGGCGTCTTCCGCATCACCGAGGGCCTGCAGGACCGCTTCGGCGCCGAGCGCGTGCGGGACACCCCGCTCGCCGAGGCCGGCATCATCGGCACCGCGATCGGCCTCGCCCTGCGCGGCTACCGCCCGGTCGTCGAGATCCAGTTCGACGGCTTCGTGTGGCCCGGCTTCGACCAGATCACGTCGCAGCTCGCGAAGATGGCGAACCGCCTGCCGGCGCACATGTCGCTGCCGGTCGTCATCCGCATCCCCTACGGCGGGCACATCGGCGCCGTGGAGCACCACCAGGAGTCCCCGGAGGCGTACTTCGCGCACACCCCGGGCCTGCGCGTGGTCAGCCCGAGCACCCCGAACGACGCCTACTGGATGATCCAGGAGGCCATCGCGTCGAAGGACCCGGTGATCTTCCTCGAGCCGAAGTCGCGTTACTGGCCGAAGGGCCAGGTGGACCTCGTCGAGGGCCACGTCCCGATGCACACCACCCGCGTCGCGCGCACCGGCACCGAGGTCACCCTCGTCGGTCACGGCGCGATGGTCGCGACGCTGATGCAGGCCGCGGACATCGCCGAGGCCGAGGGCACCAGCTGCGAGGTCATCGACCTCCGCTCGATCTCGCCGATCGACTGGGAGCCGCTGCTCGCCTCCGTCCGCAAGACCGGTCGCCTGGTCATCGCACAAGAGGCCTCCGGCTTCGTCAGTGTCGGCAGCGAGATCGCCGCGACCGTCGCCGAGCGGGCGTTCTACACGATGCAGGCACCGCCGCTGCGGGTCTCCGGCTTCGACGTGCCGTTCCCGGTCTCGAAGCTCGAGCACCTGCACCTGCCGGATGCCGACCGCATCCTCGAGGCCGTCGACCGCGCCCTCGCCTACTGACCCGTCCGACCGAGCACGACCAGATCCGCGAAGGAGCCGTAGTGGCCGCCGCCGAATTCCCCCTGCCCGACGTGGGTGAAGGCCTCACCGAGGCCGAGATCGTGCAGTGGCGCGTCGCCATCGGGGACGAGATCGCCGTCGACCAGGTGCTCGTCGAGATCGAGACCGCGAAGTCGCTCGTCGAGCTGCCCTCGCCGTTCGCCGGAACCGTCACGGGCCTGCTCGTGTCCGAGGGTGACACGGTCGAGGTCGGCAAGCCGATCATCCGCGTCGACTCGGACGCCTCGGTCGCGTCCGGAGCAGCCCTCACGCCGCCTGCGGAACAGCCGGGAGGCACGGTTCCCGTCGCCGATTCCGCCCCGGTCTCGCCCGTGGTCGCGTCCACCCCTCCGACCGCTGCCGCCCCGTCGGCTCCGGTCGCGCAGACCCCTCCCGCTCCCGCGGCGGTGCCGGCACGCGCCGCTGCCCCCGCTCCGGCCGCGCCTGCCCCTGCCGCCGCACCGGCGGCTGCGCCGATCCAGCCGGTCGCGGTCGACGCCTCCGTCCAGGGCACCGACGAGTCCTCCGGCGCCGTCCTCGTCGGCTACGGCTCGGCGACCTCGTCGCCCTCCCGACGCAAGCCGGGTGCCCGCCGGGCCGCAGCGCTCGCGGCCGAGGCGAGCCGCGCCTCCAGTGTGGACACCGCGGCGGCCGCCGAAGCCTCCGTCGACCCGGGCGAGGAGAGCACGGCCGAGGCGATCAGCGCGCTCGGCACCGGCTCCGCGCACAAGCAGAGCACGGCCACCAACGTGCTGGCGAAGCCGCCGATCCGGAAGCTCGCGAAGGACCTCGGCGTCGAACTGACCGAGATCGTCGCGACCGGTCTGGCCGGCGAGGTCACCCGCGACGACGTCATCCGGCACGCGAAGCAGGCCAGCGTCTTCCGCAACATCGAGACGCCCGAGTGGGGCGAGGTCCGCAGCGAGACGATCCCGGTCAAGGGCGTCCGCAAGGCCATCGCGACCGCGATGACCACGTCCGCGTTCACGGCACCGCACGTGTCGCTGTTCGTCGACGTCGACGCGACCCACACGATGGAGTTCGTCAAGCGGCTCAAGGCCTCGCCGACGTTCGCCGGCGTCAAGGTCTCGCCGCTGCTCATCGTCGCGAAGGCCGTCATCTGGGCCGTCCGTCGGAACCGCTCGGTGAACTCGACCTGGACCGACCGCGAGATCATCGTCCACCACTTCGTGAACCTCGGCATCGCCGCGGCGACCCCGCGCGGGCTCATCGTGCCGAACATCAAGGACGCGCAGGACATGTCGCTGCTCGAGCTGGCACAGGCGCTCGAGGAGCTCACCCTGACCGCCCGCGACGGCAAGACCACGCCGAAGCAGATGGCGAACGGCACGGTGTCGATCACGAACATCGGTGTGTTCGGCATGGACACCGGGACCCCGATCCTCAACCCGGGCGAGGTCGCGATCGTCGCCATGGGCACGATCAAGCCGAAGCCGTGGGTCGTCGACGGCGAGGTCCGTTCGCGCATGGTGACGACGATCGGCGCCTCGTTCGACCACCGGGTCGTCGACGGTGACGTGGCGTCCCGCTTCGTGCACGACGTCGCCTCGGTGCTCGAGGAGCCCGCGCTCCTGCTCGACTAGTCGCCGCTCCCGTGCGGACTCCCTGCGGCTCTCCGCACGGAGTCCGCGCGATCCGGCGATCGTCGCGTGGTGTTCACGCGGATGTCGTGGGTCGGCGGCATGATCGGTGCATGGTCCACCAGCTCCTGACCCCCTCGCAGGAGATCCGAACGGATCGCCTCCTGCTCACCCCGCTGACGCCCGCCGACATCGACGACGTGCACGC
Organism: Curtobacterium aurantiacum; assembly: GCF_018598555.1. Taxonomy (GTDB): domain Bacteria; phylum Actinomycetota; class Actinomycetes; order Actinomycetales; family Microbacteriaceae; genus Curtobacterium; species Curtobacterium aurantiacum. The sequence continues at coordinate 35,725 of NZ_JAHEWN010000002.1, forward strand.
GCTCTTCTCGGACGCCCGCACGTGGCAGCACCTGCCCACCGGTCGGCACGTGGCGCGGAGCTCGAGCGTGGACATGGTGCAGCGCAAGATCGGCGGTCGTGCACGGCACGGCCTCGGGTCCTGGGCGGTCCGGAACGCCTCCGACCACGCCTTCGTCGGCGTCGGTGGGGTCGACATGACCGCCGGAGGGGTCTGGAACCTCGGCTACCGCCTGGCGCCGGCCGCGTGGGGGCAGGGCTTCGCGTCCGAGATCGCCCTCGCGGCCGTCCGCGCTGCTGCCGAGACCGCTCCCGACGTGCCGGTGACCGGGCGCGTGCTCACGAACAACCCCGCCTCCGCCGCGGTGCTCCGTCGTGCCGGACTCTCGCTGGTCTGGCAGGGGCCGCCCGCCGTGCAGAACCGTGCGGCCGCCGGGGTCGACGGACAGGTCTGGACGGATCGGCTGCTCTCCGACGAGCAGTTCGCCTGGCTCGTGGCCAACGCCTGAGCGCCCGCTCCGCCGTCCGACGCCGGTGCACGTTGGTCTTCCCGGGCTGACTCGCTACTGTGATGGGAACTGGTCATGTCCGCGCATGACCACCGCCCAGGACCAGCAACGGAGCACGAGGGACGCATGACGAGCCGCATCACCGAGGGTGCCGAACCGAAGCACCAGCAGCTGCGGCGCATCCTGCTCGACCTCGTCACCACCCGCCTGGCCCCCGGCGCCGCGATCCCCTCCGAACGCCAGCTCATCGCCGAGTACGGCGTCTCCCGGATCACCGTGCGCGAAGCCCTCGGCCAGCTCGTCAACGAGGGCTACCTCGAGCGTGTCCGGGGCAAGGGCACCTTCGTGGCGCACCGCCCCGTGCAGTCGACGCTGCACCTCGCCTCGTTCACGGAGGAGATGCGGGCGATGGGGCACGAGCCGACCACCGTCGTGCTCGTGCGCGAAGAGCGGGTACCGCCGGCCGACACCGCCGCGGCGCTGCGCATCGACCCGGACGTGCCGGCCTTCCACGTGAAGCGCCTGCGGATGGCCGACGGCGCCCCGGTGTCGATCGACGACGCCTGGCTCGTGGCCGACGCGTTCCCGGGCCTGCTCGACCACGACCTGTCCGGTTCGGTGTACTCGATCATCGCGACGGCGTACGGCACCCCGATCGACCGCGCGCAGCAGACCGTCGCGGCGAACCCCGCTGCCGACGACGTGGCGACGCTGCTCGGCACGAAGACCGGAGCGCCGGTGCTCGAGTTCGACCGGGTGTCGTACGCGGGGGAGCGCCCCGTGGAGCACACCCGGAGCTGGTACCGCTCGGACCGCTACCGGGTGCAGATGGAGGTCACCGCGACCCCGGCGGTCGCCTAGATCCCTCAGCAACACGAGAGCGACCGTGTGCCGCGGGTGTTCCGCAGCACACGGTCGCTCTCGAAGGGGGAAGTGGCCCTAGACCTCGTACAGGGTGTCGCCGTCGAGCACCGTGGTGCCGACCATCCCCTGGTCGACGCTGTCCGCGGTCGAACCGAGCACGACGACGGGGCAGATCGGCGAGTAGCCGGCCGCCGAGATCACCGAGGGGGTGAAGCGGACGACGGGTTCGCCGGCAGTGACGGTGTCGCCCTCGGCGGCGAGGAGCTCGAAGCCCTCGCCCGACAGCTTCACGGTGTCGATCCCGACGTGGACCAGGATGTCCGTGCCCGCAGCGCCCTGCAGCGCGAACGCGTGCGGGTGCAGCTTCACGATGGTGCCGTCGACCGGGGCGACCGCGGTGATCGCACCCTCGACGCCCGTCGGGTCGACCGCGACACCGGCGCCGACGAGCTGCCCGGCGAACACCGGATCGGGCACGTCGGCGAGGGCGACGACCGGGCCGGCGAACGGGGTGCGGACGACGGTCACAGTTCGTCCTGGATGTCCTGCGCGAGGTTGTCGGCGATCGTGCCGACGATGACCTGCCAGCCGGTCCCGCCACCGACCACGGCCTGTGCCCCGGCGGCCTGCAGGGCGGCCTTGTCGACGAGGTCCCCGTCCTCGACCTCGACGCGGAGGCGCGTGATGCAGCCCTCGACCTCTTCGATGTTGTCGGCACCGCCGAGCGCGGCGATGATGTCGGCAGCCTTGATGTCGGCCATCGTTTCCTCCTCGTTAAGGGTTTGCGTCACAGGTTGACACCGGACCGCTCTCGGATCAGACTACGGAACTGGTCATGACCGGACAGGACCGGACCTGGCGACACCGCCGAGGTTACCTGCGCTGGCTGCACGACTCAACTCACCCCGACAGCTCCACCCAATGACGAGAGGACCTCCGATGAGCGCCACCACTGCCGCGGATGTGCCGGAGAAGAAGAAGCCGAAGAAGCAGTCCCGGGTCTTCGCGAACGCCCAGCGCCTCGGACGGAGTCTGCTCCTGCCGATCGCGGTCATGCCGGCAGCGGGCATCCTGCTCCGACTCGGCCAGTCCGACATGCTCGGTGCGATCCCCGGCTTCGAGCAGGGTGCGACGATCATCGCGGCCGCCGGGCAGGCCGTGTTCACCTGGCTGCCGCTGCTGTTCGCGGTCGGCATCGCGATCGGGTGGGCCAAGAAGTCGGACGGCACCACCGCCCTCGCGGCCGTCGTCGGGTACATGGTCATGTACCAGGTGTTCGCCGCCATGTCGCCGATCGTGCTCGACGGGGTGAAGGACTCGGCCGGCAACCCCGCCACCATCAACTTCGGTGTCCTCGGCGGCATCGTGATGGGGCTCGTCTCCGCGGTGCTGTGGGAGAAGTTCCACCGCACGAAGATGCCCGACTTCCTCGGGTTCTTCTCCGGCCGCCGACTGGTGCCGATCCTCGCAGCCGCCGCGGGTCTCGTCATCGCGGTCCTGATGTCGTTCGTCTACCGCTACTTCGACATCGCGCTGACGGCTGCCGGCACCGCCGTCGCCGACAACGCCGTGATCGGTGGCGGCATCTTCGGGTTCGCGAACCGCATGCTCATCCCGATCGGTCTGCACCAGCTGCTCAACTTCTTCCCGTGGTTCCAGCTCGGCAGCTTCACCGGCGCGGACGGCATCGCGGTGCACGGTGACGTGAACCGCTTCCTCGCGGGTGACCCGACCGCCGGCACCTTCATGACCGGCTTCTTCCCGATCATGATGTTCGCGCTGCCCGCCGGTGCCCTCGCGATCTGGCGCAACGCCAAGCCGCAGAACCGCAAGCTCGTCGGCGGCATCATGATCTCCGCCGCACTGACCTCGTTCGTCACGGGCATCACCGAGCCGCTCGAGTACTCGTTCATGTTCGTGGCGTTCCCGCTGTACATCATCCACGCGGTGCTCACGGGCACCTCGCTCGCCCTGGTGAACGCCCTCGGGATCCACGACGGGTTCTCGTTCTCGGCGGGTGCGATCGACTACGTGCTGAACTTCGGCAAGGCGGACGGCGCGATCTGGCTCATCCCGATCGGCCTCGGGTACGCCGTCATCTACTACTTCCTGTTCAGTTTCGTGATCAAGAAGTGGAACCTCCGCACGCCGGGGCGTGAAGAGGACACCATCGCCGAGAACACGATCGACGCGGCCACCAAGCCGTAGACGCGAGCGTTTCCGGACAGGAGGCCCGGTGCCAGCTGGCACCGGGCCTCCCGTCCGTTCCCGGTCGCGCTGAGAGCCCTCATAGCGGTTTTGACAATCGTTATCAGTAGGCGTTAGCGTCGTGCCATGCGCAACCGCCTCCTCGCCCTCCCGCTCGTCGCCGGCGCCGCCGCGCTCGCCCTGACCGGGTGCGCGACCTCATCCGCCTCGGGGGAGGCCGGCACCGACGGCACGATCAACGTCGTCGCCTCCACGAACGTCTACGGCTCGATCGTGAAGACCATCGGCGGCGACGCCGTCTCGGTGACGAGCATCCTCAAGGACCCGTCGCAGGACCCGCACTCCTTCGAGTCGAGCGCCCGCACGCAGCTCGCCGTGTCGAAGGCCGACCTGCTCATCGAGAACGGTGGCGGGTACGACGACTTCATGACGACGCTCGCGGACGCCTCGGACACCAAGGCCGACACGATCAACGTCGTGAAGCTCTCCGGGCTCGACAAGGGCGGCGAGTTCAACGAGCACGTCTTCTACAGCTACCCGACGATGGTGAAGCTCGTCGACGCGGTCACGAAGGACCTCAGCGCGCTCGACGAGGGCGGGAAGGACGCGTTCGAGAAGAACGCGGACGCCCTCACCACCAAGCTCGAGGACCTCGAGTCGCAGACCGACGCGGTCAAGCAGCAGGACGCGGGCGACAAGGTCGCGTACACCGAGCCGGTGCCCGGGTACCTCTTCGACGCGATGGGCCTGACGAACGAGACCCCCGGTGACTTCTCCGAGGCGATCGAGGAGGGCGACGACGTCCCGCCGGCGGCGCTCCGCGACACCCTCGCGCTGTTCACCGGCAAGCGCGTGCAGCTGCTCGCCTACAACAACCAGGCATCGAGCCCCGAGACCGAACAGGTCCAGAAGGCGGCCGAGGAGAACGACATCCCCGTCGTCGGTGTCACGGAGACGCTCCCCGAGGGGCAGGATTACGTCTCGTGGCAGCAGGCGAACATCGACGCGGTGAAGGCAGCGCTCCAGAAGTGACGACCTCGACCGCAGCAGCGGCGACCCACGGCCCGGCGACCACCACGGTGGACGACCGGGCTGCGGCTCGTCCGGTCCTCGCGCTCCGCGACGCCGGGTTGTCGTACGGCGCCCGGAAGCTCTGGGCGGGCCTCGACCTCGACCTCGCACCGGGGGAGTTCGTCGCGGTCCTCGGTCCGAACGGCGCGGGCAAGACCTCGCTGCTCCGCACGGTCCTCGGCCAGCAGCGGCTGACGAGCGGCACGATGTCCTTCCTCGGGCAGCCGGTGCACCGGGGACACCGGAAGATCGGGTACATACCGCAGCAGCGACTCATGGAGGCGGGGACGCCCCTCCGCGCGCGGGACATGATCGCCCAGGGTGTCACCGGGCACCGGTGGGGCATCCGTCGGGCGTCGAAGGCCGATCGGCTGCGCATCGACCGCGTCCTCGACGAGGTCGGTGCCACCGACTTCGCGGACGCCCCCGTCGCGGAACTGTCGGGTGGTGAGCAGCAGCGCACCCGCGTCGGGCAGGCCATCGCCGCCGACCCCGCCCTGCTGCTGTGCGACGAACCCCTCATCTCCCTCGACCTGCGGCACCAGCGCGGGATCACCGAGCTCATCGACCGCGAACGTCGGCAGCGTGACGCCGCCGTGCTGTTCGTGACGCACGACGTGAACCCGATCCTCGACGTCGTCGACCGCGTGCTCTACATCGCGGGCGGCCGGTTCCGGATCGGTTCGCCGGACGAGGTCCTGCGCGCCGACGTGCTGAGCGACCTGTACGGCACGCCCGTCGACGTCGTCCGCACCATGGGCCGGATCGTCATCGTCGGGGCGAACGAGGCCCACGAGCACCACCCGGGCGAGGTCGACCCGCACGCCGACCCGTCGGACGAAGGGCGGATCTGATGGACCTGCTGTCGACCGTCTTCTCGTTCCAGGACTACGGCGAGCTCCTGGTGCTCGTGCAGAACTCGATCTGGGCCGGCGCGGTGCTCGGCATCGTCGGCGGACTCATCGGCCCGTTCGTCGTCGCCCGGAACATGCCGTTCGCCGTGCACGGCATCTCGGAGCTCTCGTTCGCCGGTGCCAGTGCGTCGCTGCTGCTCGGCGTGAACGTCGTCTCCGGCTCGCTCGTGGGGTCGGTCATCGCCGCCCTGCTCATCGGTGTGCTCGGCTCCCGGGCCCGGGAACGCAACTCGATCATCGCCGTCCTCATGCCGTTCGGACTCGGGATCGGCATCCTCTGCCTCGCCCTCTACAAGGGCCGGGCCGCCAACAAGTTCGGGCTGCTCACCGGGCAGATCGTGTCGGTCGACAACCCGCAGCTGACGTTCCTCATCGTGGTCGCCGCGATCGTCGTCGCGACGCTGCTCGTCATCTGGCGTCCGCTGATGTTCGCCTCGGTCGACCCGGACGTCGCCGCGGCCGCCGGGATCCCGGTGCGCACCCTCGCGATCGTGTTCATGCTCGTGCTCGGACTGGCCACCGCGGTGTCGGTGCAGATCGTCGGCGCGCTGCTCGTGCTGTCCCTGCTCGTCACACCGGCGGCCGCAGCCCTGCGGCTCAGTTCGCACCCGGTCGTCGTACCGGTGCTGTCGACACTGTTCGCGGTGACGTCGGTCGTCGGTGGCATCCTGCTCGCACTGGGTGGCGGCCTGCCGATCAGCCCCTACGTGACGACCATCTCGTTCGCGATCTGGGTGGTCTGCCGGATCGTCGGGTCGCGACGTGACCGGCGGGGACGCAACCGTGTCGCCGGGCGGGGCGAGCGCGGCGGGGACGAGCCGGGCCTCCCGGCAGCAACGACGTCGACAGCAGGCCGGAAGGAAGAGGTGACAGCATGAACGCCGTGCAGAAGACCAAGCGGAACACGTGGCAGCGCGAAGCGGTGCGCGGAGCCCTCGACTCCACCGAGGGGTTCGTCAGCGCCCAGGCACTGCACCAGCACCTGCGGGACGAGGGCTCGACCATCGGTCTGGCCACCGTCTACCGGGCGCTCGCCGACCTGGCGACCGAGGGTGACGCCGACTCGCTGCAGCAGGACGGCGAATCGCTGTACCGGGCGTGCACGACGGACACGCACCACCACCACCTGATCTGCCGGAACTGCGGCCGGACCGTCGAGATCGAGGCGGACCCGGTGGAGCAGTGGGCGCAGGACGTCGCCGCGGCCAACGGGTTCACGAACGCCAGCCACGTCGTCGACATCTTCGGCGACTGCGCCGTCTGCACCGCCGCCCGAGCGACCGCGGCCAGCGACGAGTAGCCTGCCCCGCATGCACGTCATCCTGGTCCCCGGGTTCTGGCTCGACGCGAGCGCGTGGGACGACGTCGCCCCTGTGCTCCGCGAAGCCGGGCACTCGGTGCAGGCGGTCACGCGCGACGGTGGCACGCTCGACGAGCAGGTCACCGCACTGGTCGCGATCCTCGACGACGTCGCGTCCCCCGACGAGCGGGTCGTGCTGGCCGGGCACTCGGGAGCCGGGCCGATCGCGTACATGGCTGCCGACCAGCGGCCCTCGCTCGTCGCGCACCTGCTCTACGTCGACACCTTCCCCGGGCCGGAGGGCGGGTGCGTCAACGACGAACTGCCCGTGGTCGACGGGGTCGTACCGCTGCCGGCGTGGGACATCTGGGAACCCGCCACCGTCCGGGGCATGACGCCCGAGGTCCGGCAGGACGTCGAGCGCCGAGCGGTCCCGGAGCCCGCGTCGGTGCCGTCCGACCGGTTCCACTACTCCGACCCCGCACGGCACACGATCCCGGCGACGATCATCACGTGTGAGATCCCCGCTGCCGAGCTGCTCGCGATGGTCGCGGACCACCAGGCCTGGGCGGCCGAGCTCGTCGCCACCGAAGAGCTGTCCATCGTCGGGCTCGAGACCGGACACTGGCCGATGTTCACGGCGCCCGAGCAGCTCGGGGAGCTGATGGTCCAGGCGCTGGCGCCCAAGCCGACGCAGACTCCGTAGGCCACGCACGCCGTCGGCGACGCACGCCGTCGGCGACGCACGCCGTCGGCGACGCGTCGGGCGTGACGCCGAGACGGACCGCAGCCCGCTCCGCGTACCGTCCCGCTCGTGGATCTCGCAGCGTGGACACAGTGGGCGGGCGCGTCCGACTACGACGTCGCCCGGTTCGTCCTGCAGCGCGGCGTCGCGGCGATCGCCTGCCTCGCCTTCCTCTCCGCCCTCGCCCAGTTCCCGGCACTCGTCGGCGAGCGGGGGCTGCTCCCCGTGCCCCGCTTCATGGAGCACCCGTACGCCCGTCGGCTCCCCGTGGTCTGGCGGTGGTGGCGGTACACCGACCGACGGCTGCGGCTGCTCGCCGGCGGGGGAGCCGTGGTGTCCTTCGCCCTGGTGGTCGGGCTGCCGCAGCGGGCCCCGTGGTGGGTGCCGATGCTGTGCTTCCTGCTGCTCTGGCTGGCGTACCTGTCGATCTCCGACGTCGGGCAGACCTTCTGGGCGTTCGGGTGGGAGTCCCTGCTGGTCGAGGCGCTGTTCACCGTCGCGTTCCTCGGTTCCGACGACGTCGCACCGCCGATCGTCGTGCTCGTCGCGCTGCGGTGGCTCGTGTTCCGGCTCGAGTTCGGTGCCGGGATGATCAAGATGCGTGGCGACCGTTCGTGGCGGGACCTGACGGCGCTGTACTACCACCACGAGACGCAGCCGATGCCGAACCCGGTGTCGCGCACGGCACACCTGCTGCCCCGTCCCGTGCACCGGTTCGAGACCCTCGGCAGCCACTTCGTGCAGCTGGTCGTGCCGTTCTTCCTGTTCGCGCCGCAGCCCGTGGCCTCGATCGCAGCCGCCCTCGTCCTGCTCACCCAGCTCTGGCTCGTGGTCTCCGGCAACTTCGCCTGGCTCAACTGGATCACCCTCGTGCTGACCTTCGCCGCGATCGACGACCGGTCGGTGGCGGCGGTGCTGCCCTGGTTGCACGACGCCGTCGCAGCCGGGCCGTCGGCCACCCCGGTCTCCTTCGTCGCGGTGACCGTCGCCGTCGGACTGCTGCTCGCATGGCTGTCCTGGCCGGCGGCGAAGAACCTGGTGTCGCGGCGACAGCTCATGAACGCCTCGTTCAACCGGTGGCACCTGGCGAACGCCTACGGGGCCTTCGGCAGTGTGACGCAGCAGCGTGACGAGGTCATCGTCGAGGGGACCCTGGCCGAGGACCCGTCCGACGAGGACTGGCAGCCCTACGAGTTCCGCGGCAAGCCGGGCGACCCGAGGCGCCGGCCCGGGCAGTTCGCGCCGTACCACCTCCGGCTCGACTGGCTGATGTGGTTCCTGGCGCTCGGGGCCGACGACCGGTGGTTCCGGGTGTTCGTCCTCCGCCTGCTCGAGGCCGACCGGCCCACGCTGCGGTTGCTCGCCCACGACCCGTTCGACGGGCGGCCTCCGCGGTGGGTGCGTGCGCGGATGTTCCACTACCGGTTCGCCACCCGAGCCGAGCGGCGGGAGACGGGGCTGTACTGGATCCGGCGGGAGCGGTACCTGCTCATGGCGCCGGTCGGGCTCCCGCGCGGTCGTGCCGCGGAGGGTGGTTCTGCTCACGATCGCGGGCGGTGGGGGTGACCACGCGTGCGCGTGAGCGGTCCGGTCGGCCGCACCGGGCCTCCCGGCCTGGAGGCGTGGCTTGCGACACGCCCGGTCCTCGCGTAACGTGGACCCCTGGTTCTCCGCGTCCGCGCGGGCGGACCCGTTGTTCCAAGCCCTCCGACCGTCGCGAATGCCGCGGTCGCGCGGTGTCCGGCTCTCCTTCGACAGGGGATGCGGACCTGGGCGGTGCACACAACCCCTCGCACGGCCACCCCGGTGGCAGTGCGCGTGTGCACCAGGCAAGTGAACTTGGGTGCGGCCGTCCGGTCGCACGGTACTCAGGAGGAAACCATGGCAGCAGTGTGCCAGGTGACCGGCGCCGTTCCCGGCTTCGGTCACAACATCTCGCACTCGCACCGCCGGACGAAGCGTCGCTTCGACCCGAACGTGCAGAAGAAGACGTACTACGTGCCTTCGCTTCGTCGTAACGTCACGCTCACGCTCAGCGCGAAGGGCATCAAGGTGATCGACGCACGTGGCATCGAGTCCGTCGTCAAGGATCTCCTCGCCCGTGGGGAGAAGATCTGATGGCGAAAAAGGGTCAGGACATCCGTCCGATCATCAAGCTCCGCTCGACGGCGGGCACCGGGTTCACCTACGTGACCAAGAAGAACCGTCGGAACAACCCCGACCGTCTCGTGCTCAAGAAGTACGACCCGGTGATCCGCAAGCACGTCGACTTCCGTGAGGAGCGCTAAGCATGGCGAAGAAGAGCAAGATCGCGAAGAACAACCAGCGTGCCGTCATCATCGCGCGCTACGCCGAGCGTCGTCTCGAGCTGAAGAAGGCCCTCGTGGACCCGAACGGCACCGACGAGTCGCGTGAGGCCGCCCGCGTGGGCCTGCAGAAGCTGCCCCGCGATGCATCGCCCATCCGGTACCGCAACCGTGACGCCATCGACGGCCGCCCCCGTGGCCACCTCGGTGAGTTCGGCATCAGCCGTGTCCGTTTCCGTGACATGGCCCACCGCGGCGAGCTCCCCGGCATCACGAAGAGCTCCTGGTAAGCACTCGCAGTACCCGACGCCCCGTCACCTCCTGGTGGCGGGGCGTTCGCTGTGTACGGGGTACAGGTGACCGTTCATTCGTCACATCTGCCCCTCCAGCACCCCTCCGGACCCCCGACAACCCCGGAAATCCGGGCGAGTCGGCAGGTTCCGTCCCCTGGGGCTGGTAGGTTCAACTCCGGTTCCGCCGGGCCCTCGGCCCACTGGCACCGTGGCACGGGGCAACCGCTCCGGGCGCCGGACGACACGTGCGTCCGACCGATACTGCAAGAAGTCCGAGGAGGACATCCATGGCTGACAAGTCACTGAACCGCACCGAGCTCGTCGCTGCCGTCGCCGCTGAGTCCGGCCAGAGCCAGGCCACCGTCAACGGCGTCGTCGACGCGCTCTTCAGCGTCGTCTCGTCGTCCGTCGCCGACGGCACGAAGGTCACGATCCCCGGTTGGATCGCCTTCGAGAAGACGCACCGCGCCGCCCGCACCGGCCGCAACCCGCAGACGGGTGACGCCATCGAGATCGCCGCGAGCGACTCGGTCAAGGTCAGCGCCGGCTCGAAGCTCAAGGCTGCGGTCAAGTAAGACTGTTCCGCGCATCGGGAGGGACGGCTTCGGCCGTCCCTTTCGTCGTTCCCGGGGGCGGGCGGGCGCGTGCGTGGGCGGGCGCCCGGTGCGCGCGTCCGGCCTGGAGGCCCGTGCCGCTTTGCACAGATCGGCCCGCCCGTTCGGCGGCCGGGTGGGCACCGCCTAGGCTTGACGGGTGAATCGGATCGCGCGCATCGCCGGTCCCGCCGTGCTCCTGCTCGTCGGGTTCGTGGCGCTGCTCACGGCACTCGTCATCGGCGGCGGTGCGGACCCCGCGCTCATCGCCGACCCGGGGCCCGTCGTCCGCTTCGGGCTGCCGATCGCCCGGCTCGTCGTCGACCTGTCCGCGGCCACCACGATCGGTGGGCTCGCCCTCGCGACCATCGGGCTCTCACGTTCGGGCCCCGAGTGGAACCGCGCGATCGACGTCGCCGCCGGGGCCAGTGGCGTCTGGACGGTCGCGTCGGCCGTCGCCACGTTCTGCACCTTCCTCAGCGTCGCCGGTTCGCGCGTCAGCATCGACGAGCAGTTCGGGCAGTCGATGGGGGTGTTCCTCACCGGCACCGAGCTCGGGCTCGCCTGGCTGGTGACCGTCCTCGTCGCCGCGGCCGTCACGGTGCTCTGCTTCGCCGTCCGCTCGCGGGGCATGGTCGCCCTGACCGCCGGGGTGTCGATGATCGGCCTCATCCCGCTCGCGCAGCAGGGCCATGCCGCCGGCACCGCCAGCCACGACGCCGCCGTGACCGCCCTGGGGCTGCACCTGGTCGGCGCCGCGCTGTGGGTCGGTGGGCTCGTCATGCTCGTGCTGCTGCGCGGGGTGCTGCCCGATGACCGTCTGGCCGTCGTCGTCGCCCGGTACTCGAGCATCGCCCTCGGGTGCTTCGTGCTCGTCGCCGTGTCCGGCATCGCGACTGCGCAGATCCGCGTCGGGGCGCTGTCGAACCTGTTCACCCCGTACGGCACGCTCGTGCTGGTGAAGATCGGGGCGATCGTCGTCGCGGGGGTCCTCGGTGCGTTGCAGCGCCGTCGGGTCATCCGGGCGCTGACGACGTCGCCCGCTCGGCAGCGGCCCTTCTGGACCCTGATCGTCGTCGAGCTCGCGGTGATGGGGGTCGCATCCGGCTTCGCCGCGGCCCTCGGGCGCACCGCGACCCCGGTCGACCAGATCGCTCTGAGCAAGACCACCGACCCGAGCCCGGCGGAACTCCTGACCGACGACCTGCTGCCGCACGCGCCCGGTGCGTGGGGCTGGCTGACGCATTGGAACATCGACCTGTTCTGGCTGATGGCGGCCGTGCTGCTCGTCGTGACCTACGCGGCCGGCGTGGTGCGACTGCGTCGGAGCGGCGTGCGGTGGCCCGTGCGGCGCTCGGTCGCCGCAGCCCTGGCGATCGTGTCACTGGTGATCGCGACCTCCGGCTCGCTGCACCAGTACGACCGCTTCCTGATCTCCGCGAACGTCGGCGCCCACGTCCTGCTCGGCCTGGTCGTGCCCGCGCTGGTGTGGGCCGCGGCGCCCGTCGCGCTCATCCGTGCCGCCGTGCACCCCCGGAGCGACGACAGCACGGGTGTGCGCGAATGGACCGACGTCATCGTCGAGCACCCGACCGTGCGGTACCTGGCACAGCCGTTCCCCGCGTTCGCGCTGGCGGCGGCGCTCTGGTGGGCCTTCTTCGCCACCGACGCGCTCCGGTGGTCGGTGAGCGATCCGATCGGACGCACGGTCAGCGACGCGGTGTTCCTGCTGGTCGGGCTGCTGGCCGTCCCGACACTGTGCACCCCGATCCCTGCCGGGCGCCGGCGTCCGACCACCGCTGCCACCGTCGTCCGGATCGTCGGGGCCGCGGTGATCGCCGCGGGCACCGTCTCGCTCGGGTTCGCCATGCGCGGGCCGCTCGGGCTGCTGCAGGCATCGTGGTTCGGCGCGATGGGCCGGACGTGGGGGCCGGACCCGCTCGTCGACCAGGCCCGGGCCGGCCTCGTGCTCATCGTCGCCGGGGTGCTGCTCCTGGTGACCGTGGTCGTGGTGGTGCTCGTGCGACTGCGGCGTGACGGGGGAGCTCCGGGCGACGCAGCGACGCCCGACGACGCGGTTGTCCGAGCTGTCCCCGCTGCCCGGGCCGACCGGGACGACCTGGGCGACCTGGACTTCGACGACGGCAGCGACGACCTCGAGCCCTCGCCGGGGGCGGACACTCGATGAGCATCGAACTGAGCGACGAACAGCGCGCCGTCTTCGAGTACATCGAGCACACCCGCGACAACGTCTTCATCACCGGCCGCGCCGGCACGGGCAAGTCGACGCTGCTCAACCACCTGTCCTGGAACACCGAGAAGCAGGTCGTCATCTGCGCCCCGACGGGGGTCGCCGCGCTCAACGTGGGCGGCCAGACGATCCACTCGCTGTTCCGGCTGCCGATCGGGCTCATCGCCGACGCCGAGCTGCGACAGGGCCCCGACACCCGCAAGCTCCTCAACACCATCGACACCCTGGTCATCGACGAGGTCTCGATGGTCAACGCCGACCTGCTCGACGGCATGGACCGCTCGCTCCGCAAGGCGCGCGGTCGGCAGTTCGAGGCGTTCGGCGGCGTGCAGGTCGTGATGTTCGGCGACCCGTACCAACTGCCCCCGGTGCCCGGCGACGCCGACGAGCGCGCCTACTTCACCGACCACTACCGGTCGATGTGGTTCTTCGACGCCAAGGTGTGGCTCGAGACCGAGCTCAACATCATCGAGCTCGCGACCGTGCACCGGCAGCGTGACGACGCCTTCGCCGCCATGCTGACCGCCGTCCGGCACGGTCGGGTCACCGCGGACATCGCCGAGCAGCTGAACACGGCCGGTGCGCGTCCCGCGCCGGACGACGCCATCACCCTGGCGACGCGCAACGACACGGTTGCCCGGATCAACAAGGCGGCCCTCGAGCGGCTGCCCGGCAAGGTGAAGACCGCGAAGGCAGACGTCAACGGCGACTTCGGCGGGCGGAACTTCCCTGCGGACGAAGCCCTCGAGCTGAAGCCCGGCGCGCACGTGATGTTCCTGCGCAACGACGCCGACCAGCGCTGGGTGAACGGGACGCTCGGCATCGTGACGGCCATCCGCGACACCGTGTGGGTCGACGTCGACGGGGAGTCCTTCGAGGTCCAGCCGTCGGTGTGGGAGAAGTTCAAGTACTCGTACGACCCCGACAAGAAGGAACTCAAGAAGGACACCGTCGGGGAGTTCCAGCAGTTCCCGCTCCGGCTCGCCTGGGCCGTGACCATCCACAAGTCACAGGGCAGCACGTACGACCGCGCCGTGGTCGACCTCGGCAACCGGGTGTTCAGCGCCGGGCAGACGTACGTGGCGCTGTCCCGGCTGACCTCGCTCGAGGGGTTGTTCCTCACCCGCCCGCTCCGGCCGCAGGACATCATCGTCGACCTGGACGTCCGTCGCTTCATGTCCGAGGCACCCCGCATCGTCGCGACCGAGCTCGAGCCCCCGAAGCCGAAGCCCGACGCCGACTGACCCGTTCGGTCCGCGCGCCTGCATGCCCGGCGGCACACCGCCGAGCGGTCACGACTCCTCGTCGGTCCTGCGCCGAGTGGTCACTCGTCGTCGCCTGGACACTCCGCGTCCGACAGTTCGTGACCGGCCGGCGGACCTGAGCGGGGAGTCGTGACCGCACACACGACGACGCCCGCCTGCCGGAGCGGCAGACGGGCGGTGAGTCGAGTGGAGCGGGTGCGTCAGGCGCGCGCCGCACGCAGCGCGCGGAGGTTCTCCTTGTCGGCACCGAGCGCGGTGAGCAGCAGGAGCACACCGACGATCGCGTGGAACACGTTGTCCGTGGTGTTCAGCGCGAAGACGTTCGCCGAGGTGTCCACGAAGACGAAGCCGTACACGGCGAAGACGACGAGCAGGGCACCGACGAGCAGGTTGCCGTTGCGCGAGCCGATGGTGTTGCCGAGACCCGTGATGAGCAGCACGACGGCGAGCAGCACCCAGACCAGGCACAGCGCCGGGTTGACGCCGAACGCGTTCCAGAGCATGCCGCCCTGACGGCTGAAGAAGCCCGGGTCGCCGTCGGCGGCGAAGAAGAAGCCCAGGATGCCCCAGAGTGCGAGGACGCTGCCGGCCGTGAGCGCGAGACCCCGGTTCGGCGAGGCGGTGATGCCCGGTTCCTTGATGGCCACTTCGGTTTCCTCCTCGTACACTGCCGACGCGACGTGCGTCGGTCCCGCGTGGTGCGACGGCCCGGCGGGGACCACTGATCCGGTCGTCCCGGCGCGGGGCGCGCGGCCGACGGGGGTGCGGTTCCCAGCCTCCGGCCGGTGCTGCAACGGTATCGTGTCGGACCCCGACCGACCCAATCGCAGCGCCGCCGCCAGTCGTGCGACGAGCCCGACGACGACCACTCCGAGGAGGACCAGCCCGGTGACCTTGACACCCGAGCGCAGTGCATCCGAGTCGCGCGGACCGTGGGTCTCGCGGCGGGTGCGGTGGGCTGCGCTGGCGGCTCTGGGGTTCGTGATCGTGCCTCTCGTCTACTGGGTCGCGGTGCTGACCCCGGTCGGTCAGAAAGCGGAGGACGCCGCGCTCGGCGGGGTCCGGGAGTCCGACCTGTTCAGCTCGGACACTGCGCTCAACGTCATCTCGGTGCCGGTGATCCTGTTGCTCGTCGTCGTGATCGCGGCCGTGGCGTTCGCCAGACGGCGGCTCTCGGTGGGTCTCGGCGCGGGGGTCGTGGTGCTCGCGTCGGCGGCCACTTCGACGCTCGTGAAGCGTATCGCCGTGCGCCCGGAGATCGCTCAGTCAACGACGCCGAACTCGTTCCCGTCGGGGCACGCGACGATCGCGCTGGCGGCGCTGTTCGCGGTCCTGATGGTGACGCCACGCCGGTTCCGGCCCCTCGTGACGATCGTCGGCGCCGGGTACGCGGTCTTCGTGGCGAACCAGACCGTGGTCTACGGGTGGCACCGGGTCAGCGACATCATCGGCGCGTGCGCGATCGCGATGTTCTGGCTCGGGATCGTCCGTGCCGCCGGTCCTCGGGTCGACCGCGGACTCCGGGGTGACCGCAACGGCCGGCGGGGTCCGCGCCGCGTGGTGAGCGTCGTGCTCCTCGTCGCGACCGGGGTGACGCTGGCGGTCGGTGTCACCGCGCTCGTCCTCGGACTGACCGGGGAGGGCGCGCACGACCACGCGGCGATCCTCGTCGCGGGGCGGATGGCCTCGAGTGCGAGCGTCCTCGCCGTCGTGACCGTGGTGTGGTTCCTCGACGGGATGCACCACGCGGCGCGGACCGACCCGGCCACGCTGCCGACCGCACGCTGACCGGCCGAGCCGAGCCGGGCCTCCAGTCCGCCCGAACGGGCCGTCCCGACGGCCGGCCCGAACGGGCCGTCCGACGGGCGGCACGAACAGCCCGTCCGACGGGCGCGAGCCTGGCGGGAATGCCCACGCGTGCGCTACGTTGTACCGAGCAAGTCGATGCAAACGCATCGATATCGCGAAAGGCGGCGCATCATGCAGTTCGGCATCTTCACGGTCAGTGACGTCACGACCGACCCCACCACCGGAACGACGCCGGACGACACCCGGCGGGTCCGCGACATCCTGACGATCGCCGAGCACGCCGACCAGGCCGGGCTCGACGTCTTCGCGACCGGTGAGCACCACAACCCGCCGTTCGTCGCCTCGTCGCCGACCACGTTGCTCGCCTACCTCGCGGCGAAGACGAAGGACATCACCCTGTCCACGTCGACGACCCTGATCACCACGAACGACCCGGTGCGCATCGCCGAGGAGTACGCGATGCTCCAGGTCGTGTCCGACGGCCGCATGGACCTGATGATGGGCCGCGGCAACACCGGCCCCGTGTACCCGTGGTTCGGTCAGGACATCCGCCAGGGCGTCAACCTGGCGATCGAGAACTACGCGCTCGTCCGCCAGCTGTGGGAGAACGACGTCGTCAACTGGCAGGGCAAGTTCCGCACGCCGCTGCAGGGCTTCACCTCGACCCCGCGTCCGCTCGACGGGGTGCCGCCGTTCGTCTGGCACGGCTCGATCCGCACGCCGGAGATCGCCGAGCAGGCCGCCTACTACGGTGACGGCTTCTTCCACAACAACATCTTCTGGCCGATCCAGCACACCGAGCAGATGGTCGGCCTCTACCGCCAGCGCTTCGAGCACTACGGGCACGGCCGCGCCGACCAGGCGATCGTCGGCCTCGGCGGGCAGTTCTTCGCGCGGAAGAACTCGCAGGACGCAATCGACGAGTTCCGCCCGTACTTCGACAACGCCCCGGTCTACGGCCACGGCCCCTCGATGGAGGACTTCACCGCCCAGACCCCGCTCACCGTCGGCTCGCCGCAGCAGGTCATCGACCGGTACGCCGCCATGAAGGACCACGTCGGCCACTACCAGCGCCAGCTGTTCCTCATCGACCACGCGGGGCTGCCGCTGAAGACCGTGCTCGAGCAGATCGACATCCTGGCGGAGGACATCGTGCCGGAGCTGCGCAAGCTGAACGACGAGGGTCGCCCGGCCGACGTGCCGTCGGACCCGCCGTCGCACGCGGCGCGTGCCGCTGCCGCGATGGCTGCGGGCACCCTCGGCAGCGACCACGTCGCCGCCGAGGACGAGTGGACGGGCGCGTCCGTCTGACGAGTGCCGTGAGCGCCACCAAGCGCGGACGGGAGGCCCGGTGCCAGCTGGCACCGGGCCTGCCGTCCGTCTCGGCGCGCGTTCTCGGGCCCGCGCCGACGTCACGGGGTGAGCGACACCTCACGGGGCTGCCGGCGCGTGAGCTGTCGCTCAGCGCGTGAGCTCGGCGGTGGGCTCCGCGACGGGGCGGGCCGGCACGAGCTTGAGGCCGACCACGCAGCCGACGATGCCGGCGATGAACAGCAGGCGCAGCACGGTGACGGGCTCGGCACCGGTGGCCATGCCCCACAGCACCGTGAGTGCGGCGCCGGTGCCGGTCCACACCGCGTACGCAGTGCTGATCGGGATGTGCTTGAGGACGTAGCCGAACGCGACGAGGCTGATCACGATCGTGACGCCGAACACGATCGTCGGGCGGAGTTCGGTGAAGCCGTCGCTCTCGCCGAGGGCGGTCGCCCAGACGGTCTCGAGCGCGGCGCTGACGAACAGGACGATCCAGGCCACGTCAGCTCACCACCTTGAGGCCGATGACGCACGCCACCAGGCCGAAGACGAGGGCGAGGCGGGCGAAGGACGCGGCCTCCTGACGTCGGAGTATCGCGACGACCACGGTCAGTGACGCCCCGATTCCGACCCAGACCGCGTAGGCGGTGCCGACCGGGATGCTCTTCATCGCGAACGCCAGCCCCACCATGCTCAGTGCCATCCCGGCGACGAAAACGATCGTCGGGACCACCTTCTTGAAGCCGTTCGAGGCGCCGAGGGCGGTGGCCCAGACGGCCTCGAGCACGCCGCTCAGCACGAGGATCACCCATGCCATGACGATGTCCTTTCCTGCGGAAGTCGTTGTCGGTGTCGTTCTCGCACGACTGTGCGACAACGACCACGACGGTAGCACGAGTTCGTACGACTGTGCGAGTATGGCGTGTGGCCAGGAGCATGGACGTCGACGAACGGCGCCGCACCGTGTCCGAGGCGGCGTGCCGGGTCCTCGCCCGCGACGGCCTCGGGGCACTCAGCGTGCGGAACGTCGCCGCCGAGGCGGGGCTGCCGCCGAGTACGGTCCGCTACACGTTCCCGACCCAGGCGAGCGTCCGCGAGCACACCATCACCCTCGTGTTCGATCGGATCCGGGAGCGCATCGACGCCATCCCGGCTGATCTGGCACCGGTCCGACGCGCACGCCGGATCGTGCTCGAGCTGCTGCCCCTCGACGAGGAGCGGGTCATCGAGCTCGAGGTCTACCTTGCACTCGGGAACGCCGCGCTCACCGACGTCGGGCTCCGACCGACGCTCGACCGCGTCGTCGCGGCGATGCGGACCTGGTGCGAGGAGGTCCTCCGGCTGCTCGGGGTACCGGCGGGTGACCGGGAGTACGAGGCGTGCCGCCTGCACGCCCTCCTCGACGGGCTCGCGATGCAGGTCGTCCGGCTGGCTCCGGGGGAGTCCGGTGACTGGGCGATCGACGTGCTCGACCGACACCTGGACGGCGTCGCCGCAGGCTGAGCTCGCGGGCCCCCCTCGCACCGTGCGAGGGTGGGTGCGCAGCCCCCCGCGGCACGCGTCGCCTATCCTGTCCCGGTGACGACGACCACGCGGCCGCCGCAGCGCACCCGGAGCCTCACCGGCCCCGGGCTGGTGCTGCTCGCCGTCGTCGTCCTGCTGGGGATCCGGCTGTTCTCGCCGAGCATCGGGACCGCGGGGCTGCCGGACGTCGTGCAGGACTTCCTCACGCTGGCGATCAGCGTCGTCGTCGAGTCCCTGCCGTTCGTGGTGCTCGGCATCGTGCTGTCGATCGTCGTCGAGGTCTGGGTCCCGGTCGGCGCGCTCGAGCGGGTCCTGCCGCAGAACGCCTTCGGTCGCCGCGCCGTGATCTCCCTGATCGGCATGCTCTTCCCGGTGTGCGAGTGCGGCAACGTCCCGCTCGCCCGCGGCCTGATGATGCGCGGGTTCACCCCCGCCGAGGCCGTCACGTTCCTGGTCGCGGCCCCGATCCTCAACCCGCTCGTCATCGTCAGCACCGCGCAGGCGTTCGGCTGGTCGGGCTGGATCCTGCCGGTGCGCATCGTCGGCGGGTTCGTCATCGCGAACCTCGTCGGCTGGATCGTCGCCGCGCACCGCCGTCCGGCCGACCTGCTGCTCCCCGCCTTCGAGGCCCGGTGCCGCGCTGCCGTCGGAGCACCTCGAGGCCTGCACCGCTGGCGGCAGAGCGCCGCGCAGTTCGGCGGCGAGACGGCGACGATGATGCCGGCGCTGTTCGTCGGTGCCGGGCTGGCCGCCGCGATCCAGGTCGCCGTCCCCCGCTCGACCCTGGTGGCCATCGGCTCGAACCCGGTGCTGTCCGTCGCGGCGATGATGCTGCTGGCGATGACGGTGTCGCTCTGCTCGAACGTCGACGCCTTCTTCGCGCTGTCGTTCGCGTCGACGTTCCTGCCGGGGTCGATCACGGCCTTCCTGATCATCGGGCCGATCATCGACGTCAAGATGATCGCCCTGCTGCGCACGACCTTCCGGGTCCGGTTCCTGGTGCTGCTGTCGGTCGTGTGCGTCCTGTTCGCCGGAGCCGTCGGGTTGGTGATGAATGTCCTCGTCTGATGCACGCAACAACGCGGCCGCGTACCTGGGCCTCGGGTCGGTGCTGGCCGCGGCGCTCTGCACGCTGTGGCTCGCACTGGTCGGGCACCTCGACCTGTACATCAACCCGCGGTACTCGGTGTTCACGGTCGTGCTCGCGGCCGTGGGCGTGCCCGCGTCGATCGCCGCCCTCGTCGTCATCGCCCGGGGCCACGGCCACACCCACGGCGACGACGACGACCTCGATCTGCACCAGCAGCAGCGGACGGGAGGCCGCGGTCGCGCCGTCCGCATCGCCCTCGGCGGAGCAGCGGCCATCATCACGATCGGCGTGACCGTCGCGATGCTCGTCCTGCCCCCGACGACCCTGTCCGCCCGCACCGCACAGCAGCGGAGCGTCGACTCGGCGACCCTGTCGAACGCCACCGGTTCCGAGGCCGCGGTGTCGCTGCTCGGCAGCGAGGGCGTCGACACCTCGGAGTACGGCGTCAAGGACTGGGCCGCCCTGATCCGGCAGACCACCGACACCACGGCGCTGGTCGGCAAGCAGGTCGAGCTGACCGGCTTCGTGGTGCCCGGCGCCGACGGGTCCTTCACCCTCACCCGCTTCGTCATCAGCTGCTGCGCCGTGGACGCGCAGCCGGTCGGTCTCGGCGTCGTGACCGGCGACGGCTCCGTCCCCGACGAGGGCCAGTGGGTCACCGTCCGCGGAGCCCTCGCGGCCAACCCGGACCAGTCCGCCGACGCCCGCATCGTCGTCAGGGCCGCGAAGATCACCGACATCGCACAGCCCGAGGACCCGTATGAGTTCTGAGCGGCGCGGTGACCAGCGCCGCGAGCGGCGCGGTGACCAGCGCCGCGGGCGGCGCCCCGTCGCGCACCGGTTCCACCGCCGGTACGTGGCCGTCGTGGTGGTGCTGGCCGTGGTGGCAGCGCTCGCCGCGGTCGTCGGCTCGCAGCAGGGCCCCAGGCTCCGCGACGTGTCCTACGACGCCACGGGTCTCGTCACCCGCCCGGCCCAGCGCGTCATCCTCACGGCGAACCAGGCCCTGCAGAAGGTCTCCGCCGCCGACGTCCGGGTCAGCCCGGCAGCGGCGCACACCGTGACGTCGAGCGGCAACACCATCGCCGTGGAGTTCGCCGGACCCCTGGCCTACGACCGCGACTACACGGTCACGGTCGCGGGCGTCCGGGCGCCCGGGCAGCGCGCCACGTCGGACCTGACGGCGTCGATCCGCACCGGCAGCACCGACGTGCTCGCACTCGTGCCCGGTCAGGCCGGGGCGAAGGACCGCATCGTCCGGCGCTCCCTCGACGCCGGCGGCGCGACCACCGTCTACGAGGGCACCGCGATCTCCGAGTACGCCAGACTCGGCCGTTCCCTGGTCGTCGTGAGCGGCACGGACGCCAGCTCGTCGGTCGACGTCGTGGCCCTGAGCGGCGGCGTGCAGGACGACGACGCCCCCGTCGAACACCTCACGCTGCCGACCTCCGAGGGGCGGGTCACCGCGCTGCACGTCGCCGACGACGGTGCCTCGTTCGGGTTCGAGTACGCCGACACCTCCACCGGGCAGTCCCGGAACACCGGCCTGTACGTGGTCGACATGACGGGCACGCACCTGCCCACCGCCATCGCGGCGAACGGCAAGCCGACGACGGGTGCCGTCCCGATGACGGTGGCCCAGTGGGCCTACGTGCCGCGTACTGAGAGCGCACTCGTCCGGACGGGCAGCGACGACCTGGTGCTGGTCGACATGAGCGGACGTGCCGACCCGGTCCGGCTCGGCAGCGCCACGTACCTGCACGGCTTCGTCGGCACCGGCACCACGGCCGTCGTCGAGACGGGCACCGGCATCGAGCGGCTGGACCTCACCGACGGGTCGAAGTCGGCGTTGCAGGCCCCCGCCGCGAGCACCGACGCGGCCGTCCTCGGCCGCATCGCCCAGCTGACCGACGACACGTACCTGCGCGTGCTGGGGGACGTGCGGTCGGACGGCACGATCTCGGCACGGATCGTGCGTGTGGACGGAGGACGGGCCTCCCGGCTGCCGGTGACCATCCCGGACGACGCGAGCGTCACCGCGGTCTGCCCGTCCCCGAACAGCCAGTTCGTCGCGGTCGCGACGAAGTCGGCGACCGGCGAGCTCGTGAGCATCGTCGACGCGGCCTCCGGCGCGCTCGAGGCGAGCATCGACGCGGGCTCCGTCGACTGGTGCGGCGCGCTGCCGTCCGGTGACGAGGTCGGCTGACGGCACCGAGACCACAGACGGGAGGCCCGTTGCCAGCCGGCAACGGGCCTCCCGTCTGTCAGGTGGTGACGACTACGCCAGCGTGGCCGCGTCGATCACGAAGCGGTAGCGGACGTCCGAGGACAGCACGCGCTCGTAGGCCTCGTTGATCTGGTCGGCGCTGATGAGCTCGGTCTCCGGGAGGATCCCGTGCTCGGCGCAGAAGTCGAGCATCTCCTGGGTCTCCTGGATGCCGCCGATGGCGGAACCGGCCCAGCTGAGCCGACGCGGGATGAGCGCGAAGGCCGGCACCTCGAGCGGCTCGGCCGGAGCACCCACGTTGACGAGCGTGCCGTCGACCTTGAGCAGGCCGAGGTAGGCACCCATCGGGATCTTCGCCGAGACGGTGTTGATGATGAGCTCGAAGGAGTTCGCGAGCTTCTCGAACGTCTCCGGGTCCTTGGTCGCGTAGTGGGCCTTGGCACCGTAGCGGAGCGAGTCCTCCTGCTTCGAGGTCGTCTGCGACAGGACGGTGACCTCGGCGCCGAGCGCGACGGCGATCTTGACGGCCATGTGACCGAGTCCGCCCATGCCGACGACGGCGACCTTGGTGCCGGGGCCGGCGTTCCAGTGGTGCAGCGGCGAGTAGGTGGTGATGCCGGCGCAGAGCAGCGGCGCGACCTTCTCGATGTCGAGCGACTCGGGGACGCGGAGGACGAAGTCCTCGTTCACCACGACGGCCTGCGAGTACCCGCCCTGGGTGATCGAGCCGTCGGCCGGGTCGACGCTGGCGTAGGTGCCGATGTTGCCCTTGAGGCAGTACTGCTCCTGGCCGGCGACGCAGTTCTCGCACTCGCCGCACGAGTTCACCATGCAGCCGACGCCGACGCGGTCGCCGACCTGGTGCTTGGTGACGTTCTCGCCGACCTCGGTGACGTGGCCGACGATCTCGTGGCCGACGACCTGCGGGTACTGGATGGGGCCCCACTCACCGCGGACGGTGTGGATGTCCGAGTGGCAGATGCCGGCGTAGGCGATGTCGATCGCGACGTCGTCCGGGCCGACGTCGCGACGGGTGATGGTGGTCTTGACGAGCGGCTCGGTGGCTGACGGTGCCGCGTACGCGTTGACGGTGCGCAATGATCTCCTCGTGGGGGTGGTGCGTTGCGGGCCGGTTCCGGCCCGGAACCAGTGTGCGCGCAGCCGTGGCCGGGTGGGAGGTACAACCAGGACACCCCTGTGCCCGCGGACGGGCGAGTCGCGGCGCGGCGGTGCCGTGCGCTGCGCTGTGCTGTGCTGTGCTGTGCTGTGCTGTGCTGTGCTGTGCTGTGCTGTGCTGCGCTGTGCTCGCTCAGGCGAGCCGGGCCAACCGCTGCCCCGCGATCGTGGCGAAGCGCAGCGGGTCGGCCAGGGCGTCGTCGGGCTCGCCGGTGGTCTGCGTCGCGAGGACGGTGAGCGAGGCGGCAGCGGCGTAGTCGTCGAGCGGTGCCTCGATCGCGCCGGCGACGAGCATCGACCGGGCTCCGGGAGCGTGCGCCACGGCCAGGTCGCGGACCACCGAGGGCACCTTGCCGACGGCGCTCTGCCCGTCGAAGCGCCCCTCGCCGCTGATCACCACATCGGCGCCGTCGAGCAGCGCCGGCAGCCCGAGTACCTCGGCGACGGCCGCGGCCCCACCGGCGAGCGTGGCGCCCCACACCAGCAGGCCGAACCCGACACCGCCCGCGGCTCCGGCCCCCGGCGTGCTCGGGTCGATGTGGGGGAAGCGTGCGGCCCAGGTGGCGAGCCGCTCGTCGAAGGACGCCACACGGTCGGGCGTGATGCCCTTCTGCGGGCCGAAGACGGCGGCGGCACCGGTCGGGCCGAGCAACGGCGAGGTGACGTCGGTGAGCACGGTGACGCCGAGCGGGGGGAGTGCGCGGAGGCCGCCGGCGCCTTCGCTGTCGAGGCCGAGCGCCTCGAGCACCGGACGCCCGCCGTCGGTGGACGCGCTGCCCCCGATGCCGAGCACGAGCCCCGTGGCACCGGCGTCGAGCGCGGCGGCGACCGCCTCGCCGAACCCACGGCTCGTCGCCGTGTCCGGCATCGGTGCGTCGAGCAGGGGGAGGCCGCTCGTCGCCGCGAGCTCCACCACCGCGCGACCGTCGGGCAGCCGCAGCCAGTGGGTGTCGACCGGCGTGCCGCCCGGCCCGGTCACGGTGACGGGGGCCCGGACGGCTCCGGGGACGGCGGTCTCGAAGGCGTCGAGCGTGCCCTCGCCGCCGTCGGCCATCGGGACGAGCACCACGTCGTCATCGGGGCGTTCGGTCAGCCAGCCGTCGCGGACGGCCGCAGCGATCGACGCCGCGGTCGCGGTGCCCTTGAACGAGTCCGGAGCCACGATGATGCGCACGGCTCCCACCGTAGTGGCCCGTTACGAGACGCCGGCGTGTGCGCGTTTGCGAGACGCCGGCGTGTGCGCAGGACGCCGCGTTGTCCGCGAGACGCCTCCGGATCCGGCGGCGTCTCGACGACATGGCGGCGTCCAACGAACACGCCGGCGTCTCGCGAACGACCCCGCGCTGGCGTCAGTGCGCGGGCACCGCCGCCGGCAGGGCGAAGCGCGGGTGCGGCGCCCCACCCGTCGCGAGGTCCGCGAGCATCTCCCCGAGCAACGGCGCGAACTTGAAGCCGTGCCCGGAGAACCCGGTCGCCACGGTGAGCGGCCCCACCCGGTCCATCACGAAGTCCTCGTCGGGGGAGTTGTCGTACAGGCAGCTGATGAACGTCGGCCGGGTCGCGTCGACCCCCGGCACGTACCGCGCGACGTACGCCTGCAGCCGCTCGGCCTCGGTCGGCACGGGTGCGAAGTCCCGGTTGTCCGGTTCGACGACGGGACCGGTGCCGTGGAACCCGACCTTGACACCCTCGCCGGGCGTCAGCAGCCCGTACACGTCGTCACCGTCGGCCCAGTGCACGAAGCTCGGCCAGGCCTCGTCCGGCAGGTGGCTGGGGAAGTGGGCGGGCTGCTCCTGGGTGACGCGGATGGCCGGGAGGTCCGCCCCGCGTCCGGCGAGCAGCCCGCCGACCAGCACGGGGGCCCACGACCCCACGGCGGCCACCGCGGACGCGGTGCGGATGGCGGTGCCGTCGGACAGGACCACGGTGACGTCGTCACCGTGGTCCTCGAGCCCGGCGACCCCGGTGTCGAACCGCAGGTCGGCGAGACCGGTCCGCTCGGCCAGCGTCAGGAAGACCTCGATCGCCCGATCGGCGCGGATGCGTCCGGCGGAGGCATGGGTCAGCACGCGCCCCTCGAACGCGATGCCGGGCCAGCGCGCCGCTGCGTCGTCCGGGGTCAGCACCTCGTGCGGGATGTCCGCGTCGGTGAGGGCCGCGGCGATCGCGTCGACGACCTCGGGCCGACCGTGGTCGACGGCCCCCGTGCGGACGATGAGCTCCTCGCCGGCAGCGGCCTCGAGCGCTTCCCACAGTTCCAGCGCCCGGGTGGTCAGGGCGACGTACTCCGCGTCGGCGTAGCCCTGCCGGAAGATCCGGGTCGCACCGTGCGAGGAGCCGAGGTGGTGTCCGCGGGCGTGCTGTTCCAGAAGCAGGACGCGCTCGCCGCGGGCGGTGAGGGCGAACGCGGTCGCAGCGCCGACGACCCCGGCACCGATGACGACCACGGGTGCGACGTGTTCGGGGGAACCGGGAGAGGAGGACATGCGGCGAGCGTACGTCCGACGGAGCGAGTGACGGGAATCGAACCCGCGCTACCAGCTTGGGAAGCTGGAGTTCTACCATTGAACTACACTCGCGCGCCCCGGTGAACGGGACTCGGCAAGCCTAGCGGATTCTCGCCTGGAAGCCAGCCGAACGTGCACCGTACGCCTCCTGCCGGGCGTGTGTCGCGCCTCCCGAGTCTCCGCTGTGAGGGTGCGAGCCTGACGGACAGGTGTCGTACCCGTGTGTACCGTCCAGGGAGTTCCAGCCCCGAACCCGAGGAGGCCCCGGATGGTCAGGCATCCCCTCATCGACGACGTGGTCGGCCCCGCCATCGTGGTCGAGTCGGCCTCGCCCGTCGTGTGGCTGACCGACGCGCTCGCCTCGCTGCTCCGCCGGTCGGCGGACGCCGGACGGACGGTCGTGCTCCGCACCGGACGTTCGGCGGCGATCACCCCGGCGCTCCGGCACGCACTCGGTGCGTACGGTGCCGCGTGGGCCGTCTCCGACTTCGACGGCACGCTGCGGGACGGCCGGACGGGCGTCGCCGCATCGGGCATCGAGGACTTCGTGCACCGCGGCCCCGAGCTCGTGGGCACGCCGTCGCCCGAGCACCCGGTCTCGGCCGACTCGGTGCGTCAGATCAGCATCGACCTGACCCTCCGCCACCACCCGGGCCGCGCGGTCGACATGGGGTCCGCCATCGAGGCGCTGTGCCACACCGTCGGCACCTGCCCGACCCGGTGGGGTACCGCAGAACCACTCACCGTGCCGTGGGACCGCTGGGTCGTCACGCAGTACGCGAAGCACGAGGCGCCCGGCATCTCGACCTCGTACGCCGTCGGCGAGGGCTTCTCCGCGACGATGACCGCGCACCTGGTGGGCGGAGTGGTCGTCGAGACCATGTCCGCCGTGCTCACCGTGCCCGAGGAGAACACCGATCCGGGCCTGGCCAACCGCATGTTCGACGCGGTGCAGCGGGTCGCCGACCAGGTCGTCCCCGTCTTCGGCGTCGTCATGCAGCGCCGCGGCGACGCCGACCACCTGGTGCGGGCCGTCTCGCACGGCGAACCGTCACCGCTCGCCGTCGTCATCGGACCCGAGGCCGCCGGCTTCCTGGACCGCGACGGCGTCTGGCCTCCGCCGCGCACCACGACCGCAAGGTTCGCAGCCGGCACCGGCCCGTCGACCCGCCCGGGTTCCGACGCCGACGCCGACGGCGGGATGATCGTCCGCTTCGAGGACGGTTGGGAAGCGCTCGAGGCGTTCCTCGACCGCATCGACGAGGACCGCTTCCTGCAGCTGGTCGGCGGCGCGCCGCTCGACCCCGCCCACGACGAGGGCACGCTCGACGGCCACGTCCGTGACGACCGGATGGTGGGCGGCCACGGTGCCGCGTGACGTCACCATCCTCTGCCGGCAGCCGGTGGAGGCGCGCGACGTCGCCGAGGCGCTCCTGCTGCACGACGAGACCTGGGGAGTCCGGGCACTCGACGACGGTCCGATGATGCAGGTCTGCCGTGACGCCACGCACCCCGTGATCACCGTGCTCGGCGTGCGCCGGGTGGACTCCTTCGACGAGGTCGAGCGGATCCTCCCGGACGCCCCGACCCTGGCGACGCCGCTGTGGTGGGTCGACACCGTCATCCCCGCCGGCCCGGACGGCGAGTCCGGGATCTCGGCCGCGCTCGAGGCCGCGATGGACCTCGACGCGGTCTGCATCGTCCACGGGGACTGAGCGCGGCCGCACTCACCCCGGGCCCGGTGCGGCTCAGTCCCGCTTGCCGGGCGCGGCTCAGTCCCGCTTGCTCATCGCTGCGAGGCGCTCGTTGTACGCCTTGAGGTCGGCGTCGCCGTCGCGCTCGGCCTTGCGGTCCAGGCGCTTCGCGTCGCGCTTGTCCGAACGCATCCAGTTCCGCACGACGAGCAGCGCCACGAACACCATCGGCAGCTCGGATGCACCCCAGGCGATGCCGCCACCGGTGTGCTGGTCGTCGAGCAGCGCGGCGTCGTTCGTCTGCCCGAGAGCGTGGAACCAGTCGACCGCGAACACCGACTGCGACGTCATGACCGCGACGCCGAAGAACGCGTGGAACGCCAGGGTGGCCAGCAGGGTGATGATGAGCATCGGGTACGGCGGACGCTGCGGGCCCGGGTCGACCCCGACGAAGACCCAGAAGAACAGGTACCCGCTCAGGACGAAGTGGATGATCATCGCGACGTGCCACTCGTGCGACTGCATCGCGGCCTGGTACGCCGGCGTGAAGTAGAACACCACGAGGGACCCGGCGAAGATGATCCCCGCGACGGCCGGCTTGCCGAGGAACTGCATCCAGCGGGAGTGCACGAAGAGCATGAGCCACTCGCGGGCTCCGCGTGAGCCGTCGTTGCGGACGGGCAGGGTGCGGAGCGCGAGCAGCACCGGGCCGCCGAGCACGAGCGGCAGCGGGACGAACATCATCAGCAGCATGTGCTGGAGCATGTGCGACGAGAAGTGGATCATGCCGTACACGGCAGGACCGGCCGACGTGGTCCAGATGAACAGGGCGCAGCCGATCAGCCAGGCGATGGTGCGACCGACGGGCCAGGCGTCGCCGCGCTTCCTGAGCTTGCGCACCGCCAGCAGGTACCAGACGGCCCCGACGACGGCCAGGCCGAGCCACACCCAGTCGATGTGCCACTGGGTCAGGTAGGTCTGCGTGGTCTGTGCCGGCGGGAACGGGAACCCGATCAGGCCGGAGCGGGTGTCCTCGCCCGTCGCGGGGGTCTGCGGGATCGGCGGCTGCGAGCGGGACACGGCGACCGAGACACCGATGGCCACTGCCATGAACACGATCTCGGCCAGGGCGAACCGGGTGAACAGGCGGCGGTCGAGCGGCGCGCGGAGCAGCCCGGGCACGAGCTTCCGACGCTGCACGACACCGGCGATGCCCAGAAGCACGAGGATGAGCGCCTTGACGGTGATGAGCCAGCCGTACGTCGTCGTGAACAGGTCGAGCGGGCCGGTCAGACGCAGCGACGCGTTGACGATGCCGGAGAACGCCACGGCCCCGAACGACCAGCCGGCGAGCGTCGAGTACCGGGCGATCACGCGGCCGGTCGCACCCTTGGTACGGGTGCGGAGCAGGACCACGGCGACCAGGCCGCCGGCCCACACGCACACCCCGACCAGGTGGATCGCGAGCGAGTTCACCGCGTTCGCGTGCTCGAGCGACCCGGCAGCGTGGCCGGACAACGCCAGCGGGAGCAGGGCGAACAGGCCGATCACGGTGGCGAACGCCAGGGACGTGACCCGGGTGGCGAAGGCGGCGATCACCGTGGCGACCAGGATCGCGACGGCGGACACGACGAGGGCCTGGCCGATCTCGACCTGGAACGCGAAGAGCATGAAGTTGCGCGCGAACACCGGGCTGGTGAGCGGGACGCCCAGGGTGTTCGCGCCGGTCAGCACGATGCTCACCGCGGCCGCCAGGAACCAGACGGCACCGGTCGCTGCGGCCCACCGGGTGGCCCGGTGCTGCACGCTCGACAGGGCGCCGTGGTCCTTCTTCTGCGCGGGCAGCGCGAAGGCCGCGACGATGAGGAGCCCGACGGTGAGTGCCGCCATCGTGTCGTGCACGACGCGGGCGATCGGCAGGCCGTACTCGACGACCTCGCCGGCGGACACCAGCTGCTGACTGGCGCTGAAGGCACCGGTGATCGTCAGCCCGAGGATCGAGCACGCGACGGCGAGCGGGATCGCGATGACGAGGACCGTCGCGACCGTGGACGAGCGCCCGGTGGTGGGGGCGGCGTCCGGCGCTGACCCGGTGGGCTGGGTTTCGGGTGACGTGACGGTCATGACCGTCCAATGGTAGGCGCGTCGGCTGGCAACCGGCCCCTCGGATGCGCGCTCAGACCCGCCGTTCCCAGATGCCCTCGCAGCCGACGCCGACGAACCCGACGGCCTCGTTCACGTCGAGCATGTGGCGGTTCTCCTCCGCGTTGAACGTGATGATCGAGGGGCGCCCCGGGAACCGTCGCTCGAGCTCCTGGATCCCGACGACCTTGAGCAGCCAGCCGAGCCGGTGCCCACGGTGTTCGCGCAGCACCAGGGTGTCCCACTGCTGTGCCGGACGAGCGGGGTCGTTCGGCACCGACAGCTGCGTGAAACCGGCCAGGGCGGTGCTGGGCACGTGCTCGACGGCCACGGTCAGCAGGGCGCGCGGGGCCGTGGCGAGTTCGTCCTCGTGCTCCCGGAGGCGTTCGGCGGTCCAGACGTCCTCGGGCTCCTCCATGTCCCCGGCGGGTGCGTCGGTGCTCATCCGGGTCTCGAGCAGCGCGATGCCGTCCAGCCACTGTTCCGGGGTACGCCCGGTCCAGGCGTGCACGCGGTACTGGTGACCAGCGGCGGCGGACGCCCGGTCGTGCAGGCCGCCCACCACGGACGCGTCGGCGGGCAGCGGGAGCCGGCTGATCCGGTTCACCTGGCCGAAGTGCCAGCCGCGAGCGGTCAGGAAGCGCACCCCGGCCTCGTCCTCGGGGACTGCGCCGAACCCCGTCGGGGCCTGCACGTACCCGGGTCCCGAGGCGGGGCCGACCTGCCGTGAGACGGCGTAGGTCTTCCACTGCGTCCGGCCGTCCGCACGGGCCATCGCCTCGAGGTGGTCGGCGAGCAGCGTCCCGACGCCACGGCGCTGGTGCTCGGGGGCGACGCCGACCGACATCCAGCAGTTCGTGGTGCCCGGCTCCTGCTTGGTGTCGTAGGAGCCCGCACCCACCACGGTGCCGTGCTCGTCCCGCGCGACGACGAGCCGGCTCGGGGCACCCGGCTCGCGGCACAGCGGCAGGTACTCCTCCGGGGTCCAAGCGAGCTCGCGCAGCCCGTGCACGGCGGCCTCGGCCCCGTCGGACACGGCGAGCCACGCGGCGAAGGTCGCCACCGTCACGGGGTCGTCATCCATGGTGGCGGGGACCGTGATCTCGTCGACGGTGTACGTGGTCATGGCTGCTCCGAACGCCGCCCGCCCGGGTGGTGGGCAGCCTGGCAGCATACCGGCGTCGCGACGGCTGCCGCTAGGCTTCGTGCGTGCTGCTCTCCGACCGCGACATCACCGCCCAGCTCGCCGAAGGCCGGATCGGCCTCGACCCGTACGACGCCTCGCTCGTGCAGCCGTCGAGCATCGACGTCCGGCTCGACAAGTTCTTCCGGCTGTTCGACAACCACAAGTACCCGCACATCGACCCGGCGGTGGACCAGCCCGACCTGACCCGCCTGGTCGAGACCGACCCGGACGAGGCGTTCGTGCTGCACCCGGGCGAGTTCGTCCTCGGCTCCACGTTCGAGGTCGTGACGCTGCCCGACGACATCGCCGCGCGACTCGAGGGCAAGAGCTCGCTCGGTCGCCTCGGGCTGCTGACGCACTCGACCGCCGGGTTCATCGACCCGGGGTTCTCGGGGCACGTGACCCTCGAGCTGTCGAACGTCGCGACCCTGCCGATCAAGCTCTGGCCGGGGATGAAGATCGGCCAGCTCTGCTTCTTCCAGCTGTCGAGCCCGGCCGAGAAGCCCTACGGCTCGGCCGAGTACCAGTCGCGCTACCAGGGGCAGCGTGGACCGACCGCGTCCCGCTCGGCCCAGAACTTCCACCGCGCGGACGTCTCCGGGCGCCACTGAGCCTGCGCCGCTCCGGCGCGGACGAAATGTTGCATGCTGTGTATCGTTGCAGCATGTCCGCTGATCTCCCACGGTCCGCTCCGCCACTGTCGGCAGCACTGCTCATCCGCGACGCCCGCGAACGTGCCGAACTGACCCAGGTCCAGCTCGCCCGGCGTGCGGGTGTGACGCAGAGCGTCATCAGCACCTACGAGAACGGTCGGCGGGAGCCCTCCCTCGCCGCGCTGCAGCGCATGCTCCGCGCCGCGGGCTTCACGACCACGATCGACCTGCAGCCGGTGCAGGAGCCGCCGCCGCTCCGTGACCGCGTCGCGGGCCACCGGCAGGACCTCGTCGCGATCGTCGAACGGTTCGGTGGGCGGAACCCCCGCCTCTTCGGCAGCGTCGCCCGGGGCGAGGACGGTCCGGGCAGCGACGTCGACCTGATGATCGACGTCGACCCGGGGCTCGGCATCTTCGCGTTGATGCGGATCCAGGACGCCGCCGAGCGGCTGCTCGAGGTGCGGGTGGACGTGGTCGACGCGGCCGGCATGAGCGACGCCGTCGTCCGGACAGCGGTGCCCCTGTGATCCCGGTCGCCGGTCGCGACGTCCGGGACCGCCTCGACGACGTCATCGACGCCTGCGAGGCGATCCGGCGCTACGTCGACGACGACCGACTGCCCGAGGACCTGGTGCACGACGCGGTCCGGATGCGCCTGGTCGAGATCGGCGAGGCCGTCCGCGTGCTCCCCGCGGCGGTGACCGCGGTCGAACCCAGCATCCCGTGGTCGCGGGTGTCCGACCTGGGGGAGCGGCTCACCCGCCGCTACTTCGACACGACCCGCGCGCTGGTGTTCGGGACGGCACGGACCGACGTCCCGCACCTCGCCGCCGCGGCTCGGCGGCTGCGCGCAGCCCACCCCTGACCACCGGCTCCGGCGGACCGGGCGCGATCGCGCGAACTGGCCGGACCACGCGTCGGACGGGAGGCACGGATCGCCACGTGCACCGCGCCTCCCGTCCGCCCGGGGCCGGCCACCGGACGACGCAGGACGGCCCCGTCTCGCCGAGGCGAGACGGGGCCGTCCGTGGTGCTGGGGAGATCAGCCCTTCTTGGCGAGCTCCTCGAGGGTGTCGTTGCCCTTGTAGGCATCGACGGCGTTGTCCTTGGTGACGAGGACCGGTGCGAGCTCGATCGCGGGGACCGTCTTCACGCCGTTGTAGTTGTTCGTCTTGTCCATCTTGGTCTCGGGCTTGTCGCCCTTCGACAGGGTGGAGACGAGGTCGACGGCAGCCTGGGCTTCCTTCGTGGTGTCCTTGAAGATCGTCGAGTACTGCGTGCCCTGCATGATGAGCGGGATCGACGCGGTCTCCGAGTCCTGCCCGGTCACGACGGGGTTCTCCTTGCCGGCGGCCTTGGTCGCGGTGAGGATCGCACGGGCGAGGGTGTCGTTCGGCGACAGGACGCCGTCGAGCTCGGTGTCACCCGTGTAGTACTGCGCGAGCAGGTCGGTCATGCGCGACTGGGCCTTCTGCGCGAGCCAGCCCTGCGTGACGGCCTTCTGGAACGTGGTCTGACCGGAGACGACCTTGATGGTGCCGTCGTCGATCTTCGGCTGGAGGACGTCCATCGCACCGTTGAAGAACACGGTGGCGTTGGCGTCGTCCGGCGAACCGGCGAAGAGCTCGACGTTGTACGGCTTGTCGCCCTTCTTCTCCTCGAGGCCCTGGAGCAGCGCCTCGGCCTGGAGCTGGCCGACCTTGAAGTTGTTGAACGCCACGTAGTAGTCGACGTTCTTCGTGTTCAGGATGTTGCGGTCCCAGGCGATGACGACGGCGCCGCGGTCCTTGGCGGACTTGACCTGCGCGGTCAGCTGCGAACCGTCGGCGGCACCGATGATGACGGCCTTGGCGCCCTTGGTGATCATGCCCGAGATCTGCGACTGCTGGTCCGGGACCGGGTTGCCGGCGTTGGCGTACTGGATGTCGGCCTTGAAGCCGGCGTCCTCGATCGACTTCTTGAACGCGGCACCCGCGAGGACCCAGTTCTGCGAGGTCTTGGCCGGCAGGGCGACGCCGATGAGGTCGCCCTTCTTGATGGTGCTGGTGCTGCCGGCGTCGTCGGACGAGCCGCGGGCCGAGCAACCGCTGAGGGCGAGGCCCGCGATGAGCGCCAGGCTGAGGCCGGCGACGATCTTCTTGCGCATGTGAGTGCTTTCTCTTCGTTGAGGAGGTGTGGGGCCGGGGCCCCGGTGTGGGGAGTTGGGACTAGGGGAGGGTGATCTTGTCCGGCTGGTCCTCGATGGACCGCGGCTGCTGGGCGGACACCGTGTTCTCCTCGGTGTCCTTCCGCTGGAACTGCCGCATCATGCCGCCGATGAGGGACGGACGACCCTGCGACTTCGAGTAGACGTCGAAGGCGACTGCGACGAGCAGGACCAGACCGCGGATGATCTGCACCTGGTTGGACTCGAGGCCCATCAGCTGCAGGCCGTTCGACAGCAGCGCCATCACGAGACCACCGATGATCGAGCCGGAGATCGTGCCGACACCACCGGCGACCGCTGCACCACCGACGAACACGGCGGCGATCGCGTCGAGCTCCCAGCCGGTGCCGTCCGCGGGGCCCGAGGCGCCGGAGTAGGCGACGAACACCATGCCGGCGATCGCGGCGAGGACCGACATGTTCATCATGACGAAGAAGTTGACCTTCTTCGCGGAGACCCCGGAGAGGACCGCGGCGTTGGCGTTGCCACCGACGGCGTAGACCTGGCGACCGAAGATCGTGTTCTTCGTGACGAAGCCGTAGACGATGGTCAGGACACCGAGGATGATCGCGACGATCGGGACCGAGGTGCCGGCCGGGCCGGCGGCGAACAGGTACGTGGCGACGAGGGTGACGGCGACCAGGATGCCGGTGCGGACGATCGAGACCCACAGCGGCGGGACCTCGGCCTGCATCTTCTTGCGGCGGGCACGACCACGGGCCTCGATGATGATGAGCGCGAGGATCGTGACGAGACCGATGAGCAGGGTGCCGTTGCTGAAGCCGAAGTCGGGGCCGAAGTCACCGAGGAAGCCGGCACCGATCGGGGTGAAGTCGTTCGGCACGGGGACGGACGTCGAGTTGCCGATGATCTGGTTCACACCGCGGAAGATGAGCTGACCGGCGAGCGTCACGATGAAGGCCGGGACCTTCACGAACGCCACCCAGAAGCCCTGCCAGGCACCGATCGCGGCACCGCAGGCGAGGCCCAGGATGATCGCGGCCCACACCGGGAAGTCCCACACGGCCATGGACTGCGCCACGACGATGCCGACGACCGCTGCGACCGAACCGACCGACAGGTCGATGTGCCCCGCGATGATGACCATGACCATGCCGAGCGCCAGGATCAGGATGTAGGAGTACTGCAGGAACAGGTTGATGACGTTGGTCGGCTCGAGGATGAGCCCGTTCGTCGTGATCGAGAAGAAGATCAGCAGCACGATGAGGGCGATGATCATGCCGTACTGGCCGATGCTGTTGCCCTTGCCGAAGAGCAGTTTCAGGTTGTTCATGAGGCGGTGGCGCCCTTCCGCGCGGAGGTCATGCTGCGCATGAGCGATTCGGGATCGGCCTGGTCGGCCGGGAGGTCAGCGGTGATCTGGCCCTCGAAGATGGTGTAGATCCGGTCGGAGAGACCGAGGAGTTCGGGGAGCTCGGACGAGATGAGGATGATGCCCTTCCCCTCGGCCGCGAGCTGCTGGATGATCCCGTAGATCTCGAACTTGGCACCCACGTCGATGCCGCGGGTGGGCTCGTCGAGGATCAGGATGTCCGGGTCGGTGAACATCCACTTGGACAGGACGACCTTCTGCTGGTTTCCGCCGGAGAGCTTGCCGACGTTGTCCTCGACGCTCGGCACCTTCGTGCGGAGCATCTTGCGGTACTTCTCGGCGACCGAGTACTCCTCGAGCGAGTCGACGACACCGGCCTTCGAGATCTTCTTCAGGTCGGCGGCGACCGTCGAGCGCTTCACGGTGTCGAGCAGGTTCAGGCCGAGCGCCTTGCGGTCCTCGGAGACGTAGCCGAGGCCGTTCTCGATCGCCTGCTGGACGTTGGTGACCTTGATCTCGCGGCCGTCCTTGATGATCTGGCCGTCGAGCCAGGTGCCGTAGGAGCGACCGAACAGGCTCATCGCGAGCTCGGTGCGGCCGGCGCCCATCAGACCGGCGAATCCGACGATCTCGCCCTTGCGGACGTGGAAGTTCGACGCCTTGCAGACCAGACGCGACGGGTCGATCGGGTGCTGCACGGTCCAGTTGCGGACCTCGAAGAAGGTCTCGCCGATCTTCGGGGTGCGGTCGGGGAAGCGCGACTCGAGCGAGCGGCCGACCATGCCGCGGATGATGCGGTCCTCGTTGACGCCGTCCGCCTTGACGTTGAGCGTCTCGATGGTCTTGCCGTCGCGGATGATCGTGATCTCGTCAGCGATCTGCTCGATCTCGTTGAGCTTGTGGCTGATGATGATGCTCGCGATGCCCTTGGCCTTCAGCCCGACGATCAGGTCGAGCAGGTGCTGCGAGTCGTTCTCGTTGAGCGCGGCGGTCGGCTCGTCGAGGATCAGGAGCTTGACGTCCTTGTGCAGGGCCTTCGCGATCTCGACGAGCTGCTGCTTGCCGACACCGATGTTCTTGATCTGCGTGTCCGGGTCGTCGGCCAGGCCGACGCGGGCGAGCAGGTCCTGCGCACGGAGCTGCGCGGCGGTCCAGTTGATGACGCCACCGCGGCTCGGCTCGTTGCCCAGGAACAGGTTCTCGGTGATCGAGAGCTCCGGGACGAGCGCCAGCTCCTGGTGGATGATGACGATGCCGGCCTGCTCGGACTGCTTGATGTTCGAGAAGCGGACTTCCTCGCCCTCGTAGACGATCTCGCCCTCGTAGGTGCCGTAGGGGTAGACGCCCGACAGGACCTTCATCAGGGTCGACTTGCCGGCGCCGTTCTCGCCGCAGATCGCGTGGATCTCGCCGGCACGGACGCTGAGCGAGACGTCGGACAGCGCCTTCACACCAGGGAACTCCTTGGTGATCGAGCGCATCTCGAGGATCGTCTCGGGTGCGGTGATCGACCGGGTCTCGAGGCCGGTGTCGATCGGGGTTGACGCCACAGTGCATCTCCTTCTGCCGCTTCGGTGCGGCAGTGTGTTCGGGTGGTTCTGCTGCGGCAGCGAAAGCACAGGGGGCCTGTGTGGACTTCGTTGTCGCGTCCGGATCCGGCTCGGTGTGACGCTCATGTGAACGGTCACATCGGCTGGACGGAGGCAATTTACGCACAGCCTCGGTGCGGCTGTCAATTCGGTTTGGTCGCGTTTTCGTAACGGGCTGCGTGATCCGGAGGGAACGTCCCCCGGGTTGGGGCCAGGGCGCTCGGGAGCGGCCGTTTCGTTGCGCGGATCCGCACCTTCGGACGGGAGGCCCGTGGCGGCGTCGCCACGGGCCTCCCGCCCGCCCTGCGGTCGCGTCCGGTGCTCGCGGGCCGGTGCGTGCCGGGCGCGTTCGGGCGTACCGGGTGGATTCGGGCGTACCGGGTCGGAAGTTCGTGGCAGGTACGCCCGTTCCTGGCAGGTACCCCGGTGGCACCGGGTGGTTCCGGGCATACCTGGTGGTTCCGGGCATACCTGGTGGGATCGGGCGTACCTGGTCGGAAGTTCGTGGCAGGTACGCCCGTTCATGGCAGGTACTCCGGCGGGCTCGCGGGCGGCAGGCCCGAGCCCGAGGTGCGTCAGCGCGTGCGGGGCGCGCTCGTGGAGGCGCGCACGACCAGCTGCGGGACGATGTCGATCGGGCGGAGCAGTTCGCCCTCACTCGGCAG
Organism: Curtobacterium aurantiacum; assembly: GCF_018598555.1. GTDB lineage: Bacteria > Actinomycetota > Actinomycetes > Actinomycetales > Microbacteriaceae > Curtobacterium > Curtobacterium aurantiacum. Next base: position 73,137 of record NZ_JAHEWN010000002.1, read on the forward strand.
CAGCAGGTCGACGCAGCGACGACCGAGTTCGGCGAAGTCGACCTGCACCGTGGTGAGCGGCGGCCAGAAGTGCTTCGCCTCGGGGATGTCGTCGTACCCGACCACCGACAGGTCACCCGGCACGTCGAGTCCGTACGAGCGCGCCGCGTGCATCACGCCGAGCGCCATCTGGTCGTTCGAGCAGAAGATCGCGGTGCAGTCCCGCCACCGCAGCAGCTCGCGGCCGGCGTGGTAGCCGAAGTCGGCGGTCCAGTCGCCCAGGATCGGCGGAGAGACGGCCTTGTCGCGGTCGGACATCTCCCGCAGGAAGCCCTGCATGCGGGCGTCGGCCTCGATCCAGTCCTGAGGCCCGGCGATGTGCCGGACGTACTCGTGACCGAGGTCGAGCAGGTGCGCGGTCGCGAGTCGTGCACCCTCCATCTGGTCCACCCACAGGGCCGTCGGGTCCTCGCCGACACTGGCGCGCATCGTGACGTAGGGGGTGCGGATGCCGAGTTCGGCGATCAGGTCGAAGACACGCTGCTGGGGCGCGATGACGACGATGCCCTCGACGTCGAGGTCGAGCAGGTGCCCGAGTCCCTCCCGCACGGCGGTGTCGGTCGCCTCGGCGATGTTCGCCGTCGTGACCGAGTAGCCGCGGAGCATCGCGGCGTCCTCGATCGCCTGCAGCGCGACAGCGGGACCGTAGTGGGCGCGGCGTGCCGTCAGGACGCCGATCGTGTGGGTCCGGCTCGTGACCAGGGCGCGTGCGGCCCGGTTCGGCCGGTACTGCAGCTGCTCCATGGCCGCCAGGACCTTGTCGCGCGTCTCCGCCCGGATGGCGTCCGAGTTGTTCAGCACCCGCGAGACGGTCTGGTGCGAGACGCCCGCGATCCGTGCGACGTCACGGATGCTGGGCGAACGCGGTTGCTGTGTCCGCGATGACGCCATTGCTTGCTCGTTTCCGCTCGGGTGTCGTGGACATCGATGTGCACGTTCACATCCTGAGCCAGATCATTATGCACGTCCGGCGGATCGACGCCACCTGTGCATCGATCCGCCGTCCGCTCAGAGCCCGTCGCGCTTGCGGAAGATCGACCAGAGCACGCCCGTCAACAGGAGCATGCCGAGGATCGCGACCGGGTACCCGGAGTGGCCAGTGCAGCTCGGGCACGTGGTCGAAGTCCGTCCCGTGGGCACCGGCGCTCCGCCAGGCGCAGGAACGTCAGCGGGTGACGTGCAGCCCGGCGGTCTCGAGTTCGGCGAGCTGCCACCCGAGCCACGGGCTCCAGGCGAACGGCGCGCCGGCGACGGCCTGCCTGAGAGAGTCCTCGGACACCCATGCCCACTCGGCGACCTCGTCGTCGGCGGGCGCCGGGGTGTCGTCGGTCACGGCACGGAAGACGGGGCAGACCTCGTTCTCCACGATGCCCGAGGCGTCGACCGCGCGGTACCGGAACTCCGGCAGCACGACCTCGACGTCGCGCACGGTGATGCCGAGCTCGCGGGAGGCCCGACGGGCGATGGCGTCCTCGAAGGACTCGTCCGGCCCGGGGTGGCCGCAGAAGGTGTTCGTCCACACCCCCGGCCAGGTCTTCTTCGACAGTGCTCGTCGGGTCACCAGGACGTCGCCGTCGGTGTTCCGGACGTGGCAGGAGAACGCCAGGTGCAGGGGCGTGTGGGCGGTGTGGACCGTGAACTTGTCAGCCGTGCCGATCGGGGTACGGTCGTCGGCCAGGAGCACCACGGATTCAGGGAAAGCGTTCATCTGTGTCGATAGGTTAGGCCAATGAGCGAGGAAGCGACCACCGTGCCGCACATCGACCTCGCGCTCGTCGACGACTGCCTCGAGCGCTTCTTCACCGTGTCGTCGGCACGCGCCGCTCGGTACGGCCGCCCGTCGGAAGAACTGTGGCGTGTGCTCCGCAAGGCGAGCATGGGCGGCAAGCGCTTCCGCCCCCGCATGGTCCTCACGGCGTACGCCGGCATGGGCGGCACCGACGCGCACGCCGGCGCCCACGTCGCTGCCGCCTACGAACTGCTGCACACCGCACTCGTGGTGCACGACGACGTCATCGACCGTGACTGGTCGCGCCGTGGTCAGCCGAACGTCGCCGGGTCCTTCCGCGACACGGGCACCACCGGCGGACTCCCGCTGCCGACCGCCGAACACCGGGGGATGAGCGCCGCCGTCATCGCCGGTGACCTCGCGCTCGCCGGTGCGCCCCGGTTCATCGAGGCCGCGGGCGTCGACGGCACCCGCCGCGAGCGACTGCTCGAACTGCTCGACGAGGCCGTGTTCGCCAGCGCCGCCGGTGAGATGACCGACGTCGACCTGGCCCTCGGTGTGATGCCGACGGTCGACGAGGTCCTGGCGATGGAGCGAGCGAAGACGAGCGTGTACTCGTTCGAGGCGCCGCTGCAGTCCGGTGCCGTGCTGGCCGGCGCCGACGAGGAAGTCGTCACGGCCCTCGGCGCCTTCGGCCGCGAGATCGGCATCGCCTACCAGATCGTCGACGACCTGCTCGGGGTGTTCGGCGACGAGACCATGACCGGCAAGACCGTCCTCGGGGACCTGCGCGAGGGCAAGCGCACCATGCTCATCGCCTACGCCGCGACCACCGATTGCTGGCCCGACCTCGAGCCGTACCTCGGCGACCCGGACCTCACCGAGGCCCGCGCCGACGAGGTCCGTGCGACCCTGGTGTCCTGCGGTGCCCGTGCCGCCGCCGAAGCGCGGGTGGCGGAGCACACCGCACTCGCCCGGGCCGAGCTCGCCCGGCTGCCGTACGACCTCGCCGACCGCCTGGAGGCCCTCGTGACCGAACTCGTGGAGCGCGCCCGGTGACCCACAGCACCACCACGGCGACCGGATCCCGTCCGGCTCGCCTCCAGCTCTACGACGCCACGGCCGAGGCTGCCTCGGGTGTCGTCATCGACCGCTACTCCACGTCGTTCGGGCTGGCGAGCAGGATGCTCTCCCGCGACACGCGCGAACACATCCGGAACGTCTACGCCCTGGTCCGTGTCGCCGACGAGGTCGTCGACGGCCCCGCGACCGAGGCCGGACTCGACCGCGAGCTCGCCCGGACGGTGCTCGACGAACTCGAGGCCGACACCGAACGGGCCATCGCGCTCGGCTTCTCGGTGAACCCTGTCGTCCACGCGTTCGCCCGGACCGCCCGCACCACCGGCTTCGGCGCCGAGCTCACCGCCCCGTTCTTCGCCTCGATGCGCATGGACCTCGAGCGCACCGAGCACGACGACGCCTCGTTCGACGCGTACGTGTACGGCTCGGCGGAGGTCGTCGGGCTGATGTGCCTGCGTGCGTTCGTGTACCGCGCCGGTCGCCCGACGTTCGACCAGGCCGAGCTCGTGGCCGGTGCGCGCGCGCTGGGTGCGGCGTTCCAGAAGGTGAACTTCCTGCGCGACCTGCACGCCGACTTCGAGGTGCTCGGTCGCTCGTACTTCCCGGGCGTCGACATCCGCTCGTTCGACGAGGCCACGAAGGACCGCCTGGTCGCCGACGTGCAGGCCGACCTCGACCACGCCGCACGGACGATCCGGCTCCTGCCGGCCGACGCCCGCAACGCGGTCGGGCTCGCGCACGCGCTGTTCCAGGAACTCAACGACCGTCTCGCGCGCACCCCGGCCACCCGCCTGGTGACGACACGCGTGCGCGTCCCCAACCCGGTGAAGGTGCGCCTCGCGGCGCAGGTCCTCGCCGGACGCGCACCGCTGCGGTCGCGCGCAACCACCCACCGGCCGGGAGGCTCGTCATGACCCCGCCCCGCGCCTCCCGACCGAACGCGGTCGCCACCACCACCCGGCGCAAGGTGCCCGCCCGACGCGCCGTCGTCATCGGCGGCGGCATCAGCGGCCTCGCCGCCGCCGCGCTGCTCGCGCGCGACGGCTTCTCGGTGACCGTGCTCGAGCAGCGGACGCAGCTCGGCGGTCGTGCCGGGTCGTGGGAACAGGACGGCTTCCGGTTCGACACCGGGCCGTCGTGGTACCTCATGCCCGAGGTCTTCGACCACTTCTTCCAGCTGCTCGGTACTTCTGCCGAGGCCGAGCTCGACCTGGTGAAGCTCGACCCCGGCTACCGCGTCTACAGCGAGGGCCACGACGAGCCGATCGACCTGCGCGCCGACGCCGAGGCCAACATCGCGCTGTTCGAGTCGATCGAGCCCGGTGCCGGTGAGCGGATGCGCAAGTACCTGGCGTCGGCCGAGGACACCTACACGATGGCCGTGCGCCGGTTCCTCTACACGACGTTCCAGGACCTCACGAAGCTCGCGGCGCCGGACGTGCTCCGACGCCTGCCCAAGCTCGCGCGGCTGCTGCTCGAGCCGCTCTCCACCTTCGCCGAGACGGCCGTGCGCGACCGGCGGCTCTGGCAGATCCTCGGCTACCCGGCGGTCTTCCTCGGCACGAGCCCGTACGCGGCACCGAGCATGTACCACCTGATGAGCCACCTCGACCTCGCCGACGGCGTGCTCTACCCGAAGGGCGGCATCACCGAGGTGATCTCCGCCGTCGAGCGGGTCGCCCGGGCCGAGGGCGCGAAGATCATCGCCGGTGCGAAGGTCGAGCGGATCGTCGTCGAGGACGGCGTCGCCACCGGGGTCGTCCACCGCGACCGCGACGGCGTGCAGCACACGGCACCGGCCGACCTCGTGGTCAGCGCCGCCGACCTGCAGCACACCGAGATGCAGCTGCTCGACCGTGAGCACCGCACCCACGGCGCCGACCACTGGAAGAAGCGCGACCCGGGCCCGAGCGCGGTGCTCGTGTACCTCGGCATCGACGGTCCGACGCCGGGCCTGCTGCACCACACCCTGATGTTCACCGCGGACTGGAAGGCGAACTTCGGCGCGATCTTCGGCGATGACCGGCACGTGCCGGACCCCGCCTCGATCTACGTCTGCGCCCCCTCCGGCATCGACCCGACCGTCTCCCCGCCCGGCACCAGCAACCTGTTCATCCTGGTGCCGCTGCCCGCCGACCTGTCGATCGGCAAGGGCGGCATCGACGGTGCCGGGGACTACCAGGTCGAGCAGATCGCCGACCGGGCCATCGACGTGCTGGCCGAGCGAGCCGGGGTCCCCGACCTCCGCGACCGCATCCGGGTCCGTCGCACGATCGGACCGCGCGACTTCGCCGACGACCTGAACGCTTGGAGCGGCTCGATGCTCGGGCCGGCGCACACCCTGAAGCAGAGCGCGTTCTTCCGCGAGAAGAACGCGTCGAAGAAGGTCGAGGGCCTGTACTACGTGGGCGCCTCGACGATCCCGGGCATCGGTCTGCCGATGTGCCTGATCAGCGCCGAGGTCCTGCTCAAGCGCATCCACGGCGACCGGAGCACCGAGCCGCTGCCGACACCCCTCGGGGCTCCGCGGGACCGGACCGAGACCGCCTGATGCCCGGGCTCTACCTCGCCGGCCTGGTGGTGTCCCTGGTCGGCATGACCGTGCTGGACGCCCGCTTCCGCCTGTTCTTCTGGCGGGCACCGTGGCGGGCGGCGGCCGTGATGGTGGTCGGTGTCGCGTTCTTCATGGTGTGGGACGTCGCCGGTGTCGCTGCCGGCATCTTCTTCATCGGTCCGCAGAACCTGCTCACCGGGGTGCTCCTGGCGCCCGAGGTCCCGCTCGAGGAGCTCTTCTTCCTGCTGCTGCTCTGCTACTCGACGATGGACCTGGTCGGGTTCGTCCGGCCCCTGGTGCAGCGGGCGACCGATCGGCGGCGCTCGTGACCGGGGCCGGGGCGTACGCGCTCCTCGCCCTGCCGTTCTTCGCCGTCACGGCCGTCGTGGCCGTGGTCGCCGGCATCGTCGCCGCCCGCCGGGCCCGGGCGGCGGGTCGACGGCCTGCGATCGGGCGCCGGGTCGCGGTGCTCACGTCGGTGATCGCCGGCGTCGCGCTGCTGGTGATGACGATCGTGTTCGACAACGTCATCGTCACCCTGCGCATCGTCGCCTACGACCCCTCGCTCATCAGCGGTGCGAAGATCGGTGCGATCCCGGTCGAGGACCTCGCCTACGCGATGTCGGCCATCGTGCTGCTGCCCAGCCTGTGGGTCCTGTTCGACCGGACGGGCGGAAACGACCGGACGGGCGGACACGACCGGACGGGCGGACGCGACCGGACGGGCGGACGCGACCGGACCGGCGCGCGCCCCGCGCCCGACCCGACCCCAGCACCAGCGGAGGACACGAAGTGAACGCCAGCACCGCCTCCAGGCCGTCGACCATGCGTGCCCTGTTCGTGTCGTCGCGCCCGATCAGCTGGGTGAACACCGCCTACCCGTTCGGCGCCGCGTACCTGCTCGGCAGCGGGGTCGGCGTCGAGGGCGGCGGCGGGTTCTCGCTCGTCGCGTTCCTCGTCGGCGTCGTGTACTTCCTGGTGCCCTACAACCTGGCGATGTACGGCATCAACGACGTCTTCGACTACGAGTCCGACCTGCGCAACCCGCGGAAGGGCGGCGTCGAGGGGGCCCTGCTCGACAAGAGCGTCCACCGCACGACACTGTGGGCCGTCGTCGTCACGAACGTGCCGTTCCTGGTGGCCCTCGTGGTGCTCGGCGCGATGAGCGGCAACGGCCCGTGGTCGTGGCTCGTCCTGGCGATCAGCGTGTTCGCGGTCATCGCGTACTCGGCGCCGGGGCTGCGGTTCAAGGAGAAGCCGTTCCTCGACTCGCTCACGTCGAGCACCCACTTCGTCTCGCCGGCGGTCTACGGCCTCGCCCTGGCGGGTCCGCACTGGACCGGCGAGCTCGTCGCCGTGTGCATCGCGTTCTTCCTGTGGGGCGTGGCCTCGCACGCGTTCGGTGCCGTGCAGGACGTCCTGGCCGACCGGGCCGGCGGCATCGGATCCGTCGCGACCGTGATCGGCGCCCGGGCCACCGTCCGCCTGGCCTTCGTCGCCTACCTGGTCGCCGGGGTCGCGCTGCTGTTCTCGGCCTTCCCGGGGCCGATCGCCGCCGTCGTCGTGATCCCCTACGCGCTCAACGTGCTGCCGTGGTGGAACATCACGGACCAGGGGGCCGAGGCCGCGAACGCCGGCTGGAAGCGGTTCCTCTGGATCAACTACCTGGCCGGGTTCATCGTCACCATGGCACTCATCACCTACGCCTTCACGCACTGACAGACTGGACGCACGCACCGCGGCGACCGTGGTGTGACACCAGCCACGACGGCAGCCACGAAGGAGTGCACGCATGAGCGTCCGGATCATCCACGTCGGTCTCGGAGGGTGGGGCGGCAACTGGGCCCGCACCGCCATCCCCGAGGTGTCGGAAGTGCAGGTGGTCGGGATCGTCGACCCGTCGGCGCCGACGCTCGAGGCCGTGCGGACCGACCTCGGGCTCCCGGCGTCCGCTGCGTTCGCGTCCCTCACCGAGGCGCTCGCCGGGGTCGAGGCCGACGCCGTCGTCATCACGGCACCCGCGGTCACCCACGTGCCGCTCGCCCTCGAGGCCCTCGAGGCCGGCAAGCACGTCCTGGTCGAGAAGCCGTTCGCGAACACCACGGCCGAGGCCGTCGTCGCGGTCCGTCGCGCCGAGCAGCTCGGCCTGGTGCTGCAGGTCAGCCAGAACTACCGCTGGTACCCGGCGCCCCGGGTCGTGCAGGAGATGCTCGAGGCGGACGTCGTCGGCGAGGTCTCCGCGATCAACGTCGACTTCCGGCAGTGGGACAACGACCAGCCCGCGGCGACGTACCCGCACTACCGGTTCCCCCACGCGATGATCAACGACATGGCGATCCACCACTTCGACCTGCTCCGGATGATCACCGGACAGGAAGCCGTGCGGGTCTTCGCCAAGGCGAGCTACCCGGCGTACAGCAAGTACCAGGACGAAGCGGTCGCCTCGATGATCATCGAGCTCGACGGCGGCACGGTCGTCAACTACCGCGGCAGCTGGCTGAGCCGTGGCCCGCGAACCGCCTGGGCGGGCGAGTGGAGCATCGAGGGCGAGGACGGCGAACTCTGGTTCACGAGCCGCGACGGCGAGCCGAACGCCGTGGAGGGCGACCGGGTCACCCTCCGTCGCACCCAGGACGACGCGGCCGAGCTGGTCGAGCTCCCCGTGCTCGCGCACACCGACCGCCAGGGCGGGCTGCAGGCGTTCGCCCGCTCCGTGCAAGGTGGCCCGGCGCCCGAGACGAGCGGCCGCGACAACCTGCGGAGCCTCGCACTGATGGAGGCTGCCACGCGGTCGGCCGCATCCGGCCTGCCCGAGGACGTCGTCGTCCCGTCCTGACCAACCACCCACCGTCTGGAGGCGCGGGGCGGGCCCGCACCGCGCCTCCAGTCCGGCCGTGGTCGCGCCCACCGCGTCGGCGACGTTTCGCGCTCACCGACAGTCCACGCGTCGGAGCGCCCGTGAGGTGTCGCTGCGCGCGTGGACTCGCGAGCTGGTCGCGCGTCAGGCGGCGCCGGCCACCCGCCGCGCCTGCGCGACCGCCCGCCGCACGCCGAGTGACCAGCCCGGCCCGTGGCCGGGCAGCACGTGCTTCGCCTCGGTGTCCGTGAGCCGGTCGAGCGACGCGACCGCCGTGTCGACGTCGGAGGTCGCCGCAGGTGCGACGATCCGCGGTCCGATCCCGCCCGTGTACGGGTCGAAGGTGACGAGCGCGTCCCCGGCGATCACGGCGTCGCGGTCGGCGAAGTGCAGCGCCACGTGGCCGTCGGTGTGCCCCGGGGTCTCGATGATCCACGGATTGCCCGGCACGTCGGCGCGGTTCTCCAGCGGTTCGGTGTCCGCAATGCCGTCGACTGTGACCGCACCGGCGAGCAGCATCCGGCCCAGGGGGCGCAGACCACCCGGGTGGAGCGCGACGAACCCGAAGCGGTTCGTCTGCGGTCGGTACGAGTACGGGTGCGCGGCGAGGTGCCGATCGCCCGGGTGGACGAACACGGGCGTGCCCCAGTCGCGGTGCATGCGTGCGGCGGTGCCGACGTGGTCGAAGTGCCCGTGCGTGAGCAGGAGCCCCTCGACCCGGTCGGGGGTGTAGCCCAGGTCGTGCACGGCGAGCTGCAGGTGCGGCCACGCGGCGGGCAACCCCGCGTCGACGACGAGCAACCGGTCGCCGGTCTCGACGAGGTACGTGTTGGTGTGTGCGATCTCGAGGCGGTGGATCCCCTCGGCGGCGTCCCGGAAGAGCATGTGCGGCACGGTAGACGCGGCCTGCTGGGCACGGTCCCGGGTGGGACGTGTACGAAATGGGGAATGGCCAAGGACAGTCTGCCCGAGCTCGAACTCGCCAACGTGCGCACCCGCGAGGGCATCACGGACACCGTGACGGAGCTGAAGCGGCGTGCGGACCTGCCCGCCCGGACGCGGCTCGCGGTCGCCAAGACGAAGCAGCGGTGGCACCGCGACCCCACGCCCCTGGTGGCGATGGGCATCACCGGGCTGACCGGTGTCGCGGCGATCGTCCTCGGCATCGCGCTGCGGAACCGCCCGGCCGGGCACCTCGCCGCGCCGCCCGCGAACTCGGCGTTCACCGCGCTGCTGCCGTTCGGCGCGCGCGGCGACGCCCCCTCGGCGAAGGAGCAGGCGCAGGGTGGACGGAAAGGCCGCAAGGCGCGGGCGAAGGCCGCCGAGGAAGCCCTCGAGCGTGACCCGGCGCACAAGGCGCGGGTGAAGCAGCAGGTCGGCATCGCGGCGGTCCAGCGACGGGCGACCAAGAACCGCAAGCAGGCGGTCAAGCGGTCGAAGCAGGCCGCGAAGGCGAGAGGGTAGGCACATGGCGCACGAAGAGCAGAAGCCGGATCCGGACGACTCCCGGAAGCCCGACAACCCCACCGACCTCAAGAAGCCGACGCTCGTCTACACGCTCAAGAAGACGCTGCGCGAGTTCACGAGCGACCAGTGCACCGACCTGGCGGCGAGCCTGACGTACTACTCGGTGCTCGCGCTGTTCCCCGGGCTGCTGGCGGTCGTGTCGATCCTCGGCCTGGTGTCGGATCCGGCGAAGACCATCGACGCCCTGCTGCAGGTGATCCGCAACGTCGGGGGCGGTGACGTCGCGAACCTGCTGAAGGAGCCGGTGAACGGCCTGGTCCGCTCGCCCGCCGCCCCGGTCACGTTCATCGTCGGTATCCTCGGTGCGCTCTGGTCGGCCTCCGGCTACGTCGGCGCGTTCGGCCGTGCCATGAACCGGATCTACAACGTCCGCGAGGGCCGTCCGATCTGGAAGCTCCGTCCGATCATGCTCGGGGTCACGGTGACCACCGTCGTCCTGCTCGTGATCGGTCTGCTGGTCCTGGTGAGCGCTCCGCTCGCCCGCAGCTTCGGCGACGTCATCGGCCTCGGCGACGTGGCCGTCACCGTCCTGTCGATCGTGCAGTGGCCGATCCTGCTCGTCATCGCGATCATCGTCGTCGCGGTGCTCTACTACTGGTCACCGAACGTCAAGCAGCCGAAGTTCACGTGGGTCAGCGGCGGCTCGATCCTGGCGCTCCTCATCTGGATCATCGCGAGCGTCGGCTTCGGGTTCTACGTCGGCAACTTCTCCAACTACAACGCCACGTACGGCTCCCTCGGTGGGGTCATCGTGTTCCTGCTGTGGATCTGGATCACGAACAACGCCCTGCTCTTCGGTGCCGAGTTCGACGCCGAGATCGAGCGGGGTCGCGAGCTGCAGGCCGGCATCCGCGCGGAGGAGGACATCCAGCTCCCCGAGCGCGACACCCGCCAGATCGAGAAGCAGGACGAGAAGCGGGCGCAGGACGTGCTCGAGGGCATCCGCATCCGCCAGGGCGTCGACAACGACTGAGCGTCGCGCGTCCGACCAGCGCTGACGGGCGCTCTCCGGGTCGGGGCGCTACGGTGCGAGCGTGCCGTCCTTCCTCGAGGGGCTCCCGTTCCGGTGGCTCGTCCTCGCGCTCTTCGTGATCGTGTTCTGCCGTGCGCAGGCCACGTACTGGGTCGCGCGGCTCGCGGTGACGGGTGCATCTCGATCGCGGTGGGGTGGCTGGCTGCGGTCGCCGGCCGTCCGTCGCGGTTCGGCGCTGCTCGAACGCTGGGGCCTGCCCGTCGTGACGGTGAGCTTCGTCGTGGTCGGGTTGCAGACGGTGATGAACGCCGCAGCGGGGCTCGCCCGGGTCGCCTGGTGGCGGTACACGATCGCGATGGTGCCGGGGTGCGTCGCGTGGGCCTTCCTGTACGCGACCGTCGGGCTCGCCGTCTTCTGGGCGGTCGTCGCGGCGCTCGCCGGCTCGCCGTGGGGCATCGCGGCGCTCGCGGGTCTCGTGGTCGCCGCCGTCGTCGCGCTGACGGTCCTGCGTCGTCGCCGCGACCGCACAGGAGGCCCGGCCCGGCTTCCGTAGGCTGACCTCCGTGACGACAGACCAGCTCCAGAACCGTCCGGTCGCCCTGGTGACCGGAGCCACCCGCGGCATCGGCCGCGCGATCGCCGCCGACCTCGGCCGCACCCACCACGTGCTCGTGGGCGGTCGGTCCGCCGACGCCGTGGACGCCCTCGTCCAGGAGCTGCCGAGCGCGGCGCCGTTCGTCGGTGACCTGGGCGCGGGCGAGGTCCCCGCGCTGCCGGAGCGGCTCGACGTGCTCGTGCACTCCGCGGGCGTCGAGCAGGGCACCACCGTCGCCGACACCCCGCGCGCGGTGTGGGAGCAGGTCTTCGCGACGAACGTGTTCGCGGTCGCCGACCTCACCCGGCTGGCGCTGCCGGCACTCCGCGCGGCGCGGGGCATCGTGGTGCCGATCAACAGCGGCTCCGGGTTCCACTCCGGCCCCGGCGGTGGCGTGTACGCGGCGTCGAAGTTCGCGCTGCGGGCCTTCGCCGACGCCCTGCGTGAAGAGGAGCGGGCGAACGGCGTGCGGGTGTCGAGCGTGCACCCGGGCCGGACCGACTCGGACATGCAGCGGCAGCTCGTGGCGAAGCTCGGGGAGTCCTACGACACCGACTACTACCTGGCGCCCGAGGACGTGGCCGCCGCGGTCCGCACCGTCGTCGACCTGCCCGAGCGCGGCACCGTCGAGTCACTCGCGATCCGGCCGACCCGACGGCGCTGACACGCTGACGGTGACCATCGGCTACCGCAGCTCGATCCGGTCGTCGAGCTCGAGCCGTTCCAGGAACGTCTCGTCGTGGCTCACCACGACGAGGGCTCCCCGGTAGGCCCGCAGCGCGTCGACGAGCTGGTCGACGCTCGTCAGGTCGAGGTCGTTCGTCGGCTCGTCGAGCACGAGCAGCTGCGGTGGTGGGTCGGCGAGCACCAGGGCCGCCAGCGCCACCCGGAAGCGCTCGCCGCCGGACAGGTCCCCGGCCGGGCGGTCGACGGTGTCCCCGCGCACCAGGAACTTCGCCAGCCGGTTGCGGACCTCGGCGACGGGCACGTGCGGGGCGTCCCGGCGCACGTTGTCGAGGACCGTGACGGTGTCGTCCAGGCTGTCCTTCCGCTGCGGCAGGTACGCGATCCGGTCGACGTGGGCGAGGGCCGTGGTCTCGGGCAGCGGGTGCTCCCGGGCGGCGGGGTCACCGACGAGCTGCTCGAGCAGGGTGGACTTGCCGACCCCGTTGTCCCCGGTGACGGCGATCCGTTCCGGCCCTTGCACGACGACGTCACGCCCGCGGACGGTCACGGTGGCGATCCGACGCGAGGCCGGCACGTCCGGGTCGGGCAGGGTGACGTGGATCGACTCGTCGTCGCGCAGACGGAGCTCGGCCTCGCGCTTGGTGGCGAGGGCGGCAGCTTCGTCGCCCGCGTACCCGACGCGCAGTCGGCCGGCGGTCTCCTGCGCCTTCTTCCGCTGCTCGTTCGCGAGGATCTTCGGCATCGAGCGGCCCGCTTTCTCGCCGGCCTTCGCACGCCGGGTGATCTTCGTCTCGGCCTCGATGCGCTGCCGCTTCTCGGTGCGGTGCCGCTGTTCGGCGACCCGGACCTCGCGCTCGACGGCGGCCTGCTGCACGGCGAGGTGTTCCTCGAACGCGCTGAACGTCCCGCCGAACACGGTCATCGCCCCGGCGCGGAGCTCCACGGTCTCGTCGACGTGCTCGAGGAGTTCCCGGTCGTGGCTGACGAGCACCAGGGTGCCCCGCCAGTCGTCGACCAGGTCGAGGAGCAACCCGCGGGCCCGGCGGTCCAGGTTGTTCGTCGGCTCGTCCAGGAACACGATCGGCCGGGCGCGCAACCGAACCCCGGCGACGGCGACGAGCACCGACTGCCCGCCGGACAGCGTCGACACCGGCCGGTCGAGGTCGGCGCCGTCGAGCCCGACCCGGTCGAGCACCGCGGCGGCCCGTTCCTCCAGGTCCCAGTCGTCGCCGACTGCCTCGAGCTGTGCTGCCGTGGCGTCGCCGGCCAGGACGGCCCGGAGCGCGGTGAGTGTGGGACGGACGCCGAGCAGGTCGGCGACGGTGTCGTCCCTCCCGGTCGCGATGCGCTGCGGCAGGTGGTCGACGGGACCCGACGTCGCGATGCTGCCCGACGTGGGGTGGAGCCGGCCGGTCGCGAGCCGGACCAGCGTGGACTTGCCGGCCCCGTTCCTCCCGACCAGGCCGGTCCGGCCACGCCCGAAGGCGGCGGTGAGGTGGTCGAGCGCGACGGTGCCGTCGGGCCAGGCGAAGGTGACGTCGTGCAGGACGACGGACGGACTGGTGGGCATGGGGGTGTCTCCCGGTGTCGATGCTGGGCGCACGACACCGAGGCCACCGCGGTGCGGTGGAGCGCCCGACGGGGCGCGCGATCACGGTGTCAGCGCGTGGGCTGAGCGGTACCGGTGATCGACAGCAATCCGTCTGCTTCCGTCGGGGGCCCCCGTGTCCGCCATCCGTTCCGCCGGTCGGTCTCCCGCCCCGGCGGCCCCGCGATGACGACGAGGTGACCTCCACGGTAATCCCGTGACACGGGCACCCGCAAGGGATGACAGGCTGGGGGCATGCCGGAGAACCTGTTGCCGACCCCGTCGTCGAACCCCGAGACCCTGCTGCCCGCCGAGCCGGAGGTGACCGCCGCGCTCGAGGCGGAGGCCCCCGTCGCCAGCGTGGTGGTGTCCTACCCGTCGTCGAGCCTGGCGTGGGCGCTGCTCGCCGACGAGGCGTGGGCGCGCGGCGCGACCCTCGAGTCCTACGCGTACGCCCGTGTCGGGTACCACCGCGGGCTCGATGCCCTGCGCAAGGCCGGCTGGCGCGGTGTCGGGCCGGTGCCGTGGTCGCACGGCCCCAACCGTGGCGTGCTGCGGGCGCTGTTCGCCCTGCGCCGTGCGGCCGAGGCGATCGAGGAGCCGGGCGAGGCCGAGCGCCTGACCGACTTCCTGAACGCGAGCGACCCCGAGGCGCTGCCCGCCCTGTCCGCCGGCGCCTAGGGCCTGGTCGCAAAACACCGGTGTTCGCACTGCACGCCGTGGGATGCGGGTGTGCAACGTGCGAACACCGGTGTTTTGCGGGGGGCCGCCTAGCCCAGCGCCACGCTCCAACTGAACGCCTGCGGCCAGAGCTGGTGCTCGGGCAGCACGTCGAGCCCGCACGCCCGGCTGCCGAGCCCGTGCTGCGCGGCGTCGAGGTACAGGTACAGGTGGTCCGACGTCGGCAGCTCGTACGGGTGCTCGGCACGGTCGATCTGCTGCGAGGTCCACGGCGACAGGGTGAACCCCGCACGGTGCGACCCGACCGTCGACACGGTGAACGGCCCGACGGACAACGAACGCAGGCCGGGCCGGTGCCCGGTCTCCTGCGGCCGCGAGTACTCCACCCCGAGTGACCGCACCGGAGCGGTGAACCGGCCCACACGGGCAGCGTGCGAGGAATCCGCGTACGACTCCAGCGGTCCGGTCCCGAACCAGGTCGCGTCCGCATCCGCCAGCGACGCCGGCAGGTCGAACCGCACCCCGATCCGCGGCCACGTGACGTCCCAGGCGCCGAACGGCACGGCGTCGGTCTGCAGCACGAGCCCGTCGGACGTCAGGGTCCAGCGGTGCGTGACCTCGAGGCCCCACCCGCTGTTCGCCGCCGCCACGCGGACACGCTGCTCCAGACCGGAGTCGGTGCGCGACACCGACACCAGCCGGTGCGTCAGCCGGTCCAGCCCTCGGTCGCGCCAGCGCGACGCCGACGGGGGAGCGGTCGGGTCGCCGACCCCGTGCGTGAGCACCGGGTCCGCGGTCTCGTAGCCGCCCTGCGACGCCAGGCGGTCGTTGTCGGTCGGTGCACGCCAGAGCTCCAGCCGGGGCCCCGCGACCTCGTGGCCCTTCCAGGACACCAGGTCCCCGCGGGGGGTGAACTCGCCTTCGCCGAGTCGGTCGCCGTCCCACCCCTGCCGGGAGGCCCGTGGTGCGTCCGCAGCGCGCGCCGCGACGAGCCGCTGGGTGCGTGCGACGACGTGGCCGGTGTCCGCCCACGCGGTCGGCCCCGCCAGTTCCACGGTCAGGTCGAACCAGAGCTCGTCGCCGGGTGCGAGTTCGGACGTGGCCGCGTCGAGCACCTCCGAGGGCACCGGGACCGTCGCCGACTCCCGGGCCGCGACGATGCCCGTGGACAGGCGCCCCGATGCCTCGACGACGCCGTTGCGCGACAGGGTCCAGCACAGCCGGAGCCCGGCGGTCGAGGCCGAGTGGTACCGGTTCTCGACCAGCACAGTGGTGTCGGAGACCGCCAGGCGGATCGGGGCCACGACGGCCGCGAACTCGGCGAGCCCCGGGGTCGGGGTGTCGTCGGGCAGCACCAGGCCGTCCATCACGAAGTTGCCGTCGTGCACGACCTCGCCGAAGTCCCCGCCGTAGGCGTAGTAGTCCTCGCCCGTGGGCGTCTTCGCGAGCAGGCCGTGGTCCCGCCACTCCCACACGAACCCGCCGTGCAGTCGTGGGTACCGGTCGACCAGGGCCTCGTACTCGGCGATCTGCCCGGGGCCGTTGCCCATCGCGTGCACGTACTCGCAGTGGATGAAGGGCTTCGACCGCTGCCGTGCGGCCTCGGCCGGGCCGCAGCCGAGCAGGGGAGTCGGGGTGCCGCCGCCGATCGACTCGGTCTCCTGCAGCGTCGGGTACATCCGCGAGTACACGTCGGTGTACTCGCCCGTGTAGTCGCCCTCGTAGTGCACCGGGCGCTCGGCGTCGCGGTCGTGTACCCACTGCGACATCGCCGCGAGGTTCCGGCCGGTGCCGGACTCGTTGCCGAGCGACCACATCACGATCGACGCGTGGTTCTTGTCGCGCTCGACGGTCCGGGCGATGCGGTCGAGGTACGCGTCCGCCCACGCCGGGTCGTCGGAGGGGTTGCCGACCCAGTCGGTGAACAGGAACCCGTGGGTCTCCAGGTCGCACTCCAGGATCACCCAGAACCCCAGCTCGTCGGCCAGGTCGAGCACGCGGGGGTGCGGCGGGTAGTGCGAGGTGCGGATGGCGTTGACGTTGTTCCGCTTCATCAGCGCCATGTCGGCGCGGGCGTGCTCCTCGTCGAACACCCGGCCGCGCACGGGGTGGGTCTCGTGCCGGTTCACGCCGTGGAACACCACGCGCTCGCCGTTCACCAGGAACCGGTCGCCGACGATCGACACGGTGCGGAACCCGAGCCGGAGCGACACCGTCTCACCGCCCGAGGCGCCCGAGCCGACGGCCGCGCCGGCCGCCGCGGAACCCGTCGACAGCGTCGCGTCGTACAGCTTCGGCAGCTCGGCACTCCACGGCTCGACGCCCTCGACCTCGATCGGCGCGACGTCGTCCGCCGTGGCCCAGGTCACGTCGACGCCCAGGTCGGGCACCGCGAACCGCACCGGGAACACCGCGTCGAGCGTCGGGAACGTGATCGTGCCGGTCCCCGTCTCCGGCCGTCCCGACGCCGCGGTGCCCGCCGAGGCAGCCGTGCCGAGCGCCGCTCGCCAACCGGCGCGCACGAACACGTCGTCGATCGGCGCCGTGGGCCGGGCGAGCAGGGTGACGTCGCGGAAGATGCCCGGCAGCCACCACTGGTCCTGGTCCTCCAGGTAGGACGCCGCCGACCACTGGTGCACCCGGACCGCGAGCTCGTTCGCCCCCGACCGCAGCAGGTCGGTGACGTCGAACTCGGTCGCCAGGCGCGAGCCCGTCGACCACCCCACGAGCGTCCCGTTCAGCCACACCCGGAAGTGCGACTCGACCCCGTCGAACCGCAGCAGCACCCGGCCCGCCGCGGCGAACGACGACGGCAGCTCGAACGTGCGGCGGTGGTCACCGGTCGGGTTCTCCTCCGGCGGGTGCGGCGGGTCGATGGGGAACGGGTACTGCAGGTTCGTGTAGCTCGGTGCCCCGTGCCCGTGCAGCACCCAGTGCGACGGCACCGGGAGCTCGCCCCAGGCCGGGTCGTCGTCCTCCCCGCCCTCGGTCGCGAAGTCCTCGGAGACCGAGGCGACGGGCGACCACCGGAACCGCCAGTCGCCGTTCAGTGACAGCGACGGGGCGTCGGTGTGCAGCCAGGCACGGGGTGCCAGCCGCGAGTCGGAGCCGGGTGCGGTGGACGAGAGTGCGGAGTGGGTCAACCCTTGACCGATCCTTCCGTGAGGCCTCCGCGCCAGAAGCGCTGGAGGACGATGATGGCGATGACGAGCGGGATGACCGACACGAGCACCCCGCCGGTGGTGAGCTGGTAGAACTCCGGCAGGCGGTCGACCTGCGAGCGCCAGTTGTTCAGACCCAGTGTTATCGGGTACAGCTTCTGGTCTGCCAGCATGATGAGCGGCAGGAAGAAGTTGTTCCAGATCCCGACCACCTGGAACAGGAACACGGTGACGAGCGCCGGGGTCATCTGCCGGAGCACCACGGTGTGGAAGATCCGCAGTTCCCCGGCGCCGTCGATGCGTGCCTGTTCGAGCAGGGTCGTGTCCACCGAGGCCTGGGCGTACACGCGGCACAGGAACAGGCCGAACGGGGACACCAGGCTCGGGATGAGCACGCTCCAGTACGTGTCGGTCAGGCCCATCGACGAGAACAGCAGGAACAGCGGCAGCGCCGTCGCGGTGCCGGGCACGAGCACGCCGCCGAGGATCGTGCCGAACACGAACTGCCGCCCCCGGAAGTCGTACTTCGCCAGCGCGTACCCGCCGGCCGCGGCGAAGTAGGTCGCCAGGACCCCACCGACGCCGGAGTACAGGACGCTGTTCGCGATCCACCGGACGAAGATGCCGCCGTCGTAGGTGAACACCTGCTGCAGGTTGCTCCAGAGCGCGAACTCACCGCCGAACCAGAACCCGGGGGTGGAGAACAGCGCCCCCGTGGTCTTCGTCGCAGCGATGATCACCCAGTAGAGCGGGACGAGGAAGTACAGCGCCGCGATGACGAGGATCCCCGTCACGACGATCTGCGACCGGGGGGACCGGTCGAGCTTGCGCCGCTGGTGTGCCGAGATCGACGTGGTGTCCACGGGGACGGCGGACTTCGCCGTGGCCGGCGCTTCGATGGCTTCGCTGGTCATGCGTCCGCCCCCTTCGTTCCGTTCTGCAGACCGGACCTGGCCTGGGCCCCCGGTGGCCGGTTCCGGAGCGTCGCGGAGCTGGCGGAGCGACGTTCCGGCCGTGCCATTGGGGAGAGGCCCGGTGCGGCTTGGGTGGTGACCGTGCTGCCCGCCGCAGCGCGCGTCCGGAGCGCGGTGCGGGCCTCCCGGCCGTCGCGCCGTGCACGCTTCCGCCGGTCGCGTTCGTCCTTGGGCGGCCGGTTCGTCAGCGCGAGGAACGCGAACGACAGGATGAACGCGGCCAGGGCGATGATGACCGCCTGCGCGCTCGCGACGCCGTACTCGTTGAACGCGAACGCGTTCGTGTAGGCGGCGTAGTTCGGCGTGTACTCGGTGTCGATCGCCGGAGCGACGGTCGACAGGATCTGCGGCTCCGCGAAGAGCTGCAGCGTGCCGATGATCGAGAACACCGTCGTGAGCACCAGGGCCGGTGCGATGAGCGGGATCTGGATCCGCCACGCGACCTGGAACGCGTTCGCGCCGTCGACCTTCGCGGCCTCGTAGACCTCGCCGGGGATCGACTTCAGCTGCGCCACGATGATGAGCATGTTGTAGCCGGTGTAGGTCCACGTGACGATGTTCGCGATCGACCAGAGCACGCTGTTCGCGCCGAGGAAGTCCGGCTGCAGCCCCATCGACTGCAGCAGCGACACGATCGGCGACAGGCCGGGCACGTACAGGAACGACCACAGGATCGTGGCGATGACCCCGGGGACGCCGTAGGGCATGAAGTAGATCGCCCGGAAGAAGCCCGGCCAGCGGGCGCTCGCCGACTCGAGCAGCAGCGCGAGGATCGTGCAGGCGATGATCATCACCGGGACCTGGACGATGCCGAACAGCAGCATGCGGCCGATCGAGGCGACGAACCCGCTGTCCTGCAGGGCGATCGCGTAGTTGTCGAACCCGGCGAACCGGCCGACGACGCCGTCCTCGCCGAACAGGCCCTCGCGGTCGACGGTCGTGAACGACTGGAACAGGGCGCTGATGATCGGGATGACGAACGTCAGCAGGAACAGGGCCAGGAACGGGGCGAGCAGGATCCACGGGGCACGCTTCTGCGCGCTCGTGGCCTTCGTGCTCGTGCGGAAGGCGGGCGTCGTGGTCGTCGCCCGGCCGGTCGTCGGCCGGGTCGTGGTCTGCTGGGTCATCGTGCCGTCCTGACGCTGAGGCCCTTGTCCTTGAAGGACTGGACGATCTCCCGCTGTGCGAGCTCCACCGCGTCACTGAGCTTCAGGCCCGAGGTGAGCTTGCGGCGGAACTGGTTCTGCAGTGACGTGAAGGCCGACTGGGTCACCGGGGACCACGACCACTCGACGTTCTGCTCCTGGGACGCCGGCACGAAGACCTCTTCGTTGTAGTTCTGCCCGGAGAACCACTTCGACGGCTGCTGGCGCTGTGCCCCGATGTAGTCGACGGCGGGCGACCAGCCGATGCCGCAGTACTTGATCATCGCGTCGATGCCCGCCTTCGAGGTGGTCATCCACGTGATGAACTCGAGCGCCTCCTTCGGGTGCTTCGCGTTCGCCAGGACCGCGGCGGTCGACCCGCCGATGGCGCTCGAGCCGAAGCCGTCGGCGCCCCACTTCTGCATCGGGGCGACCTTCCACTTGCCCTCGCCGCCCTGCACCGACTCGATCAGGGCGTCGCCCCAGCTCGCGCTCGTGACCGCGGCGATCTTGCCGCTCGCGGCCGCGGCGTACCACCCGGGGGAGTAGGCACCGGCGCTCGTGTCGACCAGCTCGTCGTCGATCACCCCGTCGAAGAAGTCGGCGACCATGAGGGTCTTGTCGTCGGTCATGTCGACGACCCACTCGTCGCCGTCCACCTTGAACCAGCGCGCACCGGCCTGCTGCGCGTACGCGGCGAACGGCGACGCGTCGGCGACCGGGAACACCTCGAGGTAGTTCTGCCCGCCGGTGCTCCGGACCTTGTCGGCCAGGTCGCGCCACTCGTCCCACGTCGTCGGGGGTTCGCCGCCGGCCTGCTCGAGGATCGCGGTCTGGTAGTAGAAGCCCATCGGGCCGGTGTCCTGCGGGATGCCGTAGATGCCGTCGACGAACGACACCTGCGCCCACGCGGCCTCGTCGTACTTCGACTCGAAGTCCTTCGCGCCGTACCGGGCCAGGTCGACCAGGCCGTTCGCGAGCATGAACTCGGGGATCTGCCGGAGCTCGACCTGCCCGATGTCCGGGCCGCCGCCGGCCGCGAGCGCGGAGTACATCTTCTGGTACCCGCCGCTGTTGCCGCCGGGGATCCAGTTCGCGGTCACCTGGATGTCCGGGTGCGTCCTGTTCCAGACGTCGCAGACCTTCTGCAGGTCCTTCAGCCAGGCCCAGTAGGTGAGCTGGACGGTCTCACCCGACGCCGCGGCGGGCACGAGGGCCGCCTTGTTCACGTTGGTCGAGCCCGGGACCGCGCAGCCGGCGAGGAGCCCCGCCGCTGCCGTGCCGAGGCCGAAGCCCAACAGGTGTCGTCTCGTGATGGGTCGTTCCGGTGGCGCCATTGCCACACTCCGTTCGTCGTTGATCGGGGTTGCCCACACCCAACCACAGAACCGAACAGCGGTGTGGTTTCGTGACCGTACCGACACTGCGCATTCCCGGCTGACCTTGGAACGGCCCCAGGCCCGGGCGCGGACGGTGGGTCCAGCAGACACCGACGCCCCGGACGGCGAAGGCCGCCGGTGGCACGACCGGGAGGAGAAGCGATGATCGAACGCGGGAACACCACCCACCGCGCCGAACTCGACGAGCAGCTCGCGCACGAGGCGCAGAGCATCGTCCAGGGGCACGGCAGCAACGCGCACGTCGAGGAGTTCCGACAGTCGGAGCCCGTCCCCGACGACACCGACGCCCCGGAGACGGTCACCGCCTCCGGGTACGACGGCGAACTCGAGGGCGAACTGCAGGACGACGCCACCAACGTCCTCCCCGAGGACGACGCGGACCTGGCCGACCCCCTGCCCTCCGGCGAGGGCGACGGGGCCGACGCCACCGTGTACCGCACCGAGACCGGGGAGGGCAGCACCGATGGCACTGACGCAGAATGAGGCACCGCACCTGCAGTCCGGCATCGCCGAGCGGCTGAAGCGTGGCGGCACCTGGACCTGGGCGTACGTGGACGCATCGGGCGACCGCGAGGACCCGCAGCACCTCGCCGCGCTGCAGCGCCGGAAGGCCGAGGACGTGCTCCGGTCGGCCGGTGCGGACGCCGACGTCATCGACACCGTGATGGCCGAGCTCGAGGAGACGCCCGGGGTGCCGGCGCCGGTCAGTCGGTACGTGCTCGTGCACGACGGCGAGCTCGTGCTCAGCGAGGTCCTGCCCGGCGCGATGCACGCACCGACCTCGATCGGCCACGACCCCGTGCCCGACCTGCTGCCGCTCCTGGCGCACCGGCCGCTCGACCTGCCGTTCCTGATCGTCGAGGTGGGCCGTGAAGGTGGTGGCTACCGCGCCTACCGCCTGGGCCACGCCGACGTGCCGGACCAGCGCGACGAGCAGCGCGTGCAGGGACGCACCGACACGCTCCACAAGTTCCAGGGCGGCGGCTGGGCGCACCTGCGGTGGCAGCACCACACCGAGGAGATCTGGCGCGACAACCAGAACGAGGTCGCCACCGCCATCGACGAGGCGTTCCGGCGGTTGCAGCCGAAGCTCATAGTGGTCGCGGGGGACATCCGCGCACGGGGGCTCCTGCTCGACCAGTTGTCCACCGAGGCGCGCGCCGTCGTCTCCGAGGTCCCGGTCGACACCCGGGCGTCGGACGCGTCGGAGACCGCGCTCGTCGAGCACGTCGACATCGCGCTCGCCCGGGTCATCGCGACCCGCCGGCACGACTTCGAGGACCTGCTCCGAACCCACGTCGGCCGCGGGGACAACCAGACGGTCGCCGGCATCGGCTCCGTGGTCGAGGCGCTGCAGCAGGCGCAGGCCTCGGTCGTCGCGATCGACGCCGCCGCGATCGGCGACCGCACCCTGCTCGCGCTGGGAGCGGTGCCGTGGATCGCCACGGCACCCGAGCAGGCGGCGGGCGCACCGGTCATCGGACCGGTCCCGGCCGTGTGCGCGATCGTCCGGGCGGTCGCCCTCACCGACGCGGAGCTGCTGCTCGTGAACGCCGCGTCGCTCCCGAACGGTGCGCCCGCCGCAGCGTTGCTGCGGTGGCCGGTGGGACCGGCGGTACCGGCCGCCTGAGCGGTGACCGGACGACGGACGGGAGGCCCGGTGCCAGCTGGTACCGGGCCTCCCGTCCGTCTCGGCGCGATCCTGCGGGCCGCCCCGACGGCCGCGTATAGCGTCCCGGCCATGACCGACGACCGCCGACGTGAGCTCGGCACCAGCGACGCACCCGTGGAGGACGAACTCGCGGAGTCCTTCGACGCGACCATCGAGGAGGGCGCGGAGCGGCTGCAACGGACGACCCGGGCCGTCCTCGTCACGGGGTTCTTCGGCGGCCTCGAGGTCGGTCTCGGGGTGATGGCGTACCTCGCCGTGCTCACCGAGACCGACAGCCACCTGCTCGCCGGGCTGGCCTTCGGCATCGGCTTCATCGCGCTGCACCTGGCGCACAGCGAACTCTTCACCGAGAACTTCCTGATGCCGGTCGCGGCCGTGGTCGCCCGCGAGGGGACCGTCCTGCAACTCGTGCGACTGTGGGGCGGCACCCTCGTGGCGAACCTGGCCGGGGGATGGGTGTTCATGTGGCTCGTCGTCCAGGCGTTCCCGCAGTGGCACGCCACGCTCTCGGAGTCGGCGCACCACTACGTCGACGCGCCGTTCGGACTGCAGAGCATCGTGCTGGCGGTCCTGGGCGGCAGCACCATCACCCTGATGACGCGGATGCAGCAGGGCACCGACTCGGACCCCGCGAAGCTCGTCGCCGCCGTCGCGGGAGGCTTCCTGCTCGCCGGGCTGCAGCTCTTCCACTCGATCCTCGACTCGCTGCTCGTCTTCGGGGCGGTCCAGTCGGGTGCGGACATCACCTACGGGCAGTGGCTCGGCTGGTTCGGGTACACGCTGCTGTTCAACGTCCTCGGTGGGCTGGTGCTCGTGACGGCGCTGCGCCTGCTCCGGACGAAGGAGCTCATGCAGGACCGCCGACGGGAGTCCCAGGACGATCCCGAGCGCGCCGACCACGAACAGGGCTGACGGGGGCGGCGCGAACGGTCAGTCGTGCGAACGGTCGCGTCGGGGCACCAGCGGGACCGCGAGCAGCGGGAGCACCGCCACGATGCCGAACGACGCCGCGAAGCCGAGCGCACCGACCAGCGCCCCGATGCCCGGAGCGACGGCGCTCGCCGCGATGAACTGCCCGGTGTTCTGCGCCCCGAGCGCGCGCCCCGACCAGAACGGTCCGGCCGCCTCGGCGACCGACGTGTACGCCAGCCCGTTGTCGGCGACCGTCACGCTCGTCGCGAGCACCAGGAACACCGCAGCCCCGGCGAGATGCGACGCGTCGACGACCGCGAGGACCGCCATCACCACCGCCGCACTGACCGCGACGATCCGCAGCGGACCGACGCGCGACCCGGCGCGGTCACTCCAGCCACCGACCAGGATCCGGCCGATCGCCCCGACGAACTGCGCCGCGCCGACCAGCAGCCCGGCCGCCGGCGTCGACCAGCCGAGACCGACGAGCCAGACGAGTCCGTACGTCGACAGCGTGAACTGCGGCACCACGAGCAGGACCGACACCGCGTGCACCCGCCACAGGAACCCGCTCGACCGGTAGGGGTTCGCGGTCGCCGTCGTCGCCACCGCAGCTCGGGCAGGGCGTGGCGGGTCCGTGATCCCGATCGCGCAGCAGACGGCGAGCACCGCGCACAGCACGATCGGCAGGACCAGGGCCGCGCGGATCCCGGAGCCCTCGGCGAGCTGCGGCACCGTGACCGCCGCGAGCGTCACCCCGAGCGGCTGCGACATCTGCCGGATCCCCATCGCGAGTCCCCGGCGCTCCTTCGGGAACCACCCCACCACGACCCGGCCGCTCGCCGCGTTCGTCGAGGCGCTCGTCATGCCGCCGGCCAGGAACGCGAGGCCGAGCAGCACCGGGTCACCCGCAGCCAGCCAGGCGCCGACCACGGCCAGCGTGGTGAGCACGAGTCCGCCGGCGATGACGACGCGCTCGCCGAACCGGTCGGTGATCGCGCCCCAGGCGATGAGCGTCAGGACCATGCCGAAGGTCGGGGCGGCGGCGAGGACCCCGGCGACCGGCAGGGACGTGCCGCGGGTGAGCAGGTGGGGGATGAGGAGCGCCGGCGCGGACACGACGAGCGTCCCCGCCGCCTGGGCCGCGACCCCGAGCGCGAGCATCGTCCAGGCGCGGGCGGTGACCGGCGTCGTCGGAGTGCTCCGGTGCGGGGCGTCGGTCGTCGACATGGCATCGTTTCGTCACGGAACGGATTGGTATACCATCACGGTATACCATTCCCGCCATCCCGCCGCTAGGCTTGTCCGCCGTGACCGACCCGACCGACGATGCCCCCGTGTCGCAGACGGCGCAGCTCTACGACAACCTGCGCGCGGCCATCCTGACCCTCGACATCGCACCGGGTGAGCGCATCTCCGAGCGCGGCCTCGAGGCGCGGTTCCACGCCTCACGCACACCCGTCCGCGCTGCACTGTCGCGGCTCGAGCGCGAGGGCCTCATCCTGCACGAGGGGCGCTCGTGGACGGTCACGCCCATCGACCTCGACGAGATCGCCTCGCTCGCCGAACTGCGCGGCATCCTCGAACCCGCTGCTGCGCGGTTGGCCGTCCAGCGCGCCACCCCCGAGCAGCTCGCCGATGTCCGCGGGCACCTCGACGCCCTCCGGCCGACGCCGGACCAGCAGGCCGGGATCCGGATGGGGTCGACGTTCCACCTCGACCTCGCCGCGCTCGGGGGCAACCGGTTCGTCACCGACGCCATCGCCGACGCCCTGACGCGGCTCGAGCGCACCCGGTGGATCGAGGTCCGTACTCCCGAGGCGCGCGACGCCGCCTGGGACGAGCACAGCGCCATCATCGACGCGGTGCGGGACGGCGACGCCGACCGAGCGGCGGAACTCGTGGCCGCGCACGTCGCCGGCACGAACGACCGGCTGCTCAGCTGGATCGCCCAGGAGCGCCGACGCCTGCGCGGTGCGGGCATGACGATCGTGGGCGCGACCGAGCGCTGACGCTGGCGGCGTGTGCGAGGTGCGCCGGGCCTCCTGGCCGTGACGGGGGAGGCCCGACGCGAGCCGCTAGCGCAGCTCCGTCGTCTCCTGCGACGCGTCGAGGTCGTCGAACGTGCGGATCGAATCCGTGCGTTCGAGCAGCGCGTCGCGCACCTCGGCCTCGTCGTGGCTCGCGCGGAGTGCGAGCTTGCTCCCGGAACGTGTCGACTGTGACATGTCGTGTCCTTCCCCTGCGTGTGGGCAACCTGATCGGTGCGGGCACGCGGCCCGCTGGTGCGCTTCCTCACGGGACGTACTGAGGTCGGAACAGTGTCGCGCGACCCCCGCTGTCCCGCAAGCGTTTCCGGCACCGTGTGGAGAACTCCCGGGACACGGCATGCCTAGGATGGTCCGGCCGCACAGCGCGAGGCGCGGCACCAGCGGACGTCGAAGGGGAGGCACGGGTTGGCCGACCAGCGCACCGCACCTCCCACGGTCTACGACGTCGCCTCTGCAGCCGGCGTCTCCATCGCCACCGTCTCGCGCGTGCTCCGCACCCCCGACGCCGTCCGCGAGGGCACCCGGGACCGCGTGCAGGCGGCGATCCGGAGCCTCGGGTACGTCCCGTCCGGCAACGCCCGGGCCCTCGCCGGCAAGCGCACCGGCGTCGTCGGACTGCTGCTGCCCGGGTTCGACGTGGTGCCCGACGAGCGGCCGGACCTGGTCACCGACGGTGGCGTCCGCGTGGTCGACGACCGGCGCCACGTGACGCAGCCGTTCTCGTCCAACCTGTACTTCGACGAGGTCCTGCGCGGCGCCGAGACCGAGGCCTGGCAGCGCGGTCTCGCGCTCATGGTCGCCGCCGGCCGGGGATCGTCGCGCGACGTCATCGTGAACGACGTCGCCGGCCGCGTCGACGGCCTCGCCGTGCTGGCGCAGACCGTCCCCGACGACCTGCTCGAGCACGTCGCCCGGCGCATCCCGGTCGTGGTGCTCGCCGACGACCGGCGCTCGCACGGGTTCGACTCCGTCAGCGTGGACAACGCCGCGGGCATGCGGACCCTGGCGTCGCACGTGATCGGACGCCTCGGCATCCGATCCCTCGCGTACGTCGCGGGTCCGATCGACTCGCCGGACGACATGGAGCGCTCGGCGGGGTTCCGCGCGGCGCTGGCCGACCACGGGGTGCCGGCCTCGGCGGTGCGGATCGTGCACGGTGACTTCGGGCGGGCCCGGGCGCGGGAGCTCGCGGTGTCGCTGCTGTCGGACGACGTGCCGCGCGCCGTCGTCTGCTCGAACGACCAGTCCGCGCTCGGGGTGCTCGACGCCGCCGCTGCCCGGGGGCTCCGCGTGCCCGAGGACCTCGTCGTGACCGGGTTCGACGGGATCGACGCCGGTCGGTTCTCGTCGCCGCGGCTCACCACGGTGCACCAGCCGATGGGGGCGCTCGGGCGTGCTGCCGTGCTGGCGATCGTCGACCGGCTCGAACGTCGCGAGGGACCGCCGCGCGCCGTGCGTCTGCCCGTCGAGGTGCTGCTGCGCGAGAGTTGCCCGCCCGCGCTGTAGTCGTCGTGCGTGCCGTCGCGAGGCCGCACCGTGCGACGTTGCGCATTCCGTGCGACCTTCCGCGCCCCGTGCGAGCCCGCAGCAGTGCACAGAGCGGGCAACCTCGCACCAGTCGGCGCACCTCGCACCGTGCGCCGCCCGCCCTCAGGACGGCAACCTCGCACCAAATGATGACGGCCGCACCGTGCGACGCTCGACGCCGCCGCCCCCACTCCACCGTGCCGCCCCTCGAAACAACGCCCGCGCTTGCACGCCACGATGTAAGCGCATACATTGTGCACGTACCGAATCGACATGGAGGTCGACCGAGCAATGACGCTTCCCCCACAGCGCACGCGCGGCACGCGTGACCCAGGCCCCCGCCGCCGAGGCCGCCTCGTCGCGGCCATCGCCGGCCTCGCCGCAGTGGCCCTCGTGGCCACCGGCTGCAGCATCCAGGTCCGCTCCGAACCCGATCCCACCATCGGCAAGGACACGATGCTCATCAACGCGGACCGCGGCAACCCGCTGTTCGACCGCAACTTCAACCCGTACATCACCAACGCCCGGACGGCCTCCAAGTGGATGTACGAACCCCTCATCGAGGTGAACCCCCTCGACGGCAAGCGCAACCCCTGGCTCGCCAGCGCGTGGAGTCAGCCCGACGCGAAGACGATCGACATGACGATCCGCTCCGGAGTCGAGTGGTCCGACGGTTCACCGTTCAGCGCGAAGGACGTCGTCTTCACCTTCGACCTGCTCAAGAAGTTCCCCGCCATGGACGTCAAGGGCGCCTGGCAGCACATCGAGAGCATCGAGCAGGACGGTGACCACGTCGTCTTCCACCTCAAGAGCGAGGACGTCCCGAGCCTGACGATCATCGGCCAGACGTACATCCTCGGCGAGGACCACTGGAGCGGCGTGAAGGACCCGACGACCTGGCGCGACCCGAACCCGGTCGGCACCGGGCCGTTCGTCCTCGGCAACTACACCGACCAGCAGTACTCGATGGACAAGAACCCGAAGTACTGGCAGGCCGACAAGATCGCCATCAAGCACCTCATCCTGCCGGCGACGAACACCCAGCTCGACACCGTCACCCGCGGCTACGACTGGGCGTACTCGTTCATCTCCGACGTCGAGGGCACCTGGGGTGCCGCGTCGAAGACGAACAAGTACTGGTTCCCACCGGGCGGCATCACCGGCCTCATCCCGAACCTCACGAAGGCGCCCTTCAACGACGTCAACGTCCGCCGGGGCATCTCCCTCGCCCTCGACCGCGATGCCATCGCCGAGACGGCCACCGAGGGCAACCTGCAGGCCGCAGCACAGACCGGCCTGATCCTGCCCAACCAGGAGCGCTACCTCAACCCGGACATCCCCGACAAGGGGATGATCACGCAGGACCTCAAGGCCGCGAAGGCGAGCTTCGCGAAGTCCGGGTACGTGGAGCAGGGCGGGAAGCTCGTCAAGGACGGCAAGCAGCTCTCGATCACGATCACCACAGCCAACGGCTACTCCGACTGGCTGCGCGCAGTGCAGGAGGTCCGCAAGAACCTCGCCGCGGTCGGCGTCAAGGTGACGATCAGCGCACCACAGCCCGCCGGTTACCAGCAGTCGATCAACAACGGCGAGTTCGACATGGCGATGGGCGGCATGGGCAACGGTGACGTCTACCAGGCGTTCAACTCCCTGCTCAGCACCGAGTTCTACCAGCCCGTCGGCAAGTCGACGGTGAACAACTACGAGCGCTACAAGAACGCGGACACCCAGAAGCTCCTCGACGAGTACAAGGCCACGACGGACACCGCGAAGCAGCAGGAGATCCTCGACCAGCTGCAGCAGACCGTCTACGACGAGCTCCCCGTCATCGGCATGTACTACGGCGGACTCTGGGGCCTGTTCAACACCGGCAAGTTCGTCGGGTGGCCGAGCGCGAAGGACCCATACATGGCACCGCAGAACTACGACTCGGCACCGCTGCTCATCTTCACCAAGCTCCGTCTGCGTGACAGCGCCGCCGGACAGGCGATCCTGAAGCAGCAGGACGACGAGCAGCAGGAGGACCAGAAGTGAAGTACATCCTCCAGAAACTCGTCCTCTTCGTCCTGACCCTCTGGGCCGCGGTCACGCTGAACTTCGTGCTCCCGCGCCTGATGCCCGGCAGCCCGTCCGACGCCGCACTGGCGAAGCTCGGCCAGAACGGTCCGGTCACCGACGCCACCAAGAAGGCCATCGAGGCCCAACTCGGGGTGCCGACCGGCAACCTCTGGGACCAGTACGTCAGCTACCTGCACCAGGTCATCACCCTCGACTTCGGCACGAGCTACACGTTCTACCCGCAGCCCGTCGGCGACCTCGTGTCGAAGGCCCTGCCGTACACGCTGATCCTGGTCGGCGTCGTCACGATCCTGGCCTTCGTGCTCGGCACCCTGATCGGTGTCGCCGCAGCGTGGAAGCGCGGTACCTGGCTCGACTCCCTCCCCACCCTGTCGGGCAGCTTCATGTCGACGTTCCCGTACTTCTGGACCGCCCTGCTGCTGCTGTTCTTCCTCGGCTACGTGCTGCACTGGTTCCCGACCACGGGCGCCTACTCGGCCACGACGACGCCGGGCCTGAACGGTGCATTCTTCGGTGACGCACTGCAGCACGCGGTGCTGCCGGCGGTCACGATCCTGGTGACGAGCCTCGGTGGCTGGATCATCGGCATGCGCAACGCGATGATCAACACCCTCGGTGACGACTACGTGACCTTCGCCGAGGCCAACGGCCTCCGCGGGCGCACCGTGGCCATCCGCTACGCGGCCCGCAACGCGATCCTGCCGAACCTGACCGGTTTCGGTCTGGCGCTCGGTGGCGTGGTCGGCGGTTCCGTCCTGGTCGAGCAGGTCTTCGGCTACCCGGGCATCGGCTACCTGCTGTTCAACGCCGTCATCGGGCAGGACTACCCGCTCATGCAGGCCCTCTTCCTGATGATCACCGTGTCGGTGCTCATCGCCAACTTCATCGTGGACGTCATGTACGGCGTCCTGGACCCGAGGACGCGTCGATGACCAACGCAACCGTGTCGGTGCGCACACAAGAGAACGCACCCAACGAAGAACAGCAGGCGCCGTCCAAGTGGCGCGCCGCCGCCCGCCAGTTCGGCGTCGTCTGGTCGAACGGGAAGGCCCGGACCGGCATCATCATCCTCGGCGTCTTCGTGTTCGTCGCGGTCTTCGCCCCGCTCCTGGCTCCGTACGGCGCCAGCCAGAACGGCTTCGCCCGCTCTGCCGACGCAACGCCCGACCACTGGATGGGCACCACCGCCGCCGGCGAGGACGTCCTGTCCCAGATCATCTACGGCGCCCGCATCTCGGTCATGGTCGGCGCGGTCGCGGGCATCCTGTCCACGCTCGTCGCCGTCGCGATCGGCCTCAGCTGGGGCTACGTCCGTGGCTGGATCGCCGAGGTCATCGGGTTCATCGTGAACCTCTTCCTCGTCATCCCGGGCCTGCCGCTCATGATCGTCATCGCCGCGTACCTGCAGAACGGCGGCATCGCGGTCATCATCGCGGTCATCGTCGTGACCGGTTGGGCGTGGGGCGCTCGCGTGCTCCGCTCGCAGACGCAGTCGCTGCGCGGCCGGGACTTCGTCACCGCCGCCCAGTTCTCCGGTGAGGGTGCGACCCGTATCGTGTTCCGCGAGATCCTGCCGAACATGACGAGCCTCATCGTCGGCAGCTTCTTCGGAGCCGCCACCAGCGCCATCCTCGCCGAGGCGGGCCTCGAGTTCCTCGGACTCGGCGACTCGTCGATCGTCAGCTGGGGCACGATCCTGTACTGGGCGCAGAACTCGAACGCGCTCCTCACCGGGCAGTGGATCCTGCTCTTCGCGCCGGGCCTCTGCATCGCGCTGCTCGCGATGAGCCTCACCCTGATCAACTTCGGCGTCGACGCCGTGTCCAACCCGCGGCTGCGCGACGGCGCACGGCCCCGTAAGGAGAAGCGCGCATGAGCGGCTTGCCAGAAACGCACCCGGCAGACGGCCTGGAGGGGCTCACCGGCGCCGCCACGGGCCTCCAGTCCGACAGCGGTGACGTCCAGGGCGACGCCTCCGTCCTGCTCGACGTCCGCGACCTGTCGGTCGTCTACGAGTCGGCCGGCCAGAGCGCCGTCCAGGCCGTCGACCACGTGTCGTTCCAGCTCAAGAAGGGCGAGTTCGTCGGCCTGGTCGGCGAGTCCGGTTCGGGCAAGTCGACGCTCGGCTACGCGCTGACCCGGCTGCAGAAGCCGCCGGCACGCACGAACGGCGGCAGCATCGTCTTCGCGGGGAAGGACATCCGCGACCTCGACGACGAAGCCCTGCGCCAGCAGCGGCAGGGCGGCTTCGCCATGGTGCTGCAGTCCGGCATGAACGCGCTCAACCCGGTGCGCACCATCCGGAACCACTTCATCGACGTCTTCAAGGCGCACGGCCACGTGTCGCGCGACCGCTGGGACGCCCGGATGAAGGAGCTCATCGAGAAGGTGAAGCTGCCGACGTCGATGCTCGCCCGGTTCCCCGGGGAGCTCTCCGGCGGCATGCGGCAGCGCGTCTCCATCGCCCTGGCGCTCTCGCTCGAGCCGCAGCTCATGGTGTTCGACGAGCCGACGACGGCGCTCGACGTGCTCGTGCAGCACGCCGTGATGGACACGATCATCGACCTCCAGCGCACCGAGGGCTTCACGGCGATCCTGATCAGCCACGACCTCGGCATCGTCCTCGAGGCCACCGAGCGCGTCCTCGTCATGCACGAGGGCCGCATCGTCGAGGACGGCGGCTCCCGCGAGATCCTCCGTGACCCGCAGGACGAGTACACGCAGATGCTGCTGTCGCACTACGCCGACCCCCGCGCCGAGGTGGTGTCGTTGCCGGGCTTCCCGGACCGCTCGCTCCGTGCCGAGGCCGGCGAGAAGCGGCAGGAGACGACCTCGTCGTTCAGCACCGTCGGCTCCCGCGAGCGCAGTGCCGCCCGCAACCCGATCGTCGTCGACCACATCGTGAAGACCTACCCGGCTCCCCGCCGCGGTGAGCAGCCGGTGCAGGCCGTGCGCGACGTGTCGTTCACCCTCGAGCCAGGGCAGTCGCTCGCCCTGGTCGGCCAGTCCGGTTCGGGCAAGTCGACCATCGCGAAGCTGCTCACCGGCGTCGAGAAGCCGACCACCGGCACCGTCCGGTTCGGCGACCTCGACGTCGCCCGCCTCGGCAAGCGCGGCCTGCGGGACCTGCGCTCCGAGGTGCAGATGGTGTTCCAGGACCCGTACTCAGCGCTCAACCCGCTGCACACGGTCGAGTACACGCTGTCCCGGCCGATCGCGAACTACACCGGTCTGCGCGGCCGTGATGCCCGCCGTCGCATGCTCGAGCTGCTCGAGACCGTCGGCCTCACCCCGGTGGAGCAGTTCGCCCAGAAGCTCCCGCACCAGCTCTCCGGCGGGCAGCGGCAGCGTGTGGTGATCGCCCGGGCGCTCGCGAGCGACCCGCAGGTGATCATCGCCGACGAACCGGTCTCGATGCTCGACGTGACGCTGCGTGCCGGTGTGCTCGCGCTGCTCGAAGACCTCCGCGAGCAGTGGGGCGTGTCCCTGCTCTACATCACGCACGACCTGCTGAGTGCGCGGCTCATCACGGACGACATCATGGTGCTCCACGAGGGCGCCGTGGTCGAGCGGGGTCACACGGCCGAGGTGCTGCAGAACCCGCAGGACCCGTACACGATCGCCCTCCTCGACGCCGTTCCCAACCCGCGGAGGACCCTGCGCGCATGACGAACCTGCACGACTTCCCGACGGTCCCGCCGTTCGGACACCTGCCCACCCCGGACGGCGTCGACGTGGTCGGGATCGACGTCCCGGTCGGTCGGCTGACGGCCTACCGGATCGTGCCGGAGGGGGTGTCGAAGGGCGTCGTGCTGATCGTCCCCGGGTACACCGGCTCGAAGGAGGACTGGCGGACCTTCCTGCCCGTCCTCCGCGACGCCGGCTGGACCGCGGTCGCGATCAGCCGACGCGGTCAGGCCGACTCGGCCGCGCCGACGGAGCCGCGGGACTACTCCCTCGACGAAGAAGCGGCCGACGTCGTCCGGGTCGCACGCCTGCTCGACGACGGCGCCCCCGTGCACCTGATCGGGCACTCACTCGGCGGTGTGATCGTCCGGGCCGCCGCGCTCCAGGACCCGACGGCGTTCCGCGACGTCGTGCAGTTCTGCTCCGGCCCGCACGGCTGGCCGTACCGCAAGGTCGCCGAGTTGACGATCCTGCACGACACCGGCGGGAACCTCCGGCAGCTGTTCGACTCGACGAACCCGCTCTGGGCGTACCGGCCCGACGACGAGCTGCCCGATGACGTCCGGATGGTGCGCGACCGGTTCGACGCGACGAGCCCGCTCAGCGTCGTCGCCGGTGGCCACATCCTCGAGGACCACACCGACGCCTCCGACGAACTCCGTGCCACCGGCCTGCCGGTCCTCGTCGCCCACGGCGAGTGGGACAACGCCTGGCCGATCCCGTGGCAGCGGGCGATGGCCGAGCAGACCGGCGCCGAGTACGTCGTCATCCCCGCGAGCTACCACGGTCCCCAGGTCGAGAACCCGCTCGGGACGGTCGCCGTCTTCGACGCATTCCTGAGCCAGCACTGACCTGAGCCAGCACTGACCTGAGCCAGCACTGACTCGAACAAGCACTGAAAGGCACCATCATCTCCACGCTGCAGTTCCCCGACGGCTTCCTCTGGGGCGCCGCCACCGCCGCCCACCAGATCGAGGGCAACAACGTCAACAGCAACTGGTGGGTGCACGAGCACGAGCCGGACACCACCATCGTCGAGCCCTCGGGCGACGCGGCGGACAGCTACCACCGCTACCGCGAGGACATCCGCATCGCCGCCGAGCTCGGGCTGAACTCGTACCGGTTCAGCATCGAGTGGGCCCGCATCGAGCCCGAGCGCGGGTTCGTCAGCCGTGCCGAGGTCGACCACTACCGCCGCATGGTCGACGCCTGCCACGAGTTCGGCATCGAGCCGATCGTCACGCTCATGCACTTCACCGTGCCGCGCTGGTTCGAACGCGACGGTTTCTGGCGGGCACCCGACGCCGCCGACCTGTTCGCCCGCTACACCGCGGCCGCGCTCCCCGTCGTGCAGGACGGCGTCCGCTACGTCTGCACGATCAACGAACCGAACATCGCGGCCATGCTCGCGGGCGGCGAGGACGCGGCCAACCTGGTGGCCTTCGGCCTGCCGAACCCGGACCTGGGAGTCGCCGACGCCCTGCTGGCCAGCCACAAGCGGTCGCGCGAGGTCCTGTCACAGGTGTCGGGCCTCCAGTCGGGGTGGACCATCGCGACCCAGGCGTTCAAGTCGTCCGGCGAGCCCGGGGCGGACGCGATGCTCCGGGAGTACGGGTACCCGCGCGACGACTGGTACCTGGAGCAGGCCGCCGGCGACGACTTCCTCGGCGTGCAGGCCTACACGCGCACGTTCATCGGTCCGGACGGGCCGCTGCCCGTCGCAGACGACGTCGAGACCACCCTCACCGGCTGGGAGTTCTACCCCGAGGCCTCGGCCGACGGGCTCCGCAGCGCGTGGGAGCTCTCCGGTGGCGTCCCGCTGATGATCACCGAGAACGGCATCGCCACCACCGACGACTCCCGCCGGCAGGCGTACACGCAGGGCGCGCTCGAGGGCATCCACCGCTGCATCGAGGACGGCATCGAGGTCCTCGGCTACCAGCACTGGTCCCTCCTCGACAACTACGAGTGGGCCTCCGGCTTCCGCCCGACCTTCGGGTTGGTCGCGTGGGACCGCGAGACCTTCGAGCGCACGCCGAAGGACTCCGCCCGCTGGTACGGGCGGATCGCACAGGCGAACGCCCTCGAGTCGGTCACCGTCTAGGACGGTCGGCCCCGCAGGCGCGCGGCGGACGGGAGGCCCTGCTCCCGTCCGCCGCGCTTCGTCACGTCCGGCCCGTGGCCGGGCCACCAGCCGTGGTCCGGCCGCGCGGGCCGGGGCACTCCGCGCTCAGGCCGTGGTCGCGAGCAGGTCGGCGACGGCCGGTTCGCGGAGCAGTTCGGCGCGGGCCGCGGCGGTCGCGCCCTCGTCGTCCTCGGCGTCGCGGTCGACGTCGAGCGCCAGCACAGCACGGACCGTGTCGACGTCACCGGAGTCGACGGCGGCGATCAGCAGCGTCGCACCGCGTGACCCGCGCGCCCTGGTGTCCGCACCCGCGGCGGCGAGGGCACGCACGATCGCGGCGTGGCCACCCCACGCAGCGCGGATGATCGGGGGGTTGCCGTCGGCGTCACGCGCCTCCAGGTCGGCACCAGCGGCGACCAGCACGTCGACGGCTCGTCGCGCGTCGCGGTCGATCGCCAGCGTCAGCGGCGTCCGCCCCTCGGTGTCCACCAGCTGCAGCGTCGCGCCGCGGCGCAGGAGCTCCTCGAGCATCTCGGGATGGTCGAACCACGCGGCGGCGTGCAGCGGGGCGAAGCCCCAGCGGGGGTCGACGTCGTCGACGTCACTCGCGTCGTCGGCCAGGTGCAACCCGCCGAGGTCGCCGTACGCCGCGGCACGCACCACCTCGGTCGCCCACTCCACCCAACCGTCCGGCACCGGGCCGTGCCAGCCGCGTGCCGGGCGCGCCTCGAGGCCCGAGTAGACGGTCTCGGCGACGCTCCGGATCGCCACCCGCACGCCGCGGAACCGGATCGCGACCTCACCGACGGGGGAGATCAGCAGGCGGAGTTCCCAGGCGTCGTGCTCGTTCAGGTACTCGAGTTCGCCCCTGGCGACGTGCGCGTCACCGGCGAGCAGGGCGGCGGGGTCGATGCCGGGCGGGTCGATGACGGCGTCCCGGAGCCGGAGCGACACCCTGGCGTGGTTCCACCGGCGCCACAGGCCGCTCGGGGTGTCGAGGACCTCGTCGTTGCGGACCACGATGTCGGCGTGCACGACGACCGGGTCGGGCACACCGTGCCCCGGCAGGTCGACCGGGGTCGTCACGTCGTCCTCGTCGGCGTCCGGGTCGATGACGGCGTCGGCGGACTCCACGACCCAGCGCTCGATCCGAGAGTCGGTCCACTTGACCGTCAGGAGTGCGGCGACCGTGGGCGGGGCGTCCTCGAGGAGCCGGGTCACGTGTTCGCGCTGGCCGTCGAAGTCCTCGAGGGAGACATAGCCAACGGAGGGCCAGTTCACTCGACTCCAACGCACGAGGACGACACTAGCGGGCGTTGCGGCGCGGACTCTGGCGGGGATGCCCCGGGCGATCGACTGGCCAGCGCCGTGCCGCACAGTGCCAGCGCGAGCCAGAGCACGGTCGACGCGGCCGACATCGTCGCGAACCCGGAGTAGCAGAACCCCAGGACGACGCCGGCCACCACGGCGACACGAGACCCGACCGGCGCGGATCCGTCGAGCGCGGGACGCAGCAGGACGAGCACGAACACCACCACCGGGACCAGACCGAGGTCGAAGGCCAGGATCGCGAAGGAGTTCTCGAGACTCGTGCGGAGGACCTCGCCCTTCAGCTGCCACGAGGCTCCCCACCCGCCACCGATGAACGTGTGGTCCCAGATGTGCTCGACCACGTACTGCGCTGCCGCCCCACGTGCAGAGGACGAGCTCCCGTCGTCACCCGTCACGCGCTCGACCAGTCCGCTGAGCATCGACGTCCGCAGGACCACGAACACCGCTGCGCAACCACTGATGACGATCGTCAGGACTGCGACGAAGGACCGTGTCGAGCGTGCGACGACCCAGACGGTCGCCACGACCGCGACGGCGGTGGGCGCCCGTGATGCCGTGAGGACGACCGTGCTCAGGAGCATCAGCGCGACGACCAGTCGGACCGGCGCACGGTGGATGAACGAGGTCAGCGGGATGGCGACCGCCGCCGCGAACCCGAGGTCGAGCGGACTGTCCAGCGTCCCTCGGGGGCGGAACTGGACGATCCCCGAGGTCCCCTGCCCACCGGACAGCCCCCAGGGCAGGTCGGATCGCAGGACGACCTGGACGACGACCACGGCCGTGACGACGAGCATCACCCCGAGGAAGACCACGGCCAGCCGGCGCAGTGTCCCTGGGACGGCCTGCTCACCCGTGCGCGCGACGAAGCACAGCAGCATCGGTGCCAGGACGGCATTGGTCAGCCCGAGGAGCGACGCCGGCCCGCTCCCGACGACGGCCTGCACCACGAGCAGGAACGCGACCACGACCAGACCGGCGTACCAACCGCGGCGCGGTGCCACCTCGGCGACCACGCTGTTCCACTGACCACGGAGGCCGAACACGCAGTACACGACGAGCAGGACCGTCGCCGGGTGGAGCGCGGCGTTCCCCTCCCAGTCCCCGAGGAGGAGCCCCCCGGCGGTGGACGGCACGAGGAGGCGGAGCGCGACGACGGCGGAGAGGACCACCACCGGCCGCGACTGCTGGGTCGCGACGACGACGAGACAGAACACGACCCAGATGGCCAGACGGAGGAGCTCCACGGTCACCCCCTCGCCAGCACTGGTCGGACGAGCCGGACGGCCAGGGCACCGACACGGCGTGCGTCGGCGGGACGGACGGCGTAGAAGTCACGCATCCGGGCACCGGTGAGGCGAGCGGCCCAGCGCACGCTGCCGTTGCTCGAGAGCAGGTTGCCGACCAGCGCCGCCGTGGCAGCACCGACGGCACCCAGGACCGGGACGAGCACCACGAGGGCCACGACGTTCGCGACGCACCCGATCGTGATGCTCATGCTGCGGAGTTCGGGACGCCCACGAGCGGTCAGCGTGCTCCCCGCGATCGAGCCGGGCACACCGATCACCACGGCGACGATCGAGATGGCCATCACGGGCACTGCGGCGGCGAACGCCTCGCCGAACACGAACGGGACCCAGAACGGCGCACTGCACCCGAGGGGCAGCGCGATCGCGACGGCGAGCACGGCCGCGGACCGAGCGACTCGGGGCACGCGCACGTCGTCCGCGTCAGCGGCGTCGTTGGAGAGCATGACCTCTCGGATCGCGTTGGTGACGATCACGGGGACCTCGGCCACGTTCACCGCCACGGCGTAGAGCCCGAGCTGCTCGGCGCTCGCCAGCGGGAGCACCAGGAGCTGGTCGAGCCGGACGAGCAACACACCGGCGGCCGAGCCGAGCCAGCTGCGGAGCGAGAAGCCCAGCATCGAGCGTGCGTGCACGACCGCTGCGGCGTCGGCTGGCGGAGTCGCGCGCGGCATGAACAGGTAGACGACGCCACCCACGACGGGGGAGAACGCGATGATGGCGACGGCGGAGGGGAGATCGAGTCGGTCGAAGCCGGCCAGCACCAGGGTGCCGACGATCTTGACGCTGGCCGCAGTGACCCGTTCCGCGGTCACGAAGCCCCACGCATGACGACCGGCCGCACGGCCCCGTAGGAGCGCGACGAAGAGCGCGGGAGCGGTGGCGGCCGTCGCGACGGTCACGAGGGCGGTCAGATCGGCAGCGTCGGTCCCCACGATGAGCGGCGCGGCGACCGTCACCGCGGCCAGGGCAGCGATCCCGCCGACGGCGAGCAGCAGCCAGGCGAGCCACCACCCGGAACGTGCCACGCGACGGCCGGAAGCGATCGTCTGGGTCACGGCGTCAGGGATGCCGAACGTGCCGATCGACAGCGCGAGGAGGAACGGCGCCGTCACGGCGGCGAGTTCCCCTCGACCGTCGACACCGAGCGAATGCGCCAGGAACGGAGCCATGACGAAGGTCGCCGCCGGCGGGAAGACGTTCCCGACGACGAGCATGACCGTGCTCGCCGTGATCGGCCGGCGGGTGCTCACGGGGTGGTCTCGTCGCGCACGACCCGCAGCAGGTCGGGCGTCAACGTCGCCGCGATCTGCGCGTCGTTGCCACCGTCCGTCCCGTTGCTCCGGGAGAGCGCCGACCGCTGTCCGCCGACGATCGTCTGCCAGACCCGAGGGGTGGCGTCGACCTGTGCCACGCGGACGCCGTTCGCGATCGCCCTCGCCGTCAGCCAGACGTCGTCGGCGTGCGGTGCGGTCTCCCGGAACCCGTCACCGTCGTCGCGCAGCGCGTCGAGGAGCGACGGCGGGTAGAGGACTCCGGACACGCCGGTCAGGAACGACGCGTGCGAAGGAGTCGTGCTCCGACAGGGCGGCCAGGTCATGTACGGCGCCAGGGTCGAGTCCCCTGTCAGGACGATGCGGTGGGCCCGATGACAGTGGATGGTGTCCGGAGCGGCGGTGTGGGCGTCCAGCAGCGCTCGCAGCCATGCACGGCCGTAGCGGATGTCGTCGTCCGCCGTGACGAGTGGGAAGGTGTGGTGCTCCTCGGACTGCACGTACGGCCACCACTTGCCGTGCGGACCGACCGGCTCGCCGACCCGCAGTTCGAGCCCACGCGCGATGAGCCGGCGGAGCGGACGGGAGCGCAGGGCACGCTCGCGATCGGCCTGGTCGTCGACCCAGAGGACGAGGCGCTGCGGTCGCGCACTCCCGCTGACGATGGACTCGATGGCCAGCGACACCGACCGGAGTCGGCGGCCGTGCGAGGTGAGCGACACGACGACGGGTGCGGTCCCGGTCACCGGACGCGTCCGGACGGCGTAGCCCGCGGCACGGCAGAGCTGCGCCACGGAGACCAACGCGGCGACCGTTGCGCGTCGGACGAAGGACCTCCGAGGAGCGAGCGTCATGCGACGTCCCCGAGCACACGCCAGACATCGGTCCGGAAGCGTGCGGCGTTCTCGGCGGACCGGTCGGCAGCCTGGCGGCACCGTCGCTGTCGGTCGGCGCAGTCCAGCTGGTCTTCCTCGGCGAGGGCTGTGGCGAGTCGTCCTGCGGTCTGGAGGTCGAGCGCGAGGCCCGCGCGGTCGAGCTCCCGCGCGAAGAGGACCTGGTGGTCGTCGACGTGCTCGTCGAACGCGAGCTGCCGTCCGAGGACGAGGGGCCAGGCGCCCGCAGCGAGGGCGCCGAACACGGTGCCGGGGCTGCACTGACTGACGACCACGTCGGCCCAGGCGAGGTGTGCCTGCATGCCCGGGGCGTCGAAGTAGTCCGCAGCGGCACGGATGCTCGGGAGGTGGAGGTTCCACGCGCCGACCCCGTACTGGACGACCCACTCGTCGTCGGGCCGGACGAGGAGTGTCTGCTGGGCGGCGTCGAGGAGGCGCTGGAACGGCTGCTCGTGCGTCCCCACGGTGAGGAGGACCTTCATCGGCTGACCGCCACACGTTCGCGCCGCGGGAACCCCGCGAGCTGGTCGTCCCACTGGGCGATGAACCGGTCAGTCACTGGTCGGACCAGCTTCGCCGTGAGCGTGGGGTTGTCGATCCGGTCGACGCACTCGATGAAGACGGTGGGCGTCCGGAAGAACAGCTTCCCCAACCAGAAGAAGGGGACAGCTGCGGCGGCACCGCTGCTGACGATCAGGTCGGGACGTTCCTGGCGCAACGTCCGGGCGGCGATCACGAGGTTCCGGACGAGCGCGGTGACGCTCCGGTTGGTCGGCCAGTGCAGGCCGTACGCGCGGTGACCAGCGACCTTGGCGACGGCGTCGGGCTTCATGAACGTCGCGATCGCGACGTCGGTGCCGTCCGGTGCCGGGAGGAGCGCGAGCAGCTGGTCGAGGTGGCCACCACTGCTGCAGACGAAGAGGATGTTGGTCATGCTGGGGACTCCATGAGGTCGTGTGTGCGCCGCTCCCACAGAGCGACGGCGTGGTCGAGCGTCACCGGTTCGATGTAGGTGTCGCAGTCGTCGAGACGGGGCCGCGGTGCGTGCAGTCGCGCGTGCAGACGGGCTTGCAGGTCCGGCACGGAGCCGTTCTCGAAGAGTTCGAGGAGGTCGTTCCGCACCCCGAGCAGCGCCTGCATCTCCGACGGGCCGATGGTGTCCGCCGCGAGGACCGGGGTCCCGACCGCGAGGGCTTCGAGGAGGACGATCCCCCAGGCCTCGCTCCGCGCGCTGTGGACGAGGACGTCGGCTGCTGCCACGAAGGAGTACGGCTCGGCGTGGGCACCTTCGACGGACACCGTCACGAGCCCCTTCGGGTCGTGGTGCCGAGCCAGTTCCTCTGCGAGCGGTCCGGCGCCGACGACGCGCCAGCGCACCGGGACGCCGAGGCCTTCGAGGGCTGCGAGCGTGACGTCCAGTCCCTTGCGTCGGATGAGGCTGCCCACCGAGACGACGGTGAACGCAGCGTGGCGTTCGCGAGGGCTCGCTGCAGCGGCCGTCCGGATCGCGACCGGGTCGACGGTGCTCGGGATGACGGCGGGTCGGTGGTCGAGTCGGTAGACCTCGGTCATGGAGTCGGCGACCGTGTGCGTGTTGGCGGAGAGGGCCTGTCGAGCTCGGAAGACCGATCCGATCAGGTGTTGCTTGAGTCGACCGAAGCGGATGTACTCGGCGTGGTCGGTCGGGTCGAGGTCTTCGCAGTAGTTGAAGACGTGGTGGGCGACGGATCGGCGCCGGTCGATCATGGCGCACGCGAGGATCGACGACCAGAGCTTCACGACGACGAGCGATCGGGGCAGCGATCGGAGCACCGCGTGCAGTCGTCGTGCGACGTCGACGGTTGCCGCATGGCTCTCGATCCCGAGGACGTGGACGGAGACGTCCGCGCGCAGCAGCGTGACGAGGCCGCCTCCGCCGGAGTGGAGGACCACGGCGACCCGGTGGCCGTTCATCGCGAGTCGGTTGGCGACGATGACCGTCTGGCGTTCTGCACCACCGAAGCGGAGATGCGGCTGGACGAAGATGTAGGAGGCCACGGGGTCCTTCGGGATAAACTAGTATCTGATATGTAAACGCTACATGAGAGGAACGCCATGCGCAATCGAGTCCCGCTCCGCATCCCGCGACCCTGGGTGTTCGCAGTCGTGTCGCGTGTCGCAGGCGGCGATGTGGCCGCCCGCCGACTGGGCGTCGAGGTCGGGAGCGGATGCCGCATCTACTCGTGCCGCGTCGCCTCGGAGTACTCGATGGTGTCCATCGGCAACGACACGACGATCTCCGTCGACGTGCTCTTCGTCACCCATGACGGCACCGGCTGGTTGTACCGGGACGAGCGCGGTCGTCGGTACCGGTACGCGCCGGTGAGCGTGGGGGACCGGTGCTTCATCGGGGCCCGGGCCACGCTCATGCCCGGGGTCCGGATCGGCTCGGACTCCGTGGTCGCTGCCGGGGCGGTCGTCACCAGGTCGGTGCCGGATGGCTCGATCGTCGGCGGTGTGCCCGCGAAGGTGATCGGGCGGACCAGCGATCTCATGGCGAAGATCGCCACCTGGCCGGCCGAGGACGACAAGCGCGGTCGGACCGCTGCGGAACGGATCGCGTCCATCGCCGAGGGCCATCAGCCCCTGGGGTGACGACCCGTCGCCGACTACGGCCGGGTCTGGGTGATGACCCGAGCGGGGTTGCCGACGGCGACGCCGCCCTCGGGGACGTCGCACAACACGATCGCGCCGGCCCCGATCCGGGCTCCAGCGCCGATCTCGATGTCGCCGAGGATCTGCGCGCCAGCGCCGACGTCGACACGCGGGCCGAGCCGGGGTACCCCGGGAGTCGACTCACCTGATCGACGAACGCCGATCGTGACGTTGTGCCGGAGGGTGCTCTCCGGACCGATTGCTGCTGCCTCGTGGACCACGAGTCCACGGCAGTGCGGCAGGGCCAGCCCGGGGCCGACCTGTGCACCGAGCGGGATCTCGGCGCCGAGCACCGTCGTCGACACCACCCGGTAGGTGATGCGGAGCGGAGCCGCCAGGAGGCGTGGTGCCGCGGGCAGTGCCTGCGTTGCCCGTGCGACACGGAACAGCCAGAGCATCGTGCGGGCCGAGCGGCCGACGTTCGCCGCTCGGTCCTCCTTGATCTCGTATTGCAGGGTACGCAGTGACTCGATGTAGCTCATGGTGCCTCCGTCCGGACGTCCAGGTCACGTGCAACGGCACTGATCGGGAGCAGGCGTCCTGCCCCGATCAGTGCCGCGTGTCGTCAGTGTGCAGCGATCGAGTTGTGCTGGCCGAGGTCCTGAACCGCGGCCTCACCGGAGTACTCCACGGTGTTGTCGGACCCGGGCACCGTGATGCTCTTCGCGCTCTTGACGTCGATCGTGGCACCGCTCGCTTCGACGAGGAGGTCGTCGACGGCGCCGAGCGTGATCGTCGACCCGTCCTTGGCGGCGCCCAGCACGGAGACATGCGTGCAGTCGCCCACGGAGAGCGGCTTCTCAGCCGTGGCATCGGAAGCGTCGATCGTCGCGAGACCGTCGATGCACTCGTTGTAGACGGTCTCGTTGGCGGCGCTCGTCTTCGTCGGGGAGGGGGTCGGAGAGGAGGTCTTGTCCGGGTTCGCACCGCCGCTGCAGCCGGTGAGTGCGGCAGCCAGGGCGGCGCCGAGTGCGACGGTGACGATGGTCTTGCGCTTCATGGGGTTCTCTTTCTGTCAGAGGTGGGACGGTCGGTGGGCAGCTCGCGGGTTCGCCGACCCGGCTTGGGGGCGCTGGGGGTGCTGAGAGCTGCGTTCTCAGCTGCGTAGTAGGTGTCGTAGGCGCCGCGGTCCTTGGTGGGGACCATCGTCATGACGACCCCCAGCGTCTTGCTGCCGATGCTCCGGAGGGCATCGAGTGCCGAGGCGAGCTGCTTCTGCGTGACGCGGCGGACGGAGGAGATGACGACGGCGCCGCCGGTGAGGCGACTGAGGACGGCCGCGTCAGTGACCGGCAGCAGTGGCGGTGCGTCGAAGATGACGAAGTCGAACTCGGTGGTCAGTTGGTCGATCAGGGCGAGCATCGCGTTGCTCCCGAGGAGCTCGCTCGGGTTGGGCGGGATCTGGCCCGCCGGCAGGACGGAGAGGCTGCCGCGTCCCCACGGGATCGTCACGTCTTCGAGCTCGGTCCTGCCGATGAGGAGGTCGGAGAGCCCGACTGCCCCCTCGATGCCCATGAGCTCGGCGATGCGAGGACGCCGGAGGTCGGCGTCCACCAGGACGACGCGAGAACCGCTCTCCGCCATGGTGATCGCGAGGTTCGCGGCGGTGGTCGACTTGCCCTCTGACGGGACGGCCGAGGTGATGGTGAAGCTCCGACGCTGCGCATCGGTCTCCACGAACTGGATGTTCGTGCGCAGGGAGCGGAAGGACTCCGCTCGGGGATTCCGCGGATCGGAGTGGACCACGAGCGGGTTCGTCGTCGCTGCGGCGTCGAACCCGATCGCCCCGAGGACCGGCACCGAGGTGACACGGACGACGTCCTCTTGTGTCCGCACCTTGGAGTCGAGTGTCTGTCGGACGAGCGCTCCACCCACGCCGAGTGCGAGTCCGAACGCGAGCCCCAGTGCGACGTACTTCACGAGGTCTGGTGAGCTCGGTTCTCCGGGGACGAGCGGCGGCTGCACGGTCTCGATCCGGACGAGTGAGGCGCCACCGTCGGTCGGCTTCTCGAGGTTCTCGGTGACCACGTGCGTGAAGCTGGAGATGACGGCCGCGGCGACACGGGCTGCTTCCTTCGGGTCGTCCTCGGTCACCGAGATGTCCAGAAGCACACTGTCGACCGTGGCGGTGGACGTCACGTGTTGCGCGAGCTCGGTCACCGTGGTGTCCAACCGGAGCTCGTCGATCACGGGTTGCAGCACGCTCGCGCTCCGGACGACCTGCACGTAGGAGTTGACCTTCTGCTGTGCCGCGTTGTTGCCCTGCGCCAGGT
Source organism: Curtobacterium aurantiacum (assembly GCF_018598555.1). Taxonomy (GTDB): domain Bacteria; phylum Actinomycetota; class Actinomycetes; order Actinomycetales; family Microbacteriaceae; genus Curtobacterium; species Curtobacterium aurantiacum. The sequence goes on from NZ_JAHEWN010000002.1 coordinate 117,950, forward strand.
CGGTCACGTCCGGGGCGCCGGGCTGCACCGACACGAAGACCTGACCGGTCGAGCGGTACTGGGGGCTGCTGACGACGGCGATGAGCGCGCCGACGCCGCCCCCGACGACGGTCGCCACGAGGAGCACGACCAGCGAGCGGCGGATGATGCGGAGGAAGTCGGCGAGCGTCATCATGCTCCAGTTCGGGTTGATGTATGCCGTTAGTATATCACATGAGATGACAAGAGCGGCGACTCCGTGGAGTCGCCGCTCTCGTGGTTCCGGCTGCGGTCAGCTGACGGGGTCAGCTGGCCAGGGTCAGACGCCGGCGGTCAGTTGGCGGGGGTGAGGTGGACGCCGGTGATGTTGGTCGGCTCGCCGTCGACGGGCTGCTGGACGAGGGTGAGGTCGTAGGTGATCCCGGGGGCGAAGGCTCGGCGGATCTCCCAGTGGCCGTTGTCGTCGACCTCGGTCTTGAAGATCTCGTTGTTGTTCCAGGCCGGTGCGATGGCGGTGATCGTCGCGCCGCGGGTGCCGGTGCCGGTGAAGGACACGGGAACCCCGGCTTCGAAGGTGGAGTCCATCGTGGGCGTGGTCAGGGTGAACGGACGGTCGATGCCGGTGGCTTCGAGGGTGAAGGTGTTCGACAGTGACGTGGTGCCGTCGGCGCGGAGCTGCTTCGCGGTCAGCTCGTAGGTCGCGGCGGGGCCGTAGGCGCGGACGATGTTCCAGTTGCCCTGGGCGTTGGCGGTGGCGGTGCCGTAGACGGTGTCGTTCCACTGGAAGCGGAGCTCGATCTTGGCGAACGGGGTGGCGGTGCCGGTGACCCGGGTCGGCTCGCCGGGCTTGTAGGCGTGGTCGGCCGGTCCGGTGATCACGACCTCCTGGTTGCTGATGCCCTCGGGGTCGAGGTTGAACATGGTGGAGGTGGACGTGGTCTTGTCGAAGCGGGTCTGCGTCGCGGTCAGTTCGTACTTCGCTGCCGGGCCGAAGCCGCGGGTGATCGACCAGTTGCCGTTGATGTCTGCCTTGGCCGTGCCGTGGACGGTGTCGTTCCACTGGAAGCGGAGCTCGACCGTGGCGTAGGGGGTCGCGGTGCCACTGATCGTGGTCGCTCGGTTCGGCTGGTAGGTGTGGCTGGTCGGCTCGGTGATGACGACATCGCGCGCGGTCTGGGCGCCGTTGGGGGTGACCGTGATCGTGTCGGAGGTGGTCAGGTTGCCCTTGGAGTGCTGCTGCGCGGTGAGGGTCTTCGCGGTGTTCGAGGGTTCGAGTTCGACCTCCGTGCTGAAGGTGCCGTCGCTCTCGACCGTGGTCGTGACCGGCTTGGCGCCGCCGGTGATGGTGACCGTGGTGCCCGCCTGGCCGGCACCCGTGACGGTGACGGCGCCGGGGATGACCGTCGAGGAGGCAGGGTCGTCGAGCGTGACCGCGGCGCCGTACTCCGCGGTGGTCTCAGCGGTCTGGATGCCGTCGATGCCGGACTGTTCGATGCGGATCTTCTGGTCGCCCGCGCCGATGGGGTCGATCGTGGTCGACCAGGTGCCGTTGTTCACCACGGCGGTGCCGATGGCGGTGGTGGAGTCGCCGGCGTAGAGGGTGATCGTGGCGCCGTCGACACCGGTTCCCGACACGGTTGCCTTCTGGGTGACGTCGTCTGAGAACGTCACCTTGCCCGTCGGGGCCGCGACACTCGCGGTGACGGTGGTGGTGGTCTTGCCCTCGGCGCGGAAGTCGTTCGTGCTGCTCGTGCCGCTGAAGACGAAGTCCATGGCGCTCGGCTCCTCGGGAGCTTCGTCGCCGGCGGTGACGTCGATCATGAAGCGGTACTGCTGGTCAGCCGGCCGCTCGCTGGCCCAGTCCGCGTCGAACGTCAGGGTCGTGTTGTCGTTCGACAGGGTGGCGTTGGTCAGCGGGATGGAGGTGGAGGCGTTCCATGCGGTGTTGCCGACGCGGCGCCAGGAGCCCTGGATGGTGTCCTGCTCGGAGAAGGTCGCGCCGTCCGGAGCGGTCAGCACGACGGTGCCCTCGGTGTCGGTTCGCGAGACGCGGTTCTCGACGACGAACGGCACCTGGGTGGTCGCATCCCGCTTGAGCTCGACCGGCCCCTGGTCAACTGCGAACAGGCCCCCGCCCTCGACGATTGTCGCGTACACGGTCTTGCGGTCGAACTCATCGTTGTCGATCTTCTGGATCACGACCAGGTCGTTCTTGCCAGGCTTCAGTACGGACACCGTCATCGACCAGGCGCCGCTGGCGTTGACGTCTGCACTCTGTTCACCGATCCACACCTTGGCACCCGGCGTCGCCATCCCCGACACCACCGCCGTCTTCGCAATGTTGTTCACCTTCGTGACACTCGCACTCAGGTCGGAGGTGTGCGGGGCAAGGAACTGGCCCTGAAGCTTGGCCGCGTGGTTGCCATTCGCGTCAGCACGCCAAGAACTGGACGTGTACGTCAGATAGTTGCCTGTCTTGGCCAGGATCCTGTACGCACTCGGCCCGCCATAGAGCCTGAACGACTGGCTATCTGATCCGTCACATCGGTGGTTCGTGATGGCAACCTGGGCCGCGCTGATCTGCAAGCAGACATTCGATGCACTGCCGGTTCCACGGATCTCGCCCCAGGTTCCCGAGGCTGGGAAAGTCCAGACGGCAGCATCGGCTGCTGCGGCATTCGCGGAGTCCTGCTTGCTTCCACCGCTCATCACTCCGTTGTCCACTGGAGCGTGGGCACCGCGATATCCGTATCCGTAACCGTTGGTGATGACCTCCACCACGAACTTGCCGATGAGGCGGTTCCCGAGGGTTGTGGACGTGTTAGCCGGCTCAACGTCCGAATCCGGTGCCGCCGCAGCTGATGCGGCCGTGGATCCGAAGGAAAGACCGCTGACGATGGTGGCTGCGACCAGGCCGGCGGCACCCATGGACTTGAGGGCAGTCGAGGCCCTCTTCTTGTGAGACATGTGCATCTTTCAGGACAGGCCGCAGACCGCGGCTGTTCGGGAAGGGGAGCACGCGCGCTCACCGAACGGCTCGCTGCGCATGTGTATTCAGAATATCACGTGAAATACCAACATACGAACGCGCTACCGCGCCTCGCCGGCGACCTGAGAGTTGAGTGTGACCGGCGCAAGTTCCCGTGCTCAAAGTTGACGCAACTCCACTCAGGAGTAGAGTTGAGTGCATCGGACGCAAGTCCAACGACTTACCCCCAAGCAAGAGGAGCAACACATGGGACGTGCAGTAGGCATCGACCTCGGAACCACCAACTCCGTCGTCTCCGTTCTCGAAGGTGGCGAGCCCACCGTCATCGCCAACGCCGAGGGCATGCGCACGACGCCGTCGATCGTGGCGTTCACGAAGGACGGCGAGGTCCTGGTCGGCGAGACCGCCAAGCGTCAGGCCGTGACGAACGTCGACCGCACCATCGCGTCGGTCAAGCGCCACGTCGGCACCGACTGGACCACCGAGATCGACGGCAAGAAGTACACGCCGCAGGAGATCTCGGCTCGCACCCTCGGCAAGCTCAAGCGCGACGCCGAGCAGTACCTCGGCGAAGACGTCACCGACGCGGTCATCACCGTGCCGGCGTACTTCAACGACGCCGAGCGCCAGGCCACGAAGGACGCCGGTGAGATCGCCGGCCTCAACGTCCTCCGCATCATCAACGAGCCGACCGCGGCAGCTCTGGCCTACGGCCTCGACAAGGGCAAGGAGGACGAGCTCATCCTGGTCTTCGACCTCGGTGGCGGCACGTTCGACGTCTCCCTGCTCGAGGTGGGCAAGGACGACGACTTCTCGACGATCCAGGTCCGCGCGACCTCCGGTGACAACCGCCTCGGTGGCGACGACTGGGACCAGCGCATCGTCGACTACCTCGTCAAGAAGTTCAAGGACGAGCACGGCGTCGACCTGTCCACGGACAAGATCGCCAAGCAGCGCCTGAAGGAAGCGGCTGAGCAGGCCAAGAAGGAACTGTCGTCGCAGATGTCGGCGAACATCCAGCTCCCGTACCTGACGCTCACCGCCGAGGGCCCGCTGAACCTGGACGAGACCATCTCGCGCGCGCAGTTCGAGCAGATGACCTCCGACCTGCTCGACCGCACCAAGAAGCCGTTCAACGACGTCATCAAGGAAGCGGGTGTCTCGGTCAACGACATCGCCCACGTGGTGCTCGTCGGTGGCTCGACCCGCATGCCCGCCGTGGCCGAGGTCGTCAAGTCGCTGACCGGTGGCAAGTCCCCGAACCAGGGTGTCAACCCGGACGAGGTCGTCGCCGTCGGCGCCGCACTGCAGGCCGGCGTGCTGAAGGGCGAGCGCAAGGACGTCCTGCTCATCGACGTCACGCCGCTGTCGCTCGGCATCGAGACCAAGGGCGGCCTGATGACGAAGCTCATCGACCGCAACACCGCCATCCCGACCAAGCGGAGCGAGACCTTCACCACCGCTGACGACAACCAGCCGTCGGTCGCGATCCAGGTCTTCCAGGGCGAGCGCGAGTTCACCCGCGACAACAAGCCGCTCGGCACCTTCGAGCTCACCGGCATCGCCCCGGCTCCCCGTGGCGTCCCGCAGGTCGAGGTCACCTTCGACATCGACGCGAACGGCATCGTGCACGTGTCCGCCAAGGACAAGGGCACCGGCAAGGAGCAGTCGATGGTCATCTCCGGCGGCTCGTCGCTGCCGAAGGAGGACATCGAGCGCATGGTCCGCGAGGCCGAGGAGCACGCCGCCGAGGACAAGGCCCGTCGCGAGGCAAACGAGCGTCGCAACCAGGCCGAGCAGCTCGTCTACTCGATCGAGAAGCTGATCAAGGAGAACGACGAGAAGCTCCCCGCGGACGTCAAGTCCGAGGTGCAGGCCGACGTCGACGCGCTCAAGTCCGCACTCGCGGGCGAGGACGACGACGCCGTGAAGACCGCCTTCGACAAGCTCAACGAGTCGCAGGGCAAGCTCGGTCAGGCGATCTACAGCCAGCAGGACGCAGCAGCCGGTGCCGCCGGTGGCGAGCAGCCCGCGGGTGAGCAGCCGGCCGACGACGAGGACATCGTCGACGCCGAGGTCGTGGACGACGAGGACGACAAGGACAAGAAGTAACGATGACGGATCCCAAGGACAACGTGCCGAACGAGGAAGACCCCCAGGTCGAGGGCGACGCCACGAACGCGGCCGAGCCCGAGGACCTCATCGAGGCGGAGGGGCCCGACGTCGAAGTACCGACGGACGGCCCCGCCGCCGGGGGCCCGGCGGCCGAGGCGGCGAACGACCTCTCCCCGGAGGACGAAGCGCTGCTCGCCGACGCCGCCCGCGGCATCGCCGAGGACAAGCTGGGCACCGACGACCGTGACCTCGTCGCCGAGATGCGTGCGGACATGCTCCGTGCGCAGGCCGAGCTGGTGAACTTCCGGAAGCGCGTCGAGCGTGACCGTGAGGCCAACCGCGAGGTCGCGATCGCCGAAGTGGTGCGGGCCCTGCTGCCGGCGCTCGACGACCTCACCCGGGCCGAGGCCCACGGTGACCTCGCCGAGGGACCGATGCAGGTCATCGGCCAGAAGATCCGCGGGGGCTTCGAGAAGTTCAAGCTCGTGCAGATCGGCGAGAAGGGCGAGGCGTTCGACCCGAACATCCACGAGGCGATCGTCCAGCTCCCCACCCCGGGTGCCACCGGACAGACCGTCGCGGACGTCGTCGAGCCGGGCTACAAGCTCGGTGAGCGCGTCCTCCGCGCGGCCAAGGTCGCGGTGGCGGTCCCGGCCTGAGCCGGGTCCCCACGGTGACGACAGAAGAAGGCAGGTGATCCATGGCCAGTCAGGATTGGTTCGACAAGGACTTCTACAAGGTCCTCGGCGTGTCCAAGGACGCCTCCGACGCCGAGCTGAAGAAGACGTACCGGAAGCTCGCGCGGCAGTTCCACCCGGACTCCAACCCGGGTGACGCCGCCGCCGAGAACCGCTTCAAGGAGATCAGCGAGGCGTACTCGGTGCTCTCCGACAAGGAACAGCGGCAGGAGTACGACCAGGTCCGCGCCATGGGCTCCGGCGCCCGCTTCACCGCGGGCGGCGGGGGCCAGGGCGGGTTCGAGGACGTCTTCGGCGGGATGTTCGGGCAGCAGGGCGGCGGACAGCGTGTCCGCTTCGGCCAGGGTGGCCCGGGCGGCGCCGGCGGCTTCGAGGACATCCTCGGCGGGATGTTCGGCGGGGGTGGCGGCTTCGGCCAGAACTCCGGGGGCTACCGCGGCTTCGGGGGGCCCACGAAGGGCCGTGACGTCACGGCGTCGACGACGCTCGACTTCACCACGGCGATCGCCGGTGACACGGTCAAGCTCTCGCAGGGCAACGGCCGACCGGTGAACGTCCGGATCCCCGCGGGCGTCGCCGACGGTCAGAAGATCCGACTCCGCGGTCGCGGCGAGCCCTCGCCGGACGGTGGTGAAGCCGGTGACCTGGTGGTCGCCGTGTCGGTCCGCAAGCACCCGGTCTTCGAGCGCGACGGACTCAACCTGCGCGTGGACGTCCCCGTGACCTTCACCGAGGCGGCACTCGGCGCGACGATCGAGGTCCCGACGCTCGGTGGTTCGCCCGTGAAGCTCAAGGTCGCCCCCGGCACGCCGTCGGGTCGCGTCCTGCGCGTCAAGGGCCGCGGCGTCACGACGAAGAACGGCACGGGCGACCTGCTCGCGACCGTCCAGGTCGCGGTGCCGTCGCACCTGTCGGACAAGCAGCGCGAGGCCGTCGAGGCACTCGCGGCTGCGCTGCCCGACGAGAACCCCCGCGAGGACCTCCTCGCCAAGGCGCGCGACTAGCGTCGCGCACTGAATGCAGTAGACCCAGCCTGGGCCCACGCCGCCGGTACCGGCCCGTCGCGAAGCGGCGGGCCGGCCGTGCCGGTGGGGAGAGGCTCGGCGCGGCTTCCCGGCGGACGCTCGCTGAGCCTCCAGGCTGGTTTTCACCCCACGCGGACGACGGAAAGGAGCGCGCCATGACCGACCTGGACGAGAACTCGCCCGTCTTCGCGATCGCGGTCGCCGCGGAGCTCGCCGAGATGCACCCGCAGACGCTGCGGCAGTACGACCGGCTCGGCCTGGTCGTGCCGGGACGCACCCGGGGTGGGTCGCGGCGCTACTCGATGCGCGACGTGGTGCAGCTTCGCGAGATCGCGCGCCTCGGCTCCGAGGGAGTGTCGCTGGAGGGCATCCGGCGGGTGCTCGACCTGGAGAACGAGAACAAGGCGCTCCGCGATCGTGTGCGGGAACTCGAGTCGGCGCTGGCCGACCAGCTCATCAACCGGCCCGGCGCACGGGTGTTCGCCGCCACCGCGAGTGGTGCGGCGATCTCGCTCAAGGCGGGGTCGCGGCCGCAGCGGAACACGCAGATCGTGTTGTACCGCGGGCCGCGCTGACGGCGACCGGACCGTCGCATGCACGGGGAACGCCCCGGACAGCACTGCTGTCCGGGGCGTTCGTCGTGCTGAGGGTCAGGACTTCGGGGCAAGGGGGGACTTGACCTGCTTGACGACGTCGCCGTCAGCGTCCTGCCGGAACGCCGCGTCGCCGTACTCCCAGTCGGCAAGGCTGCGCTCGATGGTCCAGACGCCGGAGGAGTTCGCCTGCGTGGTCAGGTCGTAGCGTGCGTTGCTGGGGTCGAAGCCTGCCGGGTTGAAGGTCACGGTCGCGCCGGGGGTCGCCGTGCCGGTGAAGCGCTGCCGCCCCGGTGTGAACGTTCCCTCCTGGTGCGAGGTGAGGGCGAGGTCACGCGGTGCGGCGTCCTCCACCTCGGGGATCAGGGGGGACTTGACCTGCTTGACGACGTCGCCGTCGGCGTCCTGCCGGAACGCCGCGTCGCGGTACTGCCAGTCGGCGAGGCTGCGTTCGATCGTCCAGACGCCGGAGGAGTTCGCCTGCGTGGTCAGGTCGTGTCGGGCGTTGCTGGGGTCGAAGCCGGCCGGGTTGAAGGTCACGGTCGCGCCGGGGGTCGCCGTGCCGGTGAAGCGCTGCCGCCCCGGTGTGAAGGTCCCGGCCTGGTGCGAGGTGAGGGTGAGGTCACGCGATGCGGCGTCCTCGTCGGCGGTGAACGCGATGTTCCGCATCACCGACGTGCGGCCGTCGGCGGTGGTCTGGGTGAACGTCAGGTCGTACCCGGCAGTGCTGGTCAGGTCGGCGGAGGCCTTCCACGTCCCCACGCCGGAGCGCGCACCGGCGACCGGCGTCTTGAAGAGTTCACGGCCGCGCTGGTCGGTGGCGGTGATCGTCGCGCCGGCCTCGGCCGTGCCCTCGAACGCGCGAGCGCCGGGCGTGTACGTGTTCTCGTCCTTGACGCCGTCGACCTGCAGGAGACGGGGGAGGGCCACGCGCTCCGACAAGGAGGAGAACCCCTGCCCGTCGAAGCCGACGTTGGCGATCTCGAGCTGCTTGCCGGTCTCCTGAGCACGGATGACGTAGCTCCAGATCTCCTTGCGCGGAATGCCGGCGATGACGCGGTCGCCGTCGAGGATCCAGAGCGCCGCGGCGCCGTCCGCTTCGCCGACGACCTGGACGCGGCCATCGGTGTGGACGTACACGGAACTCAGCGTCGGCTTCGGCACCGAGGCATCGGTGGGGAGCTGCGCCAGCGGGGCTGCGGTGCGGCTCGAGGGCGTACCGTCGGCGGCCTTCGCGACGACGTAGACCGTCGATCCGAGGCGGTCTTGGGGGATCCGGGCGACGTAGCCGGTCTCCTCGAGCGTCGCGTCGGCGATCGTCGCGCCGGCCGCGTCCTGGACGGCGACCGAGGCGACCGAGTCGTCGTACTTGCCGGTCAGCACGAAGGAGCCGTCGAGCCGCCGTTCGGTCGTCTGCAGCGTGGGTGCAGTCGGCGCGTCCGATGCCGCCGGGGAGAACCGCACGTCGCGGAGCTCGTTCGTCCGGCCGTCGGTCGTCGTCTGCGTGAGGGTGATCACGTGGTCGGAGTCGGAGAGGTCGGCATCGGCGTTCCAGGTGCCGGTCCCGTTGCGTGCCCCGCTGACCTCGGTCGTGAACAGGGTGGCGCCCGACGTGGAGTCCTTCGCGACGACGGTGGCGCCGGCGGTTGCACTGCCGGAGAAGTGGGTGGTGCCTGGCGTGAACGTGTTCTGCTCCTGCAGCCCGTCGACACGGATCATCAGGGGCATGGCGATGCGCTCGGTGCGGGTCCGCGAGCCGTCCGCGGCGGTGTGGACACGGATGACCTCGAGCCCGAGGTCCTTGTGGCGGTCCTGCACGTTCAGGAAGAACGCGCCGCCCGCGGGTGAGTGGTCGAGGACCTCGTCGCCGGCGAGCAGCCAGACCGCGTCACGCCCGGCGTCACCGGCGACGATCCGTGCGCCGTGGAGCGTGCTCCAGTCCTGGAGGAAACGGGGCGCGCTCAGCGCCGGGTCCACCGTGATCGCGTCGAGGTCGTGGGCCGCGGCGGTCGAGGCATGCGTCGCGAGGGTGGACGGGGCAGCGGTCGCGGCGGCGGGCGTCAGCAAGCCGAAGCCGAGGGAGGCGGTGAGGACGCTGCAGACGACGGCAGCGCGACGGAACGGGGAGGGTGCCATGTGAGGACTCCTTTGACGGGGATTGACAGTCTATTGACATGTAACATTCCGAATCTGGTCACATGTCGGGTGCGATCCTCACCGCGTCACGTCAGCCGCCGGGTACGCTGACGCGGTGCCAGACTTCGCCGACCTCTTCCGCCGACGCGACGACGACGCGCCCGACCTCATCGCGATCGACGGCACCGACCGCTTCCTCCTCGATGAAGCACCGCACGTGCACGGCGACGCGCTCCGCCAGCCCGGCGAGGTCGCTGTGGTCGACGATCGGTACGGGGTGCTGACGCTCGGTCTCATCACGCAGTACGGCGCGAGCGACATCCGGGTCGTGCAGGACTCCTTGGTGGGCGAGCGGGCGCTCGAGGCCAACGCCGGCACGTTCGGGCTGCGGGGGTTCCACCACCCCGACTCGTTCGAGGACGCCTTCCGCGACGTCCGGCTCGTGGTGCTCCGTTTGTCGAAGTCGCACGACCGACTGGACGAGATCGCCCGCGCCGTCGCCCGGTTCGCGGCGCCCGACGTGGTGCTGCTCTGCGGTGGCAACGTGAAGTTCATGCACGTGACGCAGAACGACGTGCTGCGGCGGTCGTTCGGCGAGGTCACGGCATCGCGTGGTCGGGGCAAGTCGCGCCTGCTCATCGCGCAGGACCCACTGCAGGCACAGGCCAACCGTGCCGCGACGACGAATCCCTGGCCCCGGTCGGTGCACGTCGACGACCTCGGCATGACCCTGGTCGCCCACGGCGGCGTGTTCGCCGGGACGTCGCTCGACCACGGCACCCGGGTGCTGCTCGAGGCGATGGACGCTGCGGTGCCGTCGGCGCGCACCGTGGTGGACCTCGGCTCCGGCAACGGGGTCATCGCGGCAGCGATCGCGCTGCGCCGCCCGAACGTCCGCGTGATCGCCACCGACGTCTCGCGCATCGCGGTCGAGTCGACGCGCGCCACCGCCGAGGCCAACGGTGTCGCCGACCGGGTGACGGCGGTCCGGACCGACGCCGGCGACGAGCTCGCGGCGGGGTCCGCACAACTGGTGCTGTGCAACCCGCCGTTCCACGCGGACACCACGGTGACCACGGACGCCGCCGAGGCGATGTTCCGGAACGCGGCCACGATCCTCCAGTCCGGCGGTGAACTGTGGTGTGTCTGGAACTCGCACCTGCGGTACCGGCCGTCCTTGGAGCGCGCGGTGGGACCGACGCGTCAGGTCCTCCGGACGGACCGGTTCACCGTGACTGCCTCGCGCCGCGCGTAGCGGGCGGCCTGCCGGTCGGCGGTCAGCTCACGACGCGGGTCGCCGCCCCGTCGGCCGTGCCCGTGACGGTGTAGCCGAGCCCACTGGTCCCAGCCGGGGCCCCGCGGGTGACCCGGACGAGCGGTGACCAACGGATCAGGGTGCCGGACGGCAGGTCGATCGCGATCGGATCCAGCGTGGCGGTGAGCACGGTGCCCGAATCGTCCGTGGAGGCCCCTCCGAGATCCAGGGTGGGCGCCGGGGTCCAGGAACCTCCGGGGCGACGGACCTCGGCGATCAGGGTGGTCTGCCCGGGAGCGAAGGTCGTCGCGTCCGGAGCGGTCAGGGTCACCGAAGCGCTGAGTCGTGCGATCGGCCGCGTGGTCGCGAGCCGCGCTTCGACACGCGTGTCCATGCCGCGGGACAGCGCCACCGACGCACCCGGACTCGGGACGATCGGATCAGCGGCCATCGGCTCGAAGCGTCCGTCCACGATCCGGTAGCGCTGGACCGTGGCGGGGTCCGCCTGCTGGAGCACGTTGTCGGCCCAGCGGTCGAGGCGCGACCGCGCCTCGGCATGGCGCACCTCGAGCACCTGACCGTCCTCGTAGGCCTGCGCGAACCCGGATGCCAAGGCGTGCGCGTTCTCGTTGCCGCGAACCGACCACGTGCCGATCTGCTCGCGGCGGTCCGCGCTGCGGAGTGTGAAGCCGACGTACTCGTTGCCGCCCCACGAGGCGTGCGCGTTGTACGTCGTCCCGGCGAAGAGCCGCAGGACGCGCTCCCTCGGGTCCGTGACCAGACGCATGACGTTCCGCTCGGCGAGCCCGTCGAAGGAGAACATGTCCCCGGGGGTCACGGTGACCGGGCGGGTCAGGACCTCGCGGATGCCCAGGCTGTTCCGGAGCGCCACGAGCAGCGTTCCGGTCCCCGTCGCGGTTGCCGAGACGAGTTGCCCGGCGTACTCGGGCACGCCGTGGCCGTCCGTGTTCTGCAGGTCGGTGACCTCGGGTGTCTGGTCGAGGCGCTGTTGTCCCACCACGACCGACGGCTGGTCTCCGGTGATGCGGCCGACCGGGACGGCGTACGGGTCGAGGTCGTGGTCGAGGCTGTCGGTCGCGGACGTCCGGTTCTCCCAGATGTCGGTGGTGAGCGGGGGGAGTTCGGCGAGCACTGCGGAGGTCTCCGCGGAGAGCGGGAATCCCCACTCGGCGAAGAACGGGCGGAGGTCGCGGTCGGCGATCGTCGCGGCCGTCCGCGCGAACAGCTGGTGCTTCGAGTCGCCGTTGTCCGGCGTGCTGACCTCGCCGAGCGCGAGGCCGGTCCGGAGGGCCTGGTTCAGCCGGGGGTAGAAGTGCTCGCCGAAGCTCCGACGGAGCTGGTCGAACATGAGGATCTTCACCCAGCGTCCTGGGAGTGGTAGGCCCGCTCGTCGAGCGGCTTCGCGAAGTACGCGGCGACCGCGGACGCGCTCTGGCGGTCGAGTCGGTTCTCGCCGCTGATCGCGTGCTGGACGTCGAGCACGGAGGTGTTGACGACGACCTCTCCCATGCCCGCCCAGTTGTACGCGGGCGTCTGGTACGTGTGGCCGACCTCGTGCCAGAAGCCCCACATGTCACCCGGTGCCGCTGCGAGCAACTCCGATGCGGCGCCGCTGCTCCGCGGCATCGTGATCCGGTCGTGCCCGGCGCTCGCGTAGGCACCACCGGTGTCGGGCATCGTGATGTGCAGGCGCTGCGGGGACTTGCGTGCGAGCCCGACGGCGTCGTCGAGGAGGCCGAAGTGCGCGTTGGTGAGTCCGACGACACGGTCCCAGAGCTCGACCCGGCCGGAGAGGTCTCGCGGAATCCGTGAGAACGCGCCGTTCGGTGGCTCCGAGAACGTCCGCGCACCGATGATCGTGACGAAGGCCGCGTCGTCGTTCTCGCCCATGTCGCTCGCGAACTCGTCGTCAGAGGTCGTGCCGAGGATGAAGGCAGGCAACGCCTCGCCGCCACGGACGGTCACGTCGTGCGAGCCGGACGGGGACCGGTCGATCAGGTAGACGAGCCCGTCCACCGGTGCGGTCACGGTGGTGGTCCCCTCGGCGACCGGGAAGGTCTTGATGCCGACCGCCGATCCCTCGTTGTAGGCGCCGTAGTTCCCGTAGAGACCGATGCCCACCTGCATCGCGGGCGCACCGGCAGGCAGGGTCACCTCGACCTCGGTGCCCTTCGGTGCGAAGCGGGAAGCGGGCTGCAGGTCGCTGTGCCGGTAGCTGCGGCCCTCACGGCGTCGCTCCGTCTCGGCGTCGCCCTGGCCCCAGACCCGCACGGTCGTCGCGAGGTCGTCATCCGTGTGCACGATCGAGGCCCTGCCTGCCGGGGCCGTCGAGGACGAGGAGGGTATCGGAGCCGATGCTGCCCCGACGGCGGTGATCCCACCGCCGACGATCGTGCCCGCGACGACGAGGACAGTGGTGAGGACGCGTGAGGACAGGATCGCATAGCGCATGAAATAAGAATATCAGATACGGGCCGGCCGAAGCGCGAAAGAGGGCGGCCGCGCGCTGCGCGACCGCCCTCCGATGAACTCCTGACTACGCCGGCACGTAGTCGAACGTGTCGGGGTCCGGGCCGGTGCGGTGGCCCTTGTCGAGTGCGGTGATGTCCGTCATGTCCTCGTCGGAGAGCTCGAAGTCGAAGATCGCGAAGTTCTCCTCGACCCGGGCGCGGGTGACGGACTTCGGGAACACGATGTCGCCGCGCTGGATGTGCCAGCGGAGGACGACCTGCGCCGGAGACTTGCAGACCGACGCGGCGATGCGGGTGATGGTCTCGTCGTCGAGGACGAGGCCCTGCGCGATCGGGGACCACGCCTCGGTCGCGATGCCGAGCTCGCGGTTCACGGCGCGGAGGTCGTCCTGCACGAGGTACGGGTGCACCTCGATCTGGTTGACGGACGGCGGGACGTCGGTCTCGGCCCGCAGGCGGCGCAGGTGGTGTGCCTGGAAGTTCGAGACACCGATCGAGCGGGCGGTGCCGGCGTGGTACAGCTCCTCGAGGGCCTTCCACGTCGGGACGAAGTCCGACACGGTGGGCAGCGGCCAGTGGATGAGGAACAGGTCGGTGTAGCCGCCGAGCAGGTCGGCCGACTTCTTGCCGTTCTCCAGCGCAGCCTCGGGGTCGTGGAAGCCGTTGTTGAGCTTCGAGGTGACGAAGATCTCCTCGCGCGGGATGCCGGACGAAGCGATGGCCTCACCGACCTCCTTCTCGTTGCCGTACATCTCGGCGGTGTCGATGTGGCGGTAGCCGACCTCGAGCGCAGCCAGCGTGGCGGCCTTCGTCTCGGAGGGGTCGATCTGGAAGACACCGAAGCCGAGCTGCGGGATGGTCTTGCCGTCGTTCAGGGTGATGTTCGGAACCGTCATGACTCCAGGAAACACCCGAGCGGCTCCCAGTTGTCCGGGCAGCGTCCAGCCAAGTAGCCTCGCCAGGACTCGAGTTGTCATAGACATTTCACATGTTTGATATTCTGCCTGGATGAACAGACACCATTTCCGGCGACGCGTCGGTCGCGGCGCCGCTGTCGTGACGGCTGCGGGCCTGCTCGCGACGCTTTCGGCGCCCCTCGCCGCGACAGCGGTCAGCGGCCAAACCGTCCTCACGCCCGCTCCGACGACCACGACGGTGGGGGAGAACGACCCGCGAGTGCTGTTCGTGGAGGACTTCGAGCACGGCGTCGGCACCACGCCGATCATGCTCGACCAGTACATCGGTGTCGACGGCGCGGAGTACACCGCCGATCCGGCGTGGATCAACGCCGCGGAGTGCAACGGCATCATCACGAGCCACAGCAGCACCGCTGTCTCGGGATGCAATGCCAACGGCGAACTGCGCGCACTCGGGTCCGTCCTCGGACAGATCACTGGCGAGGACCGCGAGACGAACCACGTGGTCAGTGCCTGGACGTCATCTCGGACCCTGCCGACGAACGGTGTGCAGATCGAGTCGCTCGACGAGTTCTCGCTCGGGGCGTCCGGCCGCTACGTGTCCTTCGGCGTGAGCGCCGCGGCCGGCGCCTGTGTCGGGTACGCCCACCCGCTGCTCGACTTCCTCCTCGTCGACGGCACGGTCGAGCGCCCGGTGTCGAGCCGCCCGATCGACCCTTGTACGGATCCCCGGTCGACGAGCTACACGGTCGACGGAGCCACCTACCAGGGCGGGCAGTTCGTGTCGTCCGGCGGCATCCTGTTCTCCGGAGAGACCCTGCGGTGGCGTCTCCGGAACGCACAGTCGTCCGCCAACGGGAATGACGGAGCCTTCGACCACGTGACCATCGTGGACTCGACCCCGACGCTGGCGAACGAGTTCACGGGCGCTCCGATCGTCGGCGACACCGCCCGCATGACGATCAGGGTCGTGAACACGAGCGAGCACGGCTCGAAGCCAGGCTGGTCGTTCTCCGAGGAACTCCCGGACGGTCTCCGCGTCGCCGCCGATCCGAAGACCACGACCAACTGCGCCGCGTCGGACCTCGACGTCGTCGCCGACGGCGGATCCGTCGGCGCCAGCGGGAACCTGGCGCTGGACGCGGTCGACTGCTCGATCTCGTTCGACGTCACCGCGTCGGCATCGGGCACCTACGTGATCGACGCCGACGACGTGACCGAGCGTGTCGGGCTCGACCTGCCGGCGTCCGCGAGCGTCACCTTCGCTCCCGAGCAGAACCAGCTCCGAGTCGTGGACCGCGCCGTCCTGACCGGCGGCAACGAGGACGGCGTCGCCGACCTCGGTGAGTCGGTCGCGTTCCACAGCACGGTCGAGAACGCCGGTGACGTGCTGGTCCGCGAGCTCGCGCTCACCGGTACGAACGGTGTCGTCACGTGCGACACCGGTCAGCTCGAGGCTGGTGCGTCGACTTCCTGCGCCACGGAGGCGCGTCCGGTCAGCCAGGCGGACATCGACCGCGGGTCGATCGACGACTCCCTCACGGCTGAGGCCACCTCTCGCTCCGGCGAGTCCGTCACGGCGACGGCGACGGCGACCGTGCCGACCACGCAGGTCGCCCCGGCGGCGACGCTCGAGCTCACACCGGCCGTCCACGGTGGTGCCCCCGGCGTGGGTGACGACGTCGGACTCACCGTGACCGTGACGAACGCCGGCAACATCTCGCTCAGTGGCCTCGCGGTCACCATCGCCAACGAGTCCGGCATGACCGTCGACTGTCCGGCAGTGCCACTCGCGCCCGGTGCGTCGGTGGAGTGCGAGGTGACGGGAGCGCACCGTGTCTCCCAGGCCGATGTGGACCGAGGAGCAATCCCGTTCACGGCGAGCATGACCGCCGTGGGGCCCGCCGACCAGCCTGTGCGCACTGATGCGAGGACGTCCCAGCCGACCGTCGCGCAGGCGCCTGCGCTCGGCACCTCGGTCACGGCCGACCTCGACGCGGCTGGTGCCGCGCCGGCCCCCGGGGACCGGATCGACCTCGCCGTCACGGTCCGGAACACCGGGAACGTGACCCTCACGGACGCCGCTTCGACCTTCGCCGACCGCGAGGGGCTCGAGGTCACGTGCGCCTCGGACCCGGTGGCAGTCGGTTCTGAGGTCGAGTGCACCGTCTCCGGGTACGCGCTGACCCAGGCGGACATCGACGCCGGTGTCGTCGACTTCGCCGTCGACTCCACCGCAACGACGCCGACCGGCGCGACGGTGTCGGCGAAGGACACGGCCTCCGTGACCGTGGACCGTCGGAGCGGCGTCGTCGGCACGCTCACCGCAGGGCTCCGCGGAACGGACGCACCGAAGGCAGGAGACCCGGTGTCCCTCGACGTGCACGTGCGGAACTCGGGCAACGTGACGCTGCGGGACTTGGTCGCGGTGATCGACGGTCGCGAACTCGCCGTCACCTGCCCGGACGGCGCGCTGGTTCCGGGAGCCGAAGTCGACTGCGCCGTCGAGGACCATGAGCTCACGCAACGGGAGATCGACGCCGGGAAGGCCGACTTCGGCCTCACTGCGACGGCGGAGGACCCGGCCGGCTCGACGGTCCGGGGGTCCGACGCAGCCTCGGTTGCGCTCGCCCGAGCGGGTGCCCTGTCCCTGAGCGCCACGAGCGTCCTCGACCCGACCGAGCACGAGGTGCCCGAGGCTGGAGACCGGGTGACGGTGACGGTCACGCTGCAGAACACCGGCAACGTGACCCTCGACGACCTCGCCGGGAAGGTCTCCGACCGTGCGGGCATGACGGTGACCTGTCCCGACGAGTCCCTCGCTCCCGGTGAGCGAGTCACCTGCGAGGTCGGCTCGTACACGCTGACCCAGGCGGACGTGGACGCGGGGTCCGTGCGGTTCGCGCTCCAGGGCACGGCGACGGATCCGGACGAGTCCCCGGTCGAGGCAGCCGGCGAGACCGCCACGACGATCGTCCGTGCGCCGTCGATCTCCTCGGCTGGGACCGCGTCCGTCGACACCGAGGGGCGCGACCACGGCACGGCCGGTGACGCTGCCTCCCTCAGTGTGACGGTCGAGAACACCGGCAACGTCACCGTGTCGGACCTCGTCGGCGCGGTCGAGGACCGCACCGGGATGCTCGTGTCGTGTGCTCCCGACGCCCTGGCTCCCGGGGAGACGGTGACCTGCAACGGTGGCACGACCCCGGTGACCCAGGCCGAGGTCGACGCCGGTGAGGTCGCGTTCGTCGTCGTCTCCTCCGCCACCGGCTCGAACGGGCAGGGCGTCGTCTCGACAGCGGAGGCCACTGCGGCGATCAAACGCGCCCCCGCCGTCGACGTCACCGTCGTCGCGCACCTGGCGGCCTCGGACCACGCCGTCCCGCACGCTGGCGACCACGTCAACGTGGCGGTGCGCGTGGCGAACGCCGGCAACGTCACCCTGTCGGACGCGACCGCCGAGCTCGTCGAGCTCGCTGACATGCCGGTCACCTGCCCCACCGCCGACCTGGCTCCGGGAGCGACGATCGACTGCGTGGTGGAGGACCACGTCCTCAGCCAGTCCGACGTGGACCACGGGGTCGTCCCGGTCGCCGCGGTGGCGAACGCCGCCGGGCCGGACGGCACCCCGGTCGACGACCGGGACGACGTGCGGGTCGGGCTGACCGCGGCGAACGTGCTCGACCTCTCGGCCGAGCCGCTCCTGCACGGTGCGGGCGACCGGGTGCGCGTCATCGGCGAGGACCACGTCCTGCGACCGGGCGACCGGGTCTCCGTGCGGTACCAGGTCGTCAACACCGGGAACACCACGGTCACCGACCCGCAGCACGCGGACGGCACGTCCGCCCTGGACTGCTCGGCGGCGCCGCTGCGGCCCGGCGAGCGAGCAGTCTGTGACCGGGCTGAGGTGCACGTCGTCACGGACGCGGACGCGGACGCCACGGCTGGTGAGGTCGTGTTCGTCGGCCAGGTAGCGGGACACGCACCCCGTGCGGACGGCTCCTCGACCGAGGCGCCCGGCGCGGCCAGCACCGGGCAGCTCGCCCCGGTCAGCACCACCCGCGGCGCGGCGAGTGCCGGCAGCGCGACGGCGGAGCCCGTGTGGGTCTTCTCGGAGCGGGTCCGCACGACGCTGACGGTGGAGCCCGCCCCGGTCGTCCCGGCTGCGGCCGGTCCGCTGGAGCTCGCCTTCACCGGCTCGGAGATCCTGATGGTCGGGGTCCCCTCGGCGATCGTGCTCCTGCTCGCCGGCGCCGTCCTGATGCTCCGTCAGCGACATCGCGCCGCCAGTTCAGACAGTGTCGACGACCGCCAGGTCTGACACCGCTCAGCACAACCGGCCCTCGGCTCCGCTCGCGGAGGCGGGGGCCGGTTGCTACGCGAGCGCAGCCGTGATGTACGCCTGCAGGGCCTGTCCGTACGCGATCGCCGGCACCTCGGACGCGAAGCTGCGGTCGGCCCCGCCGATCGTCGCCGTCACCGTGAAGACCACGCGGCCGCCGACCTGCACCCGCGTCAGGCCGATGAACGAGGGCCCGAGCAGTTCGCGCAGCTGGTCCTCGCGGGGCAGCCAGAGCGACTCGGTGGCGGTGACCGAGTCGAGCGCCCACTCGGTGGTCCCGTTGAAGCCGAGGATCGTGCCGGTGGGGGAGTCGTGCCGCTCGACGGTCATCTCGGACACCGTGTAGACGTCGTCGTCGATGCCCGGCTTGTCGATCACGAACCGGTCCCCGGTCTCGGGGTGCCAGCGGAGGCCGGCGTCGCGGAGGGACCGGGCGAGTTCGACGGTGATCACGTTCCCACCTTGCCCGCGTGACCCGCCCCTGTCACCACCTAGGTTGCCGAAAGCATCCCGTACTAGCATCGCCGAGCACCCCTCGCGCGAGCGCAACCCGTTCGCGCGCGCGACGTGACGACGCCCGGGCAACCGGCACCGCGCCTCCGGACCGTCAAGACCGGTCGTGGGGCGGGCCGCCGGCCGGCGTCCCGACCGAGGCTGACGGACACCCTGCCGCCGAAGAGAAGGACCCGCATGACCCTCGACCGCGAGGAACTCCGCGACGACTGGACCGTGACCATGGCCGGAGGGACCGGTGCACCGGACGGTGTCGCCGGCCGCACCATCCCGGCGACGGTGCCGGGCCAGGTGCACACCGACCTGGAGCGGGAGGGCCTGCTGCCGGACCCGACGTTCGACCGGAACGAGCAGGCCGCGAAGTGGGTCGGCCGTGCCGACTGGGCCTACCGGCGCACGGTCGACGTCGACCCGCGCGGCCACGAGCGCGTCGACCTGGTGTGCGACGGCCTGGACACCGTCGCGGAGCTCAGCCTGGACGGCGTCGTCGTGGGCACGACCCGCAACATGCACCGCCGGTACCGCTTCGACGCACGGGTGCAGACCGGCTCGGGCGGCGCCACGAAGGACCTCGAGATCCTGTTCGAGTCGCCGTACCGCGAGGCCGGCCGGGTCGCCGCGAAGGCCGGCAGCATGCCCGGTCCGTACGACGAGCCGTTCCCGTACATCCGCAAGATGGCCTCGAACTTCGGGTGGGACTGGGGCCTCACGGCGGTCACGAGCGGCCCCTGGCGGCCGGTCGCGATCGAGCGCTGGTCGACCGCGCGCCTGCGCGAGGTCCGCCCGCTCGTCGACGTCGAGGCCGGCGAGGGCGTGCTCGACACGCACATCACCGTCGAGCGCTCGGGCATGAACGACCTGGACCAGGACGGCGAGGACGACGACCTGGTGCTCGTCGTCACCGTGAGCGGTGAGACCGAGGCCGGGGGCACCACCCGTCAGCGGTCCCGCGCGCAGCTGACCCCGAAGGACGACGAGACGGTCGTGACCGTGCGTGTCCCCGAAGCGCGGCGCTGGTGGCCGCGCGGGTACGGCGCGCAGGCGCAGTACGACGTCGTGGTCGAACTGCAGACCGTCGACGGCGAGGTGCTCGACCGCGACACGTTCCGTACCGGTTTCCGGTCCACGCGCATCGACACCCAGGTCGACGGCATCGGCCGTCCCTTCGCCGTCCACGTCAACGGCACCCTCGTCGACGTCCGCGGCGTCAACTGGATCCCGGACGACGTCATCGTCTCGCGCGTCGACCGTGCCCGGCTCGAGTCCCGGCTGGGCGCCGCTGCATCGCTGGGCACGAACCTCGTGCGTGTCTGGGGCGGCGGGGTGTACGAATCGCGCGACTTCTACGAGGTCTGCGACGAACTCGGACTGCTCGTCTGGCAGGACTTCCCGTTCGCGTGCTCGGCCTACCCCGAGGTCGAACCGATCCGCAGCGAGGTCATCGCCGAGGCGCGCGACAACGTCGCCCGGCTCGCCCGCCACCCCTCGCTGGTGGTGTGGAACGGCAACAACGAGAACATCTGGCTGCACGACGCCGACGGCTGGGGTGCGGAGCTGGGCGATCGGGGCTGGGGCCTCGACTACTACCTCGACCTGCTGCCGACCATCGTCGACGCGGTCGACCCGTCGCGCTTCTACACGGTGGCCTCGCCGTGGTCCGGCTCGGAGTCGCTCCCCGCGAACGAGGTCGACCACGAGACGCACCACTCGTGGGACGCCTGGAACCGGCTGCCCGACACCGCCTACCGCGAGTCGGTGCCGCGGTTCGTGTCCGAGTTCGGCTGGCAGGCGCCGCCCGCCTGGCGGACGCTGCGTGAAGCGGTCACGGACTCGCCGCTCCGGGTCGACTCGCCCGGTGTCGTCCACCACCAGAAGGCCGCGGACGGGATGGCCAAGCTGGCACGCGGACTCGAGCCGCGCTTCGGCGCGGTCGACCCGGCCGCGTTCGACGCGTGGCACTACCTGACGCAGCTGCAGCAGGCGCGGGCGATCGCGACCGGCATCGAGCACTGGCGCACGCACTGGCCGCGCAACACCGGCGTCGTCGTGTGGCAGCTGAACGACCTGTGGCCGGTGGCGTCGTGGTCGGCGATCGACTCGGCGGGGCGGCTGAAGCCGCTCGCGCACGAGCTGCGCCGGCTGTACGACGACGTGCTGCTGACGATCCGTCCGGTGTCGTCGGTCTCGGTGACGCCGGGTGCGGAGCGGACTGGAGGCCCGGATCACCCGGGTGGGTCGGCTCCCGTCGGCGAGACGGCCGATCTGGGCGAGCTGGCGGACACCCTGTCGCTGGGGGTCTCACCCGGCGCGTTCGGGTCGTCGCCCGTCGAGGTCGCCGTCCGGTCGACGCGCGGTGGGCAGGACAGCGTGGTCCGGGTGCGCCGGGTCACCACGGCCGGCACGATCCTGGCCGAGGTGTCGCTCCCGGTCCGGCTCTCGGCTGCTGGCGTCGCGGTCGTGGCGCTGCCCGAGTCGGTGGGCGTCGTGGACGACCCGACGAACGAGCTCATCGTAGCCGACATGGACTGGCGCCGCGCCGTGTGGACCCCCGGTCCCGACGCCGCGATGCGCTGGCAGCCGGCGCGCTACCGCACCTCGTTCGCGGTGGTCGACGGTGGCCTGGACCTGGCCGTCGAGGCCGATTCGCTCGTCCGCGACCTGCTGGTGCAACCGGACCGGGTCGCCGCCGGTGGAACCGTCGACCGCGGGTTCATGACGCTGCTGCCCGGCGAGCGGGTGGTGTTCCGGCTCGGCGGTGTGACCGAGGCCGACATCCCGGCACTGCGTGCGGCACCCGTGCTCTGGAGTCTGGACCGCGTCCTCGCTCGTTGATATACAGAACGACACGGTGATATATTCACTGTTGCGCCGCTCGTTGTCGTGACCTGAGCGACTCCGGCGTCCGATCGGCCTCCTCGTCGACCGGTCGACAGGAGGTCTCACATGTCGCTCGCCATGCGTCCACCCACCGGAGTGGTCCCGACCGTGCGGATTCCACCCGTGCATGTTCCACCCGAGCCGGGGATCGCCTCCGTCGCTGTCACTGCGTCGCACCGCACGGTCGCTCCGGCGGGAGCGCGCCGAGGGTTCGTCCCCGCGGTGGCGCTGCTCGACCTCGTGCTGCTGCTCGCCGCGTTCGTCATCGCCCACGTCGTGCGGTTCCCCTGGGAGCTCGGGTCCGTCCGACCGCGGTCGGGCTGGTTCGAGTTCGTCGTCGCCCCGGCCATCGTCGTGGTCTGGATGCTGCTCCTCTCGGCGTTCCGGACCCGCGACCCACGGATCGCCGGCATCGGCAGCGACGAGTACCGCCGTCTCGTCACCGCCAGCCTCGTCGCCATCGGCGGTGTCGCGGTCGTGGCGTACGCGGCGCAGCTCGACCTGGCTCGCGGGTACGTCGCGATCGCGTTCCCCCTGGGCTTCGCGTTCCTGGCGCTCGGTCGCAAGGGCGTCCGGACGGTGCTCGCCCGGAGCCGCGCCCGGGGTGAGCACCTGCAGGACGTCCTGATCGTCGGCGACGCCGAGGACGTCCGGTACGTGGGTGCGCGGATCGCGGCCGCGCCCAGTGCCGGCTACCGAGTGCGTGCCGTCGTGACGGACTGCGTTCCGGTCGGGGCCCGGGTCGACATGGGGGTGTCGACGGCTCCGGTCGTCGGCGGTGTCGAAGACGTGCTCGCACATGCCCGGAGCGAGGACGTCTCGGCCGTCGTCGTCGCGGGTGCTGTCCGTGGTGGGCACGCGCGCCTCCGTCGGCTCGGGTGGCAGCTCGAGGAGCACGGCGTCGAACTCGTGGTGTCCTCTCCCCTGGCCGACATCGCCGCGGGGCGGGTGCACGAGCGCCCCGTCGACGGGCTGCCGCTCATGCACGTCGAGACACCCGACTACCGCCGACGCGCGGGCAAACGGGCACTCGACGTCGTGGGCGCCGCGCTCGGCCTGATCCTGCTCTCCCCCGTCCTCGCCGTGGTCGCGCTGGCGATCCGCGCCGACGACGGCGGGCCGGTCTTCTTCCGGCAGGTCCGCGTCGGCCGCGGTGGCGCCGAGTTCCCGATCCTGAAGTTCCGGACGATGTGTGTCGACGCCGAGGCGCGCATGGCTGACCTGCAGTCCGAGAACGAGGGCGCCGGTCCGCTGTTCAAGATGAAGGACGACCCGCGGGTGACCCGGGTCGGAGCGTTCCTGCGACGCACCTCGCTCGACGAACTGCCGCAGCTGTGGAACGTGCTCACCGGTTCGATGAGCCTGGTCGGCCCACGTCCTGCCCTGCCGCGTGAGGTCGCGCTGTACGAGGACTTCGCGGACCGCCGACTCCTCGTCACCCCGGGGATCACCGGCCTGTGGCAGGTCAGCGGCCGTTCGGACCTCGACTGGGCCGAAGGCGTCCGGCTCGACCTGCACTACGTCGAGAACTGGTCGTTCCTGCACGACCTCGTGATCCTCGCCCGCACCGTCCCGTCGGTGCTCCGGTCGCGCGGCGCGTACTGAGCGCTGCGCTTCCCTGTGCGAACCGTGACGGTTCCGGGGGCCGGCCTGGGCATCCAGGGGCGGGGGAGTTACGATGAGGTCACACGGACTTCCGTTGCGTTGGTCGACGATGACCGGCAGGCAGCGACCAGTTCCAGATCAAGGAGTCAACATGTGGCAAGGCTTGGGCGGGGTTCACCTGCTGATCATCCTCGGCATCATCATCCTGCTGTTCGGCGCGACCAAGCTCCCTGCGCTCGCCAAGGGCCTCGGCCAGTCCATCAACATCTTCAAGAAGGAGATGTCGGACGACGAGAAGAAGGCCAAGGCGGAGAGCGCAGCCCAGAACGGCACGGTGCACACCACCACCGTTCAGAACGTCCCCGCTGAGCCCGCCGCCGGTCCGGTCCTGAACCCCGAGCCGAGCGCGCAGCCGAACACCGACTCCCGGCGCTAGGGCACCCGCCCCGTCCTGTCGGCAGCCCCCGCGACCACCTCGGTCGCGGGGGCTTCCTCGTGCGGGGCTCGTTCCTGCACACGGAGTAGCCCCCGGGTACCGCGTGCCGCAAGATGAGCACATGACCGCCCCCGCGCCCCACGCCGTCGCCCCGCTCCGGGACGACCGGCGGATCGTGCTGGTGGTGGCGATCCTGGCGTCGTTCGTCGTCGGGCTCGACTCGAGCGTCGTGAACGTCGCACTCCCCGCGATCCGGCAGGAGCTCGGCGGCGGACTCGTCGTGCAGCAGTGGGTCGTCGACGCCTACCTCGTGACGCTCGGCTCGCTCATCCTGGTCGCCGGCAGCCTGTCCGACCTGTTCGGCCGGGTCCGGATCATCACGTGGGGGCTCGTGGTCTTCGGCATCGCCTCGGTGGCGTGCGCGATCGCCCCGACCGGCGAGGTGCTCATCGTCGCCCGGGCGCTGCAGGGCGTGGGTGGGGCGCTCGTCATGCCGAGTGCGCTCGCCCTGATCGTGGCGGCGTTCCGCGGGGCGGCGCAGGCGAAGGCGATCGGGACCTGGACGGCGTGGTCGAGCGCCGCGACCATCGTCGGGCCCGTGGTCGGCGGGTTGGTGGTGGACGGCATCGGGTGGCGATGGATCTTCGTGCTGACCGCGGTGCCGATCGCCGTGACGATCCCGTTGGTCCTGCGCATCACGGGCGACGTGCACCCCGCCGTCCGCCCGCGCATCGACGTGGTCGGTGCCGTACTCGCCGTCGTCGGGGTCGGCGGTGTCGTGCTCGGGCTGATCGAGCAGGAGCGGCTCGGGTGGGGCACACCGGTGGTGGTCGCCGCGCTCGTCCTCGGTGCCGCAGCGCTCGCAGCGTTCGTGCCGTGGGAGCTGCGGGTGACGCGGACGACGGGGTCGCCGCTGGTGCCGCTCGAACTGTTCCGGGAGCGGAACTTCACGGTCGGCAACCTGGCGACGCTGTCCATCTACGGTGCGCTCGGCATGGTGTTCTTCGTCGTCACCCTGTTCCTGCAGGAGGTCTGGCGGTTCCCGGCCTGGCTCGCCGGCCTCGCGACGCTGCCCCCGACGATCATGCTGCTCGCGCTCTCCACCGCCGTCGGAGCGTCCGCCGGTCGGTTCGGCCCGCGGTGGTTCATGGCCGCCGGGCCGGCGGTCGGTGCCGTCGGTGCGCTCCTGCTGCTGCTCGCCGGCGACGACCCGAACGGGTACTGGTGGTCGGTGTTCCCCGGGCTGGTGCTGATCGGCGTGGGCATCGCGCTGATGGTCACGCCCCTGACGAGCGCGGTGCTCGGGTCGGTGCCGCAGTCCGAGGCCGGCGCTGGATCGGCCGTGAACAACGCGGTCGCGCGGATCGCCGGACTCGTCACGGTGGCACTGGCCGGCGTGGTGCTCGGCGGCGAGGTCAGCGTCGACGGGCTGCACCGGGCCATGGTGGTGATGGCGCTCCTGTTGCTGGCCGGTGCCGTCGTCTGCGCCGTCGGAATCCGGAATACGTCCGCGCGGACGTAAGTTGAGTGGAGTAGACTCAACTACAGGACCACCGCAACGAAAGGACGGAACGCATGGCGAACCTCCAGGGCGCTCCTGACTCCCAAGAACGACAGAAGACCGCCCTCGAGCAGTACGGCATCGACCTCACGGCGATCGCCCGCAGCGGCAAGCTCGACCCCGTGATCGGACGCGACTCCGAGATCCGGCGCGTCTCCCAGGTGCTCACGCGCCGCACCAAGAACAACCCCGTGCTCATCGGTGAGCCCGGCGTCGGCAAGACCGCCGTCGTCGAAGGGCTCGCGCAGCGCATCGTCGCCGGGGACGTCGCCGACTCCCTCAAGGACAAGCGGCTCATCTCGCTCGACATCTCCGCCCTGATCGCCGGCGCCAAGTACCGCGGCGAGTTCGAGGAGCGGCTCAAGTCCGTGCTCAAGGAGATCAACGACTCCGACGGCCAGGTCATCACCTTCATCGACGAGCTGCACACCCTGATGGGCGCCGGTGGTGGCGAGGGGTCCGTCGCGGCGTCGAACATGCTCAAGCCGATGCTCGCCCGCGGTGAGCTCCGGCTGATCGGCGCGACGACCCTCGACGAGTACCGCGAGTACATCGAGAAGGACGCCGCGCTCGAGCGACGCTTCCAGCAGGTCTACGTGGGTGAGCCCAGCGTCGAGGACGCCGTGGCGATCCTCCGCGGGCTCAAGGAGCGCTACGAGGCGCACCACAAGGTGACGATCAACGACTCCGCACTGGTCGCCGCCGCGAGTCTGTCGAACCGGTACATCTCCGGCCGCCAGCTGCCCGACAAGGCCATCGACCTGATCGACGAGGCCGCGAGTCGGCTCCGCATGGAGATCGACTCGAGCCCGGTCGAGATCGACGAGCTGAAGCGGAACGTCGACCGCCTGCGCGTCGAGGAGTTCGCGCTCAAGCAGGAGAAGGACGACGCTTCGAAGGCCCGCCTCGAGACCCTGCGCAACGAGCTGCACACGCGCGAGGAACGGCTGGCCGAGCTCGAGCAGCGCTGGCAGGCCGAGCGCGCGAGCCTGAACCGCATCGGTGAGCTCAAGCAGCAGTTGGACGACCTGAACATGCGGTCGCAGCGGGCCCAGCGCGAGGCCGACTACGAACTCGTCTCCCGGTTGGAGTACGGCGAGAAGCCCCGGATCGAGGCCGAGCTCGCCGCCGCCGAACAGGCCGAGAGTGCCGACCGGATGGTGAACGACAGCGTCACCGACGAGGACATCGCCGCCGTCATCGCGCAGTGGACGGGCATCCCGCTCGGCCGACTGCTGCAGGGCGAGACCGAGAAGCTGCTGCACCTGGAGAGCGAACTCGGCCGCCGGATCATCGGGCAGCGCACCGCCGTGACGACCGTTTCCGAGGCCGTCCGTCGTACCCGCGCCGGCATCTCCGACCCGGACCGTCCGACCGGTTCGTTCCTGTTCCTCGGCCCGACGGGCGTCGGCAAGACCGAGCTGGCCAAGGCGCTCGCCGAGTTCCTGTTCGACGACGAGAAGGCCCTCGTCCGCATCGACATGAGCGAGTACGGCGAGAAGCACTCCGTGGCTCGCCTGATCGGTGCCCCGCCCGGGTACGTCGGGTACGAGGCCGGTGGACAGCTGACCGAGGCCGTCCGCCGCCGCCCGTACTCGGTGATCCTGCTCGACGAGATCGAGAAGGCGCACCCCGAGGTGTTCGACGTGCTGCTCCAGGTGCTCGACGACGGCCGCCTGACCGACGGCCAGGGGCGCACGGTCGACTTCCGGAACACGATCCTCGTGCTGACGTCGAACCTCGGGTCGCAGTTCATGACGGACCTGTCCCTGAGCGACGTGCAACGGGAAGAGGCGGTCCGTGAGCTCGTGCAGCAGGCGTTCCGACCCGAGTTCATCAACCGGCTCGACGACATCGTGGTGTTCCAAGCCCTGACGGCCGACGACCTCGGGCAGATCGTGTCGCTCTACGTCGACCGGCTCGCCCGCCGCCTGACGGACCGTCGGCTCGAGCTCGCGGTCACGCCACAGGCACGCAGCTGGCTCGCGGAGCGCGGGTACGACCCGCTGTACGGCGCGCGGCCCCTTCGTCGTCTGATGCAGCGGCAGATCGACGACAAGCTGGCACGCGCGATCCTGTCGGGTGACGTCCGCGACGGCGACACCGTCCGCGTCGACGTCGCCGCGGACGGCGACGGCCTGACGGTCGAGCCCTTCGAGCTGGCCGAGATCGTCGAGGAGTAGCCCACCAAGACGAACGGGAGGCCCGTCGCCGGTTCCTGGGACCGGTGATGGGCCCGTCGTCTAGCGTCCAGGGCATGCCAGAGATCCGCGCGATCCGCCGCCTCACCGACGCCGTCGAGCACGCGAGCGTGCTCGACAAGGCCGTCGACATCGACCGTGCCGTCGTGAACGCCCTCGCGAAGCCGAAGGCCCTGCGCCAGCTGCTCCACGGTGTGCCGTTCGGCCACCCGATCCACCCGCTCATGGTCCAGGTGCCGCTCGGCGCCTGGATCTCCGCCGCGGTGCTCGACCTGCTCGGCGGGAAGGGCAACGCGAAGGCCGCCAAGACCCTGGTCGGCGTCGGGGTCGTCTCCGCGGGCAGCGCCTCGGTCGCCGGGTACGTCGACTGGTCCGAGCTGAACCGCGAGCAGCTCCGCACCGGATGGGTGCACCAGGCCGTGAACTGGACCGGCCTGTCGCTGTACGGCCTGTCGTGGCTGCAGCGGAAGCGGGGCAACCACGGCGCCGGCAAACTGCTCGGCTTCGCGGGTCTCGCCGTCGTCAGTGTCGGCGGCTACCTCGGCGGGCACCTGTCCTACCGCCAGCGCGCCGGCGTGAGCGACCACGGCGAGGTCCCGTACGACGCCTGACCCCGCTCACAGCCTGCACAGAGGTACGTCACGTGTGATGTATCGATGCGCGTACTCGTGGTGGACGACGAACGGTCCCTCGCCGACCTCATCGCGACGGGCCTGACCCGTCAGGACATGGCGGTCGACGTCGCCCACCGCGGCGACGACGCCGACGAACTGCTCTGCGTGAACGACTACGACGTGGTCGTGCTGGACCGCGACGTGCCGGGTCTGCACGGCGACGAGGTCGCTCGGCGGCTCAACGCCCGTGGTGCGATGACACGGATCCTGATGCTGACGGCGGCGACGACCCTGGCGGATCGGGTCCACGGACTCGAACTCGGTGCGGACGACTACCTGACGAAGCCGTTCGAGTACCCCGAGCTCGTCGCCCGGGTCCGCGCCCTCGGCCGACGGAGTGTCGCGCCCGTCGCTCCTGTGCTCGAACGCGCGGGGCTCGTCGTCGACACGAACCGCCGGATGGCCATGCGCGACGGGCGGCCGCTCGACCTCACGTCGAAGGAGCTCGGGGTGCTCGAAGCACTGCTCCGCGCCGACGGCCGCGTCGTGCCGGCCGAGGAGCTGCTCGAGAAGGTCTGGGACATGAACGTCGACCCGTTCACCGCGGCGGTCCGTGTCACGATGTCGAAGCTCCGGCGGAAGCTCGGGTGCCCCGACCCGATCCGGACGGTGCCCGGGCAGGGCTACGCGCTGTGAGCAGGTGGTCGCGCGGCTGGAGCATCCGGACCCGGACCGCCGTCACCTTCGCCGTCGCCGCGATGGCGCTGGCGACCGGGGTCGTCGTGTTCAGCAACGTGATGTCGCTGGCGGGTGTCGGTGCCGGCCTCGACAACGCAGCGGTCCGGCGGGCCGTCCCCTCGGAGGGCGGTGCCTCGGCCGTACCCCGGCCCGTCGCACCGGACAGCGGTGCACCGGGCGACGGCACGGCCGTGGCGGTGATCCAGCTCGTCGCGGCGCAGCAGTGGCAGTGGTCGGCGGTCGGGATCGGCGGCGCAGGGCTGGCAGCCGGGGGCATCGGGTGGCTCGTCAGCCGTCGGGTGCTCCGACCGATCGACCGGATCACGGCGACCGCGAACCGGATCTCGGCCTCGAACCTGCACGAGCGGATCGCGCTCGACGGCCCCGACGACGAACTCCGGCGACTCGCACGCACCGTCGACGATCTGCTGGAGCGGCTCGAGACCGCCTTCGAGAGTCAGCGGCGGTTCGTCGCGCAGGCGTCGCACGAACTCCGCACCCCGCTCGCCGTGCAGCGCGCCGCCGTGCAGATCGGGCTGCACGACGACGCCGACCGGCAGGACGTCCGGGCCGTCCGCGAGGAACTGCTCGAGCAGAACCGGCGGACCGAACGGCTGGTCGAGTCGCTGCTCGTGCTCGCCGAGGCGGATCGCGGGTTGGCGGGCACGACGCGGACCGTCGATCTCGTGGAGGTGACCGACGCGCTGACGGCGGCGGTGTCCGTGACGGCGGCCGAGGCGGAGGTGACCGTGACCCACGAGCGCCGCGCCGGGCCTGGCGGTCTGGTCGTCACGGGAGAACCGACGCTGCTGCGCCAGCTGCTCGGCAACCTGGTCGGCAACGCCGTCGAGTACAACGAACCCGGCGGGTTCGTCCGCGTCACCACGTCGGCTGACGGGTTCGTCGTCGAGAACTCGGGGCCGATCGTGCCGGCGGGGGACGCGCCCCTGCTGGTCGAGCCGTTCCGCCGCGGCGCGTCCGCCACCGGTGCGGGGCGGCACAGCGGGCTCGGGCTGTCCATCGTCGCCGCGATCGTGCAGGCGCACGGATGGCGGATGATGATCACGGCGCGGCCGGTCGGCGGACTCGTCGTCCGCGTGGGTGTTTCGTCGGTGTGACCCGGCGGGCACGCGGCCCGAAACAGTCGGTGCGCTGTCCTGGGGACATGGACATCACGAAGACCATCCGACGGAACCGATCCCTGCTCGCCGTGGCCACCGCGGTCGTGCTCCTGCCCGCCGTGCTCACGGGGTGCTCGAGCGGTGGTCCGGGTGGCGGACCCACCGACACGACCGGCACCGCGGCGGCCGGCGTCACACTCGCCGAGTGCATGCGCGACCGCGGGTACGACATGCCGGATCCCGGGAACGGCGGGCCCACCGTGCAGCTGAGCGCGCCGGACGGCGTCGACGAGGAGCAGTACCGCGATGACCTGACGGGGTGTCTCGACGACACCGCGGGAGCGGGGGAAGCGGATGCTGCGAAGCCCGCGCCCGGGATGGCCGGGAAGGCACTCGAGGCCGCCGCCTGCATCCGGGAGCACGGGTTCTCCGACTACCCGGACGACGAGGAGGGCTGGATCGCCTACCAGCCCGAGGACGAGGCCGCCTTCGACGAGGTCGCCCGGTCCTGCGACGACCGGGTGTTCGGCTCGAGCGGCCAGGGCTCGAGCGGCCAGGGCTCGGGCTCGAGTGGAGAGGACGCTGACTCGTGACGACGAGTGTGCGGCGACGGGCGGTCCTCGCGGCCGTGACCGTGCTGACCGTGATCGCCGTCGGCACCGGTGTCTGGGCGGTCGTCGGTGTGTCGACCGGCGCCCCGGCCTCGGCGGACGCCGGCGCCGGTGCGTCCCCGGCGACGACGGCCACGGCGACCGTGACCGAGGGCGACCTCGTCGACTCGAAGGTCTTCGCGGGGACACTCGGGTACGGGGCGGCTGTCGGGGTGCCCGGCGCCGCGACCGGCACGCTCACCTGGCTGCCGCGGCCCGGTGCCGTGATCGAGCGTGACGGCTCCCTGTACGCGGTGGACGAGCGTGCCGTGCGCTCGATGTACGGCACGGTGCCGCTGTGGCGCACGCTCGAGCGCGGGCGGACGGGCACCGACGTGCGGCAGCTCAACGAGAACCTGGCAGCGCTCGGGTACGACGTCGCCGTCGACGATGCGTTCGGACCACGGACGGAGCGCGCCGTGCGGCAGTGGCAGGTGGACCGCGGGCACGAGACCACCGGGGTGCTGACGGCCGACGACGTCGTCTTCGTGGACGGCCCGGTTCGGGTGGCGGCGGTCGACGGACGGCTCGGGCAGACGGTCGGGGGCGGCGCGGGTGCGTCGGCCGGTGCGGCCGGGCAGCCGGCCGGCTCCGGCACGGGGGCGGCCGAGGACGTGCTGCAGGTCACGAGCACGAAGCGGATCGTGCGCGTCACGGTGTCCCAGCGCGACGCGGAACGACTGTCGGTCGGCACGGTGGTGGACGTGCGGGTCAACGGTGCGGGGGCATCGATGGTCGGCGAGGTCCTCGACGTGCAACCGGACACGGAGGACGACGGCGGCACGAAGGCCGACGTGTCGATCGGGTTCGAGGCGGGTGACCGGAGGCTGCCGGCGGCCGCGTCCGCGCAGGTGGACGCGAAGGGCGCCACCGAGCGGCACGTGCTCTCCGTCCCGGTCGCCGCACTCGTCGCCGGGGCCCGCGGGACCTACGCGGTCGACGTGGTGCAGCGCGACGGCACCACGAAGCGCGTTCGGGTCGAGCCCGGCTTCACGGCTGACGGCCGGGTGGCGATCACCGGTGCCGTCGCGGCGGGCGACCGGGTGGTGGTTCCCCGATGACCGCGGAGACCGGTGCCGATGCCGTGCTCTCGCTCCACGAGGTGACGAAGGTCCACGGCGACGTCCACGCCCTGCGCGGGGTGTCGCTCGAGGTCGGCGCCGGGGAACTCGTCGCCGTCGTCGGACCGTCGGGCTCGGGCAAGTCGACGATGCTCAACGTGATCGGCACGCTCGACCGGCCGACCTCGGGCACCGTCACGATCGCGGGCAACGACGTCGCCGCGATGTCGGACGACGCGCTCTCGCAGCTCCGGGCCGACCACATCGGCTTCGTCTTCCAGCACTTCCACCTGCAGGCCGGTGCGACCGCGCTCGAGAACGTCGCCGACGGCCTGCTGTACACGGGTGTGGCGCGACGCGAGCGGCACCGGCGCGCGGTCCATGCGCTCACGAGCGTCGGGCTCGGTGAACGCGCCGACCACCGGCCGCACGAGCTGTCGGGCGGCGAGAAGCAACGGGTCGCCATCGCCCGAGCGATCGTCGGGGACCCCACGATCCTGCTCGCCGACGAGCCGACCGGGGCACTCGACACGGTGTCCGGCGCCGCGGTCGTGGAACTCCTGCGGGAGCGCAACGCAGCGGGCACGACGGTGGTCGTCATCACGCACGACCTGGACCTCGCCGCGTCGCTGCCCCGCCAGGTCCGGATGCGGGACGGCCGGATCGAGCACGAGGGCGCCCGGTGAGCCGGCGACGGTCCGTCGGCGCGGTCGACCTGCTCCGCCTCGGGGTGTTCGGGTTGCGGACCCGCCCGGGCCGCGTCGTGCTGTCGGCGCTGGGCATCGCGATCGGCATCGCCGCGATGATCGCGGTGGTCGGCATCTCGTCGTCCAGCAAGGCGAAGGTCGACCAGGTGCTCGACGCCCTCGGCACGAACGTGCTGACGGCGACCCCGGCGCAGGGCTTCGGGGAACCGGTCCCGTTGCCGTCCACCGCCCTCGAGTCGGTGCTGCGACAGGACGACGTCGAGTCGGCCGCTGCGGTCGGCACGGTGCCGGACACCGGGGTGTACCGGAACCCGTACGTCCCGGCGCCGCAGACGAAGGGCATCGGGGTGCTCGCCGCGTGGGGTGACCTCCCGGAGGTCCTCGGCGGTGAGCTCGCCGCTGGTCGGTGGATCGACGACGCGGTCGGGGCCCCGCCGCAGGTCGTGCTCGGGTCACAGGCTGCGGCGGTGCTCGGCACGGAGGACCTGCGGCCGGACAGCCGGGTCTGGATCGGTGGACAGTGGGTGCAGGTGGTCGGGGTGCTCGAGCCCGTCGCGCTCGCCGAGGACCTCGATTCGCGGGTCTTCGTCCCGCGCGGGTTCGCCGAGCGGCTCGGCTTCGACGGTGCGCCGACCGCGGTGTCCACCCGGGTCGACCCGGCGCACGTCGAACGGTCGCGGGACCGGCTCGCAGGGGCCATCCGTCCGGGTGCCCCGCAGGACGTCGGGGTGACGCGACCCTCGGACGCGTTGGCCGCGAAGAACGCGACCGACGACTCCTTCACCGGGCTGCTCGTCGGCATCGGTGGCGTGGCGCTGCTGGTCGGTGGGATCGGGGTGGCGAACACGATGGTGATCACCGTCCTGGAGCGTCGAGCCGAGGTCGGCGTCCGCCGTGCCCTCGGTGCCCGTCGTCGGAGCATCCGTGACCAGTTCCTGGTCGAGTCGTTGCTGCTGTCGTTCCTCGGCGGGGTGGCCGGCGTGGTGATCGGCGTCGGCGTGACGGTGGTGTTCGCGGTGACGCAGGGCTGGCCGGTCGCGTTGCCGGTGTGGGCCGTCCTCGGGGGACTCGGCGCGACGGTGGTGATCGGCGGGGTGTCCGGGCTCTACCCGGCGGCACGCGCGGCGCGGATCCCGCCGACGTCCGCCCTGGCGGCCGTCTGACGCGTGCGGTGGACGCGCGTACGGGAGGCCCGGTGCCGGCCCGGCGGACCGACACCGGGCCTCCAGGCGGTGGCTCGCATCCGCCGGACGCGAGTCGCAGATCATGCCTGGTCATGACCACCTGGTCAAGCATCTGCGTCGATCTGTTCGACATCCGTGATGCCCCGGAAACACGCGGATCGAAAGACGTCACAGGGACCGATCCAACGGTTGACAAGGTGCCCCCGAGGGTCTTCTATTGCCGAATACGCAACGTCCTTTCATAAAGGTCGGACCAAGGGAGTCATCGTGACACGCACGCGTTTCGCCGCACTCGGTGCGCTCGCCCTCGCAGGCGCGCTCACCCTCACCGGGTGCTCCGCCGGGAGCAACGCCGCTTCCGACGGCGGCACGAAGTCCATCGGCACGCCCGATGGCGAGGGCAAGACCATCACCGTCTGGATGATGAACGGCGACCTGAGCGACAAGGTGCTCGACGCCGCCGGCAAGCAGTTCACCGCCGACACCGGGGCGAAGGTGACGATCCAGACGCAGCAGTGGGACGGGATCACCACCAAGCTCACCACGGCGCTCGCGCAGAGCGACGCCCCCGACGTCGTCGACCTCGGCAACACGCAGGTGCCCGTCTACGCGGCCGCCGGTGGGCTGACCGACCTGACGCCGTACCGCGACGAGCTCAAGGACGGCCAGACCTGGCTCACCGGGCTCGAGGGGCCGGCCACCGTCGACGGCAAGCTCTACGGCGCACCGCTGTTCGCCGGCAACCGGGCCGTCATCTACGACAAGCAGGTCTGGAAGGACGCCGGTGTGACCGACGTGCCGACCACCTACGACGAGCTCACCGCCGACCTCGACAAGGTCAAGGCGGCCAACCCGGCGAGCGACTTCTCCGCCTTCTACATGCCCGGGCAGTACTGGTACGGCGGGCTGCAGTGGGTCTGGGACGCCGGCGGCGAGATCGCCACGGACAAGGGCGGCAAGTGGACCGGCACGCTCGACTCCGCGGACGCGGTGAAGGGGCTGACCGCTTGGAAGGACTTCCAGAACGCGTACTCGGCGAAGTCCACCCAGGACATCAACACCGACAAGCCCTCGCAGAGCGACGTCTTCGCGCAGGGGAACACCTCGGCGTTCCTCGGGTCTGCATGGGAGATCGGCTCGATCACCACGGCGAAGCCGGAGCTCGCCGACCGCATCGGCACGTTCCCGATGCCGTCGTCGACGGCGGGGAAGACGCAGCCGGTGTTCCTCGGCGGCTCGGACCTCGGCATCCCTGCGAAGGCGAAGAACCAGGAGCTCGCGCTCTACTACCTGAAGATCCTGACCTCGAAGGAGTTCCAGCAGGACCAGGTGTTCGGGGTCGACGGCTGGGAGCCGAACTCGACCGAGCTGCTCGATGCCGTTGCCGCCGACGTCGACGAGCTGCACAAGCCGTACTTCGAGGCGGCCGGCACGAGCCGACCGACCCCGGCCACCCCGGGCTGGGCCACCATCGAGGGCGATGCGTCGTTCCAGTCGATGTTCGCCGACGTCGCCACCGGTCGGAAGTCGCCGGAGCAGGCCGCCGAGGGCTTCTCGAAGCACCTCACGACCGCGCTGAACGCGCAGCCCTAGGCGATGACCTCGACTGCGGAGCCGGTGACCGACGCGGAGCAGTCCGCGCCGGTCACCGGCGGGCGGGCCGGCGGCGGGCGGGGCGCCGGCGGCCGGCGGGCCGGCGGGCGGGTTCGGGGCCCGTCGAGGGGTTCCCGTCGGGGCGTTCGCGGCGCGGGTCGTCGGTCGCCGGTCGGGTCGCGGGCACCGCTCGTCCTGCTGGCGCCGGCGGCGCTGCTGCTCCTCGCCCTCGTCGTCTACCCGCTCGTCCGGCTCGTCGTCATCTCGTTCCAGGACTACGGGCTGCGGGCGATCTTCACCGGGGAGGCCGGGTTCACCGGGCTGACGAACTACACGGACGTGCTGACCGACGCGTCGTTCTGGCCGGTCATCCTGCGCACCGTGCTCGTGACGGGTGCGATGGTCCTCGGCACGATCGTGATCGGCATGGGGGTGGCGCAGCTGCTCACGCGACTCGGCGTCGCGATGCGCACGGTCGTCAGCGTCGTGCTCGTGTTGGCCTGGGCGATGCCGAACGTGGCCTCGAGCCTGGTCTGGCAGTGGCTCTTCCAGCCGTTCTACGGGGTGCTCAACTGGCTCATCACGCAGCTGCGGGTGTTCGGGGACCACACGCAGGACAACTGGGCGTCGCACCCGGGGCAGGCGTACACGATCGTGCTGACGCTCGTCATCTGGCAGGCCGTGCCGTTCGTGGCGCTGACGCTGTACGCGGCGCAGTCCCAGATCGCGCCGGAGTACTACGAGGCCGGTGCGCTCGACGGGGCGTCGGTGTGGACGATGTACCGCGCGATCACGCTGCCGGCCCTCGCGCCGACGCTGCTGCTCGTGTCGATCCTGTCGGTGATCTGGGACTTCAACGTCTTCAACCAGATCTGGCTGCTCACCCGCGGTGGGCCGGAAGAGGCCACGCTGACCCTCGGCATCTGGACCTTCGTGCAGTCGTTCGTGTCCAACGCCTACGGGCAGGGTGCCGCGATCGCCGTGATCTCGACCCTGATCCTCGGGGTGCTCACCAGCTACTACATCCGCCGGCTCGTCCGCAGCGGTGAGGAGGACCTGTGACGTCGACCACCACCCCCGGTGTGACCGGTGTGACCGGGGTGACCGGGGTGACCGGGGTGACCGCGTCCGGGACGCGACCGGACGTGGCGGGCGCGAGCCGCGCCTCCAGGCCTGGTCGGCTCCGGACGCGCGGACGCAAGCCGCGTGTCGTCGCGAACACCATCGCCGTCGTGTTCTGCCTGGTCTGGGTGTTCCCGATCTACTGGATGGTGAACACGGCCTTCAAGCCCGCCGACGAGGTCACCACGATGACCCCGATCTGG
The DNA here is from genome assembly GCF_018598555.1 of Curtobacterium aurantiacum. GTDB lineage: Bacteria > Actinomycetota > Actinomycetes > Actinomycetales > Microbacteriaceae > Curtobacterium > Curtobacterium aurantiacum. Next base: position 154,677 of record NZ_JAHEWN010000002.1, read on the forward strand.
GCGCCGCTGCACCCGACGCTCGACAACTTCACGCGGGCACTCACCCAGGAGGGTTTCCTGGTCTACCTGCGGAACTCCACGATCGTCGTGGTGGCGGCCGTGCTGCTGTCGATCGTCGTCGGGTTCCTCGCGTCGGCGGCGCTGTCGCGGTTCCGGTTCCGCGGGCGGCGGGCCGTCCTGGTCGCGATCCTGTTCGTGCAGATGATCCCGTCCGGTGCCCTGCTCATCCCGCTGTTCCTGTCGTTCCAGACCCTCGGGTTGCTCAACAGCTACGTGGGACTGATCCTGGTGTACGTCGCGAGTGTGCTGCCGTTCTCGATCTGGGTGATGCGCGGGTTCTTCGTGGCCGTCCCCGTCGAGATCGAGGAGGCGGCGAAGGTCGACGGTGCCGGCACGTTCCGGATCCTGTGGAGCGTCCTCTTCCCGCTCGTCATGCCCGGGGTGATCGCGACGAGCGTGTTCGCCTTCATCGCGGCGTGGAACGACTACCTGATCGCGTACGTGATGCTCAAGGACCAGGGGATGTACACGCTGCCGGTGTGGCTCGCCGGGTTCTCGACGAACAAGGGCACCGACTTCGGCGGGCTGATGGCGGCGAGCGTGCTGTTCTCGATCCCGGTCGTGGTGTTCTTCCTGATCGTGCAGCGCCGGCTGGTCAGCGGGATGACGGCGGGTGCCGTGAAGGGGTAGGACGCGGACGGCCGGCACCTGCGAGCGTGTTGGTTTCAGGACGGAACGGTTGCGTTCCTGTGGGTTTCGGACGTACAGTGCTCGAAACCCAACGGAACGAAGGAGTTCGGGCATGTACGCAACCGAGCGGCACACCGCCATCGCCGCCGAGCTGCAGTCCGCCGGTCGCGTGTCGGTCGCCGGTCTGGCCGAGCACTTCGACGTCACCACCGAGACCGTGCGCCGTGACCTCGATGCGCTGGAGTCCGCCGGGGTCCTGCGCCGGGTGCACGGGGGAGCGGTCCCCGTCGGCAGGTCGAGCGTCGTCGAACTCAGCGTCGCCGAGCGCGAGGGTCAGCACGGCACCGCGAAGTCCTCGATCGCCCGTGCCGCGATGCGCCTCGTCCCGCCCACCTTCACCGGCTCCATCGCCCTCGACGCCGGCACCACCTGCGCCGCCGTCGCCTCCGAACTCGCACGCTGGGAGCCCGAGACCACCGGCTCGACCATCACCGTCATCACGAACTCGGTGCCGATCGCCGCGACCCTGCAGCACAGCGACCACCTCGAGCTGCACCTGCTCGGCGGGCGGGTCCGCGGGGTCACGAGCGCCGCGGTCGGCACGGCCACCGTCGAGCAGATCGGCGCGCTCCGCCCCGACATCGCGTTCATCGGCACGAACGGCTTGTCCGCAGGCTTCGGTCTGAGCACCCCCGACGAGTACGAAGCCGCGGTGAAGGGCGCCTACGTCCTCGCAGCCCGCCGGGCCGTGGTGCTCGCCGACGCCGCCAAGCACGGCGTCGAAGCCCTGATGCGGTTCGCGCGCCTGGACGAGATCGACACGCTCGTCACGGACGAGCAGCCCCCGGCCGACCTCGCCGGTGCGCTCGCCGACGCCGACGTCGAGGTGGTCGTGGCATGACCCCCCGCACGGACCCCGGCGCCCGGATCGTCACCGTCACCCCGAACCCGTCGCTCGACCGCACCATCGAGCTCGCCGGCGAACTGCAGCGCGGCGCCGTCCAGCGCGCGACCCGGTCCACCGCGGAGCCCGGCGGCAAGGGCGTCAACGTCTCGCGCGTGGTGGTCGCGAGCGGCGGGGACACCGTCGCCGTCCTGCCCGGCGACGAGCTCGACCCCGTCCTCCTCGGCCTGGCCACGCGCGGCATCCCGACCGCCGCGCTGCCCATCGGCGCCCCGCTCCGCTCGAACGTCACCGTGACCGAGCCGACCGGCACCACCACGAAGCTCAACGAACCCGGGCCCTCGCTCGCCGGCCGCCTCGACGACCTCGCCGCGCTGGTCGCGGACACCGCCGCCGCGACCGCCACCGGTCCCGCCGCCCGCTGGGTCGTGGTCGCCGGGTCGCTGCCGCCCGGTCTGCCCGACGACGCGCTCGCCGTGCTCGTCCGTGCCGTCCGCGCCCGCCACGGCGCGGCCGTGCGGATCGCCGTGGACTCGTCGGGCGTGCCGTTCACCGCACTGCTGCAGTCCGGCGAACGGATCGACCTGGTCAAGCCGAACGCCGAGGAACTCGCCGAGGTCGTCGGCGGCGACCCCGAGGAGTACGAGCGCGACCTCGACGCCGCGGTGGCCGGGGCCGAACGACTCCGGCAGAAGAACGTCGGCACGGTCCTGCTCACCCTCGGCAGCGCCGGCGCCGTGCTGGTCTCGGACGAGGGGGCCTTCGTGGCCGCCGCGCCGACGATCGTGGCCCGCTCCACGGTCGGCGCGGGGGACTCCTCGCTCGCCGGCTACCTGCTCGCCGAGGTCGCGGGGGCATCGCCCGAGCAGCGCCTCGCCCAGGCCGTCGCCACCGGTGCCGCCGCCGCCGCACTCCCCGGCAGCGACGTCCCGGCACTCGACCACACCGACCCGACGGCGGTCTCCGTCCGGGTGCTCGCCACGCACCCGGCCCCGGGACCCGCCTGACCCACTCACCACACCCGATCACCCCACGAACACCTGCACCACCGCGCGATCAGCGCCATTGCGAAGGAGCAAGCACATGTCCGCAGACTCGAGTCCGCGCCTCATCAGCGCACAGCTCGTCGGCCTCGACGAGGACCTCGGTGCCACGTCCACCGACGTCATCCGGGTGCTCGCCGACCGCGTCGCCGCGACCGGCCGCGCCGCCGACGGTGCCGCGCTCGCCGACGACGCCATCAAGCGCGAGGCGAGCGTCGGTACCGGCGTCCCCGGCGGCATCGCGATCCCGCACGCCCGATCGGCGTCGGTGGCCGAGCCGACGCTGGCGTTCTCGCGTCTGGCCCGGAAGGTGCCGTTCGGTGCCCCGGACGGCGACGCCGACATCGTCTTCATGATCGCGGTGCCCGAGGGAGCGGACAAGGACCACCTGACGGTCCTCTCGACCCTGGCCCGGGCGCTCATCCGCGAGGACTTCACCGCCGCCCTCCGCGCTGCGACCACCCCGGACGAGATCGTCCAGCTGGTCGACCACGAGGTGAGCGGCGAAGTGGCCGAGGCCGGCGTCGGGAAGGCGAGCAGTGCCTCCGCTCCGACGACGGCCGACGGCGCGACCGCCGCTGCCCCCGCACCCGACCGCAAGGTCTTCGTCGGCGTCACCGCGTGCCCGACCGGCATCGCACACACGTACATGGCTGCCGACGCCCTCGTCGCCGCAGCCCAGCGCGCCGGTGCCGAGATGCACATCGAGACGCAGGGCTCCTCGCAGGTCGAGCCCCTCGACCCGGCACTCATCGCCCGCGCCGACGCCGTCGTGTTCGCGGTCGACGTCGACGTCCGCGACCGCGGTCGGTTCGCCGGCAAGCCGCTCGTGTCCGGGCCCGTCAAGCGCGGTGTCGACGAGCCCGACAAGATGATCGCCGAGGCCATCCGCGCCTCGGAGGACCCGCACGCCGCACGCGTGCAGGGCGGCGCCGCCGTCGAGGGCGAGTCCACGGCCAAGAACGAGCACTTCGGCCAGTCGCTCAAGCGCTGGCTCCTCACCGGCGTCAGCTACATGATCCCGTTCGTCGCCGGCGGCGGGCTCCTCATCGCGCTCGGCTTCCTGCTCTCCGGGTACGGCATCGCGCTGGACCACGGTGACTCGGGGATGAGCAACGCCGCCTACACGCTCACGAACTCCACGCTGCTGAACCTGCCGCCGGAGGGCCTCGGGTACTACCTCGGCGCCGCCGCGTTCCAGATCGGACAGGTGTCGCTCGGGTTCCTGGTCGCCGCACTGGCCGGGTACATCGCCTACGCCATCGCCGACCGGCCGGGCATCGCGCCGGGCTTCGTCGCCGGTTCCATCGCCGTCTTCATGAACGCCGGGTTCCTCGGTGGCCTGGTCGGCGGCCTCATCGCCGGTGCCGCCGCGTACTGGATCGGCCGCATCCCGACCTGGCGCTGGCTGCGTGGCCTGATGCCGGTCGTGATCATCCCGCTCTTCGCGTCGATCATCGCCTCGGGCCTCATGCTCCTGGTGCTCGGCGGTCCGATCGCCTGGCTGATGGTCCAGCTCACCGGGTTCCTCAACTCGCTGTCCGGCGCCTCCGCGGTCCTGCTCGGGATCATCCTCGGCCTGATGATGGCGTTCGACCTCGGCGGGCCGGTCAACAAGGTGGCGTACGCGTTCGCCGTCGCCGGGCTCGGTGCCGGGACCGCGAGCAACACGGTGCCGTTCGAGATCATGGCCGCGGTGATGGGTGCGGGCATGGTGCCGCCGCTCGCGATGGCACTCGCCTCGACGCTCTTCTACCGCAAGGGCTTCACGAAGCCGGAGCGGGAGAACGGCAAGGCCGCCTACCTGCTCGGCCTCTCCTTCATCTCGGAGGGTGCGATCCCGTTCGCCGCAGCCGACCCGCTCCGCGTCATCCCCGCGTCGATGGTCGGGGCTGCGGTCACCGGTGCGATCTCGATGGCGGTCGGCGTGACGTCACGGGCGCCGCACGGTGGCGTGTTCGTGTTCTTCGCGATCGGCAACTTCTGGGCCTGGCTCGGGGCGGTCGTGCTCGGTGCGTTCATCTCGGCCGGTGTGCTCGTCGCCCTGAAGAAGTGGGTCCGTCGTCGCCCCGTCGACGAGGCCGCTGCGGGCAGCGAGGCTGCCGTGGCCGGCGACACGGTGGGCCAGCGCGCGCCGGTCGCCGCGTAGTCGACGCAGCACACGACGGACGGGAGGCCCGGTGCCAGCTGGCACCGGGCCTCCCGTCCGCTGTGTGGTCGCGACGCACCGCCGGCCGCGCGTCGGGCGGTCACGTCACGTCGCTGGCGTGGCGCCCACACGTCGGAACCTGACCGCTCGGCTGAACCGAGCGGGGTGTCGAAACCGCTCGAGGTGCGCTACTCCGCGATGTTGGCGGTGACCGCGTCGATGTAGGCGGCACGCTCCTCGCGCGAGTGCGGGCGCCCCGGCACACCCGGTCGCTGCTCCCACGGGAACGGCCCGGCGTCGTGCCGGTACTCGATGCCCATCGCCTCGAGCCGCGCCGTGTGCTCGGCCAGGCGCCCGCGGAACTCGGCGAGGTCACGCGGCCCGGCCACGTCGGCCGACCACAGGGCCTCGGCGAGGGCGGCGACGCGGGGGAAGAGCTGGTAGTCGAGCCGCCGGGCGGTGTCGACGTGCTCCGTCCACATGTTGCCCTGGCCGCCGATGACGTGGGCGCGCTCGGCGTCGGTGAGCCCGGACGGCACCGGGTCGAAGGCGAAGACGTCGTCGACGGTGAGCACGATCGAGACCGGGATCGGCTCGGTCGGCAGGTCGCTCTGGCGGTAGTCGAGGTACACCTGGTCGTCCGGCGAGGAGATGACGTCGTGTCCGCGTCGGGCGGCGGTCCGCGCGCCGGTCAACCCGCGCCACGACACGACGGTGGCGGACGGGTCGAGCGTGCCGCCCTCGAGGACCTCGTCCCACCCGAACGCCCGCCGGCCGTGCGACTCGACGTGCGCGGCGAGCTGCCCGATGATCCAGGCCTGCAGCTGTTCCTCGTCCTGCAGCCCGAGCTCGCGGATGCGCTCCTGCGTGCGGGGGTCGGTCTCCCACTGCACCTTCGGGCACTCGTCACCGCCGATGCCGATGTAGGCGGAGGGGAACAGTGCGATCACCTCGTCGAGGACGTCCTTGAAGAAGTCGATCGTGGTGTCCTCGGCGTTGAGCACGTCGTCCGCGATGCCCCACTCCGTCCAGACCTCGACCGTGCGGTCCGGGTGCACGCCGAGTGCCGGGTACGCGGCCAGGGCTGCGCGGACGTGCCCCGGGGTCTCGATCTCGGGGACGACGGTCACGAACCGGTCGGCCGCGTACGCGACGATCTCGCGGATGTCGTCCTGCGTGTAGTACCCGCCGTGCGGGCGGCCGTCGAACCCGGCGACGACGAGCTCGCCGTCCGGCCCGGGGACGTGCGCGCCGACCTGGGACTCCCGGCGCCAGGACCCGACCTCGGTGAGGCGCGGGTACTTCCGGATCTCGATGCGCCACCCCTGGTCCTCGGTGAGGTGGAAGTGCAGGCGGTTGATCCGGTGCGCGGCGAGCTGGTCCACCACCCGCATGACCTCGTGCTTGGTGCGGAAGTGGCGGGCGACGTCGAGCATCACGCCGCGCCAGGCGAAGGCGGGGGCGTCCTCGACGACCACGGCGGGGACGGACCACGGCCCGGTCCCGACGCGGCCGTGGCGGTACACGTCGGCGGGCAGCAGCTGCAGGAGCGCCTGCACGCCGTAGAACACCCCGGCGGGCGAGCCCCCGACGACGTCGATGCCGTCCGGGGTCACCGTGAGCCGGAAGGACTCGGCCCGGTCGCCCTCCGGCGTCGTCGGACCCGCGGGCAGGGACGGGTCGTCGGCGACCCGCAGGGCGATCGCGCCGGTGCCCGGTGCCGTGTCGTCGAGGGCGTCGCGCACCGGCAGTTCGGTCGATCCCCGCAGGGTCTGCTGCAGGTACAGTCGGACCGGCTCGCTCGCCGGGTCGGCGGCGATCCGGGTCGACGGGGTGATCGCGAAGGCCCCGGCACCGGGAGCGGTGCGGCGCGGTCGTGGGACGAGCATGTCGGAGCCACCATTCCTCAATGATCTTTCGTAATGTGGAGGCTATGGCCGTGGAGCAGACCGTGTCAACGACGCCGAGTGGGATCGGGACGACCCCCGGGGTCCTGCGGCAGATGAACTCGCGGGCGATCCTCGACGAGCTCCTCCGCGACGACGTCTCCCGCACGGTCACCGAGCTCAGCCGCACGGTCGGACTCTCCCGCCCCACCGTCGAGGCGGCGCTGGCCGACCTCGTCGACGAGGGCTGGGTGACCGAGGCCGAGGTGATCGCCACCCCGAACAAGGCCGGCCGACGGGCCAAGCGCTTCGCCGCCGACGCGTCGGCCGGGTCCGTGCTCGGCGTCGACCTCGGCCTGCACGGGATCGTCGGGGTGCGTGCGGACCTGCGCGGCGTCACGCTCGCCCGGGTCGAGGAGCGCTACGCCGACCTCGCCGACGCCGAGCAGGCCTGGCTGAGCGTCCAGGACGTCGTCCGACGACTCACGTCGTCCGAGGGCGGCTCGGTCGGAGACGCAGTCGGTGGCACCGGCGGTCCTGCGGGTGGTGCGCCGGTGCTCGCTGCGACGTTCGGTGTCCCGGCGGTCGTGGACCGCGACGGCGCGATCGACTACACGGTCGCGGTGCCCGAGTGGGTCGAGCGCCGGGTACCCGGCCGCATCCAGGACCTCTTCCCCGGGATCGCGACCTTCTTCGACAACGACGCCAAGCTCGCCGCCACGGCCGAGGCCCGGTGGGGGTGGTTCCGCGGCGTGCAGGACGGCCTGTACCTCGTGATGGGCCGGCAGATCGGTGCCGCCATGGTGATCGACGGCTCGCTGGCGCGCGGGGCACACGGCGCGGCCGGCGAGATGGGCGGCATCGCCTCGACCGGCTGGCCCGCCGCGCCCGCCCGCCTGGAGGCCCGGATCCCGTCCGACACGGACCTCGAGTCCGTCCTCGCCGCGGCCGGGCACGGGTCGGAGCCGGCGGTCGAGACCGTCCGGGCGTTCGCGGCCGACGTGGCACCCGGCGTCGTCCAGCTCGTGACGACGATCGACCCCGAGGTCGTCGTCGTCGGTGGCGAGGTCCTGCCGGCCGCCGAGGTGTTCTGCGCCGCGCTCGACGAGATCGTGACGCCGCGGCTCCGGCACCCCGTGCGGTTCGTCCCGTCGACGGTCGGACGGGACGCCGTCGCCCGGGGTGCACTTGCCCGGTCGCTCGCCCACGTCCGGTCCGCCCACATGGGACTCGGCTGACACCCAGGTGGCGCGCCGGGTCCTGACAGGGCGTTCAGGGATGCTGGGGGGATGACGACTGCCGTGACCGCCCGTGCCATGACCGTCGCCAGTGGCGACTCCACCGCTCCGTCGGACCTCGGTGGGCTCTCCGGCCTGGTGCTGCAGCTGATCGACGCGCTGGGGGAGTGGGGCGTCGGGCTGATGCTCTTCGTCGAGACGGTGTTCCCGCCCATCCCGTCCGAGGTCATCCTGCCGCTGGCCGGGTTCCTGGCGGGAGCCGGCCAGATGAACCTCGTGCTGGTCCTGGTGCTGGCGACGATCGGTTCGTACCTCGGGGCGCTGGTGCTGTACTGGCTCGGCGCGAAGATCGGCTTCGAACGCACCACACGGTGGTTCGGCAAGCTGCCCCTCGTCGACGAGGACGACTTCCGCAAGGCGGCCGGCTGGTTCCACCGACACGGCAAGAGCGCGGTCTTCTTCGGCCGGTTCGTCCCGATCGTCCGGAGCCTCATCTCGCTGCCGGCCGGCGCCGACCGCATGCACCTCGGCACGTTCTCGGTGTTCACGATCATCGCGAGCGGCATCTGGAACAGCGCACTCGTGCTGCTCGGGGCGGCGTTCGGCTCGCAGTACGACCAGGTCGAGGCGTACACGGAGTGGATCGACCGCGTGCTCTACGTCGCGATCGCGGTGGTCGTGGTGACCTTCGTCGTCCGCCGGATCCGTCGCGTCCGTGCCGAGCGGCGTGCGGGCGGCCGCGATGACCACGGCGACGACGCCGGCAGCCCTGCCGTGGGCGGTGCCCGGGGTCGTCGTCGCGCCGAGTCCGCCCGCGACTGACCCTCAGGCCTTCGTCAGTGCCGACTCCTTGTGAGCGGCCTGCTTGCCGCTCTTCTCCGACTCGACGATCCAGTAGGGATCGTCGTCGGTCGGCGTGAAGTGCTGCCCGTCGAACTCGAAGTCGCTCGTCCGCTTCCGCACGAGCCTGCCGGTCGTCTTCCCCTGCGAGGTGTTCCAGTGCACCTCGTCGCCCTTCGACAACGCCATGCTGTCCTCCTTGCGCGGTCTTCGTCCTGGTGGATGTCGGACTGTACCCCGCCGGATCCCCGGAAACTCAGGGAAGCAGGGCGGTCACGATGTCGTAACGACCATGCGGATCAAGAGTCGGACGCGTACCGTTTCCCATGAGCCCCACACGCCGGCAGCGGCCGCGGAACCACGGAGCTCTGGACGGGACGACGGACACCATGACCCTGCTGGACAGCGCGCGGGCGGACACGGTCCTCTCTGCGCGGTACCGGCTCGTGAAGCTCATCGGCACCGGCGGCATGGGGTCCGTCTACGAAGCCCGTGACGAGCACACGTACCGGGCCGTGGCCGTGAAGCTCTTCGCGACCCCGGACAAGATGACCACGGCGGACCGCGTCCGTCAGGAGCGCGAGATCCGGTTGCTCAGCATGCTGTCGCACCCGGGCCTCATCCCGCTGTACGACGCCGGCACCCACGAGTTCGAGGACGGTCCGCACCGCTTCATCGTGATGGAGCTCATCGCCGACACGACGCTCCTCCGCCGTCTGTCCGAGGGGGCCCTGCACAACTACGAGGTGGCCGACCTCGGTGCGCAGCTCGCCGACGCCCTGGCGTACGTGCACTCGCGCGGCATCGTGCACCGCGACGTCAAGCCGGCCAACATCCTGATCAGCGACGAGGGCTCGTCCGGCTTCGCCCGCACGGTCAAGCTCACCGACTTCGGCGTCGCCCACTTCGTCGACGGCTCGCGCCTGACGAACGACGGCACGGTCATCGGCACCGCCGCCTACCTCAGCCCGGAGCAGGTCGCCGGTGAACCGATCAGCTTCGCGACGGACGTCTACTCGCTCGGCCTGGTGCTCCTCGAGGCGCTGACCGGCAAGCAGGAGTACTCGGGCACCCTGATCGAGGCCGCACTCGCCCGGCTCCGTCGCGACCCCGAGATCCCGGACGACGTCGCCGACGAGTGGCGCGAGCTGCTCAGCCGGATGACCGCCCGTGACCCGGAGCGCCGGCCCACCGCGGTGGCGATCGCCAACGCGCTGCGCGGCGGCTCCACCCAGATCACCGGCCCGGTGCCGCTCGGCCCGGAACGCGTGAAGCACCAGCGCGACCACCGCATGCACCGTGCCGCCCACCGGCACGCCAGGCGCGGCACGTTCTCGGCTGTCCGCCGCTGGCGTCGCCGGAACGTCCTGGTGGGCTCGTTCGCGGCCTTCGGGGTGACCGCAGCGTGCGTGGCGGCCTACGTCGCGGGCGCCCTGCACTGAGCCCGGAGCCCGGAGCCCGGAGCCCGGAGCCCGGACGGCCCGCGTGTCCCGTTCGTCCGTGGTCCCTGGCAGGATGGACAGCATGACCGACCAGCGCTGGATCAAGATATGCGGCCTGTCGACGCCCGACACCGTGGACGCCGCCATCGACGCGGGTGCCGACGCCGTCGGGTTCGTCTTCGCGGCCGGCAGCCCCCGGACCGTCACCGCCGACCTCGCGAAGGAACTGGTGGAGCGGGTGCCGGACGGCATCGACGCCGTCGGGGTCTTCCGTGACCAGAAGATCGACGAGATCGTCGGCATCGCGTCCGAGGTCGGGCTCACCACGTTGCAGCTGCACGGTGGCGAGTCGGCGTCCGACTTCGCTCGCGCCCGCGACGCCGGCTTCTTCACGATCCGCGCCATCTCGGCCGAGGCCTACCTGCGCGAGACGCCCGAACAGCGCGCAGCGTTCGACCACGACCTGCTGCTGCTCGACGCAGCCGTGCCCGGCAGCGGCCGGCTCATCGACCCGGCCACGATCAGCGGCGTCGACGAGGCCTGGATCCTCGCCGGCGGCCTGACCCCCGCCAACGTGGTCGCCGCGGTCGAGGCACTCGACCCCGACGGCGTCGACGTCTCGAGCGGCGTCGAGTCGGAGCGTGGCGTCAAGGACCCCGCGAAGATCCGCGCCTTCGTCGAGGCCGTCCGCAGCCTGGGCTGACGCACGCGGCTGCCGGACTGGAGGCGCGGTGTGGGCCCGCCACGGGCCTCCCGTCCGCCGTGCCGGCCGTCTCGGGCACGCAAGACGCCGGCGGGCTCGTTCGGCGCCGCCCTGCACGCGAGACGCCGCCGAATTCGGCGGCGTCTCGGCGTGACGCCGGCGTCTTGCCGCGGTCAGCGCAGGGTGGGGATGAGCTCCGTCAGGAACGCGTCGGTGTCCTCCCAGCCCTCGACCGCGTGGCAGGGCACGCCGAGCGCCTTCACCGGGTAGTCGTTGCCCTCGGGGTCGAGGCGGTCGCCGACGAAGAGCATGTCGTCGAGCGCGATGCCCGTGATCTCGGCGAGGCGCTGCATGCCGTACGCCTTGTCGATGCCCTTGCGGGTGATGTCGATGCTCGTGGAGCCGCCCGAACGGACCTCGAGGTCGGGGAGGTCGGCCTGCACCAGACGGCGCAGGTGGTCCTTCTTCTCGCCGGTCGGGTCCCACAGCTTCTTGACGTCGACCGGGGCCGACTGGCCGAGGGCCGAGAACGTGATCTGCGACCCGCGGTCCTCGAGGATGGCACCCCAGGTCTCGGGCTCCCAGTAGCCGGCTTCCTTCGCCCGGGCCTCGACCGCGGCGAGGGCGCGGTCCTTCTGCTCGTCGGTGAGGTCCTCGGCGTACTGCAGCGCCCAGTCCTGGTCTTCCCAGCGGTAGTACCGGGTGCCGCAGGTCGGCAGGAGGTGCAGGGCGTCGAGCGTCAGCCCGTCGCGCTGTCGCAGCGGGGTGACGAGCTGCTGCTCGAACTGCGTGAAGTTGCCGCCGGAGATGACCGCGACCGGCACGACCTCGAGCAGGGACGCGAAGGTCTCGAGCATGCGGGGGTCGAGGGAGGACTTCGACGGGGCGAGCGTGTCGTCCAGGTCGAAGGCGACGAGGCGGGGCGTGGTCATGCCCCTGATCCTGCCAGAGCCCGCCGATCACCTGCCGGGTGCGGGGATCTCCGAGCCACGGTGCTGCGCGATGTCTGCGGGGTCACGCGCGATGCGTGGCGGGGACCCGGTCGCGGGCGTAGGTGATGTCCGTGTAGCCGTGCGGGGCGGGGTTGCCGTCCTCGTCGAGGTTCACGAACACGACCTCGTCGATGGTCAGGATGCTGCGGTGTGTGAAGAGGTTGCGTGCCTCGGCCCGCATGGTGAGCGACGTCCGGCCGAACCGGGTGGCGACGAGGCCGATCTCGACGATGTCGCCCTCCTTCGCGGAGGACAGGAAGTTGATCTCCGACATGTACTTCGTGACGACCTTGCCGTTGCCGAGCTGGATGATCGCGTAGACGGCGGCTTCCTCGTCGATCCAGCGGAGCAGGCTGCCCCCGAACAGGGTGCCGTTGGCGTTGAGGTCCTCCGGCCGCACCCACTTGCGGGTGTAGAAGTTCATCTCCGGTGCGACGTCGTCCTGGTGCTGCTCCATGTCCCGTCATGGTACGCCGACGGCCGCGCCCCCGCAGGGTCGCGGCCGTCGTGACGATCGCGGGCGGCCCGGGGCCGGCGCGCCCCGGGTGCTGCGGTTGCTACTCCTTGACGAGGACGACCTCGTCGAGGGGGATGCGGGTTCGCGGGGCGACCTCGCGCTCGGCGGCCTTGTCGTCGAGCTGCGACGGGTGCGCGACGGTGCCGATCGCGGTGACGGTGTACGGCACGAACCGCTCCGGCAGGTCGAACGCGGCACGGAGCCCGGCGGCGTCGATGCCCGCCATCTGGTGCACGTGCAGGCCCTCGGCGTGCGCCTGCACGGTCAGCGCGGCGAGCGACTGGCCGAGGTCGTACTGCGCGAAGGGGCGCTCGTCGCCGTCGGCGGTCACGGTCTCGAGCACGCCGACGACGAGGGCGCTGGCGCGGAAGGCCCAGGCGGCGTTGAAGCCGAGCAGGTTCTCGTTGATCTTCCGGAACGTCTCGGTGCCGCGGCGGCCGGCGATGAAGCGGCGGGGCTGGAAGTTCATGGCCGACGGTGCCCAGCGAGCGGCCTCGAGGACGGCGTCGAGCTGCGCGTCCGAGATCGTCGCGGTCTCGTCGTAGGAACGGGGGCTCCACCGCTCCTCGAGCAGCGGCACCAGCGGCTGGCTGGAGTCGGTGGACCGGGTCAGGGTGTCGGCGTTCGTCGAGGTCATGGTGCCGTCAACGGTATTCGATGCGTACGCATTTCCGACCTGAGTGACGTCACATCCCGTCCCGCAGGTGCCAGGATGGACGCGATGGGTGGCGTGTTGACCGGCTTCGCGATCATCGGCGCGATCATCGCCGGTGGGTACGTCGTCGGGCGCATCGGACTACTGGGCCCGCACGCGCAGTTCGTGATGAGCCGGCTCGCGTTCTTCGTGCTGATGCCGTGCCTGCTGTTCCACACCATCGCCACCGCCGACATCGCGTCCCTGCTGTCGTCGATGCTCTGGGTCTCCCTGCTGAGCGCCGCCGTGGTCGCCCTCGGTGCCGCCGCCGTGTTCCGCCTCGTGCTGCGCCGGCCAGTCACCACGACGACCGTCGGGGCGCTGGCGTCGAGCTACGTCAACGCGAACAACATCGGGCTGCCGGTGGCCGTCTACGTGCTCGGCCAGGCGACCGCGGTCGTGCCGGTGATCCTGCTGCAGCTCGTCGTGATGGCGCCGATCGCGCTGACGATCCTGGACGCCGCGACCGCGGGTGGTGGCGGATGGGGCCGACGGATCGCCGGGCCGTTCCGGAACCCGATCATCATCGCCTCGCTCGTCGGGCTCGTGTGCTCGGCAACCGGGATCACGCTGCCCGACCCGGTGCTCGAGCCGTTCTCGCTCGTGGGTGCGGCCGCGGTACCCGTCGTGCTGCTGTCCTTCGGGATGAGCCTGCACGGTGCGACCCCGCTGCGGGACCCCGCGATCCGGACCGACGTCATCGTCGCGTCGTCGATCAAGCTCGTGGTGATGCCGGCCGTGGCGTTCGTCTTCGCTCGGTTCGTGTTCGGGCTCGGCGACCAGGAGGTCTTCGTGCTCACCACCCTCGGCGCCCTGCCGGCGGCGCAGAACGTCTTCAACTACGCGCAGCGGTACGGGGCAGCGGTGCCGGTGGCCCGCGACGTCGTGCTCATCTCGACGCTCGGCTCGGTGCCCGTGCTCGTCGCGATCGCCGCCCTGCTGCACCCGTAGCGCGCGCTGGACGCGCCGTCGTGTTGTCGAGACGCCTCGATGTCGCCGAGACGCCGCCGGATTCGGCGGCGTCTCGCGCGCGTGCGGGCGTCGTGCGGACACGCCGGCGTCCCCCGCGCCCTCGACGCGCGTCGGGACGGACGGGAGGCCCGTGGCGGGGGCGCACCGGGCCTCCCGTCCGGCTGTGGTGGCGGCCACCGCGGATGGTGAGCAGCAGGGGTCGGGTGGCGGTCGCGGACTCGGCCATTCCTGCCTCACGAAGCGCGGACGGCGCGCGCGTACCCTGGCGGGCACGCGGGGCGGACCGCTCCGTGACCGATGACCACGACGAGGAGAGCTCCGATGGACACGATGGCGATGATGCAGAACATGTCGAAGACGGACATGCCCATGGAGATGGACATGGGCATGATGCAGGACACGATGATGGCGATGAACGCCGCGTCGATGGCCGCGACGATGTGCTCGGCTGCCGACATGCGGATGGGCGGCGAGATGGCCACCTGCGCCGCGATGTGCTCGAACACCGCGATGCTCGCCGACACCGGCATGCGGATGATGATGCGCCCGATGGGGATGGACATGCCCGCGATGCAGGCGATGCTCATGGCCGTCGTCGCGATGGGCACCGCGTGCGCTACCGAGTGCCGCCAGCACCAGGACATGGACGAGTCCTGCCGCTACTGCGCCATGGCCTGTGACGAGATGGTCGCGAAGTGCCAGGCGATGCTGGGCTCGATGACGGCCTGAACCGGTCCGCCCGCGTCACGCGACGCGCGCGCTGAGCGACGCGTGCGCGCTACGCGACGCGCGCGGTGGTCTGCCGACCGCCGGCGCTGAGGATCTCCGCGACCGGGTGGTGGGCGACCGGCTCGCCGACCGACAGGACGCCGTCCGCGTCCGCCACCCGGAGCTGGGTGATGTCCCCGTCGAGGAACAGCACCACCGCGTCGGCGGTGCGGGTCTCGACGACGATGCCGTCGCGCCACGCGCCGGGGGCAGCGCTCGCCATGACGCGCTGGATGGGAAGGATCGTCGTGCGGGACATGGCTTCACCTGCTCTCGAAGGGGTTCGGTGCAGGAAACCTACGTCGGCGTGACGGACGGCTCAATCGCGGCGGACGCCGGGCGTAACAGAGCCGGACGGGCGCCGATCCGGGCCGGGCCGGCGACCCGACTCCGATCAGAAGATCATCGGGCGGTCGTCGTCGAGCGACGTGTCCAGGTCGAGGTCGACCACCACGGGGACGTGGTCGCTCGGGGCGTCGCCCTTCCGCTCGTTCCGGTGGATCGAGGCGTCGGTGACGACGTCGGCGAAGGCCTGCGAGCCGAGCACGAAGTCGATGCGCATGCCCTCGTTGCGCGGGAACCGCAGCTGCTTGTAGTCCCAGTAGGTGTAGCCGTCGGGCACGATCGGGCGGACGACGTCCTGCAGGCCGCGGGCCTCGAACTCGCGGAACGCGGCTCGCTCGGGGTCGCTGACGTGGGTGGACCCCTCGAAGACCCGCATGTCCCAGACGTCCTGGTCGAGCGGTGCGACGTTCCAGTCGCCCATCAGCGCGAGCGGGGTCTCCGGGGACGCCTCGATCCACTCCGAGGTGCGGTCGGCCAACTGGGCGAGCCAGTCGAGCTTGTACGTGTAGTGCGGGTCGCCGACCTCGCGGCCGTTCGGCACGTAGAGGCTCCAGAGCCGCACGCCGTCGACCGTGACGCCGATGGCGCGGGCCTCGACCGGCAGGTCCGGACCCTCGTGGCCCTTCAGGAACCCGGGCTGGCCGGGGAAGTCGCGGGTGACGTCCTCCATCGGCAGCCGGCTGGCGAACGCGACGCCGTTCCACTGGTTCAGGCCGTGCGCCTCGACGTGGTAGCCCGCGGCCTCGAACTGCTCGACCGGGAACTGCTCCGGCTTGCACTTGATCTCCTGCATGCCGAGGACGTCGACGTCCTCACGCACCAGCCAGTCGACGATCCGACCCACTCGGGTGCGGACGGAGTTCACGTTCCAGGTCGCGACGCGCATGGAACAAGAACCTACCGGTGCCGACTGACGACGAGGTCGGCGTGGGCAGCGGTGCGGGCGAGCGGGACGAGTGCCGTCCGTGCGGCGTCCGGGACGTGCGTCGTCCGGGACGTGCGTCGTCTGTGCGGCGTACGGGACGTGCGTCGTCTGTGCGGCGTCCGGCACGATGGTGTTCGCTGGAGGCCAGCAATCGATCGCACGGAGGCAGCAATGGCATCGACGACGAACCGCGTCGACGGGACCACGACCGGGGCCACGCTCGGCACCGGGGCCGGGAGCACCCAGCCCGCCGGCACCACCACGACGCAGGTCACCGCCAAGGGCAGGACCATCATCGACGACACGGTCGTCGCCAAGGTCGCGGGCATCGCCGCCCGCGACGTCCCCGGCGTCTTCGCGCTCGGCGGCAACGCCTCGCGGGCGTTCGGCGCCATCCGCGACGCGATCGGCTCGAGCGCGCTCGGCCAGGGCGTCCGCGTCGAGGTCGGCGAAACCCAGGTCGCCGTCGACCTGACCATCGTCGTCGACTACCCGACGCCGATGATGGAGGTCGCCTCCGCGGTCCGTGCCGCCGTCACGAACGCCGTCACCGAACTCGTCGGCCTCGAGGTCACCGAGGTCAACATCGCCATCAACGACGTGAACATCCCGGCGCTCAACGGCGTCGCGGACGAGCTCGACACCCGGGACGGTCGGGTCCGGTGAACGCCACCGTCGTCGGGATGGGCACCGGGGCCCTGCTCGCCATCGTCGCCGTGACGCTCGGGTTCTGGGCGTTCGTCGTGGTCGCCGTCTGCATGGCCGTCGGCGCCCTGGTCGCCCGCATCGTCACGGGTGACGTCGACTTCCGTCGCCTGCTCGACGTGCTGCGCGGACGCCGGAGCTCGTCGTGAGCGACGCCGCCGTCGCCACGACCGGCGACAGCGGCGTCCGGCTCCGCGGCTCCGACCGCATCGGCACGTCGGCGCTGGTGCACACCGCCCAGGCGGTCGCCGCCGAGGCGCTGCGCGTGGCCTTCCGGGAGGTCCGTGCCCGGGTCGCCGACGACGGTCGCGGCGCGCTGGCGGTCGAGATCACCGCCCCGCTCGCCCTGCCGGTGCTGGGCTCGCACGCACTGCCCGACGAACCCGTCGTCGCCACGGCGCACCGTGCCCGCGGCACGATCGCCGAGCGCTTCCGGACCATCACCGGCCGACAGGTCGCCCGGGTCACCGTGACCTTCGCGTCGTCGGTCGTGGAGACCCCGAGGAGGGTCCGGTGACCGCCTCACCCCTGGTCGGCGAGCCCGCTACCGACCACGTCGCCACGTACCGCCGACTGCTGCGCCGTGAGACCCACGTCTCCCGCTCGGCCGCTGTGGTCGTCGCGATGCTCATCGCCCTCGTGCTGGCCGCTGTCGCGATCTTCGCCGGTGCGCTCGTGCTGCTCGACCAGAACGTGCTCGGCGTCGACCCCCGTGCCGTCGTGGACGCCGTTCGTGCGGCACCGGACGGACTCGACACCACGATCGTCCTGGCCGCCGCCTCGCTCGTCGCGCTCGTCGGGCTCGTGCTCCTGCTGCAGGGGATCCTGCCTCAGCGCCGCCCGCGGCACGCGATGTCGTCGGACCGCCTCGCCGTGGTCGTCGACGACGAGGTCCTGGCCTCCGCTGCGGCCCGCGCCGCTCGATCCGCGACCCGACTCGGTGCCGACGCAGCGGTGGGCACCGTCGGCCGCCGCACGGTCGACGTCGTGCTCCGTCCGCCGGCGGGGGTGGACGTCCCCTCGGTCGCCGCCACCGAGGCCGTCGAGCGTGAGTTCGCCCACATCGACGCGCAGCCGCCGCTCACCGCCCGGGTGCGGGTGCAGCCGACCGGACGGGTGGACGGATGAACGCCACGAACCGTGGGCTCGGCCGTGCGGCACTCGTCGTGCTCGGGCTCGTCCTGCTCGTCGCAGGGGTGGCCGCGATGCTGGTGCAGACCGCGCAGGGGCTGCCGGTCGTCGCGTCGTGGTGGCGCACGGCGGGCGATGCGCTCGCCACACTCGGCACCGGGGCGCCACGTGACGACTCGGTGTTCGCGTGGACCTGCGTGCTCGGCGGTGGCGTCGTGCTCGGCGTGCTCGCACTCGTCGTGCTGACGACGCTCGGCGGTGGCCGCGAGAGCACCGTCGTGGACAGCGACGGTTCGGCCGACGGCGTCGCCGGCTCGGTGCGCATCGAGTCCACGGCCGTGCAGCACGCGCTCTCCTCGGCCATCGGTGCGATGCCGCAGGTCGGCTCGCTCGCCGTCGACGTCTACCGGGTCCGTGGTGGTCGGGCGATCCGGGTGCGGGTCCGTCCGCGCCGGGGTGCCGCGCCGCGGGAGATCACCGAACGGGTGGAGGCCATGGTCGCCGACCTCGACGCCCTGCTCGGTGAGCGCCTGCCCGTGCTGCTCGAGATCGCCCGTGGTGGGTCGGGATCGTCCCGGCCGGACCGCGTGCACTGAGCGTCGCCTGGTGCGCTCGATCGGTGGACTGCCCCGACCGGGCGAGACCGTCCCGGTGCCGCACGTCGTCGCCGAGGCCGCTCGGGGGCGTGAGGTCGCCCTCGTCTGGCACAACCAGATCGGCGGGACGACGTTCCGCATCGGGCCGGACGCGCACGCCGAGGAGTTCGTGAAGGTCCTGCCGCACGCCTACGGTTCGTGGATCGGCGGTGAGGTGGCACGGCTGACGTGGGCATCCCGGTACGCCCGGGTGCCGGAGGTCATCGGCCATGGCTCGGACGACGACGGCGTCTGGCTGCACACCCGCGCGGTGCCCGGCTGGAGCGCCGTCGACCCGCGCTGGCACGACGACCCCCGGACCGCCGTGGTCGCGGTGGGGGAGGGCCTGCGCGCACTGCACGACACCCTTCCTGTCGACGACTGCCCGTTCACGTGGTCGACCGCGGACCGGCTCGATCGCGCACGCGGGGCTGCCGCCGACGCTGCCGCCGACGCGGTCCGCGGTCCGGGCGGTCTCGGTCCGGAGCCGCCGACCGACCGGATCGTCGTCTGTCACGGTGACCCGTGCACGCCGAACACGCTCATCGGTGCAGACCGGCGGTGGAGCGGGCACGTCGACCTGGACGCGATGGGCGTCGCGGACCGGTGGGCGGACATCGCGGTGGCGACGATGGCTCTCGGCTGGAACTACGGACCCGGGTGGGAGCCGCTGTTCCACCGGGCGTACGGGCTGCCGGACGACCCGGAGCGCACCGCCTGGTACCGGGCGCTCTGGAACGGGGACGTGGACGACGTGGGGCCTGCGGCGCGCTGAACCGGAGCCGTCGTGGTGCTCGATCCGATCAGATCTTCGGCGGGTTGATGATCGGGTCGTCCCACTGGGGGAAGTCCGGGTAGACGCCGGGGAGCGACCGGTCGGGGAAGTCCGCCCGGGAGCGTCCTGCCACGGCTCGCCGGAGCTTGTGTGCGTCATTGGTCCAGAAGGGTTCGCTGTAGACGGTGAGTGGGTTGTCGCCGTTCTCCTGTGCGGTGTACTGGATCTGCCAGCCGTCGCCGGTGGTGGCCCAGATTTCTTGGTCGCCGGTGATGGTGCGGCGTTCGATGGCCCAGCCCTGCTCGGTGAAGTAGTCGATCATCGGTTTGAGTGCCTGCTGTTGGTCGGTGCCGCTGGGCGGGGACCAGAGCCGGGTGGTGCTCATGTCGTAGCTGTTCTTCGTTTCGGAGCCGGTCAGGGGTGCGACGCCGTCTCCGCCGATGCCGGGGACGTCGTCGTCGCCGCCCCATTCCCATTCGCCGTCGGGGACCTGGAGTTGCGCGGCTTTCAGGAGCCGCTGCATGTGCTCGTAGTGGTCGCGGTAAGCGTCGTACTCCTGGTGGAGAGACATCTCCGCGACGTCGTCCTGGGTGAGGCCGGCTGCGTCCGTGGGCATCTCGGTTCCTCCTGCCGCGCACCCCGACAGCAGCCCGAGCGTCAGGGCAGCAGTCGTGATGGCACGGAGCATCGGGTCAGATCTTCGGCTGATTGATGATCGGGTCGTCCCACTGGGGGAAGTCCGGGTACACGCCGGGAAGGGACCGATCAGGGAACTTCACGATCGAGCGTCCGTAGATGGCCGTCGAGAGCGCTTGGCGTCGTTGGTCCAGAAGGGTTCGCTGTAGACGGTGATGGGGTTGTCGCCGTTCTCC
Source organism: Curtobacterium aurantiacum (assembly GCF_018598555.1). Lineage (GTDB taxonomy): Bacteria > Actinomycetota > Actinomycetes > Actinomycetales > Microbacteriaceae > Curtobacterium > Curtobacterium aurantiacum. The sequence goes on from NZ_JAHEWN010000002.1 coordinate 174,903, forward strand.
TGGGCGGTGTACTGGATCTGCCAGCCGTCGCCGGTGGTGGCCCAGACTTCTTCGTCGCCGGTGATGGTGCGGTGTTCGATGGTCCAGCCCTGTTCGGTGAAGTAGTCGATCATCGGTTGCAGGTCGCGTTGCTGGTCGGTGGGGCCGGGTGGGGACCAGAGTCGTGTGGTGCTCATGTCGTAGCTGTTCTTCGTGTCGGACCCGGGCAGCGCTGCGACGCCGTCTCCGCCGATCCCGGGTAGGTCGTCGCCGCCACCCCACTCCCATTCTCCGTCGTGGACCTGGAGTTGCGCGGCTTTCAGGAGTCGTTGCATGTGTTCGTAGTGGTCGCGGTAGGCGTCGTACTCCTGGTGGAGAGACATCTCTGCGACGTCGTCCTGGGCCAGGCCTGCTGCGTCGGTGGGCGCTTGTGTTCCTCCGACTGTGCAGCCGCTGAGGAGTCCCAGGGCGAGGACCGCCGTCACGAGGGCGCGAAGCATCGGGTCATATCTTCGGCGGGTTGATGATCGGGTCGTCCCACTGGGGGAACGCCGGGTAGACGCCGGGGAGTGACCGCTCGGGGAAGTCGGCCCGGGAGCGTCCTGCCACGGCTCGCCGCAACTTGTGTGCGTCGTTGCTCCAGAAGGGTTCGCTGTAGACCTCGAGCGTGTGCCGGCCGTTCTTCTGCGCCGAGTAGATGATCTGCCAGCCGTCACCGGTGGTGGCCCAGACCTCGTGGTCGCCAGTGACTGTGCGTTGCTCGATGTCCCAGCCCTGCTCGGTGAAGTAGTCGATCATCGGTTGGAGGTCCCGCTGTTGGCCGGTGGCGCCAGGCGGGGACCAGAGCCGCCCGCTCCGCATGTCGTAGCTGTTCTTCGTGTCCGAACCCGGTAAGGGGGCCACGCCGTCGCCGCCGATCTGCGGGATGTCGTCGCCGCTGTCCCATTCCCATTCGTCCTCGTGGACCTGGAGTTGCGCGTTCCGCAGGAGTCGCTGCATGTGTTCGTAGTGGTCGCGGTACGCGTCGAACTCTTGGTACAAGGACATCTCGGCGACCTCGTCCTGGGTGAGGCCGGCTGCGTCGGTGGGCATCTGGGTTCCTCCTGCCGCGCACCCCGACAGCAGCCCGAGGGTCAGGGCGGCAGTCGTGATGGCATGGAGCATCAGATCTTGGGTGGGCTGACGATGGGGGATTCCCAGGACGGGAACGAGGGGTAGACGCCCGGGAGCGATCGATCGGGGTAGGCCCCGTCGTTCCGTCCTCCGACTGCCTCGGAGAGTGCATCCGCATCGTTGGTCCAGAAGGGTTCGCTGTAGATCTCGAGTGAGTACCTCCCATTCGTCTGCGCTGTGTAGATGATCTGCCAGCCGTCCCCGGTGGCCCCCCAGACTTCGTGGTCGCCGGTGATGTCGCGTTGCTCGATGGCCCACCCCTGGTCGGTGAAGTAGTCGACCATCGGTTGCAAGTCGCGCGCCTGGCCGGTCGCGCCGGGTGGGGACCAGAGCCGTCCACTGCGCATGTCGTAGCTGTTTTTCGTGTCGGACCCGGGCAGCGCTGCGACGCCGTCACCGCCGATCAATGGAACACGGTCGCCGCCATCCCACTCCCATTCGCCGTCGTGGACTTGGAGTTGCGCGGCTTTCAGGAGTCGTTGCATGTGTTCGTAGTGGTCGCGGTAGGCGTCGTACTCCTGGTGGAGAGACATCTCCGCGACGTCGTCCTGGGTCAGGCCAGCTGCGTCCGTGGGCATCTCGGTTCCTCCTGCTGCGCAGCCGGTCAGCAGTCCCAGGGTCAGGACTGCCGTCGTGATGGTGCGGAGCGTCGATTGCATGGTGTTCATCATGGCTTCCCCGTCGCGATGATCTTGGCGATGGTCTGCTGCGACGTGGCGTCGCGGGACAGGTAGCCGACGCCGCTGTCCGGGTACATGTCGTGACCGGTGACGGCTTTGCTACCGGCAGCGGCAGCGGCAGCGGCCTCGGCACTGAACGTGCCGACGTCGGGCAGGTCGCGAGGATCGGTGCGCCCGATCCTCCCGAAACTCGCGGTGTGGTCCTCGGCACCTTCGGTAGCGTAGACACGGCCCACGTTGAGGTGCTCTGGCGTCGTGGTGTCGGTGAACCCGACCGAGCCGTAGGTGACGAACGATTCCACGCGGTGCCGGGTCTGCGCGAGTGCCTCGGCCGCGGTCGTGGAGCCGTAGGAGTGTCCGAGGACGGTCACGGACTGCGGTGCCGTGCTGCGGCTGTCGTGGATGCCGTCGAGGAACGACGCGAGGTTCGCTCCGCCCGCGTTCGCGCGGTCTTGACCGGGGACCTCGATGACACCCGGGGCGCGGTAGCCGATCCACGATACGATCGAGAAGGAGTCGGCTACCGATCCCTTGCGGGAGGCTGAGAGGAGCAGTTCCTTCGCAGCACGGACCTTTTCATCCATACTGTCGAGGGTGGTCATCGCGCCGGGGACGTTGACGGTCACGTTGGATGCCGTGTCCAGATCGCCGAGTGCGACGGCGGCGACGAGCGCTCCGTTCGACACGCCGAATCCGACGAGCTGTGCGACGGCGCTCGAAGGGGCTCGAAGATCTGCCGCCAAGCGATCGGCACGCTTGAGTGCGTCGCCGAGGCCGATGACCTGCACCCGGAACTCGTCGAGGCTGACCGCACCGTAGGTGTACGGCAGCCCCATCAGCCGGTACAGCCGCTCCGGGTCTCGTACCGCGGCCGAGAGGACGGCCCGGGACGCGATGTCGCGCTGCGCTGCCGGAACGCCGTCGAGTCCTGCGAACTGCAGCTGCGTGGTCAGGGGCAACGCCCGGACGTCGGCGTCGGTGAAGCCGAGCGCGGCCCAGGCCGCTGCGACCTCCGCCGGGGTCAGGGACGGATCGAGCAGCCGCTGCAGCCCGAGTGGGAGTTTGGAGGTGCCGGCGACGTCGAGTGCAGCGTTCGCGAGGGAACCGCCGCCAGCGGCGCTGAACGCGCTGGCGATCCGATCGATCCACGATGCGTCGTCGGCGTTCTCGGCGAGGTAGTCGGCGAAACCACCTGGCAACGACGCCCCGTCGACCGGGACCCAGCTGCAACCGCTGCGGAACACGGTCCACGCGTTGCGCACCCGCACGAGGTCTTGCTCCGTCGAGGAGTCCTGCACCCGAGCCACGGCAGCGAACTTCCGCAGCCGAGCGGGATCTGCCCCGCTCCGTTCTCCGGACCGGCCGCCGGTGCGCTGCCGGGAGCGCGCGCTGAACACCGCGGACACCGGAGAAGGTCGCTGTGGCGTGCCCGATGGTTCAGGGTCGAACACCGAGCTGCTCCAGTCGAGCACGGGCTGCATCGGGAGTCCGCCGCCGGCGCGAACCAGGTCACGGTCGGCCTCGCGCTGCCGCCACGCGGCGACGTCCGCCAACCGCTTGCGTTCGGCGTCGGCCTGCCGCTGCACTGCCCGGAGCTGCTCGACCAGGGACTCGAGCGCCTTCGCCAGCCGGATCCGGTCTTGTGACTCCGTGAGCCGTGCGGCCTCGAACAACCTCGAGTACGCGCCGTCGAAGTCGAGCAACGCGGCGTCGGCGATGCTCTGACGCGGTGCTGCGCTGGCTCGCAGTGTCATTGCCACCTCCACACCGCGATCGATCAACCGCGACGCCGCGGCGTCGTCGAACTCGATTCCCATCGTCCCCCCCATACCTGACCGGCCCCCTGATGGAACCGTAGCAGCGGAAGCACGAACGGTGAAGTTTCACGCCGATATGTGGAGAAGTTACCGCGGCGATGCGCGGCGGTCCCCACCGGGACCGTTCGGGTTAGAAGGCGACGCCCCGCGCCGACATGAACGGCACCGGGTCGGTGGTGGCGCCGTTGATGTGCACCTCGACGTGGCTGTGGCAGCCGGTCGAGGCCCCGGTGGAGCCGACGAGCGCGATGAGCTGCCCCGCGGAGACCTGCTGGCCGGTGGCGACCCGGAAGCCGCCGTCGACGATGTGGCCGTACGCGGTCTGCACCCCGCCACCGTGGCTGATGCGGACGTAGTTGCCGTAGCCGCCGTACCAGCCGACGTAGTCGACGGTGCCGGACGACGCCGCGACGATGGGCGTGTAGCAGCCGCTGGCCAGGTCGGTGCCCTCGTGCATGGTCACGGCACCGGTGATCGGGTGCACGCGGTAGCCGTAGGGGCTGATCACGTAGCCGCTCGCCGGACGGACCCAGCCGGTGCCCGAGCCCGCGCCGACGGAACCGCCGCCGCCCGAACCGCTGCTGCCGGTCGAGCCGCCACCAGACGGAGCGCCCCCACCGGAGTTCGCGGCGGCCTGAGCGGCGGCCGCGCGCTGTGCGGCGGCTGCGCGCTCTGCGGCTTCGCGCGCCGCCTTCTCCTCCGCCGCCTTGCGGACGCGCTCACCCTTGGCGAACTCGGCTTCGGTGCGGACACGGCCGGAGGTCAGGGTCGCGAGCTGGGCGTCGAGTCGTGCCTTGTTGGACTGCTGCTCGTCGTAGGCGGCCTGTGCTGCGTCGGAGGCCGACTGGGCTTCCTGCATGCGGTCCTGAGCTTCGGCGGCGAGGTCGCCCAGTGCTTCGGCGGCCCGGTCGGCCTGGGCCTCGAGCGAACGGGCGACGGCGGCGTCGGCACTCGCGGCGGCCTGGACGCGCTCGGCCTGCTCCGAAAGCTTGCTCAGCGCACCGAGGTTGTAGAGGAGGTCACTGGCGTCTTCGCCCTGGGTGATCACCGACGTGGTGACGTCGGCACCGCCGGAGCGGGACATCTGCGCGGCGAACTGCCCGGCCTGCGCGGCGCTCTGGTCGGCGACCTTCGCGTGGTCCTTCGCGTCGGCGCGGAGCTGCTGTTCCTTCTCGGCGGCGGTCTGGGCCTTGCGCTGCGCCTTGTAGAACACGTCACCGAGCTTCTTGGCCTTTGCCTCGGCAGCCTCGACCTTGGCGTCCAGCTCGCTGATGATGCCCCGGATCTCGGTGATCTGCCCCTGCTTCGCGGACTCCTTGCCGCGGGCGGACTTCACTTCGTCCCACGTGGGGTAGCTCACCGCCTGGGCTGCCGGGGCGTCGGCGATGACCGTGCCGACGAGGCCCGCGAGCGCGAGGCCGGTGACGGCGAGGCGCAGGCGCACGGGGACACGGGGGGCGCGGGGGCTGGTGGGGCGAGACATCGAGCACGAGCCTATACATCCGTACAGCGAGTATCGGACGGCGACGCGCCGCTGTGGACAACTTCAGCAGTGCACGTCAGAAGCCACGGTCACGGCGGATGACCTCGGCGCTCCCGACGACCTCGCGCCGCAGGACCGCTTCGCCCGCGGTGCCGGCGTAGTCGTAGACGTCGAAACCCGTGCAGTGCGTGATGGTCGCCGGTGCGCCGAGGGAGTCCTCCACGGCCGTCGTCCAGAGGTCGTGCGAGCCGACCACCACGAAGGTCGGGTCGGCGTCGCGGTAGGCGCCGAGGTCGACGAGCCACGGGTACGTCTCGAAGGTGTCGCGGACCTGCAGGAGCTCGACGTTCGTCGCCGCGTAGGTGGCGAGGGGCCGCACGGTCCAGAACTGTCCGACGCCGGTGACCTCGCGTCCGTCCGCCCAGCGGTCGAGGCACGCAGCCGCCGGGTACCGCGCGGTCGCCACGGCGTGCGCGGTCCTCGGGGCCACCGCGATCCCGACCGCGAGCACGGCGGCCATCGCGACGGCGACGCCGGCGCGCACCCCGCGGCGCGGACGGTGCACGCGGGTGCGGCGGACCGCGGTGCGGGTGAGTTCGGCGACGGCGACGAGCGCGAGCAGCGGTGCGGTGACGATCGGCTGGAGGTAGCGGGGGGTCTCGGACCCGGCGACGACGACCCCGACGGAGACGGCGACCACGGTGACCAGGGGGAGCAGCGTGGCGACGAGCACGGTGCGGGCGGTGTGGACCCGCCAGGCCCAGACCGTGCCGCCGACGGTGACGAGCACCCCGGCGAACAGCAGCAGGAGCCCGAGGTCGCCCGCGGCGGAGCCCGCCCGGTCGTCGGTCAGTGCCGCGAAGAACCGCACGGTGGCACCGGCCCGCGACGGCTGCACGTACGTCGCCGGGTCGAGCGAGACGAAGGGCCGCAGCGGGATGCGCACCAGGTACCCGATGACCGAGCCGACCGTGACGGTGCCGCCCAACAGCACCGCCGGGTGCCACGGCACCCGTCGCGCGAGCACCAGGAGCCCGAGCGTGACCACCACGGGAGCCGCCGACCACGGCACGTACAGCGGGTTCGACGCCGTCGTGCACGCGGCGACGAGTCCGAGCACCACGAGGAGCGGCACCGACGCCCGCCCGAGCCGCACCGCACGCAGCACGAGCACCGCGGTGCCGAGCATCGCCAGCACGGCGCCGTAGTAGTAGGTGGTCGTGAGCAGCAGGGACGCCAGCTCGAGCGAGGTCGCCGTCGCCGACGACTCGGTCAGCACCAGCAGCGTGACGATGCCGAGCGCCCCGGCGGACACCGCGATCCGGGCCGGGCGGCCGGCTGACGGCATCAGCTCGTTCGCGGCCGCCCGCACCAGCGCGTACACGGCGAGGAGCACGAGCACCCCGTTCAGCGCCAGGGCCTGCTGCGGCGTCGCGGTGACGAACGAACTGACCAGGTACGCGGGCAGCTCGGGGAAGAAGAACAGCGCGGGCGACATCGCCCACTCAAACGGCTGCCCGGCCTGCACCGAGCGCTCGACGAGCGGCAGCAGCACCGAGTCGCCGTCGTACCAGAGCAACGCCACCCGGTCCGTCGCGATGACGTGACGCAGGGCGATGACGGCCAGGGCCAGCGCGACCAGGCCGCCCAGGGCCTCCCGACCGATCCTGACGGCCACGGGGCCGGGCCGACGGCCGCCGGACGGAGCCGGCGCCACGGCGGGGCGGCGCGGTGCTCGGGACATGCCCCGGAGCGTACCGAGGCAGCCTCGGTGCCGGCGCTCGATGACCCCACAGGACGGGGGAGCGGGCTGCGAGCCCGACCGACTACCCTTGTGGGCTGTGACCGACGCGCGCGAACAGTTGATCCAGTACATCTCCTCCGAAGCGGTGTTCCACGGCGACTTCACCCTGACCAGCGGGAAGAAGGCGACGTACTACATCGACCTGCGGAAGGTCAGCCTGGACCACCGCGTCGCGCCCCTGATCGGGCAGGTCATGACCGAGCTCGTGCAGCAGGTGCCGGACGTCTCCGCCGTCGGTGGCCTCACCATGGGCGCCGACCCCATCGCCAGCGCCGTCCTGCACCAGGCCGCCGCGCAGGGCCTGACCTACGACGCCTTCGTCGTGCGCAAGGAGCCGAAGGACCACGGCCGCGGCAAGCAGGTCGAGGGACCGGACCTCAGGGGCAAGCGCGTCGTCGTACTCGAGGACACCTCCACCACGGGCGGCTCGCCGCTCAAGGCGGCCGAGGCGCTCGAGCGCGAGGGCGCGATCGTCGCCGCCGTCGCGGTCGTCGTCGACCGGGACACCGGTGCGAAGGAGACGATCGAAGCGGCCGGGTACCCGTACTTCGCGGCCATCGGGCTGGCTGATCTGGGGCTGACCGCGTGACCGGGGAGCGTCCGGACGACGCACGCGAACCCGACGGCACCGCCGGCCCGGCAGACGGGGACGACGGCCTGGAGGCTCGGCGTGCGTCCGGATCGGACGCTCCGTTCCACGGTCTCCGCAGCGCTGCGGACATCTTCGGTGCTCCGCGTGGCGAGGAGGACTGGCCGTCGCGGCGGGAGCGCCGGGAGGCCGAGCGCACCGCTCGGGAGACCGGCGCACCGCTGCCCGAGCCCTTCGTGGCGGACGCGGACGCGGAGGCTGCCGATCCTGCTGCTGATGCTCCGGCTGCTGACGCTCCGGCTGCTCCGGTGCTCGACGACGGGGCGACCCAGGCCATCTCGATGCCCGCCGAGCTGCTCGCGCCGTCGGAGAACCCCGACGCCGCCGTCGAGCACGAGCGCTCCACGCTGCACGACCGGATCCCGGCCGCCGCCGACGTTCCACCGGACTCCACCGCACCGCACCCGTCCTCGATCGTGCTGCCCACCGCCCAGACCCACCGAGACGAACGGGCTGCCGCCTCGAAGGCCATCGAGGACGAGCGCCGACGGGTCGACCCGTTCGGCGAGGGCCGTGCCGACGTCGACTGGCTCGGCCGTGCGACCGGATCGCACCCGGAGCCCGTCGCCCCTGCTGCGCCGCAGCCCCTCGGCGTCGAGAACGTGCTCCCCCCGACCGAGGAGCCGCCGACCTTCACCGACCTGCTGCGCATCACGAGCACCGGGCCGGTGCCCACGCAGACCGGCGCGCACGACCGGCCGTTCGACTGGGCGATCCACGACGACGAGGCCGGCGAGGTCCCGGCGACGCTGACCACCGACTCGTTCGACACCACCGCGCTCGCCACCGGGTCCTGGTCGCTCGCCGACGAGTCCGACGACGAGGACGAGGTCGTCGCGGGCGAGGTCGACACCCCGGCGGACGGGCTGCCCCAGGCACCGCGCACGTACCCGGTGCCGCCGGCCGTCCCGGTGCCGCCGGTGGTGCCCCCGGCGGTCCCCGCTGCGGGTGCCGCTGCCGCCGTCGCTGCCGGCGCTGGTTCGTCGGACGCGAGCGAGGCCGCGGAACCGACCGAGGCCGTGGAAGCACCCCGTGGGCCCGCCGGGGACGACGTGCCGGACGCGACCGAGCGCCTCCAGTCCGATGCCCCGACCACCGCGTTGCCGGCTGCCGGGACGCCCTGGTGGTCCGAGCCCGACGCGACCGTGCCGCCGACCGCTGCGCCGCCGCTCGTCCAGCCGGCCGCCGACGAGCCGTCCTACCCGGCGCACCTGCCGCCCTCGGTGGGACAGGACCTCGACGCCGTGCTCGGGCTTCGCGGGAACGACACGGGCCCGCAGCCGGAGTCCCTTCCGGCCGCTGCGCCGGAGGACCTGGACCAGTCCGAGTGGGACGGTCGCGAGACCAGCGACACGAGCGCCATCAAGGACCTGTTCGGCACCGAGGCCGTCGGGCAACTCGGCGGCACCGGCTACGACCCGGAGGACACCGGGACGCGGATGATGCCCGCTGCCGCCGTTCCCGCAGCTGCTGCTCCTGCTCCTGTTGCTCCTGCTGCCTCCCGCTCGGCTGTTGGTGCTGCTGGCGGTCCGGACCGTGAGCCCGGCGAGCGCGACAACTTCATCAACGAGGGCTTCGCGCGGCTGCGGAACGAGGGCAAGCGCGGCAAGCAGCTGCTCATCTGGGGCTCGATCGCCCTGATCCTCGTGCTCATCGTCCTGGTGTTCCTGCTGTCGAAGTGGATCCTGGGGAACAACATCGCCGACCAGGCCGTGCCGACGAAGTCGCCTGCTGCGGCCTCCTCGGCACCGGCGACACCCACCGCTGCGCCGTCGGAGTCCGCCTCGCAGCCGAGTGACGCCACGGCACCGGGCACCACGCTGCAGTTCGCCACGACGCCGGCGTTGCCCGGTGAGCACGCCTGGACCGACCTCGCCGGCGGGGAGTGCCTGTCGCCGTTCACGAACGCGTGGTCGCAGACCTTCACCGTCGTCGACTGCGCGACGCCGCACATCGGGCAGCTGACCGCACGGCTTGCCGTCGAGGGGGACACCTACCCCGGCGCCGAGGCCCTGGCGACCCAGGCAGCCGACCAGTGCCAGTCCGACGCGGCGCTGAACGCCTCGGCCGCTGCGGCCGTGGGTGACGTGCAGGTGCAGGGCTCGTACGCGCCGGACCAGGCGACGTGGGACCAGGGCAACCGGTTCATCTCGTGCTTCGTGACGCGGTCGTCGGGGCAGCCGCTGACCGGGTCGCTGGCGCCAGGGGCGTAGGGGCGGGGCGGTCGGTGCGGTCGGTTGCCGGGTCCGACGCGGAACGACGATGTCGACGTCGTACGACAACGACATCGTCGTTCCTCGTGCGCCGGGACTGTCTGCGTGTGCAACGAACGACATCTCCGCTGTCGTACGACAACGACATCGTCGTTCCTCGTGCGCCGGGACTATCGACAGCGGACCGCACGGCTCCCGACGCTGTGCCCCGAGGCTTGACACGGCCCCGGCGCGAGGGGCTTCGATGGTGAGATGACCGTGCTCACCGATGCCCTCGCCGACCCGCGATCCTCCGTCCGCCTGCAGGCCGTGATGGCCGCGGGGACCACCCCGGACCCGGCAGACATCGACGTGCTCGTCGCGCAGTGCGCCGTCGAGCCGGACTTCTTCGTCCGCGACATGCTCACGTGGGCGCTCACCCGGCACCCCGCCGAGGACGTCGTCGCGCGCGTCCTGCCCGAGCTCGAGCGCCCCGAGCCGCAGGCCCGCAGCCAGGCGCTGCACACCCTGTCGAAGATCGGCGACCCGGGCGCGTGGCCCGCGGTGCGCCCGCTGCTCGGGGACCGGGACGACGAGGTGCTCCGCGCGGCCTGGCGGACCGCCGTCGCGCTGGTGCCCGACGACGAGCGGGCGTCGCTCGCCCGGACCCTCGCGGTGCAGCTCGGCGTCGGCGACCGGGAGCGTCGGCTCAGCCTGTCGCGTGCCCTGGTGGGACTCGGCGAGGACACCGTCGCGCCGATCCTCGCAGCGGCCGCCGACCGGGGGACCGACGCCGTCCTGGAGCACGTGCGCGAGACCGAACGACTCCTGCACGACCCGGACGCTGCGTCCGCGCTCGCTGTCGAGCGGGCCCGGCGCGAGGTTGCCCTCGGCCGGACCCGGTCCGTCAAGGGCTAGGGCCTGCGGGCGCGCCCGGCCGGGAGCGCCGGGTGGTCGCGAACCGTCGGCTGCGGGGCTCCCGGGCGACAGATGGTGACTTCTCGACGGACGTGAGCGGGGTGTCGTGACCGGTGGGGGCGCCGGACGGGAGGCCCGTGGCGGCCGCGCACCGGGCCTCCCGTCCGACGCCACGCGCGTTCGCGGGCCGCGGTGCGGTCATGACGCCCCGTGCGCTGGGCACCGGGTGGTCGCGAACCGTCGCCTGCGGAGGCTCCCGGACGACGGTTCATGACCCCTCGGCGGATGTGAGCGGGGTGTCTCGACCAGCCGACCAGCCGACCAGCCGACCAGCCGACCAGCCGACCAGCCGACCACCCCGCGCGCGCAGCGCCGTCAGTCGCCGTCGGGCGCGAGCCAGATTGCCGACGCGGCCGCGGCCGGCAGGTCGACGAGTGACTCCGAGCCGTCGGTGGACCGCCGTGACACCGCGATGACGCCGGCGTAGTCCCGCACCCGCTCGACCCGCAGGTGTGTGCCGAGCCCGACCCCGAGCTCGTCGAAGTACCGCAGCAGCGAGGGGTCGTCGTCCGAGACACGGTCGACGGTGCCGCACGCTCCCGGCTCGATCGCGCCGAGGAGGGTGCCGGGGGAGTCCGGCACGATGCCGTCGGCGCCGGGGATCGGATCACCGTGTGGGTCGTGCGTCGGGTGGCCGAGGTCGGCGTCCACCCGGTCGAGGAACTGCTCCGACACGGCGTGCTCGAGGGCCTCGGCCTCGGTGTGGACCTCGTCCCACGAGTAGCCGAGCCGCTCCACCAGGAACGTCTCGATCAGCCGGTGCCGCCGGACCATCGCCACCGCGACCTGCTGCCCGAGCGGGGTGAGCACGACGCCGTAGTACGGGGTGTGCTCGATCAGGCCGTCACGGTCGAGCTTCTTGAGGTTGCCCGAGACCGTCGACGCCGACACCTTCAGGGACGCCGCGATGTCCCGCGTCGCCAGGCCGGGTCCGCCGCGCTCGCTGGCCTTCCAGATGAGCTTGACGTAGTCCTCTGCCATCGTGGACAGGGAGGGCAGGCGCATACCGCCAATCGTACGTCCCGCCTGGTACAACCAGCAGATGACCACCACCGCCCCCGTCCGAGCGCCCCGCCGTCGCTGGCCGGTGCCGCCGTCGCTGCTGCTCGGGCTCGCGCCGATCGTGGTGTTCGCGGCGATCAGCGCCTGGCGGTCACGGCCGAGCGACGACTACGCGACCCTCGGGCAGACGGTCGACAGCGTCGTGCACGCCCTCGTCATCCCCGAGGGCATCGCCGTCGCGGCACTGGCCCTGTTCGTCACGGCGCTCGGCTGGTGGCGGATCGCCACGGTCGACCCGGTCCGGACGCGACTGCGGTGGACGATGGTCGCGCCGATCCTCGTGCTCGTGGTGTGCGTCGTCCGGCTGCCCCTGATCGACTGGTCGGCGCTGCCCGCGCACTACTTCCTGCTGCTCGCGGTCGGGGTGCTGTTCGTCGGGGTCTTCGAGGAGCTGATGGCCCGAGGCACCCTGCTCGTGGGGCTGCGGCGACGGCTGCCGGAGATGTGGGTGTGGGCCCTGTCGTGCGCGCTGTTCGGGCTGCTGCACCTGCTCAACGCGCTCGCGGGCGCCGGGATCGGGCCGACGCTGGTCCAGGTGGTGTTCGCAGCGTCGTTCGGGTCGACGCTGTACGTCGCGCGTCGGCTGACCGGCTCGCTGCTCGCCCCGGTGCTGCTGCACGCCTTCTGGGACTTCGGGTCGATCGGGTTCTCCGCGACCGTGGACACGAGCGACTCGGGGCGCGTGGTGCTGCTCGGTCTGATCGGGCTGTTCTCGTTCGGGGTGCTCGCGTTCGGCATCGTGGCGGGCGGGATCATCGCCTGGTACGACGACCGGCCCCGTCGGCTCGCGCCGCGGTCGCGTCCGGTTTCGGGGTCGACGCGCGTCAGCGGTCGCGTCCGGCCGGGGCTAGAGCTCGACCTCGAACGGCTCGGTGCGCACGAGCTCGTGCACGCCGGAGATGACCTCGCTCGGACGGAACGGGTACCGGTCGATCTCCGCCTGGTCGCTGATGCCCGTCATGACGAGCACGGTGTGCAGCCCCGCCTCGATCCCGGCCTGCACGTCGGTGTCCATGCGGTCGCCGATCATGCCGGTGTTCTCGGAGTGCGCCCCGATCCGGTTCATCGCGGAGCGGAACATCATCGGGTTCGGCTTGCCCACCACGTAGGGCTGCTTGCCGGTTGCCTTCTCGATCATCGCGGCGATGGCGCCGGTGGCCGGCAGGACCCCCTCGGCGCTCGGGCCGGTGGCGTCGGGGTTCGTCACGATGAACCGGGCTCCGGCGCGGATGAGCCGGACGGCCTTGGTGATCGCCTCGAACGAGTAGTTGCGGGTCTCGCCGACGACGACGTAGTCGGGAGCCGTCTCGGTCATGATGAACCCGGCCTCGTGCAGGGCAGTCGTCATGCCCGCTTCACCGATGACGAACGCCGAGCCGCCGGGCATCTGTGACTTGCAGAAGTCGGCGGTCGCGAGCGCGCTCGTCCAGATCCGCTCCTCGGGCACGTGCAGGCCCGATCCCCGGAGCCGGGCGCTGAGGTCGCGCGGCGTGAAGATCGAGTTGTTCGTCAGCACGAGGAACTCGGTGCCGTCGTCGAGCCACTGCTGGATGAGCTCCGGGGCGCCGGGGAGCGCCTGGTTCTCGTGGACGAGCACGCCGTCCATGTCGGTCAGCCAGCACTCGACGTCTTCTCGGGTCGCCATGGCCCTCACCCTACTGCGCAGGGGTTCACGCCTGCCGTCGCGATGCTCGGCAATCACCATCAACGATATTCGGAACATGAATAATTGTTGTGAGATGCAATATGTGCGTACGCTGCCGGTCGGGGCGGTCCTCGTCCCCACGATCTGCGCGACATCAGCTCGCGAGAACAAGGAGACCCATGCGATCTCGAAGTAGAGCGCGCATCGCCGTGTCGACGCTGGCCACCACTGGAATCGTCCTCGGCCTTGCCCTGCCGACCACCCCGGCGGGGGCGAGCGAGCCGGAAGGGCCCGACGGCACCGCATCCGCCGCGACGCAGAGCACGGTCGCCGTCGCGATCGACGTCACGAAGGACGGCAACGGCCCCGTCACCCCGACGGACGGCGCTGGTGGCGATGCGAGCGAGAAGAACGGCATCGTCCGCACGATGGACGCGATCACGTACCGCGTCTCCCTCAACTCGAACGACGGCACCAGCACGAACGAACGCTTCAGTGCGACCGCTCCCGCCGGCACGTCGTGGGCAGGGGTCCCGACCATCTGCGTCGGTCCGGGTTCGGCGGTCTCGGGGGCCGTGCTGACCTGCAACATCGGCACGCTCCGAGAAGGCCGGACGGTCTCCGTGCCGATCGTCCTCGACGTCTCGGGCGAGTTGCAGAACGGCGACACGATCGCCGTCCCGGTGACCGCGACGGCGGACGAGGCCGAGAACGGGACCGCCACCGCGGTCGCTGACTCCGTCACGGTGTCCGCAGCCGCGCGCTACAACCTGAGCAAGAACGTCCACGCGTCATCGCTCCGGACCGACGTCACCGGTCCGGACGGAACGACGAAGGGGTTGCAGCTGATCTACCCGATCGCCGTGGACTGGCAGCCGCTCGTGCCCGGACAGGGGCTCCTCGGGTTCGAGAAGAGCGTCGGCCCGATGTCGTTCACGGACGACCTCTCCGAGATCCTCGGCGATGTGCCCTCCGACGCCGTGCTGTGGAACGGCGGCAACCCGGTCTGCGGCCCGAACGCCGACAATGACTGGCGGATGGCCGGCCTCCCCGGCGGCAAGGGCGGCGGGGAGACAGCCGTCACCGACTCCGGGACGTTCAGCTGCACCCAGACCGCAGCAGGGCAGGACGTCGACGTCACGATCACCGACACCGTCACCGACCCGACGCGCATCCCCTCGAAGAACGTCGCCGGTGGCCCGATCAGGGGTGGTGCCAAGTCGTACTTCGTCAGCGGGTACATCAGCCTGTGGATGCCCATCCCCCCGGTCGGTACTTCGGTTGACTCGATCAACACGTTCACCCCGCTCCAGACCACCTCACTCAGCGGTGCATCGAACTTCCCGGGCGGCACCGAGCCCACCGGAGACAACTCCGCGAAGCGCAACATCATCGAGTACGCACCCGGCGGAACGCAGAAGCAGTTCCACCGGGTCATCGACAACGGCAGGGTCGTCGAAGACGGATCCGCGAAGCACGGCGACCCGTGGACCACGCCCGGAACACTGCTCCGGAGCGACGTCGGCGCATGGAACAACGGCCTCTCCCCGTACGAGAACGTGATCCTCTGCGACACGTTCGACCGTGACACCCAGCGTGCCACCCGCGTCGGAGGCAGCAGGACCGTGGCATGGACCAGCGGTCTCACCGGCGCTGAGGTGCAGTACGCCGCGTACGACATGACCTCTCCGGCCGCCGGTCAGAAGGCGACGTGCGACGACGGCGACGGCCCCTGGTACGACCAGCCGGAAGACGTCCCCGGCGGCCTCGACGCCGTCGGCGCGGTCCGCGCAACCGGCGAAATCCGGGGCGGCAACACCGGCACGCTCTACAGCTACGTCACCACCGAGGACGCCGCCGACGGCACACGGGCCTACGACTTCGGTCACGCGTGGTTCGGCGACCGCTCAGAGCGCTGGGTGCACGACGTCTGGTCCGACGCGGACCTCGGTGCCGGCCCCCTTTCCGACAGCGTCATCCTCACCGAGAACCTCGCCCGGATCCAGAAGAAGATCGTCGACCCCGGCCACGACGCGGCCGACACCCCCGACGAGACCACCTTCGCCGTCGCCGGTGGCACCGTCGACTACGCGCTGTACCCGTCGCTCACGAACGGCAACACCACCGGGAAGGAGACCTCCGTGGCGGTGCGGGACGTCCTGCCGAACCACGTGACCTACGTCGCCGGCAGTGCCTCCGAGGTGCCGGAGATCGACACCACGAAGGACGACGAGGGCAACGAGGTCCAGCGCCTCACCTGGACGATGCAGGTCAAGCCGAACGAGGCGATCGACCCGATCACGTACACCGCCGCGGTCTCGAAGCTCGCTCCGGCGGGGGCGATCACCAACACGACGGACATCGCCTCGCCGACGGACAAGTCGCCGCAGGCGCTCCGCAACGCCGAGCGCGCCGTCCAGGTCGTCGCAGCCGGCGGCGTCGGCGTCGAGAAGACCGCCGTCGAACCGGTCGTCGTCTCGGGGGACCACCTGGCGTGGGACCTCGGGTACACGAACATCGACGCCACCCCGATCGACGGCCTGGACGTCATCGACGTCCTTCCGTACCGGGGCGACACCCGCAACTCCACCTTCCACGGCACGGTCGGACTCGCCGCGCCCATCGCGGTCGCCGCCGCCGCCGGTGAGCGCGTCCGCTACACGAACCGCAACCCGCACGACGTCGTGCTCGACGCCGCTGACCCGTCGAACCAGGGCGGTGGCGCCACCACCTGGTGCTCGGCGTCGGGGTTCGGCACCGGGGGATGCCCGGCCCGGCTCGCGGACGTCACGGCTGCGCGCATCCTGCGGACGGCCCCCGTGGGCGTGGGCGAGACCGTGACGCACCGGGTCGTGGTCGCGACGGCGGGCCAGCGCGACGGTGACACGTACACGAACCGGTTCGGCCTCCGCGCCTCGAACCTCGCTCTGCCGGTCCAGTCCAACCCGGCGACGGTCACGGTCGTCGCCGGTTCGATCGGCGACTTCGTGTGGTCCGACGAGGACGGCGACGGTCTGCAGGACGACGAAGCCGGCATCGCCGACGTCGCGGTCCGCCTCACCGGCTCGGACGACCGCGGCGACGCCGTGCGCCGGACGACCACCACGGACGGCGACGGCGGGTACGCCTTCGACGACCTGCGCCCCGGCTCCTACACCCTGCACTGGACGGCACCGGACGGTCGGGAGTTCACGAAGGAGTTCGTCGGCGACGACCGCGCGATCGACTCCGACGCCGACTCCTCCGGTGCGACCGCCCCCGTCGAACTCGCCGCGATCCGTTCCGACGAGGGCCAGCTCGAGCACATCGAACAGGACCGCACCGTGGACGCGGGGCTCCTGCCCGCAGCGGACACACCGACCGGACCGCCGGTGACGCCCGGTGGTCCGGAAGCGCCCGGTACGCCCGGACATCCCGGGAGCGCCGGTTCTTCGGGAACACCCGGCACGCACGACGACGCGGAGGCGTCGGCGGGTACCGGCGACGGGTCCGGCGACTCGGCACGCAGCGGGCTGGCGTTCACCGGAGCCGACGGACTCGGGCTGGCGGCGGTGACAGCAGTGATGCTCCTGGCCCTGGGCGTGTTCCTCGTGGTGCGCAGACGTCGCACCCGCGGATCGAGCCAGCGCTGAACCAGGGGGCCGCGGCGGGGCGGTCGTCGCGGCCCCACTGACGTTCCGCTCAGAAAGGGCCGGGAGGCCCGGAGCGGCTCTTGCGCGCTGCTCTGAGACCCGAGATGGTCGAGACACCGAACCGCGGTCGGCTTTTGCCCTACGCTTTTCGGGACACGTACCGAATCAAGGAGGCCCCCTCGTGCTCGTCGAACCCGGAACCCCGTCCACCGCGCCCCGACCCACCCCGGTGTCGGAGACGGAGCTCGAGGTGACGCCGCGACGACGCCGAGGCCGCCCGAACGTGTTGTCCCGTGAGCAGGTGATCGACGCCGCCACGACCATCGCGAACGAGGACGGCCTCGACCGCCTGTCCTTCCGGGCACTGGGCGTGCGGCTCGGCGTCGCCCCGATGACCGTGCACCGGACCATCGGCGGCCTGGACGACCTGCACGCGGAACTCGTCCGCCGCACCGTCGACGAGTTCACCGCGACCTTCGTCTGGCCGGACGAGTGGCACGCCGTCGTCCGCACCTTCGCCACGACGTTCCGCGACCTGATGCGCACCCACCCGCTCGTGCTCGAGTCGCACAGCCAGCGTGCCCCGCTCGCCTCGACCGAGTCCGATGCCGTCGTCGCGAAGGTCGTCGGTGCCCTGCAGGACGCCGGACTGCCGCCGGCCGAGGCGATGTACACCTTCTTCGTCGTCTACGACTTCGTGGTCGGGCACGCCGGGGTGCAGGTCGGGCGCGGGGACTCCGAGGCCGGACGCCCGGAACGGCACCGGCTGGTGGGTGAGATCCTCGGCGAGCACTCCTACGACGACCGGTTCGCGCTCGGCCTCGACATCCTGATCGCCGGCATCGAGTCGCGCATCGACCACTGGGCCCGCACCGCCTGAGCCCGCGCCCGGCCGTACGCTGGTCGGGTGACCACTGCGCCCGAACCGTCGCACGAGCTGACGACCAACGGGGTGGGGCCGCACCCGGAACCCTGGCCCGACGACCCGAGGCTCGACCCGGAGCTGCTGGCAGCGGGGGACTCCCGGAACGTGCTCGACCGCTACCGGTACTGGTCGATGGACGCGATCGTCGCCGAGCTCGACACCCGCCGGCACGCGTTCGACGTGGCGATCGAGAACTGGCAGCACGACCTGAACATCGGCTCGATCGTGCGGAGCGCCAACGCGTTCCTGGCCGGCACGGTGCACATCATCGGGCGACGGCGGTGGAACAAGCGCGGGGCGATGGTCACCGACCGGTACCAGCACGTCCGGTACCACCCCGACGTCGAGGCGTTCCTCGCCGCGATGGCCGAGGAACAGCGTCCCGTCGTGGCGATCGACAACACCCCCGGTGCCGAGCGCATCGAGACCGCGACGATCCCGGAGCGATGCGTGTTCCTGTTCGGGCAGGAGGGCCCCGGCCTCACCGAGCAGGCGGTGGCCGGAGCGGACGCACACCTCGAGATCACCCAGTTCGGGTCGACCCGGAGCATCAACGCGTCGGCCGCTGCGGCGATCGTCATGCACAGCTGGGTCGTCCAGCACGCGGAGTTGCCTGACGCGACTTCGTGAGCAGAAACGGGCGGGTACGGGCCCTGAACCCGACCATTTCTGCTCACGAAGCGGGCGGGGCGGAGGCGGGTCGGGCCTCCCGGCCGGGGTGCCGTCAGCGCGCGGCGGTGGTGCGGCGCGCGACGAGGCGGGGTTCGACGAGGAGTTCCGTCGCGGCGATCCGTGGATCCGCGATGCGGGCGAGCAGGCGCTCGCCGGCGCCGCGGCCGATCTCGACACTGCGGTCGTCGATGCTCGTCAGGCCGACGTACCGCATCGCGGCGACGGGGGTGTCGTCGTAGCCGATGACGGAGACGTCCTCGGGGACGCGCAGCCCGCGTTCGGCGAGTTCGGACAGCGCGCCGAGGGCCATCACGTCGTTCGCGGCGAAGACGGCCGTGACGTCCGGGTGCTCGTCGAGCAGGATGCCCAGGGCGCGGGAACCGGCCTCTTCGGTGGGTTCGCCCGGCAGCACCGTCGTGACGACGGACGCGCCTGGCACAGCGGACTGCTCGAACCCCGCCTGGCGTTCGGCCGAGGCCGCCGAGCTCGCACCGACGAACCCGAGGCGGGTGTGGCCGAGGTCGAGCAGGTGCTGCGCCGCGATGCCGCCACCGGCGTGGTCGTCGTTCGCCACGGTGTCGGCGCGGGGGATCGCGACGCGGCCGCCCGCGATGACGAGCGGCATCGAGGCCGGGATCGCGAGGTCGGTGGTGGGCTCACCGGCGATGACGATGCCCTCGACGCGCATGGAGAGGAAGCCCTCGACCGGAGAGGCATCGAGCCCCGTGTTGAGGAACCGGTCGGCGACCACGAGCCGGTGCCCCTGGTCCTGCAGGCTCTCGCGCAGGCCGGTGAGCAGGTCCACGAACCACTGGTTGCGGAAGTCGTCGAGCACCACGCCGATGGTGCGGCTGCGGGTGCCCGCGAGGGACACGGCAGCGGTGGAGGGGCGGTAGTCGAGCTCCTGGATCGCCTTGAGCACGGCGGCCCGGCGCTGGTCGCTGACCCGGGGGGAGCGCTGCAGCACGAGGGAGACGAGGGACTTCGAGACCCCGGCGCGTGCAGCGACGTCGTAGATGGTCGCGGGCTTGCCGTCTCCCATGATGCGCTTCGACCTCCGTTGGCTCGTCCGTCGATCGTAGCGGGCGCGGGCCGGTTCGCTTCTTGAGCAGAAATGGTCGGGTGCGGGGCGGAGACCCGACCATTTCTGCTCACGATCGACGCGTGGCTGGTCCTCCACACGGGAGGCCCGGGGTGCGTTGTGCACAGAAGTCGCGTTCGGCGCGCGGGTAGCGGGCGCGGGGCGCGAACGTGGTGGCCATGCGAGCGCGACCACTTCCGACACCGCTGCGCGGGCGCGCGTTCGACGTCGGTGCCGCCGACCGCGCGGGCGTCTCCCGACAACGACTCCGACGGCGTGACCTGATCCGGCCGACCCGGTCCATCCGCTGGGCACGTGACCGTCCGCCCGACCCGGCCCACCGGATCCGGGCGTTCCGGCCGGTCCTGGTTCCCGGGCAGTTCATCAGTCACGTCTCGGCTGCGGTCCTCGGGCAGCTCCCGGTCCCGGTCGCCGACGACGGCCCCGTGCACGTCACGAGTCCCGTGCCGATCGCGCAACCGCGCCGCCACGGGGTCGTCGGGCACCGCATCACACCGGACCGTGCCCGGGTGACGGAGCGGTGGGGGATGCCGACGAGCACGCCCGCGGCGCTGTGGGTGGACTGCGGTGCGATGCTCTCGGTCGACCAGCTCGTCGTGCTCGGGGACGCCATCGTCACGGAACGGCGGTGCGGGACGACGATCGAGGACCTCGCTGCCGCCGTCGCCCTGGCCGGAGCGCGATCGGGTGTCCGACGACTGCGTGTGGCGCTCGAGCTCGTGCGGGTGGGTGCCGGGTCGCCGCAGGAGACCAGAGCGCGGCTGGCGATCGTCCGCGCGGGGCTACCCGAGCCCGAGCTGCAGGTCCACGTGCTGGACGAAACCGGTCGGTTCGTCGGCCGGGTCGACCTGGCCTACCCGGAGCATCACATCGTCATCGAGTACGAGGGCGACCACCACCGGACCGACGCCGAGCAGTGGAGCCGTGACCTCCGCCGCTACCGTGAGATGGAACGACTCGGCTGGGCGGTCGTCCGGTGGACGAAGTCCGACCTCGACACCCCGGCGTTCGGCGCGGTCGCACAGCTGAGGTCGCTGCTCGCGCGCCGGGGGTAGCGTCCGCGGCATGGCGACGCTGCTCATCACCGGAGCCGCGGGCCGGATCGGGAGCGCCCTGCGTCCTCGACTGCGGTCCGCGGGGCACGACCTCGTGCTGCTCGACGAACAGCGGCCCCACGATCCGATCGTCGCCGGGGAGCGGTTCGTGGCCGGATCGGTGAACGACCCCGCGGTGCTGGACGACGCGCTCGCCGGGGTCGACACCGTGGTCCACCTGGCGGGCATCCCGACCGAGGCCGCCTGGGACGACCTGATCGCGGCGAACCTGACCGGCACGAAGAACGTGCTCGAACGGGTGGCCGCCGCCGGGGTGCTCCGGGTGGTGCAGGCCAGCTCGATCCACGCGGTGGGGATGGTGCCCGAACCCCTCGACCAGCCGGGGAGCGTTCCCGGCGACCGGCTGCCCCGTCCGGACACGTACTACGGCGTGACGAAGGCCGCGATGGAACTGCTCGGCAGCCTGTTCGCCGACCGGTACGAGATGTCGATCGTGTCCGCGCGGATCGGTGCGTTCGGTGCGCTGCCGCCGACGACCCGGGGGCTGCTCATGTGGACCTCGCCCGACGACCTGACACGCCTGGTGCTCGCCACCGTGGCACTCCGCGACCCCGGGCACCACGTGGTCTGGGCCCTGTCGCGGAACACCGGGTCGCCGGCTGACCTGTCCGCCGGGGAGCGCATCGGGTTGCACCCTGTCGACGACGCGTCCGCCGTGCTCGATGCGGACGCCCGTGCGGCCCTGCCGACCGACGACCTGCGCACCCTCGGCGGCGGGATGGTGCACCAGCCGCTCGGCGAACGCGCTTCGTGAGCAGAAATGGTCGGGTGACCTGACGTCACCCGACCATTTCTGCTCACGAGGCGTGCCGCGCCGCCGCGCCCCGCTACCCGATCAGGCTCGGGCGCAGGTCGCGCAGCGTGCGGGAGCGGGTCTGCCGCGCCGTGACCACGAAGGACACCAGGAGCGCCCCGAGCAGCCAACAGAGCAGCACGCCCGCGTCGGACCACGCGGCGCCGAGGTTCCCGCCGTACATCGTCTGCCGGATCGCGTCGACCGAGTACGTCATCGGCAGCGCGAAGTGCAGCGCCGCCAACGGCCCCGGCAGCGTCTGCCACGGGAACGTGCCTCCGGCGGTGACGAGCTGCACGAGCATCAGCACCAGGCCGAGGAACTGCCCCACCGATCCGAGCAGCACGTTGAGCGCCATGATGATCGCCGCGAAGGTCGCCGAGGCCAGGACCATGATCCCGATCGTGCCGCCGACGTGCACCACGTTCAGGTCGAGGGCGAAGCGCACGATGAAGAACAGCGCCACCATCTGCACCAGGCCGAGGAGCGCCGGGGTCAGCCAGCCGCCGAACACCACGGCGAGGGGCTTCCGCACCGCCGTGATGGCCCGCTTCGAGATCGGCTTGAGGATGAGGAACAGCGCGTACATGCCGATCCAGGCCGCGAGTGAGATGAAGAACGGTGCGAGGCCGGCTCCGTAGTTCGACGCGGCGGCGACGTTGTCGTCCCCGACCTTGACCGGGTCGGAGATGACCGAGGCCTGCGACTCACGCTCGGAGGCGTCCGACGCGGGGATCTTCGTGCGGCCCTCGTCGAGCGACGACGCGAGCTTCGACGAGCCGGTCGTGAGCTTGTCGAGCCCCGATGCGAGCGATGACGCGCCCTGGTCGGCGGTCTTCGCACCGGTCGCGAGCTGCGACGCACCGGATGACAGCGTCGGAGCGGCCGAGGCCAGCTTCGACGTGCCGTCCGCCACCTGGGCGGCCCCCGATGCGAGCGTGGATGCCCCCGTCGCCGCCGAGGAGATGCCGGACGCGAGCGTCGGCGCGGCGGAGGCGAGCGATGACGTACCGGCTGCGACCTGTGCGGAGCCGTCACGGAGCTTGTCCACCGAGGACTTCGTCGTTTCGTAGGTGCTCTTCGCCGAGGCGCCGGCGGTGTTGACCCGGGTGACGGCGTCGGTGACGGTCGACTGCAGGGCAGCCTGCTGTTCCTCGGTGAGCTCGACACCCTCGGGCAGGTTGTCGGTGATACCCGAGATCACGGTCTCTGCGTCGAGGGGTCGGAGCGAATCGACGTCGGCGCTGTACGAGTCGACCGTGTCGGCGAGCTGCTTGTTGCCGGCCGCGACCTGCTGCGCCCCCGCGTTCAACTGCTGCGTCTGCGACGGCAGCGCCGCCGTCTGCTGCTGCGCACTCGCCAGCCCGGACGCCAGGGTCGACGCCCCCGACGCCACCTGCTGCGCCCCGCTGTCGAGCTGCTGGGTCTGCGACGGCAGGTCGGCCGTGCCGGACGCGAGCTCAGCTGCACCGGACGACAGCTTGCCGGTACCGTCCGCCAGCGTGTGCGCACCCCGGTCCGCCTTCTTGGTCCCGGACGCGAGTTCATCGGCCCCGTCGACGGCGTCGCCGAGGCTGTCCCGCACGTCGGCGAGCCCGACGAGCAGGGTCTTCGCCGCCTGCTTGCCGACGCGCTCGGCGACGGCGGTGCGCATGGTCTTGCCCGCCTGCTCGGCGATGGTCGAGGCCAGGTACGAGTTCGTGTCGGCCGTCGTCATGACGAGCTTCGCCTGCGTCGGGTCGTCGGACTGCGCGGACACCAGGTGCTCGGAGAAGTCGTGCGGGATGGTGACGACGAAGTCGTAGGTGCCGTTGCGGACGCCGGAGCGGGCGTCGGCGGCGCTCGTCGTCGTCCACTTGAAGTCGGCCCCGTCGATGGCCTCCTTCGTGACGTCCTCGCCGTAGTCGACGTGGTCGCCGTCCAGCGTGGCACCGGCGTCGAGGTTCACGATCGCGGCGGGGATCTGGTCGAGCTTCGCGTACGGGTCGCGGTTCGCCCACAGGTACGCGCCGCCGTACAGCAGCGGCACGATCATCAGCGCGATGAACGCCAGGCGTGCGAGCGGGGTCGCGGTGAGCCGCGCGAGTTCTGCGCGGACGAGCGAGGTGGTGGTCACTTCTGTGCCTCCGTCGGGACGGTTGCGGATGCTTGGGTGACGGGGGGAGCGGTCGGGAGGCCCGGCTCGGTTCCGTCGGTTCGGGCCACGTCCTCGGGGTCCTCGGTCTGGGGCGTCGCGAGCGTCGCGACGTCGTCGTGCGACTCGGCGGCGTCGTGCGTGTCGACGTCGTGCGTCTCGATCGTGTCGAGCAGGTGCTGGACGGTCGTGGCGGCGGCCTTCGAGGTCACGAGGACCACGGTCACGCCTCGCCGGGTCACGTCGCGGACCACCTGGAACCAGTCCTCGACGGCGCCGCCGTGCCGCTCGGGCGAGGTGATCACGATGCCGGTCACGCCGTCGCGGAGCAGGGCGAGCTCGACGAGCAGTCGGACGCGCACGGCCGTCGGAACCCGCTGGACGTGGGTGTCGCCGTACTCGCGCAGCCCGAGTTCGTCGAGCACGGTGTCGACGTGCGCGCGGGTCGGACGCTGCCCGGCGAACGCGAGCTCCTCGCGCACGATCTGCGTGAGGGTCATGACGGGGAAGGGCTCGGCGACCCCTGGGGTGTCCACGAGGGCGAACGAGCGCCGG
The DNA here is from genome assembly GCF_018598555.1 of Curtobacterium aurantiacum. Taxonomy (GTDB): domain Bacteria; phylum Actinomycetota; class Actinomycetes; order Actinomycetales; family Microbacteriaceae; genus Curtobacterium; species Curtobacterium aurantiacum. The sequence goes on from NZ_JAHEWN010000002.1 coordinate 199,293, forward strand.
ACGGCCGCCGGGTCCTCGTGGCCGTCGAGCAGCAGGCGGCCGGTGTCGGGCTGCATGCGGCCACCGGCGACGAGCGACGCGAGCACCGGGGCCTGCTCGGTCTCGACAGCGAGGACCCCCGGGCGCCCGGGTGCGGCGACGGCGGAGACGACGGGCAGGGGTGCACCGGGCTCCTCGCCGATACCGACGTGGTCGAGTTCGAGCGTCATGCGTGGTCCTTCGGGGCAGGAGCGGGAGCGGGAGCAGCGGGTTCGGAGAGCAGTGCGGTGCGCCAGTCGATGCCGGCCATGCCCAGCGCCGACACCACCACCATGCGCCGTCCGTCCTCGTCACTCGTGCCGGAACGGGTGGCCTCGTCGAGGACGGCGATGCACGCGCCCTCGACCAGACGGCCGAGCGTTCCGGGGTCGACGTCGTCCCGCATGGCACCCTCGTCGATCCCGAGCGCGCACGCCTGGCGGACCTGTGCGCGCAACGGCGCGAACACCTCGGCGACGGGTTCGGCGAACGGGCTGCGCACGGCGACCCGGGCCATCGACCGGACGTGTGACACCTCGGCCCAGAGCGTCACCGCGATGGCGGCGAGGCGTGCGGCCGGCGGGAGCTCCTGCAGGTCCGAGCTGGTCGGCATGGCGGCGGCGATCCGGGCGGCACCGGCGGTCACGACCTCGCGCACCAGGTCGTCGCGTGACGGGAAGTGTCCGTACACCGCACGGCGGGAGAGCCCGGCCGACGCGGCGATCGTCTCGATCGAGGCGTCCGGGTCCTGCTGCAGGCAGGTCTTCGCCGCGTCGAGGAGTGCTGCCCGGTTCTCCGTGGCGTCGCGGCGGGGCGCGCGGGAGGGCTGCTCGGTGGTGGTCACGCTGCCCATCGTAATAACGTGCACACAGGTGTGCAACTTAACAGGAAGCGACCCCCGGACGAGGGGTGTCCCCCGAAGTGCGGACTGTCCCGCCTGAGAACGAACGCATAGCTTCACAGGAATCTCATGCGAACCACGGACTGAGCCAGGAGTGTCCTCTTTGAACCGTGCAACACCGAACACCGACCCGAATCCCACCCCCCATCGCTTCACCCGCGTCCTGACCGCCGGCATCGCCGCCGCGGCCCTCGCGTGTGGCGGTCTCGCAGTCGGGGGCGCGGCCTCCGCAGCTCCGGCCGGGATCTCGGTGGCCGACCTCAAGCTCTCCGCCCCGCTCCGTGACGCCAAGCCGACGAAGACCGTCGCTGCGTTCGTGCGCACGACCGGCCAGGGTGCCCTCGAAGTGGACGCCAAGGCGAAGGGCGGGGACCTGACGAAGTCGCGGACCCAGTCCTCCGCGGCCAAGAACCGCGTCGAGGCGATCCAGTCGACCGTCGCCGCGGTGCGGTCGGCCGTCAAGCGCGCCGACGCCGACGCGACCGAGCTCTACTCGACCGAGTACACCGTCCCCGGAGTCGCGGTCGTCGCCGACGTCGACGCGTTCCGGCAGATCGCGGAGCGCTCCGACGTCGAGAGCATCATCCCGCTCACGCCGAAGAAGATCGTCGAGCCGACGGTCAACGAGAACGCCGACGCCGCTCCCTCGGGCGTCGATCCCAGCCTGGTCCAGCCCGGTGCCGACGGCGTCTCGCCGAAGAACTCGGCGAGTGACGTCTACACGCGCTCGCTCAACGCCTGGCAGCAGACCGGGCACACCGGCAAGGACGTCAACGTCGCCGTCCTCGACACCGGTCTCGACTACACGCAGGCCGACTTCGGCGGCCCCGGCACCACCGAGGCGTACCAGCAGGCCCTGGCGGACGCGAGCGGTGGCGCTCCGGATCCCAGCCTGTACGACGCGTCGAAGTTCCTCGGCGGGTACGACTTCGCCGGTGCGACCTACAACGCCGACCCGACGGACCCGAACTCCTACGACCCGGTGCCGGCTCCCGACGACAACCCGATCGACGGCAAGGGCGGCGACCACGGCACGCACGTGTCCGGCTCGATCGCCGGCTACGGCCTGACCGCCGACAAGCAGCAGTTCGACGGCGACTACACCAAGCTCACCACGCAGCAGGTGCAGGACATGTGGATCGGTCCGGGCACCGCGCCCGAAGCCGGCCTGTACGCCCTGAAGGTCTTCGGTGACAACGGCGGTTCCACCGACGTCACCGGTGCCGCGCTCGACTGGGTCGGCCAGGCGCTCACCGAGGGCAAGGACATCAACGTCCTGAACCTGTCGCTCGGCTCCGACTACGGCGCGCCGGACGACCCCGACAACGCCAAGATCGACGCACTGACCGCTCGCGGCGTGCTCCCCGTGATCGCCTCGGGCAACGCCGACGACTTCACCGACATCGGTGGATCGCCGGGCAACGCCGAGGGTGCGCTCACCGTCGCCGCGAGCGCCACCGGCCAGTCGCTGTACGACGGTGTCGAGGTCACGGCCCCGGCCGACGTCGCGAAGACCTACCGCTCGCAGTACTCGCAGAACTTCCAGGGCACGCTGCCGGTCGAGGGTGACGTCGTCGTCCCGTCCGCGAACATCGACGGCTGTGCGGCGTTCAGCGCCGCCGACGCCGCGAAGATCGCGGGCAAGGTCGTCTGGCTGAAGTGGACGGACGCCGCGCTCGAGTGCGGTTCCGGCGTGCGCTTCAACAACGTCGAGGCCGCCGGCGGCGTCGGCGTGCTCCTCGCGGGGACGCTCGACACCTTCGAATCGGGCGTCGGTGGCAACGCGACCATCCCGGGTGCCGAGCTGACCGCGAAGAGCGTGGCGAGCCTCCGGGCCACCGCCACGGCGGGGACCCTGCACGTGCGCTTCGCGGACGAGCTCACGGGCTTCGAGGTCGCCACCGAGGCGGACGCCGTGAACACGCTCGCGTCGTTCACCAGCCGTGGCGTGCACGGGTCGTTCGACGACATCGTCAAGCCGGACATCGCCGGCCCCGGGGTCAACGTGATCTCCGCGGCCAACGGCACCGGTGACGGTCGCATGTCGATGAGCGGCACCTCGATGGCCACGCCGGACGTCGCGGGCATCGCAGCGCTGACGTTCCAGTCGCACCCGACGTGGTCCGCCCCGCAGGTCAAGGCGGCGCTGATGAACACGGCGACCCACGACGTGAAGGACGGCGACCGTTCGGCGACCCTGCTCCGCCAGGGCACCGGTCGTGTGGACGCGCTGCAGGCGGTCACCGCCGGCACCACGGTCCGCAGCGCCGACAACGACCAGCTCGTCACCGCGTCGTTCGGTGTCGTCGAGGTCGCCGGCGCGACGAGCGAGACCCGGACCCTGCGGATCGACAACACCGACAGCACGGCGCACACGTACGACGTGTCGTACCAGCCGCAGGTGACGCAGCCGGGCGTGACGTTCGCGCTCAGCTCGAAGCAGGTCACGGTGCCCGCCAACGGCACCGCGTCGGTCACGCTGACCTTCTCGGTCACCGACCCGACGCAGCTCCGCCGGGTCATCGACCCCACGCAGGAAGCCGTCCAGCAGGGCTACCAGCGCGAGTTCGTGGCAGCAGCCTCCGGCATCGTGGCGTTCGCGCCGACCGACAGCACGCTCAACCCGATGCGTCTCGGTGTCTACGTGGCACCGAAGCCCGTCAGCGCGGTGCGTGCCCGGACCACGGTCTCGTTCACGGGACCGGGCAAGTCGGCCGAGCTCACGCTCAAGGGCCGCACGCTCGACCAGGGCGGACTGACGACCGGCTACCACGCCGCCGTCGCTCCGTTCGTGCTCGGCGGCACCGACCCGGCCGAGGCGTTCCCCGAGGGTTCGGCGACGCGCTCGCTGCAGGCGGCCGACGTCCGTTCCTACGGTGCGTCGTACGACAAGGCCTCGGGCACCCTCGCGTTCGGCGTGCAGACCGCTGGTCCGGACGCCAACCCCGGTGCCGTGACCAACGTCGAGGTCCTCATCGACACGGACCGTGACGGCGAGCCCGACTACCTGGTGTACGACGCGAAGTCAGCGACCGTGGACGCCACGCTCGCCACGACGGTCAACCTGGCGACGGGCAAGACGGTCGACGCGCAGCCGCTCAACGGCGGTGCACCCGGGCAGGACGTCAACACGTTCGACAGCTCCGTGAAGGTGCTGACCGTCGCTGCGAAGGCGATCGGTTCGTCGAAGAAGTTCGACTACACCGTGCTGACGGAGTCGGCCTACGCCCCGGGTGCCGCCACCAGCGGTTCCTCGGTCGTGGACGAGACGAAGGCGGCCACGTTCGACCCGTCGAAGCCGAAGCTGTCGTTCTCGCAGGACGGTGCGACCGGCGTGCTGTTCGCCGACGCCGACTCCCTCACGGTCACCCGTGCGTCGGGTGTCACCAAGGCGACGGTGCTGCTGCTCCACCTCGACAACGCGGCGGGCAAGCAGGCCGACACGTCGACGATCACCGTGATCCCGCCGACGCTGGCGCTGGCCGAGGGCAGCAAGGTGACCGTGAGCGGGACGGCGAAGGTCGGCTCGACCCTCGCCGCGAAGCACGGCACCTGGAGCACGACGAAGGCGACGTACAAGTACCAGTGGCTGCGTGACGGCAAGGCCGTCGGGTCCGCCACGGGCACGAAGTACAAGCTCGGCTCGTCCGACGTCGGGCACCGCATCAGCGTGCGGGTGACGGCCCACGCCTCCGGGTACGAGGACGGCACCGCCAAGTCCGGGGCGACCGCGAAGGTCACGCGCCGCTAGCCAGGCGCTCGGCGCGGTTCGCGCGTCACATGGTGAGCAGAAGAGGTCGGGTCCCGAGTGGGGATCCGACCTCTTCTGCTCACGAAGCGCATGCGACGTGCACCCCACGCATCATGAGAACGCGCGTTCGGGACAGGTAGTTAGACAAACTAGTGAAGCGGTGCCAGTGTTGTTCACATGCAGAACACGCTGAACCAGCTCCGGTCCAACCCGGTCGAATGGCGCCGTCGTGGACTCACCCCGCCGGACGTCATCCAGGCCATGATCGAGCAGCGCCTGGCCGAGCCGGGGCACTCCCAGCCCGTCGGTGACCCGTCGTACCAGGACTTCTTCCGCAGCTGACGCGGGGCCGGTCGGGCGGTTCGTGACGTTCCGACCGACGGACAGGAGGCGCGGTGCCAGCTGGCACCGCGCCTCCTGTCCGTCGGTCCGTGACGTCTCGGACGTCACCTGCCGATCTTGCCGTCCGCCGCGTTCTGCGCCTTGTCGACCTGGTCGCCGTGCCCGCCGCCGGTCGCCTTGTCCGCGGCGTCGCCCGCCTTGTCGAGGCCAGCGTCCGTGGCCTTCTCGCCCTTGTCGCTGTCGGCGAAGTCCTTCGCCTTGTCTCCGAGGCCGCTCATGTCGTGCTCCTTCGTGTCGTGGATCTGGACGCGTCCGACCGTGCTCCGACCGATCCGGACGGGCACCCAGGTGCGCAGGTTGTGGACAGAGGGCCGACCGTCCACCGCTGTCGTGCCGGGTGACGCGGAGGTGACCAGCCGATAGACTCGGGTGGACCACCGGCCCGGACGGCCGTGTGCGGTCCTCCGCCAACGTGAGGAGAACCAGATGCCCGCAGCAGTCATCATCGGCGCCCAGTGGGGCGACGAGGGCAAGGGGAAGGCCACCGACCTCCTCGGCTCCCGCATCGACTACGTCGTGAAGTTCAACGGCGGCAACAACGCCGGACACACCGTCGTCGTCGGCGGCGAGAAGTACGCCCTGCACCTGCTGCCCTCCGGCATCCTGACGCCCGGCGTGACCCCGATCATCGGCAACGGCGTCGTCGTCGACCTCGAGGTGCTGTTCCAGGAGCTCGACGCCCTGCGCGCCCGCGGTGTGGACGTCTCGAAGCTCCTCGTGTCGGCGAACGCCCACGTCATCACGCACTACCACCGCACCGTCGACAAGGTGACCGAGCGGTTCCTCGGCAAGCGCCAGATCGGCACCACCGGTCGCGGCATCGGGCCGACCTACGCCGACAAGATCAACCGCGTCGGCATCCGCATCCAGGACATCTTCGACGAGAACATCCTGCGCCAGAAGGTCGAGGCCGCGCTCGACCAGAAGAACCACCTGCTGGTCAAGGTCTTCAACCGCCGTGCGATCGACCCGGAAGAAGTGGTCGAGTCGCTCCTCTCCTTCGCCGAGCGCCTGCGCCCGATGGTCGCCGACACCGCCCTCGAGATCCACCGCGCCCTGGAGCGCGGCGAGACCGTCCTGTTCGAAGCCGGTCAGGCCACCATGCTCGACGTCGACCACGGCACCTACCCGTTCGTCACCTCGTCGTCCGCGACCGCCGGTGGGGCCGCGACCGGTTCCGGCATCGGCCCGGGCAAGCTCGAGCGGATCATCGGCATCGTCAAGGCGTACACGACCCGCGTCGGCGCCGGTCCGTTCCCGACCGAGCTGTTCGACGAGTCGGGCGAGTTCCTGCGCGCCAACGGCTTCGAGTTCGGCACCACCACGGGTCGCCCCCGTCGCTGTGGTTGGTACGACGCCCCGATCGCCCGCTACACCGCGCGGATCAACGGCGTGACCGACTTCGTGCTCACCAAGCTCGACGTGCTGACCGGACTCGAGACGATCCCGGTGTGCGTCGCGTACGAGGTCGACGGCGTCCGCGTCGACGAGGTCCCGGTCAACCAGTCCGACTTCCACCACGCGAAGCCCGTGTACCAGGAGTTCCCCGGCTGGACCGAGGACATCACCGGCGCCCGCACCTTCGACGACCTGCCGAAGAACGCGCAGGACTACGTCCTCGCGATCGAGGCGATGTCCGGTGCCCGGATCTCGGCGATCGGCGTCGGCCCCGGCCGTGACGCCATCGTCGTGCGGCACGACCTGCTCGGTGCCGACGAGCGTGCCGACGAGCGCACCGGCCAGCGAGCCGGCGCACACACCGACGCAGCGTGACGATGCGGATCCTGTTCGTCTGCAGCGGCAACATCTGCCGGTCCCCGCTCGGCGCGCAGGTCCTGACGGCGCGGCTCGGCCCGGACGCCCCGGCGTTCGTCGTCGAGTCGGCCGGCACCATCGCCGACGACGGCGCCCCGATGGACGCCGCCGCGGCCGAACAGTCCGTACGGCTCGGGGGTGACCCGACGACGCACCGGTCGCGGTACCTGACGGCGGACATCGTCGAGCGTGCCGACCTGGTGCTGACCGCCGAGCGGTCGCACCGTGCAGCCGCCGTCTCCCTGGCGCCCCGGGCGTCCAAGCGGACGTTCACGATCAAGCAGTTCGCGCGGGTGCTCGCCGGCCTCGAGCCCGGTGACCTGGCCGACGTCACGTCGCCGCAGGAGCTCGTGGAGCGCGTCGCCCGGCTGCGCGGCACCGTCCCGCCGCCCGCCGACCCGGCCGACGACGACGTGGACGACCCGTACCGCCGCTCGACGGCGACCCACCAGCGCGTCGCCGACGAACTCGACGTGGCCCTGACGGGCATCGCGGACGCGTTGCGCGCCGTGGTCTGATCCCCTGACGGTCAGGAGGCCCGGTGCCAGCTGGCACCGGGCCTCCCGTCCGTCCTCGTCCTAGCGACCGGTGCCGGCGTCCGTTCCGGGGCCGGTCACGCGGGGCAGGCCGGCGAAGCGGCGCCTCAGCAGCACCGCTGCGCCGGTCACGAGCAGCAGCAGCGCGGTGACGCCGAGGAGTCCGAGGCCGTGTGCGCCGGTGTAGGCGAGTTCGCCGTCGGCGACCGGACGGTCGTCCGCGCCACCGTCCGCACCTGGGACGACCACGGGGACCGCCGGAGCGACGGCGTCGCCGTCTCCCGCGCCACCGTCACCGGCACCGGGCGTGCCGTCACCGGCACCGGGCGTGCCGTCACCGGGGGTACCGGGCGTGGGAGCGTCCGGGTCCTCCGGCTCGGCCGCGGCGGGCACCGCGACCGCGAACGCGACGGGCGTCCCGCTGCGTGTGCCGATCGACTGGACGGCCTCGGCCGCGCCGGTCTCGACCGCACGGGCGGCGGCGACCCGTCGGGTGTCGTCGCCGGTCAGCTCGACCGTCCAGCTGCCGTCGGAGGCGACCTCGGTGCGGCCGTCGACCGCGCCGGAGAGCGTGACGGTGGCACCGGGGTGTCCGTCACCGGAGATCGCGGTCGGGACGACCTCGGTGCCCGGCTCGTCGACGGTGAGCGCGTCGAGGTCGGCGCGGGCCGTCAGCCAGGACTCGGCACCGATCGGGTGGTCGACCACGCGGGTCTCACCGATGCAGCCGTTCCAGCCGTTCGTGGCGGCGTCGTCGACCCAGTCGCTGCCGAACAGCCACGGCATGCCGTCCTGCACGGTCTGCCCGCCGGTGTCGGTGGCGTTGCGGAGCACCGGAGCACCGTCGATGTACATCGTCGTGGTGCGGGCGTCGGCGTCGTTCACGAGGGCGACGTGCAGCCAGCGGCCGGGGATGATCTCACCGGACCACGCGGTGCGGTCACCCTTCGCAGCGTCCGCGGTGATCTCGGTCCACTGGAACTCCTTGAGGTTCGAGATGCCGAGGGCGACCGGCGACGCGGTCCAGTCCCAGCGGGTCTGCGGGACACCGATCTGCGAGCGGTTGCCGCTCCGGACGATGGCCTTCGACCACGAGTTCGCGCCGTCGGTCCAGGACGGGTCGACCTCGAGGAACGTCTCGATCGTGTAGCCGTCCGGGAACGTCGCACGGTCGACGGTGGTGTCACCGGGCGAGGTCAGTGCGCTGAAGCGCTTCGCGGCCTTGTCGGCGTTCGCGAAGCAGAGCCCGGCGCCGTCGGACGACAGCGGGTGGGCCTCGTCGACGATCGTCACGTCGGCGTCCTGCGCGGTCGGGGAGCCCGACTCGGCGTGGGTCATGCGGGTGAGGTCGGCGTCGCCGACGACGTCGTCCACGGTGGCACCGGGGGCGAGGGTGCCGGGCTCCTGTGCACCGGGGCGCCACCACGCCAGGGTGCCGTCGACCTCGGTGTGGTCGGCGCGGCCACCGGGGAGCTCGGTGGTGACGGGCGGAGCGCCCTCGAACCCGTCGAGCAGCATCTGGCGGGCCCGGTCGATGAGCGGCGGCTCGTCGGCGGAACCGGCACGGAAGTCCGGCGCGAACCCGGCGAAGCGGGTGCGGAAGTCGACCGGCACCGTGTAGCGCTGGTTGGCGGCGTCGAGCAGCGGCTGGTCGTAGGAGGTCAGGGTCTCGGACGGCTTCCACGTCACCCACGGCGACGCGGTCTGCATCGCGAGGGTGCCGTTCGTCAGGTCGAACTCCATCAGGCCGAGGTAGCCGTTGCCGCCCTCGTAGTCCATCTGGTGGTCGATGAGGACCTGGGTGACCGCGTGGCCCGCGGTGTTCGTGCGGCTCTTCCACGTGGACCCGTGGAAGTGCCCGTTGAGCGTCAGGAACACCTGGTCGTTCGGGGCGATGACGTTCTTCCACAGGCGTTCGCCGTAGGCCGTGTCGACCGCGGTGAGGCCGTCGGTGGCGATGTTGATGACCTCGTGCGAGGTGAGGATCGTCGGCAGGGTGGGGTGGGCCGCGATGACCTGGTTCGCCCAGGCGAGGGTCTCGTCCGAGGCCCGCCACGGCAGCGCGAGCGAGAGGAACCGCTGCCCTTCGGCCTCGAACACGTGGAACTGGCTCAGCCCGGTGCGGTCGGTGCCGGACTCGACGGTCGACTGGCCGGTGGCGCGGGACGCCGGGAAGGTGCGCAGGTACGGCTCGGCGGCCAGGTCGTACGAGGTGTCGAACACGGTGTCCGCGGAGTTCCGGACGTCGTGGTTGCCCGTCGTGATGCTGTACGGCAGGTCGGCGTCGTCGAGCACCGACATCGCCCGGTCCGCTGCCTGCCACTCGCCGGCCTGGCCGACCTGGTCGACGACGTCGCCGACGTGCGTGGTGAAGGGGATGTGCAGCTCGTCGGCGTGCTCGGCGAGCCACTCCGTCTGCACGTGGAACGGGTCGTCGCCGTAGCGGGGGACGAACTGCGAGGCCGAGTAGCGCGAGTAGAACTGCGTGTCCGGCAGCACCGCGAGGGTGAAGCGGGAGGCGAGGTCGGCGGCGGGGGCGGCGGCTGCGGCGGCCGGTGCCGGAACGGCGGCGAGGAGGGGGACACCGACGGCGGCGGCGAGGGCGAGGGCGGTGGCGGCCACTGCGGGGGATCTGTGGCGGGAGCGGGGTGGGGTCACGCGACGATGCTGGTGGCGACGTCTGTCCCGCTGGTTTCCTGAGTGTGACCACAGCGTGAGCGGCGGGCGACGACCACCCCTGCCACGATGAGCGCATGCCCGTCGTCGAGTCCCGCTGCGTCATCCCGGTCGAGCCGCAGGTGGCGTTCGCCGTCTCGCAGACGCAGGGGGCGATCCGGAAGCGGTGGGACCCCTTCATCCGCCGCCAGCACCTGATGGACGGTGCGACCGTGCCGGCGAAGGGCGTCCGGACGTACACGGTGCAGCGGTTCGGGCTCGCGATGGAGAGCGAGTACGTCTCGTACCACCCGCCGTCGAACGTCGGGATGAAGATGACGAAGGGCTCCTGGTTCTTCGAGCGGATGGGCGGCGGCTGGCGCTTCACGGCGGCCGACGGCCAGCCCGGGCACACCCTGGCCGTCTGGCGCTACAACTTCACGTGCCGGCCGAAGTGGCTCGCGCCGGTCGCCGAGCGGATCGGCGCACTGGTGCTGCAGCGGGACATCGACCGCCGCATCGCCGGGTTCGCCCGCGGCTGCGAGGACCCGGTCGTCCTGGCCCACGTGGCCGCCCAGCGCGCCGCCTGAACGGGCCCACCAGACGCCGGCGTCGTGCAGGCCGAGTCGGTTCGGAAGACGCCGTCGTCGTACTGAGGCGCCGCCGAATGCTCGAGACGCCTCCGGATTCGGCGGCGTCTCGAGTGCAAGGCGGCGTCGAGCGATGACGACGGCGTGTCCAGGAGTGCCGAACGAACCGAGCGAAAAGCACTTGCATCCTTCGATGGAACTCCCGCAGGTGCGTCCCGAAGCCGGTCGTCCCCGGGCGCGATCGTTCCTAGCGTCGTGGTCATGACGAACACCACCGAAGCCCGGCCCGCCGCCGGCACCGCACCCCGCGACCGAGGGGGTGTCCGCGGCCTCATCGCCCGGCACCCGCTCGCGTCCTTCTTCACCATGGCACTCGGCCTGAGCTGGCTCGCGTGGGTGCCGTACATCCTGTCGCCGCACGGCATGGGCGTGTGGGACATCCACTTCCCCGAGGTGCTGGGCAGCGGGCAGTTCACGGGCGTCCTGCCCGGTGCGCTCCTCGGCCCGCTGGGCAGCGCGTTCATCGTCACCGCGGTCGCCGACGGTCGCGCGGGCCTCCGCCGCTGGGTCGGCCGGCTGTTCCGCTGGCGGGTCGCCTGGTACTGGTACGCACTGGCGCTCGTCGTCGTGCCGGCACTGATCGTCGTGTCCGCGCTGCCGTTCGCCGGCGGTGACGTGCGGGCCCCCTCGGCCCTGGCCTTCGCCATGCTCGTTCCCGGACTCATCATCCAGCTGTTCTCGACCGGCCTGAGCGAGGAGCCCGGCTGGCGCGACTTCGCCCTGCCCCGCCTGCAGCACCGCTTCGGGGGCCTCGGCGCCGCCGCGATCCTCGGTCCGATCTGGGCGCTCTGGCACATGCCGCTGTACTTCAGCGACTGGGGTGGCTGGCCGAACGCGCACTGGAGCGAGCCCGTCGTGTTCGCCCTGTTCACCATCACCTTCAACGTCGTGATGATCCAGGTCTTCAACAAGACCCGCGAGAGCCTGCCCCTGGCCCTGCTGCTGCACGTCGGCGTGAACAACACGATCTCGACGCTGTTCCCCGAGATGTACCCGAGCATGACCGCCGGCACGCTCATGATCGGCCTGACCATCATGTCGACGATCGCCGCCGTGGTGCTGCTCGTCGCGACCCGTGGCCGCCTGGGCTACGACCCCGCCCGACGCGCCCTGCCCCTCGACGCGCCGGTCCCCACCCGCGCCCGCCTCGTAGGATCCAACGATGGCACCCGCTGAGCACGACGCGCTGCGCGCACCGGCCGAGCCGACCGCGCAGTCCGCGCAGTCCGCGCGCCCGGCCGCGCCCGCCGAGCAGCCTGCCGCGCAGCGCGCCCGCCGCGTCGACGTCTTCGTCGCGCTCGGCACGGCCGTCGTCGCCCTCGGGCTGCTGCTCGGGCTCCCACCGCTCGACGCCGCCGAGCCGGACGGCGCCGCGCTCGCCCTGCGGGCACCCGCCCCGTTCACGGCGGCGTGGAGCGTCCTGGCCCTCGGGCTGCTGGCCCAGTCCGCCGCGCTGCTCGCCGCCCGTCGGGCTCCCCGGACCGTGCTCGTCGTGGTCGCCGCCCTGCCGGTGCTCGTCGCGGCGCTCGCTCCGCAGGCGTCCGACCTGTTCGGCCTCACCGCCCTGCCGGTGGTGGTCGCCGTCGTCCTCGCCGCGCTCCGTGTCCCACTGGCCCGACTGTGGCCGACGCTCCTGGTCACCGGTGCGCTCGTCGCCGCCGGCAGCGCGGTGCTGTTCGCGGTCGCCGCGCCGTCTGGTCCCGACGTCACCGAGGGCCTGACCGGCTCGCTCGGGCAAGGCGTGCTGCAGGCGATCGGCGCCGTCGGGGTGCCGCTGCTGGTCACCCTGCTCGTGCAGTCCCGCCGCGAGGTGCGCGTCGCCCGCACCGCCGAGGCCAGCGCCGTCGGCCGTGAGCAGGACGCCCTGGTCGACGCCGCCGTGTCCCGGGAGCGTGCTGCGATGGCCCGTGAGCTCCACGACATCGCCGCGCACCACCTGTCCGGCATCGCCCTGATGGCCGCGGTCATCGACCGGCAGATCGACGCCGACCCGGAGCGTGCCCACGAGGGCGCTCGCCAGGTGCGGGAGCAGAGCACCGCCGTGCTCGACGACCTCCGCCGCCTGGTCGGCCTGCTCCGCGACGACACCCCCGCAGAGCGCGCCGTCGAGACCGTCGCCGGGATCGTCGACCTGACCGAACGTGCCCGGTTCCGCAGCGACGTCCGGCTCGACGTGCTGCCGGGGGACCGCCCGCTCGCCGACGGCGTCGGCCCGCTCGCGCAGCTCGCCGCCTACCGCACCGTCCAGGAGGCGTTGGCCAACGCCGCCCTGCACGCCCCGTCCGCCCCGTGCACCGTCACCATCGACGACCGTGACGCGACCCGTCTGGTGATCCGGGTGGAGAACGCACCGGCCGCCGTGCCGGCAGCGGAGACCTCGCCGTCGGGCGGCAACGGTCTGCGGGGGATGCGCGAGCGGGCGGACCTGGTCGGGGCGCGCCTCCAGACCGGCCCGACCGCCACCGGCGGATGGCTGGTGGAGCTGGCGCTCGGCCGGGAGGCACCTGCCGCACCCGCACAGGACGCCGACGGTTCCGGGGTGGTCGCGTGATCCGCGTGCTGGTCGCGGACGACCAGCCCCTGGTCCGTGCCGGGGTGTCCGCGCTCCTCGGCGCGGAGCCGGACATCGAGGTGGTCGGCGTGGCCGCGGACGGCGGCGAGGCGCTCGCACTGGCGCGCGCCACGCGACCCGACGTCGCCTGCCTGGACATCCGGATGCCGGTGATGAACGGGATCGAGCTCGCACGGATCTTCTGCGCGCCGGACGCCGACCCGGCGATCCCGGCGCTCATGCTGACGACGTTCGACCTGGACGACTACGTGTTCGGGGCGCTCGAGGCCGGGGCCTCGGGCTTCCTGCTCAAGGATGCCGAGCCGGACACCATCATCGACGCCGTGCGCCAGGTCGCCGCCGGCAACGGCACGCTCGACCAGGCCCTGACCCGGCGGGTGCTGCGGGAGTTCGTGTCACGCCGGAGCCTGCAGCCGGTGTCCGGCGACCGGGCCGACGGCGTGCTGACGGCCCGTGAGCGCGAGGTGCTCCTGCTGCTGGCGCAGGGGATGTCGAACGAGGAGATCGCGGCCGCGCTCGTGCTCGAGGTGTCGACCGTCAAGTCGCACCTGGCGCGGATGCTGCCGAAGCTCGGGGTGCGGTCGCGGCTGCAGGCCGTGGTGTGGGCCTACCAGAACCGGATCGTGACGGTGCCGGAGCAGCCGTAGGGGTGTCAGTCGGCGGGCTGCGGCTCGGCGGCGCCGGGGACGACGAGTCGCCAGACGTCGTCGTCTCCGTCGTGGGAGAGGTACAGGCGGAAGGTGCCCTCGTCGGCGAGCGGGTCGCCCGAGGGGTACTCGACCGGCTCGCCGCTCGTCTCGCACTGAGCCGAGGTGCTGATGACCTGGATCGTGTCGCCGGGGGCGGCGGCGTCACCCTTCGTGACGTCGGTGACCGTCGCCTCGTACACCTCGTAGATGCCCTGCGGTTCCACCGTGCGGTCGGTCTTGGTGACGTCGGCGTCGACGACGAGTTCAGCGGCGTCCCGGCGTTCGGCCGGGGTCTTCAGGGGGACGTAGTCGGCGCAGAACCCGGAGTGCAGCGGCCCGGCCTGGGTGCTCGGGTTCGTGGGGGCGGCATCGCCGCTCGTCTCGCTGCCACAGCCCGCCAGAGTGCCGCCGAGCACGATGACGAGTGCCACGACCGGTGCGATCCGTCCCCACTGCATGGGGCGAGTATGGCTCACGACGCGACCGGGGGCTAGCCCGCTGCGCCCTTGGCACCCTCGGCGGCGATGTGGATGGCCTGCTGCATCCGGACCGAGACCTTCTTCGACATCGCGACCGTCGGGTGGACGCCGTCGTACGTGCGCGAGGACGGCCAGCCGCCGTCGAGCCGGCGGTCGGCTGCCCACGGGTCGACGAACATCCAGCCGCGGGTGAGTGCGTGGTTCTGCAGGTCGCGGTTCAGGACCTCGCCGAGCTTGCGGCGGTCCACGTGGCTCTTGCCGGAGTTCGTCGCGTTCGACGGTGCGATCGCCGAGATCACGACGTGGTCGGCACCCACCTTCGTGGCGATCTTGTCGATGTTCTGCAGGATGGACGCTGAGCTGCGTTGGTAGCGCAGGTCGTTCGTCCCGGCCATGACGACCAGGACGTCGGCGTCGTGGGCTTCGGCGTCGTCGAGGATCCTGGTCGTCGTCGCGTTGCCGATGGCGGTGCCGCCGACGTTGGTCATCGTCGTGTCCTTCAGCTGTCGCATCCACGACTTCGGCATCTCGGTGAGCGAGTCACCGGCGTAGGTCCACGTCAGTTTGCTCGGGGCGGCAGCGGCAGCGGCAGCAGTGGCCGGAGCGGCGGGTGTCACAGCGGCCGTCGAGGGTGCCGCCGAGGACAGTGCGACTGTTGCGATCGGGGTCGCGGTGGGTGCCGAGAGCGACACCTGCGTGCTGCCCTCCACAGCGGAGGCCTCGGTCGGGGCCGACGTGAGCACCGAGCCGGCGACGACGGCGACCGCCGCAGCGGCTGCGATGACGGGCAAGCGGGCGGGGAGCTGGAGGCGCGGCAACGTGAGCTTTCGTTTCGGGTGCGAACCGTCTCACCCTAGGGAAGCCCGTCGCCGCTTCGGTCCCCCCAGATCTGGGGTCGCGCAGGTGTTGCGCTCGGTGAACCTGTCCGGGGAACGCGCGTTCCCGTTCGGGGGACTGTGCAGGGCTGCGGGACCCTGCTGGAGTGTGTGCATGCACATGGGAACGCCGCCGGTCACCTCGCACGACGACCCCTCCCTCCGGGGCGAGGTCATCCACGGGATGATCACCGCGCTGCGTTCCCGTCCGCTGCACGAGGTGACCCCCGAGGTCGTCGCGGCTGCGGCCGGTGTGGACACCGCCGTCGTCGGCCGGACGTTCCCGAGCTGGGACGGCCTGCTGCTCGCGACCATCGACCGGTGGAACGAGGACCGCACCACGCCGCTCATGCCCCTGGCCGAGCAGCACGGGACCATCCGGTTCCTCCGCGCGATCGTGACCGCGAACGTGGCCGACCCGTCGCTCATGCGCTTCCTGACGGCGACGCTCAACATCGCGGCGTCGCCCGAGCACCCGCTCGCGCCCATGCTGCACGCCCGGTGGCGACGGTTCCACGCCTTCGTGCAGCACGCCCTGGAGCGCGACGTCATGCTCGGGCGGGAGCCCAGCACGATGGAGCCGGCACGTGGATCCGAGCAGCTGCTCGCGACCTACGAGGGGCTGCAGCTGCAGTCCATGGTGCGACCGGAGATGGACCTGCTCGAGGCCTTCGACCGCGCCGTGACGCGCCTGCGCGAGGGCTGGTCCCGCGCGTACGTGCCGCCGCTCTGGGACCTCGACCGGGTCGGTTGACCCTCCGAGCGGCACATCGAGCCGCCCCCACAGACCGAGGACGCTAGGGCGTTCCGAGGGCAGACGCTCGTCGTCTGCACGCGTCGCCGCACGATTCGGGTTCGAGCGGCGGCGCGTACCAACCGCTCCGGCCCCGGGCCCGGCGCTCGGCCGTGCCGTCAGTCGGCGTGCATCGCGAGCGGTCGCTCCGTGTCCACCTCGACCGGCTGCCGGCGGATCGCGATCACCGTGACGTCGTCGTCGTGCGGCACCTCGTCGGCGCGGGCCGACAGTGCGAGGACGACGGCGTGCGGGTCGCGGCCGGCGCGGGCGATCGCGGCGACGGAATCGATCGTGTCGTCCAGGTCGTCGTACAGGTCGAGCACGCCGTCGCTGAACGAGACGAGCAGGTCGCCCGGTTCGAGGGTGCCCTCGGCCGTCGCCCACTCCTCGCGGATGCCGAGCCCCAGCGGCATGTCGCCGGATCGCAGTCGGTCGACGTGTCCGTCGGCGCGCAACACGAAGCTCAGCCCGTGCCCGGCGTCCGACCACCGGAGGGTGCCGTCGTCGGAGATCCGGGCGTGGAACAGGGTGGTGAAGGCGAGGTCCGGTCCGACGCCCTCGGCGGTCAGGCCGTCCGACGCGCGCCGCAGAGCATCGGCAGGGTCCTCGACCGTGCGGGCGCTCCGCAGGGTCGCCCGCACCGCGGCGGCGATCAGGCCCGCGCCGACGCCCTTGCCCATCACGTCGCCGAGGCTCACCGCCACGCCGGTCGGTGTCGGGTACCAGTCGAAGAAGTCGCCGCCGACGCTGCGTGCCGGCAGACATGCTCCGGCCACGACGACGTCGTCGGTGATGCGGCCCGTGGTGGTCGGTAGCAGTGAGCGCTGCACGGCGGCGGCGCGGTCGATCTCCGCGCGGACCTTGCCCTCGCGCGCTTCAGCCGAGCGCAGGCTCAGTCGGGCCCGGCGGGAGAGTTCGTGCACGACGACGGCGACCGTGCCGAACACGACGACGAGGATGGCCAGGCGGACCAGTTCACTCGCGCCGGGCGCGTCGGACGGGGTCAGGACGTAGGGCGCGAGGATCACGAGCACGACGCCCGTGATCGCGAACACCACGGTCCGACGGTTCTCGAGCGACGCCCACCAGACCACCGGGAGCACCACGATCGCTGTGAACAGCGAGGAGCCGGCACCCGTCCCGGTGCGCAGCAGGGCGATCGTCAGGAAGTCGACGGTCAGCAGGATCGGTACCACCCAGGCCGCGCGGCGCACGAGCGTGGGGATCGCGCTCAGCAGCGTCGCGACGGCCATGCCGATCACGCTCGCGACGAACAGGTTGTGCTGGGTGATCGCCAGCGACGGCATCACCACGCTCAGGAACGCCGAAAGCGCCAACAGGCCGCTGATCGGAGCCTGACGGACGAGAGGGTTGTCGACGATGCTGGTTGGGCGAGTCATGCTCAGTGCAGGTTAGTGGTCAGCGATGGTCCATGACCGCTCCTGCCCCCATCTGGGGACGCGGCGATGGCCGCTCAGCGCGGCCAGGTGGCGACGACGGCGACCGCGTTGAAGAGCACGTGCGCCAGGATCGCGCCGCCGATGCGGTCGGTCATCGCGACGAGCGCGCCGGTGAGGAGCCCGAGCACGAACGTCGTCACGAACACCTGGAACCCGCCGAGCGTCGTGCCACCCGCACCGAGCAGCAGGTGGAGCAGCGCGAACAGGACCGCGGTGACCAGCACGGCGAGGAACCGCGTGCGGGGCGTGAGCTCGGCGGCCAGCCGGCGCTGGAACAGCCCGCGGAACACCACCTCTTCGAGCACCGGGCTGACGATGACGATGCCGATCGCCGACACGAGCAGCAGCCCGACGTCCGGTGTGCCGAGCGTCGGAGCGGGGACGAGCCCGGTCGTGCCGGTGAACGCGATGGACAGGAACACGTCGAGCACGCGGCAGATGATGACGATGCCGATCGCGAAGACCACGATCCCGAGGTCCAGCCGCAACCGTGACAGCATCGCCGAGCGCGAGGTCCGACGGAGGACCACCGCGGCGCCGACCGCGAGGGGCAGCCACACGGCCGCATCGGCGGCGAGCACCTGCAGGACCGGCGACGGGATGCCCCCAGTCCGGGTGACCTGTCCGACGATGCGGGTGAGGATCACGGCGACGCCGAGTGCGACGAGGATGACGATGAGGTCCCGCTGCCGCCGCTCGCCGGGGTCGGTGGAGATCGGGGCCGGCTCGGAGCTCATGGGGCCACCGTAGAGGACACCGCGCGGCGGATGGCGACTTGCCCCGAGCAGCGCTCGTTCCTGTGGCACTATTTGTATGCCGTGCGCTGGGAATACCCCGGGGCGCCTGTGTCGGGACCACGGGGACGGCCATGATCGGGGAAGGCAAAGGCGTGGAACTCCGCGACTACATCACGGTGCTCCGCAAGGGATGGGTACTCATCGTCGTACTCGCCCTGGTGGGAGTGGCCGCGGCCGCAGGGTTCTCCCTGCTGAAGAAGCCGGTCTACTTGGCATCGGCGCAGGTCTTCGTCTCCACGGAGACGTCCGGCAGCGCGAGTGACCTGGCACAGGGCAACACGTTCACCCAGCAGCGGGTGCTGACGTACTCGAACCTGGTGTCGACGCCGATCGTGCTGCTGCCCGTCATCTCGACGCTCAAGCTCGACATGAACGCCGACCAGCTCGCGACGATGGTGTCGGCGACGGCGCCGACGAGCACCACCCTCATCGCCATCTCGGTCGAGGGCACCGACCCGGTGCAGGCCGCGAACATCGCCAACGCGACCTCGCAGAGCCTGACCAACGTCGTGCAGGACATCGAGGCCACCGACGCGAGCGGCAAGAGCACCGTCAAGCTCACCCGCGTCAAGCAGGCCGACGTGCCGAGCACGCCGGTCAGCCCGAACGTCCCCGTCAACGTCGCGCTCGGGCTGCTCGTCGGGCTCGCGCTGGGTGTCGGCATCGCGGTCCTGCGCCAGACCCTGGACAACCGCATCCGCACCGAACTCGACGTCGAGAAGATCAGCGACAAGCCGGTCGTCGGTGGGATCGCCTACGACGCCAAGGCCGCCGAACGGCCCCTGATCGTGCAGGTCGACCCGCGCAGTCCCCGCGCCGAGTCGTTCCGCACGCTCCGCACGAATCTGCAGTTCCTGGACATCGGCACCGGTGCCCGCACCTTCGTCATGACGTCGTCGATGCAGTCCGAGGGCAAGAGCACCACGGTCGCGAACCTCGCCATCGCACTGGACAGCGCCGGGTTCCGCGTCATCCTGATCGACGCCGACCTGCGTCGCCCCCGTGTCGCCGAGTACATGGACGTCGAGAGCAACGCTGGTCTGACCGACGTCCTGATCGGCCGCGCCGACCTGGAGGACGTCGCCCACCCGTGGGGTCGCGGCAAGCTCGTCGTCCTGCCCGCCGGCCAGATCCCGCCGAACCCGTCCGAGCTGCTCGGCTCCCGGGCGATGCAGGACCTGATCGAACGGCTCGAGCAGCAGTTCGACTACGTCCTGTTCGACGCCCCGCCGCTGCTGCCCGTCACCGACGCGGCGATCCTGGCCAAGAAGGCCTCCGGCGCGATCCTCGCGGTCGCCTCGGGGCAGACCCTCAAGGGCCAGCTCGCCGCAGCCGTCGCGTCGCTCGAGAACGTCGGCGCCCCGATCTCCGGCTTCGTCTTGACGAAGATGCCGCTGAAGGGCCCGGGAGCCTACGGTCACGGCCGCTACGGCTACGGCTACAGCTACGGCCACGACGAGGACGACAACACCGTGACCACGTCGACGCACCCACCGAAGCGGGTCGGCAAGAAGCTCGGCGTGCTCCGCCGCGCCGGACGCTGAACGGGGCCGCGAACGATGAAGAACCGCCGAGGGACCCGAAGCCTCGGCCGCGCACTGCCCCGGACCACGTTCATCCTGGTGGCGGTCGTGGTGGTGGCGCTGATCGTCATCGACGTCGTGCTCGTCGCGCTCGCCCTGGGCCGAACGGCACCCGAGGAGAACGGACCCGCCGGTCCGATCCCCACCTTCACGCGGACGCCGGATCCGAGCGAGACGCCACGGGCAGGTGCATCTGCTGACGCAGACGCCGCTGCGACCAAGCAGCAGGGCCGCCGCCTGTTGGCAGCGGTCGACGGCCAGGAGGCGTGGCGCGCGTCCGGCGGGTCGTGTGCCGGCCCCCGGCCGGTGCTGGAACACACCGTGGACGGCGGGGCGACGTGGGTTCCGGTAAGACTCGGGACGGATGTCGGATCGCTCATGGCGATCCGGGCCTCCAGTGCGGAGCTCTCGATCCTGGCGGGGGTCGGCGACGACTGCACCACGACGGCACGCACCAGCACCGACGCGGGCGTGACGTGGAAGGCCGGCAATGCCGGCGCCGCCGGCGCCGGCATCACCACCGACGGCGTCGTGCTCGCCAGCGGGACCGTCCAGGCGCCGTGCTCCGACCCGATCGAGGCGTTCCAGGGGGAGCAGACCTCCGTCGTGATCTGCGACGGCCAGCTCGAGTGGCGGACCGGCACCGACGCCTGGGTCGACGTGCCGATGGGCGGCGTGCGCTCCATCGCCGTCGACGGCGGCGAGTACACGCTGGCCCGCGTGGGCGTCTCGTCGTGCGACGGCGTGCAGCTCGTGACCATGTCCGCTGCCGGAGTGACCCCCAGCACCCCCGTCACGCCGGTCGGTTGCGCCGACGGCACGGACTCCGACGTCACCGTCACGATCGACCGCGCCGGGCAGGACGTGTGGTTGTGGGACGGTGAGACGGTCCGGGTCTCGAGTGATGGTGGCGCGTCGTGGTGACCGTCACGAAGCGGATGACCCAAACCGGCGACAGCTGGGAGACCTCGTACTCTCGCCGCCTGGTCGTGACTGACGTCCTCGCACTCATCTGGGTGACGTTCGGCGTGCAGATCGCGTGGTTCGGTCTCGACAGTCGTCGCGTCGACGGGAACATACCGGACCTCGCGATCGGGTACACCGCCGTGTCGATCTTCATCATCGTCGCGTGGCTCGTCGTGCTCGCGCTCTACGACACCCGGGATCCCCGCTACATCGGTGCCGGTTCCGGTGAGTACCGGCGAATCGTCGACTCCGCCATCCGTCTGTTCGCCTTCGTCGCCATCCTCGCGTACGGCTTCAAGATCGATCTGGCTCGCGGCTACATCTTCATCGCGTTCCCGCTCGGCGTGCTCCTGCTCTTGCTGACCCGCTGGATGTGGCGTCAGTGGCTCGGTGCGCAACGTCGGAGCGGACGCTTCTCGGCGCTCGTGCTCCTCGTGGGCTCCGACGAGAGCGTGGAGTACATCAGCAGGGAGCTCGGCAAGCACCCTGAGGAGGGGTACCGCGTCGTCGCCGCCTGCGTGCCGAATGCGCCGATCGGATCGACCCTCCGCGGCGGCGACATACCCGTCGTGGGACGCATCCCCGACGCACTCGCCGCGCTCGCCACGTCGGGTGCTGACACCGTCGCGGTGACGAGCTCGGACGAGCTCGGCGCCAAGGCGGTGCGCGAACTGAGCTGGGGGCTCGAGAGCGGCCGCCAGCACCTCGTCGTGGCCCCGAGCCTCACCGACATCAACGGCCCGCGCATCCACATGCGCCCGGTCGCCGGTCTCCCACTCATGCACGTCGAGATGCCGCGGTACGAGGGGGCCACCCACTTCGCGAAACGAGCCTTCGACATCGTCGGTTCGAGCTTGATGATTCTCGGGCTGTCGCCTCTGCTGATCGCGATCGCGATCGCCGTGCGGGTCAGCAGCGTCGGTCCGATCCTCTACCGCCAGCAGCGGATCGGGCTCAACGGGAAACCCTTCAACATGCTGAAGTTCCGCTCGATGCGGGTCGGCGCGGACGCCGAACTCGCAGCGCTGCTGTCGGAGCAGGGGCGTGGAGGCGAGCCGCTCTTCAAGGTCGAGAACGACCCCCGCATCACTCCCGTGGGGCGGTTCCTCAGGAGGCATTCGCTCGATGAGTTCCCACAACTGCTGAACGTGTTGACGGGGAGCATGAGCCTGGTCGGTCCACGCCCGCAGCGCGAGGGCGAAGTGGCGCTCTACGACAACGCGGCACGCCGACGTCTGCTGCTCAAGCCGGGGATGAGCGGGCTGTGGCAGGTCAGCGGCCGATCGAGCCTCTCGTGGGAGGACGCCATCCGCCTCGACTTGTTCTACGTGGAGAACTGGTCGGTGACGGGGGACGTCGTGATCCTCTGGAAGACCCTCCGAGCCGTGCTCGCCCCAGGGAAGGAAGCGTCATGACCACTCTGGGTCACGGGGGCCGGAACACCGTACTGATCGTCGAACAGAACCCGACGGGGCATCGTCTGTTCTACGTCCGCGTGCTCGCGGAAGCAGCGCTCGCGACGGGTGCTCGTGTCGTTGTCCTCCTCGGAGCGGACCCGGTACCGAAGGCCGAGCAGGTTCACCTGGCCTCCGTCGCCGGCAGGGTCGAGGTGCTTCGGCGGGGACCGATGAGCCAGGACGAAGTCGCGCGACTCTCGCACGAGGTCGAGGCGCATCGCGTCGTCATCCCGGACGCGGATCGCTTCGCGCTGCGTCTTGCCCTCCGACGACGGTGGGAGGGCTCAGGGCGGCTGAGCCTGCTCATCATGCGTGAGTCGGCGCAACCGACGAGGGTCCCGTTCGTGGACGGTCTGAAGACGCGGCTGAGGACCATGGCGTTCCGACGAGTGGCTCGTCTGCGCAACGCGGACCTCCGCGTTCTGAAGTCTGCTGGATGGACGGGCGCCGCACCGTTCCCGGTCGCGGTCGATCCCGTCGTGATCGCCTCGTCCGATCAGTCGGCGGAGCGGTTCCGCGAAACTCACCGGATGGACGGTGATCGGTACTGGTTCGCAGTCCTCGGAGCGATCTCCGCCCGGAAGAACCTCGACCTCATCGTCGAGGCACTCCGCGACGTTCCGTCCCGCTGGGGACTCCTGGTCGCAGGCCACCTCGACGAGGACATCAGCGAGGAGCTTCGAGACCGGCTGCGCTCGATGGTCTCCGACGGCTCCGCGATCGTTGTCGACCGACTTCTCTCGGATGACGAGCTCGACACCGCTGTGCGGGTCGCGGACTGTCTCGTCCTGGCGCATTCGAACGAGGGACCGAGCGGACTTCTGGGGAAGGCCGCCGCCTCCGGCACCCGGGTTGTTGCGGCGGGCGCCCGAAGCCTGAAACACGACGTGGAAGCACTGGGAGGGCTCGGCGAATGGACGGACCTGAACGCCGCTGAGCTCGCCACCCTCCTGCAGCGTGCGACGCAACAGCCACGACCCCGGGCGGTGCTGCCCGCGACGACGTCGGCCTTCACCGACGCGCTCCTGTGAACATCGGACCGACCGGAGGTGAGCGGCCGATGGCGCACCAGGCGGTGCTCCTCGCCGGAGCGACCGGACTGTCCCAGGTGCTCGTCGCCGTGCTCTACCTCTTCGCCGCCCGGGGTGTCGGCCTCGAGGCCTTCGGGTCGGTGGTCTCGGCGATCGCGCTGGGAACCGCAGCGGCAGGGTTCATCGACTTCGGCACGAACAACCACTGGACGAGGGAGCTCGCGCGTCAGGTCCTGAGTCGCGACGTCTTCGTCGCGCGCCTGTTCTCCAAGCTCGCCATCACCGTCCTCCTCGCAGCGACCTGGACGGTGGTCCTGGGGATCGCGGCGCCAGCCTCCCACCTCTGGCTCGCCGGCCCCATCGCCGCCGCACTCGTGGCCAACCAGGCGTACCAGGTGCCGCTCCGAAGCGCGGCACGCGGGGATCTGGTCGCGCTCGTCATCATCTCGGACCGAGCGGCCGCCGCGGTGTTCTTCTTCGGACTGCTGGCCGTTCAGGTTCCGTCGACCGTGGCGCTCTGGATCGCTCTCGCCGCGGGCTCGGTACTCGCTTCCGTCATCGGGGGTTCACTCGCGCCAGGTCGCACCGGTCGTGTCCGCCCACGCTTGGTCAACCCCTGGGTCGGGGCCCGCTACTTCGGCATCACCGTGGTCGCGACCAGTGCGCAGTCCCTCGACCTGACGCTGCTGTCCGCCGTCAGCGGGAGCGCCGCTTCGGGTGTGTACGGCGCAGTGAGCCGATGGACCCAACCCATGAGCCTGCTCGCTGCCGCGTTCTCGTCCGCGCTCGCACCGTACGCGGCAAGGAGTCCCGATCTCAGAACGGCCTGGAGCGAGCTGCGCCGGGCACTCTGGATGCCGATCGCTGCGATCGGGCTCGCCGTCGTGGTCTTCTTCGCGGCGCCGCTGGTCGTCGACGTGCTCCTCGGGGACGAGTACGCAGGGTCGGCAGGAGTGCTGCAGTTGCTCGCGCTGGTCGTGATCCCGTCGATCATCTGTCAGCCGCTCGTCGTGATCCTGCAAGCCTTCGGACGGGACCGGTACGTTGCGCTCGTCATGGTGATCGCCGCGATCGTGCAACTCGTCCTCGTCGTGGTCCTGGGGCACGTCGGCGGTGCGATCGGGGCGGGCCAGGCTGCTCTGGTTGCTCAGCTGCTCATACTCATCGCGCTCATCGCCGGAGTGCTGCACTTCAGGAGTACCGCTTCGAAGGAGCGTCGACCATGACAGGGACCGTGCTCCTCACCGCGACGGTGCGTCCGAACACGACGATGAACCTGGTGCAACACGACCCGGATGCCCGGCTCGCACAGTACCGCCACGCAATCGGGGTGTGGGCCGCACAGCTCGATGGCACGTCGTTCGGGCTGACCGTGGTGGAGACCAGCGGCGCCACCGCTACCCAGTTGTTGTCGTCGGTCGACGCCGGGTCCCGCCATCGCATCCGAGTTGTGCAGTACGACCCGACCGAGTCGGACCCGAGTCGGGGCAAGGGGCGTCTCGAAGCGGATGCCATCGTGCACGGGCTCGCCAGCATCGAGCAAGCGTCCGGCTCGGACCAGAGCATCTACAAGTCAACGGGCAGGCTCGTTCTCCGGAACGCCCGCCGGCTCGTCGTCCCGATCCCGAGCCGTACCGTCCGCGTTCGGATGACCCTTGACCGCTCCTTCGCGGACACACGCTTCGTCGGCGCCCGTGCGCACGACTGGCGGACGGTCCTCCTCGCAGATGCCGCTGCGATCGACGAGGAAGCTGGCGTCTACTTCGAGCACGTCCTCGCGGCGGCAGTGGCTCGGTCCGCAGCGCTGAAACAGATCCGCGTCGAACACTTCCCGGAACGGCCGTACCTCACCGGCCAATCAGGCTCGACGGGGCGCCGGTACGGCCGTGGCTTCGCGTCCTCCGTGCCGGCGCTTTCGCTTCTCGCGGAGCGCGGACTCGCTGTTCTCGCTTCGAAGAAGCAGACCTGAGGGTTCCGGTGCCTGCTCGGCGAGCGCCGCACCGACGAGCAGGACGGCGAGGCCGACGGTGATGGCAAATCCCTTGTCCTCCAGCGACGCCCCGAACGGCAAGAGCGCGATGAGGATGGCAACACACCCACGAACAGCGGTGTTCGCGAGCGTCCAGCGGAACATCGGAGCCCGCCGGAGCAACGGCACGAAGATCAGCACGAGGCACGCGAGCAGGATGATGCAGCCGATGATCCCGAACTTGGCCAGGTACACGAGCGGACTGTCGACGGAGAAGTCGGTGCCGGCAACCCCCGTCGTGGGGTTGATGAACGTCTGACCTTCGCCACGACCCATCAGGACGTTCTGCCGCCACAGTGCGAGGCAGTACTCGTACGCGCGAGAACGGATCGCCCCCGATTGGTCGGAACCGACACCGTTCTGGATGGTCTGCCAGATGCTCGCGAACCGCTGCGCCAAGAAGTTCTCGTTCTGGAAGAACTGTGCGGTCAGGGGAACAGCCGCTGCGATCGCCGCAAGCCCGACCACAGCGGCCGTGATGATTCGACGCACCGGCGCTCGCAGCTTGTCCCGTGCACCCACGATCCCGATGAGCACCGCAGCGAAGACCACTCCGGTGCGAGTCCCCGTCACGAGGACCGCGAACACGAAGGCGACCCCTGCTGTGAACCAGACCCATTGGATGCGCGAGCCTGCCAGGGCCATCGCGAAGCTGAGCGACACCGCCAAGGTCAGCGCTGTCAGCGAGGACAGGAGTGCCGCGTCGCCGTCCACGGGCTGCGTCGTCACCAGACCGCGTGCGGCGATCCAACGTGCGGCGAAACTGTAGGCCGCGAGCGCGCCCACCAGGACCACCAGGATGCGGGAAGTCCGAACACTCGTGGTGCCGATCGCGTCCAGGGCGATGATCACGGCACAGCCGATCAAGATGTACGTCGCTCCGTCGCGGAGCCAGTTCGACATCGTCGCCCCCTGCACCGCGACGGAGTACGGAAGAACGATCAGCACCTGCCACAGGATGATCCCGATCCCGCCCAGGTACGAGGGGAACAGCGCCCGCAACGCGGGCGACTCGGACAGCCCCCGGAGTTTCGTCAAACTGACCAACACGGACACGCCCACCACCGCGAAGTAGAACAGCTTCGGCGCGCTCAGGCCACTTGAGGTCTGGAAGACGAGGAACGCGCCGAACACGAAGAACGCGGCTCGTGCCCACGAGTAGCGGACGACCAGGACGAGTGCGAGCGCAGCGGGGATGATCAACGCCAACCGGGGGTCAGCGGATGCTCCGATCGCGAGCACGCAAGTGAGCGCCGCGGCGAGGACCACGAGGGCGCCTGTGCGTGTCCCCGATCGCATGTCGCAACTCTAGCCGGTCGGACGAGCTCGACGACCTAATGTTGAGGCATGAGGCGTCTCGCTCTCCTGCTCTTCGGGGACTTCCGTATTTCTTGGCTCCGCACACTGCTCCAGCTGATACGCGGTCGCCGGATTCTCATCGGACGGCGATTTCGTCTCAAGGGCACGCCAGAACTGGTCGCTGGTCATTCCCGTTTGACGCTCGGAACGCTTCCCTACGGTTTCGCAACCGGACGCGATGACGGCATCCTCCGGGTCCGCGGCCGGCTGAGGGTCCGGGGCAGGGTCGCGATCGGAGTCGGATCGAGGATCGAAGTGGGGCCTGACGCCTGCATGGACGTCGGTGAGGGCACGTACTTCTCCCCGAACGTCCGCATCATCGTGAGTTCAGGGCTCACCATCGGGCGGGGATGTGCCATCGGATGGGACGTCCAGATACTGGACGACGACCAGCACGCCTTCCGAAGCGGGAATCGCCAACGGCCTAGGACAGCGCCGGTCGTCCTCGGGGATCGCGTGTGGGTCGGGAGCAAGGCGATGATCTTCAAGGGCGTCGAGATCGCAGACGGCTGCGTTGTCGCAAGCGGTGCGGTCGTGACGAGGAGCGTCGACGAACCGAACAGCCTCGTCGCCGGAAATCCGGCGTCGGTCGTTCGACGAGGAATTGTCTGGGAGTGATCGAGTAGCGGGATCAATGCTGGTCGAGCGCGCCGAGGAAGACCGAAGCGAATGCGGCCGGAGTGTGCTCGAGGATTTCTGGATCGCTGATGTGTCCGCGCCAGTTCGACCTGGACACGACGAGCGCCTCCGCAAGGGAGTCTTCGTCCGCATCGCAGATGTAGACGCCCCTCATGTGTTTCGTCGAGGCTGCGACGCCACTGCTGGCGGTGACCACTGCGTGAAGACCGGCTGCCAGCCCCTCGTTGACGACGAGCCCCCAGACCTCCTCGGAGGACGGCAGGACCAGGGTGTTGCTCGCGATCATCTCGTCGATCGCCGCGTCGTTCTCCGTCGTGCCCTTGAACGCGACGTGCCCGGTGAGGCCCAGGGTCCGGACACGGTCTTCCAACGTGCGGCGCTCGGGGCCGTCGCCGACGAAGACCAGCTCGTCCTCCGGCTCACGGACCTTCGCGAACGCCTCCAGGAGGAGGGCGGGCTGCTTCCGGCTGATCAGCTGTCCGACGAAGACGAAACGGTGTCCGCCTGATCGTTGATCGTTCATCCGGGAGGAGCGGGCACGATCCGCGATGTGCTGCACATCGACGGCGTTGAAGCCGCGATGTATGCGCTCGGCCGCCACGCCGAAGCTCCTGAGCGCGTCCTCCGCGTCAGCACCCGGGACGACGATCGCGTCGAGATTGCGCATGAACAGGCTCCGCGCTCGGGCGATGACACCGGAACGATGGCGATTCGTCTTGAGCGTCGACTCGTAGAAGCCGACGGTGCGGATCCGTCGGAGCTTGGCGACGAACAGGAGCTGCCAGTACGCAGGGGACTCCCACCCTCCGAGCAGGACCGCGCTCGGTTTCCGGGCGAAGGCGAACCGCGGGTCGAGGAGCGTGTACAGGCTCGTCTCGCCCCGGCGAAGCTTGAGCGTGTGAAGCGTTCGGTGTCTCAAGCGCCGGAGCCCCCGGTCGGACCAGTCGGCCGGGCGCCGTCCTTCGCGGACACGTTGCCGGTCGCTCTCCAGGAGGAACACCGTCAGGTCCGCCCGGCTCGCAAGCTGTTCCCAGACCGGGACACGGTACGGGGCCGCGATGTTGGTGAACCAATGGAGGACGGGCAGCGGTCGGCGGGCGGCGTCCGAGGCGTCACGCTCCGGCATAGATGTCCTGCAGACCTTCCACGACCTGGCGGAGCGAGAACCGCTCCTGCGCAAGTCGCCTCGCGCGTGCTCCCGTCTCGGCTGTTGCCTGTGGCGAGTTCAGTGCTTCTTCGAGGCGGGCTCGCAGCTCATCCGCGGACCCGAACGTCCACCCCGCGCGCGCCTGCGAGATGAGTGGGGCGAGCGCGGACGTGTGGTGCACGATGGGCGGTGTCCCGGCAGCCATGGCCTCCAGGATGGTCATCCCGAAGGGTTCGTCAACGGCGGGCTGCACGAACACCTGGGCTCCCTTCATGTGGTCGTTGACCTCGTCTGGAGGGACTGGCCCCACGAGCACGACCCGCTCGCCGCCGGGCCGGGTCGACAGCTCGTTCCGGACGTTGGCCAGGTCGCCTTCGTCGGGCCCCGCGATCCGGAAAGTGTCGTCCGGGTAGCGGCTCGCCAGCTCAGCAGCCACGGATGCGAACACGGCAGCGCCTTTCCTCGGATGGAGCCGGCCGAGGAACAGCGCTCCCCGTCGGCGGTCAGGCTCGGGGTCGTCTTGCAAGGCGATCCCGTTCCCGAACAACACCGAAGGCGTCGCCCCTCCCGACAACCGAGCGATCTCACGGCCCTCGTCGGGTGTGAGCACCAGTGCGGTCCGGGCGGCGGCGATCACGCGTTCGGTCATCAACGAATCGACGAGGTGCGCGGACCGCTTCGACGACGCATCGATCATCCCGTGCGTGTGGACGACGTAGGGGAGTGATCGTCTGCGCAGCGACATGGCGATCGGCAGGGTGACGAGATCACGCGCGAGGTGAACATGGAAGATCTCTCTGCCGGTGAGCCCACGAAGGACCTTCCGTCCGAGGCCAGGCGCAACCGTGGTCGCAAAGCCCATCCCCGGCACGAGCCGCCGTGAGCGGGCGAGCTGAAGCGGGACGTCGTGCCACTCCGTTGGCAGTGTCTCGAAGCCGTCCGCTCCCGCGAACACCGAGGAATCGATGCCTCGACGACGCTGCTCCGCCGCGATGTCGAGAGCGACCTTCGTCGGACCGCCGAAACGCCCGTCTGGGGAAACGAGCGTGACGATGTGGCGAACGACCTGGTCAGGCATGCCGCGGGCCGGTAACGACTGCGGGGTTCCCGACCGCGATCGTGTTCTCGGGGATCGCACCGCGGACCACCGAGAGTGGCTGCACGAGTGCCGACCGACCGATGTGGGCACCTCCGAGGACCACGCAGCGGGCCGTGACCCAGGCGCCGTCGTCGATCACGATCGGTCGAGTGATCAGTCCCATGTCCCGACGGTGCGCGTGACTCCCGGTCGTCACGAACGTGTCCTGCGAGACGACGACGTCGTGGCCGATGGTCACTTCGTCCTGGTTGTGGATCCAGACGCCCTCTCCGATCCAGCTGTCGTTGCCGATGCGGAGCTTCCAGGGAAAGCGCACTCGGGTGCGGGGACGGAAGATCACGCCGTCGCCGATGTCGGCGCCGAAGCGGCGCAGCACAGCGACGCGGAGGCGCGAGCTGATCTGGATTGGGTTGGTGACGAACAGCAGCTCCGCGATGCCCCAGAGGTAGACGATCGGAGCCGGTCGTCCCCACGTCGTGCGCTCTCCGGGTGCCACTCGCAGGCTGATTATCCGGGGCTGCCCAGAAGGCGCGTTGTCGAGGTTCACAGTTCAACGTCCCGTGGTCGGTCGAGGAAATCCTCGGCTGTTACTGTCCTCGGGTGTCCCCCCGAGTGTCTGTCGTGATCTTCGCACAGAACTACGCGCCTGAACCGAGCGGCAACGCACCGTACGTCACCTCGCTCGCCGAGGGACTCCAGGCGAGTGGGGAATTCGATGTGACGGTCGTCACTGCGCATCCGTACTACCCCGATTGGAAGATTCGAGCGGGGTACGGCCAATGGAAGCGTCACGAAACGCTTCGAGGTGTGCGCCTCCGCCGGAAACTGCACTACGTCCCCCGTCGGCCCACAGCGCTCCGGCGCCTCGTGTCCGAACTCTCCTTCGGTGCCCGGTCCGCGCTTTCGTCCTGGGGGAGGCCCGATGTGGTCGTCCTCGTGTCTCCGAGCATGTTCGCGAGTGCGGTGACGATGCTCCGCCTGAAGTTGCTGCACCCCCGCACGCCGGTCCTGACCTGGGTGCAGGACTTGTACAGCCTCGGAGTCCGTGAGACCGGAGGCCGAGCGGGGGCGGCGAACGTGGTCACGGCGGTCGAATCATGGCTGTTCCGGAGCGCCAGCAGCGTGACCGTCATCCACGAGCGTTTCCGGCAGACGGTGACTTCGTTGCTCGGCGTCGACCCCGACAACGTGGAGGTCATCCGGAACTGGACTCACATCAGCCCGGTCGACGGGAGCCGCCGAGCTGCAGCACGGTCGACGCTGGGCTGGGGAGACGACGAGCTCATCGCGCTGCACACGGGCAACATGGGCGTCAAGCAGGGGCTCGAGAACGTCGTGCGTGCCGCGGCGCTCGCGGAACAGCGCGGGGTCGGGGTCCGATTCGTCTTCATCGGGGGCGGCAACCAGCGAGAGCGCCTCGTTGCCATGGCCGATGGCCTCCAGCAGGTCGACTTCATCGACTCCCTGTCGGATGAGGAGTACGCACTCGCGTTGGTTGCAGCCGACGTGCTCCTCGTGAACGAGCTGCCGGGTGTGGCCGGGATGGCAGTGCCGAGCAAGCTGACCTCCTACTTCGCAGCCGGGAGACCCGTCATCGCCGCAACTGACGCCGGGGGAGTCACTGAAGAAGAGGTCACGGCTTCCGGAGCAGGAGTGTGCGTCCCCGCCGCCGACGAATCAGCGCTGTTGAACGCGGTCATCGAAGTCGGTAGCGATCCGCAACGCGCATCGCTCATGGGACTCGAAGGAGTTCGGTACTACGAACGGCTCCTGTCTCCCGGTTCGGCCTTCGAGGCGTTCAGGCACGCCCTCCACAGTGCTCGACGATCGGATTCGGGAAACCGGCGCTCGCGTCCATCGCATCACTGACACGAGCCCCGATTCGCGCTCACTTCACGACCGGGTGCCGATCTTCCGTGCCGGGCAACCGGCCCATATCTCGCCGGCCGGAACGCTCTTCGTGACGACGGCGTTCGCGCCGATGACCGCGCCCTTCCCCACGGTGAGGAAACCGCGAGCGCAGACGATCTTGGCACCGGCGCAGATGATGACGTCGTCTTCGACGATGAAACCCTCGAGCGAGGATTCTGGCTCCGGCATCCACACGTCGCCACGGCCGATCGTCACTCCGTGGTAGATCGTGACGTTGTCCCCGATCACCGTGCGCGGGTGGAGGACGACCCCGAAACCCCGGTGCATCACCTGTAACCCGGATCCGATCTCGACGTGTGCCGGGATCTCGAGACCGTAGAGCGACAGGACCTCTCGCACCACCCGCCTGAAAGGTCCGCGGCGAGCCCTGATCAAGCGGTCGAGAATCGACATGTCTCTCTCCGTCGGCGCGAAAAGGTCAATGGAAAGACCGTAGTCGATCGTCGGTGACGGGCAGGGTCTCATCTCGGTGCGACCGACGACGGATACCCGAGCAACTGCTCAATGGATCGCTGCATCCGGTCCACCATGTCTTCGAGCTTGTACTCGCCCGCTCGGGATTCTGCAGCGCGAGCGAGGCGACGTGCCTCCTCGGGGTGAGCGATCAACGCATCGAGGGCAGTAGCGAGCGCCTCGGGTGAATCCTCAGTGACGACCGAATCGATGCCAGGGCGGAGGTACTCGAACTCGGGAGCGTGGAACGCGGACTCGGCCGTGACGATCGGGAGTCCGAGCGAGAAGCTCTCCGGAGCGATGAGACCAACTCTGCCCGGATTGAAGATGCCAGTGCAGACCCTGGCCAGCAGAGCCTTCTCTCGATCGCCGGCGTACCCGATGGAGCGCACCTGCTCCCGGTCGATTGCTGGCCTCAACAGGTGCTCCAGCTGTCCTCGGCCAGCAACCACGAACCGGGCGGGTGACTTCCGCTCCCAGAGACAGTCGAGCGTGGAAGCAAGAAGATCGACGCGCTTGCTGGCATCGAGACCACCCACGACCGCGAAGTAGGAACCCTCGCCGATACCGATCGCGGAGCGGACATCGTGTTCGGGCCGTTCACGTGCAGCGAGAACGGCCCGGCGAAGCGCGCCGGTGTCCGAGGTGTTCCCGAGGACGGAGACCTTGGCAGGGTCTGCGCCGTAGGCGACTGCGATGTCACCACCGCTCGGCGTGTACGCGAGGACGGCGTCTGCTCGGCGGACCTGCCAGCTGCGCAAGGTTCTCGACGCGAACGAGTCTCGACTGACGTAGGACCCGACATGCCCCCACACGCCAGTCGGAGTGGCGCTGAGCAGCGCGCGGTAGGAGTAGAACGCTCCCGCTGCGAGTTCGACGATGACCGCGTCAGCCGTGCCCCACACAGACGGACCCGGTGACGTTCGAAGCGTTGCTGGCCCCAGCTTGAGCGACTTCGACGTGAAGATGCGGTGTCGAACGTCCGAAAGCTGGACGCTGTCCTGGCGCTCGCGTTGTTCCGGATCCGGCTCTCCCGACGCGATCACGAGTTCGTGGCCGTTCGACCGGAGCCGCCGGGCGAGCTCGGAGAAGAGCGCCGACCGGTATGCCGGGACGTACGGCTGCACGATCACGATCTGGGCCACGGCGCCACGCTTCTCATCGGTTCGAACCCCGAGACGGTCTCTCTGGATTGGATGGGATCGTAGCGCTCCGGTGTCAGAGAGTGGCCGCTTCACCAGGACTGTCCGAGACACGCGTCGCAACTCGGCGGCCACGCGCTTGGGGACATGGACCGATGTCGTCTCTCCCCGAGTACGTCCGTATGCTCAGGGGCTGGAGGGGCCGCTGGACCACCTACGGGCTCCATCACGAGAACTGGGGAATCGTTTGACGAAGCGGGCGCTCATCACTGGCATCACCGGACAGGATGGGTCATACCTGGCCGAGCTGCTGCTCCGGAAGGGGTACGAGGTGCACGGACTCATCCGTCGCGCCTCGACGTTCAACACGTCGCGGATCGACCACCTGTACGTGGACCCGCACAACCCCGACGCCAAGCTGTTCCTGCACTACGGCGACCTCGGCGACGGAGCGCGACTCGTCAGTCTCCTCAGTGAGCTGAAGCCCGACGAGGTCTACAACCTCGCCGCGCAGTCACACGTGCGGGTCTCGTTCGACGAGCCCGAGCACACCGGCGACGTGACCGGTGTGGGCACGATGCGCATGCTCGAGGCCGTCCGCGTGTCCGGCATCCACACGCGCTTCTACCAGGCGTCGTCATCCGAGATGTTCGGTGCCACCCCGCCACCGCAGAACGAGGAGACGCCGTTCTGGCCGCGTTCTCCGTACGGCGCGGCGAAGGTCTACAGCTACTGGGTGACCCGGAACTACCGCGAGGCCTACGGGATGTTCGCGGTCAACGGCATCCTCTTCAACCACGAGTCGCCGCGTCGTGGTGAGACGTTCGTCACCCGGAAGATCACCCGCGCGGTCGCTCGGATCAAGGCCGGCCTCGAGGACCACGTGTACCTCGGCAACCTCGACTCGGTGCGCGACTGGGGGTACGCAGCCGAGTACGTCGAGGGCATGTGGCGGATGCTGCAGGTCGACGAGCCAGACGACTTCGTCCTCGCGACCGGTGGCGACTTCACGGTCAAGGACTTCCTGACCACCGCGTTCTCGCACGCTGGGTTGGACTGGGAAGACCACGTGCGGTTCGACGAGCGCTATCTGCGTCCCAGCGAGGTGGACGCGCTCGTCGGCGACGCCTCGAAGGCCAAGGAGAAGCTCGGCTGGGAAGCGACGGTCGACACCGCCGAGCTGGCGAGGATCATGGTCGACGCCGACATCTCCGCCCTCGAGCACGAGGGCCGTCCCTGGATCGACAGCGTCCGTCTCGAGAGCTGGGGTTCCTGATGACCACGACCGACTTCACCCCCGGTCCGATCGATCGAGCCGACCGCGTCTACGTCGCGGGACACCGCGGCCTGGTGGGCTCGGCGGTCTGGCGCAAGCTCGAATCGGAGGGCTTCGCCGACCTGGTCGGGCGGGCCTCGTCCGAGCTCGACCTCAAGGACCGCGGCGCCGTCTTCGCCTTCTTCGCGGACCAGAAGCCGAAACACGTCGTGCTCGCCGCCGCCAAGGTGGGCGGGATCATGGCGAACAACACGTACCCGCACGACTTCCTGAGCGAGAACCTGCAGATCCAGGTCAACGTCATGGACGCCGCTGTCGAGCACGGTGTCGAGCGGCTCGTGTTCCTCGGTTCGTCCTGCATCTACCCGAAGATGGCCGAGCAGCCGATCCACGAGGACGCGTTGCTCACGGGGCACCTCGAGCCGACGAACGACGCCTACGCCATCGCCAAGATCGCGGGCATCCTGCAGGTGCAGGCCGTTCGCCGGCAGTTCGGCCGCCCGTGGATCTCCGCCATGCCGACCAACCTCTACGGCCCCGGCGACAACTTCTCGCCGACCGGTTCCCACGTCCTGCCGGCCCTCATCCGTCGGTACGACGAAGCGGCTCGCAGCGGCGCACGGACCGTCGAGAACTGGGGGACCGGTTCGCCCCGACGCGAGTTCCTGCACGTCGACGACATGGCAGCTGCCGTGTTCCACCTCATGGAGCACTACGACGGCCCGGATCAGGTCAACGTGGGCACCGGGTCGGACGTCACGATCAAGGAGATCGCCGAGACGATCGGCAAGATCGTCGGGTTCGAGGGCGAGACGGTCTGGGACACGACGAAGCCGGACGGGACCCCGCAGAAGCTGCTCGACGTGTCGAAGCTGGCGGACGCCGGTTGGACGGCGCAGATCGGCCTCGAGGACGGGCTCCGCAGCACCATCGACTGGTACCGGGAACACGCGGACTCCGTCCGTCAGTGACGGGTGTGGGACGCACGGAACCGTAGGATCGCCTCATGTCCGACCAGCCCGAGTCGCGACGCACTGCAGTACGCCGGGGGTCCAGGGCCCGGATCGTCCTGTGGGTCGTCCTCGCCCTTGTCCTGCTGCTGATCCTCGCCGTCGCGTGGGTGGGCGTCCGCGGCGTACTCGCCAAGGGGCACCTGGAGCGGGCCGTCGCCGACGTCGACACCCTCCGGTCACAACTGACCGGTGGTGACACCGGGGCCGCGCAGAAGACCGCGAGGCACCTCGAGGACGAAGCCGCGTCGGCTCGGTCACTGACCGGCGATCCGGTGTGGGGCGCGGCGCAGTCCGTGCCGTTCTTCGGGACCAACCTGCGGGCCGTGCGGGACGTGTCGGTGATCGTCGACGACGTGGCCAGTGACGCCGTCAGTCCGGTCGCCGGGGTCCTCGGGAAGCTCGGTTCGGACTCGTTCGCGCCGAAGGACGGCAAGATCGATCTCCAGCCGATCGAGGACGCGCAGCCCGCGGTCGACAAGGCCACGAAGACCCTCGAGCAGGCGCGTTCCGACGCGGCGCGGATCGACACCAGTGGGACCCTCTCGCCGGTCACCACCGCCGTGGGGCAGCTGCGGAACGCGCTGTCGTCGGCGTCCGAGCAGGCGGTCGCAGCGAACCGCATCGTGCAGCTCGCGCCGGCCATGCTCGGCCATGACGGGGACAGAAACTACCTGCTGCTGTTCCAGAACAACGCCGAGTTGCGCGCGGGCGGCGGCATTCCCGGGGCAGTGGCGCTCCTGCAGGTGAAGGACGGTGCGATCAGCTTGGGAAGCCAAGCGTCCGGATCGTCCTTCGGACCCTACGACAAGCCGGTGCTGCCGCTGACCGACGACACGCGTGGGCTCTACGGTGACATCACGGGCGAGTACATGCTGGACGTCACGCTCACGCCGCGCTTCGACGTGTCGGCGGAGCTCGCGCGGGAGATGTGGAAGCAGCGGTTCGCGCAGCAGGTCGACGGCGTGCTCGCGATCGACCCCGTGACGCTGAGCTACCTGCTCAGGGCGACCGGCCCCGTGCAGCTGCCGACCGGCGACACCCTGACCGCGGACAACGCGGTCCAGTTGCTGCTGAGCGATGTGTACGCCAGGTACCCCGACCCGGCCGTGCAGGACGCGTTCTTCGCGTCCGCCGCCAGCGCGGTGTTCGCCAAGGTCTCGTCGGGCGGGTTCGACGCGAAGGCCTTCGTGTCGGCGCTGACGCAGAGCTCGGACGAGGGGCGACTGCGACTGTGGAGCGCCGACGAAGCCGAGCAGCGCCGCATCAGCGGGACTCCGGTCTCCGGCGAGCTGCCGACGGCGAGCGTCGACTCGAACCAGTTCGCCGTCTACCTGAACGACGGAACCGGCGCGAAGATGGACTACTACCTCGACAAGAGCGTCTCGGTCGGCAGTTCGGTGTGCCGGAAGGACGGCCGCCCGACGTCCGTCGTCGAGATCACCCTGAAGAACACGGCTCCAGCCGATGCCGCGACCAGGCTGCCGCGGTACGTCACCGGCGGTGGGGACTTCGGCGTCGAACCGGGCAAGATCAAGACCCTGCTCGCCGCGTACGCGCCGCGGGACGCGATCTTCCTCGGCGCCACGAAGGACGGCAAGACCACTCCGGTGCAGACAGCGACCGACGGCGGTCACCCGGTGGCCCAGCTGCAGACGCTGCTCGCACCGGGCGAGAGCTTGACCTACCGCGTGGCCTTCCTCGGTGAGACGCAGTTCGCGAAGTCGCCCGTGCAGGCGACCTCCACGCCTGGCGTCCGTCAGACCAAGACGGAGCCGCTCACGTTCGACTGCGAGCAGCCGCTCGCCGCAGGGTGACGCCGGAACCTCCACAATGCGAACCGGATCGCGCCCCCACTCCGGGGGGCAGCAGGCAAACCTGTCCGAGGCCAAAGGCTCTTGACCTGACGCACAGCCGGCTCCATCGCCGCGATTGAGCGGCTCTCATCTGGGGTTTCCGATTCCGAGGGTCAGGGCTGGCCGGAGACGGTGCTTCGTGGCGGGACGGTCACGGTCGTGAACACACGTCGACCAATGACCAAAATCCACGTGATCTGGTACCAAGCTGGGAAAGTCCGCTAGATTGAGACAACTTCGCCATAACAACCGCCATTTCTGTGGCTGGGGTCAACCACCGGCGAACAGCGGGCTCTGGGTGTCAGGGTCTGGATATTCAGATCTTTAGGGGAACCATTCATGAAGAAGCTCATCGCAGCGGTGGTGCTGGCTGGCGCCGCACTGCTCGCCACCCCGGCCGTCGCCAACGCCGCCGGTTACACGCCTGACTCCGACGTCTCCGTCTCCGGCACCGCCGTCGCCGGTGGCACCGCTTCCGTGAACTTCACGGCCGGCGCCTTCCAGGACAACGAGACCGTCAACGTCCAGGTCACCGGTGCCGGTGCGGTCACGCTCGGCGCGCTGCCGACCACGACCGTCTCGAAGACCTACACGGCCGCCTCGGATGGCTCGCTCGACGTCAACGTCACGTTCCCCCAGGGTGCCTCGGGCACCTACAACCTGACCGCCACCGGCGCCACCTCGGGCGTCGTCGGCTTCGCGGCCTTCACCGTCGCCCCGGCTGACGCTGCTGCCGTGCCGGTCGCCGGTGCTGGCGACGGCACCGACGGCACGCTGGCCTTCACGGGTTCGACCGTCTCCGCCCTGGCCCTGTGGGTCGCCGGCGGCGCAGTCGTCCTCGGTGGTGGCCTCCTGCTGGTCCGCGGCTCGGTCCGCCGCCAGCGCGAGTCCGTCTGAGTCTCGACGAACTGAACGAAGCCCCCGGAGCATCTGCTCCGGGGGCTTCGTCGTGCTCGGCGTCCGCCCGCCAGATCTGACGTCAGGCAGCGGGCGGGGTCGGCCGGTCCCACACTGCGGCGTACCGGTCACGCACCAGCGGCCAGACTTCCGTCAGGGCGTCGTCCATCGAGCGAACGCGCTCGCTCAGCGGCGGGAAGAGCACGAACTCGTGGGGGATCGGACGACCGGCACGATCGCGCCGACCCTCGGGGTCGGTGAACCGCAGGGCCGCGGACCCGTCCTGGTGTCGAAGGACCTCGGCCGCGTCACCCACGCCGTCGAACGCCTCGTCGTAGGCCCGGAGCGGGTCGACCCCGCTCCCGTCGGGCATCAGGAAACGGAAGCCCCAGGTCCGGCCACGCGTGGCCCAGATCAACGTCACGCGTCGCCCCGACGGAGGATCCGTTGCGCGACACCCCGGTCGAGGTCGTCGGCGAAGCGTTCCAGCACGGCGGTCACGAAGTCCGCCTCGGCCGTCGTCTCCTTCTTCAGCTTGGCCACGCGCGCGGCAGCGAACTTCGTTCCGCGTCGACCGGCCTCGCCCGCGACGAACCCGACCAAGGCGCCAACCGGCGTAGGGAGCTTGAGGCGCTTGCTCCCGAGGAACCCCAGGACCGGCCCGGCGAACCGCAGGAGCTGTTCGGCGACGGCGACGGCGCGCTGCTTGTTCGTGGCCCACTTGGCGAACCGCTCGAAGGGGAGCATGGCGGTGATCGGCATGAGCAGGTCGACCCCGGTGCGTGTCCCGACGTCGATCCTGCCGGGCTCGAAGCGCGCCGACGACAACAGGAGGAAGTCCTCACCGACGTCGAGCGCGTCCGGGTCCTCGACGTAGCTCCGCAGGACCGACCGCAGTTCCTCGAGCTCCCCGCCCGCCTTGCCGAGCACCAGCTCGCGGAACCGCTCGACGTCGACGTCCGGCAGCAGGTCGGACTTCGACAGCCCGATCGCCCAGATCCGCGGGAACCGGGCGAGTCGTCGCCCGCCGTTCAGCACGTCGTCGCGGAGCTCGGACAGCCCGGTGTGGAAGTCCGTCAGCAACGCCTTCAGGTACCGTTCCTCTTCGCCCGGGTGCTCCGCCACGCGCTGTCCGTCCACCATCAGGATCGCCACATCGGCGCTGAGCAGCGAACGGAACGTCTCGACCCGCCGCTCCGCCTCTTCCGCGGAGCTCGGGTCCTGCTCGAACCACTCACCGGGGTAGTCGTGCCACACGACCCGGAGCGTCTTCGCGGCCTTCGGCTTCCCCCGGACCTTCGACTTCGACGCCGCATCGGCCGTCGGTTCGATCGTGAACACGTACTCGGTCGAGGCGAAGCGGTTCGCCGTCGGGGCCGACTCTGAATCGCGCATGCCGAGGTAGTTCTGGTGCAGCTTCCGACCCTGCGCCTTGTCCACGGCCCGGACGGCGTACCCCTTGGTTCGGCGGAAGCTCGGTTCCTGCGCGCCGCCGTAGAACGACGACAGCAGCACGGTCTTCCCGCTGCCGCTCCCTCCGAACACGGCGACGTGTTGCTCCAACGGATCCGTCTGTGTGCTCATGCGGTGAACGGTAGTCACCGTCGGCGATGAGCCGCACGGCTGAGCAGCAGCACCCCCACCACGGCTCCCAGGAGTGCCCCTACGCCGTTCGCGACGACGTCGTCGATGGTCGCGGTGCGGGCGGGCAGGAACAGCGCCTGGCCGGTCTCGATGCACGCGCTGACGACGAGCCCCGCGGCGATGGCGGCCCACCACCACCTGGCGCCGGCGAGCAGCACGACGAGCAGGCCGAGCGGTACGAAGTAGGCCACGTTCGCCAGCGACTCGACGGTGGCGTAGTCGATGCGCTGTGGCAGGCCGTGACGGTGCGCGGCCGCGAGGGCGCGGGTGAGCCACGGGCCCCCTGCAGCGTCGACGGGGGAGCCCCAGAACCCGACGAGCACCAGGGCGACGCCGTAGGCGATCGCCAGCCCCGTCGCGAACCGACGGCTGCGCCAGGTGGCCGGAGCGCGGTCGTCGACGGGGGGCTTGTCGGAGGTCACGTGCCGACGCTAGCGAGTCGCGCCTCCAGGCAGGTGTCCGCACCATCTCGTCCCCCGATCGCGGCGATCCGGAAAACGAGTACCCCGATCCTGGCGCTGTACCCCGGAAGTGCGTCACACCACCCCGGAAATCCGGGGCAGCCCGATGAAGGGCATTGACGGAAC
Organism: Curtobacterium aurantiacum; assembly: GCF_018598555.1. Lineage (GTDB taxonomy): Bacteria > Actinomycetota > Actinomycetes > Actinomycetales > Microbacteriaceae > Curtobacterium > Curtobacterium aurantiacum. The sequence goes on from NZ_JAHEWN010000002.1 coordinate 239,796, forward strand.
CCGTGAATCCACGGGCCTCGCTGGCGATCCCCTCGGCGCTTCTCGTAGCGTTCTCGTGTCAGCAGATGTACCCCGGATCGTGAAGGAGAGCGACATGAGCATCACCGTGAACAACGCGACGCAGGCCGAGGTCACCCTCGACACCGACACCGTGGACACCATCGCGATCCTCGAAGCCGACGCAGCGCTCGCGTCGCGTCCGAAGCGGGCCAAGGTCACCTGGGTGCAGGAAGACCAGGGCGAGTGGATCGCCGGCTACGGCGGGTACTTCGGCGGCAGCGTCGACAAGCGTGACGACCGGTACGTCGCCTCCGACACCTTCGGGCTCGTCGTCGGCGAGTTCGCCTCCCTCGAAGAGGCGCAGACGAAGCTCGAGGACCAGCTGCACGTGATGCTCCCGCCGGTCATCCGGCCGGTCGAGTGACGACAGCTCCCACCAGGACCACCGGCGTCGACCGCGACGCCCGCACCACCCGGAACCACCGGCACCACCCAGTACGCAGCACAGCACGAAGGAGCAGGACCATGAGCACGACCGTCGCCCACCGCCAGCAGGCCGAGGTGACCCTGGACACCCAGACGATCGAGGTCATCGCCGAGATCGAGGCCGAGGTCCTGGCTCCCGTGCAGGCATCCCCCGTCCGGATCTCGTGGGCGCAGGCCGACACCGGTCTGTGGGTCGCGAACTACGGCGGCTACTACGGCGGCACCGTCGACCGGCAGGGCACCCACTTCTTCGTCGCCGACACGTTCGGCGAGTACGTCGGGGACTTCCGCTCCCTTGACGAAGCCAAGTCGCGGCTGGCCGAGCGTCTGCACGTGCTGCTGCCGGACGTGATCCGTCCGACCGCCTGATCCACTGCTGATCGCTCGCTGATCCTCGAACCCCCGCCGGCATGCCGGCGGGGGTTCGTCGTGTGCGCACGAGGTGGCGCGCCGCTGTTCCGGCCGTACCCCCAGAACGAGTGGTCCCCCCAATTGGGGACCGGAATTGTCCCCGATGCGACTCGGGGAACTGCCAGGATCAACCTGGCGCCGTCCACCGTTCTCCCTGATCCTCCGGCCGGTTCGGCGCCCGCATCGTCTCGACCCGAAAGTGATCATGCAGCGTACGAACCCGGGCACCGCTGTGCCCACCGACGGTCCCGACCGTCCTGCCGGCACCCGTGCCACCCGTCGACCCGGCCTGCGCGCCGTCGCCGTGCTCGGAGCCGCACTCCTGGTGGGCACCGGTCTCACCGCGACCTCGGCCGTCGTCGCGGCTGCGCCGGCCTCGGCGGTCAGCGCCACCAAGGACGGCGCCCTGGTCTGCACCCCGCAGGAGACGCTCTACGCGATCGACGGCACCGGCAAGGTCGTCGCGGTCGACATCAGCACGGGAGCCTCGCGGGGCACGACCGCCGACGTCACGAACCTCGGCACCGGCGCGAACAACGGTCTCGGCATCTCGCGCGAGGGCGTCTCGATGTTCGCGGCGTCGAACAACCAGACCGCGACCCTGCGGCAGTTCGACCCGAAGACCGGCGTCGCGTCGGCCCCGGTCGCGACGGAGTCCGTCCGCTCGGTGATCCGCGGCGCGGTCAACCCGGTGACGGGCATCTACTACTACGGCTCGAACAAGGGCTGGCTCGGGGCGTACGACCCGAAGAGCGGCAAGTACCTCGGGCAGGTCGGCCAGATCGACGGCCTGAAGGACGGCAACGGCGACTTCGCGTTCAGCTCGCGCGGTCTGTTCTTCGTCGTCGCGTCGGACACCGTGTACCGGGTCAACACCGACGCCGTCCCCACGGCCTCGGGTACGACTGCCATGACCACCAGCGCGATCGCCACCCTGCCCGCCGGCACGAACAGCCCCGGCATCGCGTTCTCGTCGGACGGCTACCTCTACGTCTCGAACACCCCGACGAACAGCACCGTCACGACGATCTACCAGCTCGACCCGACCTCGGGCAAGGAAGTCCGCAACTTCCGGATCGCCGGCGACTTCGCCGCGTCCGACCTGGCGAGCTGCAACTACGCCGACACCGTGACCGGTGCCGCGAGCGTCGACCAGCGCTGGAACAGCGGCGACCAGTTCGCCCTGGCCATCAGCGGTGGCGGCATCGACACCACCAAGCCGGGCAGCGCCGGCACGACCAGCGGATCCGCCACCGGCGTGCAGGCGCAGAAGGCCGGCGCCGTCCTGACCACGCCGAACAAGGACTACACGGTCAAGCAGACCGCCGCGGGTACCACCGACCTGGCGAACTACGACACGACGTGGAAGGCGGTCGACCAGACGACCGGCACGACCGTCGCCGGCGGTACCGGCTCGACGGGGACCTTCACGTTCCCGGCAGCCACCACCGCGGACGGCACCGACGTCCTGGTCACCTTCACGAACACGCTGAAGGCCACGCACGTCACCACCAGCAGCGACACCGCCACGACCCCCACGGGCACGGCGCTGTCGGTGCCGGCTGCCTCGGGTGTGCTCGCGAACGACCGCGGCACCGGCCTGTCCGTCGTCTCGAACACCACGCCGGCGCACGGCACCGCCACGGTCGCCGCCGACGGCTCGTACACCTACACCCCGGCCGGCGGGTTCTCCGGCTCGGACACGTTCCAGTACACGGCGAAGGACTCGTCGGGGCAGACCTCGACCAGCACCGTGACCGTCACCGTCGCCCCGAAGGGCTCCGACGACGCGTACAGCGTGCACGCGGGCACCGTGCTGAAGGTCACCGCCTCGGACGGGGTCCTGACGAACGACCGCGGGTCGGACCTGACGCTGACCGGCCACGGCCAGCCGTCGCACGGTCTGGTCAAGATCGCCGCCGACGGTTCGTTCTCCTACGGCGCCGAGAAGGGGTACTCCGGTCCGGACTCGTTCACGTACACCGCGAAGGACGGCGCCGGCGCGACCGTCACCGCGACGGTGCGGCTCACCGTGCTGCCCACCGCGACGGCCGATGCCGTCACCGCGACGGCCGGGGCCACGGCGACCGGCAACGTGCTGGCGAACGACCTGGGCACCGGCCTGACGGTCACCGGCAACCGCACCCCCGCCCACGGCTCGGCGACGGTGCGTCCGGACGGCTCGTACTCGTACACCCCGTCGGCCGGGTTCTCCGGCACGGACTCGTTCACGTACACGGTGACCGACGGCAGCGGCGGGACCGACACCGTCACCGTCACCGTGCAGGTCGCCCCGGCCGCACAGGACGACACCGTCAAGGTCGCCGCGGGCGGCACGGCCACCGCCGGCACCCGCGCGACGGGCGTGCTCGGCAACGACTCCGGCACCGGGCTCACCGTGGCGTCGAACACGACCCCCTCGCACGGTGCGCTGACGCTCGACAAAGCCACCGGCACGTTCACGTACACGCCGGCCGAGGGGTACTCCGGCCCCGACGCGTTCACGTACACGGCGGTCGACGGCTCCGGTTCGCCGAGCACCGCGACCGTCACCATCACCGTGAACCCGACGATCGGTGCCGACACCGCGTCGACGAACGCCCGTACCCCGGTGACGATCGACGTGCAGGGCAACGACCGAGGGTCCGACCTCGGCACCACGATCGCGACCGGTCCGACGCACGGCACCGCCGTGGTCGCCACCGACGGCGCGGTCGAGTACACGCCGACCGCCGGGTTCTCCGGCACCGACTCGTTCACCTACACGGTGACCGACGGCAGCGGTGTCACCACCGGTGCGGCGACCGTCACGATCACGGTGCGGCCCGTCGCGACCGGTGACACGGTCTCGACCAAGGCCGGCGAGGCGCTGTCCATCGCTCCGGCCGCGCTGACCGGCAACGACCAGGGCGCCGGGCTCACCCTGACCGGCGTCACCGCCGGCAGCGGCAGCGGCACCGGCGCCGACGGCACCGGCACCGGCACCGGCACCGGCACCGACGGCAGCACGGGCACCGGCACCGTCGTGCTGGACCAGGCCACCGGCCGGGTCGTCTACACGCCGGCGTCCGGCTTCTCCGGCACGGACACCTTCACCTACACGGTGACCGACGCCGCAGGCCGCTCCACCACCGGCACGGTCACGGTCGTCGTCGGCCCCCGCGCCACGGCCGACACCGCCACCGCCACGGCCGGCTCGACGCTGACCGTCGCGAAGGGCGACGGCGTGCTCGCGAACGACCGGGGCACCGGCCTGACCGCGGCCGTCGACCAGCAGCCCGCACACGGCACGGTCGAGCTCGCCGCGAACGGCTCGTACACGTACACGCCGAAGGACGGCTTCTCGGGCACGGACACCTTCACCTACACGGCGACCGACCCCTCCGGGCGCACCACCACCGGCACCGTCACCATCACGGTCCGCCCCGGCACGGAGCCCGACACCATCACGGTCGCGGCGGGTGGCAGCACCACGGTCACCTCCGGCGCCCTGACGGGCAACGACCACGGCACCGGCCTGACCGTCGTGTCCGTCACCGACGGGAAGAACGGCACCGCCACCCGCAACGACGACGGCACGATCACGTACACGCCGAAGGACGGCTTCTCCGGCACGGACACCGTCACGTACACGGTGACGGACCCGTCGGGGAACACGAACACCGGCACCGTGACGGTCACCGTCACCCCGGTCGCCGGCGGCGGATCGACGTCCGCCGAGGCCGACACCCTCACGACCGTGCCGGCCGGCACCGGTCTGCTCGACGGCGCGAAGGGCACCGACCTGGCGGTCACCGACCACACCAAGCCCGGGCACGGTGACGTGGAGGTCGGCAAGGACGGGTCGTACACGTACAAGCCCGAGCCGGGCTACTCCGGCCCGGACGGGTTCGACTACACGGTCACCGACGGCTCCGGCACGCCCGCCACGGGCACCGTGACGATCGTCGTCGCCCCGAAGGCCGCCGCGGACACCGCGACGACGAGCGCCGCGACCCCGGTCGACGTCGCCGTCACCGGCAACGACTCGGGCACGAAGCTCGCCGTCACCGCGGTCTCGAAGCCCGGCCACGGCACCGCCACGATCACCGGCGGCGCGACGGGCGGCAGCACGACCACCCCCGGCAACGTCACGTACACGCCCGCCGAGGGGTTCTCCGGCACGGACACGTTCACCTACACGGTGACCGACCCGACCGGTGGTACCGCGACGGCGACCGTCACCGTGACCGTCACGCCGACCGCGGTCGCCGACGCCCTGCGCACCGCGGCGAACACCGCGCTGCCGATCAGCGGCGCGACCCTGACCGGCAACGACCACGGCACCGGCCTCGCCGTCACTGCGCACGGCCGCGCCGAGCACGGCACCGTGACCGAGGGCACCGAGCCCGGCTCGCTCGTCTACACCCCGGAGAAGGGCTTCTCCGGCGCGGACACGTTCGAGTACACGGTGACCGACGGCGCCGGACGGACCTCGACCGCGACGGTCACGGTCGTCGTCGGGGTCGCCGCCGTCGACCACTGGCACACCATGTCGACGAACCGCTCGATGCGCATGTCCGCCGACAGGGGCGTGCTGGTCGGCGACTCCGGTCGTGGGCTGTGGGCGGCGATGGAGACGAAGCCGCTGCACGGCGCGCTGGCGCTCGAGAAGGACGGCTCGTACGTCTACGAGCCGACGTCGAACTGGTCGGGACGTGACTGGTTCACCTACTCGGCCAACGACAGCGCCGGCACCGCGGCGTTCGCGCTCGTCGTGATCGACGTCACCCCGGCCGCGAAGGACGACAGGGCGACGACCACGGCCGGCACGACCGTCCGCGTCGCCGGCCCCGGCGTGCTCGGCAACGACCACGGTGATGCCCTGACGGTCGTCACGGCGGGGACCGCCCGCCACGGGAAGGCCTCGATCGCCGCCGACGGCACGTTCGTCTACACCCCGGCGAAGGGCTTCTCGGGCACCGACACCGTCACCTACCGCGCGCAGGACTCGATGGGCCAGCAGATCGGCGCGACCGTCACCGTCCGGGTCGGCATCGCCGCCGGGGACGACACCGGTCGCACCGTGGCCGGCACCCCCGTCGCCCGCGACGCCCGCCACGGCCTGCTCGTCGACGACCAGGGCACCGGCCTCACCGCCGCCGTGGCCCGGAAGCCCGCCCACGGCACCGTGACGATCGAGCGGAACGGCGCGTACGTCTACACGCCGGCCGCAGGCTTCACCGGGAAGGACACCTTCACCTACACGGTGACGGACGCCTCGGGGCAGACGGCCACCGCCACCGCGACCATGACCGTGGTCGCCGCGGCCGTCGCCACCGACGACTCGGCCACCGGGATCGTCGGACACCGGGTCGTCGTGGATCCGCTCGACAACGACTCCGCCACCGGCGGCGCCACGTTCGAGTCGGGCACGCTGCACCTGCTCCACCCCGAGTCCGGCACGCCGACCGACCGCGTGGTCGTCGCCGACCAGGGCACGTGGACCATCCGCGACGGCCGGGTCGTCTTCACCCCGCAGGAAGGCTTCACCGGAACCACCTTCGTCGGTTACGTGGTCACCGACAGTGCGGGACAGACGGTCACTGCGACCGTAACGGTCACGTTCCCGACCGGGCTCGCCGCGATCGTGCACGGCACCGAGCTCGCCTTCACGGGCGTGACCGGCCTGGTCGGCCTCGGGCTCGCGGCACTCGCGCTCATGTTGGCGGGCGTGCTCCTGGTGACCCGACGACGGATCGCGGTCCGCGTCGCGCCGGGCATCCGCCGCACCGCACGTCCGTAACAGGGCACCGGACTGGAGGCCCGGATCACCGCAGCAGACCCGCTGCGGTGATCCGGGCCTCCTGTCTGCGCGCGGGGCGCGACCGCCTACGCGACGGGCGCGATGAGCTGCGGTCCGTCGTTCCGCACGCTGTTCACCGTGCGGGAGACCTCGTACTGCGCAAGGCCCGCGGCCACCGTCAGCGACTCGTGGTCGAGCAGGGCCAGCAGGTCGTCGGCGTGCAGGTCGCCGCCGAGCCAGTCGTCGTAGCCGTCGGGCGTCAGGAACGCCGGCATGCGGTCGTGGACCTCGCCGGGGGCGACGTGGGCGTCACGGGTGATGATCGCGAGCGACAGCCGCCACTTGTCCGGGTCGCCCTCGGGCTTCGTGGGGTCGGGCCAGGCGCTCACGACGCCGGCCATCGCCAGGGCGCCGCCGGGTTCGTGCACGAAGTGGGGTTCCTTGCCGTCCTCGCGCACCACCCACTCGTAGTACCCCTGTGCCGGGACGATGCAGCGGTTCGTGGCGAAGGCGCGCTTGAACATGCCGCTCGTCGCGACCGTCTCGATGCGGGCGTTGATCGGCTTCGGGCGCTGCTTCTGGAAGTCCTTCGCCCAGCTCGGCACGAAGCCCCAGCTGATCTGCGGCAGTTCCCGTTCGCCGTGCCGCTGACGGACGGCGTACACCGGGTCGGTCGGGGCGACGTTCCAGCTCGGGGCGAGGCCGGGCTGCACCTCGCCGGTGTCCTCGTCGACGTGCTCGGTCCGGGCGGCGAGCTCGCCCATGAGCTCGGGCAACAGATCGGCCGTGGTGTCGGAGACGACGAACCTTCCACACATGCGCCCAGTGTGCCCGCCGCCGCCGACAGTGGTGCGCGTCGGGGTGCGGCGTTCACGCTTCGTGAGCAGGAATGGTCGAGTGCCCCACAGCAACTCGACCGCTTCTGCTCACGAAGTGGGGCGTGCGGGCGTCTCGGGGGCGGGCTCGGGCTCGAGGGACTCGGCGGCCAGGCGGGCTCGTTCGGAGCGGCCGAGGCGGACGACGTACTCCGACAGCACGAGCACGTAGCTCGCCATCCACAGCACGTGGAACCACCTCGCGTTCCCGAGGATGAACGCCGCGAGGACGGCGGCGACACCGGCTGCGACCACCGGGGCGACCCGGGCGAGCATGCCGATCATGCCGCGCCGCAGCAGGACCGTGTCGGTGCGGACGATGTCGCGGTGTTCCGGCAGGACCGGCACCGGACGACGCTGCACGTACAGCTGCGTGGCGCCTCGCGCGGCGAGCTGCCACGAGGGTCGCACCTGTCGACCGTTGATCGTGGTCGAGGGGTCCGGCGGCCGCCACGTCGGGATGCACGCGAAGGTGAGCAGTCCGACGCCGAGCGCCAGCAGCACCATCGCGACCACGCTGCGGACCGGGGTGGTCCCCGTCCAGTCGACCCGGGCCTCCAGGACGACCATGCCGACCAGCGCGACGACCGCTGCGATGCCGGACCACAGGGCGGCACGACGGACGCGTGCCGGATCCAGCACGTCCGTGACGTGCCGGCGGAAGACCTGCCAGCCGAGCGTGAACACGGGTCACTCCTCCGGCAGGGCGAGCTTGCTGCCGCTCCGTGCGCCGGGACGGCCGCGGGGTGGCAAGGACGGGGGGAGCGGCGGGAGCGCTTCGGCCTCGACCCGGAGCTGCTCCTGGCGGCCGAGGGTGCGCAGTCCTCCGATCCCCGTGGCCGACCCGGTGATGCCCAGGAAGAACCAGAACCACGGCAACCGGGGCAGGCCGGTACCAGCCGAGATCGCGGCGACGTCGACGATCACCACGGCGAGCAGGGCGGCCGCGCACCCGGTCAGGATCAGGAGGCCGCCGAGCGCCGAGCGGACGAGCAGGTCGCGGGTCTCCGGCAGGCGGTCGAGGACGGCGTCGCGGTGCTTCGGGTCGACCGGGGGCGGGTTGCGGCGGTAGTACCGGGCGACCGCCTCCTGCGTGCGCCACCCGATGCCGGGGATCGGCGCGATCGCCCACCCCTTCGGCCCGGACGGGACGCAGGCGGCTGCGAGGCACCCGAAGCCCACGGACAGGAGCAGGCCGACGACGACCGCTCCGGCCGATGGGAGAGGTGTGGCGTCGAACACGTCCGTGGTCAGCGCGAGCACCAGCAACCCGACGAGCGCCACCACCACCCCGATGATGCCGACGAGCAGGATGCGTCGGCGGCGTTGCGGGCTGACGAGCGCGGGGAGACGCTCGCGGAACACCTGCCACCCGATCTTGAACACTCATCATGTCTACCCGGCGCGCGGTGTCCGTGCTCGCTCGGTCGCGCCGACGCCCGCGACGCCCGTTCAGTGAGCAGGGATGGTCGGGTGCGGGCGAGGGACTCGACATCTTCTGCTCACCAAGCGACGCGCTCGCGCCCGCCGCCGGCCCGCCCGGACACGCCCGAGCGCTCCCCGCCCGGAGCCACCGCACCCGCGACGTGGTGGTGCCGCTCAGGATTCGTCCAGGCGAGCACGGTGACCTCGGACCATGAGTCTCGACATCGTCTACACCGCCGCTGCCCACGCCACCGGAGGCGGCCGCGACGGGCACGTCCGCAGCGAGGACGACCGGCTCGACCTCGACACCCGCCCGCCCAAGGAGATGGGCGGCAGTGGAGAGGGCACCAACCCCGAGCAGCTCTTCGCCGCCGGGTACGCCGCGTGCTTCCTGGGTGCCCTGCACGCCGCCGGCAAGGAGCTCGACCTCGACACCACCGGCGCCGAGGTCTCCGCCGAGGTCGGCATCGGCGGCACCGGCAACGGCGCCTTCGGCCTCGCCGTGGAGCTCGACGTCTACGCCCCGAACGCCCCGCAGGAGCAGCGGCAGCGCCTGGCCGAGCGTGCACACGAGATCTGCCCGTACTCGAACGCGACCCGCGGCAACATCACCGTCACGCTGTCCATCGTCGACTAGCGTTCCGCCGGTGGTCACCGACGCGACGCGCTGCCCCTGCCTGAGCGGCAACCCCTACGGCGAGTGCTGCGGTCCCCTGCACGCCGGGGCCGTGGCGCCGACCGCGGAACGGCTCATGCGCTCCCGCTTCAGCGCGTTCGCGCTGGGCCTGCCGGAGTACCTGTTGCTGACCTGGCACCCGCGCACCCGCCCGGCGGGTCTCGAGTTGGACCCGTCCCAGCGCTGGACCCGGTTGGACGTGCTGGCGACCACCTCGGGAGGCCCGTTCGACTCCCACGGCACCGTCACGTTCCGCGCGTGGTGGCGTTCCGACGACGAGCGCGGCACGCTCGAGGAGACGAGCGACTTCGTCCGCGAGCAGGGCCGCTGGTTCTACGTGGACGGCGTGGTTGCCTGACCGACGTCGTCCTCGGTATCGGCGGCGTCGCTGCCCCCGGGACTAGCGGCCGATGACGGCGGGCAGGCCGACCGCGGTGCGCATCGCCCGTCGGACCCCGGCTTCGTCGGGGAGCAGCTCGTCTTCGTCACCGGTCAGGAAGAACCGGATCTGCCCGATCGCCTGCTCGGTGAGCATGTCGAGGCCGTTCAGCACCCGGCCCCCGGCGTCGGTCCAGCGGCTGGCGACCGCGGTGGGCCACGGTTCGTAGGCGACGTCGAACAGGACGGCGTCCGGCCCCGACGGACGGAACTCGAGCGGGTCGGCGGCACCGCCCGGCAGCGTCGAGAGGACGAACCCGTGGTGCGTGCCGGCGAGTTCGGTCAGGGGGTGCACCTCAAGCGTCACACCGAGCCGGACGGCCAGGTCGACGAGCGTGTGCGTCTTCGCAGTGTCGCGGACGAACACCCGGACGAGCGACGCCCCGAGCCGCACGGCAGCGGTCAGCGCGCTCGCCGCGGTGGCTCCGCCGCCGAGGATCGTGGCCTCGCCGGGCAGATGTCCGAGTGCCTCGACCGGGCGGACGAGCCCCTGCACGTCGGTGTTCGCGCCGGCTCGGACGATCGCGGAGCCCTCGTGGCGGAACGCGACCGTGTTGGCGACCCCGAGCTCGTCGACGAGCGGGGTCGTGCGGTCGAGCAGCGGCAGGACCTCGCGCTTGAGCGGCATCGTGAGGCTCAGCCCACGCCATTCCGGACCCAGCCCCGCGACGAACGCGGCGAGCTCGCCGGACGCGACCTCGTGCCTCCCGTACGTGAAGGCCAGGTCGAGCGCGTCGTAGGCCGCAGCGTGGAGCGTGGGCGAGAGCGAGTGCGCGATGGGGGAGCCGAGCACCGCGAGGTGCGTGCGGCCTGGATCGGTGAACGCCACGGTCACCCAGCCTAGCCAGCCGTGTTCCTGAGCACCCCGTTAGGTTAGGCTACCCTTCGTGAACCGTTCTCCCTTGCGTCTCCGACGCGTGCTCGCCGCAGCCGGCGCCGTCGTCGCAGCGTCCCTCGTCCTCGCCGGCTGCGCGTCCGGCTCCGGCTCCTCGACCGACTCGGCGTCGTCGGGGTCGTCCGACGCCGCGTTCCCGGTCTCGATCACGACCGGTCTCGGCACCACCACCATCGAGTCGGCACCGAAGCGCGTCGTCGCGCTCGGGTGGGGCGACGCCGAGACCGCGCTCGAGCTCGGTGTCCAGCCGGTCGGTGCGAGCGACTGGCTCGCCTTCGGCGGCGACGGTGTCGGTCCCTGGCTCAAGGGCGCGTACGACAAGTCCCCGAAGATCATCCAGACGCTCGAGCCGAGCTACGAGGACATCCTCAAGCTCGACCCCGACGTGATCCTCGACGTGAAGTCCTCGGGCGACAAGGAGCGGTACGACAAGCTCTCCGCGATCGCGCCGACCGTGGCGATCCCGAAGGGCGGCGAGAACTACCTCGCCTCGACCGAGCAGCAGACGACCATGATCGCGAAGGCGCTCGGCAAGGAGTCCGAGGGCAAGAAGCTGCTCTCCGGCCTCGACGACGCCTACGCCGCAGCACGCAAGGCGCACCCGGACTTCGAGGGCAAGACGGCCGTCGTCGGGGCCTACAGCTCCGAGGGCTTCGGAGCGTACGCCTCCACCGACAGCCGTTCGACCTTCATGCGGAACCTGGGCTTCGAGATCCCGAAGGCCATCGACGAGCAGGCCGGCAAGGAGTTCTCCGTGCACCTGTCGGACGAGAACCTCGACCTGCTCGACGCCGACCTGACGCTGATCCTGCCGATCTACGTCGACGCGTCAGAGGCCTCGTCGAACAAGCTGTTCCAGAAGGTGCCGTCGGTCGAGGCCGGGCACGCGATCGTCTTCGACGACAAGGACGTGTCGTCCGCGTTCTCGATGGGCACCACGGCCGCGATCGAGTGGGCGCTCGACGAGCTGCCGGCGCAGTTCGAGGAGAAGCTCGGCTAGGGCTGGTCGTTGCTGCTGGCCGGTGCTGGTCAGCGCTGGCCGGTTCCGCTGGTCAGGACCGCGAAAGCGACAGGGTGCCGCCGATGTTCGGTGGCACCCTGTCGCTTTCGCAGTTCGGGGAGGGAAGCGGGGCTAGACGCCGACGGTGGAGCCCAGCAGCGCGAAGAGCAGCGCGATGAGGGGGAGCGTGCCCTGCTTGAAGGCGGAGTTGACGTACTTGCGACCCGAGCCGAGCAGGATCACCGCGGCACCGAGCATGCTCGCGGTCGAGAACACCACGAGGGTCCAGCCGCTCACGGTGTTGCCCGCGAGCACGAGCACGACGCCGAGGATCGCGCCGATCGCCAGGAAGAGGTTGTAGAAGCCCTGGTTGAAGGCGAGCGAGCGGGTCGCCACCGCTTCTGTCTCGGAAGCGATGCCGAAGATCCGGCGCGCTTGCGGACTGGTCCAGATGACCGATTCGAGGAAGAAGATGTACACGTGGACGAGGCCCGCGAGGACCGCACAGACACCCGAGATCACCAGCAGGACCGACATGTGCACATTCTCGCAGGAGCGGGCCGGGTTCCGCTGCACGTCCGCCAGTAGGCTCGGATCATGAACGACGACGTCACCCCGCCCGAGGCCGACGCAACCTCTGACACGCGCGCCGACGCGAGTGCCGACGCGACGGCCGTCGCCGAACTGCGGAGCATCCGGCAGAGCATCGACAACATCGACGCCGCCGTCATCCACATGCTCGCGGAGCGCTTCAAGTACACGCAGCGCGTGGGGCACCTGAAGGCCGAATCGGGCATGCCGGCCGCCGACCCGGACCGCGAACGGACCCAGGTCGCACGGCTCCGGTCGCTCGCCGCCGACTCCCACCTCGACCCGGCCTTCGCCGAGAAGTTCCTCAACTTCATCGTCGCCGAGGTCATCCACCACCACGAGCGCATCGCGGGCCGCGACGAATGAGCGCCGAACTGCCGACGCTGCTCATCGGCTCCTACACGGCGACGGGCGGCGGCAACGCCACCGGCATCTCGCTGGTCGACGGCGGACCGGTCGGAGCCGCGGCGCCCCGGACCGTCGCGGTGCTCGACGACCCCTCGTTCCTGGCGGTCTCGGGCGACCGGGTGTACGCGGTCTCCGAGACGAACGACGGTGCCGTGTCGGCCTTCCGGCTGCACGGCGGCGCACTCGAGCACCTGTGGGACGCCCCCGCCGGCGGTGACGCCCCGTGCCACGTCCGGGTCGACCCCTCGGGCGTGCTCGTCGTCACGAACTACGTCTCCGGCACGGTCACGGCGATCTCCCTCGCCGCGGCCGAGTCGCACGCCGCCTCGGTGACCGCCAGCGACGGCGTGGTGCTGCACGGCGAGGCCGACCAGCGCTCGGTGCCGGCCGAAGCGGTGGCGGTCGCGGTGCTGCCCGACGCCACCGGTCCCGACGAGGAGCGTCAGGACGGCCCGCACGCGCACCAGTCGATCGCCACTCCCGACGGCACGGTCCTGGTCGCCGACCTCGGCGGGGACGCCCTGCACGAGTTCCGCATCACCGTCACGGCGGACGGGGTCCCCGGCGTCGAGGCGCTGCGCGTGCACCGCGTGGCACCCGGTACCGGACCGCGGCACATGGCTTGGATCGACGGTGACCTGCTCGTCGCCGGTGAGCTCGACGGCCGCGTGCACCGCCTGCGCCGCGACGACTCCGGCTCGCTCGTGACGATCGTCGCCGTGCCGACGTTCGACGGTGCCGTGGGGGAGTCGCTGCTCAGCCACATCGAGGTCGACGAGGCCGGCCGCGTCTACGTGGCGGTGCGCGGGCGTGACCTGCTCGTGGTGCTCGACGCGCGCGACGGCGGGCTCGCCCTCGTCGGGTCGGTGCCCTGCGGTGGCGCCTGGCCGCGGCACTTCGCGCGGGTGCCCGGGTTCGTCCTGGTGGCGAACCAGATGTCCGACGCGGTGGCCGTGCTGCCGCTCGACGCCGAGGGCATGCCCGGCGAAGCCGTCGCGCAGATCCCGGTCGGCACCCCCACCTGCGTCGTCCCGCTCTGACCATGACCTCCGCCACGGAACAGCCCGAGTACCGCATCGTCGTCGGTCCGCCGCCGCTCGAGGACTACCTGCGGCTGCGCCGGGAATCCGGTCTGTCCCCGAAGGACCCCGCCCAGGGTGCCGGAGCGATCGCCGGCAGCTGGTCGGCGTGCCACGTGGTCGACGAGCACGGCACGCCCGTCGCGATGGGTCGCACGATCGGCGACGGCGGGTGGTACTTCCACATCGCCGACATCGCCACCGATCCCGTGCACCAGCGACGGGGGCTCGGTCGCCGGGTCGTCGAGTGGTTGCTGGCGGACATCCGTGACCGGGCGCCAGCGGGTGCGTACGTCACGCTCGTCGGCGACCCGCCGGGGCAGCGGCTCTACCGGTCCCTCGGGTTCGACGACGTCGCGCCGAGCCTGGGGATGGCGCTGCGACTCGAGTGACGCCGCGGTTCCGCTCGCTAGAACTCGATCAGGTTCTCGAACGGGCGACCCTCGGCCAGCGCCGCGACCTGCTTGCGCATCAGTGCGATCGACCGCGGCACGCTCAGGTCGGTGTTGCCGCCGACGTGCGGGGTGAGCACGGTGTTCGGCGTCGTCCACAGCGGGTGTCCGGCGGGCAGGGGCTCCGGGTCGGTGACGTCGAGGGCCGCGAACAGCCGCTCCGACCGCAGCTCGGCGACCAGGGCGTCGGTGTCGACGACCTTGCCGCGCGCCACGTTCACCACGAGGGCGCCGTCCGGCAGTGCCGCGAGCAGCTCCGCGTCGACCAGGCGTTCGGTCTCGGCGGTGAGCGGTGCGATGAGCACGAGCACGTCGGTCGTCGGGGCGAGCTCGGGCAGCTCGCCGAACGCGTGCACGTGCCGGCCGTCCTGCTCGCGAGCGGTCCGGGCGACCACCGTCACCTCGGTGCGGAACGCCTCGAACCGGGTGGCGATCGCGGACCCGATCGCCCCGTAGCCGACGACGGTCACCCGGCGGTCGGCGAGCGATCGGGTCTCGCGGGCGTCCCAGACGCCGTTGGCACGGTCGACCTGGAACGCCGAGATCTCACGGAGTGAGGTCAGCGCGAGGCCGACCGCGAGCTCGGCGGTCTCGTCGTCGTGGATGCCCCGACCGTTCGCCAGCTGCGCGTGCCCGGGCACGTGCGGGATCGCGTGCTCGTACCCGGCGCTCGGCAGCTGCAGCAGCTGCAGCTCGGGCAGGTCGTGCACGAACTGCCAGCGGTGCCGCCCCTCGAAGTAGAACGGCAGGAAGGTGATCGCGACGTCGTCCGGGCGACCGTACGGCGACTCGACGTCCCAGACGTCCAGCTCGACGCCGTCCGGCACGGGGCCGAACCGGTCGACGAGCTCGGCGAAGGGCAGGGTGACGATCGGCATCCGCGACCCGGGCCTAGGCGTCGGTGCGCGGCGAAAAGGCACCGTCGGAGTCGAGCGGCCCGCGGCCGACGTACCCCTCGGTGACGTCCTCGACGATCACGTCGCCGAAGCGGGCCGGCAGCGTCGCGGCGTGTGTGCCGCGCAGCTCGTCGACCGTGGCCTCGAACGCGCCCTGGACCTCGAGCGTGCTCGACGTCGCGTCGGTCACACCGATGCGCAGCACCGGGAAGCCCCGGCCGTCGCACATGCCCTGGAACCGCACGTCGTCCTCGCGGCGGACGGTCACGATGACGCGACCGGTCGACTCGGAGAACAGCGCCGTCGCGGTGTCGATGCCGTCGCGGGTCTCGAGTTCGTCGAGGACCACGCGGGCACCGATGCCGAACCGGAGCACCGACTCGGCGAGCGACTGGCCGAGGCCGCCGTCCGCCAGGTCGTGCGCGCTGGTGAGCAGCTGCTCGCCGGACGCCGCGTACAGCAGCTCGGCGAGGGCCTTCTCGCGCTCGAGGTCGACCGCCGGCGGACGCCCGCCGAGGTGCCCGTGCACGGTGCCGGCCCAGGCGGAGCCGTCGAGCTCGAGGCTCGTGGTGCCGAGCAGGTAGATGTTGTGGCCGTCGTCCTGCCATCCCGACGGCACGCGCTTGGCGACGTCGTCGATGATGCCGAGCACACCGACGACGGGCGTCGGGTGGATCGGGGTCGAGCCGGTCTGGTTGTAGAACGACACGTTCCCGCCTGTGACCGGGATGCCGAGCTCCATGCAGCCGTCGGCCAGCCCCTCGACCGCCTCGGAGAACTGCCACATGACCTCGGGGTTCTCGGGGGAGCCGAAGTTCAGGCAGTCGGTGACGGCGGCGGGGACGGCACCGGTGACGGCGACGTTGCGGTACGCCTCGGCCAGGGCCAGGCGGGCGCCCTGCTTCGGGTCGAGCTGGCAGTAGCGGCCGTTCGCGTCGGTGGCGATGGCGACGCCGAGCCCCGTTTCCTCGTCGACGCGGATCATGCCGCCGTCGTCCGGGAAGGACAGTGCGGTGTTGCCGAGCACGTAGGTGTCGTACTGGTTCGTGACCCAGTTCTTCGACGCCAGGTTCGGCGAGCCGAGCAGGCTGAGGAACTGCGCCTTCAGGGCGGGGCCATCAGCCGGACGGTCGAGCGAAGCGGCGGTGTCCGCCTGCAGTGCGTCGATCCAGGTGGGGTACGCGACCGGGCGGTCGTAGACCGGGCCGTCGACGGCGACCGTGCGCGGGTCGACGTTCACGATCTCCTGGCCCTGCCAGTCGATGACGAGGCGACCGGTGCCGGTGACCTCGCCGAGCACGCTGGTCTCGACCTCCCACTTGCCGACGACGGCGAGGAACTCGTCGAGCTTGTCGGGACGGACGACCGCCATCATGCGCTCCTGGCTCTCCGACATCAGGATCTCTTCGGCGGTGAGCGTCGGGTCGCGGAGCAGGACGTCGTCGAGCGAGATGTGCATGCCACCGTCACCGTTGCTCGCGAGCTCCGAGGTGGCGCACGAGATGCCCGCGGCACCGAGGTCCTGGATGCCCTCGACCAGGTCCTTCTGGAACAGCTCGAGGCAGCACTCGATGAGCACCTTCTCGGCGAAGGGGTCACCGACCTGCACGGCCGGACGCTTGGTCGGGCCGCCCTCGGTGAAGGTGTCGGACGCCAGGATCGACGCGCCGCCGATGCCGTCGCCACCGGTGCGGGCACCGAACAGGACGACCTTGTTGCCGGCGCCGGACGCGTTCGCCAGGTGCAGGTCCTCGTGGCGCAGGACGCCGACCGCGAGGGCGTTGACCAGCGGGTTGCCCTGGTACACCGGGTCGAAGTAGGTCTCGCCGCCGATGTTCGGCAGGCCGAGGCAGTTGCCGTAGAACGAGATGCCGCCGACGACACCGTGCACGACGCGTGCGGTGTCCTCGTGGTCGATCGCGCCGAAGCGGAGCTGGTCCATCACGGCGACCGGGCGGGCGCCCATCGAGATGATGTCGCGGACGATGCCGCCGACACCGGTGGCCGCGCCCTGGTACGGCTCGACGTAGGACGGGTGGTTGTGCGACTCGACCTTGAAGGTCACCGCCCAGCCGTTGCCGACGTCGACGACACCGGCGTTCTCGCCCATGCCGACCATCAGGTTCTTCGTCATCTCCGGCGTGACCTTCTTGCCGAACTGACGGAGGTAGTTCTTCGAGGACTTGTAGGAGCAGTGCTCGCTCCACATCACCGAGTACATCGCCAGCTCGCCCGAGGTGGGGCGGCGGCCGAGGATCTCCTTGATGCGGGCGTACTCGTCCGGCTTCAGGCCCAGCGCGTCGTACGGCTGCTCCTTGTCGGGGGTGGCTGCCGCGTCCTGCACGGTGTCGGGCTTCGGGCGAACGGGTGTCGTCACGGTGTCGTTGTTCCCTGTCACTTGACGAGCGCGTGCTCGATCACGGAGGTGAAGAAGGTCAGGCCGTCGGTGCCCGAGGCCATCGCAGCGGGGGTGTCCGGGCCGAAGCCGGCCTCGGTCGCGTGCTCGGGGTGCGGCATCAGGCCGACGACGTTGCCGCGCTCGTTCGAGACGCCGGCGATGTCGTCGATGGAGCCGTTCGGGTTCACGCCGACGTAGCGGAACACGACCTGGCCGTTGTCCTCGATGCGCTTGATGGTGTCGGCGTCCGCGACGAAGCGGCCATCGGCGTTCTTCAGCGGGATGGTGATCTCCTGCTGGGCGCTGAAGCCGGAGGTCCAGGCGGTCGCGGTGGTCTCGACGCGGAGCTTCTGGTCGCGGCGGATGAACTGCTGGTGCGCGTTGCGAGTGTGCGCGCCGGGGACCAGACGGGCCTCGGCCAGCATCTGGAAGCCGTTGCAGATGCCGAGCACGGGCATGCCCTTGCCGGCGGCGTCGATGACCTCGGCCATGATCGGGGCCTTCGCGGCGATCGCGCCGGCGCGCAGGTAGTCGCCGTAGGAGAACCCGCCGGGGAGCACGATCGCGTCGACGCCCTGCAGGTCGTGGTCGCCGTGCCAGAGAGCGACGGGGTCGGCGCCGGCGAGACGGACGGCGCGCTGGGCGTCGCGGTCGTCGAGCGAGCCCGGGAACGTGATGACGCCGATGCGCATCCGGGTCACTGACCTTCCACGGTCACGGACACGACGTCCTCGATGACCGCGTTGGAGAAGACGTCGGCTGCGATGTCGCGGACCTCGGCCAGCTTGGCGTCGTCGACGGGGCCGTCGACGGTCACCTCGAAGCGCTTGCCGATGCGGACGTTGGTCAGGTCGGCCTTGCCGAGGCGGGCGAGGGCGTTGCCCACGGCCTTCCCCTGGGGGTCGAGGATCTCGGCCTTGGGCATGACCTCGACGACGATCGTTGGCACGTGTTCTCTCCAGCACTTCAGGGGTGGGGGGACGCGACCAGTCTACGGGGCGCGCGCGACACGCCGGGACGGCTCCGGGCCTCCAGGCGGGTGCCTGCTGTGCGTTTGCTCACGTGTGTTCCAGCGCGTATATTCCAAGTCGAATAGTCAACAACGAACAAGCGGACTGGAGGCACGTGTGCCGTCGCTCACGCCACTCGCGTTCGCCGCGCTCGGGCTCCTGGCCGAGGGGCCGACGCATCCCTACGAGATGTTCCAGACGATGATGCACCGCCGTGACGGACGGAACGTCAAGGTCCGGCCCGGCACCCTGTACCACCAGGTCGGCCGCCTGGTGGAGCTCGGCTACGCCGAGGTCGTCGGGACCGACCGGGCGGGGAACCGTCCGGAACGCACCACCTACGCCATCACGGACGCCGGGTGGACGGCCCTGCACGACGGGCTCGTCCGGCTGATCGCCGAACCGGCCGAGGAGTACCCCGTCTTCCACCTGGCCGTCGCCGAGATCGAGAACCTGTCGGTCGACGAGGCCGAGTCGGCCCTCCGCGCGCGGATCACCGCACTCGGGGCCCAGCGCGACGAGACCGACGAGATCCTCGGGGTCGTCCGCGCGAAGGACCTGCCCGAGCGCTACTGGCTCGACGTGTCGTACGTCCGTGCCACGCTCACGACGCAGATCGAGTGGCTCACCGCCACGGCCGACCGCATCGCCGCCGGCCACATCTCCTGGGACGCCCCCGCCGCGTCCGCAGACACCACCACGAACAGCAAGGAAACCACTCGATGACCACCGTCACGCCTCCGCGGACGACCGAGAAGAAGCCGTGGCCTGCCCTCTGGGCACTCGTCGTCGGGTTCTTCATGATCCTCGTCGACTCGACCATCGTGTCGGTCGCCACCCCCACCATCGCCCAGGAGCTCGACGCGGACATCAACTCCGTGATCTGGGTGACGAGCGCCTACCTGCTCGCGTACGCCGTGCCGCTGCTCATCACCGGCCGGCTCGGCGACCGCTTCGGCCCGAAGGTCATGTACCAGATCGGCCTCGTGGTCTTCACGCTCGCCAGCCTGTGGTGCGGCCTGGCCGGGTCCATCGAGATGCTGATCGTCGCCCGCGTCGTGCAGGGCCTCGGCGCCGCGATGATGAGCCCGCAGACCATGTCGGTCATCACGCGCATCTTCCCGCCGCAGAACCGCGGGGCGGCGATGGGCCTCTGGGGTGCCGTCGCCGGCATCGCGTCGCTCGTCGGCCCGATCCTCGGCGGCCTGCTCGTCGACGGCTTCGGCTGGGAGTGGATCTTCTTCGTCAACGTCCCCGTCGGTGTCGTCGCCTTCGTGCTCGCGCAGCGCTTCGTGCCGTCGTTCGAGCGGCACGGACACCGCTTCGACTACCTCGGCATCTTCCTGTCCGCGGTGGGGCTGTTCCTGCTCGTCTTCGGCATCCAAGAGGGCGAGACCTACGACTGGGGTGTCATCGCCGGCCCGATCTCGGTGTGGTCGCTCATCATCGTCGGCCTCGTGGTGCTCGCCGGGTTCGTCGTCTGGCAGGGCGTGCAGAAGGGCGAGCCGCTGCTGCCCCTCGGCCTGTTCAAGGACCGCAACTTCACCCTGGCCAACGTCGCCATCACGGCCGTCGGTGTCGCGATCGCCTCGTTCGCGCTGCCGATCATGCTGTGGGCGCAGGACGTCCTGCGGTTCTCGCCGACCCAGGCCGCATTGCTCCTCGTGCCGCAGGCCGTGCTGTCCGCGGCCCTCGCGCCGATCGTCGGCAAGAACCTCAACCGCTGGAACCCGCGCTGGGTCGCCTCGTTCGGGCTCGCCTGCTTCTCGGTCGGCCTGTTCTGGTTCGGCCTGCTGCTGTCGAGCGGTGCCGAGTGGGGCTGGGTGCTCCTGCCGAGTGCGCTCCTCGGTCTCGCCAACGCCTGCATGTGGGGACCGCTGTCGGTCTCGGCGACGCGCAACCTGCCGCCGAAGCTGGCCGGTGCCGGCTCGGGCGTCTACAACACGACGCGCCAGATCGGTGCGGTGCTCGGTTCCGCCGGCATCGCGGCCCTGATGGAGGCCCGGATCACCGCGAACTTCCCGGCGTCGTCCGGTGGGGTGTCCGCCGGCGGCGCCGAGCAGCAGGTCGGCGCGATGCCGGGCTCCCTGCTCGAGCCGTTCTCCCGGGCCATGGGCGAGTCGCTCTACCTGCCGGCGATCGTGCTGGTCGTGGCCATCGTCGCGGCGCTGTTCCTGGCGAAGCCGAAGCAGACCGTCGCGTGGGAGCAGACCGGTTCGGTCACCACGCAGCCCGACGCCGAGCCCGCGGGAGCCCCGTCGAAGTAGGGCACGAGCGCACTTCGTGAGCAGGAATGGTCGGGTCGCCTTCGGGAACCCGACCATTGCTGCTCACGATGTGGAACGAGGGACACTCCGACTCGTCAGCCGCGGCGCTGCAGGTGCGCTCGGGTGAGCGCGTCCATCTGCTCGTCGGTCAGGGCGTCGACTGCCCGGGCCTCGCGGCGGTCGGTCCGCTGCCACCGGATGAACAGGGCGACGAGCACGGGGATGTCCGCCACCTCGGCGATGAACCACAGCAGGTCGCCCGCCAGGTGCTGGTCCTGCAGCGGCGACGGGTACCACGCCCGACCCGCCACCGGCACGAGGGACCCGTCGAGCACGTGGTTCGTGATCCGCAGCACGATGCCGGGCACCGCGTCGACGACCAGTTCGACGAACGCGAGCAGGAACTCGGCGGTGGCGAACGTCGACGAGACCAGCACACCGACCTCGGACAGGGGCGCGAGCAGGCCGAACCCGAGCGCCGGCACCGTCACGGTGATGGCGGCCGCCCAGGTGGGGGACTCCCGGATCGCCGCCGAGAACGGGGTGAGCAGGACGGCGAACAGCGCGAGCGCGACCAGCGGTGCGACGATCGCGTTGCCGAGCAGGCGCACCGGACGTGAGCCCATGACGGCGTCGGCGGCGCGGACGAGGCGAGGCGGGCCTCCCGTCCGGAGCAACGGGACGGGCGCACCGAGCGCGGCGAAGGTGGGGACCGCGAAGAACAGCAGGGCGGCCCGCAGCACGAACGCCCAGCGCAACCGCTCGTCGTCGACGCCGACGATGCCGAACTGCAGGACGCCGAACAGCGCGAGCGCCGTCGCGAAGGCGAGCGTGCGCCACCACGGCCAGCGGGTGCCCCGTCGCGCAGCCCCCACGATCAACCGGCCGTAGGCGACCGCGGCGACGAGGATGAGCACCGCCGCCAGGGGATCGAACCGCCAGGTGCTCCAGAACTCGGGTGTCGACGGCGTGGGGAGCCTCCTGGGGATCGGGCGGACTCGTCTGTCGTTCCGCCGGAGCCATCCTCCGTCCGCCCGAGGTCCACCGGGGGTCCGTCCTGGCCCCGCGTCGGTGAGAACCGGCTCAGATCCGGGCGACCCCGCGTGCCGGGACGGTCCGCGACAGCAGCCAGACGCCCGCCGGCACGGCCACGGCTCCGACGAGCGCGACGCCGAACGACAGGTGCAGCTGCATGACGAGGAACGCCGGACCGATCGTGCAGACGACCGCGACCGCGACGACCGGCCACGACGGACGGTCCGCGGACGGCAGCAGCCGGGGGAGCGGCCGGTCGAACCAGCGCAGAGCCCGGGCGACCCCGATCGCGACGGCGAGGACCACGACCAGTGCGACGACGCGGGACGCCCACCACGGGCCCGACCCCGGCGGGGGGAACGGCACCCCGACGAGCAGGGCGACCCCGTTCAGCACGATGAACAGCGGCAGGTGCCAGAGGTAGATCGTCATGCCGTCGCGGCCGAGCACGAACACGGCACCGAGCGCTGCCCGGGTCCGCATCAGCCGGGTGAGCGGAGCGTGCACGAGCTGGACCAGGCAGGCCTGCGCGATCGCGAGGAACGCCAGCGGGAGCATCGGCGGGTTGAGGTCCTGCAACATGTCGGGTGCCCACAGCCCGATCGAGGTCATCGGCACGAGCACGGCGTACGCGGCGACGGCGACGCCCAGCAGCAGCACCTTCGAGCGCCGCGCGAACCAGCCGTCGGCCCAGAGGAACCCGAGCTGCTGCGCGAAGAGCCACACCGGCCCGAGGTTGAGCAGCCCGACCTCGGCGACGCCGGTGGCCAGGCGGACGGCGTCGACCGCTCCGGCCAGCACCAGCAGCACGGCGAGGGTGGCCCAGGGTGCACGCTCGTGCAGGCGCATCATCAGCGGGACGCAGCACTGCGTGATGCCGTAGGCGGCCAGGAACCAGAGCGGGGAGCCGATGCCGAACGCGACCTCGGCGAGGAGCTCCGGCGGGGTCCCCGCGGCCGTGGCGACCCCGAGCCCGAGGGCCAGGAAGACGAACAGCGGCACCGCGGGCCGGAACAGCCGCACCAGACGGGTGGCGAGGTAGTCGCGGGCTGGGCTCGGCGCACCACGGGCGACGGTGCTGCGCCAACCGACGGCACTCGCGAACCCGCCGACCACGAAGAACAGCGGCATCACCTGCCCGACCCAGGTGGCGGCGACGTACCAGGGGAGTTCCTGCAGCGGGCTCGTGACCCGCACCCCCTGGTCGTCGGCGGCGACGCCGACCATCGTGACGTGCACGACGACGACGAGGACGACGCAGGCCGTCCGGATGAGGTCGACGACCAGGTCCCGCTTCGCGATGATCCCCCGGACGTCTGCGGTGCTGTTCGCCTGTTCAGGCAGACCCTGGCTCGTGGACATGTCCGGACGCTAGCGTGCGGATCAGTCGGTCCAGCGTCGTTCCAGCTGATCGCGACCGGATCGTGACACTTCGTATTCCGGTAGCGGCATGCGTCGTGTCGCGGGCCGGCAGCAGAAGCTCGTGTACAGTGAACCTGTTGTCTTGATTCCTGCAAAAGAAAGGCTCAGCATGGATGCCGACGCCGATCTGCTCCGTTCCTCGGGGCTCCGGGTCACGACCCCACGACTCGCTGTGCTCCGCGCGACGGACTCGATGCCGCACGCCACCGCCGACGACATCGTCACGGCGCTCGCCGCGGAACTGCCGACCACCAGTCACCAGGCGGTCTACGGCGTGCTGAACGCCCTGACCGGCGTCGGGCTCGTCCGCCGCATCGAGCCGGCCGGCAGCCCCGCGCGGTACGAGCGGCGCACCGGCGACAACCACCACCACATCGTCTGCACGCTGTGCGGCGCGATCGAGGACGTCGACTGCGCGGTCGGACACTCGCCCTGCCTCACGCCGTCCGAGACCCACGGCTTCGCCGTCACCACCGCCGAGGTCACCTACTGGGGCATCTGCGAGCGCTGTGCAGCGGCAGAGCGCGACGACGCAGAGCGCGACGACGCAGAGCGCGACGACCCGGACGCGAGCGCGCAGGCGCCCGACGCCCCCTTGCCCGCCTGACGGCGACCGCCCTCCGCACCGGCGCGACGACGCGCCGGACCCCGAACCACCCGAGCATCCCTGACCGAACCAACGTCCCACCCCCAGGAGGAACCGTGTCCGACCAGAACACGCCGACCGGCACCCCGACCACCACGACCAACAGCGGCGCACCCGTCTCGAGCGACGAGCACTCGATGGGCGTCGGGGCCGACGGCCCCCTCGCGCTGCACGACCACTACCTGGTCGAGAAGCTCGCCCAGTTCAACCGCGAGCGCGTCCCGGAGCGGGTCGTGCACGCCAAGGGCGGCGGCGCCTTCGGTACCTTCACCGTCACGCACGACGTCTCGCGCTTCACCCGTGCGGCCTTCCTGCAGCCCGGCCAGACCACCGAGATGCTCGCCCGCTTCTCGAGCGTCGCCGGTGAGCAGGGTTCGCCCGACACCTGGCGCGACCCCCGCGGCTTCGCGCTGAAGTTCTACACGTCCGAGGGCAACTACGACCTCGTCGGCAACAACACCCCGGTGTTCTTCATCCGCGACGGCATCAAGTTCCCCGACTTCATCCGCTCCCAGAAGCGCCTGCCGGGTTCGCACCTGCGCGACCACGACATGCAGTGGGACTTCTGGACCCTGTCGCCCGAGTCGGCGCACCAGGTCACGTGGCTGATGGGCGACCGCGGTCTGCCGGCGAGCTGGCGCGAGATGGACGGCTTCGGCTCGCACACCTACCAGTGGATCAACGCCGAGGGCGAGCGCTTCTGGGTCAAGTACCACTTCATCACCGAGCAGGGCCACAAGACCCTGACGCAGGAGGACGCCGACCGCATCGCCGGTGAGGACGCGGACTTCCACATCCGTGACCTGCACGCCGCGATCGACCGTCAGGACTTCCCGCGCTGGACCCTCAAGGTGCAGGTCATGCCCTACGAGGACGCCGCGACCTACCGCTTCAACCCGTTCGACCTGACGAAGGTGTGGCCGCACGCGGACTACCCGCTCATCGAGGTCGGCACGATGGAGCTCAACCGCAACCCGGAGAACTACTTCGCGCAGATCGAGCAGGCGACCTTCGCCCCCTCGAACTTCGTGCCCGGCATCGCGGCCAGCCCCGACAAGATGCTCCTCGCGCGCATCTTCAGCTACGCGGATGCCCACCGCTACCGCGTCGGCACGAACCACGCCCAGCTGCCGGTGAACGCCCCGAAGAACGAGGTCCACTCGTACTCGAAGGACGGCGGCATGCGCTTCGACTTCCAGAAGTCCGAGGTGCCGGTGTACGCGCCGAACTCGCTCGGTGGGGCGCACGCCGACCCGAACGCGACCGACGACGCACCCGGCTGGGAGTCGGACGGCGCGCTGCAGCGTTCCGCCGCGACCCTGCACCCGGAGGACGACGACTTCGGCCAGGCCGGCACGCTCGTCCGTGAGGTCCTCGACGACGCCGCCCGCGAGCGCCTGGTCGGCAACATCGCCGGCCACGTCTCGAAGGTGACGCGCGACGACCTGCGCGAGCGCGTGTTCGCCTACTGGACGAACGTCGACGCCGACCTGGGTGCGCGCGTGCGCGCCGCGGTCGCGCCGAGCGCGCCGGGCTCGAACGAGGACCCGGAGAAGGTGGCGGTCGAGGCGTAAGCCCCGCTGGACGACCTGACGGACAGGAGGCCCGGTACCAGCTGGTACCGGGCCTCCTGTCCGTTGGTCTGAAGCGGGTCAGACCTGCTGGCCGTTCAGCCGGATCGGGCCGGCGCGTCGGGGGTACCCAGTCCTCGTGCTCAGACCTGCTGGCCGTTCAGCCAGATGGGTCCGTCCGGCCAGTCCTCGAGCTGCGCTGCCACCGGCAGCGCCATCCAGCCGCCCTGCTCGGTGTTGCTGACGCCCGCGCCCTCGGCGGTGAACGCCGAGAAGGTGCCGACGGCCTCGGGGAACTCGTGCCAGCCGAGCTTCGCGTAGAAGGGGATGCGGTCCTCGCCCGCGCCGAGGAAGCCGTACGGCACCCGGAGCCCTTCGAGGACCGCCGCGGTCCGGGTCATCAGCTCGCGGCCGACGCCGGTGCCCTGCAGGCGGGGTGCGACGGCGACCAGGCCGGTGTCGCCGACCAGCACGTCTTCGCCGCCGACGGAGATGTACATCCGGCGGATTCCGACGTGGGCCAGGACGACCCCGTCGGCGTCGTGCGCGAGCACCCGGCGTTCCGGCTGCATGCCGGACCAGCTCCTGCCGCCCACGTACCAGTGCGACCAGTCGGGGAAGGCCTGCCCGAGCAGCGCCGCGATCGCTTCGTGGTCGGGGAGCGACAGCGTGCTCTCCTCGACCACCTCCCACCGGATGTCGTCAGTCACGCGTCCATCCTGCCGGTCCCGCGGCCGGAGTGCCGAGGTTTCGCGCTGCGCGACACTCCACGGGTCCGGGCGCGCGTGAGGTGTCGGGCAGCGCGAAACCTCCCGAGCCGTCAGCCGCGACCGGGCGCGGTGACCTCGATGCGGTTCGCCCAGGGGTCCTCGAAGGCCAGCGTGCGGCCGTCGTCGGCGAGCTCCACGCCGCCGTGCCGCATCCGCTCCGTCAGGGCACCGAGGTCCTCGGCGCCGGGCACCTCGATGCGCACGAGCCCCAGCCCGAGCGCCAGTTGGCGTCGCCCGGCACCGCGGGAGTTCCACGTGTTCATCGCCATGTGGTGGTGGTACCCGCCGGCGCTGACGAACAGCGCCTCGCCGAAGCCCGCGGTGGTCGCGAACCCGAGCGTGTCGACGTAGAAGGATCGTGCGGTGGCGACGTCGCCGACGGACAGGTGCACGTGCCCGACCTTGCCGGGGCGCGCCGCTGCGGTGTCGAGGGCGTCCTCGGTCAGGTGGGACTGCAGGAACGCGTTCGGGTCGACGTACTTCGTGTCCATGTCGACCATGCCGTGCGTCCACGACCACTCGGTGCGGTCGCGGTCCCAGTACAGCTCGACGCCGTTGCCATCGGGGTCGGAGAAGTAGAACGCGTTGCTCACCAGGTGGTCGGCGCTGCCCGTGAACGTGGCCGGGTACTGCGTCGCGACCGAGTACAGCGCGGCGGCCAGGTCGGCGCGGGTGTCGAACAGGATCGCCGTGTGGAACAGTCCGGCTTCGCGGGGTCCGGCATGCCGCATCGCGGGGGCGTGCTCGAGGACCACGATCGGCGTGGCGCCCCGGCCCAGCACCGCGACGCCGCCGTCGTGGGAGAGCAGCGACAGCCGCACGCCGTCGCGGTAGTACCGGATCATCGCGTCCAGGTCGGCGACGCGGAGCGTGACGGCGCCCATCCCGGTGTCGGCGGCGAGGAGTTCGTGCGTCTGCATGCACCCAGTGTGCGCCGGATTGGTTGACGCGTCAACTAAGTTGATGACGCGTCAACCGAGCGGGTGTCCTACGCGCTGTTCGAGATCCCGCCGTCCGACTTCAGCAGCTGGCCGTTCACCCAGGCGCCCTGCTCCGAGCAGAGGAACCCGACGAGCGCGGCGGTGTCCGACGGGCGTCCGAGCCGGCCGAGCGGGGTGCCCTCGACGGCCCACCCCTTGACCTCGTCGGACATCCAGCCGGTGTCGTTCGGCCCCGGGTTCACCACGTTGGCGCTGACCCCGAGGCTGCCGAGCTCCTTCGCGGCACCGAACACGATCCGGTCGAGCGCGCCCTTCGATGCCCCGTACGGCAGGTTGTACGCGATGTGGTCACTCGTCAGTGCGACGATCCGGCGTCGGTCGCGCGGCGCGGCGTCCCCGGCGCGCTCGAGCCCGGCCGCGTAGGCCTGCACGAGCAGGAACGGTGCGCGGGCGTTCACCGCGAAGTGCCGGTCCCACGACTCGACCGTGGTGGTGCGGAGGTCGGAGTCGACGGACTCGCAGTGCGACATGACGAGGGCGGTGACGGGGGCGCCCGCCTCCGTCTCGGCGCGGCCGATGAGCGCGGCCGCATGCTCCGGGTCCGCCAGGTCGACCGGGAGGCGCGTCACACGTGCTCCCGCCGCCTCGCAGTCCTGCACCACGGACTCGATCCCGTCCGGGTCCGCCCCGCCGCTCACGCGGTCGTCGTAGGGTCCCCACCACGAGATGGCGAGGTCCCAGCCGTCGGTCGCCAGCCGGGTGGCGAGCGCTGCGCCGATGCCGGCTCTGCGGCCCACCCCGGTCACCAGGGCGAGTGGTCGTGCGGACGTCATCCGTGCCTCCTGTCCGGCGCTCCGTCGCACCGATCGGCACCCAGTCTGCCGGAACCGGCCGTCCGCGTGACCATCGCATCCGGTGTCCTGTCGGCGGACAGCCGACCGCAGGGGCCAAGATGGACGGATGCCACGCACACGACGGCCGTCCCGACCGGGGCACGGACCCCGAGGCGGCCGTCCGGACCCCCGCGACCTGCCGCTCGAGCACGTGCGCGACCGGATGTCCTCGTACATCTACGGCAACATCACCGTGCTCGCGGTCGCGATCGCGGTGAACCCGGAGCAGATCCACCACGGGGCCGCGGTGGCGACCGTCCTGGCGACCGCCGTGCTGACCTACCTGGCGCACGTGCTGGCGCACCTCGTCGCGCACGGCCTCGGTGACGACGGTGGCGAGGGCGACGACGAGCGTGCCGCCCGCCGGGACTCCGTCGCGACGATCGTCCGCAACGCCAACCCGATCGCGACCTCGGGGCTCATCCCGGCGGTCCTCTACGCGGCGGCCTGGATCGGCTGGCTCCCGGCCGAGTGGGCGCAGATCGCGGCGACCGTGATCCTGGTCGTGCGCATCGGGCTGGTCGGCGTGTTCATGCAGCGGTTCAGCGGGAAGCAGCCGACGTTCCTCGGCCTGTGGGGCGGGATCGTGCTGGCCGCGGTGGCGTTCGTGATCGGTCTCGTCAAGGTGGTGCTGACGCATTGAGCGACACGCACGCACCGGCCGACGACGCCACCCACCACGCCGAGACCGAGCCGAAGCGCGGCGGTCTGCGGTTCCTGCGCGACCTCGTCATCATCGTCGTCGTGGCACTCCTGGCGTCCTTCCTGGTGAAGGCGTACCTGGTCCGGTCCTTCTACATCCCCTCGGCCTCGATGCAGAACACCCTGCTGATCGGGGACCGGGTGCTCGTCAACGAACTCGTCCCCGGGGTCGTGCCGCTGCAGCGCGGTGACGTCGTCGTGTTCGAGGACCCGGGCGGCTGGCTCGGGATGGGCCAGGGCGACGACCTGATCAAGCGGGTCATCGGCCTGCCGGGCGACACGGTGTCGTGCTGTGACGCCCAGGGTCGCCTGTCGGTGAACGGGCACGCGGTCGACGAGCCCTACGTCGTCCACGAGCCCGGGTCGGACCGCGTGGCGGCGGAGGACTTCGAGGTCACCGTGCCGAAGGGTCGCATCTGGGTGATGGGCGACAACCGGTACGACTCCGCCGACTCGCGGGTGCACGGCACCGTGCCGGTCGACGACGTCGTAGGGCGCGCCTTCGTGACCACGTGGCCGATCTCGCGGTGGACGGTGCTGTCCCGGTACGGCGACGAGTGGGACCGCGTGCCGTCGCGGTGACCATCGACGACGAGGGGTTCCGTTACGAGACCGGCGGTGACGACGACCTGTCGATCCACCGCATCGCCACGCCGGGAGCGCGGTCGGGCACGATCGGGCCGCGCCCCGACCACGTCGTGTTCTGGCTCGCCGACGGCCGGGCCAGCCTGACGGCGGACGACGGCGAGCACTGGGAGGTCGGTGCCGAGCGGCCGATGATGCTCTCGGCGTCCGTCGCGTACGGCTTCGAGACCGACGCGACCGCCACCACGCTCCTGCACCTGTCGCCGTCACTGCTCGCTGACACCGGGGCGTCCTCGGTGTTCCGCCAGCCGGACGCCGCCGATCCCGCACTCGAACCGTTGCGGGCGGTGCTGCGCGAGGTCTCCGGGCGCATCCTCGACCCCGAGCTGCCCGCCGACGACCGGGCCGCCCTGAACCGGCGGATCGCGACCGTGGTGCTCTCGACCTTCACCCGGTCGCGGTCGGACGTCGCGGACCGGATGCGGCGGGCGATCGGATTCGTCCACGACCACGCCGACCGGGTCCTGACGGTCGCCGACATCGCCGCGGCCTGCGACCTGAGCGAGCGCGGGGTGCAGGACCTGTTCCGCCGCCGCCTCGGGGTCACCCCCATGGAGTACCTGCGCGAGGTCCGGCTCGACCGGGTGCACCTCGAACTCGGACGGTCGGGCTCCCGCACGCTGCTCGTCGGCGAGGTCGCCCGGCGCTGGCGGTTCACGCACCTGGGGCGGTTCGCGGCGCACTACCGGGTGCGGTTCGGGGAGCGGCCGCACGAGACCATCGAACGGAGCGCCGTCCGACCGGACCAGCCGGTGCGGTGATCCCCCGAGCGGCTCGGCTCGCTGCGCTCCCCTCGGCGCACCCGCTGGCCGCTCCCGAGCACCGCGGCGCGCTCGGAGTTTGCGGATTCCGGCTATCCTGCCCGGAGTCGCCACTCCGAGCGTGACGCGACCACGGCACGGAGGCACGGCGCGCGTCCGACGCGCACCGCGCCTCCCGGTCGTCCCCACTCCACCGCAGGAGGCGACGTGACCACGGAACGCACCACCCCCGCACCCCGCGGCGGCGCCCTCGCGCCGCTCGCGATCCCGGTCTTCCGCGCCCTGTGGATCGCGGCCCTGGTGAGCAACATCGGCAGCTGGATGCAGACCGTCGGCGCGCAGTGGCTGCTCATCGACGAGCACGCCGCGCCCGTCGTCGTCGCCCTCGTGCAGACGGCCTCGAGCCTGCCGGTGCTGCTCGTCGGGATCCCCGCCGGGGTGATCGGCGAGTTCGTCGACCGGCGGCGACTGCTCATCGGCGTGCAGGCGTTCCAGGTGGTCGTGGGCGTCGCGATGACCGTGCTCACCGCGACCGGAGGCATGACCCCGGCGCTCCTGCTCACCGTCACGTTCCTGCTCGGCACGGCGTCCGCGCTCCAGCTGCCCGCGTACCAGGCGCTCGTGCCCGAGATCGTCCCGCGGGCGGCGATCACCGACGCCGCCGCGCTGAGCTCGGTCGGCGTCAACGTCGCCCGGGCGATCGGCCCCGCGCTCGCCGGTGTGGTGATCGCGCAGCTCGGCGTGCCGTTCGTGTTCGCTGCGAACGCACTGTCCTTCGCACTCTTCCTGGTGGTGCTCGTGGCCTGGCGCGGCTACCAGCGCCCGGAGACCCGGGCCGAGCCGTTCATCGACGCGACCCGCGCGGGCCTGCGGTACGTGTTGCACGCCGCGGTCGTCCGCCGGCTGCTCGTGCAGCTGGCCGTCTTCATGGTGCCGGCGAACGCGCTGTGGGCGCTCCTGCCACTCGTCGCCGACGGGTCGCTCGGACTGTCGTCCGGCGGGTACGGACTGCTCCTGGCCGCGGTCGGCACCGGATCGGTCGGTGGTGCGTTCGTGATGCCGGCCGTCCGCGCTCGGCTCGGCATCGGCCGCACGGTCGGGGTCGCCTCGGTGGTGTTCGGACTCTGCACCGCGGTCGTCGCGCTCGTCCCGGTGCTGGCGGTCGTCCTGGTCGCGCTCCTGATCGGTGGAGTGGCCTGGATCGCCGTCGTGACCACCCTGAACGGCACGGTGCAGGCGTTCCTGCCCGCCTGGGTCCGGACCCGCGGGCTCGCCGCGTACCAGCTGGTGCTCTTCGGCTGCACGGCGATCGGTGCGGCGGTGGCCGGCGCGGTCGCCACGCCGCTCGGTGTCACCGGCGTGCTCGCCGGTGCCGGTGTCCTCACCGCCCTGAGCGCCACCGCGCTGTTCGTGTCCGGGTTCCCCGTGCTCACCGACCGGCAGCGCACCGCCACCCCGATGCCGTTCGCGGACGACGCCTTCGTGCCGGACGGCCGCGGTGCGGAGACGGGGGAGACCCTCGTGCTGCTGCACTGGACCGTGCCAGCGGAGGCCGTCGACGAGTTCCGCACGCGTGCCGCCCGGCTCGGCCGGAGCCGTCGGCGGACCGGAGCACGCGATTGGAACCTGTACCGGGACGCCGCATCCGGACCGGACGCCTGGGTCGAGGCGTTCCGGGTGGGGTCGTGGCAGGAGCACGTCGACCAGCACGAGGTCCGCCAGACCGGGGACGACGCCCGGACCCTGCAGGCCGTGCGCGAGGTCGCCGGTGAACCGCGCGTCGAGCACCTCGTCGCGGTCGGGGTCAGCAGCCCGTCGTCGTGAGGGTGACCGTCGCGACCGAGCCACTCGAGACCTCGGTCGTCTGCGGGCACAGGTCACCGGCGCGGACCGTGACCTCGCCGAGCGGGACGCCCGCGAAGTCCGCCGTGCCGCCCGGGAACACGCGCTGGTGTTCGGAGAGCTTGCCGGTGGACGCGAAGACCTTGACCTCGTAGGGGTGGTCGGCGGCGTTCGACGACACCGTGACCGAGACCCGGCCGGTGGAGTCGTGGGCACCGCAGCCGGTCAGTGTCAGGAGGGCGGCCACGCCGAGGACGGTTGCGGGGACGACTCGGAGCACGACGTCCAGGGTAGACCGCCGCGCCCGAGGATCTGCGCCCTCCGGACTGGGGACAGGACCTGTCCGTTCAGCGCGTTACCGTGGGAGCATGCAGCCGGAAACCGCGATGTCCGTGCCCGCGTCGACCGGGGCCGAAGCGATCCGGCGAGCGGCCCTGATCGCGGCGCTCGACGTCGTCGACGGTGGGGTCGAGGAACGGTTCGAACGGATCACGCGGATCGCCCGTGAAGCCCTCGGTGTGTCCGGTTCGTTCCTCAACCTGGCGGGCGAGACCACGCTGACGATCAAGTCGCAGCAGAGCGACACCGTGTTCGACCCGGTGATCCCGCTGCAGGACACGTTCTGCGGGCGGACGCTCGGCCAGCGAGAGCCCGTCGTCGTGCCCGACGCCCGTGCGGACGACCGGTACGCCGAGATGCCGATGGTCGTCGGCGACCCGAACGTCCGTTTCTACGCCGGGGTCGGGCTCCGTGCCGGCGACGACGACGTGAAGATCGGCACCCTCTGCCTGATCGACCCCGAGCCCCGCACCCTCGACGCCGACGAGCTCGCCCTGCTCCAGGAACTCGGGGTCTGGGCGGAGCGCGAGTTGCTCGCCGGCGCCGACGAGGACCGGCTGCGCACCGTGTTGAACGGCCTCGAGCCCCGTGCGGTCGAGGTGCCCGGGTACCGCATCACGGGTGTGTCGATCCCGCACGGGCTCGTCTCCGGCGACTTCCACGACTGGCACCGCTCCGGCGAGGACTCGATCCACCTGACCGTCTCGGACGTCATGGGCAAGGGCATGTCCGCCGGGCTCCTCGCGGCGAACATCCGCGGCGGGTTGCTCGCCCGCGGTGACCTGGAGCCGGGCGTCGCGGTCGCGGAGCTCGAGGCGCAGGTCGCCCCGGAACTCAGCCGTGCAGAGTCCTTCGCGACGATGTTCCACGGACGGCTGACCCCGTCCACCGGACGTCTCGACTTCGCCGACGCCGGCCACGGGCTCGTGCTGCAGCTCCGCGACGACGGTGCCGAACGGATCCTGCGGTCGTCGGACCTGCCGATCGGGCTGCACCCCGCGGGGATGCCGCGCGCAGCCGGGTCGCTCGTGCTCCGGCCCGGTGACGTGCTCATCGTCGTGACGGACGGCGCGCTCGAACTCTGGGACTCAACGCTCGCGTCGCTGTCGGAGCTCGGTTCCCTGTACCGGGAGTCCCCGGACGTCGAGACGTTCCTGCAGCGGGTGCGCGCGCGGGTCCTGGAGCACGACCCGGGCGACGACCTGACCGTCGTCGTGGTGGCGCGCGACGCGCTCGGGGCCTGAGCGGTCGAGAACTGTCGCCGGCTCGTCGCCCGTCGTGCGGCGAGTGGTCGTGACGTGTCGTGCGTGGGGCGCCGAGTGGTCGCGAACCGTCGGTCGGCGGGGCCTCGGGCGACGGTTCGTGACCGCCCGCCGGAGCTGAGCGGGGTGTCGTGACCGTTGGCCGGGCGGCACCACGCACCGACCGGGCGCGTCGTCAGGCGCCGAGGCGCTCGATCAGCTCGGCGTAGCGCGCAGCCGTGCGCTCGACGATCTCGTCCGGGAGCACCGGCGGCGTTCCCTGGCGGTTCCAGTGGGCGCTGAGCCAGTCCCGCACGATCTGCTTGTCGAACGAGTCGGTGCGGTCGGTGGACCGGGCGTCCCAGTAGCGGCTGGAGTCGCTCGTCAGGACCTCGTCCGCGATGCGGATCCGGCCGGTGGCGTCCTGCCCGAACTCGAACTTGGTGTCCGCGATCACGACGTCACGGTCGAGCGCGATGGCCGCTGCCTCGGTGTAGACGTGCAGCGAGAGCTCGCGCAGCGTGGCAGCGGTCTCGGCCCCGACGAGGTCGACGGTCTGCTCGTACGAGATGTTCTCGTCGTGCTCGCCCTGCGGCGCCTTGTACGCCGGCGTGTAGATCGGCTCGGGCAGGCGGTCGCCGTTCGACAGCCCGTCGGGGAGCGCGACACCGCAGACGCTGCCGGTCTCCTGGTACTCCGCCCAGCCGCTGCCGACCAGGTACCCGCGCACCACGCACTCGACGGGGAACATGGTGAGCGGCATGACGTGCATCGACCGCGCCTCGACCTCGGCGGGCACCGGTGTCCTGCCCGAGGACGGACCGATGATGTGGTTCGGCACGTCGCTCAACTGCGTGAACCAGAACCGCGACAGGCGGGTGAGCAGCTCGCCCTTGCCGGGGATCGGTGGCTCGAGCGCGAAGTCGTAGGCACTCACGCGGTCCGAGGCGACGAGCAGCAGCTCGGTGGCGCTCGCGATGTCTGCGGTGCCGGCGGGCACGTAGAGCTCGCGGACCTTGCCGGAGGAGACGTGCCGCCAGCCGTCGATCGTGGCGGGGGCGGTCACCGGGTGACCTTCGCGGCGATGTCGGTGCGGAACTGTGCGCCGTCGAGCGTGATGTCGCCGAGTCCGGCGTAGGCGCGCTCACGGGCCTCGGTGAAGTCGGACCCGGTCGCGACGACGCTGAGCACCCGGCCGCCGGTGGCGATGAGCGTGTCGTCGAGGACGGCGGTCGCGGCGTGTGCGACGGAGACGCCGTCGCGGGCGTTCGCGTCGTCGATGCCGGTGATCGGCCGGCCGGTCTGCGGGTTCTCCGGGTAGCCCTCGCTGGCCAGGACGACGGTCACGGCGACCTCGTCGCGGAACACCGGAGCGGGGACGGCGCCGAGCTGCCCCGTGGCCGCGGCGAGCAGGAGTGCGCTGAGCGGGGTCGCCAGGCGGGGGAGGACGACCTGCGTCTCCGGGTCGCCGAAGCGTGCGTTGAACTCGATGACGCGGACGCCCTGTTCGGTGACGATGAGCCCGCAGTACAGGAGCCCGACGAACGGCGTGCCCTCGTGCTCGAGGCGGCGGACCGTCGGCAGGGCCACGAGGTCGGTGACCTCGTCGACGAAGGCCTGCTCGGACGGCCAGCGGTCGGCGAGCCACGGCAGCGGCGAGTAGGCGCCCATGCCGCCGGTGTTCGGGCCGAGGTCACCGTCGGCGAGGCGCTTGTAGTCCTGCGCGGGGCTGAGCGCGCGGACGTCGTGTCCGTCGCTCAGGAAGAACAACGAGACCTCTTCGCCGTCGAGGAACTCCTCGACCACGACGTGTCCGTGCTGGAGCCAGTAGGTGGCGTGGTCGATCGCGGCCTGACGGTCGTCGGTCACGAGTACGCCCTTGCCGGCTGCGAGTCCGTCGGCCTTGACGACGTACGGTGCGCCGAGTTCGTCGATCGCGGCGACGGCTTCGTCCACGGTCCCGGCGGAGATCGGACGTCCCGTGGGGACACCGGCCTCGCCCATGATCCGCTTGGCGAACGCCTTCGAGCCCTCGAGCTGGGCGGCGGCCTTGCCCGGACCGAACACCGGGATGCCCCGTGTGCGCACCGGATCGGCCACACCGGCGATGAGCGGGGCCTCCGGACCCACGACGACGAGTTCGACGTCGTTCTCGATCGCGTACTCGGCGACGAGCGCACCGTTGGTGGGGTCGAGGGAGACGGTCTCGACGTCGGCGGCGATGCCGGCGTTGCCGGGCGCTGCCGTGATGACGTGACCCGCACGCTCAGCGAGGAGGGCCGTGATGATCGCGTGCTCGCGGGCACCGGAACCGAGGACGAGGATTCGCACCCGATCACCCTACCCAGCCCGACTCGCCGCCCGCGATGCGAGGGCTAGCCTGTGGAGATGCCACCCAGGAGGATCGAGGACGCCGACGGCCGTGCAGCACTGGCCGCGGTGCGTGGCGGGGAGACGGCTCGACCGGCGGTCGCGACCGCCGTGCGCTGGACGCTGCAGTGCCTGGCGGACGAGGTGCCGGGCAACAGCGTCGAGGTGCGGGTGCCGCCGTTCGCCGCCGTCCAGGCCGTGCCCGGCCCTCGGCACACGCGTGGCACGCCGCCGAACGTCGTCGAGACCGACGCCACCACCTGGCTGGCGCTCGCGTCCGGCGAGCTCACCTGGGCCGAGGCGGTCGCGCAGTCGCGCGTCAGCGCCTCGGGATCCCGCGCGGACCTGACGGCGTTCCTGCCGGTCCGGCTACCCGCTCCCGGCAACTGACCAGGACCGGTCGGCGGCGTTGGTTGCCTGCTCCGCGAATTAGGTAGTGCTTACCGATGCGCCCGCATCGATCGCGTTCCTAAGCTTGAAGTCGCCGGGATTCGGACCCGACCCGAACGGGTCCGAACCCGGCGACAGGGACCAAGGTACGCGATGTTCCGCGTGACGTGTCAATCGCGGCGGCGCGTCGTGCTGCAGTCCGCAACGTTCTTGCGTGCGCGACAGCCGATGCCGAACGCCGAGCTGCCCGAACTGAGCACCGATCCGTCAGATCACGTCGCCCCGATCCGCTCAGAGCAGTTCGCTGAGCTCCGACCGCGCGTGCAGGTCCCACTTCGAGAAGACCCGGGACAGGTGCGCGTCGATGGTGCGGGTCGACAGGCCGAGCGACTCCGCGATGCGCCTGTTGCTCAGCCCGTGGGCGGCGAGCTCGGCGACCTCGTACTCCCGCTTCGTCAACGCCGGCCTCGTGCGCCCGGCGGACACCGAGACACCGTGCGAGGCGAGCAGCCCCTGCGCCGCGATGACCCGGGTGCGGTCGTCGGCCTGCACCGCGTCGGCGTACTCCACGATCGCGCCGGCGAGTGGCCCGTCGACCCGGGCCGCTGCCGCGCGCATCCGTTCCAGCGACCCCGAGGTGTCACGGCCGTTCAGGACGCCCACGGCGTAGTGCAGGGCGTGGCCGTACATGACGTGCGTCCACGAACCGTTCGCCGTGCTGCGTTCGATGATCTCGTCGGCGTGCTGCAGTCCGGCCGGGTTGCCGAGGACGGACTCGGTCCAGGCGATCGACACGGCCACCTGCTCGCCGGTGATCCGCATCGCCCGGGGCGGCGTGGTCCGAGCACGCTCGAGCGCCCGGGTCGCCGCCTCCGTGTGACCGGCGTACGCGTGCGCCAGGGCCAGGCGCGCCCAGGGGTACGCCGCGAACCCACCGTGGTCGGCGATGTCGTACCGCTCGCACGCCGCCGAGAACGCCGCGACGGCGTCGTCCCAGCGGCTCTGCGCGATCGCCAGGTTGCCCTGACCGATGAGCTCGAGCGTGAAGTCGTACTTCAGGTACGGGCTGGACCGTCCCGCCGGCACCTCGGTGATCAGGTCGTCCATGTCGCCGCGCCACATCTGCGCCTGGTGCAGGACGGAGGCGTTCTCGCCGACGCTCCACGGGGCGTCCTCGACGTGTGCCACGGCGGTCGCCAGGGCGCGGCGACCGAGTGCGGCGGCGTCGTCCAGCCGGCCGGCCGTCGCCAGGGCCATCACGGCGCAGGGCGCGACGGCGAGGAAGGACATCGGCATCGTCGGGGCGTGCACGATGCCGCTGCGCTCGATCTCGGCGCGGACCTCGGTGAAGTCACCGGCCCAGCCGAGGTGCGCCATCCGCAGCAGCCGCAGACGCTCGGCCGCATCGGCGGACGACACCAGGCGCGTGGCGGCGTCGGTCAGGGCCACCGCTGCCGTGACGTCGTCGTCGTGGAACTGCCGGATGTTGGCGAGGGTCTCGCACGCCTCGATGACGGCCTCGTCGGTGACCTCGGGCACGTGCTGCTTCGCGACGCCCCACGCCGCCTCGGCGTCCGCACGCCCGGCTTCACGGCCGTCGGAGTACGAGTGCGCCAGCGATCGGAGGCAGTGCGCGGTCACCTGCTCGGTGGGCGTGAGCGTCGTGCGGAGGGCCGCCGAGGCGAGGGCGATCCCACTCTCGTGCTCCTGCAGGCGCACCGCGACCTGGGCCGCGTCGAGCAGCTGGTCGACCGACGGCAGGACCCCGCACTCGAGCGACCACAGTGCGGCTCGCAGGCGTGCGGCGGGCGGTGCGCCCTCGGGACGGTCGGTGCGGAAGGCGTTGGCGCGGGCGAACAGCGCCGTGCGTCGGGCCACCGGCACGAGGGTGCGGATGACCTCGCCGACGAGCGGGTGCGACGGTCGGACGACCGCGGCACCGTCCTCGAGCGAGTCGATGCGGACGAGCCCGAGCGCGACGACACGGTCGACGTCCCCGCCGCTGACCAGGCCGAGCAGTCGGGCGAGCGGGATCGGGTCGGCGAGGGCGACGATGTCGACGACGTCACGGAGGTCCTCCGGCAGCGACCCGAGCTCCGTGCGGTACATGTCGGCGAGGCTGTCCGACGCGGTCACCCGGCCGCGCCAGTACCACCCGCTCGCCGTGTGGTCGAGTGCGCCGGAGGCCCGCGCCGCACGGACGACCTCGCGCAGGTACAGCGGGTTGCCCGCGGTGGCCCGGTGGACGCGCTCCGCGGAGGCGTTCTCGAGCGGTGAGCCCAGCGCCTCGGCCACGAGCGCGGCGGTCTCGTGCAGGGCGAGCGGCTGCAGGTCGATGCGCTCCAGCAGGTCGTCCTGCCACAGCGCGCGGAGTGGTTCGGGGAGCGCCGTGAAGTCGCGGCAGGTCAGGACGAGCCGGGCGCCCTGGCGGCGGACCAGCCAGGCGACGTAGCGCGCGGAGATCGCGTCGAGGTGGTCGGCGTCGTCCACGCGGAGCAGGACGTCGCGGTCGACGAGGTCCTCGATAGCCCGGAACCGCTGTTCGGCGCTGGTGTCGTCGGACAGCTCCGAGATCGACGCCGGCAACTCACCGAAGCGCTCGGCGAAGGCGCCGAAGGGCATCGAGCGACTCGCGGCGACCGCCGTGATCGGCACGACGACGGTGCGACCGGTGCCGTCACGACCGGCGACCCGGTCGGTGACCCGTGCTGCAGCGGTGCTCTTGCCGAGGCCGGGCGCACCGACGATCGCGACGCTCCAGCGGTGCTCGGCGACGACGGCGACGGCGCGGTCCTCCTCCACGCGCTGGGCGACGGGCCAGGCGACGCGGACGGGAGACGCCGGTCGCCGACCGCGGGCAGAGGCCGTTCGCTCACGCATCCGACACACCTCCTCCGCTTGGGATACCGACCAGTAGCGACCATCCTCCCCCGGATCGGTCGCCGCGCACAGGCCGCGGGACGTCCCACAGTGGGGGACAATGGACGGGTGAGCACCACCGATCAACCCGACGAGCAGCCGCTCCCCACGCCGGCGCCGGCTCCCAGCGCGGTCTCCACCCCCGACGAGGTCACCATCCGCCGTGCCCCGAAGTTCGGCGTGTTCATCGTCGGCGGTGCCGTGCTCGGCTTCCTCGTGACGCTCGTCGTCATCACCCTCACCATGAACCTCGGCGGCCAGCAGGACGACACCAGCTTCGGCAGTCTCGTGGGGTACTTCAGCCTGTGGGGCGTCACGATCGGCGCCTTCGTCGGCGCGGTCATCGCCATCGTCCTCGACCGGGTCTACGCCCGGCGGTCGGCCCGCCTGACGGCGGAGCGCGTCGAGGTCGAACTGCCGCCGGAGACGGTGGACGGCGAGCTCGACGACCACGGTGACCAGCGGCCGTAGCCGCGACCAGCAGACGGACTGGAGGCCCGGTGCCAGCTGGCACCGGGCCTCCAGTCCTCCTCTTGGTCGCGTCCCGGATGCGACCTAGCTGAGCTGGTTCGCCTCGACCCAGGACAGGTACTCCGGGCTCACGGTGCCCGTGACGTACTCGCCCGTGAAGCAGCTCATCTCGAGGTCCGTCACGTCGGAGCCCTCGATGATGGCGTCACGCATGTCCGCGACCTCCTGGTAGATCAGGTGGTCGCTGCCGAGCACGCGGTTGATCTCCGGGATCTTCCGGTCGTGCGCGATGAGCTCGTCGCGCGTCGGCATGTTGATGCCGTAGACGTGCGGGAACCGGACAGGGGGAGCCGCGCTCGTGAACGTGACCTCGTTCGCGCCGGCGGCCCGCGCCATCTCGACGATCTCGCGGCTCGTGGTGCCGCGGACGATCGAGTCGTCGACGATCAGGATGTTCTTGCCCTTGAACTCCGAGGACATCGCGTTGAGCTTCTGGCGCACCGAACGCTTGCGCTCCGCCTGACCCGGCATGATGAAGGTCCGGCCGACGTAGCGGTTCTTGTAGAAGCCCTCGCGGTACTCGATGCCGAGCTTCCGCGCGACCTGCATCGCCGCCGGACGGCTGGAGTCCGGGATCGGCATGACCACGTCGATGTCACCGGTCGGCGCGTACTGCTCGATGGTGTCCGCGAGACGGTCACCGAGACGCAGACGCGCTTCGTAGACCGAGATGCCGTTCATCACCGAGTCCGGACGGGCCAGGTAGACGTACTCGAACGAGCACGGCACCAGGCGCGGGTTCTTGGCGCACTGGCGGGCGTGCATCTGACCGTTCATCTCGATGAAGACGGCCTCGCCCGGGGCGATGTCGCGGACGATCTCGTAGCCGCCGGACTCGAGCACGAGCGACTCGCTCGCGACGACCCACTCGGGCTGCCCGGCCTCGTCGAACTTGTGCCCGAGGATGAGCGGGCGGATGCCGAACGGGTCACGGAAGGCGAGCAGCCCGTGCCCGGCGATGGTCGCGATCGTGGCGTAGGAGCCCTCGACCCGCTCGTGCACGCGCTCGACGGCGTCGAAGACCTGGCCGGGGTCGAGGTTCGCCCCGCGGACCTGGCCCTGCAGCTCGTGCGCGAGCACGTTCACCAGGAGCTCGGTGTCGCTCGTCGTGTTCAGATGGCGACGGTCGATGTCGAACAGTTCACGCGTGAGTTCCCGCGTGTTGGTGAGGTTGCCGTTGTGGACGAGGACGATGCCGTACGGCGCGTTCACGTAGAACGGCTGGGCTTCTTCCTCGTTCGTCGCGGCACCCTTGGTGGCGTAGCGGACGTGTCCGAGGCCCATGGTGCCGAGGAGGGCGCGCATGTCCCGGGTCCGGAACGCCTCGCGCACGTGGCCGCGGGTCTTGTGCATGTGGTGCACGTGACCCTCGACCGTGGCGATGCCCGTCGAGTCCTGCCCGCGGTGCTGCAGGAGGAGCAGTGCGTCGTAGATGGATTGGTTGGCGGGGCCCTGCGCAACAAGGCCGACGATGCCGCACATTCGCGGGTGTGCTCCAGATCAGTAGAATCGGGGGGTACCGCACAAGTCTGCCATGTCACCGCGAAGGACTCCGCATGCCCAACCCGTACGCCGAAGCCGGAGTGGACACCGCTGCCGGTGACCTGGCCGTCGAACTGATGAAGTCCGCGGTCGCGGCCACCCACAACGCCTCGGTCCTCGGTGGCGTCGGCGGGTTCGCCGGGCTCTACGACGTGTCGTTCCTGAAGGACTTCTCACACCCGCTGCTCGCGACCTCGACGGACGGCGTCGGCACCAAGGTCGCCATCGCGCAGGCGATCGACAAGCACGACACCATCGGGCAGGACCTGGTCGGCATGGTCGTCGACGACATCGTCGTGGTCGGCGCGAAGCCGCTCTTCATGACGGACTACATCGCCTGCGGTCGCGTGGTGCCGGGCCGGATCGCCGACATCGTCGCCGGCATCGCCCGCGGCTGCTCGGAGACCGGCACCGCCCTGGTCGGCGGCGAGACCGCCGAGCACCCGGGGCTGCTCGGCCCGGACGACTACGACGTGGCCGGTGCCGCGACCGGTGTCGTCGAGGCCGACGCGCAGCTCGGCGCGCACCTGGTGCAGGACGGCGACGTGGTGCTGGCGATCGAGTCGTCGGGTCTGCACTCGAACGGCTACTCGCTCGTGCGACACATCCTGGCGTCGCGGGGTGTCGGGTTCACCGACCAGCTGGCCGAGCTGAGCGGTGCCGGGTTCGGCGGCGCGGTCTCCGTCGGCGAAGCCCTGCTCGAACCGACCCGCCTGTACACCGCACCGCTCCTGGCCCTGCTCGAGCAGCACCCGGGCGCCGTGCACTCGCTCTCGCACGTGACCGGCGGTGGCATCGCGGCGAACCTGGCGCGCGTGCTGCCCGTCGGCTCCTGGGTCGAGGTCGACCGTTCGACCTGGCAGCCGCTCCCGGTCTTCCGGGTCCTGGCCGACATGGCCGGCACCCCGATCGAGGACACCGAGGGCACCTGGAACCTGGGCATCGGCATGTTCGCCGTCGTCTCGGCCGGTGCCGCGACGGAGGTCATCGCGTCGCTCGGTGCCGCGGGGATGCCGACGTGGCCCGTCGGCACGATCGCGACGTCGGCGCGCGACCTGACCGGCTTCGAGCAGGGCGCCAAGGGCGTCGACGGCGGTGCCGTGCGGCTCGTCGGGAGCTACGCGGCCTGACCCGCTGGGCGGCTGGCTGCCGCCGCGCCGTTCTGCGTGCGGTGCGTGGTCACGAACCGTCGTTCGGCGGGCCCGCAGCCGTCGGTTCTTGACCACTCGGCGTCGTGCACGCGGGGAGTCGTGACCACTCGGGGCGTGGACTCGGGGGCGCTACCGGCTCGCCGTGGAGCCTGCGGTGCCTGGTCGCGAAGCGTCGTTCGGCGGGCCCGCATCCGATGCTTCGTGACCGCTCGGCGTCGTGCGCACGGGGAGTCGTGACCACTCGGGGCTGGGACCCGGGCGCGCAACCGGCTCGCCGTGGTGCGTGCGGTGCGTGGTCACGAACCGTCGCCTGGCGGGCCTGCGACCGACGGGTTGTGACCGCTCGGCATCGTGCACGCGGGGAGTCCTGACCACTCGAGGCCGGGACCCGAGCGCGCCGACGCGTGTCCGGGCACGCGGAAACGCCGCGCTGCCCGAGGGCTGCGCGGCGTGACTGCGAGAGAGGTCAGGCGGACTTGTTCTGGTCTGCCTGCGTCTCGAACTCGTCTTCGTCTTCCGCCGGTTCCGGACCGTACTGGTCCGCCCAACGGTCGACGTAGTTCTCGTCGGAGTGTTGTCCGGCGGAGAGCTCCTGCTCGAGCGCACCGTAGTTCGTCTGCGGGCTGAAGTACTTCAGCTCACGGGCGACCTTGGTGTGCTTCGCCTTCTGACGGCCGCGCCCCATGCGTGACCCCCTCGTTCGGCTCTGGTCCGGTCCTGGCGAATGACGGAAGATCACTCGGGGAACCAGACGGTTCGTGGTTTGAAATCTGCCGATCACTCTACCATGTACCTCGATCTGGACGTCGCGCGACGGCTGGCCCGCACAGCAGAATCGAAGTGATGACGGAACCCCTCGAGACCCCGGTCGACCAGCACGCCCGCGTGGTGGT
This sequence comes from Curtobacterium aurantiacum, assembly GCF_018598555.1. Taxonomy (GTDB): domain Bacteria; phylum Actinomycetota; class Actinomycetes; order Actinomycetales; family Microbacteriaceae; genus Curtobacterium; species Curtobacterium aurantiacum. The sequence continues at coordinate 283,492 of NZ_JAHEWN010000002.1, forward strand.
GATCGGTGCGGGGCAGGCGGGGCTCTCGGTGGGATACCACCTGCGCCGGCTCGGGCTCACTCCCGGCAGCGACCTCGTGCTCCTCGACCGCGCGCCGAGCACGGGCGGGGCGTGGCAGTTCCGGTGGGAGGCCCTGCGGCTCGGAGCAGCCCACCGCGTGCACGACCTGCCGGGCATGCGGGCCATGGGCCTGGAGTTCGACGACGCCGACCGGTCGCGGCCTGCACGGGACGTCGTCGGCGAGTACTACCGGCGGTTCGAGCAGCACTACGACCTGCGGGTGCGGCGTCCCGTCACGGTGACGTCCGTCTCGCGCATCGAGGACGAGGGAGCGGTGAGCGCCGGCTTGTGCGTGACGACCCGGAGCGCGGACGGCGCCGTCAGCCGGATCCACGCGGACGTCGTGGTGAACGCCTCCGGCACCTGGGGGACACCGTTCGTACCGTGGTACCCGGGTCGCGACGCGTTCCGCGGGCGCCAGGTCGACACGACCGAGTACCGGAGCGCCACCGACTTCGCCCGCCAGGACGTCGTGGTGGTGGGCGGGGGCACGAGCGCGATCGGCTTCCTGCTCGAGCTCGACGGCGTGGCCCGATCGACGCACTGGTTCACCCGTCGTCCGATGGTGTGGGCGGGTACGGCGTCGCTCGACGTGGAGTCCGCGGTGGCCGCCGTCGACGAACAGGACCGGGCTGCCCGCGCCGGCGAGGTCCTGCCGAGCATCGTCAGCGGCACCGGTGTCCCGGTGTCGCGACGGATCCGTGCGGGCATCGAGCGGGGCGTGCTGCGGGACGAGCCGATGTTCACGCGGATGGACGCGACCGGCGTGGTCGCCGCGGACGGCACCCACGTGCACGCCGACGCGGTGATCTGGGCCACGGGGTTCCGCGCCGACCTGCGACACCTCGCCCCGCTGCACCTGCGGACCGCGGCCGGGGGTGTGGTCGTGGAGGACGGCCGGTCGGCGGAGGAGCCGCGGTTGTTCCTGGCCGGCTACGGCCCGCAGGCGTCGACCATCGGTGCGAACCGCGCCGGACGGCGCATCGCCCGCCAGGTCATGGACGCGCTGGCGAGCTGACCGGACGCACGCCCCCTCGCACCGTGCGAGAGGCCACGTGAACGGTGCGAGGTTCCGTTCCCGGTGCGGCCCTCGCGAGCTCGCACCGAGTACGGAACCTCGCACCAGACGAAACCGGGACGCGCGGCTCAGGCGGGCAGGGGCTCCTCGACGCCACGACGACGGCGCGACGACTTGAGGAACAGGGCGTCGACCGAGAACCGCCCGGGCCCGGTCAGCGCCACGGCGAGCGAGGCCACCGCGAGCACGAGCACGTACTCGAACCCGCCGTCCTGCGAGTAGAAGCCCGCGGAGGCATGGGCGAGGAACCCGGCGGCCACCATGTCGACGGCCAGCAGTACACCGACGACGCGGGTCGCGACACCGAGCACGAGGAGCACCCCGCCGACGAGTTCGAGCCCGGCGACGAGGGGTGCGGCGACCTCGGCGAGGGGCACACCCATGCCCGAGAAGCCCTGCACCACGTTCGGGATGCCCTGGGCGAACTTCTGGGCCCCGTGGGCGATGAACACCACCCCGAGGACGATGCGGAGCGCGGTCAGGCCGATGGAGGTCGATGTCGTTCGCATGGCCACGAAGCTATCCGGTGACGCGTCATCGATGTCCCTCCAACAGGGGACTGACCGCGCTTCGCCAGTACATGCCCAGAGCATGCACAGACAACGGTCCGCCGAAGGGCGGACCGTTGCTCAGGAATCGGCGCCGCGGCCCGTCTGCTGCTGGAGGCGGTCGATGTGCTCCGACGCCTGGGCCTTGGTCAGGTCGGCCGGGAGTTCCTCGCCGGCTTCACGGGCCAGGGTGTCGAGGTAGCTGCGCTGCGGTCCGGTCATCGGCTCGTCGCCGGTGACCCACTGCTCGGGGTCCTTGCTCGCGTCGGTGGAGGGGTCGGGTCGGGGGCCGCCGAGGGTCTCGCCCTGGATCGGTGCGTCCGGGGTCTGCTGCTGGTCGCGGTCTGCGTCACTCATGTCCGCGACGGTACGCCGCACCCCCGTCACGGCACGCAGCAGCGGCGTCCCCCGAAGCGGCGAGCGATCGCACCGCCGGAGCGGCGCATGACCGCCCACCGAAGCGGCGCGCAGCCGTCCCCGACACCGCGGGTCAGACGGGCGCGGCGGCGTACCGGACCAGGTCTGGCCCGACGGCGCTCGACGCGATCGGCACCACCCGGTCGTCCCGCCGGATCCAGATCGTCGCGGCACGCTCGTCGATCCGGTCGACCTCGTGCAGCTCGCCGTCGAGCAGCACCGACGCCGTCACCCGGACGTGCCCACTGGCCGGCCGCGGGGGCAGCCCGACCACGTCGTCGTACGCCGGGTGCTCGCCGGGCTGCAGGAACGGGGACACGGGCGCGGTGACGACCTCGAGGCCCTCGTCGACCGCGCGCACGGCGACCAGGCGGACCGCCTGGTCGGTCGGCAGCGGCACGTCGACGACGGGCTCGTCGGTGGGTCCGGCCAGTGCACGGAAGGCGGGCCGACCGTCGGGGGCGAGGTGGGCCTCCAGACCGTCGATCCGGACGCGACCGCGCCCACGGGAGTCGGCGTAGAGCCCCGGCTCGATGCCCGACTGCCGGGCCTCGAGCCGGGTGAGGACCACGCGGTCGGGGCGGTACCAGTCACGGAGTGCGGCGGGGTCGACCCAGCCGACGCTCGGCACCCCGCGCGAGAGTGCGGCGGAGTCGTCGGCGGCCCGCTCGTCGAGCGCGCCGAGGGGGTGCTCGCCCCGCACGGCGACGAGCCCTTCGAGCGGGCTGCCGGCCGGCGGCTCGTGGTCGAGCACCTCGACGCGCTTCGAGACCTTGCCGCCGTGTCCGTCGAACGTGGCGAACGTCCGCAGGTCACTGATGGTCATGGGGTCACATGCTACGACTCGTCGGCTCCCCGTCGCGGCGGCGAGGGGACGAGGGCGTGGATCTCGCCCGTGCAGAGCGCGGGGTCGACGCCCTCGGCGGGGCCGGCCGGACGGGTCGCGCGGCGCGGCTGGATGCTGTTGCGTTCGGCGGACCGGAGCAGGCGGTCCTCGGCCGAAGCCGAGGCGGCGGCCTCGGCCGACGAACCGGGCTGCGCGGGGCGGCGGAGCGGCGGTCGGACGGGCTCGCCGCGGCGCTCCTGGCCGGGCAGCGGGCGGGAACGGCGGCCGTACAGCAGCTCGGACGAGTCGAGCAGCCACGGCACCAGGGCCACGGTGACGCCGTGCACGAGCAGCAGCTTCTTGCGGATGCGGCGGCCCCGGTGGTTGTGGAGCAGACCCTCCCACCAGTGCCCGACGATGAAGATCGGGGTGTAGACGGTGACGACCTCGGAGCCGTGTTCGGCCCGGTGCGCCTTGATGTACTTGATGAGGGGCATCGAGATGTCGCGGTACGGGCTCGGCACGATCGTCAGCGGCACCTGGATGCCGTACTCCGCCCACTGGTCGCGCAGCCGCTGGGACTCGGCGTCGTCGATCGCGACGTGCACCGCCTCGATGCTCGCGTGCTCGGCGGCGACCGCGTAGTCGAGCGCCTTGAGCACGGGCTTCTGCAGCTTGTTCACCAGGACGATGGCGTGGTCGCCGGTCGCACCGAACTTCGTCTCGACGTCGGCCTCGATCTCGTGCGAGACGTCGCGGTAGTAGCGGTTCACACCGAGCATGAGCACGTACAGCACCGGCATGATCAGGAACACGAGCCATGCACCGTGGGTGAACTTCGTGATCGTGACGATGACGAGCACCACGAGGGTGAAGGTCGCGCCGATCGCGTTGATCGTGCGGGAGCGGACGACCTGCCCGCGGTTCACGGCAGGGTCACCCGCGGGCACCGTCCCGTCTCGGTCTGCTCGGAGCAGTCGTGTCCAGTGCACGACCATGCCCGTCTGTCCGAGCGTGAACGACACGAAGACACCGATGATGTAGAGCTGGATGAGGCTCGTGACGTTCGCCCGGTAGACCACGAGCAGCGCCGCGGCGACGAGGGCCAGGACGATGACGCCGTTCGAGTAGATGAGCCGGTCGCCGCGGGTCGACAGTGCCTTCGGGGCGTACGAGTCGCGCGCCAGGATCGAGCCGAGCAGCGGGAACCCGTTGAACGCGGTGTTCGCGGCGAGGAGCAGGACCGCGGCCGTCGTCGCCTGGATCACGAAGAACAGCACCGAGTTGTTGCCGAACGTCGCCGCCGCGATCTGCGCGATGAGGGAGCGCTGCGGCGTGGTCGCACAGTTCGCGAAGCCCTGCAGGTCGCAGGCGCGCTCGGCGTAGTGCACGTGCGACACGAGCGCCAGGGTGATGAGCCCGATGAACAGGACGATCGCGATGCCGCCCATCGCGACCAGGGTGGCCTGCGCGTTCTTGATCTTCGGACGGCGGAACGCCTGCACGCCGTTCGCGATGGCCTCGACGCCGGTCAGGGCCGAGCAGCCCGAGGCGAAGGCGCGGAGCAGCAGCAGGATGAACGCCGCCTGCGTGGTGTGCTCGACGTTGTCGACCGTGTACGCGGCGGACTCGGCGATGGGGGCGTTGCCGGCGGCGACCCGGACGAGCCCGGTGACGACCATCACGAAGACGCTCGCCACGAACAGGTAGGTGGGGATCGCGAAGGCCTTGCTCGACTCCCGCACACCGCGCAGGTTCGCGGCGGCGAGCAGCACGACGAACAGCAGGGCGAGCTCGACGCGGAAGTGGTCGAGCATCGGGAGCGCCGAGATGATGTTGTCGACACCGGAGGCGACCGACACGGCCACCGTCATCACGTAGTCGACGAGCAGTGCACTCGCGACGACCAGCCCGGCCTTCTCGCCGAGGTTCCGGTGCGCCACCTCGTAGTCGCCACCGCCGGACGGGTACGCCTTGATGAGCTGCCGGTACGACGCGACGACCACGACGAGCAGCAGCACGACGAGCGCGGCGACCCACGGAGCGAACGTCAGGAAGGCCATGCCGCCGAGCAGCAGGATCATCAGGAGTTCCTGCGGCGCGTACGCGACAGAGGACAGCGGGTCACTCGCGAAGATCGGCAGGGCCAGATGCTTCGGGAGGAGCTGTCCTTCGAGCTTCTCGGAGGGGAGGGGATCCCCGATCAGTCGTGCTTTCAACGACCGGATCTCGTTCGTCACGAGCGGCAAACCTACTCAGTTCCGGGCGCGAGTCAACACGGTTCGCCTGCCGCACATTCCCGGGTGACCACGGGCGCTCGACGCTGGGTGCCGGGAACCCCTTGCGGTTGACGCGGCGTCAAGCACTACAGTCCCAGCATGAGCGCATCGACAGGCCCGGACGACGCAGCTGCGAAAGCGCCCCACGCGATCACCGAGGTGGCGCGTTCCGCCGGCATCTCGAGCCGGACGCTGCGGCACTACGAGGCCATCGGGCTGCTGCCGGCCACCGCGATCGGAGCGGGTGGCCTCCGCCGCTACGACGACCGCGCGCTCGTGCGCCTGCAGCGCATCCTGCTGCTGCGCCGGCTCGGGCTCGGCCTGCCGGAGATCGCGCGGCGGCTCGACACCGAGGGCGACGACCTCACGGCCCTCGCGGCGCACCTCGCGTGGCTCGAGCGCGAACGGGACCGTCTGGCGCGACAGCTGGCGGCCGTGCGCACCACCGTGACGCGGATCGAGCACGGCGAGCGCCTGACGGCGGTCGACGCGTTCGCCGGCTTCGCGCCGACGCGGGTGTCGGCCGTCGAGTCACCGGTTCCGGGGCGGTGAGGGAACCAGGTTCCGGACACCACACCGCGCATCGGCACGGTGTGGTGTCCGGAACCTGGTTCCGCGGGCGGTGTCGGTCGCGACCGCGGGTGGTCCCGGTGACGGCCGGGAGGCCCTGGTCGCCACCGTCTGTCGGCCGCGGGTCGTCAGAGCGACTTGCGCAGGGCCTCCAGGCCGTCGCGCAGGCGCGTCACGGTGTCCGCACCGAGCGTGCCGCGGGTCGCCCGACGACGGAGGTCCGCACGCACCTGCTGCCGGAACGACGACAGTGCCATCTCGAGCTCGCGCAGGGCGCGGGCGCTGTCCGACGGCACGGACACGGGCTCCTCGGCGGGACCGGTGGCCGGGCTCTCGGCTGCGGCCGCCAGGTCGGCCCGGAGAGACCGCATGGCCTCGCCGACCGAGGCTCGCACGCCGTCGGCCAGGGACTTCACCGAGTCGCTGACCCCGGACTCGACCGCGGCGATCTCGTCGGCCCGGGCCGCGAGTTCGGCGCGGCCGGCGTCCGTGATCGCGTAGACGGTCTTGCGGCCGTCGGCGGTCTTCGTGACGAGGCCGTCGTCCTCGAGCTTCGCGAGCCGAGGGTAGACGGTGCCGGCGCTCGGCACGTAGGTGCCGCCGAAGCGGTCGCCGAGTGCCTGGATGAGCTCGTAGCCGTGCATGGGGTGGTCGGCGAGCAGGACGAGCAGGTAGAGGCGCAGGTGGCCGTGGGCGAAGACGGGGCTCATTCGGGCACCTCGCTCTCGTTCGTCGGGGCGGTCGGAGCCATCGGTGTACTCGGAGCCGTCGGGGGTGCCGGCTCGGCGACCGGCGGGGCGTGCAGCACCGCGATGTCACCGGAGACGGAGTTCACGCGCAGGTCGAGCCACTGGCCGGACAGCTCGCCGCCCTGCTTGACGTACGAGCCACGCACGCCGCGGATCTCGGCGTCGTCGAACTGCAGCTTGCCGGTGGCGGTGTTGACCGTGCACTTGTAGGCGACGCCGTCCTCGAGCCGGACGCTCACCGAGCCGGACACCGTGTTGATGCGGGCGGACTCGGGGACCCCGTGCAGGTCGAGCACGACGTCGGCCGAGACGCCGTCGGCCTGGAACCGCGGGATCTCGCCGGTGGCCACGACGTCGCCGGAGACGGTGTGCACCGCGAGCGCGCCGTCGAGGTCGCGGATCGTGGTGGCGCCCGAGACGGCGTTGACCGTGACGTCACCCGCGACGCCGTCGACGACCAGGTCGCCGGACACCGTGTTGAGGGTGGCACCGCGGTTCGTGCCGGACAGCAGTGCACCGGCCGAGACGACGCCGAGCGTGATGCCGGCGTCGCGGGGGACCAGGATGCTGACGTCGGCGTGGGCCTTGCCGCGGAAGGACTTCAGGAACCCGATGGGGTCGTCCCACCGGACCTGGGGGTGGTCGACGGTGAGGGTGTCGCCGTCAACCTCGATGAGCATCTGCTTGCCGGACACGCTGTGGACCTCGACCCGGGCCGTGGGTTCGTCGTGCGCGACGACGTCCACCTGCCCACCGACGAGCCCGATGCGCACGGTGCGCACGATGCCGGTGTCGATGACCTTGGGCTCGTCGACGAGCCACTTCTCCTGCGCCATGTTGCCTCCTGAAACTCGCGATGTATCGCGTCTGTGGAGGTCACGCTATATCGCGTTCACCGCGGCCGCAAGGGTCGCCGGGCGACTGCCGGGCGACTGCCGGGCGGATCGTGAGCAGGAATGGTCGGGTCGGCGCCGTGGACCCGACCATTCCTGCTCACGGAGCGGGCGTGGCGGGGGCGGGGTGGGCCTCCAGGGCGGGTGCGGCGGCGCTGGGGACCGTGTCGGCGCGTGCCGCCGTCCGCTCGGGGCTCCACGGGAACCGGCGGAAGTGCGGCATCAGCGGCTGCACCATCGGGCCGATCGCGAACGCCGCGATGACGGTGCCGGCGCCGACGTCCCCGCCGAGGACCCACCCGACGATCACCACCGTGACCTCGACCAGGGTGCGGGCGAACCAGATCGGCCAGCCGAGCCGCTCGTGCAGGCCCACCATCAGGCCGTCCCGCGCGCCCGTGCCGAACCCTGCGCCGATGTAGAACGCCGTCGCGACCGCGAGCAGCACGAGCCCTGCGGCGAACAGCCCGATCCGGGCGACGATCCCCGACGGCTCCGGCACCAGCCAGAGCACCAGGTCGGCACTCGGCCCGATCGCCAGGGCGTTCAGCAGCGTCCCGATGCCCGGCTTCTGGCGCAGCGGGATCCAGAGCAGCAGGATCACGCCGCTCGACACCACCGTGATGACGCCGAACGACCACGGCACGACGTTCTCGAGCCCCTGGGTCAGCACGGTCCACGAGCTCACGCCGACCACAGCGCGGACCTGCAGGGCGGTCGAGGCACCGTAGAGGAACAGGCCGACGAAGAGCTGGACGAAGCGCAGGGTGAGGGCGGTGCGGCGGGGCATGGCTCCATGGTCCCGACAGATTGGCCTGCTGGTCGAGAGCCAATCGCGCTACCGTGGACCCGTGCCTCCTGTCCTGATCAGTGCCCGCGCGGCGTCGCTCCTGCTGACCGACTGGCGCGCCGGTACCGACGCCCCGGCCTACGAGGCGCTCGCCGACGCCCTCCGGGTCCTGGTCATCGACGGCCGCGTGGCCCAGGGCGTCCGGCTGCCGGCCGAGCGCGGACTGGCCGCAGCGCTCGGCGTCTCGCGCACCACCGTGGCGAACGCCTACGCCCGACTGCGCTCCGACGGGTTCCTGGTGTCCGTCCGTGGCTCCGGCAGCGTGGTCCACCTGCCCCGCGACCTGGTCGGCCGGCCCGATCCGGAACGGCTCGGCGGGGTCGTCGAGGGGGACCTGCTCGACCTCCGGAAAGCGGCCCTGCACGCGGCCCCCGGCATCGACGAGGCGGTCGAGCGCGCGGTTCGGCACGTGCCCGCTGCGCTCGCCGGCATCGGCTACGACACCGTCGGCGACCCCGGCCTCCGCGCCGCGATCGCCGAGCGGTACACCGAGCGGGGATTGCCGACCGAACCGGCCCAGGTCATCGTCACCATCGGCGCGCAACACGCCATCGCCCTGCTCGCACGCGTGCTCGTCCGCCGCGGCGACGCCGTGCTCGTCGAGTCCCCGACCTACCCGCACGCGCACGAGGCCTTCCGGGAGGTCGGCGGCCGCCTGGTCGGCGTCCCCGTCGACGCCCACCGTGGCTGGGACGCCGCCGCGCTCGAGACCGCGCTGCGCCGCACCGCACCGTCCGTCGCCTACGTCATGCCCGAGCTGCACAACCCGACGGGCGCGACGATGGCGGCGTCGACCCGCGCCACGCTGCTGTCGGTCGCCGCGAGCGTCGGCACGACCGTCATCGCAGACGAGACGATGGGGGAGCTCCGGATCGACGGCGAGCCGCCGCCGCCGTTGGCAGCGGCTGACCCGTCGGGGGCGTCGGTCGTGATGATCGGTTCCGCCGCCAAGGTCTTCTGGGGCGGCCTGCGGATCGGCTGGATCCGCGCCCATCCGGCGCTCCTGCAGCGGCTGCTCCTCGCCCGCCCGACGGGCGACCTCGGCACCCCCGTGCTCGACCAGCTGGTGGTGCGCGAGCTGGTCCCGCGCACGGCGGCCGTCCTGGAGGCGCGGCGTGCGTCCCTGCGCGAGGGTCGCGACGCGGTCGTGGGTGCGCTCCGAGCGCGGCTGCCGGAGTGGGACGTCCCGGCACCGGCGGGCGGGCTGACGACGTGGGTGGGGCTCGGGCGGCCGGTGTCGAGCGCGCTCGTGCTCGCCGCGCGGGCTGAGGGCGTCGTGCTGGCCTCGGGCTGGGTGTTCGGGCCGGACGGCGGGTTCGAACGGTTCCTGCGGGTGCCGTTCACGATGGCGCCGGCCGACCGGGGGCGGTTGGTCGACGTGCTGTCGCGTGCGTGGGAGCGGGTCGGTGGCGAGTCGACCGGGGTTCGGGGGTCGTTGGCGGCGGTGGTCTGAGAGGTCATCCTCTGGGGTGAGGCTCGGTCGGGGGTTCTCGCTCCTCGGGGTGATGTGCCGCCGCAGCCGTGCGGCGAGGCTGGTGCCATGAACGCGACCCTGTCCGCCGGAACCCGCCCCGCTCGGCCCCTGCCCGTCGAGCCGCCCGTGGCGGTCCCCGCCGTGGTGCGCGTCACCATCGCCCTGAGTGGGGCCTTCCTGGCGGGCGTCCTGACCTCGTTCGGGCAGGCGGTGCCCGCACTCGCCTCGGTGTCGAACTCGGCCGGACCGTGGTTCCTGGTGGCCGCGCTGCTCTGCCTGGCGGCCGGAGCACGAGTGGGCCGGGTCGCCCTGCCGCTCGCGATGGTGCTCGGCGTCGTGCTCCTCGAACTCATGCACGTCGGCTACTGGCTCACGACGGTCCTGCGCGGGTTCCCGGACGTGCTGTCGATCACGAACCCGTGGGTGCTGCTCGGGGTGCCGGCCGGGCTGCTGGCCGGGGCGGTGGCCGTGGCCGTGCGGTCCGGCGACGCCCGGTGGCGTGCGGGGGCCTCCGGCGTGACGGCCGCGGTGCTCGTCGGAGAGGGCGTCCGGGGGCTGCTGCAGGTCGCCGCGACGACGGGGCACGAGACCTGGGTCGTCGAGATCGCGGTCGGGGTCGTGCTCCTCGGCATCGGGGTCCTCGGCACCCGCTCACCCGTCGCGCGCGTGGTGGCGCTCGGCACGGGGGTCGTCGGGACCGTCGCGGTGCTCGGGGCCTACCTGTTGCTCGGCGGGTTCTGATCCTGAGGTCCTGATCCGACGGCGGGTTCTGGCTGCCAGCCGAACGTTCGTCGGTCGGTCCTGCGAGGATCGATGCCGTGCACCTCCTCTCGGTCTTCAGCCTGCGCAACCGGGCCCTCATCGCGCTCGTCACGATCGTCGTCGCGGTCTTCGGCGGCATCGCGCTCTCGAGCCTGAAGCAGGAGTTGATCCCCAGCGTCGAGTTCCCGCAGGTCGCGATCGTCAGCGCCTACCCCGGAGCCACGCCGGAAGTCGTCTCGAACGACGTCTCGACCAAGATCGAGCAGGCGATCCAGGTGGTCCCGGACCTCGAGTCGACCAGCGCCACCTCGTCCACCGGACAGAGCGTGGTGTCGGCCTCGTTCCAGTACGGATCGAACCTGGCCAGTGCCGAGGACAAGATCCAGACCGCGGTGAACGCGTTGTCGCTGCCCGACTCGGTGCAGACGCAGATCGTCACCGGGTCCTTCGACGACCTGCCGGTGCTGCAGGTCGCGGTCTCGGCGTCCGGCAACCAGGAGCAACTCGTCGACCGGCTCCAGGCCTCGGCGATCCCCGACCTCGAGAAGCTCGACGGTGTGCGCCAGGCGGACGTCTTCGGCAACCCCGGACGTCGGGTCGTCATCACGCCCGACCAGGACGAGCTCGCCGCCCGTGGCCTCAGCCAGACGGCGATCTCGGACGCGCTCGACGACAACGGCACCCTGATCCCCGGCGGCACCATCACCGAGGACGGCTCGACGCTGTCGGTGCAGACGGGTGAGCGGATCGCTTCGCTCGAGGACATCCGCGCGCTGCGGCTCACCGGCTCGTCGGACTCGGGCGCTTCCGGTTCCGCCTCCGGGACCGCCGCCGGTGCGGGTGACTCGACGACCGGTGCCGGCGGGGCTGACGGGGCCGCCACGGGTGCGACCGGTACCGGTGCAGCCGGGACGAGCGACACCGCTGCGGGCGCGACGGGGACGGCGACGACGGACGGCGCGACGACGGGCGGAACCACGACCGCGGCCACGCCGACCGACACCACGCTGGGTGACGTCGCGAAGGTCGCCATCACCGAGTCGCCACGTACCTCGATCAGCCGCGTGGACGGCCAGCAGGCCCTGACGATCTCGATCACGAAGACGCAGGAGGCCAACACCGTCGACGTCTCGACGACCGTGCGCGACGCCCTGCCCGGCATCGAGGACAAGATCGCGGGTGACCCCCGCTTCACCGTCGTCTTCGACCAGGCGCCCTACATCCAGCAGTCCATCGACTCCCTGGCCGAAGAAGGCCTGCTCGGGCTCGCCTTCGCGGTGATCGTGATCCTGGTGTTCCTGCTGTCGTGGCGTTCCACGCTCGTCACCGCGATCTCGATCCCGACGTCGGTGCTCCTCGCCGCGATCGGCATGCGGGCCGCCGGGTACACGCTCAACATCATCACGCTGGCCGCCCTCACGATCGCGATCGGCCGTGTGGTCGACGACTCCATCGTCGTCATCGAGAACATCAAGCGGCACATGCTGCCCGGTGTCGACCGCGGCCGCGCCGTGCGGGACGCCGTGCGCGAGGTCGCCGGTGCCGTCACCGCCTCGACCCTGACCACCGTCGCGGTGTTCCTGCCGGTCGCGTTCGTCGCGGAACTCGTGGGGGAGCTGTTCCGGCCGTTCGCGGTCACCGTCACCCTGGCGCTCGTCGCGTCGCTGTTCGTCTCGCTCACCATCGTCCCGGTGCTGGCGTACTGGTGGCTGCGCGCGCCGAAGGCGAAGCCGGGCGACGCCACGTCGACAGCGCATGCGGACGCCGAATCGGCACCGTCGGCGGCCGTCGCCGAGGGTGATCGGTCCGAGGGTGCGCTCGCCTCCGCCGCAGACCTGCACGACGCCGGCCGGGCCGACCGTCTGCGCCGCGTCTACCTGCCGGTGCTCCGGTGGGTCGTCCGGAAGCCCGTCGTCGTCATCCTGCTCGCCGTCGTGGTGCTCGGCGGTACGGTCGCCACGCTGCCGTTCGTCACCACGAACTACCTCGGCGACTCGGGGCAGAACACGTTCACGGTCACACAGGACCTGAAGGCGGGTTCGAGCCTCGCCGTCCAGTCCGAGTCCGCGCGCAAGGTCGAGCGGGCGCTGCAGGACGTCGAGGGCGTCGAGACCGTGCAGACCACCATCGGCACGAGCGGCCAGTCGATCCAGGCGGCGTTCGGCGGTGGCGGCTCGGCCTCGGTGCAGTACGCCGTGACGACCGACGCCGAGGCCGACCAGCCGACGATCCAGGCGGACGCCCGGAAGTCGATCGCGGGGATCGACGACGTCGGCGAGGTCACCATCGCGTCGTCCGGCGGCGGGTTCGGCGGCAGCAGCGACATCGAGGTCGACGTGACCGCGCCGACCCAGGCACAGCTCGAGACGGCGTCGCGCCAGGTGCTGAAGACCATGCAGTCGGTCCCGGACACGACGGGCGCGACCAGCAACCTGTCCGCCGCGGAGCCGTTCCTCGCCGTCCGCGTCGACCGAGCGGAGGCCGCGTCCCTCGGCCTCACCGAGACCCAGGTGGGCGGCCTCGTCGCCGCCGCGGTCTCACCGCGGGACACCGGCAGCATCGAGATCGACGACGCGACGCTCGACGTCTACATCGCCGACCCGGAGCCGCCGACCACGATCGCCGCGCTCCGTGCCCTCGACGTCCCGACGAGCACCGGTACCGTGCCGCTGTCCGACGTCGCCACGGTCGAGGAGTCCGAGGGCCCCACCACGGTCACCACGACGAACGCCGCCCGCACCGCCACGATCACGGTGTCACCGGATGCCACGAACCTCGGTGCAGCAGTGCAGTCCGTCACGACCGCCGTCGACGAGCTCGACCTGCCGAAGGGCGCGACCGCCTCCATCGGTGGCGTCGCCGCCAGCCAGTCGTCGGCGTTCTCGCAGCTCGGGCTCGCGGTCCTCGTCGCGGTGCTGATCGTCTACGTGATCATGGTCGCGACGTTCCGGAGCCTGCTCCAGCCGCTGCTGCTGCTCGTGTCGGTGCCGTTCGCGGCGACGGGCGCGATCCTGCTGCAGATCGTGTCCGGCGTCCCGATCGGCGTCGCATCGCTGATCGGCCTGCTCATGCTCGTCGGCATCGTCGTGACGAACGCGATCGTGCTCATCGACCTCGTCAACCAGTACCGACGGCGCGGATTGCGGGTGCGCGAGGCGTTGATCGAGGGCGCCACGCGACGCCTCCGCCCGATCCTGATGACGGCGATGGCGACGATCTTCGCGCTGCTGCCGATGGCGATCGGCCTGACCGGCAAGTCCGGGTTCATCTCGCAGCCGCTGGCACTGGTCGTGATCGGCGGCCTGGTGTCCTCGACGCTGCTGACGCTCGTGGTCCTGCCGGCGCTGTACTTCGTGGTCGAGCGGGCTCGCGAACGCAACGACGACCGGATCGCCGCGGGGAAGACCCGGAAGCAGGCGCGGGCGGAGCGCCGCCACGAGCGGTCGGAGCGACGGCAGGAGCGACAGCGTCGCCGGGCGGCGCGTTCCGGCAGCGCTGCCTAGCGGCGGTACTCGGCGTCGACCGCGGCGAGGGGCGACACCACGGTCCGCTCCTCGCGCTCGACGGCGCGGAACCACGACACCAGCACCAGGGTCAGCGTCACGACGAACACCACGGCGGCGCCCTGCGACACGACGGCCAGCTGTCCGGTGACCGATGCGTAGCCGCCGAAGGCCACCGCGGCGACGAACGACAGCCCGAGGAGCAGCTCCGCGAACGTCTGCAGCGCGGGGCGGTCCCAGCGGGTCGCAGCGGCGCGGGCAGGGCGGGTCGAGGTGTCGGTCACCACGGAAGTCTGCTGCCGGACGCGCGGCAGCGGCAGTCCCGACTCCGGGTGCCACCCGCCCGGGGCACGCGGTCCGTCGCCCGGACGGGTCAGCCCAGCTGGGTCCGCAGGAACGTGACCACGCGACGGCTCATCGCTTCGTCGAGCTGGGCGATGGAGTGCGCCGTGCCCTCGACCGCGACGAACGTCACCGGCACGTCGTGGGACCGGAGCGTCGCCGCGAACTCCTGCGACTCCCACATCGGGATGAACTCGTCCGTGGAGTGCCCGATGAAGAACGGCGCGGTGTCCGAGGTGACGTGGAACTCCGGCGACGCCCGGGTCGCGGCCGGGCACTTCGCGTAGGACCGGCACCCGAGGTAGAGCAGCTGCTTCCGCTGGAAGGCCGCGGACACCCCGTCGGGCTCGGTCGACCGGGTCGTCAGGTTCGTCGGCCCGCTCAGGTCGACCACGGCGCGGATCCGGTCGCCGTCGGCGTAGGCGGCGGACTCGTGGTCGGTGACGGCGAGCATCGCGGCGAGGTTGCCGCCTGCGCTCCCACCGAACACGCCCACGCGCTGGGAGTCGACGTCGTAGGTCTCCAGGGTCGCCGGGCGGAACACGTAGTCGAGCGCACGGCGGACGTCGTCGAGCCCTGCCGGGAACGGGTCGGTCGGCGCGAGCCGGTAGTCGACGTTGAACGTCACGAAGCCCTCGGACGCCAGGTACTTGCACACCGACCGGTACGCGGCCGTCGCCTTGTCGCCGTGCGACCAGCTGCCCCCGTGGATCATCAGGACCGCCGGACGACCCGTGGTGGCCTCGACCGCGTCGGCGTCTGGTTCGGCGGTGGCGCTGGCGGTCGGCGCCGCCGTGGGGGTCGCGGTCGTCGCGGGGTCGCTGTCCGCGGGCAGGCACACGTCGAGCCGCTGCAACGGATCGGCGCCGTACGGCACGTCCGCCACCACGTCGATGCCGTGGTACCGCAGCGACAGCGGGTAGATGGCGCTGTCCGCGGTCACCGTGGCGTTCTCGTCGCCGACCGGGTCCGTGCTGCAGGACGCCATCGCGCCGAGCGCCACCACCGCGGCGACGAGCGCGAGCACTGAGCGGCGGACGGACTTCATCACGTCCACGCTAGCCGCCCCGGCGACCGCCGACGTCACCCGAGCGGAGGAACCCGAGCGGAGGAACCCGAGCGGAGGAACCCGGGTCGACCGGACCACTGGCGACACCCGGCAGTGCGAGGATGAGCACGGCAGTCGCCGACCGGAGCACCGCAGGAGGACCCGTGAGCAGTCGCAAGGCCTGGAACGCCGATCCCGAACCGCTGCTCCGCGTCGAACCGGGGTTCCGCCTCGACCAGGTCGACCCCGACGGCACCCCGGGCTTCCCCGGTCGCAAGATCGACGGACTCGAGGCCCTCGCCGCCGGCGCCTCGCGCCTCGCGGCCCTGCAGGAGCGCCTGTACGCGGCGTCGACCGCCGGCGACGAGCGCCGGGTGTTGCTCGTGCTGCAGGCGATGGACACCGCGGGCAAGGGCGGCATCGTCTCGCACGTCGTCGGTGCGGTCGACCCGAACGGCGTGCACTACGCCGGCTTCACGGCCCCGACGGCCGAGGAGCGCGAGCACGACTTCCTCTGGCGCATCGAGAAGCAGCTGCCGACCGCCGGGCAGCTCGGCGTGTTCGACCGCTCGCACTACGAGGACGTGCTCGCCCAGCGCGTCCGCGGGCTCGCCGCACCGGACGAGATCGAACGACGGTACGGCGCGATCACCGCGTTCGAGGACGGCCTCGCAGCCGCCGGCACGACCATCGTCAAGGTCATGCTGCACATCTCGAAGGACGAGCAGCGCGAACGCCTCGGCGACCGGCTCGACCGCCCCGACAAGCACTGGAAGTTCAACCCGGCCGACATCGACGACCGCCTGCTCTGGGACCGCTACCAGCAGGCGTACCAGATCGCCCTCGACCGCACGTCGACCCCGCAGGCGCCCTGGTACGTCGTGCCGGCGAACCGCAAGTGGTACGCCCGCCTCGCCGTCCAGCAGCTCCTGCTCCGCGCGCTGGAGGACATGCACCTGTCCTGGCCGAAGGCCGACTTCGACGTCGCCGAGCAGCGTCGTCGGCTCGCGGAGTCCTGAGCGCCCGACCACCGGCCTGGAGGCCCGTCCCGCGCCCGGCACGCCGCCGCCGGACCGAGCAGGGCTGGCGTCAGGGCACCGGCTCGCGTAGACTCGGTCGGTCGGCCTTCGACGTCGTGACATTGTGATCACGGAAATTCTGCTGGGTGTGTGTTGCTCGAGGGCTGGAATCACGTCGACTCGCGACGGGATGAACCCCCTCTCCGCAAGCAGCCCCCGCCGATGTCGCTGTCGGGCGCTGCGGTACGTTGCGCACCCGAGAAAGTAGCCATGGCCCCGTACAACAAGGGCGGCGCGGACAACCGCGCCTCCGACCGCGTCCGCCACCCGAACGGCACCCCTGCCGCCCGCAGCAGCAAGCACCGCGGGTTCCGCGCCGCCGACTCGTCGCAGCCGCGTCAGAAGCAGCGCTGGGACGCCGAGGAACGTCGCGGACGTGCATCCCAGGGCGAGCGTCCGGCCCGTCCGAACTGGGAGCCGCGTGACGGCGGCGGCCAGCGCCGCCCCTCCCGCGACGACCGTGGTGGTCGCGACTTCAACCGTGACGACCGCGCCCCGCGTCGGTTCGATCGTGATGACCGTGCGCCGCGTCGTGACAACGACGACCGGCCCCGTCGTTCGTTCGACCGCGATGACCGCGCTCCGCGTTCCTTCAACCGGGACGATCGCGCTCCGCGTCGTGACAACGACGACCGTCCGCGTCGTTCGTTCGATCGTGACGACCGCGCACCGCGCAGCTTCAACCGTGACGACCGTGCGCCTCGTCGTGACAACGACGACCGTCCCCGTCGTTCGTTCGACCGTGACGACCGCGCTCCGCGCAAGTTCGACCGCGACGAGCGTGCCCCCCGCCGTGACAACGACGACCGTCCCCGTCGCAGCTTCGACCGTGATGACCGCGCTCCGCGCAAGTTCGACCGCGATGACCGCGCCCCTCGTTCGTTCAACCGCGACGACCGTGCGCCCCGTCGGGACAACGACGACCGTCCCCGTCGCAGCTTCGACCGTGACGACCGCGCACCGCGCAAGTTCGACCGCGACGACCGCACCCCGCGCCGCTCGTTCGACGAGCCCGAGCGCGGCAAGTTCGTGCCGGCCGACGACGTCAAGCTCGAGAAGCTCCAGGCCGAGGCCACCATCGCGGCCGACGTCGAGGGTGTGACCTTCGGCGACCTCGGCATCGGCGGCAACATCTCCCGTGCCCTGCAGGAGCTCGGTGCCTCGAGCCCGTTCCCGATCCAGGCGGCGACGATCCCCGACGTGCTCGCCGGCAAGGACGTCCTCGGCCGCGGTCGCACGGGCTCCGGCAAGACCATCGCCTTCGGTGCGCCCCTGGTCGAGAAGCTCATGGAGCACGGCGGCGGCACGAAGCGCAAGATGGGCCGCGCCCCGCGTGCGCTCATCCTCGCGCCGACCCGCGAGCTCGCCCTGCAGATCGACCGCACGGTGCAGCCGATCGCCCGTTCGGTCGGCCTGTTCACGACGCAGATCTACGGCGGCGTGCCCTACGGCCGTCAGGAGGGCGCGCTCGAGCGCGGCGTCGACATCATCGTCGGCACCCCCGGTCGTGTGCAGGACCTCATGAACAAGGGGAAGCTCGACCTCAGCGAGGTCATCATCTCCGTGCTCGACGAGGCCGACCACATGTGCGACCTCGGGTTCCTCGAGCCGGTGCAGGAGATCCTCTCCGCCACGGCCGAGGTCACCCCGCAGGGCAACCGCGCGCAGAAGCTGCTCTTCAGCGCGACGCTCGACACCCAGGTCGCGGCGCTCGTCGAGCAGTTCCTGCACGAGCCGAGCGTGCACGAGGTCGCGGGTGAGGACCAGGCGTCCTCGACCATCGACCACCGTGTCCTCGTGGTCGAGCAGCGCGAGAAGGACCGTCTCCTCGAGGAGCTGGTCGCCGGTGACGGCAAGACCATCGTCTTCGCCCGGACCCGCGCCTACGCCGAGCGCCTGGCCGACCAGTTCGAGGACGCCGGCATCCGTGCCACCTCGCTCCACGGTGACCTGAACCAGTCGCGCCGCACGCGCAACCTCCAGCTGCTCACGAGCGGCCGGGTGAACGTGCTCGTCGCCACCGACGTCGCCGCCCGCGGCATCCACGTCGACGACGTCTCGCTCGTCGTGCAGGCGGACGCCCCGGACGACTACAAGGCGTACATGCACCGTTCCGGCCGCACGGGTCGTGCCGGCAAGGAGGGTACGGTCGTCACGATCGTCCCCCGTGGCCGCATCCGCAAGATCGAGGGCATCCTCGAGCGCGCTGAGATCGAGGCGGACCTCGTGCAGGCGGCGCCCGGCGACGGCATCGTGTCGGAGCTCGCCGCGCGCTAGTCGCGACCACACGACGGACGGGAGGCCCGGTACCAGCTGGTACCGGGCCTCCCGTCCGTCACATGGTGAGCACCAATGGTCGGGTCGCGACGTCAGACCCGACCATTCCTGCTCACGAAGCGACCGCGGGACCGCGTCAGCGGTTGAAGAACAGCAGCCCGCGCACGAAGCCGGCCTGCCCGGCGTGCTGCGTGCAGTCGTCGAGGATGCTCACGAGCCGCGCGCCGGCGGTGACGGGCGGGTCCCACGCCTCGTCGACGACGGGGTCGAGGTCGTTCGGGCCGAGCGTACCGAGGTAGGCGACGGTGCGCTCGTGCACCGCGCGCAGGTACCCGGTGAGCAGCTCGGCAGAAGCCCGCACCCGACCGACGTCGTCGCGGGACATGCCGTAGCCGAGCGCCTCGGCCGGGAACGGCAGCCCGAACCGGTCGTACCAGCCGTCCGCCGTCCAGACCTGCTCGGAGCCGGCGAGGTCGGCGATCTGCGCGTCCTGGCCGCGGGCGATGTGCCACGCCAACCACGCCAGGGTGTTCGCCCCGGCTGCCGGTCGTGCCGCGAGCTGGTCTTCGGAGAGCCCGTCGACGGCCCGCTCGACGGTCTCGGGGACGCGGGAGAACGCTTCGGTGAGGAGTTCAGAGGGGGTCATGGCGCTCACGCTACGCGCGGGCCGTGACACCCGCTGTCACGCTGTGGACGACCGGTGGTGGCGTTCCAGGGCAGCGGCGAACCCCTCGAAGGCGGTGGCGACGACGGCGCGGTCCGACGGTGCGACGACCTGCTGGAACGCCTGCGAGTAGACGGCTCCGACCTCGCGGGCGACCGCGGTGCCCGACGGCGTGAGGTGCAGGAGCACGCTCCGACGGTCCTCGGGGTTCGGGCGGCGCTCGAGGTGCCCGTGCTTCTCGAGGCGGTCGATGAGCGACGTCATCGCCCCGGTGGTGAGCTCGAGGTACTCGCCGGCCTGCTTCGGGGTCACGCCGTGGCCGCCGGCTGCGTTGAGGAAGAACACGAAGCGGGTGTCCGTCGCGTTCAGTCCGCGGCTCGTGCTCTCGTGGAGCAGGACGCGCGCGTGCTGCATCTGGAGCACCCGGAACGCGGTGAGCAGTCGCGGAAGGTCGGCGTCGGTGCCTGTCGGGTCGGCCGCGGTGACGTCGGGCGACACCGGTGCCGGGGGCGTGCGGGGCGCGATCCTGGCCGCGGGGACGGCGGGTGCGCGCTGGGGGAGGACGACCGGGTCGGTGTCCGTCATGGGGGCTCTTCTCGGGTGCAGGGGTGGAACTTCAGTGAACAAGTAACTCACTCGTCAAGATACCCCCATCAATGGGGGCATCCCGGGTATTGAGAGCTGCTCGAGGGCCAAGTAGCTTGATCGTCGTACCACCTCGGCACGTAGCGCGACCAACCACCGCGGGCCCGTCCGAACCACCGATCAGATCTCTTCCTCACGGAGTCCAACCATGTCTCGTGTCACGCCTCGTGCTGCCCGCCTCGCCGCCTGGATCGCCATCCCCGCTGCTCTCGTCGCCTCGGGGGTCGTCGTCTCGACGGCCTCGTACGCGGCCTTCTCCTCCACCACCGTCAACCCGACGAACAACTGGACGGCCGGCAGTGTCGCCCTGTCCGACGACGACAACAACACCGCGCTGTTCACGGCCAACAACCTGAAGCCCGGTTCGACCGGCGCGAACTGCATCACGGTGACCTCGACCGGCTCGCTGCCCTCGACCGTGAAGCTGTACGGCACGAACGCCTCGACCACGAAGGACCTGGCGGGCAACATGACGATGACCGTCGAGCAGGGCACCGGCGGTGGCTTCGGCTCCTGCTCCGGCTTCACCCCGGCCGCCACCGGTGGGACGCTCTACAGCGGCACCCTCGCCGCCTTCGGCACCGCGTCGACCAACTACGCCACCGGCGTCGGTACCTGGGCCCCGACCGGCACCGCGTCCGAGTCGCGTGTCTACCGCGTCACCTACACGGTCTCGAGCACCGCCCCGAACACCGTGCAGGGCGGCACCGCAGCCCTCGGCCTCACCTGGGAGGCCCAGAACAGCTGAGTCGGGACCGGGGCCGAACCAGCCCCGTCCGTTCCCTCCCGCAACGCGCCCCCGGTCGAAGGCAGTCATGAGCAGCATCGCAGTGCACGGTGGTCACACACCGCACGCAGCGGTCCGTGACGCCGTCGAGTGGGGGCGCGTCGTCGTCGCCACCGTCGCCCGCGGGGTGGTGGCGACACTGCTCGGACTCGCGCTCTGGGCGGCCGCGCCGGCACTCATCGGCTGGCAGCCCACCACCGTGATGACCGGCTCGATGGAGCCGCGCATCGTCCCCGGCGACGTGGTCGTCTCGCGTCCCGTCGGCTCGGGCGAGATCAGCATGGGCAAGGTCCTGCTCGCCGACGACCCGGACCAGGCGGACCACCTGCGCATGCACCGCTACGTCGAGGACGGTCCGCGACGCACCATGGTCACGAAGGGCGACGCCAACCCGCAGCAGGACTCCACACCGATCGAACGCTCCGCCGTGCACGGCGTCGCCTTCCTCCGCATCCCCTACATCGGGGCGCCGATCCAGTGGATCAGCACCGGGGAGTGGGGCCGCGTCGTCCTGCTCGCACTGGGCCTGACCGCGCTCCTCGCCCTCTGCACGATCGACGGGTCGCTCCGCCGGCTCGTCGCCGAGGACGGCGCGGACGACGACGCCGGTCCCGATGACGACGCCGGTGCGGACGACGCCGCCGGCCCGGCAGACGGAGCCGACGACGGCCGGGAGGCGCGGGACGGCGCCGCCACGGGCCTCCAGACCGGTGCGTCCACTGTCCTCACCCGTCGCGCGCTCCGTCGACGAGTCCGTCGCGGACGGCGGCTGCGCCGCATCGGCGGAGGCGCCGCGGTGCTCGTGCTCGCGGCGGCCGCCGGCGTGCTGCTGCCCGCGCAGGCGGACGCGGCCCCGTGGTCGCGGACCACCGTGGCACCGACCGCGAACTTCACGGCGGGCACGGCGACCGGTGTCCCCACCCTGACCTGCGCCCCGGCAGGGTCGAACACGGTCACGATCGCCTGGACCTACGACAACGGCGCGACCGTCCCGGCATCGTTCGACCTGATGAACGGGACGACGCAGGTGGCGACGACGACGATCGCCGGCGCTCGTTCGATGACCTACGGTGGCGCCGGGCTCCTGAACCTCGGGACGACCTACACGCTGCACCTCCGCACGAACCTCGGGGGCAGCTGGACCGCGACGAGCACGCCGACGGTCAAGGTCCGGGTCGTCTCGGTCCTGGGTCTGGCGTCCGCGAGCTGTGTGACCGCCTGAGTCGTCCACAGGGCACCGCGAGGTGTCCTCGGATGTCCCCGGCCGGCGTTACCGTGGCCGCATGCGCATCCTGCACACCGGCGACTGGCACCTCGGCCGCACACTGCTGGGTGCCGACCTGCTCGAGCACCAGGCGGCGTTCACCGACTGGCTCGTCGACCTCGTGCGCGAGCGCGCGGTCGACCTCGTCGTCATCGCCGGCGACGTCTACGACCGCGCGATCCCGCCGGTCGACGCCGTCCGCATGCTCTCCCGGACCCTCGAGCGCCTCGCCGAGACCACCACGGTGGTGCTCACCCCGGGCAACCACGACTCCGCGGCTCGGCTCGGCTTCGGCGCCGGGGTGATGGGGCAGCGCGTCCGCATCCTCGCCGAGCCCACGCACGTGGCCGATCCCGTGCTCGTCACCGACGACGACGGCGTGGTGGCGGTGTACGGCATCCCGTACCTGCACCCCGACCTCACCCGGTACGCCCTGGCCGCGGTCCCCGACGAACCCCTCGCCCGCTCGCACCACGCCGTCGTGCACGCCGCCACCGAACGCATCCGCGCCGACCTCGCCACCCGGGCCGACACCCGCAGCGTCGTCGTGGCGCACGCCTTCGTCGGGGGCGCCGACCCGAGCGACAGCGAGCAGGACATCCGCGTCGGCGGGGTCGACCGCGTGGCCGAGTCGGTCTTCGACGGGTTCGACTACGTCGCCCTCGGGCACCTGCACGGCCCACAGCGCGTCGGGGACGACGGCCGGATCCGGTACGCCGGGTCGCCGCTGGCGTTCTCGTTCGGGGAGCGGCACCAGCGGAAGTCCGTGACCATCGTCGACCTCGACGCCGCCGGTGCCGTGACCGCCGAGCTCGTGCCGACGCCGGTTCCGCGGCGGCTCGTCGACGTCCGGGGCAGCATCGACGCCATCGAGTCCGGCGATTTCCGGGCCGACGCCGACGCCTGGGTCCGCGTCGCGGTGACCGACACCGTGCACCCGGAGCGCATGTACGCCCGCGTGAAGGACCACTTCCCGCACGCCCTCGCGATCACGCACGAACCGGCCGACCGACCGGCCACGACCGCCGCGCGGGCCGTGACGGCGACGTCCGACCCGGTCGAGGTCGCCGGCGACTTCGTGGCCTTCGCCACCGGCGGCCTCCCCGACGACGACGAACGGGCCGTCCTGACCGAGGCGTACGAGGCCGCGGTGCTCGCCCTGCAGCGCGAAGGGGACCGCTGATGTACCTGCACCGGCTCGAACTGCGCGCCATCGGGCCGTACCCCGACCTCGTGACGATCGACTTCGCCGCGCTCGCCGCGTCCGGGGTGTTCCTGCTCGAAGGGCCGACCGGTTCCGGCAAGTCGACGATCATCGACGCCGTCGTGTTCGCCCTGTACGGCGGACTCGCCGGGTCCGACGCCAGCTCCGACCGGCTGCACAGCCAGCACGCCGACCCCGTGGTCGAGCCGTTCGTGGAGCTCGTGTTCGAGACCGGTGCCGGCACCTACCGGGTCCGACGCACGCCGCAGTACGACCGACCCAAGCAGCGGGGGACCGGCACGGTGAAGCAGCAGGCGTCCGTCCAGCTGTTCCGGCTGGCCGCGCCGACCGACGTCGCCGGGGAACCGATGTCGTCCCGGATCCCCGAGGTCGCGGTCGAGATCGCCCGGCTCGTCGGACTCGACCGCGCGCAGTTCCTGCAGACCGTGGTGCTGCCGCAGGGCGAGTTCGCCCGGTTCCTCCGTTCCCCGGGGGAAGACCGCCGGAAGCTCCTGCAGTCGCTGTTCGGCACGCAGGTCTACGACCGCACCGCCGACGAACTCGCCACGCGCCGTCGGGCCGTGCAGGCCGAGGTCGAGGGCGCCGACGACCGCGTCCGCGATGCCCTGGCCCGGTTCGCGCAGGCCGCCGGTCTCGACGACGCCGACGAGTCCGTGGTCCCGCACACGGTGGACTCCCTCCGGGCTGCCGCCGACTCGGCCGGGGCGGCCCGTGCCGGTGCGGCCGCGACCGCGGCAGCGGCGGTCGACCACGAACGATCGGTGACCGCGCGTGCAGCGGCCCTCGAGCGACGAGCGGCGCTGCTCCGACGGCGGGCGCTCCTCGACGCCGACGCCCCGGCGATCGAGCGGGCACGGTCCGCGGTCGCTGTGGCTGAGCGTGCCGCCCGGGTCGCCGCGGTGGCCGACGGCCTCGACGCCGCGTCCGCACGTGCCGACGACACCGCAACGGCGTCCGCTCGCCTGCGGGAACAGCACGGGCTCGACGCCGTCGACGCGGCCGACGCCGTCCGGCGCCGCGACACCCTGACCGACGCCCTGTCCGGGGTCCGGCACCTCGTCGCGATCGACGACGGTGCGGCTGCCCGGCGCACCGCCATCGCCGAGGACACCGCGACCGTCGCGCGACTCACGGACGAACTGCGCGCGCTCGACACCGCGCTCGAGGCCCGACCGGCGGAACGCGCGCGGATCGTCGAGGCTGCCCGAGTCGCCTCCACGACCGCTGCCGACGCGGACGCCGCGACGCACGAGGTCGCTCGGGTGCAGTCGCTCCGCGCCGACCTGGCCGCCCGCGACCGCGCCGAGCACCGCGTCGCCGAGGCCGAACGGATCGTGGCCGATGCTCGCCGCCGGGCGACCGAGGCCCTCGACGCCGAACGATCGCTGCGCGAGCGCCGGATCGCCGGGCTCGCCGGTGAACTCGGCGCAGCGCTCCTCCCCGGCGACCCCTGCCCGGTCTGCGGGTCGACCGCGCACCCGTCGGTGGCCTCGCCGCAGGACGACCACCCGACCACCGAAGCGGTGGAGTCCGCGGGCGACGCCACCCGCCTCGCCGATCAGCAGCTCGCCGACGCCGCGGCCGACCTGGCGGTCG
This sequence comes from Curtobacterium aurantiacum, assembly GCF_018598555.1. Classification (GTDB taxonomy): domain Bacteria; phylum Actinomycetota; class Actinomycetes; order Actinomycetales; family Microbacteriaceae; genus Curtobacterium; species Curtobacterium aurantiacum. The sequence goes on from NZ_JAHEWN010000002.1 coordinate 308,428, forward strand.
AGCGTGCCGAGCACCTCCGCCTGACCGACGTCGTCGGCGCGGTCGACGGTGCCGCGCTCGACGTGCTGGCCGCTGCCGCAGATGCGCGGGTCCGGGCCGCGCACGACGCCTCCGCGCTGGTGCTGGAGCACGAGCGGCAGCGGTCCGCCCACGACACCGCGACCCGCGCGCTCGAGCGGGAGCGGAACGACCTCGACGCTCGCCGAACGGTGCTCGCGTCGACCGCGGCGTCGGATGCCGAGCGGCTCGAGGCGGACCTGCGATCCGTGCAGGACGCGGCCGCCCGGCTCGGTGCGCTGCTCGACACCGACACCGAGCCCGTCTCGCTCCGTGCTGTGGTCGCCGAGCTCGACGCACGACTGACCGTGCTCCGTGCCCTCGCCGAGGCCGACGAGCGCGCGGCGACCGCGGCCCGCGCCCGTGACGAGCGCGGGGCCGAGGTCGCCCGGGTCCTCGACGAGCAGGACTTCCCCGACGTCGCGGCAGCACGGGCGGGCCTGCTCGACCCCGGCGCCGTCGCCACGTTCCGCAGCCGCATCAGCGCCGCCGAGGCCGAACACGCCGTCGTGCAGGCGGGGCTGGACGAACCAGCGGTGGTGGCGGCGGCCGACGACGACCCGGAGCAGCTCGACCTCGAGGCAGCACAGGCCGATCGGCTCCGAGCCACGGCCGAACTGGACGAGGCCACACGGCTCGCGGTGACCGCAGCGCACCGCGCCGAGGCCGTCGAGCAGTGCGCGACGGAGGTCGACCGGACCGTCCGCGCTCGGCAGGAGACCTCGGCCCGCAGCCGCGCCGTCGTCCGGCTCGCCGACGTCGCGAACGGTGTCGCCTCGGTGAACCCGACGGGGATCACGCTCGGTACCTACGTGCTCATGCGCCGCTTCGAGGACGTCGTGGCCGCGGCGAACGACCGGCTGCGCGGCATGCTCGCCGGCCGGTTCACGCTCGAGACCTCCGACGAGCGGGAGTCCGGTTCGCGGGCGCGTCGGACGGGGCTCGCCCTCGCCGTCCACGACCACACGACCGACACCGTGCGCGATCCCCGCAGCCTGTCCGGTGGCGAGACCTTCACCGTGTCGCTGTGCCTGGCGCTCGGGCTGGCCGACGTCGTGCAGGCCGAGGCCGGCGGCGTCTCGCTCGGCACCCTCTTCGTCGACGAAGGGTTCGGCACGCTCGACCCCGAGACCCTCGACGACGTCATCGGGCAGTTGTCACGGCTGACGGCCGGCGGGCGACAGGTCGGGATCGTCAGCCACGTCGAGGAGCTCAAGCAGCGGATCCCGGAGCGGATCGCTGTCCGACGCACCCCGGCCGGCGGGTCGCAGGTGACGACCACGGTCTGATGGGTCTGATGGGCCTGACGGGCCTGACGGGTCTGACGGGCCAGGCGCAGGCGCAGGGGCAGGGGCAGGGGCAGGCGCAGAACCGGGCGCGGGTCCGATCCGGGTCGGTGCCGTCTACGGGGTCGGCGTCGACTCCACCGTGCCGTCCGGCGGCGGCAGGATGTCGGCCGCGATCCACGGGAAGACCCACTGGAACAGCACGAACACGATGGCTGCGAGGAGCACGAGCAGTTCGAGCACCTTCAGGGCGGTGGGTCCGGGCAGCAGACGCCAGACCAGGGGGAAGATCACTTCGCGGTCTCCGAGAGTTCCTTCGGGGTGCCCTCGGACGCGGGCATCCAGTAGTCGAGCTTCGCGTGCGTCACGAACCGCTCCGCCGCCGACCACATCGGGTGGCAGGCGGTCAGGGTCAGCCAGCGGTCCTGCGGGGTCGGCTCCACACCCGGCTCGTTCGGCACCGGCGCGATCGTCTCGATCTTGTCCGGCGTGACGATCTGGCTGCCCGTGACCTTGTAGACGTACCAGACGTCGAACTTGGTCTTCGCGTCGGTGACCCGGACCACGATCGAGTCGTCCTTCTTCAGCTCTGCGATCTGGTTGAGGGGCTTGCCGTAGGTGACCCGGTGTCCGGCGACGGCGAAGTTGCCGGGTGCGCCGGGCATCGCGGTGTCCTGGTAGTGGCCGAGCCCGATGGTGTTGAGGACCTGCTCGCGGTCGGTGCCCTCGCCGATCGGCCGGTTGTAGTCCTTGCCGAACCGAGGGATCTGCATCGTCCCGAACACGTCCGACAACCCCGGCGGTTCGTCCAGCACGGGTGCGGTGCCGCGGTGCTCCGTGCCCTCGACCTTCGGGGTCGTGACCTGGTCGAGGCCCTGCACGAGCTTCGTCTGCTCGTTCACGGCGACCACGTCGGTCCACCACGCGGTCCACACGACGTACAGGCCGGTGCCGGCGCCCGCGATGATGAGCAGTTCGGCGATGAGTGACACGATCGCGCCGCCGACCGTCTGCCGTCTGCGGGGGGATCGCCGGGACCGCGAACCGGCTTCGTCGTCCCGTGCGCTGCGGCGCGACGGGAGGGTGTCGTGTGCGGTCACGGGGCTCCTGATCGGCTGGGTGGTCGGACAGGTCTATCAGATCACGGCGACAGGTCGGTGACGACGTTCTCCCCACCCCCGTTAACGTGGGGGACATGGAGTACCGGATCCGCCCCTTCCGCACCGAGGACACCGACGCGGTCGTCGCCCTGTGGGAATCGTGCGGCCTCGTCCGACCCTGGAACGACCCGCGCCGTGACATCGCCCGCAAGCTGACGGTCCAGCCCGAGCTCTTCCTGGTCGCCGAGCAGGAGGACGACAGCGAAGGCGTCGTCGGCGCGGGCATGGCCGGCTTCGACGGACACCGCGGCTGGGTGAACTACCTCGCCGTCCGCCCGGACCTGCAGGGCTCGGGCCTCGGTCGCACCCTGATGGCCGAGTTCGAGCGGCTCCTGACGGACCTCGGCTGCCCGAAGCTCAACCTGCAGGTGCGCGCCGGCAACGAGCAGGTGCTCGGCTTCTACGAGTCCCTCGGGTACACCGACGACCGGACGGTCTCCCTCGGCAAGCGCCTCATCCCCGACGCCTGACCGCGCCCGCCCGTCGCACCGTGCGGGTTCGCGAATCCGGTGCGGCGTTGGCGGCTCGGTGCGGTGCTGCAAGTCCGCACCGGGCGGTCAACCTCGCACGGTTCGAACGACTCGGCATCGTGCCGGCTCCGCCCGGCCCCGCGCCGCCGCCCCGCTACGCCAGCGCCAGCGCCACCGACGCGACGAACGCCAGCACGATGCCGACCCACTGCTGCACGGTCAACCGCTCCCGCAGCACGACCCCGGCCAGCACCACCGTGCCGATCGGGTACAGCGCGTTGAGCACGCTGACGACGGGCAGGGTCGCCGGGTCGTCGCTGCTGTGCAGCCCCGCCTGGATGAACACGTTCGCCATCGCGTCGAAGACGCCGCACGCGGCCACGATCACCAGCAGCCGCGGACCCCACCCGCGACCCGACCGACGCCCGTGAACTGCGGCAGCCCCGTCCGGGCGAGCCGACCTCGAGGGGTGCACCGAGCCTCCCGTCCGGACCGCGACGACGATCGCCGCCGCACCCAGCAGCACCGCCTGCAGCACCCGCGCGACCACGAGTGGAGCGACGCCCGAGTCCGACGGCGTCATGTCGTAGGCGAGCACGATCCCGCCGAAGCCACACCCGGCGACGGCCGCGGCGGCCACGCCCCGGGCGGTCAGCCGGGCGCCCGAGGCGTCCCGGACCACCGCGACCAGGACCACCGCGACGACCGCGACCACGAGCGCTCCGGTGGCGACGGGCGACAGCACCGTGCCGCGGAGCACCGCGACGAGCACCGGCACGACGGCCGCGAAGACGGCGGTGACGGGGGACAGCACGCTCATCGGTCCGATCGCGAGTGCCGCGTAGAGCAGGAGCACGCCGACCCCGCCGGAGATCCCGGCGACCGCACCCCAGACCGCGGCCGGCCACGAGAACACGCCACCGACCACCGCCAGGCCGATCAGCAGCGGCACGATCCCGATCGCGGCCGCCACCGCGGTGACGGTGACCGGCCGGACCCGCCGCGACGCGAGTCCGCCGAGGAAGTCGGCGAACCCGTAGACGATCGCGCCGGACAGGCCGAACAGGACGGTGAGCACGGCTCCCATCCTGCCTCGCCCGGTAGCCTGCGGGACGTGAGTGTTCCCTACCAGCGCCTGCCCCGGATCGACGGACGGTGGAGGTGGTGGCGGCCGCTCGTCGCCCTCGCGTTCCTGGCGGGGTGGTACCTCGTCTCGCAGATCGTCATCGCGGTCGCGTACTTCGTGCCGATCGGCGCCACCCAGGGGCCGCAGGCCTTGATCGACCTGCAGGACGACCTGGCCGGCGGCGCGCTCGATCCCACCGACCCGCTGGTCCTGTCGCTGTCGCTCGTGTCGCTCGTGGTCCTGCTGCCGGGGATCCTGCTCGCGGTGAAGATCGCGCGGATCGGACCGGCCGGCATCCTGTCGTCGACGCGGTTCCGGGTCCGGTGGGCCTGGACGGCATGGTGCCTGCTGCCGACGCTCGTCATCGCGGCGGTCATGTTCGTCCTGCAGACCGGCCTGTTCTGGGACGACGGGATGATCACGACCGACGGCGGCTTCGCCTGGAACCACGACGCCATCGGCCAGTCGACGGTCTCCCTCGGCACGCTCACCCTGACGATCGCCCTCGTCGTCCTGCTCGTCCCGTTCCAGGGCGCTGCCGAGGAGTACATCTTCCGCGGGTTCCTCATGCAGGCCGTCGCGTCGTGGATCCCGCGTCGCGCGGGCACGATCATCGCCGTCGCGGTGTCGACGGTCGTGTTCGCCCTGCTGCACATCCCGAACGGCTACAACGTGTGGGGCATCCTCGACGTCGGCTCGTTCGGTCTGATCGCCGCGATCATCGTGCTCCGGACCGGCGGGCTCGAGGCCACGGTCCTGCAGCACGCGTTCAACAACATCATGATCTTCGTGCTGCAGGCGCCCGGCTGGTCCGGGATCGACCTGACCTCGTCGGACGCGAACGGCACGTGGCAGGGCACCCTCACCACGCTCGTCACGTCACTCGCGTTCTGGGGCATGGTCGAGATCCTGGCCTGGTGGCGGGGACTGGACCGCCGGTTCGCCGGCCATGAGGCGCCCCGGTTCCGCGGTGTGACCCCGGCCTGGGCGGGCGGCGTCCGCTGGATCCGGCCTGGAGGCACGGGCTGGGCGACCACGCCGGCCCGCGCCGACGACGTGGCCGGTTCCGACCACCGTGCCGGTTCCGGCACGGACGGCGCTGTGGACAGTGCGGTGGGTGTCGCCGGTCGCCCGTAGGCTCGTGCCATGAGCACCACGCCCGCGCCCGCTGCCGTGTCTGCTTCCCGTGCCGCTGCGCTCGACGTGCTGCACCGCGTGTGGGGCTACGACGACTTCCGCGGCGAGCAGGCGGCCATCATCGACCAGGTGGTGGCCGGCGGCGACGCCCTCGTGCTCATGCCGACCGGTGGCGGCAAGTCCCTCTGCTACCAGGTGCCGTCGCTCGTCCGAGACGGCGTCGGCGTCGTGGTGTCACCACTCATCGCCCTCATGCAGGACCAGGTCGACGCCCTCGCGGCCAACGGTGTCCGGGCCGCGTTCCTCAACTCCACGCAGGGCCCCGACGAGCGGTCCCGCGTCGAGCGTGCCGTGGTGCAGGGCGAGGTCGACATGCTCTACCTCGCGCCCGAGCGGCTCCGGCTCGAGTCCACCCGCGCGCTCCTCGACCGGGCACGCGTGTCGCTGTTCGCCATCGACGAGGCGCACTGCGTCGCCCAGTGGGGCCACGACTTCCGACCGGACTACCTCGAGCTGAGCGTCCTGCACGAGCGGTGGCCGACGGTGCCGCGCATCGCCCTGACCGCCACCGCGACGCCGCAGACCCACCGCGAGATCTCCGCCCGGCTCGGCCTCGACGACGCCGCGCACTTCGTCGCCGACTTCGACCGACCGAACATCCAGTACCGCATCGAGCCGAAGACCGGCGCGCTGCAGCAGCTGCTCACCTTCATCCGCACGGAGCACAGCGGCGACGCCGGCATCGTGTACTGCCTGTCCCGCAACTCCGTCGAGCGCACGGCGACCGCGCTGGCCGAGCAGGGCATCAACGCCCTGCCGTACCACGCGGGTCTCGACGCCCGGGTGCGCGCCCGCAACCAGTCGACGTTCCTGCGCGAGGACGGCGTCGTGATGGTCGCCACCATCGCGTTCGGCATGGGCATCGACAAGCCCGACGTCCGGTTCGTGGCACACCTCGACCTGCCGAAGTCGGTCGAGGGCTACTACCAGGAGACCGGCCGTGCGGGTCGTGACGGGCTGCCGGCCACCGCGTGGCTCGCGTACGGCCTGAACGACGTCGTGCAGCAGCGCCGGATGATCGACCAGTCCGAGGGTGACGCCGCACACCGTCGACAGCTCAGTGCCCACCTCGACGCGATGCTCAGCCTCTGCGAGACGATCGAGTGCCGCCGGGTGCGGTTGCTCGCGTACTTCGGGCAGGAGAGCACGGCGTGCGGCAACTGCGACACGTGCATCGCGCCCCCGGAGTCGTGGGACGGCACGGTCCCCGCGCAGAAGCTGCTGTCCACCGTCGTCCGGCTCGAGCGTGAGCGGCGCCAGCGGTACGGGGTCTCCCACCTCGTCGACATCCTCGTCGGCAAGCAGTCGCCGCGCGTGCAGGAGCTCGGGCACGACTCGCTGGCGACCTTCGGCATCGGCTCCGACCTGTCCGACGGCGAGTGGCGTGCGGTCGCCCGACAGGTGCTGGCACAGGGCTACGCGGCGGTCTCGGGTGACGGCTTCGGCACGGTGGTCCTCAGCCCGACCAGCGCCGAGGTCCTGAAGGGCGCCGTGCAGGTGCGGATGCGTCGCGACCCGGTCAAGGCGCCCCGGGCGGGCCGCAGCAGCCGGCGGACGGTGGTCACCGACATGCCGCAGGAAGCCGTCGGCCTGTTCGAGTCCCTGCGTGCCTGGCGTGCGGCCGAAGCACGCGAACAGGGTGTTCCCGCCTACGTGGTGTTCAACGACGCGACCCTCCGGGGCATCGCCGCCGTCCGCCCGGCCGACGTCGACCAGCTCGGCGAGATCTCCGGGGTCGGCGCCGCCAAGCTCGAGCGGTACGGTCGCGCGGTCCTCGACGTCGTCGCAGCGGCCGACTGACGACCTGCCACCACTGCATGCCGCCACCGGCATGTGCCGTCCGCGCGCCTCATTACACTCGGTAGCTCGTCATCACGAGGAGGTCCGGTGTCCGGTTCGACGAAGTTCGCCACCGTGCTCAGCCGCGCGGTCGTGACCCCGCTCGCCCGGCTGCTGTGGCGTCCGAAGATCATCGGTCGCCGGAACGTCCCGAAGCGCGGCCCGGTGATCCTCGCGAGCAACCATCGCTCCTTCATCGACTCCCCGGCGATCACCCTGATGGCCCCGCGCAAGGTGTCATTCCTCGCCAAACAGGAGTACTTCACCGGTTCGGGCGTCAAGGGTGCGGTGTCCCGCGCGTTCTTCGGCGGGATCGGTGCCATCGGCGTCGAGCGTGGTGCCGGCGCCGCGGCGCAGCAGGCCCTCGACCTCGGGCTCGCGCGACTGCAGGAGGGCGAGGCCTTCGCGATCTACCCGGAGGGCACGCGCTCGTTGGACGGCCGGATCTACAAGGGCCGCACGGGTGTGGCATGGCTGGCGCTGACGAGTGGCGCTCCCGTGGTGCCCGTCGCGCTGCGCGGTACCGAGGACGTGCAGCCGGTCGGGTCGCGGTTCCCGAAGCTCGCCCGGGTGACGATCGAGTTCGGGCGACCGCTCGACCTGTCGTCCTTCGGTGAGGCGTCGTCCGGTCGAGCCCGTCGGCATGCGACCGACGCGGTGATGGCGGCGATCCAGGAGCTCAGCGGCCAGGAGCCGGCGAACACGTACAACAACCCGCCGGCGACGATCGTCGAGCGGGTCCGACGTGCGCTGCAGCCGGACGACCCCACCGCCGCTGCCGTCGATCCGGACTGATCGCGCCGACTGTCCGGTCACTATTGCACATCTGAAATATCGATGGTTGAATGGCGGACGTGCCGCACGGCACGTCTCCATCGCCGGTCGCCCGAGAACGACCAGCCACGACATCCAGATCGGACCGTCCGCAGCATGTCCTCCACCCCGCTCTTCGACTCCATCGCCCAGCGTCGCGATCAGGCCGACGCTCCCCGACCCGTCCCGACGCCGGCGCGTGCCGTCGTCACCCCGGCGGTGCCGACCTCGCCGATGTCCGCGCCCGTCCGCCCGGGGAACTCCACCCTGGTGCCGGCGGCCCTGGTCGCCGCGATCGACGAGATCCCGGTGCAGGTGGCATCGGCCCTCGTGACCGAGGTCACGGTCCGTCCCGAACACCTCGTCCTGGTCGAGACCGTGGCCGACGCGATCACCCGCGCGGTCGTCGATGCCGTCGTGTCCGAACTCGATCGGATCGCCCGCGACGGCGTCGTCCGCGTCTGAGCCGGCCGGTCCCCGAACGATGACGGCGTCCGGCGACGACCTTCCGCTGCGTCCCCGCGGTGCCCAACGGCGCACCGCCAACCGATCGACCGCGTCCCGCCGACGCCGTGCGCATCACAGCGCCGAGCCGGACGCCCTCCGAGCCGCCGGGGTGGCGGTGCCCCCTCCCGCCACCCCGGCTTCCACCCCCGCAGCTGCGCGGAGCAGACCCGCTCCGCGCAGCACCTCGTTCTTCCGCGGTCCGGTCCGGCACACCCTCCCGGCCGCCGCAGCCACCGCGGTCGCGTGCCTGTTCGTCTCCGTCACCGCGCCGCAGACCGCCTCCGCCGCAGCCGGGGTGCTCCCGGCGGCGTCGGCAGCGTCCGGCACGCAGCACTTCACCGCCGACGGTTCGACCGGGCCGACCGCCGGCCGCGACGACTTCTCGGTGGGTCGTACTGCGGCAGCCCTCCGGGTTCCCGGTGGCTCGGGCCCGACCGGCGGCGCGGTCCGTCCCACCGTCGGCGCGGTCCCCGACGAGGGTGGCTTCGGCTCCCGCTGGGTGGTCGGCTGCGCGGCATGCTCGTCGAACCACCAGGGAGTCGACTTCGCCGCGGCGATCGGGACCCCGGTCGTCGCCGCGCTGCCCGGCCGGGTCGTCTCGGCCGGGGTCCTCGGCGGCTACGGCAACCAGGTCCTCCTGCAGCACGCCGACGGCACCGAGACCCGGTACGGGCACCTGTCCGTGATCGACGTCCGTCCCGGCCAGGTCGTCGCCGTGGGGGAACGCCTCGGGGCCGTCGGCGACACGGGCGTCTCGACCGGCGCGCACCTGCACTTCGAGGTCATCGTGGCGGGGACCCCGATCGATCCCGCTGCCTGGCTGCAGGCCCGCGGTCTCCTCTGACCGACCCGGACCCGGCTCGGTGCCTCCGCGGCGCTCGGGCGTAGCGTCGACACGGTCGCGGCACGGTGTCGCGCCAGGACGGAGACGCACGTGCGAGTGACGGTGTTGGGGACGGGTGCGATGGGCGCCGGCGTGGCCGGATCGCTGCTCCGCGAGGGCCACGAGGTCACGGTGTGGAACCGGAGCGCCGACCGGGCAGCGCCCCTCGGTGACCGTGGGGCGACGGTGGCCACGGAACCGGGCGTCGCGGTCGAGCGCGCCGAGGTGGTCCTGCTCACCCTGTTCGACACCGACGCGGTCGTCGACGTGCTCGAGCAGGCCGCCGGCGATGCCCCCACCGACGCCGTGTGGGTGCAGGCCTCGACGATCGGGGTCGAGGGCACCGCGACCGTCGTGCAGCTCGCCGAGAAGTACGGCATCACCCTGGTCGAGGCGATGATGCTCGGCACGAAGGCCCCCGCCGAGCAGGGGAAGCTCACCATGCTCGCAGCCGGGCCGAGTGACCTGCTCGACCGCGTCGACCCGGTGCTCGACGCGATCGGTGCGAAGACCGTCCGCGCCGGGAACAACGTCGGCGACGGCACCGCGCTGAAGCTCGCGGCGAACGCCTGGATCGCCTCGATCACGGCGGCGACCGGGCAGTCGCTCGCCCTGGCGGCCGCACTCGGACTCGACCCCGCGCTGTTCCTGCAGGCCATCGAGGGGAGTGCGAGCGACTCCGCCTACGCCCACGCCAAGGGCGCGGCGATGATCGCCCGGGAGTTCCCCGCGCAGTTCGCGCTCGACGGGCTGCGCAAGGACATCGGACTCATCACCGATGCCGCCCGGACGTCCGGGGTGTCCACGACACTGCTCGAGGCGCTCGGGCGCGTCTACGCCGATGCCAGCGCGGCCGGCCACGGGGGCGACGACATCGCCGCGGTCGGCACCGCGTTCTGACGCGGGGGATCAGCCCCGACGGAACAGCCGTCGTAGGCGCTTCGTGAGCCGCCCCACGGCCTCGTCGTTCATGGTGTTGGCGAGGTCGAAGGCCTCGCGTGCGGGATCGGCACCGGCCTGGATCCGTCGGAGTGCGGCGTCGGCCCGGGCCTGCGAGTCGAGCTCGGCGAACGGCATGTCGTCCTCGGGGTGGTGCTCGCCGCGAGGGTCCATGGCGTCGAGGGTACGCGCGACGGGCGTCGAGGTCACACGGGCGTCGCGGTCACGCGGGCGTCGCGGTCACACGGGCGTCGCGGTCACGCGCGACGGGGCTGGTCCGACCCGGCGTCGAGCTCGTCCACGACCCGGACCATCTCGTCGAGGAAGTCCACGACGACGGCCATCTCGTTGGTCGGAAGGTGCTCGGTGACCTCGAGCGCACGGGCATCGAGTTCCTCGATGACGCGGAGCGCGTGCCGCATCGAGGTGCCGGTGGCGGTGAGGATCACGCCGCGGCGGTCGTTCGGGTCCGGGTGTCGTTCCACGTGACCGCTGCGGACGAGCCGGTCGACGAGTGCCGATGTCGACGCCGCCGTGATCTCGAGCCGCTCGGCGAGGTCCTTCGCGTTGACGGTGCGGCCGTCGTGCTCGGCGTCGATCAGGAAGCGCAGCGCCAGCAGGGCGTTCTCCCCGATGCCGAGTGCCTCACGCGCACGACGCTGGGCAGCGCTCTCGGCCGTTCGGTACCGTCGCAGGGCGTTGAGGACGTCCACGGCGGAGACCGCGGAGTCCTCGTACCAGTACCCTGCGGTGCTGGTCATCACCTCGGACGTCATGGCCCCAATGCTAGACGCTCTAGTTAGATTGTCTAGCGAGCGCGGTGACGGGACACCCGCAACACCCATGACCCCGTTCCGTAACACCCCGGCAACGACGGCTCGTTAGGTTCTCGGCATGCAGGAGCAGCCGTGCTGAGCCGACTCGCGGGGAACGTCTTCCACGTGGGGAGCGCGGTCGAGCGCACCGACGTGGTCGCACGGTTGCTCGACGTCTACGTCGCCCGGCGAGAACCGGGCACCCTCGACGACGACCGGCTCGTGTCCGCCGAGCTCCGCGGCGTCATCGGCGCCTCCGGCCCGGCGAACGACACGGACCGCGCCACCACCGTCGACGCCCTCGCGCTCGACCGGCACGAACCGGCGTCCATCGCCGCCGCGGTCGCCGTCGCGCGCGACCACGCCCGCCGTGCCCGCGAGGTCGTCTCGAGCGAACTCTGGGACTGCCTCGACGTCACCCGGTCGCGGATGCCCCGGAAGATCGCTCCCGACCGGGCGCACGAGTTCCTCGGCTGGGTCCGGGAACGCAGCGCCCTCGCCATCGGAGTGGTCGAGGGCGACGCCAGCCGCGACGAGGTGTGGGAGTTCTTCACCCTCGGCCGGTCGCTCACCCGCTGCGTCTCCACGGCACGACTGCTCGCGTCGCGGCTGCTCGAACCCGACGCGGTCACCTCGTGGACCGCGGCGCTCCGGGCATGCGGTGCGGGGGAGGCGTTCCTGCGTGGACGCGACCATGCTCCGACGCCAGCCGATGCCGCCGCCTTCATGCTCCTCGACGAGCACAGCCCCCGCTCCCTGCGCTTCACCGTGCACCGCGCCGCCGAGTGTCTGGCTGACGTCGCCCCGTCGTGCGTCGCGGACGAGGTCGCCGCGTTCGCCGAGGTGCGCGCACAGCTCGACGGGATCCCGGAAGAGTCGGTGCTCGCCGCGGTCGGTGACGTGGGGGAACGCCTGGCGGTCGCCGCCGACCGCGTCGCGGCGGCACTCGACGAACGCGTCTTCGCGGCGTCGGCACCCGTGCTCTGAGCCGACCGGACGCGCGTGTGGCGGAACGGGGCCGGTCCTTGCGTCGCGACCGCGGCCGTGGACGCGCGTCGCGCCGGACGGGAGGCCCGGGGCGGCGCCGGCACGGGCCTCCCGTCCGGCGGCCGGTGGCGTCACGGGCCGTCGGCCGACGCGCAGGTCGTCCCGCCGGTCCGTCAGACGGCGCTGGAGCGATCGGCGAGCGTCTCGTCGCGTTCCAGCTCGCGGCGGAGCGCAGCGTGCGAGCCCACCACGGGCACCGCGTGCGTGATCGCCAGGTGCAGTCGCGAGTCGGCGTCGTACCGCAACCGGACCCGCTGGTACCGGACGAGCCACACGAGTGCGATCCCGAGCGCCACGAAGCCCGAGGCCGCGCCGACCACGATCGCCCAGCGGGGGCCGAAGGCGTCGGCGACCGCACCGACGAGCGGGGCACCGATGGGGGTGCCCCCCGCGAAGATCGCCATGTAGAGGGCCATCACACGGCCGCGCATCGCGGGCTTCGTCGTGGTCTGCACCAGGGCGTTCGCCGTGGTCATGAACGTCAGGGACGCGAGTCCGACGAACATCAGCACGATCGCGAAGGTCCAGTACGTCGGGGCGACGGCGGCGGCCGTGCACGCGAGCCCGAACCCGCCGGCGGCGAGGACGAGGGTGCGCATCCGGGGCTTGTCGCGCCGGGCGGACAGCAGCGCACCGAGCACCGAACCGACCGCCATCACCGAGTTGAGCAGCCCGAACTCGCCGGCGCCCTGGTGGAACTCGACCCGTGCCATGGTCGAGGTGAAGATCGGGAAGTTCACGCCGAAGGTGCCGACGACGAAGATCATGCAGAGCACGACGACGATGTCCGGCCGGGTGCGGACGTACCGGAAGCCGGCGACGATCTGCCCCTTGCCGCGGCCGGCTCGGACCCGTTCGGCGAGCTGGGCGGGGTCGACGAACCGCAGCGCGAGCAGCACGGCGAGGAACGACCCGGCGTTGATGACGAACACCCATCCGGACCCGATCGCCGCGATGAGCACGCCGGCGACCGCTGGACCGATCAGGCGTGCGGCGTTGAACGACGCCGAGTTCAGCGCGACGGCGTTCGACACGTCCTCGCCCTGCACGACGTCGGAGACGAAGGCCTGCCGGATCGGGGCGTCGAACGCGGCCACGATGCCGAGTGCCAGGGCGAAGCCGTACAGCGCGAGCAGGGTGGCGGTGTGGGTGAGGACCATGACACCGAGTCCCAGCCCGAGCAGGCCCATCAGGCCCTGGGTGAGCATGAGCATCTTCCGGCGGTCGAACCGGTCGGCGGCGAGGCCGGTGAGTGGCAGGAGCAGCAGCTGTGGGCCGAACTGCAGGGCCATCGTGATGCCCACCGCGACGGCGTTGTTGTCCGAGAGCTGCGTCAGGACGATCCAGTCCTGGGCGGTGCGCTGCATCCACGTGCCGACGTTCGACACCAGGGCCCCGGCGAACCAGATGCGGTAGTTGCGTCCGGCGAGGGAGCGGAACATGGCGGTCACTGCTGGGCCAGCCTCCTCATGATCTCGGTGGCGTCGGTGAGGGTGCTCCGCTCGTCGGCGGTCAGGGCTGCGAGTCGCGGGGTGAGCCAGCCGTCGCGGCGGCGTCGGGTCTCCTCGACGAAGGACGCTCCGGCGGGCGTCGCGCCGAGCAGCACCTTGCGGCGGTCGTCACCGTGCCCGCACTTCGACACCAGGCCCCGCTCGACCAGCACCGCGACGGTCTTCGTCATCGAGGGCGGGGTGACGCCGTCCTGCCGGCTCAGGTCGGCCAGGGTCATGGCGCCGTCGCGGTGCAGGCGGGCGAGGGCGGAGAACTGGGCGTCGGTGACGCTCGAGTCGGCCTTCTGGGCGCGGAGGGTGCGGGACAGCCGGTTCACCGCGATGCGGAGGTCGGTGGCATCGGTCATCGATCGTCAGCCTAACTCATTAGTTCAGCGAACGAACTGCATATCGGGTGACAGGTGACCGTTCCGGGCGTACCTGGTCGAAACGGGCGTACCTGGTCGGTCCTTTCGACCAGGTACGCCCGTTTCCGCTTTCCAGCGCGGGTGCAATGGGAAGGAACGTCGGACGGGAGGCCCGCCCAGCGTGCGCCGGTCGGCTCGCGCTGGGCGGGCCTCCCGGCCTTCAGTGCCGCGCGTCCGTCAGGATCGCGTCGTGCGGGAGCAGGGCGTGCACGCCCCACGTGCGGTTCGCGACCTGCGTCACCCGCATGCTCACCGCCACGCTCGCCATCGCGAGTGCCTCGGCTCGGCCGATCCCGTGCAGCCCGGCGATCCAGTCGACCATCCGGTCGAGCGCCGTGGTGGTCGCCACGTTGAGGTCGACGTCGAAACCGAAGGTGATGCGTCCGGCCGGGGTGTCGGCGTGCACGCCGGCGACCGGGGCCTCGTCGAGGAGGTCGAGCGTCATCGTGGTGGTCATGCCGCACTCGACCGCGGTGCCGGAGACCTCGCCGTCGCCCTGGGCCGCGTGCCCGTCCCCCACGTGGAGCAGGGCGTCCGGCACGGTCACCGGCAGGTACAGGGTCGAGCCGGCGACGAGTTCGCGGCAGTCGATGTTGCCGCCGCCGACCGTGCGGGGCGGGATCGTCGAGTGCTCCCCGGTGGCCTCCGGTGGGACGCCGACGACGCCGAGGAACGGCGCCGTGCGCACCCCCAGGCCGAGCTGGTTCACGGCGACGCCGGCGGAGACGTCGATGTCCCAGAGCAGCGGGCCCCGCGACGCCGGGTCGGTCAGGCCGAGTGCGCGGGTGACCGGGGAGTCGACGCCTCCCGAGGCGGTGTAGCCCCAGTCGTCGGGCACGAGGTCGTCGAAGTGCACGGCGACGACCATCCCCGGACGGGCACCCGCGACGGCGATCGGTCCGACGAGGCAGTGGCCCCGGCGGGGGTCGATGAGCGTCGGCGCCTCGATGCCCGGACCCGACTGGCGCTCCGTGTAGCCCGCGGCGCTCAGGGTGCGGACGGTGACGGTGTCGCCCGGCGCGACCGTGTGCACCGGTGGGCGCTCGGCGGTGAAGACGTCGACGGCGGAGTCGGCGGAGGCATCGAGGTGGTGGTGGGTCGTCACCGCTCGATCATCCCAGGCGGGCGCGGCGTACCTGGTCGGATCGGGCGTACGGGGTCGAATCGGGCGTACCGGGTCGAATCGGGCGTACCGGGTGGAATCGGGCGTACCTGGTCGGAAGTTCTGACCGGGTACGCCCGATTCCACCAGCCATCGCGGGTGTTCTGGGAAGGAACGTCCTCAGTGGAACTGGGGGATCGTCAGCCAGATGCCCGCGAGGACCGCGGCGACGCACACCGCGAAGCACAGCACAGCACCCGCCAGTGCCGCCGGCGGGGTGTGCCCGGAGCGCGGGCTCTCGTCGGAGTACTGGGTGCGCTCGCCGCCCGCGTCGTCCGGCTGCCCCGTCCCGAGCAGCCGGAGGCCGAGCGTGTACACGAGCACCAGGCCCACGGCGGCCACGAAGCCGACGCCGGCGACCGTGCCGATCGCGGTGAAGTCGATGTCCATCGTCGTTCCCCTCAGTTCGTCGCGCCGGTCGGCTGCGGCTCGGCCTGCTCGGCCGGCCCGGACTCGGTGGTGATGTCCTCGTGCGAGATCGGCTTGCGCTTGGCGAGGACGTAGAAGGTGAGCCCGCCGGCCAGGGCGAGGACGGCGACGAGCACCAGCCCGAACGCCGAGGTCGACGCGAGCCAGGTCGCGAGCGCCCCGACCACCGCAGCGGCGGGCAGCGTGATCACCCACGCGGCGACGATGCGGCCGACGACCGACCAGTGCACGTCGGCGAGCTTCTTGCCGAGCCCCGAGCCCACGACGGCGCCGCTCGTCACGTGGGTCGTCGAGAGCGCGAAGCCCAGGTGCGACGAGATGAGGATCGTCGCGGCGGAGCTCGTCTCGGCGGCGAAGCCCTGTGGCGACTGCACGTCGGAGATCTTCTTGCCGACGGTCTGCATGATCCGCCAGCCGCCCATGTAGGTGCCGAGGCCGATCGCGAGCCCGCACGCCAGGATCACCCAGAGCGCGGGACCCGTGCCGGCGGCCTGGTAGTTCGCGGCGATGAGGGTCAGCGTGATGACGCCCATCGTCTTCTGCGCGTCGTTCGTGCCGTGCGCGAGCGACACCAGCGACGCCGAGATCGTCTGCCCGTGCCGGAACCCCGTCGCCGCACCGTGCGTCGTCGCGTTCTTCGTGAGCACGTACGCCAGGTACGTCGCCACGAGGGCGATCACCCCGGCGATGAGCGGCGAGAGGAGCGCCGGCAGCACGACCTTCGACACCACCGTCGCCCAGCTGATCGAGCTCAGCCCGGCACCGATGATCGAGGCACCGATGAGCCCGCCGAACAGCGCGTGGGTGGAGGACGACGGCAGCCCGACGTACCAGGTCGCCAGGTTCCAGAGCACCGCGCCGACGAGGCCGGCGAAGATCATCGTGGGGGAGATGCTGACGCCGCCCTCGCCCTCACGGATGATGCCCTGCGAGACGGTCTTGGCGACCTCGGTGGACAGGAACGCGCCGACCACGTTGAGCACGGCGGAGATGAGCACGGCGGTCCGGGGCTTCAACGCTCCCGTCGCGACCGACGTGGCCATGGCGTTCGCGGTGTCGTGGAAGCCGTTCGTGAAGTCGAACACGAGGGCCACGACGATCACCAACGTGACGATGACGATGACGTCCATGCGCAGGACGGTAGGCCACCCTCGGAACCGCCTGCGTGAACGCCGGATGAACAGGTCCGCGAAGGTGCCTGTCTGCGAGGATGCTCACGTGCCAACCTTCTCCGCCGCTCGAGGCGACGCCTCGTTCACCGACGCACACGGCGTCGAGATCGTCTACTCGACCTGGCGTGCGGCACGGCCCAGGGGCGTCGTGCAGATCGCGCACGGCGTCGGCGAGCACGGACTGCGGTACGAGCCCCTCGCGCAGGACCTGGTGCGGGCCGGCTACACGGTGCACGCGAACGACCACCGCGGGCACGGACGCACCGGCCTGGCGCAGTGGGACGGCGACCACGCCAAGCTCGGTCGGCTCGGCCCCGGCGGGCTGCGTGCGGCCATCGCGGCGGTCGAGCAGATGGGTGCGGTCGCACGCGCCGACGAACCCGGCCTGCCGCTCGTGCTGCTCGGGCACTCGTGGGGGTCGCTCATGGCGCAGCGGATCGTGAACACCTCGTCGGAGTCGTACGACGGGGTCGTCCTGTCCGCGAGCGCCTACCGGCTGCCCGGCTGGATGAACAGCGGCGACCTGAACGCCCGTCACGCCGGCTCGGGGCCCACCAAGTTCGAGTGGCTCACCCGTGACCGGAAGATCATCGACGCCGTGGCGGTCGACCCGCTCGCGGTCGAGGCCGACGTCATCGGGCTGTTCGGGCTCGCCGACACCCTCCGGCTGCTCGGGGTGCCACGGCGGGGGATCCCGCACGACCTGCCGATGCTGCTGCAGGTCGGGTCCGACGACGCACTGGGCGGGCCGCGGTCGATCGAGCGGCTCGCGCAGGCCTACCGCCGCCGCGGCCGGCTGTCCGACGTGACCGTGCAGGTGTACGAGGGCGCGCGCCACGAGATCTACAACGAGACGAACCGCGACGAGGTCGTCGCCGACCTGGTCGCGTGGCTCGACCGGGCGACGGCGCGCTGACGGCGCTCGCCGGGTCCTGAAGCGGGACCGGCGACGGACTGGAGGCCCGTGGCGGCACCGCCACGGGCCTCCAGTCCGTCACCAGGCTGGCTCACTGCCGGGCCGTCGGCCGTGCGGAATAGGGTTGCGGCATGCACGGTGAGTACAAGGTCCCCGGAGGCAAGCTGGTCGTCGTCGACCTCGAGGTCGTCGACGGCACGATCGAGCAGTTCCGTCTGGCGGGTGACTTCTTCCTGGAACCCGACGACGCGCTGCCGCTCATCGACGCGGCCGTCAACGGGCTCCCCGCCACCACCGACGCACCGGGCATCGCCACGGCCGTGCGGGCGGCCCTGCCGACCGACGCCGTGCTGCTCGGCTTCACGCCCGAGTCGGTCGGCGTGGCCGTGCGCCGCGCGCTGTCGCGGGCCTCGACCTGGCGCGACCACGACTGGCAGATCGTCCACGAGGGGCCGATCAGCCCGAACGAGCACCTCGCGCTCGACCAGGTGCTCACCGAAGAGGTCGGCGCCGGACGCCGTGGGCCCACCCTCCGCATCTGGGAGTGGGACCAGCCCGCCGTCGTGATCGGCTCGTTCCAGTCGCTCAAGAACGAGGTCGACCCCGCCGGCGCTGAGAAGTACGGCGTACAGGTGGTCCGGCGGATCTCCGGCGGTGGCGCGATGTTCATGGACGCCGGTGCCGTCATCTCGTACTCGCTGTACGTGCCGTCCGACCTGGTGCAGGGCATGACCTTCGCCGACTCGTACGCGTTCCTCGACGAATGGGTGATCGAGGCCCTCAAATCGCTCGGCATCGAGGCCTACTACCAGCCGCTCAACGACATCACCTCGACCAAGGGCAAGATCGGCGGGGCCGCCCAGAAGCGCCTCGGCACCGGATCGCTGCTGCACCACGCCACCATGAGCTACGACATGGACGGCGAGAAGATGGTGCAGGTCCTGCGGATCGGGCGCGAGAAGATGAGCGACAAGGGCACCACCAGTGCCGCGAAGCGCGTCGATCCGCTCCGGTCGCAGACAGGCCTGTCGCGTGCCGAGATCATCGAGCGGCTGATCGGCACCTTCACGAAGCTGTACGGGGCGACCGAGGGGCACGTGACCGCGGCCGAGCGCGAGCGTGCGCAGGAGCTGGTGCGGACGAAGTTCGCGACGAAGGAGTGGCTCGAGCGGGTGCCGTGAGCCCCCGGGGGCTGCCGGGCGTCCGCGCTCGGTCGGGCGTTGACGCGGCGGCCGGAGCTGAGGGGGGACGTCCCGGCCGCCGCTGGTTCGAGTGTGCGCCCCGACCTCATGAACCAGACGTGTGGATGATGAGAATCCCCCGCGCGGCTGATCCGCTCGCCGCGCAGCCCACGTAGCGTCGCTGCCGTGAACTGGTTGATCTTCCTGGGGGCGGTGGCCGCCGTGGCCGTCGTGGTGTGGATCGCCGATCGCATGGGGTGGATCGACCTGTCGAACAAGTCCCAGCGGAGCGGCGGATCCGGAGGCATGGGCGGGATGCTGGACGAGGTGTTCGCACCGACCCGGCACGAGACGCAAGCCGAGTACGAACGGCAGGCGCGCCTGCCGAAACAGGCCCCGTCGCCGGCGGACGACGACCACGACCTGCTCAGCGGCAGCGTGCTCATCCGGGTGCCGACGGTGCGGAGTGCCGGGCGGCACGAGGCCCGCGTGGGGACGCACGACCGGTCGTACTGAGCTTCTGCGCGTCGTGCTCGTGTGTGCGTCGCTCGCTTCAGCGCGTCGTGAGCTCCTGGTAGTCCGGGTGCCGCTCGATCCACGCGTGCACGTAGCTGCACTGCGCGACGACCCGGCGTGACGAACTCGCACGCACGTCGTCGAGGGCGTGCTGCACCAGGATCGACGCGTGCCCACCACCGCGGTGCTCGGGGTCGACCTCGGTGTGCACGAAGCGGATCTCGTCGCCGTCGATCTCGTACGCGGCGAGGCCGATGACCTCGCCGTCCTCGATCAGGGAGTACTGCTGCTTGTCGGTGTCGTTGCGGACCTCGGGTGCTGCTGCCATGCACTCGACCGTACGCCGGGGCCTGGGTGCGCGCTCTGGGCTGCGCGCTGGCTCCGTGCGCTGCGCGTCCGCTCGGTGCGGTGCGTGCTCGCTCGGTGCGCGACAATGGGTCCGTGCGCAGGGGAGACGACCGAGGCCCGGACCGCGTCGTCCTCGGCGACGCCCTCGACGTGGTCCCCGCCTACCCGGACGGCTCGTTCACGCTGGTGTACCTCGACCCGCCGTTCAACACCGGCCGGTACCAGCGCCGCCACGCGACCTCAGCGGTGCCGAAGGCCGACGGGCCCGTGATGGGGTTCCACGGCCGGACCTACGAGCGGGTGCGTGGCGACCTGATGCGCTTCGACGACCGGTTCGAGGACTACTGGTCGTTCCTCGAACCCCGGCTCATCGAGGCCTGGCGCCTGCTCGCCGCCGACGGCACGCTGTACCTGCACCTCGACTACCGCGAGTCGCACTACGCCAAGGTGCTGCTCGACGCGCTGTTCGGTCGCGAGTCGTTCCTGAACGAGATCGTCTGGGCGTACGACTTCGGCGCCAAGTCCAAGACGCGCTGGCCCACCAAGCACGACACGATCCTGGTCTACGTGAAGGACCCTGCGCGGTACTGGTTCGACTCCGAGGCCGTCGACCGCGAGCCGTACATGGCGCCGGGACTCGTCACCCCCGAGAAGCGCGAGCGCGGCAAGCTGCCCACCGACGTCTGGTGGCACACGATCGTGTCGCCGACCGGCCGCGAGAAGACCGGCTACCCCACGCAGAAGCCCGAGGGGGTACTGCGGCGGATCGTGCAGGCGTCCTCACGCGAGGGGGACTGGGTGCTCGACTTCTTCGCGGGCAGCGGGACCACGGGCGCCGTGGCACAGGCGTTGGGGCGGCGGTACGTGCTGGTGGACGACAACCCGGCGGCGATCGACGTGATGCGGAAGCGGTTGCCGGGGGCGTCGTTCGAGGTGGCCGGAGCACCGGCGGCAGCGGCGGGGGACGCGGCGCCGGCGGTCTGAGGCGAGCGGGGTCTGCGACGATCCACGAGTGGTTCGACGCGTGGATCGTCGGAACATGCACACGCAACGAGCGACGATGTCGACGTCGCACGACGTCGACGGTGTCGCCCCCGCGCGGCCGCAACAGTTGCTCGCGCGCAGATGCGACGAGGTCGCTGTCGTACGACAGCGACCTCGTCGTTCGGCATCAGCAGGCCAGTGCCCGTGCCAACTACTCCGCGGAGTGCCGCCCGTGTGCGTGCGCGTCGCCAGCGTCCGGCCGGGAGGCCCGGCTCCCCTCCGCCGCGTCGGCTCCGGCCCCTGGGGCGTCCGGCTCCACGACCGGGGCAGCGTGGGCGGCCCGGGTCCGGATGGCACCGGTCGTCGTCGGGGGCTCGTCGACCGGCGCAGCCGCCGAGTGTGCACCGTGCGTCGTGGCGTTCGGCAGCGGCGCGCGGGTGTCGTCGACCCCGATCGGCAGCACGTCGTTCGGTAACACCGAGACGTCCGACGCTCCGGCGGCCCGGGCGGACCGTGGCTGTACGTCCGGCGACGTTGGCACGTCGGGCGAGGTCGGCACGTCGGCAGAGGCCGACGCAGGCGCCGACGCCGACCCCGTCGGCACCGGACCAGCCCCGGGTGCCGCGGCGGCAGCGGCTGCGGCGGCGCTCCCGTCCGACCCCGCACCGGCAGCGGTGCGTGCGGCGTCCGCCTGCTCCTGCAGGGCCGAGGTCTTGCGGAGCGGCGGCACCCGGAAGAACCACGTCAGCACGAAGGCGATCAGGATCACCGCGAGGCCGACGTAGTAGACGCGGACGGCCGAGTCACTGAACCCGACGAGGAACGGACGGCTGAGCCGGGGGTCCGCCCCGTTCAGGAACGACGTGTCGCTCGTCGCCGAATCGGTGGACGAGCTCGCGGCCGAGTCGCCGCTCTTGAGCTGCTTGACGAGCGTCGGGGCGACCTGGTCGACGACGTTCTCCCGCTGCGCCTTGTCCGAGTAGTCGATCTGCAGCTTCCCGTCGACGACCGAGGCGTTCGCCTTCGTGGCTGCCGTCTCGAGCGCCTGCTGCTCGGCTGCGGGCTTCGCGTCGTCGATCTGCTGCGCGATGATCGTGTCCGCTGCTGCGGCGGGGACCGTGCCCGCGGCGACCTGCCGCTGCACGGCTGCGGTCACCTGCTTGGTCACGGCGGCGTCGGCAGCCTGCTTCGCCTGCGCGGTGCCCTGGTCGAGACCGTCCTGCACGTTCTTCTGCACGGGGTCGACGATCTTCGTCCAGATCTCGTCCATCACGCCCTGGTTCTTCGAGGCGTTCGCGACCGAGGGGGTCAAGGCGGCGTTGAGGGCGCTCTTCAGGTCGGACTCGTTCTGCATGGCGGCGCTGATGTTCGTCGGCATCAGGGTGAACAGCACGGAGAGCAGGACGGCGGTGCCCATGGTGCCGCCGATCTGGCGGAAGAACGTCGCGGCGCTCGTGGCGACACCGATGTCCCGCGGCGAGACCGAGTTCTGCGCGGCGAGGGTCAGCGTCTGCATGAGCTGCCCGAGCCCGAGACCGATCAGGAACATGCCGGTCATCAGGAACCAGAGGGGCCGGTCAGCGGTGAGGAAGGTCAGGACCGTGAAGCCGATGGCGGTGAACGCGGTGCCGGTGATCGGGAAGACCTGGTAGTTGCCGGTCTTCGAGATGATCTGGCCGGAGGCGATCGACGAGATCATCAGCCCGAGCACCATCGGCAGCATGGCGAAGCCGGACTCGGTCGGGGTCACACCCTTCACGATCTGCAGGTAGAGCGGGATCGTCAGCATCGCGCCGAACATGCCGAAGCCGACGAGCACGGACAGGATCGCGGACATCGAGAACACCCGTGAGCCGAACAGCTTCATCGGCAGGATCGCGTCGTCGCCCATGGCGCGTTCGACGAGGATGAACGCGATCAGCCCGGCAGCCCCGACGCTGTAGCAGGCGAAGGCGGCGGGGGAGTCCCAGCCCCACTCGCGGCCCTGCTCGGCGATGAGCAGCAGTGGCACCAGGGTGACGATGACGAGCGTGGCGCCCCACCAGTCGATGCGGGGCTTGCCGCGGTCGCCGAACTTCGGCAGGTGCAGGAACGTCAGCACCATGAACAGCGCGATGATCCCGATCGGCACGTTGATCAGGAACACCCAGCGCCAGCCGGCGATGAACAGCAGCTGGTCGGCGCCGGCGAAGACGCCACCGACGAGGGGTCCGATGACCGACGAGATGCCGAAGACCGCCAGGAAGTAGCCCTGGTACTTCGCCCGCTCGCGCGGGGCGAGCATGTCGCCCATGATCGCCAGCGGCAGGGACATCAGACCACCGGCACCCAGGCCCTGCAGCGCGCGGAACCCGGCGAGCATGAGCATCGAGTCCGAGAACGACGCCGCGAACGAACCGACGATGAAGATGCCGATCGCGGTGATGAAGAGCGGTCGGCGACCGAAGATGTCGGAGAGCTTGCCGTAGATCGGCGTGGTCACCGTCGACGCGATGAGGTACCCGGTGGTGACCCACGCCTGCTGGTCGAGCCCGTGCAGGTCGTCACCGATGGTGCGGATCGCGGTGCCGACGATCGTCTGGTCGAGGGCGCCGAGGAACATGCCGGCCATCAGGCCGTAGATCACCAACAGGATCTGTCGGTGCGTCATCACGACGTTGGACGCCGTGGTGGGGGCCGCGGGGGCGGTCGCCGTCTGGGTCATGAGCAGGGTCTCCCGGGTACCGATGCGCTGGCAGAACGATTTTTGCGCTGCCTGCAAAGTTACAACTGCCGCAAGTGCTCGGTCGCACCGAGACGGCTTCCTGAGTGGATCGGCAGTCACGGTACGCCCGGTGCGCCCCGGCGGCACACGGCCTGGAGGCCCGGATCGGTTCCGGCGGACGGGTTGCGGGAAGCGAGTCCCGCAGCCCGTCCGATGGGGGCGCTAGGCGCCCAGTGCCGCGTCGACGATCTCCTTGGCCTCGCGCTGCACCTGCTCGAGGTGCTCCTGTCCGACGAAGCTCTCCGCGTAGATCTTGTAGACGTCCTCGGTGCCCGACGGCCGGGCGGCGAACCAGGCCTTGTCGGTGACGACCTTGACGCCGCCGACGGCAGCGTCGTTGCCCGGGGCCTTCGACAGCTTCGCGGTGATCGGGTCACCGGCCAGGGTGTCCGCGGTGATGGCGTCGCCGTCGAGCTTGCCGAGGCGGGCCTTCTGCTCCTTCGAGGCCGCGGCGTCGACGCGCTGGTAGACCGGGGCGCCGAAGCGGTCGGTCAGCTCGGCGTAGAGCTGCGACGGGGTCTTGCCGGTGACGGCGACGATCTCGGACGCCAGGAGCGCCAGGATGATGCCGTCCTTGTCGGTGGTCCACGCGGTGCCGTCGGTGCGCAGGAACGACGCACCCGCGGACTCTTCGCCGCCGAAGGCCACCGAGCCGTCGATCAGGCCGGGGACGAACCACTTGAAGCCGACCGGGACCTCCCACAGGCGACGGCCCAGGGACTCGGCGACGCGGTCGATGATGCTCGACGACACCAGCGTCTTGCCGATCGCGGCGTCGTCGCGCCACTCGGGCCGGTGCGCGTAGAGGTACTCGATCGCGACCGCGAGGTAGTGGTTCGGGTTCATCAGCCCGCCGTCGGGCGTGACGATCCCGTGCCGGTCGGAGTCGGCGTCGTTGCCGGTCAGGACGTCGAAGTCGTCCTTGCGGGCGAGCACCGAGGCCATCGCCGAGGGGCTCGACGGGTCCATCCGGATCTTGCCGTCCCAGTCGAGCGTCATGAAGGCCCACGTGGGGTCGACCTCGGGGTTCACGACGGTCAGGTCGAGGCCGTAGTGGTCACGGATGGCGTTCCAGTACGGCAGCGAGGCGCCACCGAGCGGGTCGGCGCCGATCTTCACGCCCGCACGCTTGATCGCCGCGATGTCGATGATGTTCTCGAGGTCGGCGACGTACGTGTTGAGGAAGTCGTAGCGCTCGGGCTCGGCGTCCTCGGTGCGCTGCACCTCGGCGTTGCCGCCCTCGATGATCGCGTTCGCCCGGTTCGCGATCCAGCTCGTGGCGTCGCTGTCGGCGGGACCACCGTGCGGCGGGTTGTACTTGAAGCCGCCGTCGCGGGGCGGGTTGTGGCTCGGCGTGATGACGATGCCGTCGGCCGTGTCCGGGTTGCCGGCGCGGTTGTAGCGGATGATCGCGTGGCTCAGCGCGGGCGTCGGCACGAAACCGTCCTGGCTGTCGGCGAGCACGCGCACGCCGTTGGCGGCGAGGACCTGCAGAGCGGTCTGCTCGGCGGGGGCGGAGAGCGCGTGGGTGTCGCGGCCGATGAAGAGCGGTCCGTCGGTGCCCTGGTCGCGGCGGTACTCCACGATCGCCTGCGTGATGGCCGCGATGTGGGTGTCGTTGAAGGCGGTGTCGAGCGATGACCCGCGGTGTCCGGACGTGCCGAACACGACCTTCTGCTCGGGGACCGAGACGTCGGGCACTCGGTCGTGGTAGGCGGCGAGGAGCTCGTCCAGGTCGACGAGGTCGTGTGCGGTCGCTGGGGTGCCGGCGCGGTCGTTCATGCGTCCATCCTGGCATCGGCCGCCCTGGCGCGTTCGGGGGAAGTGCGCCGGAGGTCGGGGGAACGCGAGCGAGCGGCCGCCCGACCCGGGTTGAGGGGGGACCCCCGGGGTGGACGACCGCTCGCGGTCTGTGGAGGCAGGTGCCTCAGGCGGTGCGGAACGAACCAGTCGCCGTGCGGAACGAGCCGGTCACGGTGCGCGTCGAGGACGTCGCGGTGCCGGGACGGCGGAACTGCGTGTCGACGAAGCGGCCGAGTGCGCGGCCGATGCCGGTGCCGGTGTAGCTGCCGATCGGGCTGCGGGTCGCGTCGCCGGTGAAGGCGCCGAGCTCGGCGCGGGTCTCGAGGCCGGTCACGTAGGCGCCGCCCAGGGGGTTCTGACGGTTCTGCATGGGTGCTCCTCGTCGTCGTGCCGAGGTCCGCAGGTCACCGAGCCGGCGACCGCGACGCCGTCGGCTGGATGACCAACACTCTACGCGCTTGTCTTGCATCGTGCAAAACAAGGATGCGTTCTGCGGTCAGATCCACCCTCGGTCCCACGCCAGGGCGGCGGCTGCGACGCGGTTGTCGACGTGCAGTTTTGCGATCGCCGCCGACAGGTGGTTCCGGACCGTGCCGTGTGCGAGCGAGAGCTCCCGGGCGATCTGCTTCGTCGCGAGCCCGTCACGGGTGCAGCGCAGGACGTCGGCCTCGCGCGGGGTGAGCGGGCTCTCGTCCTCGGTGAGCGCGGCCGCCGCGAGACCGGCGTCGATGTACCGCTCGCCCGCCGCCACGTCACGGATGATCTCGGCCAGCCGGGCGGCCGGCGTGGATTTCGGGACGAAGCCGCGGACCCCGGCGGACAGGGCGCGCCGGAGGGTCCCCGGCCGCGCGTGGCGGGTGACGATCACGGTGGGCATCGCGTCCGACAGCGCACGGGCGGCCTCGATGCCGTCGAGGACGGGCATCTCGAGGTCGAGCAGGACGACGTCCGGCAGGTGTCTCCGGGCTGCGGTCACCGCTGCTGCACCGTCGGCGACGTCGGCGACGACCTCGAGGTCGGGTTCCAGGCCGAGCAGGGCGACGAGTGCGCCGCGGATGAGTTCCTCGTCATCGGCGATGACGATCCTGATCACGTGGACACCACCGCTCGTGCGGAGGCCGGGATGCGGATCACCAGGGTGAAGCGGTCTGCACGCCGGTCGACGTGGACCGTCCCACCGTGTGGCGTGACGCGCTGCCGGAGCCCGTCGATGCCCGTCCCCGTCCCCGTCCCAGTCCCCGTGCCCGGTCGTTCGGACGACCGCGGTGCGTCGTTCGCCACCGTGAGTCGCCAGGCGTCGCCGTCGGGCAGCAGCTCGATCGACGCGGTGCTGGCGTGGCTGTGCCGGATGGTGTTCGTCGCGGCCTCGCGGATCGCGACGGCGAACAGGGCGCCGACCGCGTCGGGCATGCCGGCAGTCTCGAGCCGCACGCGGCAGTCGACCCCCGCCGACCGCAGGACAGCTGCGGCGTTCCGGGCCTCGACCGCCACCGTCACGGTGCGGTAGCCGCCGACGAGCGCCCGGGTGTCCTCGAGCGCTTCCCGCGCCACGGTCCGGATGTCGGACAGCTCACCCCGGGCACGCTCGGGGTCGGCGTCGAGCAGCCGTTCGGCGAGCTCGCTCTTCAGCGCGATGACCTGCAGGTGGTGGCCCTGGATGTCGTGCAGGTCGGTTGCGAAGCGGAGTCGTTCCTCGGCGACGGCGAGGTCGGAGGCGGTGCGACGTGCGGCTTCGAGCCGGAGCACGACACGGTGTATCCAGACGACGCTGAGCGGCATCAGGGCGAAGAGCGCGAGTGTCCCGACCAGGACGAGTTCGGCGGGCTCGGCGCGGGCGTCGGCTGCCCCGACCAGCAGGACGACGGTGCCGGCGAGCACGGTGACCCGGGCCCACCCGCGCAGCAGGCAGCCGACCGTGCCGCCCGCGATCGCCAGGGTGAACGACCACGCGGAGCCGGTCGCCGACGGGACGAGCGCGACCACCCACGTGGCGACCGCGAGCACCAGCAGGGCGAGCACGGCCGGGTGGCGTGCCGACGCCGCACCGGCGGGACGGAGCAGCAGCGGGATCGATGCGAGCGCCGTCACCGTCGCGGCGACGGTGAGCACGACGAGCACGGGGGTGCGCGCCGTCGGCGGACCGTCGGTGCCGATCAGGACCTGCGCGCCGCCGCCCACCAGCACCACGAGCCACAGCGACGCGACCGAGGACCAGCGGACGACCCGGACGTCGGCGTCGGCGCGGGGCCGCTCCTGCCCGGGGTGCGTCACTCGCTCAGGGTAGCGAGGACCGCGTCGGTGTCCCTGGCGATCCGCTCCGACAGGGTGTGGTGCAGGTAGTGGTCGCCGACGAGACCGATCACCCGGCCGTGGTCGACGCTCGCCGCCTGGCGCTCGTGCAGTCGGACCCAGTGCGGCACGTCGGTGTCGTTCGTCCGCACGAACAACAGCACGGGCAGGTCGGCAGGGAACGTGGCGTCCGCCACCGACCGGAAGTTCTGCGGTGCGTGGTCCATCTCGTCGATCATCGTCGGGGCGGCGCCGTTCTTCGCGGAGAGCAGCCGCATCTGCCGCTTCGTCGCGTCGTCGTAGGCGTCGCCGTACGTGTCGGGCGAGAGGCTGCTCACCGCCCGCGTCACGCCGAGCCGGTCGAGCGCCACGATCGCCCCGGTCGGGATCGGCTCGTCCCAGCTCGACTGCTCCGGCACGCTGCTGTCGATGCCGACGAAGGCGGTGACCTCGTCGCGGTACGTCTCCGTGTAGGGCAGGGCGTAGATGCCCGCGACCGAGTGACCCATCAGCACGTACCGGTCGACGTGCAGGTGCTGCAGGGCCTCGTGTACCTCGCGGATGATGTTCGCGGCGGTCCGCGGGACGTCGGTCTGGTCGCTCAGGCCGGTGCCGAACGGTTCGACGGCGACGACCCGGTGGGTCCGGGCGAGCTGGTCGATGAGCGGCCCGAAGTCGAGTCCCGGTGCCGCGGTGCCGAGCCCGGGCAGGAGCACGATCGTCCCGGTGCCGGAGGTGGTGCCGGTCCCGCGGACGACGACGTTCATCTGCTTGCCGTCGACGGGCACGCGCTCGCCGTAGTCCTTGATGTCGGACGCCTCGGCGTGCGTCGCGACGACGTTGACGACCGTCGTGGTCGCCAGGGCGAGCACCGGGACCGCCACCAGCGCGCCGAGGGTGATCAGGGTGATGCGCATGGGCTTCCGCACGGTGCTCGTCTCGATCGGGCCGCGCAGGGTGCGCGCGGCGGGTCCGATCAGTCAAACGGTGCGAGCGCCGGAGCGGATGTGCCCCGGTGTCACGATCGATCGTGACGGATGTCACGGTCGACCCGGCCGCGACCCGCGACCCGCGGTCCGCGGCCGGCGGCCGGCGGCCCGCTCAGGCCAGCAGCTCGCAGAAGTTCCGGCCCTCGGCCGTCCAGCTCTGCCGCGCGACCAGTCCGGCGTCCGCCGCGTGCCGGTGCAGGGCGTCGAGGCCGACCTCGGCCCAGGGGAAGCCGGCGCTCTCGTTGCCGTCGGCGTCCACGACCCGGGCCGTGTAGACCCGGTCAGCCGCGGCTTCGGGGTTCGTCTCGACGATGACCCGGCCGCCGGCCCGCACGATCTCGCGGCACCGAGCGAGCAGGGCCGTCGGGTCGCCACCGATGCCGATGTTGCCGTCGATCACGAGCGCGGTGTCCCAGTGGCCCTCGTCGGGCACCGCGTCGAACACGGAGCCCTGCAGGGCTGTGCCGCCGGAACGTTCCGCGATGGCGACGGCCTCGGCGGAGACGTCCACGCCGAGCGCCGGGATGCCCCGGGAGCGTGCGGCGACGAGCATCCGGCCCGGGCCGCAGCCGATGTCGATGACCCCGCCGTCGACGTCGTCGAGCAGCGAGCGGTCGACGCGGTCGGCGGCGGCGCTCCAGCGGCCGACGTCCATCGTGGTGACGGCGTCCGGGCGGTCGGGGTCGGTCAGGCGCAGGTGGCCGTCGGTGCGGAGGGCCCGGGCGTACGGCTCGCCGCCACCGGCACCGAAGGAGACGGGTGCGTGCATGGTCATCGGGTGCTCCCCACGGTCTCGGCACGGAGTGCTCGGGTGAAGTCGGAGTCGGGTGCGAGGTCGGCGACCCGTTCGGCGTCGGGGATCGTGTCGACGTCGAGCAGTTCGCCGAGCACGCCCACGTCGAGGCCGGCGTCGGTCAGTCGTGCGAGCTGGACGGCACCGGTGTCGTCGCGCGACATCGGGACGCCGCGCAGCAGGTCGCCGGTGGGCTCTCGCAGGTACAGCGACCAGAAGCCGCCGTCCTCGGCCGGGCCGAACCAGGCGTCGCGGGCGGCGTCGTCGAACACCGGGGCGAGGTCCGCGGCGGACACCTGCGGGGTGTCCATGCCGACGAGCAGCAGCGGGCCGTCGATGGCGTCGAACAGGAACCCGAGGCGCTCGTCGAGGCCGCCACCGGGCTGGTGCAGCACGTCGAACCCCTCGGCCGACTCCGGCACGACGTCGCCGTCGAAGAACAGGACCCGATGTGCTGCGGGCAGGGCGCGGACGGTCGCCAGGGTGTCGGCGAGGCTCGCGGACGCGACGCGCGCGGCGCCCTCGGGGGAGAGCGCCGGCGTCAGCCGGGTCTTCACCTTGCCAGGCAGGCACTCCTTCGCGACGACCGCGACGGTCACCGGGACGGACACGCCGTCGGCCACGGTGCTGATGCCGTCGGTCGGGAGGGCGGTCACGAGCGGGCCTCCTCGACCACGGGGGTGGACCCGGCCGCCTGGCGGAGCGGACCCGGTGCGACGACCCGGACACGGGCCTCCCGGCGGTACGCACGGAGCAGGCGGGACATGTCCCGCACCGCGTTGACCGTGCCGCGGAGCGTGCCGGTGACCTTGCTGTCACCGATCCGCTGCGCGTACCCGATGTCGGACTCGTCGACGCGCCAGCCGGCGGCGTGGGCGGCCAGGACCATCTCGAGCGGGTAGCCGCTGCGACGGTCGCGCAGGTCGAGGGAGAGGAGGTCCTCGCGGCGCATCACGCGCATCGGTCCGAGGTCGCGCAGGCGGTAGCCGGTCGCGCGGTGCATGAGGACGGCGAGGACCCGGTTCGCGAAGCGCGCGTGCGGCGCCCAGGCGCCCCGACCGGTCGGGACGCGTCGGCCGAGTGCCAGGTCGACGCGGCCGCTGGCCACGCGGTCGACCAGGGGCGGGAGCTCGGCGGGGTCCATCGAGGCGTCGGCGTCGCAGAAGGCGACGAAGTCGGCGGTCGCCGCGGCGACCCCGGCGGCGCAGGCCGAGCCGAAGCCCTTGACGGGTTCCGTCACCACCAGGGCACCGTGGGCGCGGGCGACGTCGGCGGACCCGTCGGTCGATCCGTTGTCGACGACGATGGCCCGGTAGCCCGTGGGGAGCCGTGCGATGACCTTCGGCAGGGCGTCCGCCTCGTCGAGGCACGGCAGGATCACGTCGACAGTCATGTCCGTCATTCGGTGCGGTCGGTCGGATCGACGGGTCTGTCCTGGCATGTCCTCGACACAACACGACGACAGCCCGCGGGGTACAGGAAACTGCCGGGTCCTGGTCGTTCAGCGCGTTCGGCGTGCGTCCGGTCCCCAGAACGGGGGACGGGGGCACGCGCGTCGTGCGTCCTGGGTGTCGCGAGACGCCGTCGTGTCGTCGGGACGCCGCCGAATCCGGCGGCGTCTCGCGCACCAGGGGGCGTCTTGCCGACACGACGGCGTCCTGCGTGGCCGTGGGCGCGGGGACGGCGGACGGGAGGCGCGGGGCGGGGTCGTCACGGGCCTCCCGTCCGGCGGGTGGGCGCGTTTCGTGCGCGGGGCCCGCTCGGCTCGGGGGCTCGCTCGGCTCGCGTCGCTCGCTCGGTGAGCAGAAGATGTCGGGTCGCGGGGCGTGACCCGACGTCTTCTGCTCACGCGTTGTGGCTAGCGGACGGCGCTCCGGAGCGGAGCCGTCGCGAAGTCGCGCATGCCGGCCGCGAAGTCGACCTCGGCGTGCCAGCCGAGCTCATCGGCGATGCGGGTGGAACTCGCCGTGACGTGGCGAACGTCGCCCAGGCGGTACTCGCCCGTGACGACCGGCTGCGGGCCGTCGGGTCCGGCGATCGCCGCGGCCATGTCGCCGATCGTGTGCACGGTGCCGGAGCCGACGTTGTACGCGCGGAACGTGTCCGACGGCAGGTCTGCGGTCGCGGCGATCGAGGCGGCGTTCGCGCCGGCGACGTCGTCGACGTGCACGAAGTCGCGTCGCTGGGCGCCGTCCTCGAAGACGCGGGGCGCCTCGCCGCGGGCCAGTGCCGAGCGGAACAGGGACGCGACACCGGCGTAGGGGGTATTCGCCGGCATGCCGGGTCCGTAGACGTTGTGGTACCGGAGCGCGATCGCGCGGCCTCCCGTGGCGCGGGCCCAGCTCGAGGCGAGGTGCTCCTGCGCGACCTTCGTCTGCGCGTACACGTTGCGGGGGTCGAGCGCGGCGGACTCGTCGATCAGGCCGGGCAGCAGGGGCTGCCCGTCCGGGCCGATGGGGTCGAAGCGGCCGGCGTCGAGGTCCTCGCGGCGGCGGGCCGGCGGACGCGTGGGGTCGCCGGAGGCGGTGGTGTAGGCGCCCTCGCCGTAGACGACCATCGAGCTGGCGACGACGAGCCGGCCGATGTCGTGCCGGGCCATGCCGGCGAGGACGTGGGCGGTGCCGGCGTCGTTCGACGAGACGTAGTCGGGGGCGTCCTGGAAGTCGACGCCGAGGCCGACCTTCGCGGCTTGGTGGCAGACGACGTCGATGCCGTCGAGTGCGGCGTCGAGGGAGACCCGGTCGCGGACGTCGCCGTGCACGAACGCGATGCCCTGCTGCTGGTGGGCGTGGACGACCTCGGCGGGGTCGCCGTGCACGTCGTCGCGCAGGGAGTCGAGGACGCGGACCTCGTGGCCGTCGGCCAGGGCGCGGCGGACGATCGCGGAGCCGATGAAGCCGGCGCCGCCGGTGACGAGGAGGCGGCTCATGCGGTGGCACCCGCGGTCGAGGCGGCGGGCTGGGCCTGCGTGGCGGTGGCGCCTGTGGACTGGGCCTGCATGATGCTGGCGCTCGCGGTGGTGGGGACGAGCTCACGCGGGGTGAAGTCGGCGGGGATCGCGGCGACGATCTGGCCGATGGCGCGGACGATGACCTCGTTGGCACGGGCGAGGCGCTCCATGACGAGGGCGTGGGTGACGACGGCTCCGGCGTCGTCGACGTCGGGGCCGCTGGCTGCGGCTGCGGCTGCGGCTGCGGCTGCGGCTTCGTCCTCGGTCGGGGCCAGGCCGGCGTCGGCGTCGGTGACGAACGACAGGTTCACGGTGGCGATGCCGAGTTCGGCGGCGAGCGGGACCTCGGGCGTCATCGTCATGTTGACGGTGTGGCCTCCGGCCTGGCGGAGCCAGACGGACTCGGCGCGGGTGGAGAACCGGGGCCCCTGGATGACGACGCACGTGCCGGTCGGACGGAACGGCACGTCGAGCCCGGAGACGGCCTCGATCGCCGCGCGTCGGAGCGTCGGGTCGAACGGGTCGGCGAACGACAGGTGCTGGACGTCGTCCTCGAAGAACGTGTCGGCGCGACCCCAGGTGCGGTCGATGAGCTGGTCGGTGACGACGAAGGTCCCAGGGGCGTAGCCGGGGTGCAGGCCGCCGACGGCGCTCGAGGACACGATGGCGCGGACACCGAGCGAGCGGAGCGCCCAGACGTTCGCGCGGTGGTTGATGCGGTGCGGGGCGACGGAGTGCTCGCGGCCGTGCCGCGTCAGGAACGCGACCCGACGTCCGGCCAACGTGCCGATGCTGATCGGGCTCGACGTCGGGCCGAACGGGGTCGGGACGTCGAGCTCGTCGGCGGTGCCCTCTTCGAACAGCTGGTAGAGGCCGGAGCCTCCGATGACACCGATCGTCACGGCTTCGTCGTTCTCCACAGGTCCTCCGGTTGGTCGTCGGCGCGGGCTGCGCGCTGGATACGCTACTGACGGCGCCACCGGGCGAACCGGGAGCGGCGCCACCAACCCCTGTTCGGAGGCACCTGTGCGAACGATCGGTCAGCACCGCGACGACCTGGCGGCGTTGCTCGCGCCGGTGGTGGCGGGCCTCGGAGCAGAAGAACGGCCGCTCGACGAGCTCGCCGGTGCCGGTGCGCGTGTCGGGTTCGTGCATCGTGTGCTCGCCGCGCCCGTCGTGTCGCCGGTGCCGCTGCCGCCGTTCGACAACAGTCAGATGGACGGGTTCGCCGCGCGGGTCGTCGACGCCGGGCAGGACGTCCGGGTCGTCGCTCCGATCCCGGCCGGCGTCGTGCCCGAGCCCCTCGAGCCCGGCACGGCGGCGCCCATCATGACCGGCGCGCGGATCCCGGCGGGAGCCGACGCGGTGTTCCCGGTCGAGGCGACCGAGCCCGGCGCGTTCCCGGCCGCGCTCGAGCTGCCCCGGGTGACGGTGCCCGGTGACCTGACCGCCGGCACCTTCGTGCGGGCCACCGGCAGCGACCTGGCCACCGGCGCCGAACTCGCACCGGCCGGGGCCCCGGTGACGCCGGCCTTGCTCGGCGCGCTCGCCTCTGCCGGGGTGGCGACCGTGCTCGTGCGCCGACCGCTGCGGGTCCTCGTCGTGTCGACCGGATCCGAACTGCAGGGCGCCGATGCCGACGCGGCGACGATCGGCGACGCCAACGGCATCGCGCTGCGGGCTGCGCTCGCCGAGGTCGGAGCGGACCCGCGGACCGTCCGGGTGCCCGACGACGTCGCTGCCTTCGACCGGGCCCTCGATGCGGCCGTGGGGGACTGGGCCGACCTCGTGCTCACCACCGGGGGCATCAGCGCCGGGGCGTACGAGGTCGTGCGGCAGGCGCTCGAACCCCGCGGGCTCGCGGTGACGCCGGTCGCGATGCAACCCGGTGGGCCGCAGGCGTTCGGCAGCGTCGTGTTCGGAGCTGGCGGCGTCGCTCGTGCCGTTCCGGTCGTGTCCTTCCCCGGTAACCCGGTGTCGGCGCTCGTCTCGTTCGAGGTGTTCCTGCGCCCGCTGCTCGCCGATGCCGTCGGGCTCGCGGCCGACCGACCCGCCCAGGTCCTGCCGGCTGCGTCCGCTGCCGCCTCACCCGTCGGCAAGCACCAGGTCCGGCGCGGCCGGGTGCAGGACGGGGCCGTGCACTTCGTGGGCGGCCCGAGTTCGCACCTGCTCGTCCACTACGCGGCCGCCACGCACCTGGTGCACGTCCCCGTGGGGGTCGACACCGTCGAACCCGGCGACCCCCTGACCGTCTGGAGCCTCCGATGACCGACTCGTCCGCCTCCGACCAGCTGTCGCACGTCCGCGCCGACGGCAGCGCGCACATGGTCGACGTCTCCGCGAAGGACGTCACGGACCGGTCGGCCACCGCCACCGCCACCGTCGTCACCCGACCCGACGTCGTCGCACGCATCCTCGACGGCTCGCTGCCGAAGGGTGAAGTCGTCGGCACGGCCCGGATCGCCGCGATCATGGCCGTGAAGAAGACGTCGGACCTGATCCCGCTGTGCCACCCGCTGCCGATCGCCGGCGTCCAGGTCGACATCACCGGCTCCGATGACCGCGTGCTGATCGAGGTGTCGGTCCGCACGACCTCGCGCACCGGCGTCGAGATGGAAGCCCTGACCGGGGCGAGCGTCGCCGCCCTGACGGTGTACGACATGGTGAAGGCCGTCGACCGAGCGGCCGTGATCACGGATGTCCGCGTGCTCGAGAAGCACGGCGGGCGCTCCGGGGACTGGAGCAACCGATGACCGCCGAGCCGACCAGGGGCCGGGCCGCCGTCGTCGTGGTGTCCACGCAGGCCGCCGCCGACCCCGCACTCGACCGCACCGGACCCGTCATCGCCGACTGGCTGCGCGACCACGGGTTCACCACGAGCGACCCGATCATCGTCCCCGACGGCGGCGCGATCACCGAGACCGTCACCGCGGAACTCCTGGCCGACGCACGTGTCGTCATCACCACCGGCGGCACCGGGGTCACGCCGACCGACCGGACCCCCGAGGCGGTGGTGGGCCTGATCGACCTCGAACTGCCCGGCATCACCGAGGAGATCCGTCGGCGCGGACTCGCGGGTGCCGGCCCGACCGCGCTGCTCACCCGCGGCGTCGCCGGGGTCACGAACGCCGGCTGCCTGCTCGTCACCCTGCCCGGGTCGCGCGGCGGGGTTTCCGACGGGCTCGCCGTGCTCGACGGTGTGCTCGACCACGTGGTCGCCCAGGTGCACGGCGAGGGCCACGCCCCGCGGAGCGCCTCGTGAGCAGCACCGAGGCCGCCGCACGGGTCGTGCTGGCCGACGTCGTCGACCGCGACATCAGCGTCGACGAGGTCGCTGCCGTGGTGGCCACCGACCAGGACGGCGCCGTGGTGACCTTCGCCGGCATCGTCCGTGACCACGACGGTGGCAAGGGCGTCACGGCGCTCGACTACGAGCGGCATCCCAGTGCCGGCGACGTCATCACCGAGGTCGCCCGGACCATCGCCGAGGGCCACCCCGATGTCCGGATCGCGGTGCTGCACCGCGTGGGGGCGCTCGGCATCGGGGACGTCGCGCTCGCCGCAGCGGTGTCGTCGTCGCACCGGGCGCAGGCGTTCGCCGCCTGCGGTGCGCTGGTCGACCTGGTGAAGGAGCGCGTGCCGATCTGGAAGCACCAGCGGTTCACCGACGGCACGGACGAGTGGGTGGCGGCGCTGTGACCGACGCCGCCCAGACCGACACCGAGGGAGCGGCGGCAAGCCGACGCTGGGCCGAAGCCGACGAACGTGCACACCTGCTCCTCGCGCAGACCCGGACACCCGGCCCGCCGGTCCTCGGGTTCGTCGTGGCCATCGGGCTGGTGCTGGTGGCGCTGTGCATCGCGGCGATCGCCGTGCGCGCCGGATCGGACGCTCGCTTCGCAGTTGCCGGCGTCGTCACCGCACTGGGCTTCGTCATCGGTCTCGGCGACGCCGTTCGGGTCCGGATCCGCCGGAGACGGAACGGCGCGGAAGCTCGTCGTGCGCCGGTGCTCGCTCCGCTGCAGCAACGCGAACAGCGCGCGGTGACGGAGGCGGCGACCGGGCGACGGGCCGCGCCGGAGGACCGTCGGATCGTCGTGCAAGCGAGGGCGGTCGAACTGGGCGACGGCGGCGAACTGGCCAGTCTGGCTGGGTTCGTGATCGTGTGGTCTGCGATCACGTTCGCCGGTGGTACGTTCTGGCCCTTCGCCGTGGCGGGCGGCATCGCCACGGCGGGGCAGTTCGCATGGACGGCACGGTCCGCGGTGCTCGCCCGCCGGTACCTTGATGCCCACCCTGTGCACCTTCGCAACCGCGACGCTCGTTCGGGGAATGGTCAGACTCCAAGCGGATCCATAGAATCGCGAACATGAGCGTCTTGCTGTCCGGGATCACCGTCGTCCTGCTGGTCTTCGCCCTGATCGACATCCTGACCAAGACGGACGACCAGGTCCGCGGCCTGCCGAAGATCGCGTGGGTGATCCTCGTGATCCTGGTCCCCGTCGTCGGCAGCGTCGTCTGGTTCGCCATCGGGCACGACTGGACTCCGGGTGAACGGAACCACGGCCGGTACATCGAGCCCACCCGCCACGAGGACCGGTACGCCACCCTGGGCGATGCCCGCAGCGCCCATGGGGAGAAGCGCGTGACCGGTACCGAGCAGGAGCTCGCCGAGCTCGAGCGCGAGATCGAGTACTGGGAGGCGCAGGCCCGCCTGAAGCGCGCGAAGGAAGCCGCGGGCGAGGGCGACACCGCTCCCGCGAGCTGACCGTGTCCGTTCCGGCTGCAGAGAACGCGACCGACGTCGGGGTCTCCGAGGAAACCTGGTCCCTCGTCGCCGACAACATCGCTGGACGACCGCGCCCCGAGGTGCGGATGAACCGGCAGCGCTGGGCCGTGGTGGTCGTCGTCGGGGCCGGCCTCTGCATGGTTTTCGGTTTCTTCTTCGGTGGCGTCGCCGGTGCACAGATCAACGATCTGACGGGGGAGATGCGATCCGGCTGGCCGTCGACCGTCGGATCGGTCCTGTTGGCCGGGGCGCTGCTCGCCTGGGTCATCGGGTTCGTGCGGTACCTCCGGCAGGGTGCACCGCGGGCGTGGTCGACCCCGACCAGCGGTGTGCCGCGACGCGAGCGGCAGTGGATCGACAGGATGATCCGAGGTCGTGCGGCATTCCCGGCTGATCACGTCGAGGAGCTCCGGTCGATCGCGAGCAACCGTCTGCAGCAGTCGGCGTTCACCGTCGTGATCGCACCGGGATTCGTGCTGCTCTGGGCCGCGAACGTCTTCGACCACGAGTGGGCGCCGTCCTCGCTGCTCCAGATCGTCGCAGCGGTGTTCTTCGTCACGGTCCTGGCCCTGACGCTGCGCTACCGGAAGCAGTGGCGAGCGTTCCTGCAGGAGACCGAGCCCCGCGCCGGGGCCGAGCCGGCCCCCGCGAGCTGACCCGGGCCTCCAGGCCGACGCACCGTGCGCGGTCTGTCGGCTGGTGCGAGGTTGCGCGCTCCGTGCGCCGCAACAAGCTCGCACCGAGCGGGCAACCTCGCACC
>NZ_JAHEWN010000030.1 GCF_018598555.1 Curtobacterium aurantiacum
CCCCGCCTCCGCCCGACCCTCGGGCACGCCGCCGCCCACACCCCCGGCAGACTGTCGGTCCCGACCCCGTAAGATCGACGACATGGCTTCGACGACCGCGCGCGGGCGAGCGAAGCGGCAGGGGCGCCAGAAGACCGACGCCGAAGGCCGCATGTCGCTCGGGCAGCACCTCATCGAGCTGCGCAACCGTCTCTTCCGCGCAGTCGTGGCGATCGTCGTCGGCGCGATCGGTGGATGGTTCCTGACCCCGTGGGTGCTCGACTCGCTCCGGGCACCGGTGACCCAGCTCGCGAAGGTCGGCGGTCACACGGCCGAACTGAACTTCCCGATGATCACCGGGGCGTTCGACCTCAAGCTGCAGATCGCCATCACCATCGGCGTCGTCATCGCGAGTCCCGTATGGCTCTACCAGATCTGGGCGTTCATCGTGCCGGCACTCGTCCGGCGCGAGCGGCAGTACGTCTGGGGCTTCCTCGGCACCGCGATCCCGCTGTTCTTCGCCGGCTGCTACTTCGGCTGGTACATCCTGCCGCACGTGGTCGGCATCCTCGGCAGCTTCGTCTCCAGCCAGGACACCTCGATCGTCGACGCGAAGGCCTACTACGACTTCGTCATCAAACTCATCGTCGCGGTGGGCATCGCGTTCGTGCTGCCGGTGTTCATCGTGCTGCTGAACTTCGTCGGCGTGCTCTCCGCCGCGGCGATCATCAAGAGCTGGCGCGTCGCGATCCTCTGCATCCTGGTGTTCTGCGCCATCGTCACCCCGAGCGCCGACGTCATCTCGATGTTCCTGCTGGCGATCCCGATGACCGTGCTGTACATCGCGGCCTGCTTCGTCGCCTGGATCCACGACCGCCGTCTCGCCAAGCGCCAGGCGAAGCTCGACGAGGAGTACGGCCTGTGAGCGGGACGAGCGCGGCAGAGCGGTTCGCCGCGGCCAAGGCCCGCAACCGGTCCCGCAACCTCGAACTCTTCCGTGCCGACCTGCGCTTCGACCTCGATCCGTTCCAGTTCGCCGCCTGCGACTCGCTCGACCAGGGCCGCAGCGTCCTGGTCGCCGCCCCGACCGGTGCCGGCAAGACGATCGTGGCCGAGTTCGCGATCTGGCTGGCCATGCGACAGCCGACCGCGAAGGTGTTCTACACGACGCCGATGAAGGCGCTGAGCAACCAGAAGTACGCCGAACTCGTCGACGTCTACGGCGAGTCCGAGGTCGGACTGCTCACCGGCGACACCAACGTGAACCCCCGCGCGCGGGTCGTCGTGATGACGACCGAGGTGCTGCGGAACATGATCTACGCGGACTCCGACCTGCTCGACGACCTCGCCTGGGTCGTCCTCGACGAGGTGCACTACCTCGCCGACCGGTTCCGCGGCGCCGTGTGGGAAGAGGTGATCCTGCACCTCCCGACCGAGGTCCGCCTGGTCTCGCTCAGCGCCACCGTGTCCAACGCGGAAGAGTTCGGCGACTGGCTGCAGACCGTCCGCGGCGACACCGACGTCATCGTCTCCGAAGACCGCCCGGTCCCGCTCGAACAGCACGTCCTGGTCGGCTCGAAGATGGTCGACCTGTTCGACTCGAGCGGTGCAGCGGCCACGAACCGCGTGAACCCCGAGTTGCTCCGCATGGTCGGTGGTGGCTCCCGCAGTGAGCGGAACGGTGGCGGACATCGCGGCCGTCGCGGTCGTGGTGGCTACCCGGAACGCCGCGGGCCGCGCACCGAGAAGGTGCACCGCGAGAAGATCGCGCACATGCTCGACGAGCGGATGCTGCTGCCCGCGATCTTCTTCGTGTTCAGCCGCAACGGCTGCGACCAGGGCGTCCGCAACGTCCTGCGCTCGGGCCTGTCCCTGACGACCGTGCAGGAGCGCAACGAGATCCGCGAGACGGCGGAGTACCACTGTCGCACCCTGCTCGACGAAGACCTCGCCGTCCTGGGGTACTGGGAGTGGCTCGAGGGCCTCGAGCGCGGTGTCGCGGCACACCACGCCGGCCTGCTCCCCGCCTTCAAAGAGGTGGTGGAGAACCTCTTCCAGCGCAAGCTCCTGAAGGTCGTGTTCGCCACCGAGACGCTGGCGCTCGGCGTGAACATGCCGGCGCGCACCGTCGTGCTCGAGAAGCTCGAGAAGTTCAACGGTGAAGCCCGTGTGCCGATCACCCCGGGGGAGTACACGCAGCTCACCGGCCGTGCGGGTCGTCGTGGCATCGACATCGAGGGACACTCGGTCATCCAGTGGACCGACGGGCTCGACCCGCAGGCGGTCGCCTCGCTGGCCAGCCGTCGCACGTACCCGCTCAACTCGTCGTTCAAGCCCACGTACAACATGGCCGTCAACCTCATCGACCAGTTCGGCCGGCAGCGCACGCGCGAGGTCCTCGAGACCTCGTTCGCCCAGTTCCAGGCCGACCGGTCCGTGGTCGACCTCGCCCGCAAGGTCCGCTCGCAGCAGGAAGCGCTCGACGGGTACCGCGAGGCGATGCAGTGCCACCTCGGCGACTTCACCGAGTACTCGGCGCTCCGCCGTGAGCTCTCCGACCTCGAGCGGACGAACGTGCCCGGCGGTCGCGAGGCCTCGCACGGTGCCCGCCAGGAGCGCCAGGCCGCGATCACGGCGGTCCGCCGCCAGCTGCAGCGCCACCCCTGCCACGCCTGCCCGGAGCGCGAGGCCCACGCCCGGTGGTCCGAGCGCTGGTGGAAGCTCAAGCGGGCCAACGACAAGCTCGTCCAGCAGATCCGGTCACGCACCGGTGCCGTCGCCACGACCTTCGACCGTGTCACCGAGGTCCTGATCGAGCTCGGCTACCTGGTCGATGCCGGTGACGGTGAAGCCACCGTGGCGGCCGGCGGCCGTCGGTTGCAGCGCATCTACGGCGACCGCGACCTGCTCGTGGCCGAGTGCCTCGAGGCCGGGGTCTGGAAGGACCTCACCCCGGCGCAGCTCGCGGCCATGGCCGCGACGATCATCTACCAGCCGCGACGCGAGGACGCGCCCGGCACGGAGCACGCGCTGCCCCGTGGTGCCTTCCGTCCAGCGCTTGACGAGACCCTGAACATCTGGTCGCGCCTCGACGACATCGAGCGTGCCGCGCGCCTGGCCGGATCGCAGCCGCCCACCCCCGCGATGGCGGTCGGCATGTTCCGCTGGGCCTCGGGCTCGGCGCTCGACGACGTGCTCCGCACCCTCGACCTGCCGGCCGGCGACTTCGTGCGCTGGTCGAAGCAGGTCATCGACCTCCTCGACCAGATCCGGAACGCCGGCGACGACGACCTCGCCCAGACCGCGCGACGCGCGACCGACGCGGTGCGCCGCGGCATCGTCGCCTACGCGGCGGTCTGACGGGAGGCACGGTGCGGGTTCCGGAGACGGGTGTGCGCGGGCTGCCCGCGCGCGTCGGCGGCGGAGCGGTCGCGTCCGGCCCGTTCGCCGCGTTGCCGCTGGGCACCGCCCTGCCGCTGGCCGTCATCGGCGGGATCCTCTTCGCCCTCGCGTTCCCGTCGCCCGGGTGGTGGTTCCTCGCCTACCCCGCCCTCGCCTGCATGCTGCTCGCCGTGATGGGCCAGCGCGCCCGGCGGGCCGCGTGGATCGGCTACCTCGCCGGCGCTGCCTTCTGGATCCCGGCCATCTCGTGGGCCGGCCGCTACCTGGGCCCGGTCCCGTGGTTCGCGCTCGCGCTGTTGGAGGCCGCCTTCTTCGCACTCGGCAGTGTCGCCATCGCACTCGCGTACCGGTGGGTCGCGCGCGTGGTGCCGTCGACCGCCGGACGTGTGTGGGGCCTCCCGGCCGTCGTCGCCGCACTGTGGACCGGACGCGAGTGGTTCTCGGGGAGCTGGCCGTACGGTGGGTTCGCCTGGGGGCGGGTCGGGCTGTCCCAGTCCCAGGGGCCCTTCACGCACCTGGCGGCGTACGTCGGCGTGCTCGGCCTGTCGTTCGTCGTCGTGTACTGCGTCGCCGTCGTGGTGTCGCTCGCGCTCGTGGCGCCCCGCGTGCCGGGCGCCACGCTGCGGCTGCCCGTGCGGGTGGCGACGGCAGGGCTGCTGGTCGCGGCGGTCCTGGCCGTGCCGGCCTGGCCGACCGCGACGGACGGCACCATCCGGGTCGAGTCAGTCCAGGGCAACGGTCCGGCCGGCTACTTCGACCGTGCACAGCCCGGCGACGTCCTCGCGGCGCAGGTCGCGGCGACCGACGTCGACGCGAAGGGTGTCGACCTGGTCGTCTGGCCGGAGGCCGCGGCCGAGTACGACCCGCGGCAGCAGCCCGTCATCGCGTCGGCGCTCGACTCGGTGGTCGATTCGGTCGACGCCCCGATCGTCGCCGGCGCCATCACGCAGACGCCGTCGGGCGTGCTGCACAACACCTCGTTCGTGTGGACCGCGGACGGCTGGCAGTCCTCCTACGACAAGAAACGGCCCGTGCCGTTCGGCGAGTACGTGCCCGATCGCTGGTTCTTCTCCAAGCTCGCACCGTCGTTGATCGGCCTGCTGCAGCGCGACTACACGCCCGGGACGAAGCCGAACGTGCTGTCGGTCGCCGGAGTCCGGGCCGGCATCTCGATCTGCTTCGACATCGTCGACGACGGGCTGACCGCCGACATGGTGCGCGGGGGAGCGCAGGTGATCCTCGCGCAGACCAACAACGCCGACTTCTCGGGCACGGACGAGAACCTGCAGCAGCTCGAGATCGCGCGCATGCGGGCCATCGAGACCGGACGCTCGCTCGTCAACATCTCGACCGTCGGGGCGTCGCAGGTCATCGACCCCAGCGGCCGCACGATCGACCGGGTGCCGGAGTACACCGCGACCTCC
Source organism: Curtobacterium aurantiacum (assembly GCF_018598555.1). Lineage (GTDB taxonomy): Bacteria > Actinomycetota > Actinomycetes > Actinomycetales > Microbacteriaceae > Curtobacterium > Curtobacterium aurantiacum. The sequence goes on from NZ_JAHEWN010000030.1 coordinate 4,806, forward strand.
ATGGTGACCGACGTGCCGCTCGGCACCACCACCACGCCGGCGTCGATCCTGTCCGGTTCGATCACCCTCCTCCTCTCCCTGGGCGGGCTCCTCGTGCTCCTCGCCTGCGCGCCCTGGGGTCGCCGCTCCCGCTCCTGATCCGGGTCGCCGCGCCCAGCCACTGGGAACGGACTGTGAATGCGCCGGTACGGGATTGATGGGGCGTGGGACAGTGTTGTGGAGGGCAGACGAGCGAGAGGAGCACACACATGGCTGATCGGAGTCTCCGCGGCATGCGGCTCGGGAGTCAGAGTCTCCAGAGCGAAGAGGGCGTCGAGCTCTCGGATCGCAAGCGCGCGGTCTACCAGACGGAGTCGGGTGAGACGTTCGACATCGTCTTCTCGGCCGACGCCGACGTTCCCCAGACCTGGTCGGAGCCGCGTTCCGGCCGCGAGGGCCGACTGCTCGGCGACGACGGGATCCCCGTCGAGGTCGCCGAGGAGGACGTCAAGGCCCCCCGCACCCACTGGGACATGCTGCTCGAGCGCCGCTCGCGGGAGGAACTCGAGGAGCTCCTCGAAGAGCGCCTGCAGGTCCTCCGTGCACGGCGCGGGGCCTGACACCACCGACTGACGCAACGACGACGCCCGCCCCGGGAACCGGGGCGGGCGTCGTCGTTCGCGGTGTGGCGGCTCAGCGGCGTCCGGAGCCGTCGCTGGTGCGGTGCCCCGACGCTTGGTCGTTCGGGCTCTGCGCGGCGTCGTCGACCTGCTCGGCGGTGGCGTCGTCGGCGGCCGCGATGTGCTCGTCGACACTGCGGTTCGACTCGGCGAGGCGTGCGTCGAGGTCGGACTCGGGGACGATGTCCGCGGCGGTGGCGTCGGCGCGCGGCATGGTGGTGCCAGCCGACCCGGCTGCTGCGGTGTTCGCCAGGCTCTCGTTCGCGAGCTTCGAGATGCGGGACAGGAAGTCGGTGCCACCGGCAGCACCACCGACCGGTCCGGCGCCGCCGCCGCCGCGGCTGGCGCTGAAGCCCTTCGCGATGCCGGACAGGGCCTCGGTGAACTCACTCGGGATCATCCAGAGCTTGTTCGAGGTGCCCTCGGCGATCTTCGGCAGGGTCTGCAGGTACTGGTAGGACAGGAGCTTCTCGTCCGGGTCACCCGTGTGGATGGCCTCGAAGACCGTCGCGATGGCCTGGGCTTCACCCTCGGCACGGAGGACCTGCGCCTTGGCGTCACCCTCGGCCGCGAGGATGGCTGCCTGCCGCTGGCCCTCGGCCTCGAGGATCTGGGACTGCTTGGTGCCCTCGGCCTGGAGGATCGCGGCACGTCGGCTGCGCTCGGCGCGGAGCTGCTGCTCCATGGCGTCCTGGATGGACACGGGCGGCTCGATCGCCTTGAGCTCGACCCGGCCGACGCGGATGCCCCACTTGCCGGTCGCCTCGTCGAGGACGACGCGCAGCTGGCCGTTGATGTTGTCGCGGCTGGTCAGGGCCTCTTCGAGGTTCAGGCCACCGACGACGTTGCGGAGCGTGGTCGTGGTGAGCTGCTCGACGGCGCCGAGGTAGTTCGCGATCTCGTAGGTGGCCGCACGGGCGTCGGTCACCTGGAAGTAGACGACGGTGTCGATCGAGACCACCAGGTTGTCCTCGGTGATCACGGGCTGCGGTGGGAACGAGACGACCTGCTCACGCATGTCGAGCAGCGGCCGCAGACGGTCGATGAACGGCACCAGGAGGTTCAGGCCCGGGTTGAGGGTCTTGTGGTACTTGCCGAGTCGCTCGACGACGCCCGCCGTGGCCTGCGGGACGATCCGGATCGCCTTCGACAGGACGACGATCACGAAGATGACGACGACGAGGATGAGGACGAGCAGTGCGATCGTCCCTGGGGAGAGGTTCACGAGGTGGCCCTTTCTGCGAGGCGCACGACCGCGGTCGACCCCTCGATCGACTCGACGACCACGGGGGTCCCGAGTGGCGGTGTGCGGTCGACGGAACCCGCGGCGAACCGCGCGCTCCAGGTCTCGCCGTTGGCCAGGCGCACCTGGCCGGGACTGGAGGAGGTGAAGGCGACCGCGACGGTGCCGGGGAGCCCGATGAGGCCCTCGACGTTGGTGCGGTGCGGGTCGGCACCACGGCCGAGCGCGACGAGCAGGCGCGGTCGGACGAGGGAGAGCAGCACGAGGGCGGCCACCGCGGCGACGATGGCGGACAGCCACCACGGAGCACCGAGCAGCGCGGCGATCAACCCGCCGGCGGCACCCGCGGCGAGCATGATGAAGATGAAGTCGAGGGTGAAGATCTCGACCACGCCCAGGAGCAACACCAGGCCGATCCAGACGATGCTCTGGATCCAATCGATTCCGTTCACGCGATCTCCCTCCCTCGGTCGCGCGCGGCGGCTCGCTGCGTCGCGACAGCCGGTACAACTCCGTTCAACATATCAAGGACGTCCGACGTCCGTGCAGCGGATTGGTAGGCTCAGTGCGCCCGACCGGCCGGAACCAGACCTGGAGAACACGACTGTGAGCAACCCCCTCGCCCCCGGATCCCTCACCGACAAGCGCGCCGTCGTCACCGGTTCGTCCCGTGGCATCGGCGCCGACACCGTCGGGTACCTGGCCGAGGCCGGTGCGAAGGTCGTCGTGAACTACCGCAACAAGGCCAAGCGTGCGGAGCAGATCGCCGAGAAGGTCGTCGAGGCCGGTGGGTCGGCCCTGGCCGTCGGTGCCGACCTGACCGACCACGACTCCGTGCAGGCCCTCGTGGACACCGTCGTGCGGGAGTGGGGCGGCATCGACCTCCTCGTGCTCAACGCCTCCGGCGGCATGGAGTCCGGCGTCGGCGAGGACTACGCACTCCGCCTGAACCGTGACGCCCAGGTCGACATGCTCCAGACCGCTGTGCCGCACATGCCGGCCGGGTCCCGCGTGGTGTTCGTCACGAGCCACCAGGCGCACTTCGTCGAGACCGCCGAGACGATGGACGAGTACGTCCCGGTCGCCAAGAGCAAGCGCGCCGGCGAGCTCGCCCTCCGTGAACTCATCCCGCAGCTCGAGGCCGCCGGCATCGAGTTCGTGGTCGTCTCCGGCGACATGATCGAGGGCACGATCACCGCGACGCTGCTGAACCGCCTGAACCCCGGCGCGATCGAGGGTCGTCGGCAGGAGGTCGGCAAGCTCTACAGCGTGTCCGAGTTCGCCGCCGAGATCGCCCTCGCCGCCGTCGAGCCGATCCCCGCCGACCACACCAAGCTCGTCGGCGACGTCAGCGGTTTCGTCGGCTGACGTCGTTCACGTGACCGCCAAGCCCGGCCTGCGCCGCACCTCCCGCATCCTGCTGCTCGACCCCGAGGGCCGCGTGTTCCTGATGGACACGAAGTCGCCCTCGTCGGACGGTGCCCACCGCTGGATCACGCCGGGTGGTGGGGTCGACCCGGGGGAGTCCCGCCGCGACGCCGCCGTCCGCGAACTGCGCGAGGAGACCGGGATCGTCATCGACGATCCGGGCGAGCCGGTCTGGTCTTGGGACTTCACGGTCGAGTGGGACCTCGCCGACCACGACCGCGGGCACGCCGAGTTCTACGTCGTCCGCACACCCGGATTCGAGCTGTCCGACGCCGAGTGGACCGACGACGAACGCGTCGACATCCTCGCCTCGCGCTGGTGGACGGCCGACGAACTCGACGTGACCGACGAGGAGTTCGAACCCGCCGAGCTGCCGGACCTGGTGCGCCGGCACGGCGTCTGAGCACCGCACCACGGCCTGACGGCCGGCCCACCACCGGACTGGAGGCCCGTGGCGGCCCCGCCACGGGCCTCCCGTCGGTACGCTGACCCGCATGCACACCGATCCGGTCGACGACGACCCCACCGGCGCCGACGCGCACCCTGCCGACCGGCACGATCGGATCCGCGTGCGCGGAGCGCGCGCGAACAACCTGCGCGACGTCGACGTCGACCTGCCGAAGCGGCGGTTGACGGTGTTCACGGGCGTCTCCGGATCCGGCAAGAGCTCGCTCGTCTTCGGGACCGTCGCCGCTGAGTCGCAGCGCATGATCAACGAGACCTACAGCGCCTTCGTGCAGGGGTTCATGCCCTCGCTCGCGCGTCCGGACGTCGACCTGCTCGACGGCCTGACCACCGCGATCGTCGTCGACCAGGAGCGCATCGGGGCCGACCCGCGCTCCACCGTCGGCACCGCGACGGACGCGAACGCGATGCTGCGCGTGCTGTTCAGCCGCCTCGGCCAGCCGCACATCGGGGGACCGAACGCGTTCTCGTTCAACCTGGCCACGGTGACCGCCGGGGGAGCGATCACGGTGCAGAAGGGGAAGGACGCGAAGGCGGAGAAGGTCTCGTACACGCGGCTCGGCGGCATGTGTGCCGACTGCGAGGGTCGGGGGCTGGTGAACGACATCGACCTGACGCAGCTGTTCGACGAGACCAAGTCGCTCGGGGACGGCGCGCTGACGATCCCGGGGTACGGCACCGACGGGTGGAACGTACGCCTGTACGCGGAGTCGGGGTACTTCGACCGGGACACCCCGATCCGGGACTTCACCGAGCAGGAGCGGCAGGACTTCCTGTACCGCGAGCCGACGAAGCAGAAGATCGCCGGCATCAACATGACGTACGAGGGCCTCGTGCACCGGGTCCGTCGATCGTTCCTGCAGAAGGACCGCGAGGCGATGCAGCCGCACATCCGGGCCTTCGTCGACCGCGCGGTGACCTTCACGACGTGTCCGGCCTGCGAGGGGACCCGGCTCAACGACACCGCCCGGTCGTCCAAGATCGCGGACCGCAGCATCGCCGACGTCTGCGCGATGCAGATCACCGACGTCGTCACCTGGCTGCGGGCCCTGGACGACCCCGGTGTCGGGCCCCTGCTGGAGGGCCTGCGCGACCTGCTCGAGTCGTTCGTCGAGATCGGACTCGGCTACCTCTCGCTCGACCGCCCGACCGGCACGTTGTCCGGGGGAGAGGGGCAGCGCGTGAAGATGGTGAAGCACCTCGGCTCCTCGCTCAGTGACGTGACGTACGTGTTCGACGAGCCGAGCACCGGGCTGCACCCGCACGACATCGAGCGGATGAACCAGCTGCTCGTCCGACTGCGGGACAAGGGCAACACCGTGCTCGTCGTCGAGCACAAGCCAGAGGTCATCGCGATCGCCGACCACGTCGTCGACCTCGGTCCCGGTGCCGGATCGGGCGGTGGGATGCTCTGCTACCAGGGCCCCGTCGACGGGCTCCGCGCCAGTGGCACCGTCACCGGTCGGCACCTGGACGACCGGGTCTCGGTGAAGCCCGCGGTCCGTCGGCCGGACGGGGTGATCGCGATCCGCGGTGCCTCGGCCCACAACCTGCACGACGTCGACGTCGACGTGCCGACCGGGGTGCTCACGGTCGTCACCGGGGTCGCCGGCTCCGGCAAGAGCACGCTCATCCACGGGTCGCTCGCTCGGCGGGACGGTGTGGTCGCCATCGACCAGAGCGGGATCCGGGGATCGCGGCGGAGCAACCCGGCGACCTACACCGGCCTGCTCGAACCGATCCGCAAGGCGTTCGCAAAGGCCAACGGCGTCAAGCCCGCCTTGTTCAGCGCCAACTCGGAGGGCGCCTGCCCGGCCTGCAACGGCGCGGGCGTCGTCTACACCGACCTCGGCATGATGGCCGGTGTCGCGAGCCCCTGCGTCGAGTGCGACGGCAAGCGGTTCGACCAGTCCGTGCTCGGGTACCACCTGGGCGGCAAAGACATCAGCGAGGTGCTCGGGATGTCCGTCGCCGACGCGCTGGCGTTCTTCGGTGCGGGGGAGTCCGCACTGCCGGCAGCGCACGCGATCCTGGCGCGGCTCGCCGACGTCGGACTCGGGTACCTGACCATCGGACAGCCGTTGACCACGCTGTCCGGCGGAGAACGGCAGCGACTGAAGCTGGCGACGCACGTCGGGGACCGCGGTGGCGTCGTGGTGCTCGACGAGCCGACCACGGGCCTGCACCTGGCCGACGTCGACCAGTTGCTCGGGCTGCTCGACCGGCTCGTCGACGCCGGGCGGACGGTCGTCGTGATCGAACACCACCAGGCCGTGATGGCGCACGCCGACTGGATCATCGACCTCGGTCCCGGCGCCGGGCACGACGGCGGACACATCGTGTTCGAGGGGACGCCCGCCGAACTGGTGGCTGCACGGTCGACGGTGACGGGGGAGCACCTGGCGGCGTACGTCGGGGCCTGAGGTGGGGAACAGACTCGCGTCGCGAATCTGGGCATCAGCCGTGTGCACCGACTAGCGTTCCGAATGACGCTCACGATCGGCTACCCGGCCTGGATCGGCGTCCTGACCAGAAGGAGCTCCACCATGTCCAACCCCGGCAACGCACCCGCGCAGTCGAACACCTTTGCCATCGTTTCCCTGGTGCTCGGCATCGTCGGGACCGTCGGCGGCATCTTCATCGCCATCATCGGTGTGGTCGCGGGCATCGTCGGCCTCGTGCTCGGTGTCCTCGCGCGCAAGCGCGGTGGCAGCCGGGGCATGATCCTCGCGGGCATCATCCTCTCGGTGGTCGCCATCGTCGTGGGGATCATCGGCTACATCGTCACCGCGGCCATCCTGACCCAGGCGTGAGCCCGGGCCCGCCTGGCGGGTCCACATCGTGAGCAGCAATGGTCGAGTCCAGCGGTTGGACTCGACCATTGCTGCTCATCGGGCGTTCGCGGCGCAGCGCTGGCACGTGTTCAGGATCCCGGGCGTACCGTCCGACGCATGAGCTACAGCCAGCCTGACCCAGCCGAAGAGACCACCCAGAGCGAGTCGCCGGAGCAGCCCGACACCGACCAGGACACCCTGGAGGAACAGGGCGGCGAGCCGGCGGCGCTCGAGATCGACGCCGACGACGTCCCGACGAAGCCCGCGGACTGACGCCGTCGTCACCCGGCGAGCAGAGAAGGTCGAGTCCGTTCTTCGGACTCGACCTTTTCTGCTCACTCAGCGCTCGACCCGTGCGGTCGCCAGTGCGCCGATAATGCCTATTATGTCAACTCAGCCGTCGGGACCGCGCCCGCTCGGCTGATGTGACGCTCGGCCCCGCATCCCTAGCGTTGACGCGTGCACGTTCACCGACACGACCAGCGCCGCTCCCGCACGGTGACGATCCGACTCCTCTTCGCCGTCGTGTCGTCCGCTGTCCTCGTCCTGGTCGGTGCGCCGCCCGCCGCGGCTCACGCGGCGCTGATCTCGAGCGACCCGACCGACGGCGCCACGGTCGCCGCTGACCTTGAGCGAGTGACGCTCACCTTCAATGAGGCGCCGCTGTCCGGACTCGAAGCCGGACTCCGCATCGAGGTGCGTGACCACGACGGGACGGACGAGTCCACCGGAGCGGTGACCCTCGAGGGCCCTTCGATGTCGAAGGCGGTGTCGCTCTCCCCCGGCCCGCACACCGTCGTCTGGCGGTACGTCTCCCCCGACGGTCATCCGATCGAGGGGCAGTACGCGTTCTCGGTGGAACCGGCCGCCTCTCCGACCGTTCCGCCCACGACGACGAGCCCGACGACCGCACCCACGCCGTCCTCGGAACCCACGGCAGCTGCAGTCGCATCGAGCGCCGGCACCCACACCCACGGGCACGGCGGTCCGTCGCTCCTGTTCGGGGTCGTCGGCCTTGTGGCCGTGCTGATCATCGGCGCGGTCGTCGTGCGCATCCGCCGGCGTGCGGACGCTCGGCCCCAGGACTGATCGGGACGCCCGACCTCAGAGCACCGCGACGGTCATGCCCGACGAAGTCGCCGGCCGGTCCATCGCGACGAGCGCCTCGGGCAGGTCGTCGAAGCCGATGGTGCGGCCGATCGTCTCCTCGGGTCGGAGTCGCCCGCTGACGACGGCCTCGAGCATCGCGCCGTACTCCCCGACCGCTGCGCCGTGGCTGCCGAGCAGTTCGAGTTCGTCGGCGATCACCCGACCCATCGGGATCGCCGGCGTCGCTTCATCGTCGAGCAGCAGCCCGACCTGCACGTGCCGTCCGCGTGGGCGCAGGGACGCGACAGCCGCGACCGAGGTTGCTCGACTGCCGTACGCATCGACCGAGACGTGTGCTCCCCCGCCCGTGCGGGCGCGGACCGTGGTCAGGGCATCGGCGTCCATCAGGACGGTGTCGGCACCGAGCGCTGCGGCGCGTTCGAGTGCGGCCGCGGAGACGTCGACGGCGACCACGTGCGCGCCGGCGGCCACGGCGACCATGACCGCGGAGAGCCCGACTCCCCCGCAGCCGTAGACCACGACCCACTCCCCGGCGGCCACCCGGCCCCGCGCGTGCAGGGCGTGGAAGGCGGTACCGAACCGGCAGCCCAGTGCCGCTGCCGCCGCGAAGCCGACGGTGTCGGGCAGCGCGACGAGGTTCAGGTCGGCGTGCGGGACGACCAGTGACTCCGCGTACGAGCCCTGCAGGTCGAAGCCGGGCTGCTGCTGGGCGGTGCACACCTGGGTGGCCCCGTCGAGACACTCGGCGCAGGTGCCGCAGGCGAACACGAACGGGGCCGTGACCCGGTCGCCCACGGCGAAGCGCTGCACGTCCACGCCGATCGACGCGACGACGCCGGCGAACTCGTGGCCCGGCACGTGCGGCAGCCGGACGGAGTCGTCGTGGCCCTTCCACGCGTGCCAGTCACTGCGGCAGACACCGGTGGCGGCGACGCGGACGACGACACCGTGGTCCGGCGCGACTGGTTCCGGCAGGTCGACGATCGAGGGGACGGAACCGAACTGGGTGTACTGCACGGCGCGCATGCGGCAATCCTGACAGACGACCCAGGCCCGGACGCCGGCGCCGCACCCACGCGACCAGCGACCCGACGCGACCCGTACGTCGGGGTCCCCACGGGCCTCCAGACCGACGGCGACCGAACACGCGAGCGGTCCACCGCGACCCGATCGGCCGTTGCGCCGGAGGCGCGCCCGCCGGTTGACTCGTCGTGTGACTGATCTGCGCTTCTCCGCCGACCCCGCCGACCTCGACGTCGACCGTGTCCACCGCTGGCTCAGCGAGGAGTCCTACTGGGCCCGCGGGCGCGACCGTGCGACGCAGGAGGCGATCATCGCGGGCTCACGGAACTTCGGCGTGTACGACGCGACGACCGGCGAGCAGCTCGGGTACGCCCGAGTGGTCACCGACGGGGTCACGTTCGGGTGGCTCTCCGACGTGTTCGTGGACCCCGATGCCCGCGGCCGGGGCGTCGGGGTCGCCCTCGTGCGCGGCGTGACCGAGGCGGTCGAGGCGCTCGGCCTGAAGCGCTTCACCCTGTTCACCGCGGATGCCCACGGGCTGTACGAGCGGTTCGGGTTCCGCCGGCTGAACGAGGTCGACCCCGACCCGGACGGCTGGATGCTCCGCCCAGGGCCGGGGTTCGGCGCCGACGTGCACGACTGACGGAGCGCGACCGTCCCGTGCATCCAGTGAGCGGGAGACGCGCCGTCAGTACTCGATGCGCCCGGCGCGGTTGTGGAACTCCCCCGTCGGCCCGTCCGTGCCGATCGTCGCGAGCATGACCGTGGCGTCGGTGCCCTCGGTGATCGTCTGGTGTCCGCCGAACCCGTTGAACTCTGTCGCGGTGTAGCCCGGGTCGCTCGCGTTCACCCGGAACCCGGGCAGGTTCTTCGCGTACTGCACGGTCAACGCGATCACGGCCGCCTTCGACGCCGCGTACGGCACCGCCGGGACCCCGTACTCGTCGTGCGCCGGCGTCGTCAGCCAGCGCGGGAACCCCACCCCCGACGAGACGTTCACGATGACGGGTGCTGCCGAGCGTCGCAGCAGGGGCAGCGCGGCCTGGGTCACCCGGACGATGCCGGTGACGTTGGTGTCGAGCACGGTCGCCATCGCGCTCGCGTCGAGGTCGTCGACCCCGAACGAGGTGCCGAGGATCCCGGCGTTGTTCACGAGGACGTCGAGCTCGGGGATCGTCGCGATCGCCGCGTCGATGCTCGCCTGGTCGGTGACGTCCAGCTGCACGACGTGGGCGCCGAGTGCGCGGGCGTCGTCGCCGCCGGCCGGGTCGCGCATACCGGCGTACACGGTGTGGCCGGCCTCGAGCAGGCGGCGGGCGGTCTCGAGTCCGAGGCTGCGGTTGGCCCCGGTGATCAGTGTCGTTGTCATGCCGCCAGCCTGCCCCCGCCGACCCGGCTCCCCCAGGCACGGTGCGACGGTGGGACCGGCAGTACCAGGACGGACAGGAGGCGCGGGGCGATGATGGTGGACATGAGCGAGTTCGCGAACGTGTTGCGTTCCTGGCGTGACCGGGTGCGTCCCGAGGCGGTCGGCCTGCCGGCCGGCCCCGGCCGACGGACCCCGGGCCTCCGCCGTGAGGAGCTCGCCGCCCTCGCGGGCGTGAGCGTCGACTACGTCGTCCGCCTCGAGCAGGGCCGGGCGACGAACCCGTCGCCGCAGCTGCTCGCCGCCCTCGCGACCGCGCTCCGGCTGTCGTCCGAGGAGCGGGACCACCTGTGCCGGGTCGCCGGCGTCGCCCCGCCGTCGCGTCAGGTGGTGCCGCGGCACGTCACGCCGGGCGTGCAGCGGCTGGTGGACCGGCTCGGCGACGTCCCACTCGCGGTGTTCACGGCGACCCACGACATCGTGCTCTGGAACGAGCTGTGGGCCGCGGTGAACGGCGACCCCTCGCGGTACGTCGGGTTCGAGCGCAACCTGGTCTGGCGGCACTTCATGCAGGAGCGCGACGGGGTGGACTGGGACGACGAGCACCAGGAGGAGTTCTCGAGCGACCTCGCCGCCGACCTGCGGCAGGCCTACGGCCGCTACCAGGCGGACCGTGACCTGGCGGACCTGGTCGAGCGGCTGCTGCGGGAGTCCCCCGGGTTCGCCCGCCGCTGGGAGACCGGTCGGATCGCCGAGCACCGCGCGAGTCGCAAGGTGGTGCACACCCCGGTCGGGCCGGTGGAGATCGACTGTGACGTGCTGAGCGTGCCCGGCGGTGACCTGCGGATCGTCGTCTACACGGTCGTGCCGGGCTCCGAGGACGCCGCGAAGCTCGACCTGCTCCGCGTCACCGGCCTGCAGGAGCTCACGCCGCGGTGAACACCAGCGACGCGTTCTGACCGCCGAATCCGAACGAGTTGTCGAGCGCGGCACGGAGCGGTACGGTCCGGGCGGCACCGGACACCACGTCGAGGTCGACGGCCGGGTCCTGCCGCTCGAGGTTCAGCGTCGGCGGGACGGTCCCGGTCTCCAACGCGCGGAGGGTCAGGATCGCCTCGACCGCACCGGCTGCACCGAACATGTGCCCGATCGCGCTCTTCGGTGCGGTGACGAGGGCACCGGTCCCCACGGCCCGGCTGATCGCGGCCGCTTCGCCGACGTCGCCCACGGGGGTGCCGGTGGCGTGGGCGTTGACGTGGTCGACGTCGGCTCCGGAGAGACCGGCCATCCGGATCGCGGCGCGCATCGCCCGCTCCTGCTCACTGCCGTCACCGAGCGGAGCCGTGATGTGGTGCGCATCCGAGGTGATCCCCCACCCGGCGAGCGTGCCGTGGGAGCGCTGTCCCCGGGCGGCAGCGTGGTCGGCGCGTTCGAGCACGACGATCCCGGCACCCTCGCCGAGGACGAACCCACGGCGGTCGGCGTCGAACGGACGGGACAGGGTCGTCGGGTCGTCGCCGTCGGGCTTCGCGAGGGCCTGCGACTGGGCGAACGACGCCATCGTCACCGGGGTGACGGCGGCCTCCGTCCCGCCGGTGATGACGACGTCGGCCTCACCGGTGGCGATGAGTCGCGCGGCGGTGGCGATGGCCTCGGCCCCGGAGGCGCAGGCCGACACCGTCGTGTAGGCGCCGCCCCGCGCCCCGTACGCGATGCTGATCTGCGCGGCGGCACCGTTCGCCATGAGCATCGGCACCGTGCGCGGTGAGACCCGCCGGGCACCGGACGCACCGAGCACGTCGTGGGCATCGAGGAGCGTCTCCACTCCCCCGATCCCGGTGCCGATCACCACGGCGAGGCGGTCGCCCTCCACCGCGGGGGCACCGGCGTCGGCCCAGGCCTCGTCCGCGGCGACGAGCGCCAGCTGCTGACTGCGGTCGAGGCGGTTCGCACGGACCCGCCCGAGCGATCCCTCGGCGTCGAGTGCTGCATCGGCTCCGACCCGGATCGGCACCTGTTCCCAGAGCGCTCCGTCGCGGTGCAGGGCCCGGACGCCGGAGCGACCGGCCACCAGGGCGTCCCAGAGCGGCGCGACGCCGTGGCCGAAGGGTGAGACCGCGCCGTAGCCGGTGATGACGATGTCCACGGGAACTCCTCTTGTACGTTGAACAAGTTGAGTTGTACCACGTACAATTCCGACATGGCAACCACGGTGGACGGCTCCGGCACGGCGCGCGGCGCGGCGACGCGGGCGAAGATCCTGGCCGCGACGGCCGGGTTGCTGAGCGCGGGCGCACGCTCCGTCACCGTCAGTGAGGTCGCCCGGGCCGCCGGGGTCTACCCGAACCAGATCACGCACCACTACGGCTCGAAGGACCGACTCGTCCTCGACGCCGCGTTCGCGCTGTTCCTCCGCGACACGACGCGCCTGCAGGCCGCCGGTCGTCGAGCCCGGTCGGCGGAGTCCTTCCGGCAGGTCCTCGCCCGCACCGCCCTCGCGATGCCGTCGACGCCGCTCGTGGTCCGGGCACTCGCGGCAGCTGGCGACGATCCGGCGCAGCGCGAGCGCGCGCGCCTGCTGCTCGCCGTGCTCTTCCGGCAGTCGGAGCGCTACCTGGAGCGCATCGTCGCCGACCGGGGCTGGACGAGTCCGAGCGGTGTCGACCGCGACGCCCGCACGTTCTGGAGCGCCGTGTTCGGCGCCACCCTGCTGGCCGACGCCGGGGTCACCGGTGGCCCGTCGGACCTCGACCTGGCTGGCACGATCTCGATCGGCTGACCGGAGGGGGCACCGTCGCCGGGGCCTCCCCCGGCGACGGCATCACTCGCCGAAGCCGGACCGGACCAGTTCCACCAGGGCGTCGACCGCGGCCTGCGCGTCCTGCCCGGTCGCGTCGATCGACACCGTCGCACCCTTCGGCAGCGCCAGGGCCATGATCGCGAGCAGGCTCTTCGCGTCCACGCCGTTGACGTGCACGGCGGCGTCGTACTTCGCAGCCGTCTTCACGAACTCCGCTGCCGGCCGGGCGTGCAGCCCGGTCTCGTTGACCAGCTCGACCGACGCGCTGACGCGGTCGGAGCCGGCCGGCTCGTCGACGGGAGCGGCCCCGTCGACCGGCACCGGGCCTCCAGGCTCGTCACCCGATGCACCGGCACCGGACGCACCGGACGCACTGGAGGCGCTGCTCGCGTCCGCCTCGGAACCCGCGGCCGATGCCGCGGCGGCGAGGACCGTGTCGGCGTCGCCGCCGGTCTGTGCGGCGACCGCCGCGGCCACCGTCCCTTCGACCAGGGGCGCCTGCGAGACGTGGACGCGTGCTCGGACGTCGTCGTCCAGGAAGTCGAGCGCGGTGTCGGTCGTCAGGTAGGCGGAGCCGAGGTCGCACAGGACCACGACGGCGTCCGAGTCCGCGAGTTCCTCGATGCCGGCCGTGATCGCCTCGAACGAGGTCCCGATGCCGCCGTCGTCGGTGCCACCGGCGGCGACGAGCGGCACGTCCGCCGCCATCTGCCGGGCCAGTTCGACGGTGCCCGTCGCGATCGCCGCGCTGTGCGAGACGACCAGGATGCCGACGGTCACGCTGCGTCCACCGCTGCGCGCAGGATGTACGCGGTCGACTGCGCACCGGGGTCGCGGTACCCGATCGCGCGGTCGCCGAGGTAGCTCGCGCGGCCCTTGTGGGCGACGAGCGGCTCGGTGTCCGCGGCGCCCTGTGCCGCGGCGTCGGCTGCGGCGGTGAGGACGGCCTTCGGGTCGTCGCCGGCGCCGGCAGCGGCTGCTGCGGCGTCGACCGCGGGGCTCCACGCGTCGACCATCGTCTTGTCGCCGACCGCGGCCTTGCCGCGGGAGACGACCCCGTCGCGGGCGGCGGCGAGGACGGCGACGAGCGTCTCCGCATCGAGCTCGGGGGCATCGCCGGCGGCCTGTGCGGCCTTCAGGTACGCGGTACCGAACAGCGGACCGGCGGCACCACCGACGGTGGAGATGAGCTTGGTCGCGACGGTCTTGAGCACGGCGCCCGGGGTGTCGAAGGACCCGCCGTCGACGGCCTCGAGTACGGCACGGAAGCCGCGGTCGAGGTTCTCGCCGTGGTCACCGTCCCCGATCTCGCGGTCGAGCGTGACGAGCTCGGCGCGGTGTTCGTCGATCGTCGCGGCGGTGCGACGGACCCAGTCGATGGCCCATGCGGTGTCGAGCGCCAATGCGGTTCCCTTCGTGTGTCCGGCCCGGCGGGCGCGGTGGCGTGGTGCTGGTCTCCCCGGTTCAGCGGCCCCAGCGCAGGGCGGGGGTCTCCACAGGGGCGTCCCAGAGGGCCGTGAGTTCGTCGTCGAGCACCGTGACGGTGAGCGAGAACCCCTGCATCTCGAGGGACGTGACGTAGTCGCCGACCAGGCTACGCGCGACGTCGTAGCCGCGGTCGGAGAGGACCTCGGCGGCGCGTCGGTAGGCGATGTAGAGCTCGGACAGCGGGGTGCCGCCCATGCCGTTCACGAGGAGCAGGAGCGAGGACCCGGCCGGGGCGTCGAGGTCGGTGAGGATCGGTTCGAGCACCCGGTCGACGAGCTCGTCGGCCGGAGCCATCGCGATCCGCTCGCGGCCCGGCTCGCCGTGGATCCCGATGCCGAGCTCGACCTCGTCGTCGGCCAGCACGAAGGACGGCTCCCCCGCGTGCGGGACGGTCCCCGAGGCGAGCGCGAGTCCCATCGACCGCGTGACGTCGTTGACGTGCCGGGCGACGGCGGCGACCGCGTCCAGGTCGTCCCCGCGCTCGGCGGCGGCACCGGCGCACTTCTCCACCACCACGGTCCCGGCGACGCCACGTCGGCCGGCGGTGAAGAGGGAGTCCTGCACCGCGACGTCGTCGTCCACGACGACCGACTCGACTCGGACGTCGTCCATCGCCGCGAGTTCTGCAGCCGTCTCGAAGTTGAGCACGTCGCCGGTGTAGTTCTTCACGATGTGCAGCACACCGGCGCCACCGTCGACGGCCTTCGTCGCTGCGACGATCGGGTCGGGCGTCGGGCTGGTGAACACCGGACCGGGGACTGCTGCGTCGAGCATTCCGTGGCCGACGAACCCGGCGTGCAGGGGCTCGTGACCGCTGCCACCACCGCTGACGATGCCGACCTTGCCGGCGACGGGCGCATCGGCCCGGTGCAGGTGGATCGGGTCCTCGACCAGGACGACGTGTCCGGCGTGTGCCCGCGCGAACCCCCGGACGGTCTCGTCGACCACGGCCTGCGGGTCGTTGATGAGCTTCTTCATGCGGTGCCTCCACGGGTACGGGGTCGAGCCGTGGCGGTCACACCGCGCGTCGTCGACCGGAGTGCGCCCAATCTACCCCGCCGGCCCGGCCGCCCGTCCGATGGCGATGCACGTTCGTGCAGCGTACCGAGGACGTGTCACCGGCTCGGGATCGTGCTGGGGACACTCGTCCTGCACGTTCGTGCACGATGCCGCCCTTCGCTCACGAATTCATCGCCGGGCTGCGAACGGCATCACTATGGTTGGCCTCAATCACTCAACGGGGAGTGCGGCGCAGCACGGCCGGACCCCCACCCTCACGCACTGGAGGTCACCGATGGACGGCATCGGCGTCAATTTCCTGTCCGAGCTCGTCGGTACGGCGATGCTCATCATCCTGGGTGGCGGCGTCGTCGCCGCCGTCTCGCTGGCGAAGTCGAAGGGCTTCGGAGCCGGGTTCCTGATGGTCACCATCGGCTGGGGCTTCGCGGTCTTCGCCGGTGTCACCGTGTCCTACAAGTCCGGCGGACAGCTCAACCCCGCGGTCAGCCTCGCGCAGGCGATCCTCGGCAACATCACCATCGGCGAGATGTTCCTCTACTGGATCGCGCAGCTCATCGGCGCCATCATCGGTGCGGTCATCGTCTGGCTCGCCTACAAGCAGCACTTCGACGAGGAGCCCGACGCGGCCGCCAAGCTCGGCGTCTTCTCGACCGGCCCCGCGATCCGGTCGTACGGCTGGAACCTCGTCACGGAGATCATCGGCACCTTCGTGCTGGTCTTCGTGGTCATCGCGTTCTCCAACGGTCAGACGCCGGCATCGCTCGGTGCGATCCCCGTCGCCTTCCTCGTGATCGCGATCGGTGTGAGCCTCGGTGGCCCCACCGGCTACGCCATCAACCCCGCCCGTGACCTCGGCCCCCGCATCGCGCACGCCCTGCTGCCCATCAAGGGCAAGGGCTCGAGCGACTGGGCCTACGCCTGGGTGCCGGTCGTCGGACCGCTGATCGGTGGCGCCCTCGCCGCCGGCCTGTCCTACGCCCTGCTGCCCGTCGTCAGCTGAACCACCCCCATCCCGAAGGCGTGGGCGGTCGTTCCGCACGACCGACCACGCACCGCACCGAACACCCGTAAGGAGCACCAATGGCCGACTACATCGTCGCCATCGACCAGGGCACGACCTCGACCCGAGCAATCGTGTTCGACCACTCCGGTTCGATCATCTCGACCGGGCAGAAGGAGCACGAGCAGATCTTCCCGCGTGCCGGGTGGGTCGAGCACGACCCCTCCGAGATCTGGGACAACACCCGCGAGGTGATCGGTCAGGCACTGTCGCGTGCCGACATCACGCGCCACGACGTCGCCGCCGTGGGCATCACCAACCAGCGCGAGACCGCCGTCGTCTGGGACAAGACCACCGGCAAGCCGATCTACAACGCGATCGTCTGGCAGGACACCCGCACGCAGGCACTCGTCGACAAGCTCGCCGACGGCGACACCGACAAGTACAAGGCCATCGTCGGCCTGCCGCTCGCGACCTACTTCGCCGGCACCAAGATCATGTGGATCCTCGAGAACGTCGAGGGTGCTCGTGAGAAGGCCGAGGCGGGCGACCTGCTCTTCGGCACCACCGACACCTGGGTCCTCTGGAACCTGACCGGCGGCGTCGACGGCGGCGTGCACAAGACCGACGTCACGAACGCGTCCCGCACGCTGTTCATGGACCTCGAGACGCTGCAGTGGCGTGACGACATCCTCGCCGACTTCGGCGTGCCGAAGTCGATGCTCCCCGAGATCGTCAGCTCCTCCGAGGTCTACGGCCACGTCGAGTCCTCGAGCCTGCTGCGCGAGGTCCCGATCGCCGGCATCCTCGGCGACCAGCAGGCCGCGACCTTCGGTCAGGCAGCGTTCGACCAGGGCGAGTCGAAGAACACCTACGGCACCGGCAACTTCCTGATCTTCAACACCGGCACCGAGATCGTCCGTTCCGAGAACGGGCTGCTCACCACCGTCGGCTACAAGCTCGGCGACCAGGAGACGCACTACGCCCTCGAGGGGTCGATCGCCGTCACGGGCTCGCTGATCCAGTGGCTCCGCGACAACCTCGGCCTCATCGGCAGCGCCCCGGAGGTCGAGGCCCTGGCCAAGACCGTCGAGGACAACGGCGGCGTGTACTTCGTGCCGGCGTTCTCGGGCCTCTTCGCGCCGTACTGGCGTCCGGATGCGCGCGGTGCGATCGTCGGTCTGACCCGCTACGTCAACAAGGGGCACATCGCCCGTGCCGCTCTCGAGGCGACGGCGCTGCAGACCCGCGAGGTGCTCGACGCGGTCAACGCCGACTCCGGTGTCGACCTGACCGAGCTCAAGGTCGACGGCGGCATGACCGCGAACAGCGAGCTCATGCAGTTCCAGGCCGACATCCTCAACGTGCCGGTCGTCCGTCCGGTCGTCGCGGAGACGACGGCGCTCGGCGCGGCCTACGCGGCCGGTCTCGCGGTCGGCTTCTGGGCCAACCTCGACGAGCTCCGTGCCAACTGGCAGGAGGACAAGCGCTGGGAGCCCCAGCTCGACGCCGCCGAGCGCGAGCGCACGCTCCGCCTGTGGAAGAAGGCCGTCACGAAGACCTTCGACTGGGTCGACGAGGACGTGCAGTAACGAAGTCCGCGCACGCTGACCGCGTGCACTGAACGCACCGACGGGAGGCCCGGTGCCGGTTCCTGGAACCGGCACCGGGCCTCCTGTCGGTTGCGTCCGTTGCGGGAGGTGGCGGGAGGTGGGCCGCTCGGTCGTTGCGCGGTCGTCGTTGTCGTCGCCGCACGGTGCGGTGTTGTTCACCGGGTGCAGCGGTGACCGCAGGGTGCGCGCTCGCAGCGCAGCACCGGGCCGCCAGGCTCGCACCGAGTGGCGCACCGCGCACGGTGCGGCTCGCGCGAAGGCGGCGCGGGATCGCAGACCGCGCACGGTGCGGACTGGAGGCGCGGGGCGGGCTCGCCACGGGCCTCCAGTCCGGCACAGGGTTGCGGGCACGGCACGGTGCAGTGTTGTTCACCGGGTGCAGCGGTGACCGCCGGGTGCGCGCACGCAGCGCAGCACCGGGCCGCCAGGCTCGCACCGAGTGGCGCACCGCGCACGGCGCGGGATCGCAGACCGCGCACGGTGCGGACTGGAGGCGCGGCGCGGGGCCTGCCACGGGCCTCCAGTCGGGCACGGGGTTGCGGGT
>NZ_JAHEWN010000031.1 GCF_018598555.1 Curtobacterium aurantiacum
CCCGCGCCCCCGCGCCGCCCCGCACGCCGCCCCGCGCACGACACAGAACGGCGCCCGCCCTCCGATGGAGAGCGGGCGCCGTTCGTCGTCAGCGGATCGTCAGTGACCAGCGGGCACGTACGCGGCCTGACCGGCCTGCACGATGCGCTCGGCCTCGGCGGCGTCGCCCCAGCCCTCGGCCTTGACCCACTTGTTCGGCTCGAGGTCCTTGTAGCGCTCGAAGAAGTGCGCGATCTCGGCCTTCGTCTGCTCCGGCACGTCCGAGATGTCCTGGATGTGCGCCCAGCGCGGGTCCTTGGCGGGGACGACGAGGACCTTCTCGTCGTTGCCGGCCTCGTCACTCATCTTGAAGACGCCGACGGGGCGGACCTTGACGCCGACGCCGGGGAACGTCGGGAACTCGAGCAGCAGCAGGGCGTCCACGGGGTCACCGTCGTCGGCCAGGGTCTTCTCGAAGAACCCGTAGTCGGTGGGGTAGACGAACGAGGTGAACAGCACGCGGTCGAGGTAGACGCGACCGGTCTCGTGGTCCACCTCGTACTTGTTGCGGCTGCCCTTGGGGATCTCGACGACGACGTCGTACGCGGCCATGTTGCGCTCCTGTGTCTGCTTCGGGGACTGTCGTGTGTTGCGAAAGCGCGGCTAACGTTACCGGGTGAACTCTCCGCGTCCCCGGCTCGACCCCGCCGTCGCCGAGACCCGCCTGGCGGTCCGCGACCTGCTCGCCGCAGCCCTCGACGACGGCGTGGTCGCCGCGGGCGACCTGGTCCTCGTCGCACTGAGCGGCGGACCGGACTCGCTCGCCCTGGCGGCGGCCACCGCGTTCGAGGCGGGCAAGCAGGGTCTGCGGGCCGGGGCGGTGGTCGTGGACCACGCACTCCAGGCGGGCTCCGAGGCGGTCGCGAGCCGCGCCTCCAGGCAGGCATCCGAGCTGGGACTCGACCCGGTGACGGTCCGCAGGGTCGCGGTTGGCTCCGACGGCGGTCCGGAAGGCGCCGCCCGGGAGGCCCGTCACGCGTCGATCGCCGAGGTCGCGACCGCCACCGGGTCGCCCCTGGTGCTGCTGGGCCACACCCTGGACGACCAGGCCGAGACGGTACTGCTCGGCCTGCTGCGCGGCAGCGGGCCGGACAGCCTGTCCGGCATGCAGCCGCTCGCGCGGCGCGACGACGGTCCGGCCTACGGCCGGCCGCTCCTGTCGGTCCGGCGCCACGCGACCCGGCAGGCGTGCGCCGCAGCGGGGCTGGCGCCGTGGCACGACCCGCAGAACGACGACCCCGCGTACGCGCGGGTGCGGGTGCGGAACACGCTGCTGCCGCTGCTCGAACGGGAGCTCGGGGCCGGGGTGCCCGAGGCTCTGGCCCGCACGGCCGACCAGCTGCGCGAGGACTCCGCGGCGCTCGACCACTTCGCCGAGGAGATCGCGGAGGACATCGCCGAGCACTCCGAGGCGGGGATCTCGCTGTCGGTGCGGGCGCTCGGGGCGAACCCGCCGGCGCTCCGGCAGCGACTCGTGCGCCTGGCGGTGGAGAGCGAGTTCGGGGTGACGCTGTCGCGCGTGCAGACGCTCGAGGTCTGCCGGCTCGTCACGGACTGGAGCGGACAGGGGCCGATCGACCTGCCGGGGGTCCGTGCGACGCGGACCGGCGACCGGATCGAGTTCAGCGCCGGTTAGGCTGGCGTGGTGGAACTCTCCGACGTCCAGTCAGACCTGTCCGAAGTGCTCTTCACCCCCGAGCAGATCGACGAGAAGCTCGCCGAACTCGCGGCGGCGGTCGACGCCGACTACGCGGGCCGCGACCCGTTGCTCGTCGGGGTGCTGAAGGGTGCCGTCATGGTGATGGCGGACTTCTCGCGCCACCTCAAGATGCAGGCGCGGATGGACTGGATGGCGGTGTCGTCGTACGGCTCCGGCACGAAGTCGTCCGGCGTGGTGCGGATCCTCAAGGACCTCGACACCGACCTGCACGGCCGCGACGTCCTGATCGTCGAGGACATCATCGACTCCGGTCTGACGCTGTCCTGGCTCAAGCAGAACCTGCAGTCCCGCGGTGCCGCGAGCGTCGAGATCGTCGCCCTGCTGCGCAAGCCCGAAGCCGCCAAGGTCGAGGTCGACGTCAAGTACGTCGGCTTCGACATCCCCGACGCGTTCGTCGTCGGGTACGGCCTGGACTACGACGAGCGCTACCGCAACCTGCGCGGCGTCGGCGTCCTCGCGCCGCACGTCTACTCCTGACGGGCGTTCCGCGGCGCTCGGTGCACGCTCGGCGGACTCTGGCCCGGGGGTGAGTTCGCCCGCAGAGGACACCCATTCTCGCCACAGAATCGCAGCCGTATGCTGATCAGCACGCAACTTCGGCAGAGAAAGGTGTCGGGCACTCACGCCCGGATCACATGAACTTCAAGCGCATCTTCCGCGGCCCGTACCTCTACGTGCTGATCGCGCTGGCGGGCATCTTCATCGGCTGGAGCGTCATCAGCCAGGGCAGCACGCAAGAGATCAGCACCCAGAAGGGTCTCGAGCAGCTCGCCGACGGCAAGATCTCGTCCGTCATCGTGAACTCCACCGAGCAGCGGGTCGACATGATCACCCGCGACGGCGACAAGCAGGAGCAGTTCTACTACTCCACGCCCCGCGGTGAAGAGGTCATCCAGGCGGTCAACGACGCCAACCTGCCCAAGGGCTACGACGACCACGTGAACACGGGCAACTGGTTCCTGTCGCTGCTCGGCATCCTGCTGCCGTTCCTGATCATCGGTGCCCTGTTCTGGTTCCTGCTCTCGAGCGCCCAGGGCGGCGGCTCGAAGGTCATGCAGTTCGGCAAGTCGAAGGCCAAGATCAACAACAAGGAGAACCCGCAGGTGTCGTTCGCCGACGTCGCGGGTGCCGACGAGGCGATCGAGGAACTGCACGAGATCAAGGAGTTCCTCAAGGAGCCCGCGAAGTTCCAGGCCGTCGGGGCGAAGATCCCGAAGGGCGTGCTGCTCTACGGCCCTCCCGGAACCGGCAAGACCCTGCTGGCCCGCGCCGTCGCCGGTGAAGCCGGTGTGCCGTTCTACTCGATCTCCGGTTCGGACTTCGTCGAGATGTTCGTCGGTGTCGGTGCGAGCCGTGTCCGTGACCTCTTCGAGCAGGCCAAGGCGAACTCGCCGGCCATCGTCTTCATCGACGAGATCGACGCCGTCGGTCGGCACCGTGGTGCCGGCATCGGCGGTGGCAACGACGAGCGCGAGCAGACGCTGAACCAGCTCCTCGTCGAGATGGACGGCTTCGACGGCAAGACGAACGTCATCCTCATCGCCGCGACGAACCGTCCCGACGTGCTCGACCCCGCGCTCCTGCGCCCCGGCCGGTTCGACCGCCAGATCGGTGTCGACGCCCCGGGTCTCGCCGGCCGCAAGCAGATCCTCGAGGTGCACGCGAAGGGCAAGCCGCTCGCCGCGAGCGTCGACCTCGAGCTGCTCGCCCGCAAGACGCCGGGCTTCACCGGTGCCGACCTGGCGAACGTCCTGAACGAGGCAGCCCTGCTGACCGCCCGCTCGAACGCGCAGCTCATCGACAACCGCGCCCTCGACGAGGCCGTCGACCGCGTGATGGCCGGTCCGCAGCGTCGCACCCGGATCATGTCCGACCAGGAGCGCCTGATCACCGCCTACCACGAGGGCGGCCACGCCCTGGCGGCGGCGGCGATGCGGCACACCGACCCGGTCACGAAGATCACGATCCTGCCCCGCGGCCGTGCCCTCGGCTACACGATGGTGCTCCCGCTCGAGGACAAGTACTCGGTCACCCGCAACGAGCTCCTCGACCAGCTCACCTACGCCATGGGTGGTCGCGTCGCCGAGGAGATCGTGTTCCACGACCCCACCACCGGCGCCTCGAACGACATCGAGAAGGCCACCGGCACCGCCCGCAAGATGGTCACCGAGTACGGCATGAGCCAGGCCGTCGGGTCGGTCAAGCTCGGCTCCGGTTCCAGCGAGCCGTTCGTCGGCCGCGACATGAGCGGTGGCACCGGCCGGGACTACTCGGAGAACATCGCCCAGACGGTGGACGCCGAGACCCGTGCCCTGCTCGAGGCCGCGCACGACGAGGCCTACCAGGTGCTCAACGACAACCGCGACATCCTCGACCGCCTGGCGGGTGAGCTCCTCGAGAAGGAGACGCTCGACGCCCCGGAGCTCGTGGAGATCTTCAAGGACGTCCGCAAGCTGCCGGAGCGCCCGCAGTGGCTCTCCAGCGACCGGCGCCCGGTGAGCAACCTGCCCGCGATCCAGGTGCCCGGACAGGCTGCCTCGACCGCAGCGGACGACGCGTCGGGCTCCGAGACCTCGAAGCCCCGTCGCCGTCCGTTCGGCAACCCGGGTATCGCCCCCGCGTAGGCCGGCATGACCGAGCTGCCGACGCGACGAGAGCGTCGACTCGCCGAGGTGAGTCGTGCTCGCGCAGCCGCCGCCGAACCGGCGACGGTCGCGATCGACCTCCGCGCACCCCAGCCGGTGCCGGAGGTCGTGACCGGTCGTCGCCGTGACCGGGGTGGCCCTGCCGAGGACCGCACCCGCGTGCTGGGCATCCTCAACGTCACGCCGGACTCGTTCAGCGACGGCGGTCTGCACCAGGCCTACGACGCAGCCGTGCAGCACGCGCGGGACCTCGTGGCCGCCGGCGCGGACGTCATCGACGTCGGTGGGGAGTCCACGCGCCCCGGCTCCGAGCGCGTCCCCGTGCCGGTCGAGCAGGAACGGGTGCTGCCGGTCGTGCAGCAGCTCGTCGCCGAGGGCATCCCGGTCAGCGTCGACACGATGAACGCCGCAACCGCCGAACGCGCGGTGGACCTCGGCGCCGCGATCGTCAACGACGTCTCCGGCGGCCTCGCCGACCCCGACATGGCCCGGGTCGTGGCGTCGACCGGCGTCGGGTTCGTCGTCATGCACTGGCGCGGGCACAGTGACCGGATGTACCGCAACGCCGAGTACACCCATGCGGTCGAGGAGGTCCGGCGCGAGGTCGAGCTCCGGGTGGCGGAACTCATCGTGCTCGGGGTCCGGCAGGAGCAGGTCGTCATCGACCCGGGCCTCGGGTTCGCCAAGCGCGGCGTGCAGAACTGGGAGATCCTGGCCGGGTACGAGCGGTTCGCCTCGATCGGTCTGCCCGTGCTCGTCGCCGCCTCGCGCAAGCGGTTCCTCGACGGTGTCGGGAGCCCCGAGGGCGCTCCGCCGAAGGAGCGCGACCTCGCCACCGCCGCCATCAGCCTGCTCGCCGCAGAACGCGGCGCGTGGGGTGTGCGCGTGCACGACCCGGCACCGACCCGTGCCGTGCTCGACGTCTGGGATGCCTGGAGGGCAGCGCGATCGTGAACGACACCATCCGACTCACGGGGGTCCGCGCCCGCGGGCACCACGGCGTCTTCGACCACGAGCGCGCTGACGGCCAGGACTTCGTCGTCGACGTCGCCGTGGAGCTCGACGCCCGTGCGGCCTCCGGCAGCGACGACCTCGACGCCACCGTGCACTACGGCGTGCTGGCCGAGCAGGTCGTCGCCGAGATCGAACGCGACCCGGTCGACCTGATCGAGACGCTGGCCGAGCGCATCGCCGCGGCTGTGCTGACCCACCGTGCCGCCCTGGCGACGGAGGTCACCGTGCACAAGCCGCAGGCCCCGATCACCGTGCCGTTCACGGACGTCTCGATCACCATCCGGCGCACCCGCGGCGCGACCGTGCCGGACGAGGAAGAAGAATGACCCACCGGGTGGTCGTCGCCCTCGGTGCGAACCTCGGCGACCGCGGGAGCACGCTCCGCGCCGCCGCCACCGCGATCGCCGCGCTGCCCGGTGTCGTGCCGGTGGCCTCCAGTCGCGAGGTCGAGTCCGTCGCCCTGACCGTCGACGGCCTCGACACGTCGAAGCCCCGGTACCGCAACGCCGTCGTGGTGGTCGACACCGACCTCGAGCCGCAGGACTTCCTCGACGCCCTGCACGGCATCGAGGACGCCCACGGTCGGACACGCGAGGTCCGGTGGGGCGACCGCACCCTCGACCTCGACGTCGTCGCCGTGGACGACCTGCGGATCACCACGGACACCCTGGTCGTGCCGCACCCCCGGGCCGCGGAGCGCGCGTTCGTGCTCGCCCCCTGGCTCGACGCCGACCCCGGGGCCGTCCTGCCCGGCGCCGGACCGGTGGCCGACCTGCTGGCCGCGGTGGGGGACGACACCGAGCGCGTCGACCAGCCGCGCCTCTTCGACGAGCCGACACGGGCCTCCCGGCCGGCGGGGAGCGCGACCAGCGCATGAAGCCCACCCGTGCCTCCACCCTGATCAGCATCGCCGTCGTGACGGTGGTCGCCGGTTTCGCGCTCGACGCCGTCCTGGCTTCGCGGCAGCTGCCGACGTTCCTGTTCTCGATCCCGCTCGGCATCACCCTCGCGTTCATCGGCGTCGCCGTCGTGCTCATGGCACGCCCGGTGCGCCGGCACGCGCGCGACGGCGCCCGACGCGAGCGTCCGGTCGACCCGCTCTACGCGACGCGGGTCGTCGTGCTCGCGAAGGCCTCGAGCATCTGCGGCACGCTGCTCGGCGGGTTCGCCGTCGGACTCGTGCTGTACCTGCTGACCCGTTCCGCGACGCCTTCGCTAGGCTCGACCCTGCCGAACGTGATCGCCGTCGGGGGCGGGATCGTCCTGACGGTCTGCGCACTCGTGGCGGAGCGCATGTGCATCGCACCCCCGGGTGACGACGACGACCGCGACGATCCGCGCAACGGCTCGACGACGGTGAACTGACCGCGCAACCCCAGGAGGCCCGCGATGCCGCGTGAACGACTCGACGAGCCGGGCCTCGGCCTCGGTGGGACCACCTGGCACCGGGTGTCCCCGAAGCTCGCGTGGACCGAACTCATCACCACGCTCGTCATCGGCGTCGTCGTCACGGCTGGCTGCGTGCTCATCGGCGTCGTGAACGACGGCTTCGGTTCCGGCGCCGGCACCGTCTGGCTCGTCATCGGCATCGTGGTCGCCGTCATCACGGTGATCACCGCGGCGCTCACGCCCCGACGGGTCCGAGCCATCGGCTACGCGCTCCGCGACGACGACCTGGTCGTCCGCCGCGGGCTCATGTGGCAGCGCTTCACGGCGGTCCCGTACGGCCGCATGCAGCTCGTCGACGTCGCCCGGGGTCCGCTCGACCGGGCGCTCGGCATGAGTGAGCTGAAGTTCGTCACGGCCGCCGCCGCGACCAACGTGCGCATCCCGGGTGTCCCGGCCGCGGACGCCGACGAACTGCGCGACCGGCTCGTCGAGCTCGCCGAGTCCCGTCGCGCCGGGCTGTAGGGGTCGTCCGTGACCTTCCGACCCGGCACCCCGCCACCCGCACCGCCCGCGCCGCCCACCCCGGGCAACGCGGCCGCCGCAGCACCCCTGACCGACGGCGAGTGGCACCGCCTGCACCCGCTCACCCCGCTGCTCAAGGGCGGCATCTTCCTCATCGTCATCCTCGGCTACGTGCTGAACAGCCTGCGCGACCAGCTCGTCGAGTTCTTCATCCCGGGCGACCAGCAGGAGGACGGCGACCCCGTCCGGTACGTGTACGAGCACGGTGTCGTCGGCTGGGTCCTGCTCGGCGTCGTGGTGCTCCTCCTGGTGCTGATCGGGCTCTTCTACCTGTCGTGGCGGATGCACGAGTTCCGGGTCACCGGCGAGATCGTCGAGGTGCGCTCGGGCGTGCTGTTCCGGAACCACCGCAAGGCCCGGCTCGACCGGATCCAGGGCATCAACATCCAGCGGCCGCTGGTGCCCCGGGTGTTCGGCACCGCCAAGCTCGAGATCGCACAGGCCGGCAACGACGCCAGCGTGCAGCTCGCCTACCTCGGGGCGCGCGCCGCCGACGACCTGCGGCAGCGGATCCTGGTGCTGGCGTCGGGTGCCAAGGACGACGACGGGCACGGCGGTCCGTCGCGGCGCTCGAACGGGGCCCTGCAGGACCGCGTCGACGAGATGTTCTCGCCCGAACTCGACCCGGCGGCCGTGCACGCCACCCGCATCGTCAAGGTCCGTCCCGGACGGTTGATCGCCTCGATGCTCCTGTCCGGCACGACGCTGTTCCTCGTGCTCGTCATCGCCGGGATGATCGTCAGCGTCGCCCTGACCGGCGAGTACGCGGTGCTGTTCGGCCTGTTCCCCGCGGTGCTCGGCGCCGGCAGCTACTACGTCCGCAAGTTCTCACGATCGCTGCAGTACACGATCGCCGAGACGCGCGACGGCATCCGGATCGGCTACGGCCTCGTCTCGACGTCGAACGAGACGCTGCCGCCCGGCCGCATCCACGCGGTCAGTGTCGCGCAGCCACTACTGTGGCGTCCGTTCGGCTGGTGGGACATCCGCATCAACCGCGCGACGAGCGCCGCCGGGGCCGCCTCGAGCAACCAGCAGGTGTCGTCGATCGTGCTGCCCGTCGGCACCGCGTCGGACGTGCGCGAGGTCCTCGACATCATCCTGCCGGGCCTCGTCGGCACCGTCGTCGCCGGCCCGGAGGCCTCGCAGGAAGCCCTGCGAGAAGGCTCCGCCGAAGCCGTCAACGTCGTCGACGACAGCCTCACCACCACGGGGGAGCGCGGCGGCTTCGTGCACTCCCCGCGTCGCGGCGCCTGGTTGCGGCCGTTCGCGTTCCGGCGCAACGGCTACCGCTTCGTCCAGGGCGCGGTGCTGCTGCGGCTCGGTGCCGTCTGGCGTTCGCTCGTGATCGTGCCGCTGCCCCGGGTGCAGAGCGTCAAGGTCGAGCAGGGTCCGCTCGAGCGTGCACTCCGCCTCGCCGCGGTCCACGTGCACACCGTGGCCGGCCCGGTCTCGGCCCGCGTCGGTGCGCTCGACGCGCAGGACGCGCAGCGTCTGTGGTCCGAGACCACCCGCCGTGCCGTCGAGGCGGCCGCGGTCGACACCACCCACCGCTGGCGCGAACGGGAGGCCCGTCCCACGGCCGCCACGCACGCTGCGGCCGACACCGTGCACGGGTCCGGAGCCCCTGCCGGGCAGGCGGCGGACCACCGGTCCGGCGCCGTCCCTACCGGCTGGGACGACGTCCCACCGACCGGAGCCGCACGGTGAGGGCCGGGCGTCTCGGCGTCGGCATCGTCGGCGCCGGGCGGGTCGGACCCGTCCTCGGAGCAGCCCTGGCGAACGCGGAGCACGCGGTCGTCGGGGTGACCGCCGTCTCGGAGGAGAGCCGTGACCGGGCCGAGGCCATGCTGCCCGGCGCTCCGGTGCTCGCGACACCGGACCTGGTCGAGCGGAGCGAACTCGTGCTGCTCGCGGTGCCGGACGACCAGCTCGCGTCGCTCGTGCAGGGCCTGGCGGACGCCGGGATCTGGCAGCCCGGGCAGCTCGTCGTGCACACCAGCCCGGACCACGGCGTCGGCATCCTCGCCCCGGCGACGGCGGCCGGTGCGATCCCGCTCGCGATCCACCCGGCGATGGCCTTCACCGGCACCAGCGTCGACCTGTCCCGGCTGCGTGACGCGTACTGCGCGGTGACCGCCCCGGCCCCGGTGCTGCCGATCGCGCAGGCGCTCGTGGTCGAGATGGGCGCCGAACCGTTCGTCGTCGCCGAGGCGGACCGGCACGCGTACGCCGATGCGGTCCGCGCGGCCGTGAGCTTCTCCACCGCGATCGTCGACCAGTCAGCCGGCACGTTGTCCGGCATCGGCGTGGAGCACCCGGGCCGCGTGCTCGGCGCGCTCGTCCGATCCGCCGTCGACAACGCGCTCACCGCGGCCGACGGGCAGTCGACGCTCTAGCCGTCGGGGGCGGGACCGCGTCGCGGGGAGGAAGACGAGGCCGGGCGCTCGAGCGGCCAAGACTCCCCGCTCAGTTCGCCCGAATGGTCACGACCTGTCGGCTGCGGGTGCTCAAGCCGCCAGTTCGTGACCGGTGGGCGTGACGCGGGTGGGGTGTTGTGACCGCGGTCTCGGCTCCGGCAGCCCGGCCGCCCGGCAGCCCGGCAGCGCTCCAGCCCGGGGTGGTCGGGACCCACCGCTCAGTTCTGCCGAGGGGGCGGGAACTGTTGGCCGGGCGGGCACGGTTCGGGGGCGGGACCGCGGCGCGGGTAGCATTTCCCCCGACCCCCACGACCATCGGAGCCGCACCCGCATGACCGACGAGACCGTCACCCCCGACACCGCGATCGCCGACGCCGCCGCACTGGCCGAGCAGGAGACCAGCGAGCAGCGACAGGTCCGGCTCGACAAGCGCGCGAAGCTGCTGGAGTCGGGGATCGAGGCGTACCCCGCCGAGCTCCCGATCACCACGACGATCCCGGCCGTGCGCGAGCAGTACGTGCACCTGGAGACCGGCGAGGAGACCCAGGACGTCGTCGGCATCGCGGGTCGTGTGGTGTTCTCGCGGAACACCGGCAAGCTCTGCTTCGCGTCCCTGCAGTCCGGCGACGGCTCCCGGATCCAGGCGATGGTCTCCCTGGCCGAGGTGGGGGACGAGTCCCTCGCCCGCTGGAAGGAGTTCGTCGACCTCGGCGACCACGTGTTCGTGCACGGGCGCGTGATCTCCTCGCGCCGCGGCGAGCTGTCGATCATGGTGGACGACTGGGCGATCGCGGCGAAGGCGATCCTGCCGCTGCCGAACCTGCACAACGAGCTCAACGAGGAAACGCGGGTCCGTCAGCGCTACCTCGACCTCATCGTCCGCGACGAAGCCCGCGCCACCGTGCGTGCCCGCGCCGCGGTGATGGCGTCGCTCCGTCAGACCTTCACCGCGCACGAGTACCTCGAGGTCGAGACCCCGATGCTGCAGACCCAGCACGGCGGCGCCTCGGCCAGGCCCTTCGTGACGCACTCGAACGCCTTCGACACCGAGCTGTTCCTGCGGATCGCGCCCGAGCTGTTCCTGAAGCGCGCCGTCGTCGGTGGCATCGACCGGGTGTTCGAGATCAACCGCAACTTCCGCAACGAGGGCGCCGACTCGTCGCACTCGCCCGAGTTCGCGATGGTCGAGGCGTACCAGGCGTACGGCAACTACGAGCAGATGGCCGACCTGACCCAGGAGCTCGTGCAGAACGCGACCCGAGCGGTCACGGGCGGACCGCTCGAGGTGACCCTGCCGGACGGCAGCACCTACGACCTGGGTGGCGAGTGGCCCCGCATCGACATGTACGGCTCGCTGTCCGAGGCGGCGGGACGCGAGATCACACCGGAGACCCCGCTGTCCGAGCTGCAGGCGCTCGCCGACGCCGAGGGGGTCGAGGTCGCGCACGCCACGCACGGCAAGTACGTCGAGGAGCTCTGGGAGCACTTCGTCATCGACTCGCTCGACCGCCCCACCTTCGTGATGAACTTCCCGGTCGACACGTCACCGCTCACCCGGCAGCACCGCACCCGTCCGGGGATCGTCGAGAAGTGGGACCTGTACATCCGCGGGTTCGAGCTCGCGACGGCGTACTCCGAGCTCGTCGACCCGGTCGTGCAGCGCGAGCGGTTCGTGGAGCAGGCGAAGCTCGCGGCCGGCGGTGACCCCGAGGCGATGCGCGTCGACGAGGAGTTCCTCCGTGCCCTCGAGCACGCGATGCCGCCGTCGGGGGGCATGGGCATGGGGATCGACCGGTTGCTCATGGCCATCACGGGCCTGGGCATCCGCGAGACGATCCTCTTCCCGCTGGTCAAGGGCGCTGGAGCTTAGGGCAGCGCGCCAGCGCTGCGCGACGCCAGCCCCGGACGAGCTTGCGAGTCCGGTCGGAACAGATAGTCGGGGTACGATGCTCGGGTGCCTGAAGGAGTCGTAAGCGGGATCGTCTTCGCCCTGACGCCGACCATCGTCGTCGGCCTGATCTTCTGGTTCGTGATGCGCGCGATCATGCGCGCAGACCGCACCGAGCGCGCCGCGTACGCCAAGGTCGAGGCCGAGGAGCGCGCCCGCTTCGAGCGTGAGCACGGTCGCCCCGCGCCGGCTCCGACCTCGGCGGAGTAGCCGCCCGCGCACGATCCACTTCACCCCGTGTTCACCGCATGGTGTGATCCTGTCGCGCATGCCCACCATCCCGGAGTCCGCCGCCGGCGTCGACGACCTCGACGACCTGGACGTGGAGGACGCCTTCGGGCACCCGGCGTCCGGGCTGTCCGTCGTGCCCGTCGGCAGCGACGACGGAGCCCTCGACGACGAGGGTGACGTCGACGACCTCGACGTCTGAGCGCCGACGACCTCGACGTCTGACCGTCGACGACCTCGACGTCTGAGCGCCGACGACCCGTCACGCACCGTTCACCTCGCCGACGCGTGCCGGGGTGAGCATCGTCCACATGACAACCACACCCTTCACGGGACGCAGCCTCGTCGGTGACATCGAGAGCGAGTACGACGAGTTCGACCGAGACGCCGACCTCGAGGTGTCCAAGCGCCGGGACGGGTGGCTCGAACCCTCCTGGTGACCCCCACCCATCCGGTATTCGGGGTACGACGACCAGATCACACTGATCGGGTCGGACGTACCCCTTTTGCATGTCCGGAGTACGCAGTCGCCCGGGGTACACGACCGGAAACGCTGGTGAAACACGCCTGCAACGCCGGAAACACGGCACTTCCGGCTTGATCCGGGGCCTGATGGGGGACCAGACTGTCGGTGGGCTGTACCCCGTGGGGGACGGTTCCGATGGTGAAGCACGGAGAACCCTGAGAATCACTCCGAACGATTTGTGGGGTACACCTCCGGGCCGCTTTACTCATCAGCACCCCCCGGCAACGCCCCACGAAGCCATCACCGTCGAACGCAGGGAGAAACACCATGACGATCGCAACGGCTGCACCCAGCACCACCCGCCGCACCGCCACCAAGAAGGCATCGGCATCGAAGACCGCGACCGCCGAGTCCGCCACCACCTCCCTCGACACCGAGGTCGAGGCCGACGAGCAGCTCGCCGGTGTCCGCGGTGCCTCGGTCGACCAGGTCGGCGACTACCTCCGTCACATCGGCCGTCTCTCGCTCCTCACCGCCGAGGAAGAAGCGCAGATCGCCCGCCGCATCGAGGTCGGGCTCTTCGCCGAAGAGAAGCTCGCCACCGAGAAGGGCCTGCCGAAGACCCTGCAGCGTGAACTCCGCTGGCTCGTCCGCGACGGTGAGCGCGCCAAGGAGCGCATGATCACCTCGAACCTCCGCCTCGTCGTGAGCATCGCCAAGCGGTACTCGCAGCGTGGCCTGCCCTTCATGGACGTCATCCAGGAAGGCAACCTCGGCCTGGTCCGTGCCGTCGAGAAGTTCGACTTCACGCAGGGGTACAAGTTCTCGACCTACGCCACCTGGTGGATCCGCCAGGCGATCTCGCGTGGTCTCGCCGACAAGGCGCGCACGATCCGCATCCCGGTGCACACCGTCGAGCTCATCAACAAGATCTCGCGCACCGAGCGCGACCTGACCGTCGACCTCGGCCGTGCGCCGATGCCGGAGGAAGTCGCCGCCGAGCTGAGCATGAGCGTCGAGGAACTCGTCGACCTCAAGGGCCGCTCGCACGAGCCGGTCTCGATCCACACCGTGGTCGGCGACTCCGACGACAGCGAGCTCGGTGACTTCATCGAGGACGAGGACGCCGCGAGCCCGAACGAGCTCACCGAGACGACGCTGCTGCACCGCGACATCCGCTCCATCGTCGCCGAGCTGCCCAGCGACGAGGCGAACGTCATCCGCATGCGCTACGGCCTGGACGACGACAAGCCGATGACGCTCGACGAGATCTCGAAGATCGTGCACACGACCCGCCAGGCCGTCAGCCGGGTGGAGTCGCGCGCCAAGCTGCGCCTGTTCGCCAAGGCGGTCTCGCAGGACATGCAGCTGTACCTGACCGACTAGGTCAGTGGACTTCGGCCGGCACGTTCACCCGTGCCGGCGCGGGGAAACCGGGTCGTTCTGTGGGAAGACGATCCGGTGGGGTGATGGGACGGCCCGCTCGAGCACTGCTCGAGCGGGCCATTCACGTTCCCGGGGCAGGGCCAGGACCAGGACCAGGGCCAGGACCAGGCCCAGGCCCAGGACCGGGGCCAGGGCCAGCGCCGACGCGGCGTCAGTCGTCGATCTCGCGCCGGAGCTTCTGTCGCAGGTCGCTCGGGATGAGCTCGACGAGCTGGTCCGGACGCACGGGCAGGTCGAGCAGGCTGAGCTTCACGCGTCCGGTGCGTCCGTGCCGCTCGGCGTCGAGGCGCACCACACTGCCGGCGTCCTTCCGCAGCCGCATGTCGATCTGGGCCCCGGTGGCCACCTCGCCGACCACGAGCCCGTCGACCTCGAGCGCGGCGCTCCTGGTGCCCTCCGCGATGTCGAACCGGTAGCGCTCCCGTGCGGCGAGCACCACCGAGCGGTCGATCCCGGCCATCGGCGCGACCGGGGTCACCACGGAGCCGGACAGTGCGGGGGAGAGGACCGGTCCGCCCGCGGCGTAGTTGTACGCGGTGGAGCCGGCCGGGGTCGCGGCCACGATGGCATCGGCGCGGTAGTACCCGTACCCGAGGCCCCCGACGCTGAGGTCGGCCGACACCTGCCCGGCGCCCGGCCGTCGCACGATGGTCAGGTCGTTGAACGCCAGGTAGTCGGTGCGGGCACCACCCCAGGACAACCGGGCCTCGAGCGCGTGGTGCGGCTCGAGCTGGTACTCGCCGGCGGACAGCCGGGAGAGCGCGATCTCGAGCTCGGGCGGCTCGATCTCCACCAGGAACCCGACGTTGCCGTAGTTCACGCCGAGGACGGGCACCGGGCGCTTCGCCACGAGCCGCATCGCGCCGAGCATGGTGCCGTCGCCGCCGAGCGCCACGACCAGGTCGACACGGTCGGTGAAGTCGTCGTCGTCGACCACGTCAACACCGCCGCCGATCCGCTGGGCATCCGCGCGTCGGGCGAGCAGTTCGCCCTGGCCGGACGCGTTCCAGCGCTGCAGGGTCGTGACGGACTCCTGCACGTTCTTGGTCGGGTGGACGACGAGGCCGACGACGGGCTGCTCCATGAGCGGATCGTACCGAGCGGACCTCCGACGCGGGCTGGTCGTCGACGGCCGTATGCGATATTCTGAATACATGCAGACTGCTCAGCTCTCCGTCGCCCTCCCTTCCGTCCGGCACGGCCGTGAGATCGTGCTGCTCGCCGACCTCGAGGCCCACGAGTCCGGCTTCGGCTTCGTCGACGCCGAGCACCTGCTCCTCGCGGCCGTCACCCTCTGTGCCGGCATGCCCCGGTTCCGCCCGGTCCTCGACGCCCACCGGGTCACCCCCGACGGCGTCCGCTCCGGTGTCCGTGCCTTCGTCGGCGCCCACACCACCTGTCCCGGTGAGCACGACCGTGTCGCCTGCACCCCGGCAGCCGTCCGCGTGCTCGCCCGCGCCGCCACGATCGCCGGTCGGTCCGACCGCATCCGACCGCCCCACGTCGTGCTCGCCGTGCTCGACTCGGTCGACGATCCGCTCGCCGGATCGGCGCACGACGTCCTCGACACCCTCGGCGTCGACGCGCGCCGCTTCCGACGGGACCTGCGTCGCGCGGTGCGGCGCGCCTGACCCAGCGCGACCGAGAAGCGGACTGGAGGCCCGTGGCGATCCCGCCACGGGCCTCCAATCCGTCTCGTCGTTCGCTCACTGCGCACAAGACGCACCCTGGTCACGCCCACGGCGAACAGGGGCAGCCCCCGGGGGGAGCGCTGGTTACTCTCGAAGTACTTGGCCGGACTCACACGAGACCGGCACAGCGTCGGCTCCGCTCATCAGGGGCCAAGGGAGAGCACATGTTCGAGAGATTCACCGACCGGGCCCGTCGTGTTGTCGTCCTCGCTCAAGAAGAAGCGAAGATGCTCAACCACAACTACATCGGCACCGAGCACATCCTCCTCGGCCTCATCCACGAGGGCGAGGGCGTCGCCGCCAAGGCGCTGGAGTCGCTGGGCATCTCGCTCGACGCCGTGCGCGAGCAGGTCCAGGACATCATCGGGCAGGGCCAGCAGCAGCCGACCGGGCACATCCCGTTCACGCCGCGCGCCAAGAAGGTGCTCGAGCTGTCCCTGCGCGAGGCGCTGCAGCTCGGCCACAACTACATCGGCACGGAGCACATCCTGCTCGGCCTGATCCGCGAGGGCGAGGGTGTCGCAGCCCAGGTCCTCGTGAAGCTCGGCGCCGACCTGAACCGGGTGCGCCAGCAGGTCATCCAGCTCCTGTCCGGCTACCAGGGCAAGGAAGCGGTCGCCGTCGGCGGCGAGCAGCAGCAGAACGCGCAGCAGGGTTCGCAGGTCCTCGACCAGTTCGGTCGGAACCTCACCCAGGCCGCGCGCGACGGCAAGCTCGACCCCGTCATCGGGCGCGAGAAGGAGATGGAGCGGGTCATGCAGATCCTCTCCCGCCGCTCCAAGAACAACCCCGTCCTGATCGGTGAGCCCGGCGTCGGCAAGACCGCCGTCGTCGAGGGCCTCGCCCAGGCGATCGTCAAGGGCGACGTGCCCGAGACGCTGAAGGACAAGCAGCTCTACTCGCTCGACCTCGGTTCGCTCATCGCCGGGTCCCGCTACCGCGGTGACTTCGAGGAGCGCCTCAAGAAGGTCACGAAGGAGATCCGCACCCGCGGCGACATCATCGTCTTCATCGACGAGATCCACACGCTCGTCGGCGCCGGTGCTGCCGAGGGCGCGATCGACGCGGCCTCGATCCTCAAGCCGCTCCTCGCCCGCGGTGAGCTCCAGACCATCGGTGCCACCACGCTCGACGAGTACCGCAAGCACTTCGAGAAGGACGCCGCACTCGAGCGTCGCTTCCAGTCGGTGCAGGTCAACGAGCCGTCGCTGCCGCACACGATCAACATCCTCAAGGGCCTGCGCGACAAGTACGAGGCGTTCCACAAGGTGTCCATCACCGACGGTGCGATCGTCTCCGCGGCGAACCTGGCGGACCGCTACGTGCAGGACCGCTTCCTGCCGGACAAGGCCATCGACCTGATCGACGAGGCCGGCGCGCGCCTGCGTCTGTCAATCCTGTCGGCGCCGCCGGAGCTCCGCGAGTTCGACGAGAAGATCTCGACGGTCCGCGGGTCGAAGGAAGCCGCCATCGAGGAGCAGGACTTCGAGAAGGCCGCGAGCCTGCGCGACGAGGAGAAGAAGCTCCTCGGCGAGCGTCTCCGCCTCGAGAAGCAGTGGCGTGCGGGTGACGTCGCCGCGTCCGGCACCGTCGACGAGGGCATCATCGCCGAGGTCCTGGCGCAGGCCACGGGCATCCCGGTGTTCAAGCTCACCGAAGAGGAGACCTCGCGTCTCGTCTTCATGGAGAAGGCACTGCACGAGCGCGTCATCGGTCAGGAAGAGGCCATCTCGGCGCTGTCCAAGACCATCCGCCGCACCCGTGCCGGTCTGAAGGACCCGAACCGTCCCTCCGGCTCGTTCATCTTCGCCGGCCCCACGGGCGTCGGGAAGACCGAGCTCGCCAAGGCCCTCGCCGAGTTCCTGTTCGACGACGAGGGTGCGCTGATCTCCCTCGACATGTCGGAGTTCGGTGAGAAGCACACCGTGTCCCGCCTGTTCGGTGCCCCTCCCGGGTTCGTCGGGTTCGAGGAGGGCGGCCAGCTCACCGAGAAGGTGCGCCGCAAGCCGTTCTCCGTGGTCCTGTTCGACGAGATCGAGAAGGCCCACCCGGACATCTTCAACTCGCTGCTGCAGGTGCTCGAGGAAGGCCGTCTCACCGACGGTCAGGGCCGCGTGGTCGACTTCAAGAACACCGTCATCATCATGACCACGAACCTCGGTTCGCAGGGCATCGCCGGTGGCCCGGTGGGCTTCCAGGTCGAGGGTGACTCGGCCGTCGGCTACGACCGCATGCGCGGCAAGGTCAACGAGGAGCTGAAGAAGCACTTCAAGCCCGAGTTCCTGAACCGCGTCGACGACACGATCGTGTTCCCGCAGCTGTCGCAGCCCGAGCTGCTGCAGATCGTGGACCTGTTCGTGAAGCGTCTGGCGGACCGCCTGCTCGACCGCGACATGACCATCGAGCTCACGCTGCCGGCCAAGGAGCAGCTCATCAAGGTCGGGTTCGACCCGTCCCTGGGTGCTCGCCCCCTGCGTCGCGCGATGCAGCACGAGGTCGAGGACCAGCTGTCCGAGCACATCCTGCAGGGTGAGCTCAACGCGGGCGACCACGTGAAGGTCGACTTCGTCGACGGTGCGTTCCACTTCGAGACCGGGCGTCAGCCGGGCCGCGAGGAGGTCCTCGCCGGTGCGGCCGCGGTCGAGGCCGCGACCGACGCGCCCCAGGGCGAGATCGAGTCCTAGGACCTGACACTCCACGAACAGGAGGCTCGGTGCCAGCTGGCACCGGGCCTCCTGTCCGTTCTCGGGTCGCTTCCAGATCCCGCGTCGGCCGATCTGCGCGTCATTGTGTCCATCGGCCCCCGTCCGGGGGTACTGTGATGACAACGCGCGAGACGTTCCCCCCAACTCCTCGCGCGTCGCGCTCGACCGGTTCCCCCCAACGGGTCGAGACGCAGCCGGCCCCGGTCTGTTCGCAGACCGGGGCCGTTGCACGTCCGGGGTGGCGTCAGGCTGCGTCGGTCAGTCGTGCGGCGAAGTCGCGGACGGCGCGCTCCCAGCGCTCCGGGTCCTCGTTCCACTCGAGGGTGTGCGGTGCCGTGCGGAACGCGACGGTGGTGGCACCCTGTCGCGCGGCCACCGCTGTGACGTCATCGACGGCGACCAGGGCGTCCGCGTCGGAGTGGATCAGCAGCGTCGGCGTCGCGGAGTCCTGCCAGGTGGTCGTCGTCACGGGCGTCGGGGCCCCGGCGAGGCGGGACAGCACGTTCGTCGTCGCGATGCGGGCCGCGACGGTGCCGACGAAGGCGGGCAGGTGCGCACCGCGGACGGCTCCACGGAGTGCCGAGGCGACGTCGAGCAGGGGTGACACCACCACGAGTCCGTCGACGTCGACGCGTGCGGCGGCGACCGAGCAGGCGAGCGCGCCGGCGGACCAGCCCTGCAGCACGACGCGCTGTGCACCGCGGGCGCGGGCGGCGCGGACGGCAGCGACGATGCGGTCGGCGGCGCCGGGGTCGAGGGAGCGCAGCGGCAGGTCGGTGGTGTCGATGACCTCGGACGAGGCGCCGAGCGATCGCCAGACCCCGACGCCGCGGAGGACCTGCCGTGGGCCGAGGGACTGCCCGGGCACGTGAACCACGTGGGTCGTGGCGGCCTCGGGCTCGGTGCCGGGCACGTCATCCGGTCCGTCGTACCGCAGGGCGTCCCAGCCCCACGCGCCGGTCGCCACGGGGCCGGTGACGCTGCGGCGGACGCTGTCGCTGCTCGCCCCGCTCTCGGTGGTCGGACCGCTCTCGCTGCTCGCGGCGATGATCGCACCGACCTGCACCCGGGCGCCGTCGCGCTGCAGGTCGTAGGTGCCCGGCAGGCGGGTGTCGCGGGTGGCGGTCAGCTCGACCTCGGTGTCCGTGGCACTGCGGACCGTGGCGGTCGCGGTGTACGGCGTCGGGAACAGCAGGCGTCGGGCGACGAAGGCGCCGAGCCCGAGCGTGCCCACCGCCCCCGCCGCGGTGCCGAGTGCGGTGATGCGTGCGCCGGTCATGTGATCTCCCTGAGTCGTGCCGTGGTGAGCGTCGCAGCGGCCGGCACTGCCTGTCCGGCCTCGCGCGCGCGGTCTTCGATCTCGACGGACAGTCGGTGCTGCCGACTCCGCCACTGGCGACGCTGCCACACGATCGTGAAGTAGAGCCCGGTGTTGCCCGATGCCGCTTCGAGTCGGCGGAGTTCCGGCTCGAGCGCGCGGAACCGGCGTCGGGCGGCCCGCCAGTCGCGGAACTCGCGTGCGGCGTCGGGCAGCACGCCACCGGCCGCTCCGATGGCGAGCAGGACCATCGAGCCGAGGAACACCGGGGTGTAGAGCTTCGACAGGACCCCGACCGCACCGTCCGCGCCGGCGACGTGCACGGCGTCGAGGGCGATCGCGATGCCGGCGAGCAGCACGAGGCCGGCCGCGCCGACCACGAAGAGCCAGTAGAGGCGGCCGAGTCCGTCGCCGCTCCGGAACCCGCGCAGCACGGCGACGGCCGAGCGGGCGATCACGATGGCGATGTAGGTCATCTCGACGGCCGAGTACAGCGCGGTCGGCAGCTGGTCGCCGTAGACCACCATGAACTCCGCGGTCGGGGTCGGTGCGTCGATGAACGCGAACAGCACGACGAGGGCGATGAGCACGAGCACGCAGCCGATGATGCGGCTCGCACGGAGGAGCTTGGCGGAGCGCGCGGCGGCCTCGACCGACTGTGCGAGCGCGAACATGCCGCACACCATCAGGCAGCGGCCGATCAGATCGGCGATGTTCGGCACGTGCGTCACCCCGGCGAGGAACGTCGTGACGTCGGGCTGGTTGATCGTCAGACCGACGGCGACGAAGCTGCAGCAGACCATCAGCCAGGTGACGCTGGCCGACTGGGTTCGCACCAGGAACAGCCGGACGACGAGCACCGTCAGGATGAGCCAGACCGGGATCGATCCCCAGACGTGCAGCGTCACCGGATCACCGGAAGATCCCGGGCTGGCCCTCGGGGTCGAGCAGCCCGATCCGCAGCGCCAGCTGGTCGGCGACGAGTTCGACGGCCTGCTCGTGCGGGGTGTCCAGCGAGCGGGTGAAGGCCGTCCGGCCGCTGAGCAGCCCCGTGTACGCCTGGTGGTCGCAGCCGGTGTCGTCCATGAACACGTGGGCGAGCTCGTGCAGCACGCAGGCCACCCGGGAGCGCTCGGACAGCCCGGGGCGCGTCTCGAGCAGTGCGTGGTCGGTGCGCTGGATGAGCCGTGCGGACAGGTCTCCCGGCAACTCGGTGGTGCGCACGTGGATGGGCTTGCCGAGCGCCGCCTCGGCACGGGCGGTCAGCTCCGGCAGGGTCAGGCGGCGGGGGAGTCCGAGGCGCTGCACGCGACGGCGGGCCTCGGTCTGTCGGCGCAGGGCACCGAAGCGGTCGCGGTACCCGCTCACGGGGTGCCGCCCGACTCGTCGAGCCGACGCAGGTGCTCGGTGAAGTCGCGGATCTCGTCCGCCGAGGCGAACTCGCCCAGTCGCCGGGTGGCGAACGCGACGACCTCGCGCTTGCGCAGCTCGAGCACGAGTTCGAGCTGTGCCTGCACCCGCTCGGGCACGTCCGTGTTGCCGGCAGCGTCGGTCAGGTACTCCGCCGGGACGCCGAAGTAGGTCGCCAGGGCCGCCAGGAGTCGCTGGTCACGGACGGCCGGTCCGTTGCCGCCGAGCATGTAGCCCCACCGCGGTCGGCTCATCGACGCACCCTGCGCCTCGATCTCGGCGGCGATCTCCTTGTACGGGGGTCGCTGGCCCGAGTTGGCCTCGACGACGTCCATCAGGAGCTGCAGTTTCCGCGACAGTTCCCGACGGTGTGCGTCGTCGTCGTTGTACTCGATCACGTGTCCCCACTCTCACATCTGTCTCAGACATGATAAAACTGAACCAGCGCGTCGGCCGGTGTCACCACTCTGCCAGGCTCGCGCTCGCTCGTCAGGTCGGCATTTCGATGGGGGGATGCCGAACGGGGGACGAACGAACGGGAGGCGCGGTGCCAGCTGGCACCGCGCCTCCCGTCCGTCG
>NZ_JAHEWN010000032.1 GCF_018598555.1 Curtobacterium aurantiacum
GCCGGTGCGGTGCGCGGCGGACGCGCACGCACGGTGCGCGGGCCGCGATGTGGTGCCGGGCTGGTGGCTGGGTGCGGCGCTGTAGGCGTGCACGGAGCAGTCAACGGCGCACGGGGTGACGGACTCCGCACGGTGCGCCCCGAAGCGCACGCACGCCCGCACGCCCGCACGCCGGCACGCCCGCACGCCCGTGCGGCAGCGCGTCAGCGCAGCGGTCGCGGCAGGTACCGGGGCACGTACCGGAGCAGGATGCCCGCGCCGACCAGGCCGAGCACACCCATCACCCCGCTCGCGACCGCGATCGACGCCACAGCCGTCACGCCCGAGATCACGAGCGGCGCCGCGGCGGACCCGAAGTCGCCCGTGAACCGCCAGGCCCCCAGGAACGGTGCCGGGGCGTTGCGCGGTGCGAGGTCCGCGCCGAGCGTCATGAGGATGCCGGAGCCGACACCGTTCGCCAGGGACATGCCCATCGCGATCGCGACGAACCAGCCGACCCGGGCGTCCAGGTGGCCGCTCCAGGCGAGCAGGAAGTAGCTGATGCTCAGGCCGAGCATGCAGGGCAGGGCGCTCGCGAGCCGTCCCCAGCGGTCCATGATCTGGCCGCTTGTGTAGAACAGCGCGAAGTCGACGGCTCCGGCGATGCCGATCACGAGCGCCGCGGTCGAGTCGTCGAGGCCGACGCTCACCGCCCAGAGCGGCAGGATCACCTGCCTCCCGGCACGCATCGCGCCGATCAGCCCGGCGCCGCTGCCGAGCCGGAGCAGGACCGCCCGGTTCGCGCGGATCGTGCGGAACAGGCCCTGCGCCTCCTGCTGGACGAACTGCGCGCCGGTGTCGGCGGGTGGTTCCGTCGTGGTCCCACGGCTCGCGTCCGTCGCGTGGTCGGACGCCGGCCGGGAGGCCCGTGGCGGCAACCGCAGACCGCGTGCGCCCGTCACCGGGTCGCGCAGCACCAGGAGCACGGTCGCCGCCGCCAGGCAGCAGACGACGTGGATCCAGAAGGCGCTGCTGGTGGTGCCGGTCAGGTGGACGACACCGGCGGCGATGAACGGGCCGACGAAGTAGCCGAAGCGGAAGACGCCGCCCAGGCTCGACAGCGCCCGGGCCCGGATCCGCAGGGGGATCGCGGTGGTCATGTAGGCGTGCCGGGCGAGTGCGAACACCGCGGTGGAGACGCCGACCAGGAACACGCCGAGCGCCAGGACCCAGGCGTTCGCGGCGGTGGTGGCGACGACCAGTCCGACGACCGACACGAGTGCGGCGCCGATCATCGCGTTCCGCTCGCCGATGCGGGCGACGACGATGCCGGAGGGCACGTCGCCGATGAGTTCGCCGACCAGGATGAGCGAGGCGACGAAGCCCGCGAACGCCAGGCTCGCGCCGAGGGAGTCGGCGGCGATCGGGATGATCGGGATGATCGCGCCCTCCCCGATCGCGAAGAGCGCGGCGGGCAGGAACCCGGACAGCAGGACGGACCGGAAGTCGAATGAGTCGTTCCGCGTCGTGGCCATCGCCCGACCAACGGTACGCCAGCGGTACCGCTTCGTCGGCGGGTTACCCTGGAGACATGCGTGTTCTTGCGGCGATGAGCGGTGGTGTCGACTCGGCGGTGGCCGCAGCCCGGGCGGTCGACGCCGGCCACGACGTGGTGGGCGTCCACCTGGCCCTGAGCCGGATGCCCGGCACCCTGCGCACCGGCAGTCGCGGGTGCTGCACGATCGAGGACTCGATGGACGCCCAGCGCGCCGCGTCGGCCCTCGGGATCCCGTACTACGTGTGGGACTTCTCCGCCCGGTTCAAGGAGGACGTCGTCGACGACTTCGTGGCCGAGTACCAGGCCGGCCGCACCCCGAACCCCTGCATGCGCTGCAACGAGCGGATCAAGTTCGCGGCGCTGCTCGAGAAGGCACTCGCCCTGGGGTTCGACGCCGTCGCGACCGGGCACTACGCCTCGATCGTCACCGGCCCGGACGGCTCCCGTGAACTGCACCGGTCGGCCGCATGGGCGAAGGACCAGTCCTACGTGCTCGGGGTCCT
This sequence comes from Curtobacterium aurantiacum, assembly GCF_018598555.1. Classification (GTDB taxonomy): domain Bacteria; phylum Actinomycetota; class Actinomycetes; order Actinomycetales; family Microbacteriaceae; genus Curtobacterium; species Curtobacterium aurantiacum. The sequence continues at coordinate 2,041 of NZ_JAHEWN010000032.1, forward strand.
GACCGCCGAGCAGCTCCAGCACGCGATGTTCCCGCTCGGCGCCACCCCGTCGAAGGACGAGGTCCGGGCCGAGGCCGCCGAGCGCGGGCTGACGGTCGCGCAGAAGCCCGACTCGTACGACATCTGCTTCATCCCGGACGGCGACACCCGCGGCTGGCTCGCCGACCGCGTCGGTACCACCCCCGGTGACGTCGTCGAGCGCGACGGCACGGTCGTCGGCTCGCACGAGGGGGCCACCGGGTACACCGTCGGTCAGCGCCGCGGCCTGGCCCTCGGACGGCCCGCGCCGGACGGCAAGCCGCGCTTCGTGCTCGAGATCCGCCCCAAGGACAACACCGTGGTCGTCGGCCCGAAGGAGGCGCTCGCCGTCACCTCGATGTCGGGCTCGCGGTTCACCTGGGCGGGCACGGCCCCGGCCGACCCCGAGACGCCGTTCGCCTGCGACGTGCAGATCCGCGCGCACGCCGACCCGGTGCCCGCGACCGCCCGGGTGGAGGACGACGTGCTCGTCATCGACGTCGACGAGCCGCTGCACGGGGTCGCTCCCGGGCAGACCGCCGTGGTCTACGTCGGGACCCGGGTGCTCGGCCAGTGCACGATCGACACCACGGTCAGCGCCGTCCCCGTCGACGCCTGACCCCGCCGCTCCCGGGGCACACGCTCGCTGCACGCCGCGTCGGTGGTGCACGGTAGAACTGATGCCATGAGCGAGACCGACGCGACGTTCGAGACCATCGACCCCGACGGGCTCGACGCCGCCCAGGCCGCGCGCGAGGTCGACCGGTTGCGCGCCCGCGTCAACGAGCTGCGTCACGACTACTACGAGGGCAACGCGTCCCCCCTGTCCGACGCCGACTACGACGCCCTGGTGCACCGCCTCGACGCGATCGAGCGCCGGTTCCCGGAACTCCTGACCCCGGACAGCCCGACACAGACCGTCGGCGGGCAGGCGCAGACGACGCAGTTCGCGCCCGTCGAGCACGCCGAACGGATGCTCTCGCTCGACAACGTGTTCAGCCCCGAGGAACTCACCGAGTGGGCCGTCAAGGTGCAGCGTGACGCCGGTGCCGAGCGGGTGCGGTTCCTGACCGAGCTGAAGATCGACGGCCTCGCGATCAACCTGCGGTACGAGCACGGCCGGCTCGTCTCGGCCGCCACCCGAGGCGACGGCGTGGTCGGCGAGGACGTCACCGGCAACGTGCGCACCATGGGCACGATCCCGGACCGCCTGTCGGGCACGGGCCACCCGCCCCTGGTCGAGGTCCGGGGGGAGATCTTCTTCCCGGTCGCCGAGTTCGACGAACTCAACGCGAACCAGCGCGAGGCGGGGGAGCGCGTGTTCGCCAACCCGCGCAACGCCGCCGCCGGGTCCCTCCGCCAGAAGGAAGAGGGCAAGTCCGAGGCGAAGCGCGCCCTGATGGTCGACCGGCTGCGGCGCCTGCGGATGCTCGTGCACGGCATCGGCGCCTGGCCCGTCCGCGAGCTCGAGCAGGGCACCGACGTCCGCAGCCAGTCCGAGGTGTACGAGCTCCTGCAGACCTGGGGCCTGCCGACGAGCAGTCACTACCGGGTGTTCGACACCATCGACGAGGTCAACGGTTTCGTCCGGACCACGGGGGAGCGCCGGTCGTCCGTCGAGCACCAGATCGACGGCGTCGTCGTGAAGGTCGACGACCTCGCCCTGCACGAAGAACTCGGGTCGACCTCGCGGGCACCCCGGTGGGCGATCGCCTACAAGTACCCGCCGGAAGAAGTGCACACGACGCTCACCGACATCGTGGTCAGCGTCGGCCGCACCGGCCGCGCGACCCCGTTCGCGGTGATGGCCCCGGCCGAGGTCGCCGGGTCGGTCGTCCGGCAGGCCACCCTGCACAACCAGCAGGTCGTCAAGGCGAAGGGCGTGCTGATCGGCGACACCGTGGTGCTCCGGAAGGCCGGTGACGTCATCCCCGAGGTGCTCGGCCCGGTGGTCGAGCTCCGCGACGGCTCCGAGCGCGAGTTCGTGATGCCGACCAACTGCCCCGAGTGCGGCACCGAGCTCGCCCCCGCGAAGGAAGGCGACATCGACCTCCGCTGCCCGAACGCGAAGAGCTGCCCGGCCCAGGTGCGTGGCCGGGTCGAGCACATCGCATCACGCGGGTCGCTCGACATCGAGGGCCTCGGCGAGGTCGCTGCCGCGGCGCTCACCCAGCCGCTCCGCCCGGAGACCCCGCCGCTGGTGACCGAGGCGGGCCTGTTCGACCTGACGATGGAGGACATCGTCCCGATCGAGGTCATCGTCCGCGACGCCGAGACCGGCATGGAGAAGGTCGACGACGACGGCACCCCGAAGCGCGTCACGCCGTTCAGCCGGGCACGCAAGAAGACCGACCCGCCGTTCGACCCCGAGGCGCGCGGTGCCGACTACACCGGGGAGCCGAGCCGCTACCCGTCGAAGAACGCCTTCGAGATGCTCGCGAACATCGACGCCGCGAAGACGAAGCCCCTCTGGCGGATCCTGGTCGGCCTGAGCATCCGCCACGTCGGTCCAGTCGCCGCCCGTGCCCTGGCGAACCACTTCGGCTCCCTCGACGCGATCCGTTCGGCGTCGCGCGAGGACCTCGCCGCCGTCGACGGGGTCGGCGGGATCATCGCCGACGCCCTGCTCGCCTGGTTCGACGTCGACTGGCACCGCGAGATCATCGACCGCTGGACCGCGGCCGGCGTGCAGTTCACCACCCCGGGCCACCCCGGCCCCGGCAGCGCCGACGTCGAGGGCGGCGTGCTGAGCGGCGTCACCGTGGTGGCGACCGGGTCGCTCGAGGGCTACACACGCGAAGGTGCACAAGAGGCGATCATCACCGCGGGCGGCAAGGCGGCCTCGAGTGTGAGCAAGAAGACCGACTTCGTCGCGGCCGGTCCGGGTGCCGGCTCGAAGCTCACCAAGGCCGAGCAGCTCGGGGTCCGGATCATCGACGCCGAACAGTTCCACCTGCTCGTGACCGAGGGTCCGGCGGCGCTCGCCGAGCCGGAAGCGCCCGCGACCGAGGACTGAGCGGGCCGCTGGGCACACCGCCGCATGTCCGCGAACCGCGCCGCGCCGCGCGGCGTGCCCAGTTCGGGGGGCAAGTTGCATCGCGCATGGCTGATCCGGGCACATCTCCATAGACTCGGCTGAGCATCACCCGTCGTCTGCAGGGGGACGTCGGGACGGCCTTCCAGGGGGAGACCCGATTGCTGCTCATCGCTGCGGCTCTGCTCACCGCCTCGATGCACTCGCTCGGAGTGATCGAGGCCCCAGGCATGCCCCCGGCACACCCGGTCACGGTCGCCACCGCGACGACGCACATCGTGCCGGTCGACGACCCGGCCGTCGACGGGCTGACGACGAACGCGACCGCACCCTCGGCCGAGGCGGTGACGCGGGTGGGGGTGGACGACCTCGCGACCGCCCGCGGAAGGATGTTCGTCGAGGACCTCGACGCGCTCGGTGCCGCGGACCTCCGCCGTGCGGCCGTCGACCGGCGCGTCGTCGCGACGGTGCAGGACGACCCACCACCGGCGCAGACCGTCGCGCAGTGGTGGTCGCACCTCGACGCCGACGAACAGGACCGGCTCCGCATCCACGCACCGGCCCTGGTCGGGAACCTCGAGGGCGTTCCCTACGTGGTGCGCGACCGTGCGAACCGGGCGATGCTCGCCGCGGGCCTGGCCGACGCCCACGTGGGTGCCGCGCGGGCCGCGATGCTCGGGCAGGTCCGGGACTCGCTCGTGCACGAACCGGGTGACCCGCGGCGGTTCCTGGTGGCACTCGACACCCGGGGCTCCGGACGCGCGGCGATCAGCATCGGGGACCTCGACACCGCAGCCGACGTCACCGTCGTGGTGCCGGGCATGTTCTTCACCGTCACCGGCCAGATGACCGACTTCACGAACACCGCGAACGACCTGTCCCGCGAGGAGGCCACCCTCGCGCCGCTCGCCGCGACGGGCAACGGTTCGGGGGCCGCCGTCGTCGCCTGGATGGGGTACCGCACGCCGGACCTGTCGAACATCCTGTCGCTCGCGCTGGCACGGACCGGGGCGGAGCGGCTCGGACGCACCGTCGACGGACTGCGACAGATCCGCGCGGGGGACCAACCGCGGGTGAACATCGTCGCGCACTCGTACGGATCGACGACGGCGATGATGGCGCTGGCGACGGGCCGGATGACCGCGGACACCCTGACGGTCCTCGGATCGCCGGGCAGCGACGTCCGGTCTGCGTCGGACCTCGCGGTCGCCTCCGGGCAGGTGTTCGTCGGCGGTGCGCACAGCGATCCCATCGCGGGCTCCGGGTACTTCGGCACCGATCCGGGTGGGGCGTCCTTCGGCTCCACCGTGCTCGACCTCGCCGGCGGCGCCGACGCGTTGTCCGCCGGTGACGTGTTCCGGCGTCCGGTGGGCCACAACGACTACCTCAAGCCCGGCACCGCATCGCTGCACGACGTCGCCCTGATCGGCATCGGCCGCGGCGACCTGGTGCGCGAGCAGGTCCGCAGGGGCAGCACCGGCGACGACGACATCGTCAGCGCCTCGCCGGATATGTACCTCGTGCGACCGCAGGACCTGCAGCCACGCGACTGACCGGCCCGGACGAGCGGGCGGACGTGACCGGGCGGGGCAGCGTGACGGCGCGGTGGGCGTGACCCGATCGTGACCGTCGGCCGACGTGCCGGCGCCGCCACGGGCCTCCCGGCCGGATCAGCGCGCACGCGCGGATCGTGACGCCGCCTCGGGACCGGCTGGGTGGCAACCTGAACGCGACCGCAGCCTGCACTCGTTCCAGGGCAGAACCAGTACAGCCCCCCTGCCTACGGTGCCGTCATGCGTGTGGTGCGATGGCCTGGTGCTCTCCTGATGTTCGTGGTGATGTCCGTGCTCGCCGGCATGCTCGTCGCCGTCGCCGTGACCCCGGCGGTCGCCGTCGCGGGTGAGGGGACGTCCGGGGCGGTGTCGTTCTTCGAGGACCTGCCGAGCTACCTCGACGTGCAGACCCCGCAGCAGGTGTCGTCCGTGTACGCGACCGAGGGCGGCCAGCAGGTGAAGATCGCGTCGTTCTACGCCGAGAACCGCACCAACGTGACCGCCGACCAGATGGCGGACTCGCTCAAGCAGGCGGCGATCGACACCGAGGACCCCCGCTACTACGCCGAGGGCGGCATCGACGTGCTCGGGACGCTCCGCGGCGTCGCCGCGACCGTCGTCGGCGGCGACGTGCAGGGCGGCTCGAGCATCACGCAGCAGTACGTCAAGAACGTCCTGGTGCAGCAGTGCGAGGAGCTCACCGGCACGGACCAGGCCGCCACGGAGAAGAAGGTCGAGGCCTGCTACGAGGACGCCGCCGGCGTCACACCGCAGCGCAAGCTGCAGGAGATGCGGTACGCCATCGCCGTCAACAAGAAGTACTCGAAGGACGAGATCCTGACCGGGTACCTCAACATCGTCGGGCTCGGCGGCCGGGTGTACGGCGCCGAAGCCGGTGCCGAGCACTACTTCGGCGTGCACGCGAAGGACCTGTCGCTCGTGCAGTCGGCCACGCTCGTCGCGATCCTCAACAACCCGTCGAACCTGCGCATCGACGTACCGAGCGACAAGGACAACGGCAAGGCCAACGGGTACACGCTGACGAAGGAGCGCCGCGACTACGTGCTCCACCGGATGCAGGCACACGGGTCGATCACGAAGGCACAGATGACGAAGGCGATCGCGACGCCGGTCACGCCGAAGATCACCGAGACCGCCAACGGGTGCTCGACCGCCGCGACGAACCACGACGCAGGCTACTTCTGCGACTACGTCCGCGACCAGGTGCTGCAGGACCCCGCGTTCGGCAAGACCGCGGCGGCACGCATCGCCACGCTCGACACCAAGGGCCTGCAGATCCACACCTCGCTCGACCTCGACCTGCAGGGGCAGGCGCAGAACGCCCTGTCGACCTACGTGCCGGCCACGATGGCGGGCGTCGACGTCGGCGGGTCGAACGTCACGGTCGAACCCGGCACCGGACGGATCATGTCGATGGTGCAGAACACCACCTACACGCAGGGCGACAACGCCGCGGCCGGGGCGACGGCGGTGAACTACAGCGCCGACTCCGGGTACGGCAACTCCGGCGGGTTCCAGACCGGGTCGACGTACAAGGTGTTCACCCTGGCCGAGTGGCTCGCCAGCGGGCACACCCTGTCCGACTCGGTCACCACGTCGGAGCACCAGTTCGAGAACGCCGAGTTCACCAACACCTGCCAGAACGTCGCCGGTGGCACCTGGAACGTCGCCAACGCCGAGAGCGTGCCGGCGTCGATGTCGGTCGAGGACGCCACGGTCGAGTCGATCAACACCGCGTACGCGCAGATGGGCAAGCAGCTCGACCTGTGCAAGATCGCCCAGCTGGCGCAGTCGATGGGCATCCACCGCGCCGACGGCGGCGACCTGACGCAGACGCCGTCGTCGATCCTCGGCGTGAACGAGCTGTCGCCGATCGACCTGGCCGAGGCCTACGCGGGCTTCGCCAACGGCGGCATCGTGTGCACGCCCACGGCCATCGACTCGGTGACCGAGGCGGACGGCACGAAGATCACCCCGACGCCGACGTCCTGCACCCAGGGCGTCTCGGCGGACGTCGCCGGCACGGTCGACTACGCGCTGCAAGGTGTGCTGTCCGGATCGGGCACCGCCGCGAGCGCGAACCCCGGGGACAGCGTGCCGAAGTTCGCGAAGACGGGAACCACCGACGGCGACGTGCAGAACTGGCTGGTCGGGTCGTCGACGAAGTACACGAACGCCACCTGGGTCGGCAACGTGCAGGGGAGCGTGAGCCTGGCGAACTGGCCGTTCCTGCAGGGCACGACCGGGTACAGCGCGAAGTTCGGGGTGGGGAAGTCGATGATGGCGTACCTGGACCAGACCGTCGGCGGGGGAGCGCTGCCGACGCCGAGCCAGGCGATGATCGGGCACGCGAGCAAATCGTCGTCGTCTTCTTCGTCGTCGTCGTCGGGGTCCGCGTCCGGACAGGGGACGGCGCAGGACGACCAGACGACGCCGACGGCTGCGCCTGCTGCTCCGGCTGCGCCTGCTGCTCCGGCTGCACCCGCTGCTCCGGCTGCGCCGGCGCCCGCCGCGACGGTGGCCCCGGCGGCACCGGCTGCGAGGGACCAGAACGGGAAGTGACCGCCTGGAGGCCCGGTGCCGGTCCGGCGGACCGGCACCCGGCCTCCACCGCGTTGTCCACAGCCGCGCCTGCGCGCTCGACGCAGCCAATAGACTGTTGGGCATTCCACGAACCGATCGACGGAGCACCATGCCTGACATCACGAGCGAGCAGGTCGCGCACCTGGCGAACCTCGCACGTATCGCACTCACGCCCGACGAGATCGAGAAGCTGACCGGGGAGCTGTCGCACATCGTCGAGAGCGTCGCCAAGGTCGCCGAGGTCGCGACCGACGACGTCCCCGCGACGAGCCACCCCGTGCCGCTCGGCAACGTCACCCGACCCGACGTGGTCGGCAAGACGCTGACGCAGGAGCAGGCGCTCTCCGGAGCGCCCGACTCCGACGGCGAACGGTTCCGCGTGACCGCCATCCTCGGCGAAGAACAGTAGGGCGAAGAACAGTGACCGACGACATCACCCGCCTCAGCGCCGCAGCGCTCGCCGACGCCCTCGTGGCGCGCGACGTCTCCAGCGTCGAGGCCACCCAGGCCCACCTCGACCGCATCGCCGCGGTCGACGGCGACGTGCACGCGTTCCTGCACGTGAACCAGAACGCCCTCGCCGTCGCGAAGTCGATCGACTCGCGCCGCGCCGCCGGCGACGACCTCGGCCCCCTCGCGGGCGTGCCGATCGCCGTCAAGGACGTCCTGTGCACGCAGGACATGCCGACGACCTCGGGCTCCAAGATCCTCGAGGGCTGGGTGCCGCCGTACGACGCCACCCCCGTCGCGAAGCTCCGTGCCGCCGGCCTCGTGCCGCTCGGCAAGACCAACATGGACGAGTTCGCGATGGGCTCGACCACCGAGTTCTCGGCGTACGGCCCGACCCGCAACCCGTGGGACCTCGACCGGATCCCCGGCGGGTCCGGCGGTGGCTCGGCAGCCGCGGTCGCCGCGCACGAAGCACCCCTCGCCCTCGGGTCCGACACCGGTGGGTCCATCCGTCAGCCGGGCGCCGTGACGGGCACGGTCGGCGTGAAGCCGACGTACGGCGGAGTGAGCCGCTACGGCGCCATCGCACTCGCGTCCAGCCTCGACCAGATCGGCCCGGTGTCCCGCACCGTGCTCGACGCCGCGCTCCTGCACGACGTCATCGGCGGGCACGACCCGAAGGACTCCACGTCCATCCCGGACGCGTGGCCCTCGATGGCCGCCGCCGCGCGTGAAGGCCTGCAGGCGGACACGCTCCGGGGGCTCCGCGTCGGCGTGGTCAAGGAGCTCGCCGGCGGCGACGGCTTCCAGGCCGGCGTCACACAGCGCTTCCAGGAGACGGTCGCCCTGCTCGAGTCGGCCGGTGCGGTCGTCGTCGAGATCGACGCCCCGTCGTTCGCGTACGCGATCAGCGCCTACTACCTGATCCTCCCGGCCGAGGCGTCGTCCAACCTCGCCAAGTTCGACTCGGTGCGCTTCGGTCTCCGGGTCACGCCCGAGAACGGTGCCACGGTCGAGGACGTCATGGCCGCCACGCGTGAAGCCGGCTTCGGTCCCGAGGTGAAGCGCCGCATCATCCTCGGCACCTACGCCCTCAGCGCGGGCTACTACGACGCCTACTACGGCTCGGCGCAGAAGGTCCGCACGCTCGTCCAGCGCGACTTCCAGGCCGCGTTCGAGCAGGTCGACCTGCTCGTCAGCCCGTCGGCTCCGACGACCGCGTTCCCGATCGGTGAGCGCATCGACGACCCGCTGGCGATGTACCTCAACGACCTCACGACGATCCCGGCGAACCTCGCCGGCGTCCCCGGCATGAGCATCCCGAACGGTCTCGCGCCCGAGGACGGCCTGCCCGTCGGCGTGCAGCTGATGGCGCCCCAGCGTGAAGACGCCCGGCTGTACCGCTACGGTGCCGCCCTCGAGCGTCTGCTCGAACAGCAGTGGGGGGCGCCGCTCATCGCGTCGGTCCCGGACCTCGACCAGAGTCAGCAGTCGGCTGCGCAGGAAGGTGTGATCTGATGGCGCAGAAGGACGCGCTCATGGACTTCGACGAGGCACTCGAGCGCTACGAGCCGGTGCTCGGCTTCGAGGTCCACGTCGAACTCGCGACGAAGACCAAGATGTTCTCGGACGCCCCGAACTTCTTCGGCGGCGAGCCCAACACGAACGTCACGCCGGTCGACCTCGGGCTGCCCGGGTCGCTGCCGGTCGTCAACGAACAGGCCGTGCGGTACTCGATCCAGCTCGGGCTCGCGCTCGGCTGCTCGATCGCCGAGTCCTCGCGGTTCGCCCGGAAGAACTACTTCTACCCGGACAACCCGAAGAACTACCAGGTCTCGCAGTACGACGAGCCCATCGCCTACGAGGGCGAGGTCGAGGTCGAACTCGCCGACGGCACGATCTACAACATCCCGATCGAGCGCGCGCACATGGAAGAGGACGCCGGCAAGCTGACGCACGTCGGCGGTGCCACCGGTCGCATCCAGGGCGCCGAGTACTCGCTCGTCGACTACAACCGTGCCGGTGTGCCCCTGGTCGAGATCGTCACGAAGCCGATCTTCGGTGCCGAGCACCGTGCCCCCGAGCTCGGTGCCGCCTACGTGCAGGTCATCCGCGACCTCGTCCGGGCACTCGGTGTCTCCGAGGCCCGCATGGAGCGCGGCAACCTGCGCTGCGACGCGAACATCTCGCTGCGCCCCCGCGGCCAGGAGAAGCTCGGCACCCGCACCGAGACGAAGAACGTCAACTCGTTCCGTGCCGTCGAGCGTGCGATCCGCTACGAGATCCAGCGCCAGGCCGCGATCCTCGCCGCCGGCGGGACGATCACGCAGGAGACCCGGCACTGGCACGAGGACACCGGTCGCACGTCGGCCGGGCGACCGAAGTCGGACGCCGACGACTACCGCTACTTCCCGGAGCCCGACCTGCTCCCCGTCGTGCCCGACCCGGCCGTCGTCGCCGAGCTCCGTGCCTCGCTGCCCGAGGCCCCGGTCGCTCGTCGCCGTCGTCTGAAGGGTGACTGGGGCTTCGCGGACCTCGAGTTCCAGGACGTCGTCAACGGCGGCCTGCTCGACGAGGTCGAGGGCACCGTCGCCGCGGGCGCAGCACCCCAGGCCGCGCGCAAGTGGTGGACCGGTGAGATCAGCCGCGTCGCCAACGCGCAGGACGCTGCCCCCGGTGACCTCGTGTCGCCGAAGCACGTCGCCGAGGTCATCGCGCTCGTCGAGTCCGGCGACCTGACCGACCGTCTGGCGCGCCAGGTGCTCGAGGGCGTCATCGCGGGCGAGGGCTCGCCGGCGCAGGTCGTCGAGGCCCGCGGGCTCAAGGTCGTCTCGGACGACTCCGCCCTCACCGCCGCCGTGGACGAAGCGCTCGCGGCGCAGCCCGACGTGCTCGCGAAGATCCAGGACGGCAAGGTCCAGGCCGCCGGTGCGATCATCGGCGCGGTCATGAAGGCCATGAAGGGCCAGGCCGACGCCGCCCGCGTGCGCGAGCTGGTGCTGGAGCGCGCGCAGCAGGCGTAGACGACTCCACCTCGGAACGGGAGGCACGGTGCCGGTCGGCACCGTGCCTCCCGTGCATCCTGGGGACACGTCAGCGACCCGGTGACAGGATGAGTCGTGTCCGCAACGATCCGTGCCATCGGAACCGCCGTCCCCGAGACGACCCTCGCCCAGCCTCGGGTGCGTGACCTCTTCTCCGCGCAACCCGACCTCGGTCGGCTCGGCCAGCGGCTCGTCCCCGCGGCCTTCGACGGTTCGGCGGTCGACCAGCGGCACACCGTGCTCGAGGAGCTCGACTCCGCGCGTGGCGGGGGCGTCTTCCGCGACGACGACGGCACGCTGCGGTCGCCGTCGACGGGTTCGCGCAACGACCGGTACCGCGAACTCGCCCCGCCGCTGTTCGTCGCGGCCGCCCGAGACGCCGTCGAACGTGCCGGCATCGCGCCGGAGGCCGTCACGCACCTGGTGACCGTGTCGTGCACCGGGTTCACGCAGCCCGGGCCCGACATCGACGTCGTCGAGCAGCTCGGTCTGCCCGCGGGCGTCTTCCGGCACCACATCGGCTTCATGGGCTGCTGCGCCGCGTTCCCCGCGCTCCGGATCGCCGCCGCGTTCGTCGACCAGGACCCCGACGCCGTCGTGCTCGTGGTCTGCGGTGAGCTCTGCACCCTGCACGTCCGCGCCTCGAACGACCCGGACCAGATCGTCGCGAACAGCGTCTTCGGGGACGGTGCGGCCGCCGCGGTGGTCGCCCGCGACGGAGCCGGTCTGCGCCTCGACGACTTCACGACGGCCGTGGTGCCCGAGGGCGCGTCCGAGATGGCGTGGAACATCGGGGACGAGGGCTTCGAGATGGTCCTGTCGACCGCCGTGCCGAAGCTCGTCGGGCTGCACGTCCCGAGCGCCGTGCAACCCCTGCTCGCCGGCGGGCCTGCCTCGGACGTGCCGGTGTGGGCGGTGCACCCCGGCGGTCGGGCCATCCTCGACCGCACTCAGGAGTCGCTCGGCCTGCCCGACAGCGCGATGGAGTCGAGCCGGCGGGTGCTGCGGGAACACGGCAACATGTCGAGCGCCACGGTGCTCTTCGTCCTGCGCGACGCGGTCGAGGCGGGTCTGGACGACGGCAGCGCGGTCGTCGCGCTCGCCTTCGGTCCGGGGCTCACCGTCGAGAGCGCGCGGCTCACCGCGGTGCGGACCGAGGCGTGGCTCGCGGCGTCGCCCGCTGCGGAACCCGCGGTCGCACCCGCCGCGGAACCCGCGGCCGCACCCGCCCGCGTGCCCGTCGCGACCACGGGCGCGGCGTGAGCCGTCGGGACGGCGGCACCACGGGCCTCCCGGCCGTCGACCTGCGCAGCCGCGCGCTCGACCTGACCGAACTGATGGACGACCCGGATTGCGACCCGCGCGCACTCGCGCGCACGTTCCGGCGCTTCGCCGTCGTCAACGCGCTCGTGAGCGGCTGGCGCGCGGCCTGGCGATCGCACGTCGTGCCGGCCCTGCCCGCCGAGGGCCGCGGCCGGGTGCTCGACCTGGGGTGCGGCGGAGGCGACCTGGCCCGGTCGCTGGTGCGCTGGGCGGCGAGCGACGGCTTCGACCTCGAGGTCGTCGGGGTCGACCCGGACGACCGCGCCATCGCCGCGGCACGGCGGTCGACACCGACCGGTGTGACGTTCCGGCAGCAGTCGAGCGGTGACCTGGTCGCGGCGGGCGAGCGGTTCGACGTCGTCGTGTCGAACCACGTGCTGCACCACCTCGGCGACGACGAGCGGCGGGGCTTCCTGGCCGACTCCGAGCAGCTCGCGATCGAACGCAGCCTGCACTCCGACATCCGGCGGTCGCCGGCGGCCTACCGGGCGTACGCGCTGGCGTCACCGATCGTGGCGGCGGGGACGTTCATCCGGGTGGACGGGCTGCGGTCGATCCGCCGGAGCTTCACCGTGCCCGAGCTGCGCGATGTCCTGCCCACCGGGTGGCGGGCCGAGGCGGCTGCGCCGCACCGGGTGCTGGCGATCCGCGACGCCTGAGCGGGCGCCGGCCGTCGGCGTCGCGCAACCGGGTTTCGCGCTCAGCGACAGGTCACGGGCGTGCGAGCGCGCGAACTGTCGCCCAGCGCGAAGGACCGGCTGGCGGTCCACGACGCGACCAGACGGCGGACGGGAGGCCCGTGGCGACGCTGCCACGGGCCTCCCGTCCGTCTGCTGGTGCGTCCACGACGCGCGCCGCTACGGGCGCAGCAGCACCTTGATGGCCCGGCGCTCGTCCATCGCGCGGTAGGCCTCGGCGGCCTCGTCGAGCGGCAGCTCCAGGTCGAAGACGCGACCGGGGTCGATCGCGCCGGACAGCACGTCCGGTAGCAGCTCGGGGATGTACTTCCGGGCCGGTGCCATGCCGCCCGCGATCGCGATGTTCGTGTCGAAGAGGTAGCGCGTGCCGATCGACGGCACCCCGTGCGGGACCCCGACGAAGCCGACGTTGCCGCCGGGGCGCACCGAGTGCAGCGCCTGGTCCATGCTCTCCTCGGTGCCGACGGCCTCGACGGCGCAGTCGGCCAGGTCGCCACCGAGCAGCGCGCGGACCGCAGAGACGCCCTCGTCGCCGCGCTCCGCCACGATGTCGGTGGCACCGAACTCGCGCGCGAGGGCCTGACGGTCGGCGTGCCGGCTCATCGCGATGATGCGGTCCGCACCGAGCCGCTTCGAAGCGAGCACGGCGGACAGACCGACCGCCCCGTCGCCGACCACGACGACGGTCTTGCCGGGGCCGACCGCTGCCGACACGGCGGCGTGGTGGCCGGTCGAGAAGACGTCGGACAGGGTGAGCAGTGACGGCACCAGGGCCGGGTCGACCGGGCCGGGGACGACGACGAGCGTGGCGTCGGCGTCCGGGATCCGCACGTACTCGGCCTCTGCGCCGCCGACGGGGTCGCCGTACGCGTCCGTGCTGCCGAACCCGGACAGGTGGTCGCAGCCGGTCGTCATCCCGTGGCGGCAGGCTTGGCAGGTGCCGTCGTTCATGGTGAAGGGGGAGATGACGAAGTCGCCCTCGTGCAGGGTCGTGACGGCGTCACCGACGGCGACGACCTCGCCGACGAGCTCGTGCCCGATCGGCCGGGGCTGCTTCGTCTCGGTGACGCCGCGGTAGGGCCAGAGGTCCGAGCCGCAGACACAGGCCGCGGTGACCTTGACGACGACGTCCTTGCCGGAGAGGAGTCCGGGACGGTCGCGCTCCTCGACGCGGATGTCGTTCGGGGCGTGGATGATCGCTGCGCGCACGGGAGGGCCTTCCGTCGAGATGATGGGGAACCGGCGCGGTCGACGTCGTCCGGGCCGTCGTCGACAGTACCCTCGTGCGGGTGGACGACGACCGGTACGGCGGCGATGTGCTCTCGGGGGACTGGCGCTCGCGCGGGGTGAAGAAGGTGCGGCAGGTGCCGCTCGAACGGGACATGGTGCTCGAGGACCCGGACTCCGGGTGGGCGGGTGCCGTGGTGGGGCTCGAAGCGGGCAACATCGCGCTCGAGGACTGGAAGGGCCGCACGCGCTCCTTCCCCTTCACGGGGCAGTTCCTGCTCGAAGGGGAGCTCGTGACGCTGGGACGGCCGTCGGCGCCGGTCGGGCGGTCGGCTGGTGCTGGTTCCGCTGGCCGGGCTGGTGCTGCCGGTTCCGCCGGTTCCGCTGGTCGCGTCGGTTCCGTGCATGCTGACTGGAGGCCCGGGGGCGCGCCCGCCGTGCGGCAGGCGTCCGACGGTGGTCGCCTCCGCACCGCGTCCGGATCGTTCGCGGTGGAGTCGCAGCGTGCTCGGGTCGCGCTGCCCTCCCGCATCATGGTCGAGGGCAAGCACGACGCCGAACTCGTCGAGAAGGTCTGGGGTGCCGACCTGCGCGTCGAGGGCGTCGTGGTCGAGGAACTCTCCGGCGTCGACAACCTGGCCGACGTGCTCGACGAGTTCCAGCCGAACCGGGACCGTCGTGTCGGCGTGCTCGTCGACCACTTGGTGCCCGGGTCGAAGGAGTCCCGCTTCGCCGACGCCGTGATGCGTGGCAAGTGGGGTGCGCACGTGCTCGTCGTCGGGCACCCGTTCGTCGACGTCTGGCAGTCGGTCAAGCCGGCGCGGGTCGGACTGCAGGCGTGGCCGACGATCCCGCGCTCGATCGAGTGGAAGAAGGGGATCTGCCAGGCGCTCGGCTGGCCGCACGCCGAGCAGGCCGACATCGCCCGGGCGTGGCAGCGGATCCTCGGGCAGGTGCGGACGTTCGCCGACCTCGAGCCGCAGCTGCTGGGCCGTGTCGAGGAGCTCATCGACTTCGTGACCGAGCCCCAGGCCTGAGAACCGGCGGATTGCCCGACCGGCGCGGTGTGCCGGGGGTGATCCGCGCCTCCAGGCCTACTGTTGAGGGATGGACGGCATCGACGGTCGCGTGCGGGGCGCGGTCGACCTGTGGCTGCGCTGGCTGCCGCGCTGGCAGATCGGTACCGCCCGCCCGCGCACGCGCATCTGCCGGAAGTGCACCGGGTCCCCGATCGCCGCGGCCGCGGGGTTCGGACCGGACGTGCCGCACGCAGTCCAGCACGCGCTGATCGGGCGGATCTCGACCATCGTCGAGGACGCCGTCGACGACTACACGGCGAAGAACCTGCCGCTGCTGCAGCGGGAACTCGAGCGTGCGGCGGTCCGCAAACGGCACGCGGGGTACCAGCCGGCCGAGGGGTTGTCGCCCGAGTTCCAGGGGCTCGACGTGGATCCGGAGCCGTCGCCGGGGTCGCCGTTCCTGTTCACGCTCGGCGAGCTGGCCGGCACCGGTGCGGGGGAGCAGACGCCGCGCGAGCCGTTGTCCGACGAGGCGAAGGCTGCACTCCGGCACGAGATCGCGCTGTCCGACGAGTGTGCGCGGTCGACCGGTACCGCCGTGTGCCTGGCGCTCATCGACCACCGGCCGCGGATCGCCGAGGCCGTCGAGCGGCTCGTGGAGCCGCAGATCGAGGCGCTGGTGTCGGACATGTTCCGCGGGTTCGACGGGCCGGAGGACGGGCCGCGCAGCGGGTTGTTCTAGGCGGGCGCGGGGGCGCAGGTGCGGGTGCGGTCGTGGGTGTGGGTGCGGGTGCGGTCGTGGTTCGAAGCCGCACGGTGCTGTGTCTGTCGGCCCGTGCGAGGTTGTCCGCTCGGTGCGCGCTTGTAGCGCCGCACCGAGCCACCGCGGCGGCACCGCTTGGTGAACCTCGCACCGTGCGCGCTTCTCGAACCTCGCACCGCGTCGCGAACCGTGCGCGGCTCGAGTGACCCCGCACCGTGCGCGAGGCCCTGGGCCTGCACGGGTTGAGCTGACTCGCACGGTGTGAGGTCGGCGGCTCAGCGGGGGAGCAGGGTGCGGCCCGGGATCACGGTGCCGCGCAGCGAGCGGTGCTCGACGGGGCGCGCGGGGTCGTCGATGCGGCCGATGACGAGGTCGATCGCCTCGCGGCCGATGCGCTCGATCGGCTGCTCGAGCGTCGTGAAGCCGATCCAGTCGCTCGCCAGCGGGTACACGCCGTCGAACCCGGTCACGGAGAGGTCGCGCGGGACCTGGACACCGCGGCGGGCCAGTGCCTCGCACACGTCGAGCATGAGCCGGTCGGTCGGGCACATCACCGCGGTCACGCCCGACTCCTGTACGGCGTCCACCAGGTCGGCGGCGAGGTCGTCCGGCGGCCGCACGAAGCTCGCGTCGATGTCGATCACCCGGACGCCGCGTACTCGGAGCCGCTCGACCATGGCCGACGATCTCGCGTGCTGCGTGATCGCGTTGTCGAGCGGGACGGTGAGGACCACCGCGGTGGAGTGGCCGGCGTCGGCGACGGCATCCGCGATCGCGGCACCACCGTCGGCCTCGTCGCAGTAGACACTCGAGAGCGCCGGGTGCAGCTCGGGCCGACCGGCGACGACGGTGGCGATGCGGGGCGCGAACTCGGCGATGTCGGCGGACGGCATCAGGCCGCTGCACACGACCAGGCCGTCGACGCGCATCGAGACGAGTGCTGCGAGGGCGGACTTCTCGTCCTCGACCCGACCGACGCCCGTCGTGGTGACGACGCGGTAGCCGAGCTCGGATGCACGGCGCTCCATCACGGCGTGCAGGGCGGTGTAGACCATCGACGATGCATCGCGGACGAGCATCCCGATCGTGTTCGTCCGGCCGCTGACCAGCCCGCGGGCCATCGCGTTGGCGACGTACCCGAGCTCGGTCGCGGCGCGTTCGACTCGCTCACGGGTCTCGTCGGAGAACCGACCTGTTCCAGAGAGGACCCGGCTCACCGCCGACTTCGAGACCCCCGCACGTGCGGCGACGTCGAGGATCGTCGGTTGGGCACCACGGCTGCTGTTCACGCGTCGGACGCTGCGGCGTCCCGCCGCGACCGCGATGCGGTGAACCGGAGCACACCGCGGGTGATCGCGCGCCAGCCGAGCAGGAACACCCCGAGCACGATCGTCGCGACGATGACGAACGAGATCGGCAGCGGATTGCCGTCGACGTCGCCCTGGCCGGTGGCGACGCGGACGGCCAGACCGACGAAGACCGTGAGGACCCAGACCACGACGCCGGTCGGCCAGAAGCGCAGCGGTCGCGCCCAGGCCCCGCTCGTCACGTACCCGATCGCCCACCCCGCCAGGAACGGGTAGGCCGTGGTCCAGAGTGCCAGCGCCGTGTTCGCTTCACCATGGGACGAGCGCCCGATGAGCGCGAAGACGACGATGAGGACGACGTCGATGACGGCTGCGAGCCAACCCCAGGTGCGTGCGTTCACCCGCTCATTCTCGCAGCCTCCGGGGTGCTCGCTCATTCCTCCACAAGGTGCTGGGCGCGGCTGGTCCTCCACAGCACGCCCACTCGGTGCCGCTCCGAAGGCGGAGGATCCGGAGCATCACGAGTATGTCGATGAACCTCAAGCTCGCACCGGTCCCCGAAGTCCTCACGTTCCGAACCTCCGCACAGCGCCCCGACGAGTCCGATGCCATCAGGCGTCGGGCCGCTGCGGGGGAGCTCACACGGGTAGCACGCGGACTGTACGCGGAGTCTGCGGGATGGGCCGCACTCCGCCCCAGTGAGCAGCACCATGTCCGAATCCGCTCGTTCGCCGACCGCATCCGCGCCGGAGACCTGATCTCACACGTCTCCGCCGCCGTCGTCTTCGGTGTGCCCCTGCTCACCCCTCCACCGACACGGATCCACGTGACCTCACGCGGTGCCGACCGGCGCACCACGAACGCGACCTTCGTGGTGCACGCCGACCTCGACGCCGAGCGGAACGAGCGTCCGGTCGCCACGCCCGACGGGTTGCTGTTGTGCGGACTCGATCGGCTGGCGACCGACCTCGCACTCACACTGCCGTTCACCGACGCAGTCGTGTCCCTCGATGCGCTCCTCCGTCGCGATGTCGAGCGCGAAGACGTCCGATCGGCGATCGAGCGGCGCGGGCAGAAGGGACGACGTCGCGCCCTCCGGGCGATCGGGTTCGCCGATGCCGCGTCGGACTCACCGGGGGAGTCGTACGCACGAGCGCGGTTCGACCAGTTCGGGACACCACCGCCGGTCCTCCAGCACCGCTTCCGGACCGTCGGCGAGCCGGACATCGTCGTGGACTTCTGGTTCCCGGATGCCGGGGTCGTGGTCGAGTTCGACGGAGCCGTGAAGTACCGGAGCAGTGCGTACCTGCGGGGACGGACGCCGGAGGAAGCGCTGTTCGACGAGAAGATCCGGGAAGACCGGCTCCGTGCGTTCCCCGAGGTGCGAACCGTGGTGCGGCTCACCTGGTCGGACCTGCGCAACGAGTGGGTGCTCCGCGCGAAGCTTCGCCAGGCCGGAGTCCGCATGTCGCGCTGAGGGGTGTCAGTAGCGCACCGTGCGAGATTGTTCGGCCTCTTGCCGGTGCGCACGGTGCGCGGTTCATCGCCCACGGCCGACCTGGCTGCTGTGTGCGGGGTCGTCGGCAGCGAACGGGGCCGCGCACCGTGCATCCTTCGCCGGTCGGGGGCGAGTAGCTCGCTCCGTGCAGGGTTGTAGCCGGGCACGAAGCCGTCAACCTCGCACGGGTCGGCGGAACTCGCACCGTGCGCCGTCACCGCACCCGCACCACCGCACCCCCGCACCCGGAGTTCACCCGGCGGCGACGCCCGCGGCACCCGGAGTTCACCCGGCAGCGCCACACTCGAACCCGGCGCGGGAACGTTCCCACACGGCCCGCCCGCACGACCAGCACCCCGCACGACCGCCCCACCCCGAACCATCCCCGCCCCACCC
>NZ_JAHEWN010000033.1 GCF_018598555.1 Curtobacterium aurantiacum
GGGTTGTTGAGTGGTGACGTTGGATCGCAATTTTAATCTTTGTGGTCAAGTTTCTAAGAGCAAACGGTGGATGCCTTGGCATCTGGAGCCGATGAAGGACGTAGAAATCTGCGATAAGCCTCGGGGAGCTGATAATCGAGCTTTGATCCGAGGATTTCCGAATGGGGAAACCCCGCCAGGCGTTTGACGACCTGGTGACTCCCGCCTGAATATATAGGGCGGGTAGAGGGAACGTGGGGAAGTGAAACATCTCAGTACCCACAGGAAGAGAAAACAACATGTGATTCCGTGAGTAGTGGCGAGCGAAAGCGGATGAGGCTAAACCGATCATGTGTGATAGCCGGCGGGCGTTGCATGGTCGGGGTTGTGGGACACGTCACTCAGTTCTGCCGGACTGGGACGGTTACAGCGCATCATAGTCGAACCGGTTTGAAAGCCGGGCCGTAGTGGGTGCCAGCCCCGTAGACGAAATGGTGTTATGGCCGGATGTGTATCCCAAGTAGCACGGGGCCCGAGAAATCCCGTGTGAATCTGTCAGGACCACCTGATAAGCCTAAATACTCCCAGATGACCGATAGCGGACAAGTACCGTGAGGGAAAGGTGAAAAGTACCCCGGGAGGGGAGTGAAATAGTACCTGAAACCGTTTGCTTACAAACCGTCGGAGCCTCCTTAGTAGGGGTGACGGCGTGCCTTTTGAAGAATGAGCCTGCGAGTTAGTGATATGTGGCGAGGTTAACCCGTGAGGGGCAGCCGTAGCGAAAGCGAGTCTGAATAGGGCGTTTGAGTCGCATGTTCTAGACCCGAAGCGAAGTGATCTATCCATGGCCAGGTTGAAGCGACGGTAAGACGTCGTGGAGGACCGAACCCACTTCAGTTGAAAATGGAGGGGATGAGCTGTGGATAGGGGTGAAAGGCCAATCAAACTTCGTGATAGCTGGTTCTCTCCGAAATGCATTTAGGTGCAGCGTTGCGTGTTTCTCGCCGGAGGTAGAGCTACTGGATGGCCGATGGGCCTCAACAGGTTACTGACGTCAGCCAAACTCCGAATGCCGGTGAGTGAGAGCGCAGCAGTGAGACGGTGGGGGATAAGCTTCATCGTCGAGAGGGAAACAACCCAGACTACCAACTAAGGTCCCTAAGCGTGTGCTAAGTGGGAAAGGATGTGGAGTTGCATAGACAACCAGGAGGTTGGCTTAGAAGCAGCCACCCTTGAAAGAGTGCGTAATAGCTCACTGGTCAAGTGATTCCGCGCCGACAATGTAACGGGGCTCAAGCACACCACCGAAGTTGTAGATTTCGCACTATAGACAAGCCTTCGTGGTTCAGTCGTGCGGAGTGGTAGGAGAGCGTCGTGTGGCGAGTGAAGCGGCGGAGTGATCCAGCCGTGGACGCTACACGAGTGAGAATGCAGGCATGAGTAGCGAAAGACGGGTGAGAAACCCGTCCTCCGAAAGACCAAGGGTTCCAGGGCCAGGTTAATCCGCCCTGGGTAAGTCGGGACCTAAGGCGAGGCCGACAGGCGTAGTCGATGGACAACGGGTTGATATTCCCGTACCGGCGAACAACCGCCCAAGCTAATCCAGTGGTGCTAAGAGTCCTAACCCGGTACAACCGGATCCCTTCGGGGTGATGGTGGCCGGTCTAACGCTCGACCCCATGCTGGTGCGGTTAGCGTATGAACAGGTGTGACGCAGGAAGGTAGCTGAGCCAGGCGATGGTATCCGTAAGGTGAACCTGGTGTAAGGATGTAGGGCTGACGATAGGCAAATCCGTCGTCTGTACGCCTGAGATCCGACGCGTACCCGTAAGGGGAAATCAGTGATCCTATGCTGCCGAGAAAAGCATCGACGCGAGGTTGCAGCCGCCCGTACCCGAAACCGACTCAGGTGGTCAGGTAGAGAATACCAAGGAGATCGAGAGAATCGTGGTTAAGGAACTCGGCAAAATGCCCCCGTAACTTCGGGAGAAGGGGGGCCGGACACGTGACCGGATTTACTCCGTGAGCGTTGAAGGCCGCAGAGACCAGTGGGAAGCGACTGTTTACTAAAAACACAGGTCCGTGCGAAGTCGCAAGACGATGTATACGGACTGACGCCTGCCCGGTGCTGGAAGGTTAAGAGGAAGGGTTAGCCTTTGGGCGAAGCTCTGAATTTAAGCCCCAGTAAACGGCGGTGGTAACTATAACCATCCTAAGGTAGCGAAATTCCTTGTCGGGTAAGTTCCGACCTGCACGAATGGCGTAACGACTTCCCAGCTGTCTCAACCGCGAACTCGGCGAAATTGCACTACGAGTAAAGATGCTCGTTACGCGCAGCAGGACGGAAAGACCCCGTGACCTTTACTACAGTTTGGTATTGGTGTTCGGAGTGGCTTGTGTAGGATAGGTGGGAGACTGTGAAGCGGGCACGCTAGTGTTCGTGGAGTCATTGTTGAAATACCACTCTGGTCACTTTGGATGTCTAACGTAGGACCCTGATCGGGTTCATGGACAGTGCCTGATGGGTAGTTTAACTGGGGCGGTTGCCTCCCAAAGAGTAACGGAGGCGCCCAAAGGTTCCCTCAACCTGGTTGGCAATCAGGTGGCGAGTGTAAGTGCACAAGGGAGCTTGACTGTGAGACTGACAGGTCGAGCAGGGACGAAAGTCGGGACTAGTGATCCGGCAGTGGCTTGTGGAAGCGCTGTCGCTCAACGGATAAAAGGTACCTCGGGGATAACAGGCTGATCTTGCCCAAGAGTCCATATCGACGGCATGGTTTGGCACCTCGATGTCGGCTCGTCGCATCCTGGGGCTGGAGTAGGTCCCAAGGGTTGGGCTGTTCGCCCATTAAAGCGGTACGCGAGCTGGGTTTAGAACGTCGTGAGACAGTTCGGTCCCTATCCGCTGCGCGCGTTGGAAATTTGAGAAGATCTATCCCTAGTACGAGAGGACCGGGATGGACGAACCTCTGGTGTGTCAGTTGTTCTGCCAAGGGCACCGCTGATTAGCTACGTTCGGACCGGATAACCGCTGAAAGCATCTAAGCGGGAAGCCGTCTTCGAGATGAGATTTCCATGCACCTTGAGTGTGAGAGGCTCCCAGCAGACTACTGGGTTGATAGGCCGGATGTGGAAGCGGGGACTAACGACCCGTGGAGCTGACCGGTACTAATAAGCCGAAGACTTGATAACAC
>NZ_JAHEWN010000034.1 GCF_018598555.1 Curtobacterium aurantiacum
GGGGCGGGTGGTGCGGGTGCGGGTGCCGGTGGTGCGAGGCGAGTTTTCGCGGTGGGCGACAGCTCACGCGCTCGCGGCCCCGTGGACTGTCGCTGAGCCCGAAACCCGGGAGCGCCGTCGCGCCGTCGCCCGGCCTGCTCGGCCGCTCGCCTGCCCGCTTACGCCCAGCCGAGCTCGTGCAGCCGCTCGTCGTCGATGCCGTAGAAGTGGCCGATCTCGTGCACGAGGGTGGTGTGCACCTCGTCCTTGAGCTCCTCGACGGTGTCGCACTCGGCCAGGTGCTGCTTCCGGAACACGACGATGCGGTCGGGCAGCTCACCGAAGCCGTACTGCCCGCGCTCGGTGGCCGCGATGCCGTCGTAGACGCCGAACAGGTCTTCGCCGTTCTCCGGTTCGTCCTCGACCACGAACACCACGTTGTCGAGCCCGTCGACCATCTCGTCGGGCAGCAGGTCGAGCTCATCGGTCACGAGCTGTTCGAACGCCTCGGCGGACATCTGCATCACGGAGGGATCGTCCCACATTGCTCTGACTACTGGCGGCTCGCGGCTCGCGGCTCGCGGCTCGCGGCGAAGCCGCACGGCGCCGGAGGCGCCCAGACAAACACTGAGGGAGAGCCCCGGTTGCGCTCCACGCAACAGGACTCTCCCTCGACTGGGGTGAATAACGGGTCTCGAACCCGCGACCTCCTAGACCACAACCAGGCGCTCTACCAACTGAGCTATATCCACCATGTTCGAACCGGCGGACCGGCGCGACCACTCAATAGTAGTACATGCGGGACGGGGCGCGGACCACCCGTGTCGCTACTCGGCCGCGGGCTGCGCCAGCCGTGACTCCCACTTCGCCACGACGTCGGCCTGGACGGCACGCACGTCGTCGGTGCTCGGGCCGGGCTCGGCGACGAAGCCGGCGCGGCGGTAGTACTCGAGCTCGCGGATCGACTCGAGGATGTCCGCCAGGGCCCGGTGCCCGCCGTGCTTCTCCGGCGCGTTGAAGTACACGCGCGGGAACCAACGGCGGCAGAGCTCCTTGATGCTCGACACGTCGACGCTGCGGTAGTGCAGGTGTCCGTCGACCCTCGGCATGTACTTCGACAGGAACGCGCGGTCGGTGCCGATGGTGTTGCCGGCGAGGGGTGCGGAGCCCTCGGCGGGGACGTGCTGGAGGATGTACTCGAGCACCTGGTACTCGGCGTCCGCCAGGCTCACGCCGTTCGGGATCTCCTCGATGAGCCCCGAGGTCGTGTGCATGTTGGTCACGAACTCGTTCATGTTGTCGAGCGCCGATTGGTCGGGCTTGATGACGATGTCGAAGCCGGGGTGCACGGGCTCGAGGTCGAAGTCGGTGATGACCACGGCCACCTCGACGAGTTCGTCGACCTCGAGGTCGAGGCCGGTCATCTCGCAGTCGATCCAGACGAGGCGGTCATTCGCGGTTGCCATGCCCTCGATCCTATTCCCGCCCTGCGTGCTGCCCGTACGTGCCGCCGCCCGCCTGCCCGCACGTGCGTGACCGCCTCTTCTGCCGAGCGGGCGAAATGCCAGGGCCGCCCCATGGACGCACCCGGGTGCTCCGCCCGCTCGCCCGCGGGACCGCTGGGTGCGGGCTCCCGCGAGGCGCACCGTTCCGCGAGCGGGCGAAATGCCGGGGTCGCCTCGCGGACGCACGCCGGTGTTCCGCCCGCTCGTCCGCGGGCGGGCCGCATCGTGGCGGCGGCGACCGCCTGGAGGCCCGTGGCGACTCCGTCGCGCCGACCCGCGCCTCCAGGCGGTCCCGTCCAACCCGTCTTCCGCACCGATCTCGGCACCCCTGTCATCCGCCATCTGCCTCGCTCCCGCGAGTGGGCGAGATGTCCGGGTCGTCCTGCGGACGGACCCTGACATCTCGCCCACTCGCCGGGACGGCCGCCTCGACCTGGCGGGGTGGGAACGAGCGGGCGGAATGCCTGGGTCGTCCTGCGGACGGACCCGGACATTTCGCCCGCTCGGCAGAAGAGGCGGTCACGCACGTGCGGGCAGGCGGGCGG
>NZ_JAHEWN010000035.1 GCF_018598555.1 Curtobacterium aurantiacum
AGTGCGTCTGGTCCTTGAGAACTCAACAGCGTGCACATTGTCAATGCCAATTTATTGATTGACCTCGTGCCTGGTCGGCTTGCTGACCGGGTCATGAAGCAATTCCTTTTGGATTGAAGATTGTCAGTAGACAGTCAACAGTCAGAATCAACTCGGTCTGATGCCTTCGGGTGTTGGGTCTGTATTTTTTTACGGAGAGTTTGATCCTGGCTCAGGACGAACGCTGGCGGCGTGCTTAACACATGCAAGTCGAACGATGATGCCCAGCTTGCTGGGTGGATTAGTGGCGAACGGGTGAGTAACACGTGAGTAACCTGCCCCTGACTCTGGGATAAGCGTTGGAAACGACGTCTAATACTGGATATGATCACTGGCCGCATGGTCTGGTGGTGGAAAGATTTTTTGGTTGGGGATGGACTCGCGGCCTATCAGCTTGTTGGTGAGGTAATGGCTCACCAAGGCGACGACGGGTAGCCGGCCTGAGAGGGTGACCGGCCACACTGGGACTGAGACACGGCCCAGACTCCTACGGGAGGCAGCAGTGGGGAATATTGCACAATGGGCGAAAGCCTGATGCAGCAACGCCGCGTGAGGGATGACGGCCTTCGGGTTGTAAACCTCTTTTAGTAGGGAAGAAGCGAAAGTGACGGTACCTGCAGAAAAAGCACCGGCTAACTACGTGCCAGCAGCCGCGGTAATACGTAGGGTGCAAGCGTTGTCCGGAATTATTGGGCGTAAAGAGCTCGTAGGCGGTTTGTCGCGTCTGCTGTGAAATCCCGAGGCTCAACCTCGGGCTTGCAGTGGGTACGGGCAGACTAGAGTGCGGTAGGGGAGATTGGAATTCCTGGTGTAGCGGTGGAATGCGCAGATATCAGGAGGAACACCGATGGCGAAGGCAGATCTCTGGGCCGTAACTGACGCTGAGGAGCGAAAGCATGGGGAGCGAACAGGATTAGATACCCTGGTAGTCCATGCCGTAAACGTTGGGCGCTAGATGTAGGGACCTTTCCACGGTTTCTGTGTCGTAGCTAACGCATTAAGCGCCCCGCCTGGGGAGTACGGCCGCAAGGCTAAAACTCAAAGGAATTGACGGGGGCCCGCACAAGCGGCGGAGCATGCGGATTAATTCGATGCAACGCGAAGAACCTTACCAAGGCTTGACATACACCGGAAACGGCCAGAGATGGTCGCCCCCTTGTGGTCGGTGTACAGGTGGTGCATGGTTGTCGTCAGCTCGTGTCGTGAGATGTTGGGTTAAGTCCCGCAACGAGCGCAACCCTCGTTCTATGTTGCCAGCGGGTTATGCCGGGGACTCATAGGAGACTGCCGGGGTCAACTCGGAGGAAGGTGGGGATGACGTCAAATCATCATGCCCCTTATGTCTTGGGCTTCACGCATGCTACAATGGCCGGTACAAAGGGCTGCGATACCGTAAGGTGGAGCGAATCCCAAAAAGCCGGTCTCAGTTCGGATTGAGGTCTGCAACTCGACCTCATGAAGTCGGAGTCGCTAGTAATCGCAGATCAGCAACGCTGCGGTGAATACGTTCCCGGGCCTTGTACACACCGCCCGTCAAGTCATGAAAGTCGGTAACACCCGAAGCCGGTGGCCTAACCCTTGTGGAAGGAGCCGTCGAAGGTGGGATCGGTGATTAGGACTAAGTCGTAACAAGGTAGCCGTACCGGAAGGTGCGGCTGGATCACCTCCTTTCTAAGGAGCATCTGGTCAGTGCTGGTCGCCC
>NZ_JAHEWN010000003.1 GCF_018598555.1 Curtobacterium aurantiacum
CCCCCCCCCCCCCCCCCCCCCCCCCCCCCCCCCCCCCCCCCCCCCCCCCCCCCCCCCCCCCCCCCCCCCCCCCTTTTTCAAGCAGAAGACGGCATACGAGATGTGCGGTAAGGTCTCGTGGGCTCGGGCGGGGTGGTCGTTCCGGGCATACCTGGTCGATTCGGGCGTACCTGGTCGGAAGTTCTGGGCAGGTACGCCCGAAAACACCAGGTATCGCGGGCGTTCTGGGAAGGAACGGGCGCGCTCAGGCCCCGAGCTCGACGAGCACCCGCGGGATCTCCGTCACGAGTTCGCTCGCCAGGTACCCGAGCGGCCCCACCTGCACCGCGAGCCGGTCGCCCGCGGCAGCGTGCACGTAGGACGCCCACGCCACGGCCTGTGCCGGATCGGCGCCGCGTGCGAGCAGCCCGGTGACCGCGCCGGACAGGACATCGCCGCTGCCACTGGTGCCCAGGCCGCCCGAGCCGGTGCCCTTGAGCCATGCCCGACCGTGCGGCGTGGCGATGGCGTCACCGAGGGCCACGACCGCACCGAACCGGTTCGCGATCGCCACGGCGTCGGCCACGTCGTCGTCGCTGCACTCCCGGCCGAGCAGGCGCTCGGCCTCGCCGGAGTTCGGCGTCATCACCAGTCGACCCCGCAGTGGTTCGAGGTGCTCGCGCACATCGGCGGCGACACCGAGGGCGAAGGCGTCGAGCACGACGGTGGTCTGCGGTCCGATCACGTCGGCGAGCCCGGCCACGAGGTCGCGGGAACCGTCCGGCTCGTCGAGCCCCGGCCCGACCAGCACCGCGTCGGCGCTCGAGGCGCTCCCGGCGATGCCCTCGATCGCGCCCACGGCGATGTGTCCGTCCTGGTCCTCGTCGAGGGGTTCGACCCCGGACTCGGGCACCGCGACGGCGACCTCGTTCGCGACGCTCCGGCCGACGGCCAGCGTGAGGCGACCGGCGCCGACCCGGAGTGCGGCGAGCGCGGAGAGCATCGCTGCGCCCGGGGTCCGCGCGGCACCGCCGACGATGAGCACCTGCCCACGGCCGTACTTGCCGGCACCCACCTCGGGCAGCGGCCAGTCGCGGAGGAAGTTCGGGGTGACGGGTTCAACGGACATGTTCGTCGTCCTTCCGGCCGGTGTGCTGGGTGACCTCGTCGTCGTCCAGGTGCCCGACCGAGGAGAACTCCTCGAGCACCCACGGCGCCCCGGCGTCGTCGCGTCGGAGTCGTGTGAGGGAGGCGTTCGCGACGGCGTGCGTCCGAGCGAACTCCATCAGTGCCGGCTCGTCGAGGCCGAGACAGACCGCGACGGCGAGCATCACGACGGCGTCGTGCGCGGCGATCACCAGGCGCTCCGCTCCCTCGACCCGCTCGACATCGCCGAGGACCGAGCGGAGCCGGAGCATCACGTCGGCCCAGGACTCCCCGCCCGCAGGCCGGTGGTAGTACTTGCCGAGCCACTGCCGACGGCGTTCCTCGTCCGGGTAGCGGTGGCGGACACCCTGCAGGGTCAGCAGGTCGAGGACGCCGAGTTCGCGGTCACGGAGCCGTTCGTCCACCCGCTTCTCGGGTTCGGCGAGACCGGCTTCCTCGAGCGCGATCGCGATGGTCTGCTGTGCGCGCAGGTACGGGGAGACCCAGAGCGCGACGGGGACGTCGTCGATCCCGCGGTCGGCGAGCTCCTGCCCGAGGGCGCGGGACTGATCGGTGCCGAGGGGGCTGAGCGGGACGTCGGCGTCCCGGAACTCGACGTCGATCACGTCGTCGCCAGCGGCTTCGGCGCGAGCCGCTGCGACGTTCGCGACCGATTCGCCGTGACGGACGAGCCAGATCTCCTGCACTGCCATGCGGCCACGCTAGCCAGAGTGCGCTGTGCCGGTTCCCCGGTGCGGGATCACCCCGTCCGGCGCCGAGCGCTCCGGACCGGGCGGGCCGCGCACGGGAGCCCCGCCGCCCGGAGGCGCAGCGCCAGCGCCTCGAGGTCGAACAGGTCACGCCACTCCAGCCGGATGATCGTGCGGACGCCCGGCACCGTGAGCAACCTGCCGTGCCGCCGCTTCTCGTCGAGGAACACCTCGGTCGGGCTCCGGCCACCCAGGTAGCGCTCTTGGGAGTACTTGGCCCGTCCGTCGATCTCGACGATGACCCCGTGGTCCGGGAACCAGAAGTCCACGGCGGAACGACGGCCGTCGACGACGAACTCCTGCTGCAGCACCGGCGCGGGCAATCCGAGCTCCCGGAACACGACCCGCGCGAGCGATTCGGCCGGCGACCCGGAGCGTCCGTCGGCCAGGTCGAGCACCTGCTGTGCCAGGGCGCGGGCACGGGCCTTCGGAGGGACCGCTCGTCGGAGATCGTCGGTGTGGACGCCGCGGCGCAGAGCGGCATCCGCGACGACCACTCCCGAGTGGAGATCGCCGGCCATCGCGATGTCGACGACGGTGCGGGGGATGGAGGTGACCGCGACCGCACCGACCGTGACCCGTTCCGCTCGGGCGACGGGTCTCGTGTGCAGGACCAGGCCGGCGCTCCGACCCCGGTACATCGACTCCGGGACCGTCGCGTGCACCGCCACGTCCCACCCGCCGAGCGCCGGGAGCCCGTGCACGGCCGCTGCCGACTGGTGCGAGGCGGTCGCCCGGGTGCCGAGCCGACCGAGCCGTGCGAAGACGCGGGTGACGTACCGCTGACGAGGCCCGGCGGCGTCCCAGGCGGCCCCCTCGACGAAGGCGTTCGGCCCGACGCGGACGAGGCGACGGGCCCCCGCCATCCGGGTCCGGCGCCGGAGGGTGGTGGCGTCGAGACCGGCCTCGCGCGCGGCGGATGCTCGGAGGATGGGCAGCGACTCGTTCATGCACGTGACGATGCCGGACCAGCCACCCGTCTCGCGGGCCGACGTCGAGAACTGTGGACGGGCCTCCAGGCCTGGGCGGTTGTGGAGGGAAGACGTTCCTTCCCAGAACGCGCGCGATGCCCAGCGGAATCGGGCGTACCTGGTCGAAAGTTCCGACCAGGTACGCCCGATTCCACCCAGCACGCCCGATTCCACCCGGCCACACCCGCACCCGCCCGGCCGCACCCCGCACCCCGCACCCCGCAACACGGCGCCGGACGGAACGCACCCGTGTCCCGTCCGGCGCCGCGGTCTCTCCCCGGTCGCGCGTCGGGCCCGCTGCCTCAGGCCCGACGCACCCGCAGCGTCACGATCTCGAACGGACGCAGGGTCAGCACGACCGGCTCCCCGGCAGCCCACGAAGCCGCCGCACCCGACGACGCCGCCACCGGCCGCTCGAGCAGGTCGACCTGCGACACCGACTCGACGTCGAACCCGAAGGAGACCCCGACGTCCGCCGCCCGGCCGCCGAGCCCCTCGTACAGGCGCACGACGACGTCACCGGAGCGGTCCTCGGCGAGCTTGACGGCCTCGACGAACACCTGCGGCGACGACACCGTGACGAGCGGCGCGACCTCGGCTGACCCGGGGACGCTCCGCACCGGCAGGTTCAGCCGGTACCCGGAGTCGGCGGCGTCGAGCACCGAGGCCCCGATCCGCAGCACCGTCCGGAACACGTGGTGCCCCTGGTCGGCGTCCGGGTCCGGGAACGTCGGCCCGCGCAGCAGCGACTCCCGCACGAGCGTGGTGATCCCGCCGTCCGGCCGGGTCTCGCGCGTGATGTCGTGACCGTAGGTCGAGTCGTTCGCCACCGCGACGCCGAACCCGGGCTCCGCGACGTGCACCCAGCGGTGTGCCGAGGTCTCGAAGCGGGCGTGGTCCCACGAGGTGTTCTGGTGCGTCGGCCGGTCGATGTGCCCGAACTGGATCTCGCTCGAGGCCGACGACGCGAGCACGTCGATCGGGAACGCGAGCTTCAGCAGCTTCTGGTGCTCGTGCCAGTCGACCTCGGTCTCGACGGTCAGCTCCGGTTCGCCCTGCACCGCGGAGTAGCGCGTGGTGAGCGTCGACGATCCGAAGGACCGTTCCACCACGAGCTCGTCGCCTGCGATCGCGACGGACGACGCCGACAGGACGGTGCCGTTGCGCTGGTACGCGCGGTCGATGTCCCACGCCTCCCACTGGTTCGGGGTGTCCCGGAACACCGTGTACTCCGCCGCCGCAGCGCCGGGCGCGATCGCGTCGCGTCCGGTGGCGTGGTCGACGAACGAGACGACGTGGCCGGCAGCGTCGATGGTCGCGGTGACGACGCCGGTGTCGAAGACGAAGCGGTCGCCGCTCCGGACGGGAGGCGCGGGTCGCGGCGCGTGGACCACCGAACCTCCCAGGGCGGTCACGTCCCCTGCCGCGACCGGCGAGGCGTTGAAGCGCACGACCGACGCGGGGTCAGCGGCACCGGCGGCGCCCGTGCTCGCGGTGCCGGTGTCGGCTGCGCCGGTCCCGGTCCCGCCTGCGGCGAGCGCCGTCGTCGCGCTGCCGATCAGCCCGTCGAGCACCTCGGCGACCCGGGCGTACTGCTCCTCGGCGTTCTCGTACACCCACGCGATCGAGGACCCGGGCAGGATGTCATGGAACTGCTGGAGCAGGACGGTGTGCCAGGCCTCCTCGAGTTCGGCGTACGGGTACTCGCTGCCGAGCCGGACGGCCGCCGTCGCCGCCCAGAGCTCGGCCTCGCGCAACAGGTGCTCGGAGCGGCGGTTGCCCTGCTTCGTCCGGATCTGCGACGTGTAGGTGCCACGGTGGAACTCGAGGTACATCTCCCCCGACCACACGCCCGGCGTCGGCAGTTCGGCCTCGAGCTGTTCGAACACCTGCGCCGGGGTGCCGAGCGTCACGCGGGGCGACCCGTCGAGGTCGTGCTGACGGTGTGCCGCGCCGACCATCTCGCGGGTGGGGCCGCCGCCACCGTCCCCGAAGCCGTAGAGCAGCATCGAGGTGTTGGCGGTGCCGCGCTCCTTGTTGTTCCGTTCGCCCCGACGCAGGTCGGCCGGTGAGACGTCGGAGTTGTAGGTGTCGGCCGGGGGCAGGTGCGTCAGGACGCGCGAGCCGTCGATGCCCTCCCAGTGGAACGAGGTGTGCGGGATGACGTTCGTCTCGTTCCACGACGGCTTCTGGGTGACGAACCACTTCGACCCGGCGGCACGGACGATCTGCGGCAGGGCGCCCGAGTAGCCGAACGAGTCGGGGAGCCAGGCCTCCGGGGTGTCGATGCCGAACTCCTCCAGGAAGAAGCGCTTGCCGGCGACGAACTGGCGGGCCAGGGCCTCACCGCCGGGCAGGTTGGTGTCCGACTCGACCCACATGCCGCCGACGGGGGTCCACCGCCCCTCGGCGACGCGCTGCTTGATGCGGGTCCAGATGGACGGGTACTCGTCGCGGATCCACGCGTACTGCTGCGCGGACGAGCAGGCGAACGTGAAGTCGGGGTCGCGGTCCATCAGGTCGAGCACGTTCGAGAACGTCCTGGCGCACTTGCGTTTCGTCTCGCGCACGGGCCACAGCCAGGCGGAGTCGATGTGGGCGTGTCCGACGGCGATCGCGCGGTGGGCGGCGGGGCTGGCGGGGACGGCGAGCACGGGCGCCAGGACCTGACGGGCGTCCGCGGCCGTGCCGGCGACGTCGTCCGGGTCGAGCGCGTCGGCGGCGCGTTCGAGTGCCCGCAGGATGTCGGCGCCGCGGGTGCCGTCGGTGGGGAGCTCGGCCATCAGCCCGCGCAGCACCCAGAGGTCCTGCTGCAGTTCCCACACGGTGTCGTCGCGCTCGACGACCTCGAGGGCCTTCAGCCGGTAGATCGGGTCGTCGCCGGCGGTGGAGCGCGAGCCGAGCGGCGTCGCACCCTGGAACGAGTCGCCGCCGATGTCCGGGTTCGCCCCGGCTTCGATCCAGAGCTCGAAGGACTCCCCCGGGCCGACCTCGAGCGGCACCGTGTCGTTCCGCGGCTCGATCGCCTTGATCGTGGAGCCGTCGGCGCGGAACGCGAGTCCCTCGGCCTGGAACCCGGGCTGCCGCTTGGTGAACCCCAGGTCGACGAGGAGCTCGGCGGTGGTCCCCGGCACGGTGCCGAAGTCCGCCGGCACGGTGCCGGTCACCCGGAACCAGGTCGTGCCCCACGGTCGTCCGCCCCAGTGCGACCCCACCGTGAACGGTGTGTACGTCTCGCCGACGGCGGTGTCGAACGGCACCGGTTCGCCCGGCACCTCCCACGCCTCGATCGTCACCGGCGCCGAGCGGCGGTGGACGGCGGGGTCGACACGGTCGCGGACGAGGCGGGCGATCCGGGCCTCGACGAGCGGTTCGTCCTGGTGCATGTGCTTCCTTTCTGGTTGCAAGACACCGGTGTTCGCGAACGGAACCGCGGTTCGCGGGTGTTCGACGCGCGAACACCGGTGTCTTGCGGGGCGGGGCGGGGAGCCGTCGGATCAGCCCTTGATGCCGCCGGCGAGGGCGTTGCCGCCGCCGAGGCCGCGGGACACGATCACGTAGAGGGCGATGACGGGCACGGAGTAGACGATCGAGAACGCGGCGAGCTGGCCGTACGCCACCGCCCCGTTCTGCCCGAAGAAGTTGAAGATGCTCACCGCGGCGGGCACCTTGTCGGGCGAGAGCAGCAGCACGAAGGGGACGAAGAAGTTCCCCCACGCCTGGATGAACACGAAGATGAACACGACGGCGATGCCCGGGCGCATGAGCGGGATGACGATCCGTGTGAGCGTCGTGAGCATCGAGGCGCCGTCGGTCCACGCCGCTTCTTCCAGCGAGATCGGCACCGAGTCCATGAAGTTCTTCGCCATCCAGATCGCCATCGGCAGCGACGTCGCGGCGAGGAAGAAGATGCAACCCCACACGTTGTCGATCAGGTTGAGCGACACGAACAGCGCGTAGACGGGCACCATCATCGCGGTGATCGGCAGGCCGGTGCCGAACAGGATGCTGTACAGGAACGGCTTGTTGACCCGCATCTTGTACCGGGACAACGGGTACGCGGCCAGCAGCGCGAAGACCACGGTCACCACCGCCGTCCCCCCGGACAGCAGCAGGCTGTTCGCCAGCGGGATGAACGAAAGCTCGGGCGTGAGCACCTGGGCGAAGTTGTCGAGCGTGAACTGCGACGGCAGCTTCACCGACAGCGACGCCTGCGTGTCGAACGAGGCGAGCACGAGCCAGAGCAACGGCACCGCGAAGCACACCGCGATGACGAGCAGCACGGTGTTCGACACCCACCGCATGGTGCGACCCCGGGGCGAGGTCATGTGCATCGACCCCGGTGCGGTCACCGAACGGGTCGTGGTCTGGTCGAGGGACGGCGCTGTCATGGCCATCAGTCCACCTCCGGCTTGAGTGCTCGGATGTAGATGATCGAGAAGACCGCCCCCACCACGAGCAGGATGGTCGCGATCGCCGTCCCGAAACCGAGCTGCGAGAACTTGAACGCCTCCTGGTACGCCAGGATCGGCAGGGTCGACGAGTTCGTGCCCGGGCCGCCGCCGGTCATCACGAAGATGAGCGTGAAGACCGACAGGGTCTGCAGCGTCGTGAGCATGAGGTTCGTCGAGATGCTCCGGCGGATCACCGGGAGCGTGATGTAGACGAGCCGCTGCCAGCCGGTGGCGCCGTCGACCTCGGCGGACTCGGTGATCTCCTCGGGGACCTCCTGCACGGCGGCGGAGTAGACGAGCATCGAGAACGCGGTGCCGCGCCAGATGTTCGCCAGGATCACGGCGAGCATCGGGTACGTGTAGAGCCAGTTCGCGCCGGTGATCCCGATCGACGCGAGGAACGTGTTGAGCGTCCCCTCGTCGTTGAAGAACGCGTACGCCGCGAACGACGCCACGATCTCCGGCAGGACCCACGCGGCGACGACGAACGTGCCGACGATCGCCCGGACGGCCTTGTTCGCCGAACGCATCAGCAGGGCGAGCCCGAGGCCGAGCACGTTCTGTCCCACCACGGCCGAGGCCAGCAGGAACACGATCGTCAGGATGACCGACTTCGGGAAGTCCGGGTCCTGGAACAGCTCGACGTAGTTCTGGAACCCGACGAACTGCTGGTCTGCAGCACTCGCGCCGGTCAGGGCCGAGTTGGTGAACGACCCGTAGAACGACGAGATGACGGGGCCGAGCAGGAAGATGACGAGGAGGACCAACGCGGGCAGGAGCGGGACCGCTCGTCCGACGTTCCGCAGTGGTCGCCGCTTGCGCGGCACGGGTGGATCGGTGCGCTTCGGCGCACCGGGCGCCGACAGTGTCGGCGCGAGGGGGGTGCTGGACACGATGGGTGCCTTCCGGGTGCGGAGGGGTTCCGAAGGTGGGGAAGAGCGGACGGGAGGCGCGGTGCGGGACCGCCCCGCGCCTCCAGTCCGTCGGTGGGTGACGTCCGTCAACCAGCGGAGACGGTGTTCTCCTTGCCGACCACCTGCGTGACGGCCTCGTCGTAGGCGGCTGCCGCGTCCTTCGGCGACTGCTGCCCGGTCATGACGGCCTCCATGGCGACCTGGATCGCGTTGGACACCTGCGAGTAGTCACTCGTCGCCGGGCGGAAGTTGGTGTTCTCCACCAGCCCCGAGAAGAACTCGAACGTCGGGTTGGCGGCCGTGTAGGCCGGGTCCTCCGCGACGTCCTTGCGCACGGCGATCTGGCTGTTCTCGGTGTCGTACTTCAGCGAACCGTCCTTGTCGAGGAAGGTCGTGATGAAGTCGAACGCCGCCTGCGGGTTCTTCGACTTCGCGCCGACCGCCAGCGTCCAGCCGCCGGACATCGAGTTGTAGCCGGGAGCCTGCCCGTTCTGGGTCGGCATGGGTGCCTGGCCCATCACGTCGTTCCACTCGGGCCACGGCGCGGTACCGGACTCCAGCCACGTCCCGGACTGCCACGAACCGTCGAGGTCGATCGCGAGCTTGCCCTCCGGCAGCCACGTCTGGGCGATGGTCGTGCCGACGTTCGTGTCGAGCGCCTGCTGCGGTGTCGGGCCGAGGCCGCCCTGGTAGACGTCCTCCACGAACTTGAGCGAGTCCTCGAACTGCTTCGAGCCGGTGACCCACTTCTTGTCCTTGTACAGGGTGTTGCCGGAGCCGTCGGCGCCGTACAGGAGCATCTCGAAGCCCTGCATGGTCGAGGCCTCGCCCTGCGCCTTGCCCGAGTAGATGTTGAACGGGATGACGTCGGGCTGCTTCTCCTTGATGGTCTTCGCCGCCGCGAGTACGTCGTCCCACGTCTTCGGCTTCCACGGGACGTCGAGTCCGGCCTTCTCGAAGATGTCCTTGTTGTACCAGAGGGCTCGGGTGTCGGTGCCCATCGGGACGCCGTAGATCTTGCCGTCGTCACCCTGCCCGGCCTGCTTGGCGTTGTCGAAGAACTGGTCCCACTCGTCCCACTTGTCCGTGTACTCGTCGAGTGGCAGCAGGTAGCCCGCCTCGGCATCGGCCTTGACGAGGAACGTGTCCTCGTACATGACGTCCGGGGCGGTCGCCGGCGCCTTGTTCATGAGCGCGAGCTTCGTGTAGTAGTCGTTGCCCTGCGCCTGGATGGGCACGAGGGTGACCTTCTTGCCGGGGTTGTCCTTCTCGTACTGCTTCTTGACGACCTTCATCTGGGCGTCGAGCTGCTGGAAGGCGCCGAACTTCTGGTACGCGATCTTGATCGTGTCGCTCGAGGCGGACCCCGAGCTCGAGCAGCCAGCCAGACCGACTGCGGCCACGGCCACAGCTGCGAGTCCGGCGATGATGCGGGTGCGTTTCATCGGTGCTCCTTTGCACGGGTGATGTCCGCGGGCACCATCGCCCGCGCGCAGGATTAGTCCAGCGTATTGACTTAACCGTGTCAAGGAGTTTCTGGGGCCGGTCCCGGGTCGGATCGGGCGTACCGGGCGGAATCGGGCGTACCGGGTCGGAAGTTTCGACCAGGCACGCCCGGTTCCGCTTCCCATCGCGTGCGTTCTGGGAAGGAACGTCCGTCAGGAGATCGGCGTCGCGCTCCCCGTCACCGTG
Source organism: Curtobacterium aurantiacum (assembly GCF_018598555.1). Classification (GTDB taxonomy): domain Bacteria; phylum Actinomycetota; class Actinomycetes; order Actinomycetales; family Microbacteriaceae; genus Curtobacterium; species Curtobacterium aurantiacum. Next base: position 9,927 of record NZ_JAHEWN010000003.1, read on the forward strand.
ATCCCGCCGGCCTCGGGCACGTCCACGAGCAGCAGGCTCGGACGCCCGACATGCCGCCCCTGCCGGATCGTGATGCGGTCGCCCGGCTGCGCCGCACCGATCTGCCGCAGGTACGCCCCGGTCGACGCCGCAGCCGATCCCGTCGCCGGGTCCTCGGTGATGCGCCCGGCGGGGAACAGGTTGCGCGCCTCGTACTCCCGGTCGCCGGTGCGGTGCAGCGCCGTGACGGTCCCCGCCCAGCCTGCCTCCTGCTTGAGTTCAGCCAGGGGCCCCGGCGCGAACCGGAACTGGTGGAACAGCTCGCGGTCGTGCAGCACGAGGACCGGGTGCCAGTTGCCGGCGAAGGCGGTGTACCGGAGGATCTCCTGCTGCATGCCCCGACGCTACTGCGGCGTCACGACCGGGTGCGCGGGCCGATCACCGACGGGTGGCCCGGGCTGCTGCGGTTCCACGGGCGGCTCCGAGGGCAGCGCCAGGAACACGGCGAGCACGATGTAGCCGGCGGGCACGAAGTACAGCAGGACCCACCACCCGGAGCGGTTCGTGTCGTGGAGCCGCCGCACGACGATGGCGATCCAGGGCAGCAGCGCCGCGAGACCGACGACCACGAAGACCCCCAGTGCGATCTGGGCGAAGACCGGCATCGACGTGAGCAGGAACCACCAGACCGGGAACGGGTTGAAGGACCGCAGCGCCTCGTCGAGGACGCGTGCCTCCTCTGGGCTCGTCGTCGGCGGCGGCATCGTGACGAGTCCGACGCCGGACACGACGTTGATCGCACTCGAGATGATCATCCACCACAGTGCCCACCACCAGAACTCGGCGCGAGCGGCACGACCGCGGAACACGAGGTACCCCCGCCAGAACCGCGAGAACGAGGCGGTGAAGGTGGCCTGGTGCCAGGGGACCCCGACCGGTGGCTGCTGCGTCTGGTGCACCGAACCTGCTTACCGAAGCGACCTGAGCACTCCTGAGCACTCCTCGGCAGGCCCGGCGCCGCGGGTGGGGGTAACCCCCGGCTGCTTCCGGGTGTGCACGTGATGTTTCAGCGCCGCCTCCGTCGGGAGACTGGATCCATGAGCACCGACACGCGCCCCACCACCGCCCGCCGAACCCTCCGGATCGCCCTCGCCTCCACCGCAGCAGTGACCGCCCTGCTGCTGACCGCCGGCTGCAGCGCGATCCAGGACATCGTGCCGAACAAGACCCCGCAGAAGCACTTCGCCACGTACTCCGACGCCCCGCGCTCCGGCGAGTCGGAGGACCTGGCGTTCTTCATGCCGAAGTGGGTGCCGAAGGACGCGAAGGACATCGACGTCCGCCTCCACGCCTCGCAGCCGGGCTACGTCATCGGGTTCGCGTCGAAGGACGGCGTCGACGTGGACGACTGCACCCCGCTCGACGAGTCGTACGGCGGCACGGCGATGACCGCGGACTTCATGCCGGAGGAACTCCCGACCAAGGGCCTCGTCACCTGCGGCGACGGTCGCGCGGTCACCGAGATCGACGGCCGCTGGTACGGCTGGACCACGAAGGACGCGATCCCCGGTCAGGACGACGACCAGACCATGCACGACGCCGAACACTGAACGCGACCACCCACCGGTCTGGAGGCGCGTGCCGGCCCCGCACCGCGCCTCCAGGCCGCCCTGGGGGCGCCTCCACCACCCATGGTGTGCAGCAATGGTCGGGTCCCACTGCGGACCCGACCATTGCTGCACACCATCCACCCCCGTGGGGCGTGGGGACTACTCCGCAGCCGCAGCCCGACGTCGGCGACGCACGATCAGCACACCCGCACCCGCCGCGAGCAGCAGGAACGCCACCAGCGCACCGGCACCGAGCCCCTCGGCACCCGTGAACGCCAACTGACCATCAACCGTGATCGTGATCGGGGTCCACCCGATCAGTGACCCGTCCGCAGCCGTCACCGCCAACCGGTGCACCCCAGCCATCGTGTCCGCGGGGATCGTCACCCGAACCGTCCCGTCGGATGCGACCGTAGCCGTACCGATCAGCGTCGGGGTCGAGAACAGCCACACGTTGACCGTGTCACCGGTCGACGCCGTGCCGACCGTCACCGTGATCGTCTCCCCCGCACGAGCCGACGCCGGAGCGGACACCCCACCACGGTTCGTCTCCGTCAACAGCGACTCCGACGGCGCCACCGGCACGACCGGCGCAGCCGAGGGGCCGGTCGTCGGGCCACCGGTCGGCGTCCCACCCGGGGTCGGGCTCGGGGTCGGCGTCTGACCGCCGTCACCCGGCGTCGGCGTCGGCGTCGGCACCGGCGTCGGGTCGGTGCCCGGGTCCGTGTCGCCGCCCTCGCACGGGTACGTCCCCGTGCGGAGCGAGAACCCGTCCGTGTCGTTGTCGTCCGCGTAGAACGTCGGGCGCTCCCCGTCGGTGCAGACGCCCGAGATCGCGAAGCCCTCGTTGGCGAGCGTGCGGTCGGCGGCCGAGGGCGCCTCGTACAGCGTCGAGGCGGCGAAGGCCCCGTCCGTCACCTCGTACAGCGCGGTGCGGCCGGAGCACACCTCGTCGCAGACCACCCAGAGCGCGTCGAGCGTCGGGTCGAACTGCACGTCGGCGACCACGGCGAGCGACGTCGCGATGGTGGCGACCCGTGCCGAGGACCCGTCGTCCATCAGGGCGTAGGCGTACACGCTCGCGGTGCCCTCGACCCCGACGAAGAACAGGCCGTCGCCGTGCCCGGCGTAGGCCGACGGCGCGTAGGCGGTGCCGGTGCGCTCGTCGGCGAAGCCGTGCGCGGTGAGCCAGGCATCGGGGACCCAGGTGATGCCCTCGAGGCCCGCGTTGGCGCCGAGCCCGGGGAAGTCCGCCGCGAGGTTCCACTCGTCGGTCGCCCGGAGCGTTGCCTCGGAGCCGTCGGTGGTGGCGTAGCGCAGGACCGACGGGCGGCTCGTGCTCGACACGTCGTTGTTCCGCTCGGTCGACACGTAGACGGCACCGGGGTCGTCACTCGTGACGGTGACGCCCTCGGCGTCCGGGGTGCCCGTGCCGTCGGCGTAGCGCAGGTCGGTGCCGGCGGCGTTCGACGGCGCCCAGCCACCGGTGCCGTCCGAGGTCAGGTGGTAGAGCAGCCCGTCGCCGTTCTGCACGGCCCAGAGCTGCCCGTCCCGCGAGGACTTCGACGTCGTCCAGTCGAGGCCGCTCAGGTCACCGGTGAAGGTGGCCTCGTCGTCGAGCACGGTCTCGTCCGGGCCGCCGGGCCAGACCTCGGCGGTGACGACGCCGGCGAACGTGTTCGCCAGGCCCTTCGTGGGTGCCGAGGTCTCGGCGAAGTCACCGGTGCCGTCGGGGTTGCGGCCGTACGTCGTGCTCGCGTGCGCCGTCCACGAGGTCGAGTCCACGGCCGTGCCCCGGGCATCGAACAGCCGGGCGGAGTCCGCCTTGCCGAGTCCGAACCCGAAGTCCGACTCGTCGAGCACCGTGAAGCCCCCGGCCGCGACGGTCGTGCCCGCGGGGATCGTGGAGGCGTGGTCGTCCTCGCTGTCCTTGAACACGTACCCGCCGAGGTCCACGGCGGTGCTGCCGGTGTTGGTCAGCTCCACCCAGTCGCCGGGGGTGCCGTCCTGCGACTCGACCTCGTTGATCCGCACCGGTGAGGAGCAGTCGTTCGCCGCGCCCTTGGTCGAGGCCGTGGTGTCGACGAGTGTCCCGACGCCGTCGGCGCAGCGACCGTAGGTGACACCCGCGTGGGTCGTCCACGCGTACCGGAGCACCAGGTCACCGGCGGGGTCGTAGAGGCGTGCGGTGTCGGCGCCGCCGAGTCCGAAGTCGAAGCCCGGGGCGGTCGCGGACAGCTGGTCGACGACGAAGTACCCGCCGGCGGCGATGGTCGAGCCGCTCGGCAGGACGTACGCGTCGTGCGAGCTGTCGTTGTCGAGGAACGCGTACCCGGTCAGGTCGATCGCGGCGCCCGAGGTGTTCTTCAACTCCACCCAGTCGGTGTCGTCGCCGTTCGACTCGACCTCGTTCACGACGAGGCCGTTGGCCGCGACGGCCCCGACGGCCGGGTCGTCGTCCCCGACGGCGGCGAGCGCCGGGCTGGCCGTGACGACACCGGTGGCGACGACCAGGGCGGCCGCGATGGCGGCGCCGATGCGGAGTGTGGGCGGGCGCAGGGCGGGAGCGCGCATGCAGGGTCCTTCTCGGGTGCTCGGGGAAGAGGAGGGCGGGACCTGCACGACTGTTCAGCACCCAGGCGTCCGGCCGGTGGCCGGTCGGTGAACGCGCGGTGTCCCCGGGCCGCGCCCGGCGCTCTGGACGCACGGAGGGCGGACGGGAGGCGCGGGGCGGCCCCGCACCGCGCCTCCCGTCCGCCCTGCGGTCGCGCCTACCGCACATGGTGAGCAGAAGACGTCGGGTCCGCATGGCGAACCCGACGTCTTCTGCACACGTGTTGCTCGAGGTGTCAGCGCTCGGTGACCTCCGAGAAGTCCGGAGTGCCGTCGGGGAGTGCGGGCAGGGGCGTGCCGTCGACGTAGCGCGGCCAGGCCAGGGCGCGGGAGGCCGACGGACGGGACGCGTAGCGACGCCCGTCGGACGCGACGACCGTTTCGGGCGCGGGACCGGGGGTGGAGGCGGGAGCGGGCGCAGGTGCGGGAGCGGGCGGCAGCGGGACCTCGGGTGCAGGTGCGGGAGCGGCCGGCGTCGGCGTCGAGCTCCACGCCGGCTGCTGCTCGGGCACCGGCCACGTCGCCGACGGGAGGGCGCCCCGCGGGCGGAACAGCGCGTTGCTCAGCGGGACCACGACGGTCCCGAGCAGGTCGAGGATCACGACCACCCAGACGAGTCGCCAGTAGCCCCGCGCGTAGTCGACGTCCGGTGCGAGCAGCGGGATCGACAGCAGCAGGGCGAGCAGGGCGATCACGCCGACGGTGGCCTTGGCGACGACCTGCAGAGCGGGCGTCGGGTAGCGCCGGTGGATGACGAGCAGCAGGTGCACGTGCAGGAGCGCCACGCGTGCGACGCCGACGAGCCACATCCAGTGCCAGAAGTGCTCCACGACGAACCAGATGCCGTCACCGTCGACCCCCGTGGGGACGATCCACACCTTGTACAGGCCGGCGACGAGCAGGTACATCGACGTGGCGATGCTCGCGAACGCGAACGTCCCCGACCGCCTGGACGAGACGTCGGCGTCGTACCAGGACAGCAGCGCGAAGACGACGACCACGACGATCGTCAGGAGCAGCTGCACCGCGACCATGCCGAAGTCACCGAGCAGCACCGCGGCGATGCCGACCAGGCCCGCGGCGACGACCGCGCCGATGATCGTCCGGAACACGAGCGGGCGCACCTTCGCCCACCGCGGATCCATCGTGCCGTTCGTGTCGTCCGTGCTGTCCGTCATGCGTCCCCCACCGTCCTCCGCGCACCTGGCGGATCATCGTTCCGCAGCGTAGCGGGCCGTGGTGGTCCACACCGACCGGCCAGGCCGCCCGCCGACCGCGCCGTCAGCGCCCGATGAACCGCGTCGTCAGCGCCGGATGAGGAGGGCGCTCGCCCGCGGTGACAGGGCGGCGTCGAGCACCAGGCACGCGGCACCGACCGCGGCGACGTCGGCCCCACGGTCGCTCTCGACCACCTGCACCGGGTGCTTCGGCACGAGCAGCGGCGACCCGACGATGGCGGTCCGCGCCGCCGGCAGGGCGGCGCTCGCGATGCGGGACCAGAACGGCCCGCCGAACACCACGCGGTCGACGTCGAGCAGGTTCACGATGAGGACGACGGCGTTGCCCATCACGGTGCCGGCCTCGGCGGCGAGCGTGACGGCGGTGTCGTCCCCGGCGGCGATGGCTGCCGCGAGCTCGTCCCACGCGGCGTCCACGGCGTCGACCGAGTCGGCTGCAGCGCCGCCGCCCGACAACGCCAGCCCCCGCGACCGCGCGACCCGGACCAGCCGGTCCGGTGCGACGGCGGCACCGACCTCACCGCGCGTACCCGAACCGTCCGGGGTGCCGGCCAGCGAGCCCTGGTCGACCATGATGTGCCCGGCGTCGCCCGCGTTCGACCCCACGCCGCGCACGGGTTCGTGGTCGACGACGAGCCCGACGCCGAACCCGGTGCCGAAGTACACGAACGCGAAGTTCCGCGCCGAAGACTCCCCCGCCAGGAACATCTCGCCGACCGCGGCGGCCGTCACGTCCTTCTCGAGCAGCACCGGGTAGCCGGTGGCCTCGGCGACCGCGTCGCGCAGGGGCACGTCCCGCCAGCGGGGCAGGAACGGCGGGTCGACCACGATGCCCGCCTCGACGTCGATGGGTCCGGGGCTCGCGATCCCGACGCCCAGCACGCTCTCGACGGCGACCCCGGCGTCGGCCACGAGCCCGTCGACGGCCGAGGCGATGGTGCGCACCACCTGAGACGGATCGTCGGCGGTCGGGGTCGAGGTCGTGGACGCGGCCACGACGGTGCCGGCGAGGTCGAGCAGCACGTAGGTGACGACCGCCGGATCGACGTGCACGCCGACCGCGTACCGGCTGCCCGGTTCGAGCCGCAGGATGGTACGGGGCTTGCCGCGACCCGAGACGACGGTGCCGGACTCCGCGATCATCCCGGCCTCGATCAGGAACCGGGTGACGTTCGACACGGTCTGCGCGCTGAGCCCCGTGCGGGCTGCGAGTTCGACGCGGCTCAGGCCGTCGGGTGAGCGGCGGACGGCATCGAGGACCACCGTGCGGTTGAACCCGCCGATCGACGGGAGGTTCGCTCCCCGTCGATGCTCTGCCATGCCGCGACGATACCGTGACAACGGTGCGGTCTCGGTCTGCCGTCGTCACTGGCCCCCACAGGGGTCGCACCGTTAGCCTGGCCGCATGTCCGACCTGCGCCTGGAAGAACTCTCCGCGAAGACCGCTGCCGCGGCCAACTCCCTGACGCTCAAGCCGGGCCAGGAACAGTTCGTGCAGCCGACCACCTACGGGGTCGCCGAGTCCGACGTCAAGCCGAGCTCCGCGTGGACCCGTGTCGTCCTCGACGACGACGAGGTCCTCGGCCTGATCATCGGCTCGTTCGACGCCGACAACGCGCAGGAAGAGCTGCGCAGCTGCATCTGGCGCGTCAACGTGGCGGCCAGCGCGCAGGGCCGCGGTGTCGGCCGCTTCGCCGTGCACGGTCTGGCGGACGAGGCCCGCAGCCGTGGGTTCGAGCGGCTCACGGTCGTGTACGAACCGGGTGGCGACGACAGCCCCGAGGCGTTCTTCCGCGCCGTGGGCTTCGAGGTCGTGCGCGAGACCCAGTACGGCGACCACTTCGCGGTCCTGACGCTCTAGCACGCTCCGACGACGTGCTCTCCGACGACACGGCGCCGTCCGACGCCACGGTCAGCGAGTCCGGGGCGGCCGTCGACTTCGGCGCCGCCGTCGCCGAGGTTGTCCGGATGATCCCGCCCGGCCACGTCATGACGTACGGCGACGTCGCAGCAGCCCTCGGATCGCGGGCGTCGCGGGCCGTCGGCAAGGTGATGGCGCACGAGGGCGCCGACCTGCCCTGGTGGCGCGTGGTGCGCGCGGGTGGGCACCCGCCGCTCCGCCACGAGGCCAGGGCACTCGAGCACTACCGCGTCGAGGGGACGCCGCTCGTGCAGGGGACGTCGACCTGGAGGCTCGACATGCGTCGTGCGCGCTGGTCGCCCGCCACGGATGCGGACGACCCGTTCTGATCCCCCGGCGACGCGGGTCGGCCGGCGGATCGGCCGACCGACCGACCGTCAGCGGTCGAAGCGCGCACCCTTCGGGTTCGCGGGCAGCAGGCACAGGACGTACACGATCAGCGAGCCGATGCCCGGCACGATGTGCAGGAACTGCCAGAAGCCGGAGAGGTTCGCGTCGTGCAGGCGTCGGGCGCCGAGGCCGAGCGAGCCGATGAGCGTCGCGAGCACCCACAGCATGAACAGGTACGAGCCGACGGGGTTCTCGAGCACCGGGGTGTCCGGCGTGAACACCTGCGGGACGAGCTGCAGCACGAGCCCGATCGCGAACGACGTCAGCCACCACCACCAGAACTCGGCGCGCGATGCCCGCCCGGTGAACACGGTGTACTTCTTCCAGAACCGTCGGACGGCCTCGGCGAAGGGGGCACCGTAGAAGGGGTCGTGCAGGGCGACGCCGCCGGGCTGCACCACGCTGTCGTTGCTCATGGAGCAAGCCAACCACGTGGTGCAGCCCGACCGGGGCCTAGACGAGCGAGTCGCGCCAGGCCGCGTGCAGCTGGGCGAACCGCCCGGTGCCGGCGATGAGGTCGGCGGGGGTGCCGTCCTCGACGATCTTCCCGTGCTCCATCACGAGCACCCGGTGCGCGATCGCGACGGTGGACAACCGGTGCGCGATGATCACCGCGGTACGGTCGGCGAGCAGGGTCTCCAGACCTTCTTGCACCAGTCGCTCCGAGGGGATGTCGAGCGACGCAGTGGCTTCGTCGAGGATGAGCACCTTCGGGTCCGCGATGAACGCCCGCGCGAACGAGAGCAGCTGCCGCTGGCCCGCCGAGACACGACCACCGCGCTTGTTCACGTCGGTGTCGTACCCGTCGGGCAGCGCCATGATGAACTCGTGCGCGCCGACCGCCTTGGCCGACGCCTCGATCTCCGCGCGCGACGCCCCGGGCTTGCCGAGCGCGATGTTGTCCGCGACGGTGCCGGAGAACAGGTACGCCTCCTGTGTGACCATGACGATCGCGCGGCGCATGTCCTTCGTGTCGAGGTCGCGCAGGTCCACACCGTCGAGCTTGACCGAGCCCTGGGTCGGGTCGTAGAAGCGCGCCATGAGCTTGGCGAGCGTCGACTTGCCGGCACCGGTGGACCCGACGAGGGCGATGGTCTGCCCCGCCGGGATGTGCAGGTCGAACTCCGGCAGCACGACCTTGCCCTTGTTGTAGGCGAAGACGACGTCGTCGAAGTCCATCTTCCCGGTGGCGTCCGCCAGACGGGTCGGCTTCACGGGGTCCGGCACGCTCGGCCGTTCCTCGAGGACGCCGGAGATCTTCTCCATCGCCGCCGAAGCCGACTGGTACCCGTTGTAGAACATCGCGAGTTCCTGCGCCGGGTCGAAGAAGCGCTTGGCGTACAGCGCGACCGCGAGCAGCGCACCGACCTCGAGCGTCCCGCCGACGATCCGGAAGCCGCCGACGATGACGACCGCGGCGAGCGTCGCGTTGCCGATGAGCACGAGCACCGGGTCGAAGGTCCCGAACAGGTTGAACACCTTCGTGTTCGCCACCCGGTAGTCCTCGACGTAGCCGCCGTACTCGTCACGGTTGCGGGACTCCTTGCGGAACGCCTGCACCGCGCGGATGCCCGTCATCGTCTCGACGAAGTGCACGATCACGCGCGCCGAGGTGACACGGGTGGAGCGGAACAGCGTCTGCGAGTTCGTCTGGAACCAGCGGATCAGGAACCAGAGCGGCACGAGCGACACCGCGAGCACGAGCCCGGACGTCGGGTCGAGCAGCACCAGGGCCACGGCGGTGAACACCATGTAGAGCACGCCCTGGATGAGCTGGTTCAGCCCGGAGTCGAGCAGCTCGCGGATCGAGTCGAGGTCACTCGTCTGACGCGAGATGATCCGGCCCGACGTGTAGGTCTCGTGGAACTCGAGCGACAGCCGCTGCGTGTGCAGGAACACCCGCTTGCGCAGGTCGAACAGGATCGCCTGGCTGATCCGTGCCGCGAGCACCGTGTACCAGGCCGTCAACACCGCACCGAGGACGGCCACGACGATGTACGTCGCGACGACCCCGAACGCCGGCACCCAGTCGTTCTGGTCCATCACCGCGGGCAGGGCGTTGTCGATGCCCCACGCGATGAGCGCCGGACCAGCGACGGTCCCCGCGGTCGAGACCACGACCACGATGCCGAGCAGCACCAGCCGGAGCTTCAGCGGTGCGGCGAGGGACCCGAGCAGGGCGAGGGAGCGGCGCCGCAGGCGCTTGCTCTCGGCCTTCGTGAAGTCCTCACGCTCCTCGCCGCGCACGCCCATGGTGGTGATCGAGGCGGTGACGGGCGCGGCAGACTGCTCGTCCGGAGCTTCCTGCGGGACGGACGCCGTGCCTCTCCCCACCTGCTCGGCCGCCACGTCGCTGCGCGACGCGTCGGAACCGGCAGGCGTGGGCCCAGGCAGGTTCTGGTCGGTCTGCTGGCTCATGCCATCGCCTCCTGTCGTGCGGTCTGGTCGTCGTCGTCGAGCGACGAGATGACGTAGCGGTAGTGCTCGTTGGTGGCCATCAGGTCGTGGTGGGTCCCGACGGCCGTGACGACGCCGTTCTCCATCAGGGCGACCCGGTCGGCCAGCGTCACCGTCGACGGACGGTGCGCCACGATGAGCGACGTGGTCTCGGCGAGCACGCGGCGGAGGCCCGCCTCGACCCGCGCCTCGGTGTCGACGTCGAGGGCCGACAGCGGGTCGTCGAGCACCAGGACCGACGGCCGTGCGGCGATCGCGCGGGCGAGCGCCAGGCGCTGGCGCTGCCCACCGGACAGCGACAGCCCCTCTTCACCGACCCGGGTGTCGACGCCGTCGGGCAGGTCGTCCACGAAGGACGCCTGCGCGATGTCGAGCGCCTCGCGCATCAGCGCCTCGGCCTCGTCACCGTGGACGTCCGGCCGACCCAGCAACACGTTCTCGCGCACCGTCGACGAGAACAGGGTGGCGTCCTCGAAGGCGACACCGACGTGGCGGCGCAGCTCCTCGCGGGTGAGGTCGCGGATGTCGACCCCGTCGATCGTCACCGAACCACCGGTCACGTCGTACAGGCGCGGGACGAGCGAGAGCAGCGTCGTCTTGCCGCAGCCGGTGAGCCCGACGAGCGCCATGGTCTCGCCCGGCTGCAGCTGCAGTTCGACGCCGTTGATCAGGTCCGGGTACTGCGGTGCGGAGTCCTGGTAGCGGAAGTGCACGCCGTTGAACGACAGGGCGCCGTGCGGCTGGGCGATCGTCTTCGGGTGTTCCGGGTCCGTGATCGTGTTCTCGGAGTCCATCACCTCGAAGAAGCGGTCGACCGCGGTGCGGGTGTCGAACGTCATCGAGAGCAGGAACCCGATCGACTCGATCGGGAACCGCAGCACCGTCGCCGTCGCGAAGAACGCGAACAACTGGCCGACGGTGAGCTGTCCCTGCGATGCCAGGTAGATGCCCGCCAGCAGGCAGAGGGCGAACGCGACGTCCGGCACGAGCAGCAACCACAGCCAGATGCCCGCGATGGCCTTCGCCTTCTTGATCTCGGTGCCGCGCAGGGCCTCGGCCTGCTCGCTGAACTCCTCGAGCTTCGCGCCGCCACGACCGAAGGCCTTGAGCACGCGGATGCCGTGCACCGACTGCTCGACGCTCGTGGCGAGGTCACCGACCTGGTCCTGGCTGCGGCGGGCGACGGCGGAGTACCGGCGCTCGAACAGCAGGCCGTTGATCCACAGCGGGATCGAGGCGATCAGGAAGATCAGGCCGAGCATCCACCCGAAGGTGAAGAGCACGACGAAACCGACGACGATCGTCACGGCGTTGACCACGAGCAGGACGACACCGAACGCCAGCCAGCGGCGGATCAGGGACAGGTCCGACACGGAACGGGACAGCAGCTGCCCGGACTCCCAGCGGTCGTGGAACGCGACCGGCAGGTCCTGCAGCTTCGCGTAGAGCGAGTTGCGCATGCTCGTCTCGATGCGGGTCGAGGGACGCATCACCAGGCGGCGGCGCGAGGCGATGAAGAACGCCTCGAGCGCACCGAGGGCGAGCACCCCGAGCCCGGCGGGCCAGATCTGGGAGGAGTCGCGCGACGACAGCGGACCGTCGACGAGCCACTGCAGCACGTAGGGGATTGCGAGCGCCACGAGGGAGGCTCCCATCGCTGCGGCCATGCCGCCGATGAGGCGCCCCTTGTAGGGCCTCACGTAGGGGTAGATCCGCGCGATCGCACGGAAGGTGGACGGGCGCGCCGTGGTGGGCGACTTGGACATGCGTTGCGTCCTCATGCGTCTGCCGGGTCCCCGGGTCGCGCTGCGCGGTGCTTGCTTGCTTGCTGCTTGCTTGCTTGCGTGCTTGCTTGCTTGCTTGCTTGCTTGCTGCTTGCTTGCTTGCGTCGCGCGGCTTCGGCCTGGAGGCTCGGTGTGGCGTTGCGTGGTGATCATCGGCCGGGCGCGTGGTCGCGTCTCCGCCGTCACTCGCGTGACGTCGGTCGGGCCGGAGGCACCGAGGGACAATCGTCCCCCGGGTTCAGGCGGGTGGTTCGCGGACGCCGGTGGTGCTACGCCGCGGGGCCGTGGGAACGGCCCGACTCGACGGCGGCCGCGACGCGGGGTCGCGGTGCGATCGGGGATCGCCGTGCGGGAGCGGTCCCCGCGACGGACACGAGACCTGCACGGGCGGCCGTCGCCACGGTTCCGGTCATGTTGTCCATCGTCACTCCAGTCGTCGTCTTCGTCACCGTTGTGTCCGCGGTGCCGCCGGTCCCGAGGGATCGTCGGCTGCCTGCCGCGGAGCCTTACAGACTATTCACAGTGACTCACGGCGCGCAATGGTTCGCCACCGATTGTTCACATCAGTGGAAGAAATGGCGCTCGCTCGTGAAGTACATCGTGACGCCGGCTGCCTTCGCCGCAGCGATGACCTCGTCGTCGCGGACGCTGCCACCGGGCTGCGCCACCGCACGGACACCAGCGTCGAGCAGCACCTGCAGGCCGTCGGCGAACGGGAAGAACGCGTCCGACGCCGCGACACTGCCGGTCGCCCGGTCCCCCGCACGGTTCACGGCGAGGTGGCACGAGTCGACCCGGTTGACCTGGCCCATGCCGACGCCGACGCTCGCGCCCCGGTTCGCCAGCAGGATCGCGTTCGACTTCACCGAACGGCTCGCACGCCACGCGAAGGCCAGGTCGGCGAGGGTCTGCTCGTCCGCGGGCTCGCCGGCGACCAGGGTCCACGTGGCCTGGTCGAAGCCGGTGAAGCGGTCGGCGTCCTGCACCAGGAACCCGCCGGAGATCTGCTTGACCTCGCGGTCGGCGAGCGCGAAGTCGGCCGGCAGCGTGAGCAGGCGGATGTTCTTCTTGCGCGACAGGATCTCGAGGGCCTCGGGGTCGAACCCGGGGGCGACGACCACCTCGGTGAAGATGTCCTTCACGGTCTCGGCCATGGCCACGGTGACCGGGCGGTTCGCGGCGATGACCCCGCCGAACGCCGAGAGCGGATCGCAGGCGTGTGCGGCGGCGTGGGCCGAGGCGATGGGGTCGGCGGCGTCGGACGGGGCGATCGCGATGCCGCACGGGTTGGCGTGCTTGATGATCGCGACGGCGGGCTCGTCGAAGTCGAAGGCCGCACGGACCGCAGCGTCGGCGTCGACGTAGTTGTTGTACGACATCTCCTTGCCGTGCAGCTGCGTCGCCTGGGCGATGCCGGTGCCGTCCGTCGACGTGTAGAGCGCCGCGGCCTGGTGCGCGTTCTCGCCGTAGCGCAGGGTCGCCGACAGCTCGGCACCGAAGGACAGGTGTTCGTCGAAGGTACCCGGGGTCCGGATGTCGCCGGCGGTCGTCGGGGCTGCGGCGGCGGTGACGACGTCGCTCGCGAAGTAGGACGCCACCGCGGTGTCGTAGGCGGCGGTGTGCGCGAAGGCCTGGGCGGCGAGGCGCTTCCGGAGCTCGAGCGTGGTGCCGCCGGCACGCACGGCCTCGACGACCTCGGGGTAGGACGCCGGGGACACGACGATCGCCACGTTCGGGTGGTTCTTCGCCGACGCACGGACCATCGCCGGGCCGCCGATGTCGACGTTCTCGACCACGGTCGCGGTGTCGGCACCCGACGCCACGGTCTCGACGAACGGGTAGAGGTTCACGACGACGAGCTCGAACGGCGCGATGTCGAGGTCGGCGAGCTGCTGCTCGTGCGACTCGAGCCGCAGGTCGGCGAGCAGGCCGGCGTGCACCGACGGGTGCAGGGTCTTCACCCGGCCGTCGAGCGACTCGGGGAAACCGGTGACGCTCGCGACGTCGGTCACGGCGTACCCGGCGTCGCGGATGGTCTGCGCGGTGGAGCCGGTCGACACGATCTCGACCCCGGAGTCGGCCAGGGCGCCGGCGAGCTCGAGCAGGCCGGACTTGTCGCTCACCGAGATCAGTGCACGGCGGACCGGGACCACGTCGCGGTCGCGGTAGAGGCTGGGGTCGGCTGCGTGCACGCTCATGCGCTCGGGGTGCCCTTCAGGTCGGTGGTGCCGTTGGCGATGTCGAGGATGGTCTGGATGAGCAGGCGGCGCTCGACCGGCTTGATGCGGTCGTGCAGCGTCGACTCGGTGTCGCCCGGCAGCACCGGGATGCGTTCCTGGGCGAGGATCGGGCCCGTGTCGACGCCGTCGTCGACCGCGATCACGCTCGCACCGGTCTCGGTGACGCCGGCGGCGAGGGCGTCCCGCACGCCGTGGGCACCGGGGAACTCGGGCAGGTAGGCCGGGTGGGTGTTGATGATCCCCGGGGCGAACTCGGACACCACGGCCGGGGGCAGCAGGCGCATGAGGCCGGAGAGCACGAGCAGGTCGGGCGACCACGGGCGGATCTGCTCCGCCAGGGCCTGGCCCCACTCGGCGCGCGAGTCGTAGCGGGTGAACGGCACCGTGAAGGTCGGGATCGAGAACTCCTCGCCCAGGCCGAGGCCCTCGGCGTCACGGTCGGCACCGATGGCGACGACACGGGCGGGGTACTCGGCGTCGAAGGTCGCTTCGAGCAGGGCTCGGAGGTTCGACCCGGTACCGGAGATCAGGACGACCAGTTCGAGCACGGCACCAACCCTACCGGCAGGCACGGACCCGACGGGCGCTGTTACCGGTCGTCCTTCGGCTGCCGCCACCAGGGCAGCTCGTCCTCGGGGATCTGGTCGGTGACGTCCCACTTCGCCGGGCGGGACGGCTCCGCCGGCTTCGAGGCGGACGCTCGGGTGTCGGGCGCGACGTCCAAGCGGTCCGCCTCGGCCGTCACGTCCACGTCGTCGCGGCCGGCGACGAACTCCTCGGTGCTCCACGGGAACGCGGGCTGGGCGTCGGTGGGCACCGGGGTGGGTGCAGCTGCCGGGGCGGGCGCTGCGGGTCGCTCGGGGCTGGGCTGCTCGGGGCTGAGCTGCTGCGGTTCGGCGTCGGACCCCGTCACGCGGTCGCGGAGCTCGCCGGCCCGGCCGCGGATGCCGTCGGCAGCGCCCGCGAGACGGTCGCGGAGACCACTGAGCGCCGCACGCCCGGCACTCCGGCGCGGCGGCCCGGGCTCGGCGGCCAGGCGTTCGGAAGCCACGGCGTCGGTCTTCGCCCAGTCGGGGAGTTCGACGTCGTGCTCGGTGTCGCCAGCGCGCGGTGCGACGGACGGGGGTGCGGGTGCGGGCCGTTCGGGTGCCGGGTCCGCTTCGGCGGGCTCGTCGGTGACCGGCTCGGTGCCGATCGGCTCGGTCACGTGCTCGGTCGCTGCGCGGGATCGTGCAGCGGTTGACCCGTCGTGGGACTCCTCGACCACGAAGCGGTGCACGTCGGTGGTGCGCCCGGCCCCGGCCTGGTCGAGTGCGGCGAGCAGGGAACCCTCACCGACGTCGACCCCGTCGCGCGCCGTGTCGTCGTCGTCGACCTCGGTCCAGCGCTCGCGCGTCCAGCCGCGGTCCGGCAGCCGGACGAGGTCGCTGCCCGCGGCGAGGGCGATGATCGCCGGCAGGCCGACCTCGAGCGCGGCGAACCCACCGACCGCGAGGGCGTTCGGGCCGACGTCGGCCAGGCGCCCGGGGCCGAACGAGCCGGACGACACCCAGGCGATCAGCCCCGTGAGCACACCGGCCACGAGTCCTGCGACGACACCGCCGAGCGCACGGTGCAGCGCGGAGTCGGCGGCGCCCAGTGCGCGCACCAGCCGCGGCCGCATCGACCCGCCGACCGCGAACCCGGCGATGACCGGCACGAGGATCCAGACGAGCCCGAAGGTGTGCCCCGAGGTCGGCAGCGCGCCGAAGACCGGCAGACCGGGGATGGGGCCCAGGGTCGTCGCGATCGGGGACACGCTCGACCCGGTGCCGATCGCGAAACCGGGGCCGATCAGCCACGAGGTCGCCCACCCGACGAAGTCCGGCAGGAACGCGAGCTGCCCGACGGTGAGCGCGATCCCGCCGATGACGCCGGCGTGCGACTGCTCGTAGAGGGTGATGACCTCGGCGAACGAGGTGAAGAGGAGCAGGCCGACCAGCACCGCGGCGACCCCGACGACCACGGCGGTCGCGGCGGTCCCGGCGCGCAGACCGAACGTGGCGACGGCACGCCAGACCGCCGGGACGCGGTCGAGCAGGTCGATGACCCGCTGGGTCCCGGCGTCGGCCGGCATGCCGCGGCGACGCCGGCAGACCTCGGAGGTCACGAGTGCCGGGATCCCGAACCAGAGTGCTGGCAGCACCACGGCCTGCCAGATGGTCGGGCGGGTGGCGGCGGACGTCGACGACAGGGCGACGGCCAGGCCGAGGACCGCGACGACCGCGGTGCCGACCAGGAGCCCGGTGGTGCGGTGCTCGGTCTCCGCGAACCGACGACCGGCGCGGGCACCGAGCCAGGCGGTGACGACCGCGAACCCGAGCGCGGCGAGGGTCACGTGGATGGGATCGGCGGCGCCGCTGACCCCGGTGCTCTTCGCCAGGGCGGACCCGAGCAGGAACGAGACGTCGACGCCGTGGCCGACGAGCCAGACGCTGCCGGTGGCCTTCCAGAAGACGTCCCAGTCGACCTGCAGGCCGTACTCGAACCCCCAGAGCAGCGTCAGGGGCACGAGGGCGATCCCGATGCCGACGCCGACCGTCACGACCGCCTCGATCGCGGCGAGCAGAGCGGTTCCCAGGCGGTTCATCGCAGCGAGGATACGTGCCCCTCGCGCGGGCACCCTGGAGCCGCGCGGCTGCCGACGCAAAACACCGGTGTTCGCAGGACGAACACGCGCAGGACGCGGTTCAATCGACGAACACCGGTGTTTTGCGGGAGGACGAACCGCTAGCGAGCGGCGACGACCTCGCGCAGCAGCGCGGCGGTCTCGGACGGCGTCTTGCCGACCTTGACCCCGGCGGCCTCGAGCGCCTGCTTCTTCGCCTCGGCCGTGCCGGCCGAACCGGACACGATCGCGCCGGCGTGGCCCATCGTCTTGCCCTCCGGAGCGGTGAAGCCCGCGACGTAACCGACGACGGGCTTGGTGACGTGCGCCTTGATGAACTCGGCTGCACGCTCTTCCGCGTCGCCACCGATCTCACCGATCATCACGATGGCCTCGGTCTCCGGGTCGGCCTCGAACGCGGCGAGCGCGTCGATGTGCGTCGTGCCGATGACCGGGTCACCGCCGATGCCGATGGCGGTCGAGAAGCCCAGGTCACGGAGCTCGTACATCATCTGGTAGGTCAGGGTGCCGGACTTCGAGACGAGTCCGATCGGGCCCTTGCCGGTGATCGTCGCCGGGGTGATGCCGACGAGCGACTCCCCCGGGGTGATGATGCCGGGGCAGTTCGGGCCGATGATCCGGGTCGCGCCGCCCTTCGCCTTGGCGTGCGCCCAGAACTCGGCCGAGTCCTGCACGGGGATGCCCTCGGTGATGACGACGACGAGCGGGATCTCGGCGTCGATGGCCTCGAGCACGGCGTCCTTCGCGAAGGCCGGCGGGACGAAGACGATCGAGACGTCGGCACCGGTGGTGTCGATGGCCTCGCGGACGGTGCCGAAGACCGGCAGCGACACGTCGCCGTGGGTGACGGTGGTGCCGGCCTTGCGGGCGTTGACACCGCCGACGACGTTCGTACCGGCCTTGAGCATCAGGGCGGTGTGCTTCGTGCCCTCGCCACCGGTGATGCCCTGGACGATGACCTTGGAGTCCTTGTTGAGGAAGATCGACATGGTCAGTCCCTTCAGGCCGCTGCGGCGGCGAGTTCGGCGGCCTTCTCGGCCGCATCGTCCATGGTCGCGGCGACGGTGACGAGCGGGTGCGCTGCCTCCGCCAGGATCCGGCGACCCTCTTCCACGTTGTTGCCGTCGAGGCGCACGACGAGCGGCTTGGTGGCCGCGTCGCCGAGGATGCCGAGCGCGGCGACGATGCCGTTCGCGACGGCGTCGCAGGCGGTGATGCCGCCGAAGACGTTCACGAAGACGCTCTTCACCTGCGGGTCACCGAGGATGACGTCGAGGCCGTTGGCCATCACCTCGGCCGAAGCACCGCCGCCGATGTCGAGGAAGTTGGCGGGCTTCACGCCGCCGTGGCGCTCACCGGCGTAGGCGACGACGTCGAGCGTCGACATGACGAGCCCCGCGCCGTTGCCGATGACGCCGACCTGGCCGTCGAGCTTGACGTAGTTCAGCCCGTGGGCCTTCGCCTTGGCCTCGAGCGGGTCCTCGCTGGCGGTGTCCTCGAGCTGCTTGTGGCCCTCGTGCCGGAAGTCGGCGTTCTCGTCGAGCGAGACCTTGCCGTCGAGTGCCAGGATCTGGCCGTCGCCGGTGCGGACGAGCGGGTTCACCTCGACGAGGGTCGCGTCCTCGCCCTTGTAGACGTCGTAGAGCTTCACGAAGACGTCGGCGACCTGATCGCGGAGCGACTCCGGGAAGTTCGCCTGCGTGGCGATCTCGAGCGCGGCTGCCTTGTCGATGCCTGTGAGCGGGTCGACCTCGACGCGGGCGAGCGCCTCGGGCTTCTCGACGGCGAGCTGCTCGATCTCCATGCCGCCCTCGACGCTGGTGAGCGAGAGGTAGGAGCGGTTCGCGCGGTCGAGCAGCACGGAGAAGTAGAACTCCTCGGCGATGTCGGCGCCCTGGGCGACCATGACGCGCTGGACCGTGTGGCCCTTGATGTCGAGGCCGAGGATGGCCTGCGCGTGCTCGAACGCCTGGTCCGGGGTCTTCGCGACCTTGACGCCACCGGCCTTGCCGCGACCGCCGACCTTCACCTGCGCCTTGACGACCACGACGCCACCGATCTTCTCGGCCGCCGCCTTCGCCTGCTCGGGGGTGTCGGCGATGATCCCCTGCAACACGGGGACGCCGTAGGACTCGAAGAGGTCCCTGGCCTGATACTCGAAAAGATCCACGCTGTTCTTCTTCCCGCACGGTTCGTGCGATCGGCATCGGTTTCCCGGTCGCGCTCTCCACATCGAGGGTCGCTCGATGTCGAGACAACGGCCGCCACGCAGCCTAGCGCTGCTCGGTGGACGGCCGGTGCAGGCTGGTGCAACCGGGCGCCGGAAGCCGCATCAGCCGTTGCGCGCATCGCCGCGAAGGGTTCCAGGATCTGCTCGGCACGGTGGATCGGTGAAGCCTGCACTCCGTACCCGCGCCACCGAGGTCTTCGGCTGGGAGCTCCGTCCCGACCAGGAATCCGTCATCGACGCCGTGCTGGACGGCCGCGACGCCCTCGCCGTCATGCCGACCGGATCGGGCAAGTCCGCCATCTACCAGGTCGCCGGCCTCGGGCTGGACGGCCTCGTCGTGGTCGTCTCCCCACTCGTCGCGCTGCAGGAGGACCAGGTGGTCGGGCTCGAGCACCATCCGGACGCACCCCGCGCCGTCGCCCTGAACGCCACGAAGAAGGCACGGGACGTCGCCGATGCGTGGGACGCCGTCGCCGGGGGTGCAGCCGGCTACGTGTTCCTGGCGCCCGAGCAGCTCGTGAAGGACGACGTGCTCGAGCGGCTCCGCGACGCCGGGGTCGCGCTGGTCGCCGTCGACGAGGCCCACTGCATCTCGTCCTGGGGCCACGACTTCCGACCGGACTACCTGGCGCTCGGCGAGGTCACGGAGCGTCTCGGCCGCCCGCCGGTGCTCGCCCTGACCGCGACGGGCTCCGCTCCGGTCCGGGACGACATCGTCGACCGGCTCGGGATGCGCGACCCGTTCGTGCTCGCCTCGGGGTTCGACCGTCCCGGCATCCGGCTCGAGGTGGTCCGGCACGCCGAGGACACCGAGAAGCGCCGGGCCGTGGTCGACCAGGTCGCCGAGCTCGACGGGCCCACGGTCGTCTACGTCGCCACCCGCGCGGCGACGACCGAGTACGCCGACGCCCTCGCAGCCCGCGGTCGCCGGGCCCAGCCGTACCACGCCGGCATGCGGGTGGCGGAGCGCGAGGCCGTGCACACCGGGTTCCTCGACGGCGACGTCGACGTGGTGGTCGCGACGAGTGCGTTCGGCATGGGCATCGACAAACCCGACGTCCGGAACGTCGTGCACGCCGACGTCCCCGAGTCGATCGACGCCTACTACCAGGAGATCGGGCGGGCCGGGCGGGATGCCGAACCGGCCGGCGCCACCCTGCACTACCGCGCCGAGGACTTCGGCCTGCGCACCTTCTTCGCCTCCGGATCGCCACGACCGGCATCGGTCCGGGCCGTGTTCGACGCGGTCCCGGCGACCGGCTCCATCGCGCGGTCCGCCCTCGTGCAGGCGTCTGGTCTGTCCGCCCGGACCGCCGGTCGTGCGCTCAACGCCCTGCTCGACGCCGGCGCGCTGCGGGACGACGTCGACGGTGTCGCCCGGGTGCCGGACGGCCCGCAGGACGCGGACCACGCGGCGCGCGCCACCGCCGACCGAGCGGCCGAGCGGGAACGGGTCGAGGAGTCCCGCATCGCGATGATGCGGCAGCTCGCCGAGACGAACGGGTGCCGACGGCAGTTCCTGCTCGGCTACTTCGGCGACGAGCTGCCGGAACCGTGCGGCAACTGCGACACCTGTTCCTCCGGCACCGCCCACGACGCCTCCACCCACGTGGCCGACGGTGCGAACGACGACGCCTGGCCGCCGGACGCCCGGGTCGAGCACGCCGAGTGGGGCACGGGCGTGGTGATGAGCACCGAGGAAGACCGCATCACCGTGTTCTTCGAGTCCGCCGGGTACCGCACCCTGGCACTCGCCGACGTCGAGCAGCGCGACCTGCTCGAACGCGTCTGACCGCGGCGCGGACGAAGCGCACCGGCCAGCGCACCGGCGCAGCCGGCCCGGGCGGGGAAGGCGCGGTCGCTCGACCACCCGTCGGCGACCGCGCTCCACTCCCCCGAGCATCGGCGATGCTGCCGGGGCGGTGTGACCGGGAGGTGACGCCCGGGTGAACACGACACGAAACCGGACAGTCGCCAAGCACCGACGGGTAGGCAGGAAGCCCGCTACGGAAAGGAACCACCATGAGTGACCCCGGCATCAGCCCCGTCGACGGCTTCGACGCCCACCAGCGTCGTGACGACGACATCGACCGTGAGCACGTCGGCCCGTACGAGGTGGACGAGGCCGAGGAGTCCCTCGAGACGGTGACGAACGACGCGGTCGCCGGCGAGACGGTGGAGCCGCAGCCCGGTGACGGCACCGACGACGGTCCGACCGGCGGTTCCCCGCGCGAGGGCTCGCCCGACCTGTGGGAGCACGAGAACGAGCAGGACGAGGACCGCGCCGACCTGGGCAACGACCTCGGCACGAAGCCGCTCTGACCCTCCCCGCGACCCGGCTCATCCGGAACACGGCTCGGTAGCATCGGGCCGTGTTCCGACGAGTCCGCGCCAGTGTCCGCAGCATGCCCTCGGCAGCGCGGCTGGTGGCGGTCGCCGCGATGCTCCTGGTCGCGGCCTCGGCACACCTCGCCGCCCGCTCCGAACCGACCGGGCGATGGGTGCCGCTGCTCGTCATCGGCGTCGTCGTCGCGATCGTCACCGGATCGCCGACCCGCCTCTGGCCGCTCCCCGCGATCTGGCTCGTCGCGACGCTCCTCGCCCTGACCGGTGACGCACCGGTCGACGCCTCGTACGCACTGGTCGCCCTGGTTCTGGGCGCAGTCGCGCTCCTCGCGGCGATCGCCGTGGACCTGTGGCCCGTCCTGCGGGCGCGACGTCGACGGGGTGCGGCGTGACCACCCCACGGCCTGGAGGCGCGGCACACGACCCGCGCCGTGCCTCCCGTCCGCCTGCTGGGCGCGTCCACGACCGTCGCCTGCGTCGCTTCCTCGCCGACAGCACGCCCGTGGCCGCGGGCGGCCGCGCCATCCTGCTGCAGATCGCCGACCCGGTCGTCGCGGCCGGTGTCCGGCGGCACTCGGACTTCGCCCGGCGCCCCCAGCAGCGGCTCGCCCACACCCTGATGTTCATCTACGCCGTCGTCGTCGGCACGGAATCCGACTCGGCGACCGCAGCGGGCTTCGTCAACCGTGCGCACCGGCCCGTCGCCGGCGCCGACGACGTCGACCGGCAGCTCTGGGTGGCCGCGACCCTGTTCGACTCGGCCCGGCAGGCGCACGACCTGTTCGGCACACGCGTCTCCGCTGACCGCGCCGAACAGGTCCTCGCCGCCTACGCCCCGATCGCGACCGCGCTGCGGGTGCCGGCGGAGCGTTGGCCGGCCTCGGTGGCGGCGTTCGACCGGTACTGGCAGCGGACGCTGGACGGGCTCGAGGTCACCGACGACGCCCGTGGGGTCGTCCGTGACCTGCTGCACCCGCGGTTCGCGCCGCTGTGGGTGCGGTCGGTGATGCCCCTGGTGCGCATCGTGACGGTGGGGATGCTGCCGGAGCGGGTGCGCACGGCGTACGGCTTCGCGTGGGGGCCGCGGGAGGAACGGCGTTTCCGGCGCACCGTCCGGGTGGTGGCCAGGGTGCGGGCACTGGTGCCGGGGGTGCTGCTGCGGGTGCCGGGTCCGCTGCTGCTGCGGGCGATGCGGCGGACCGCTCGGCGGTACGCGGTGTGACCCGCCTCGGCGCGGACACCGGACTTCCTGGGCGTCGACGACCTGCGCACGGTTGGGTGGGTCCATGTCCTCTGCTCCGCTCTCCGGTGACGACTCCCTGCACCTGCCCGAGTTCGACAGCCCGCCGGCGTCTCCGCTCGACCTCGCTCGCGAGTGGCTGACCGCAGCGGAGGACCGGGAGGTCTCCGAGCCGTTGTCGATGACCCTCGCCACGGCCGGTGCCGACGGCCGCGTGTCCGCTCGCACCGTCGACGTGAAGCGCATCGAGGCGGACGGACTGGTCTTCGGCACGTCTGAGGACAGTCCGAAGGGCCGGCAGCTCGCCGAGAACCCGCACGCGGCCCTGCAGGCGTACTGGCGCGAGACGATGCAGCAGCTCCGGTTCGAGGGCCACGTCGTCCGGCTGTCGGACGCCGAGTCCGACGCCCTGTTCGCCGACCGCTCCCCGAAGTCACGCGCCGCGACGGCCATCGCGGACCAGTCGGCCGTGCTCGAGCCACGGACACTGCAGGACCTGATCGACGACGCGAACGACCTGCTCGACGAGTCCGGCGACGACGTCCCCCGCCCGGCGCGGTGGGTCGCCTGGCGTCTCGAGCCCGACATCGTGGAGTTCTGGCACGGCAGCCGTGACCGGATGCACCGACGACTGCAGTACGCCCTCGCCGAGGGAGCCTGGACGGCCACCCGCCTCCAGCCGTAGCCCCGCACCTGCCGGTGCCCGGCGCCCGCCTACCGCCCGATCGGGTTCGCCATCGCCCCCGCCCGGATGAGCGACGCCGACTGGTCCGCCAGGTCGACCATCGACAGGGTGTTCCGCAGCTGCAACCGGTTCAGGCACGAGTGCTCGAACGTCGGCACCCGCAGGTCCAGTGGACGACGACGGTCGGGGTGCGCGGCGGCGTGGTCGTCGATGCACTCCCCCACGACCTGCCAGAAGCGGGACTCCGGCAGCACCCCGTCGTCGTCGAGGATCGCGGCGACGAACCGCAGCACCCCGTCGAACACGTCGGTGAACACCGCGAGCGCGGCCTCGTCGTCGGACACCGGGTGCACGATCCGGTCGATGTCGGCGGGTACCGGGCGGTCGTCGTGCCGACCGAGCACCGCGGCCTCTTCGCCGATGTCCTTCATCACGGCGCGGACCACGACACCGTCGCGCACGACGAGCACCAGGTTCTCGCCGTGCGGCATGAACACCAGGTCGTGCACGGTCAGGCAGTGCACGACGGGCAGCAGGTAGGCGTCGAGCCACCGCCGGACCCAGACGTCGGCGGGCAGGCCGGAGGCCTCGATCAGCGCCGAGACCACGGCGTTCCCCGAGGCGTCCCGGTGCAGCAGTGCGGCCATCGTGAGCAGCCGCTCCCCATCGGCCCTCCGGGGGATCGGGCTCTCCCGCCACAGGGCCGCGAGCATCTTGCGCTGCGGCGAGGACACGTCGACCCGGTGGTAGGCGTCCCCGGTGTAGCCGATGGCGGCGTGCTCCCGGAGCACCGAGAACCCGACGGACGCGAGCGTCGGGTCGGCGGCGACGATCGACTCGACCCAGTCGTTCACCGCCGGGGTGTTCCGCATGTACGCGGGGGACATCCCCCGCAGGAACCCCATGTTCTGCACGGCGAGCGCCGTCTTCACGTACGAGCGTGACGGCTCGGTGCGGTTGAAAGCGGTGCGGATGGACTGCTGTGGCTGGTACTCGTCGGGTCCCTCGCCCAGGTCGACCAGGTCCTGCCGCCCGAGGTCGGGTGCGAAGGTCACGGCGATCCGGTGCTGCCACTGCCACGGGTGCACGGGCAGCCACACGTAGTCGTCGGGGTCGAGCCCGCGACGCTCCAGCGTGGCGCGGAACCCGGCCACGACCGCCGCCGACAGCTCGGACTCCCAGTGCGCCTGCTCGGTCCGGTCCGCGGCGAGCGCCAGGTGCGTGTGCTCGCGTCGGGCGGCGAGCCACCGGTACCGGAACCGCCCGCCGGACTCGGGCGCGAACGCCCGGTACTCGTCGAGTCCGAACCCGATCCGACCGTTGGCGGCGACGAACGCCGGGTGCCCCTCGGTCATCGCCGCCTCGACGTCCTGGAACGACGCGACGACGTCCTCGACGGACGAACCCGCCGAACCGGCCGAACCGGACGGACCAGCCGAACCGGACGAACGGGCCCCGCCCCGCCCCCACGCCAACTGCCCAGCCGACGGCCCGCCCCGCCGGTGCTTCGCCGCGGCACTCGCCAGCGTCGACGCGATCTCCTCCAGGTACGTGCCGAGCAACTCGTCGGGGATCCCGAGCACCGCGCCCAGCTCGAGCACGAGCTCCTGCGCGCTGAGCGGCGCCGGCACCCCCGCACGCGTCCGCGTCAGCGAGCCCTCGTCCATCGACCAGTGCTCGAGCAGGTGCTGCCGCGCCCGGAACCGGTAGGTCGACTCCCCCGCGGCGAGCCGCCACCCGTCCCCGTCGGGCACGGGAGCGATCAGCCGTTCGTGGGTGAACTCCGCGATCACCTTCGCGACGAGGTGTCGTTCGGCGGGTTCCAGGTGCTCGGGCCGCAGGTGTGCGGCGGGCCCGTCATCGTCGGGCACGCCGATGCGACCGGTGTCGAGCACCGACAGCAGTGCCCGCTTGCCGTCGACGTCCACCTGACGGAGCGCGCGGAACCCGACCTCGGCGTTCTTCGCCTGCACGGCGGTGTTCCGCACGTCCGGTTCGACGACGACCCTCCGCGCGCCCAGGACGTCGCGGCAGTGTTCGACGACCGCGCGCATCACGGCGCTCGTCAGCCCGGACACGCGGCCCTCGGTCGGCGCCGGCGCGACGAGCAGGTGCATGCCGACGTCGCCGGGTTCGGCGGCCCACACGTCGGTGAGCAGGACGGCGGAGGGGTCGTAGGTCTCCGCCAGGAAGCACGGTTCGCCGTTCCGGCGGCCGAGCCACGCTGCCTGCGCCGGGTCTGCCTGCACGCCGGCCAGGTAGGTGCGGACGCCGTCCACGTCGAGGTCGCCCATCTCCCACCACGACGACGCCGGGTGGGCGAGCCACGACTGCACGACGGCGGCGTCGCGTTCCGGGTCCACGGGTTCGATGGTCAGGAGGCCCGGCCCGGCTCCTCCAGGCGCGGTCGCGTCCGGCGCCGTGGTGGTCACGGTCGTGCTCATGCGGACACCTCCGCGCGCTCGGCCGTTGGCCGGGCCGGTGCCCGCTCCGCGGCGCCGGGGTGGGCGGTGGACGGCGCTGCTGTTGACTGCCCCGAGGCGGGCAGGCCGAACTCCTGGAAGGCGATCCGGGCCTCCAGGCCGTAGACGGGGCGACCCGTGACGGACCGGATGATCGACGCGTTCCGCCACGCACCCATGCCGAGGTCGGGTGCGGTCAGGCCGTGCGTGTGCTCCTCGGCGTTCTGCACCCAGATGCGTCCGCCCAGGGTGTCGACGTGGTGGTCGCGGGCGACGGCCAGGCGACCGCGGGAGTCGCGGGCGACGAGGTGCTCGACCGGGTCGAGGAACCGCGGCACCCGCGGGGTGTACCCGGTGGCGAGCACCAGCTGCTCGACCTCGTGCTCGTACGTCTGGTCGAGCTGCTCGTGGCGGAGCGTCAGCCGGTAGGTACCGCGGTCGGCGAGCCAGGCGGCGTCGACGACGCTCGTCTCGGTCCGGAGCGTCGTCGGGACCGGGCCGCGCGCGCTGATCCGGTAGAGCTGGTCGTACAGGTCGTCGACCAGGTCGGCGCTGATGCCCTTGTACAGGCCGCGCTGCTCCCGGCCGAGGCGGTCACGGACGGCTTCGGGCAACCCGTGGAAGTGGTCCGTGTACTCCGGGCTCGTCATCTCGAGGGTGAGCTTGGTGTCCTCCATCGGGAAGAACCGGGGCGAGCGCGTGATCCAGTCGAGGCGGTAGCCGTCCTGCCGGACGTCCTCGAGCAGTTCGCGGTAGACCTCGGCGGCGGACTGCCCGCTGCCCACGACGGCGATGGACCCGGCGTCGCGCAGGGCGTCGCGGTTCGGCAGGAACTCGGCGGAGTGGATCGCCGGTCCGCCGATCCCGCGCAGCGGGGCGGGGACGGACGGCTCGGTGCCGATGCCCACGACGACGTGGTGTGCGCGGTACGTCTCGGGACCCTGATCGGTCTCGGCGTGCACCGTGAACGTGTCGGTGACCGGGTCGTGCTCGACGGCGGTCACCCGGCGGCCCCACCGCAGGGTGTCGAGCCGGTCGGCTGCCCAGCGGCAGTAGGCGTCGTACTCGCTGCGCAGGGGGTGGAAGTCTTCGCGGATGTAGAACGGGTACAGCCGCCCGGTCTCCTTGAGCCAGGCGAGGAACGAGAACGGCGAGGTCGGGTCGGCCATCGTCACCAGGTCGGCGAGGAACGGCACCTGGATCGTGGCGTCGTCGAGCATCATGCCGTGGTGCCAGGCGAAGCCGTCGGCAGCGTCGAGGAACACCGCGTCGAGGTCGGCGATCGGGTCGGTCAGGCAGGCGAGGCCGAGGTTGAACGGGCCGATGCCGATGCCGACGACGTCGTGGACGGTGGCGGTGTCGGCGGTGCGGTCGGCGCCTGCGCTGTCGGCGGTGCGGTCGGCGGTCATCGGGTCGCTCCCTCGGTCGTGGTGGTGGTCGCTCGGACGCGCTCGGCCGTCGCGACGACGTGCTCCAGCGATGTGCGCATCTGCGCGGGGGTCGTCTCCGGGTTGAGCAGCGTGAGCTTGTTGCACGGGCGGCCGTCGATGACCGTCTTGGCGATGAGGACCCGGCCCTCGGCGAGCAGGGCCGAGCGGATCGGGGCGACCAGCGCGTCGGCGTCGGCGTCCGTCATGCCCGCGGGCTGCCAGCGGAACAGCACCGTGCTGAGCTGCGTCGGCGCGACGAGCACCAGGTCGGGGTGCTCGTCGACGATCCGGTGGGTGGCCGCGGCGAGGTCGATGACGGCGTCGAACGCGGCCCCGATCGCGTCGGCCCCGGTCGCGCGCAGGGTGGCCCAGAGCTTCAGGGCGTCGAACCGGCGGGTGGTCTGCAGGGACTTGTCGACCTGGTTCGGCTCGGCGGCGTCCTCGGGGTTCAGGTAGTCGGCGTACCAGGCGGTGCGGCGCAGGTCCTCCGGGCGCTGGACGAGCAGGGCGCTCGACGACACCGGCTGGAAGAACGACTTGTGTAGGTCGGCGGTCACGCTCCTGGCCCGTTCGACGCCGTCGAGCAGGTGCCGGCGGGTCGGGGACACGAGCAGACCGCAGCCGTACGCGGCGTCGACGTGCAGCCAGACATCCTCAAGATCGCAGACGTCCGCGATCGGCTCGAGCGGGTCGATCACCCCGCGGTCGGTCGTGCCGGCGGTCGCGACGACGGCCATCGGCGTCTGCCCGGCTGCGCGGGCGGAGGCGATCGCCTCGGCGAGGGCGGCCGGCACCATCCGGCCGGTGTGGTCGGTGGCGACGGCGACCACGGCCTCGAGCCCGAGCAGCCGCGCGGACTTCGCGATGCTGAAGTGGGTCTCCGCGGTCGTGAACACCGTGCCGTTGGTGCCGAGGGCCTCGCGCGCCAGCAGCAGGGCCTGCAGGTTCGACTGCGAGCCGCCCGAGGTGAAGATGCCGTCCCCCGCGGCGAACCCGATCCGACCGGCGAGCCAGGCGACGACGTGCCGCTCGATCTCGGTGCCGATGCGGGACTGGTCCCAGGTGTCGACCGAGGGGTTCACGGCGGCCAGGACCGACTCGGCGGCGACCGCGGGCAGCGCGACCGGGCAGTTGAGGTGCGCGAGGTAGGCCGGGTCGTGGAACCAGACGGCTTCGCGGACGAACAGCTCGTCGAGTTCGGCGAGCGCGCGGTCGGTCCCGAGGGGTTCGGCGTCGAGGTCGACGTCGTGCACCCGGGCCCGGAGGACGTCGGGAGCGGTGTCCGTCGTCGGACGGTCGGCGGCGGCGAAGCGGTCGGCCAGACGGTCCACCGTCGACGTCACGGCGGAGCGGTAGCGCTCGGCGGTGGCGGTGGTCAGGAGTTCGATGGGAGGTGTCACGTTAGGTAAGGCTAACCTCACAAAGCGCGATCGTGCCACCCGAACGAGGGCCGTTCCGACCGGCCGGGCGTGTCAGACGCTTGTCTGCCGGGGCGGTCAGGCGTCCGCCCGCCGGGGCGTCAGGCGTTCATGAACTCGCTCGGCTGCAGGGCCCGGCCGACGATGCGCACGTCACCGATCGACCCGACGAACACGTTGTCGAGCTTGCCGCCGTACCGGTACCCACCGAGCAGCCACGGCTTGCCGACGGTGCTCAGACCGCGGTTCGGGGTGGACGGGTTCCGCACGACCGGGCACCCGTCGACGTACAGAACGGTGTGCGTCCCGTCGTTCACCACGGCCACGTGCCACCAGGCTCCGAGTGGCAGTTCGTGGCCCCAGTTCGTCAGCGATCCGTCCTGGCTCGCCGGGTACACGCACCACTGCAGTTCACGGTCCCCCGACAGGCTCAGGGTCACGGCGGGTTCGTCCGGGTCGCCGTCGGCTCCGGTCGCCTTCCCCACCTGGCCGGCGCTCGAGTACTGCGACAGCAGGGCGCTGAACCCGTTCGCGCTCGGGTCGAACGTGGTCGGCAGCGCGAAGAACGCCTCGACCGTGTAGCCGTGGGGGAACCGGGTCCGGTTGAGCGGAGCCGTGTCGACGGTCTGCAGGTGGTCCCCACCGGTCTTGCCGCCCTGCAGTGCGAGGCCGCCGGCGCCCGGCTGGTCGGGGTGGTGCGCCGCCGTC
Organism: Curtobacterium aurantiacum; assembly: GCF_018598555.1. GTDB lineage: Bacteria > Actinomycetota > Actinomycetes > Actinomycetales > Microbacteriaceae > Curtobacterium > Curtobacterium aurantiacum. Next base: position 39,346 of record NZ_JAHEWN010000003.1, read on the forward strand.
CAGCGCAACGCCCCCGCGACGGCACCGGTCCGGCGCGCGACCACCAGGTCGTTCCCCCGTCCGCTCTGGTCGCGCACCCGCGTCGTCGGCGCGAGCGCCGCCCCGTCCGGGTTGCCGTCGAACCGCCAGTACGCCAGCGTCCCCGGCACCACCATGCGTGCCGCCGGCCGGGAGGCCCGTGGTGCGACCGGCGCGAACCCCGCGAAGCGCGCGTCGAAGTCCACCGCCATGGTGAAGCGGTCGACGTCGCCGCTGAGCGCGGTCTCTTGGGCCGCGAGCTCGTTCGCCTCGCCGAGCCCACCAGCGAGCAGGAACGGCGACAGCGTCTCGACGTCGATGACGTTCCGTTCGAGGTCGACGTGGTACAGCCGGATCATGGCCGCCCCGCCGTAGTAGCGGTTCTGGTAGTTGGTCAGGTGCAGGGCGACGTCGTGTCCCACGGCGTTCTTCGCCGTCGTGCGACCCGGCCCCCAGTAGTGCCCGTTGAGCGTCAGGAACACCTGGTCGTGCTTCGTGATGAAGGAGTCCCAGAGCTGCTGACCGTAGGGGTCGAACGCCGCCCCACCGGCGGCGTCCGAGTCGACGAGGGCGTGCGTCGTGAGGATGACCGGCGCGTGCGGCCGGGCTGCGAGCACGGAGCTGGCCCAGGCGAGCCCGCTCGCGCTCGTCCGCCAGTCGAGCGCCAGGACGACCCACTCGCGGCCGGCCGCGGTGAACCGGTGGGCGGTGTTGTAGCCGTCGGGGCTCGAACCGATCCAGCCCGGTGCCTTCCGGAACCGCTGCGGGCCGAACACGTCGAGGTACGGGGTGCGGCCGCGCTGGTCGTCCGTCGACGAGTCGACGTCGTGGTTCCCGGCGAGCACGCTGTAGGGCGCCCCGGCACGGTCGAGCACGTCGAAGACCGCACCGGACGCACGCATCTCGGAGGCCGCGCCGTTCTGGGTCAGGTCGCCGAGGTGGACGAGGAACACCGTGTTGTGCCGGGCCTGCTCGCGGACGACGTACTCGAGCGAGGCGCGCATCGGCGCCGGGTCGACCGCGGCCCCGTCGAACATGTACTGCGTGTCCGGCATCACCGCGACGGTGAAGCGCGGCGAGGTCGTGTCCGGGTGCCACCGACCGGTGTGTCCTCGTGTCACCGCTGCCTGGGCCGTCACGGCTGGTCCACCGAGCGCCCCCGGGGCGACGGCGGGTGCCGCGGTCAGCGCGTCTGCCACGGCCGGGTCGCTGCCGAGTCCGTTCGACGCCATGAGGCCCGCGGCACCGGCCAGGCCGGAACCGACCAGGAAGCCGCGGCGGGAGACGGGGGTACGGTCGCGGTCTCCAGGAGTGTTCTGCACAGCTCGGCACCGTACGGACCGTGGGGGAACGCCCCGGGTCGGCCCCGTGAACACCAGATCTCCCGATCCCCCCAGTTCGGTGTGGACCGGTGAGGACTCCTACAGCTTCTCGATCGGGGCGATCTTGATGAGGAGCTTCTTGCGGCCCGCCGAGTCGAACGCGATCTCGGCGATCCGCTTGGCACCCTGACCCGTCACCGCGGACACCGTGCCCTCGCCGAAGTCGACGTGCTTGATGCGGTCGCCGGCGACGAGTTCCATGTCGCCGTTGTCGCGCACCTGCCCGGACACCCGGTTCGCCCACTCGGTCTTCGGGCGGGTCTTCGAGGCCGCCGCTGCACGGTCGTACGAGCCGCCGCCCCAGCCGCCACCACCGCGGTAGCCGCCGCCACCGTTGAAGCCGCCGTCACGCTTGGCGTTCAGGGCTCGGGGCTGCGTGCCACCGCGGCTGTTGGCCATGCCCGGGGACTGCTTCCACTCGATGAGCCCCTCGGGGATCTCCTGCAGGAAGCGCGAGGGCATCGCCACGTTCACGTCGCCGAACTGGGCGCGGGTCATCGCGAGCGACAGGAACAGGACCTTCTTGGCGCGGGTGATGCCCACGTAGAACAGCCGGCGCTCTTCGGACGGACCACCGGGTTCGTTGGCGGACATCCGGTGCGGGAGCAGGTCTTCCTCGACGCCGGTCAGGAACACCGCGTCGTACTCCAGGCCCTTCGCGGTGTGCAGGGTCATCAGCGACACCGTGCCCGAGGAGTCGTCGAGCTCGTCCGCCGCGGCGACCAGCGACACCTCGGTCAGGAAGTCCGACAGGGTGCCCTCGGGATTGTTCTTCTGGAACTCCCGCGTGACGGCCACGAGCTCGTCGATGTTGTCGGCGCGAGCGGCGTCCTGCGCGTCGGGCGACTTCCGCAGGTTGTCGAGCAGCCCGGAGCCGTCGAGCAGCTGCGTCAGGGTGTCGACCACCGGCTGGGTCTGGGCCTTCTCGGACACCGAGTCGAGCAGGGCGGCGAACTCCGTGATGGCGTTCCGCACCTTCGGCCCGAACCCGAGCTCACCCGCGTGCCGCAGGGCGTCGCGCATCGTCGTCTCGTGCTCGTCGGCGTAGCGCTGCAGCGTGGTCTCGGTGACCGCGCCGATGCCGCGCTTCGGGACGTTGAGGATGCGCCGCAGCGACATCGGGTCGGCCGGGTTGGCGACGGTGATCAGGTACGCCATCGCGTCCTTGATCTCGGCTCGCTCGTAGAACTTGGTGCCGCCGAGCACCCGGTACGGGATCGCCGCGCGGATGAAGATCTCTTCCAGCGCACGGGTCTGCGAGTTCGTCCGGTAGAACACCGCCATGTCGCGGTAGTCCATGCCGTCTTCGCGCAGGCGCTGGATCTCGTCGGCGACGAACTGGGCCTCGTCGTGGCCGGTGTACCCGGTGAAGCCGATGATCTTCTCGCCGGCGCCGACGTCCGTGAACAGGCTCTTCGCCTGGCGGTCGAAGTTGTTCGCGATGACGGCGTTCGCGGCGTCGAGGATGTTCTGCGTGGACCGGTAGTTCTGCTCGAGCAGGATCGTCTTGGAGTTCGGGAAGTCGCGCTCGAACTCGACGATGTTGCGGATGTCCGCTCCGCGGAACGCGTAGATGGACTGGTCGGAGTCGCCGACCACGGTCAGGGACGCGGGGGCGATGGAACCGTCGGTCTCGCGCATCCGGGCGACGTGCTGGCCGGAGTCCTCGAGCTTGTCGACCTGCTCGACCGGCACCGGGCGGGTGAGCTCGCGGATCAGGGCGTACTGGGCGTGGTTCGTGTCCTGGTACTCGTCGACCAGGATGTACCGGAAACGCCGCTGGTACAGCGCGGCGACGTCCGGGAAGGCCCGGAACAGGAACACCGTCTGGCCGATGAGGTCGTCGAAGTCGAACGCGTTCGCCCGGCGGAGCTCGTTCGTGTAGCGCCGGAACACCTCGGTGAACATGACTTCTTGCGGGTCGTTCACGTTGATGTTGCGCGCGTAGGTGTCGATGTCCTGCAGCTCGTTCTTGAGCTTCGAGATCTTCGACGCCGCGGCACCGACGGTCAGCCCGAGGGAGTCGGCTTCGAGCTCCTTGATGATCCGCTTCAGCAGCGCCTTGGAGTCGGCGGAGTCGTAGATCGTGAACGACTGCGGGAACCCGAACCGCTCGGCTTCACGACGGAGGATCCGCACGCACGCCGAGTGGAACGTCGAGATCCACATCCCCTCGGCCTCACCACCGACCAGTGCCCGGACGCGCTCGCGCATCTCGGCCGCGGCCTTGTTCGTGAACGTGATCGCCAGGATCTGCGAGGGCCAGGCTTCGCGGTTGGCGAGCAGCAGCGCGATGCGGCGGGTGAGCACGCTCGTCTTGCCGGAACCGGCGCCGGCCACGATCAGCAGGGACTCGCCGCGGTACTCGACGGCTTCCTTCTGCTGGGGGTTCAGACCCGCGGTGAACGGGTCTTCGTACGCGCGGGCACCGGCGCCCGGCTCGGGCGTCGATTCGAAGGGGTCGAGCACGATCGTCATGTCCGCAACAGTCTAGGCCGGACCCCCGACAGCGGACCGAGCGAGCACCGCCAGGTCGGGGTGGTCGGCGAACACCCCGTCGAGTCCGGTGCGGATCACCGACGCGAACCAGCGTTCCCAGTCGCCGAAGGCCGCGACGTCGCCGCCCCGACGCAGTGGCGACGGCAGGAACCGGTTCTCCGGACGGAGGGTCCACGTGTAGACCGCGAGGCCTGCGGCGTGGGCGCGGTCGACGATCGCGCTGCGGACCGGGGTCGGGTCGTCGAGTGCGACGCTGTCCACGCCGGCCATCAGGGTGCCCAGGTCGACGCTGATGCCGTGGAACTCGGCCGCGAACGACGCGAGCGCGTCCTCGGAACGTTCGGCGGCGTAGGTCGGTGCGAGCGTCCCGTGGGACGCGACCTCGTCGGCGGCGCTGCCACGGGCCTCCTGGAGGTACACGAGCCGACCGCCGGTCCCACGCGCACGCAGGTCCCGGAGCACGCCCTTCTCGAAGCTCTCCACCGTGAGCCGCTCGTCCTGCCGCCACCCGGCCTCGCCGAGCGCAGCGTCGATGAGCTCGCCCATCGGGAACCCCGCGCGGTCGAAGAACGCGGCGTGCTTGACCTCGGCGACGAGCCCGACGGGGCGGGGCGCAGCGTCGAGGATCGCGAGCAGGTCCTCGAGCCGCAGGATCGGCTGTTCCCCGTCGTGCTCGGCCGATCCCGGGCGCAGCACCGGCAGGCGCTCGCGGGTGCGGAGCGTCTGCAGCTCGGACCACGTGAAGTCCTCGGTGAACCAGCCGGTCAGCGTCTGGCCGTCGACGGTCTTCGTCGTGCGCAGGTGCCGGAACTCGGGGCGGTCGGCGACGTCCGTGGTGCCCGACACCTCGTTCTCGTGCCGGAGCACCAGCACGCCGTCCTTCGTGGGCACCAGGTCCGGTTCGATCGCGTCGGCTCCGAGCTCGATCGCGAGCTCGTAGGCACTCCGCGAGTGCTCGGGGCGGTAGCCGGACGCGCCGCGGTGGGCGATGACGAGGGTCATGGCGCGACCCTACTTGCCGTGGGTGACCGGCGGGCCGCCTGTGTCGCGGGACACACTCCTCGCTCCGGAGTCCGTCGTTCCCAGCGTCGGCGCCGAGCATCGCCGCATGACCGTCCGTTCGCTCTCCACCGCCGTCGAGGCCCGGATCGACCGTGCCGCACGCCGTGTGCTCGATGCCGGGCGCCAACCGCACCGGCCCGTCCGGGTGTTCGTCACCGAGTTCCTGGTGTTCGGCGCGAAGCAGGCCTGGGCGTGCGCGTTCGGGGCGCTGCTGCTCGGCACGATGGCCGTGGTGCACCTGACCGTGCCGGCAGCGATGCGGAACGACGTGCTGACGATCGCGGCCGTGCTGCTGCAGGTCGGCATGCTCGTGTTCGGGCTCGAGACCCTGCGGGAGCTCCGGGTCGTGCTGCTCTTCCACGTCGTGGGCACCGCGATGGAGGTGTTCAAGACCCACATGGGTTCGTGGACCTACGAGCCCGGCGGGTTGCTCGTCGTCGCCGGGGTGCCGCTGTTCTCGGGGTTCATGTACGGCGCCGTCGGCTCGTACATGGTGCGGGTGTACCGGCTGTTCGACCTGCGGTTCGACCGGTACCCGCGGCAGTGGCTGCTGGCCGTCGTCGCGGGCGGTGTCTACCTGAACTTCTTCGGCCACCACTTCGTCGCAGATGCCCGGTACGTCCTGCTCGCGCTCGTGCTGCTGCTCTTCGCCCGCACCACCATGCACGTCCGGGTCCACCGGGCGACGATGCGGATGCCCGTGCTCGTGGCGATGGCCCTCGTCGCGGTGTTCATCTGGGCGGCCGAGAACGTCGCCACCTGGGCCGGGGCGTGGAGCTACCCGGCGCAGCTCGCGGTGTGGCAGCCGGTGGCCCCGACCAAGATCGTGGCGTGGTTCCTGCTCATGACGATCTCGGTCACGCTCGTCACGTGGCTGTACCCGGCGCTGCCGTCGGGCTCGGCGCGCTCGACGGCGGACTCTCGACGTCTTCGAGGCATGCGCGCAGCGTGCAACCCTAGGCTTCCCTCGGCAGGGCCTTCCGGGCCCGCGTCCGCTCGCCGCGAATCCTCAGCCTTCCGCGACCGAGCGCACCTAGGCTGAGAGGACTCGAATCTCCTAGGAAGAGGACACCATGGCCTTCAAGCCCGGTTTCGACCAGTCCCCCGCCTTCAACGCACAGGGGGCCAACACCTGGGGCGGGCGCGGTGCTGGTCAGCAGCAGGCCGGCTGGGGACAGACCCCGCAGCAGGCACAGGGCGGCATGACCCCCGAGCAGCTGCAGTACATGTACGACCGCCCGACTGCGTCCCCGGTGGACACCGACCGCATGTCGTACGAAGACACCATCGTCAAGACGCTGCTCGCGTTCGGCGTGCTCGTCGTCGGCGCGGTGGCCGGTTGGAACCTGCCGCCGATCGTCTGGGTCATCGGCGCCGTCGTCGGGTTCGTCCTGGCGCTCGTGAACATGTTCAAGAAGAAGCCCTCCCCGGGCCTCGTCCTGGCGTACTCCTTCGCCCAGGGCCTGTTCGTGGGTGGCATCTCCGGCGCGTACAACTCCATGTGGGGTGGCATCGTCACCCAGGCGGTGTTCGGGACGCTCGGTGTCTTCGCCGTGACGCTCGCGCTGTTCGCATCGGGCAAGGTCCGCGCCACACCGAAGGCCACGCGCTTCTTCCTCGTCGCGATGGTCGGGTACATGGTGTTCTCGCTCATCAACCTGGTCCTGATGTGGACCGGTGTGACGAACACCGCGTTCGGCGCACTCGGCATCACGATCTTCGGCATCCCGCTCGGTGTGATCATCGGCATCCTCGTCGTGGTCATGGCGGCGTACTCGCTGATCCTCGACTTCGACCAGATCCAGACCGGTGTCCGTCGTGGCGCTCCCCGGATCTACGCCTGGACCGCGGCGTTCGGCCTGATCATGACGATCGTCTGGCTGTACCTCGAGATCCTGCGCATCCTCGCCATCGTCGCGAGCAGCTCGCGCAACTAGTACCACCGCACACGCGAAGGGCCCCGGCGCTGCCGGGGCCCTTCGTCGTTCCCGGCCGGTGGTAGGCGACAGCCGGGGCGGCGGGGCGGTGGCGGCCCGAGTGGCGGTCCCGGCGCCGGTCCCAGCGGTCACAACACCCCGCCGGTCGCCCGCCGAGTGGTCACGAAGTGTCGCCCGGGCAAGGGCCAGCCGACACTTCCTGACCACTCGGCACCGGGCCCCCGGGGTGTTGTGACCACTCAACGGCTCCGGCAACGCCACCCCGGACGCACGAAGGCCCGGCACGCGTGACGCGTACCGGGCCTTCCGTGGCTCAGGGGAGCCCTACTCCCACTCGATCGTCCCCGGCGGCTTCGACGTGACGTCGAGCACGACCCGGTTGACGTCGGGCACCTCGTTCGTGATGCGGTTCGAGATCTTCGCGAGGGTGTCGTACGGCAGACGCGTCCAGTCGGCGGTCATGGCGTCCTCCGACGAGACCGGACGGAGCACGATCGGGTGCCCGTAGGTCCGACCGTCGCCCTGCACACCCACCGAGCGGACGTCCGCGAGCAGCACGACCGGGCACTGCCAGATCTCCTGGTCGAGGCCAGCCGCGGTGAGCTCTTCGCGGGCGATCTTGTCGGCCGCCCGGAGCAGTTCGAGCCGCTCCTTCGTGACCTCACCGACGATGCGGATGCCGAGGCCCGGCCCGGGGAACGGCTGGCGGCCGACGATGACCTCGGGCAACCCGAGCTCACGGCCGACCGCACGGACCTCGTCCTTGAACAGGGTGCGCAGCGGCTCGACGAGCTCGAACGTCATGTCCTCGGGCAGGCCACCGACGTTGTGGTGCGACTTGATGTTCGCGGTGCCCGCTCCGCCGCCGGACTCGACGACGTCGGGGTAGAGCGTGCCCTGCACGAGGAACTTGACCTCGCCCGCCTCGTCGTCACCGCGAGCCTCGAGCACGAGTGCCTCGGCCGCGCCCTCGAACGTGCGGATGAACTCGCGCCCGATGATCTTGCGCTTGTGCTCGGGGTCGCTCACGCCGGCGAGGGCGTCGAGGAACTGCTGCTCGGCGTCGATCGTGATGAGGCGGACACCGGTGGAGGCGACGTAGTCCTCTTCGACCTGCTTGCGCTCGTCGGCCCGGAGGAGTCCGTGGTCGACGAAGACGCAGGTCAGCTGGTCGCCGACGGCCTTGTGCACCAGGGCTGCGGCGACGGCGGAGTCGACACCACCGGAGAGCCCGGCGATGACCCGCGCGGAGCCGACCTGCGCCCGGATGCGCTCGACCTGCTCCTCGATGACGTTGCTGGAGTTCCAGTCGCCGGGCAGGCCCGCGGCACGGTGCAGGAAGTTCTCGAGCACGGCCTGGCCGTACACGGAGTGCTTGACCTCGGGGTGCCACTGCACGCCGTAGAGCTTGCGCTCGTCGGACGCGAACGCTGCGACGGGCGTCGATGCGCTCGAGGCGAGCACCTCGAAGCCGGCCGGCGCCTTGGCCACGGAGTCGCCATGCGACATCCACGTCACCTGGTCCGCCGGCTGGTCGCCGAGCAGGGTGCTGCTGCCGGGTGCGAGCGTCACGTCGGTGGCGCCGTACTCGCGCAGACCGGTGTTCGCGACCTCGCCACCGAGGGCGGTCGCCATGGCCTGGAAGCCGTAGCAGATGCCGAGCACGGGGACGCCGAGGTCGAGGATGTCACCGTCGAGCGACGGCGCGCCCGCTTCGTACACGGACGACGGACCACCGGACAGCACGATGGCCGCCGGGTCCTTGGCGCGGATCTCGTCCGCGGTGATGGAGTGCGGCACGATCTCGCTGTAGACGTTCGCTTCACGGACCCGACGCGCGATGAGCTGCGCGTACTGGGCCCCGAAGTCGACGACGAGGACGGGACGCTGTTCGGTCTCGCTCACCGAGCGGCCTCCTTCTCACGCTGCTGGGCAGCGATCAGGTCGTGGTAGGTGTCCATGGCCCGCTGCTGCATGCGGTGCTCGACCACGAAGGACATGAACGGGATGATGCCCCCGAGGGCGATGAGCAGGAAGCGCGACGGCCGCCAGCGCATGATGCTCCACAGACGGAAGTCGGTGAAGAGGTAGAGCACGTACAGCCAGCCGTGGGCGATGAGGATCGCGATCGACAGGTTGAACGTGCCCGGGGTCTCGCCCGCCGTGCCGTTGGGCACGAAGAACGGTCCGTTGCCGAGCTGCATCTCGAGCTGCAGCGGCGTGTACTTGATGATGACCTCGACCACCAGGGCGAGCAGCAGCACGCCGGTGATGTACGCCGAGACGCGGTACCACTTCACCGCCCCCGGGATCTTGGGGATGTCACGGGTTCGGACGGTCAGGGCCATGCCGGCAATCCTACCGTCGGAGCGCGTCGGCTTCGGTGGCGAGCGCTGCCTCGCGCTCCTCCTCTTGCTCGCGCTCCCAGGCGTCCTTCACGAACCGGTACCAGAGGAACACGGCGAAGCCGGCGAAGACGACCCACTCGATCGCGTAGAACAGGTTGAGCCAGTCGAACTGGACCTCGCGCGACGGCGCCCGGTCGGCGATGGTGCCGAGGTCGGCGGCCTTCGCGGTGGTGCCGTCGGCGACGACGTACCCGAGGTACATGCGGTCGTCGAAGGCCTGCCAGGTGTTCACGAACCGGGCCGGCGCGACGGCGGAGTACTCGGCGTCCTTGTAGGCGTCCTGGTCGGGCGACTCGGCCGGGTAGTAGCGGCCCTGGATCGTGAGCGTCTGCCCGTCCGTCAGGCGGTCACCCCCGGCGACGGCGGCCGACCGCTGGTCGGACCACCCGATGACGACCGGGAGGCTCGCCCCACCATCCGAGTCCACCAGGTGTCCCACGGTCTGGTACGTCCCACCCCCGGTGCGGCCGGTCAGGACGGTGGTGTCGCCGGCGACGAAGGTCCCCGTGACGGTCACCTTCTGGCCGGCGAGGCTCTCGCTGACCGGTCGTTCGGGCGTGGTGACCGCCTCGAGCGTCCGGCGGGTCTCGGTGGTCGCCGGCAGCGGTTTGCCGTTGGCGATGGACCGCTCGAGCTGCCACTTGCCCAGCCCGGCGAACACCCCCGCCAGCACGAGCGCCAGCAACAGCAGCGCGATCCACCTCGGTCGTCGGGCAACGGCCCACATCTGTATCAGTACTCCGGATCGCGCTGTCGGACCGGGCGTTCGGGGCGCTCGGCGGGGATCTCGACCGGCGACGTCACGGGGGTGGACGTCGTCTCGGGCCCCTCATTCTCTCGCTCGTCCCTGCCAGCGGCCTCCACGAGGGCGAACTCCTCCGCGAACTGGCGGTCCCGCTCGGCCTTGCGCGCGGCCGCGGTGACGTCCGCCTCGGCCTCGGCCGCCTCGGCGTTCTCGGCGGCGGCAGCCGCGGCGACGGCACGGCGGCCACCGAGGCGTCCGCGCAGGCGGATGAGCCGACCCGGACGCACCACGAGGCGGCCGATCCGGTCCGAGTTCACCGCGAGCAGCGGCCCGAGGACGGCCATGCAGAGGACGTAGAGGCCCGCGAACGCGGTGATCCGTGCCTCCAGCCCGGCGGCAGCCGACAGGGTCGCGAGGATCAGCGCGAACTCGCCACGGTTCACCAGGATGACGGCGGTGTTGATGCCCTGCTGGACGTTGAAGCCGTTCATCCGGGCGACGATCTGCCCGGCGACCGCGTTGAGGACGACGGTCATGCCGATGGCGCCGAGGACGGGCCAGAGGACCTCGCCGAACGTCGACAGGTCGAGGCCGAGCCCGAAGTTCACGAAGAAGAAGGCGGCGAACACGTCGCGCATCGGCAGGGCGAGCTGTTCGATGCGGTCGCGGTACCGGGTGGCACCGCAGAGCAGGCCGATGACGAAGGCGCCGATGGCGTCGGTCACGCCGAGCAGGTCGCCGATGCCACCGAACATGACCGCGAGGCCGAAGAACAGCACCGTGAACAGTTCGTCGTCACGGGTGGCGAAGATCTTCGAGACCCACTTGCCCGCGAAGCGCGCGAGTGTGAACATCACGATGAGGAACCCGAACGCGAGCGCCAGCTTGCCGACGACGGCCCAGACGTTGGTGTCGCCGGACAGCACGACGGAGACGATCGCCAGGTACACGGCGATGAAGACGTCCTCGATCACGGTGACGCCGAGGATCATCGGGGTCTCGTCGTTCGCCAGGCGTCGGAGCTCGATGAGGAGCTTCGTCACGATGGCGCTGGACGACGTCGCCGTCATGCCCGCGATGATCAGGGCTTCACGGGTGCCCCAACCAAGCGAGAACCCGAAGGCGAACCCCACGCCCATGTTGATGACCACGTAGGTTCCACCGGAGACCAGGAGCTTGCCGGCGTTGCCGTAGAACTCCTCTTGGTCGAACTCGAGACCGAGGTTGAACAGCAGGAGGATGAGCCCGAACGTCGCGATGAGCTCGATCGTGTGCGACTCGACGCTCAGCCCGAACCACGGCGTGTTCGGGCTCGCGACGAGCCCGACCACCATGTAGATCGGGATGGCCGGCAGACCGATGGTCTTGCCGAGCCGGCCCAGGACGTAGGCGATGACGAAGAGCACACCGATGGTGAGCAGCTCACCACCCAGGTGCATGCGCTAGCTCTTCCGCGGGGCCTCGGCCGAGGCGGCCGCAAGCTCTCCGCTGCGGTAGAAGGAGAACGCCTTGGCGACCTTCTCGGGGGAACCGGCGACCACGATCGTGTCTCCGGGGAAGACGACGAAGTCCGACGAGGGCGCCGGGTTGGCACTGTCGCCACGGACCACGGCGACGACGGTCAGGCCGATGAAGCCCGAGTCGTGCAGGTCGCCGAGGGGCTTGCCCGCGATGGCGTCGTCGTAGTCGACGGAGAACCAGTCGATGGACAGGCCGGGAATCTCGTCGAGCTTGTCGAGGCCCTCGGTGATCCGGGTGCCGCCGAGGAGCTCGGCGAGCGTGTGTGCTTCGTCTTCGCTGAGGCGCAGCGAGACCTTCTCGGACTTGTCCGCGCCGTCGGAGACGTCGGCGAACGAGATGAGGTCGGAGTGCCCCGACCGGTGCGTGATGACACCGCACTTGCCACCGTCGTCGGTGTAGAAGCTGTGCAGCACGCCGACTCCGGGGAGTTTGACGCGATGGACGTCGACCATGATGGCTCCCTCTTCGAGTACTCCCATGCTAACCACCCGGTGACCCCGCGCATTCCTCCCGCTACTGTTCTGTGGATGGGGAGAACACGGATCGTCGTGGCCGTCGTCGGGGTGCTGGTCGTGACGCTGTACGCAGCGCTGCTGGCGGTGAACGCACTGGTGCTGGACCCGCTCGCCGCGGTCCCCGGTGCGACCCTGGCCGAGATCCACCGGCACCTCGACGCACAGGGGTTCTCCGTGCCCACCGACACCGCGGTCGTCATCGGCGTCGCCGTAGTCGGGATCGCGCTGGCCGCAGGGCTGTCGGTGCTGCTGCTCATCACCCGGGCGACGGCCCACGTCATCGCGACGGTGCTGCTCGCCGTCGTGGTGCTGGGCGGACCGGCGTCGTTCTGGAGCGGGTTCGCCCTGGGCATGGACGTCGCGGACGCCTACGGGGTGGGTGGCGGTGACCACACCGTCTGGTCGGGCGTGCTGTACATCACGAGCCTCGTCGCGCTGATCGCGCTGCCGTTCGTGCTCGTCGTCGGCCAGGCAGTCCACGCGCGCCGCACCACCCTGCGGACGCGCGCCGCCTGACGGACGCACCCCGGGCCTCCAGTCCGGTCTTCCGTCCTGCCGGTCTGGAGGCGCGGGTGGACTCCGCAAGACGCCGTCGTCTTGTCGAGACGCCTCGTCGACACCGAGACGCCGCCGAATCCGGCGGCGTCTCGACGACCGGACGGCGTCAACACGACACGACGGCGTCTGCTGGCCTCGCTACTCCGGCTCGCTCGTCTTCTCGCCGATGACCTGCTCGTCGGAGGCCTTCGCACCCTCGGCGCCGTCCGAGCGTCCACCGCCCACGACCACGTCGTCCTCGTCGAAGCCGAACGCGATGTCCGGGGCCTCGAGCCGCACGCGGTCCGCGCTCTCGTCGTCGGGTTGCAGCTGCGACTCGCGTTCGGCGGCGACGCGCTTCAGGTAGTTCGCGACCTCGTGCTCGGTCGTCTCCTGGTCCCACCCGAGCACGTCCGCCATGAGCTTCGCGGCGACCGGCGCTGCTGATTCGCCGCGGTCCCAGGCCTCGATGGAGATGCGGGTGCGGCGGGCGAGGACGTCCTCCAGGTGCAGGGCGCCCTCGTGCGAGGCGGCGTACACGACCTCGGCGCCGATGTAGTCGTCGGCCCCGGGCAGCGGCTCGGCCAGTGCCGGGTCCTGCTCGACGAGCTGCAGCACCTCGGTCGCGAGGGTGCCGTAGCGGTTGAGCAGGTGCTCGATGCGGACCTTGTGCACGTTGAAGCTCCGTGCGGTGCGGGCACGACGGTTCCACGCGGCCGGGTAGCCCTCGGCGCCGAGGAGCGGGATGTCGTCGGTCGTCGACTCGGGGACCTTGCCGTCCATCGCGGCGACCGCCTCGTCGATGGCGTCCTTGCCCATCACGCGGTACGTCGTCCACTTGCCGCCGGCCACCACGACGAGCCCGGGCACGGTGTGCGCGACGACGTGCTCGCGGCTGAGCTTCGAGGTCTGGTCCGACTCCCCCGCCAGCAGCGGGCGGAGTCCGGCGTAGACGCCCTCGACGTCCTCGCGGGTCAGCGGGACGGCGAGCACCTTGTTCACGTGCTCGAGGATGTAGTCGATGTCCGCCGCGGTCGCTGCGGGGTGCGCCTTGTCGAGGTACCAGTCGGTGTCGGTCGTGCCGACGAGCCAGTGCCGGCCCCACGGGATGACGAACAGCACGCTCTTCTCGGTGCGCAGGATCATGCCCGTGTTCGACTGGAACCGGTCCCGGGGGATCACGAGGTGGACGCCCTTCGACGCCCGCACCTTGAACTGTCCGCGGGTGCCGATCATCGCCTGGGTGTCGTCGGTCCAGACGCCGGTGGCGTTGACGACCTGCTTCGCGCGGATCTCGAACCGTTCGCCAGTCTGGATGTCGTGGGCCTGCGCGCCGACCACGCGCTCCCCGACCTTGATGAACCCCTCGATGCGGACGCGACTCGCTGCCTCGGCGCCGTACGAGGCCGCGGTGCGCACGAGCGACGCGACGTAGCGCGCGTCGTCGACCTGGGCGTCGTAGTAGGTCATGCCGCCGACGAAGGCGTCCTTCTTGAGCCCGGGCATGTTCCTGAGCACCTGCTTCCGGCTGAGGTGCCGGTGGTGCGGGACGCCGGGCGGACGGCCGCCGGACCAGCTGAACACGTCGTACATCGCCATGCCGATGCCGATGTAGAAGCGCTCCCACACCCGGTGGTTGAGCGGGTAGAGGAAGCGCACGGGCTTCACCAGGTGCGGGGCGATGCGCTGGAGCAGCAGGCCGCGTTCGATGAGGGCTTCGCGGACGAGCGCGAAGTTGAGCTGCTCGAGGTAGCGGATGCCGCCGTGCACGAGCTTCGACGAGCGGCTCGAGGTGCCCGAGCCCCAGTCGCGGGCCTCGACGATGCCGACGCTCAGCCCACGGGTCACGGCGTCGAGCGCGCTGCCCGCACCGACGATGCCGCCACCGACGACCAGGACGTCGAGCTCCTTGGTCTTCAGCGTCTCGATCGCGGCTGCGCGTTCGTCCGGGCCGAGCTTCGCCGCGGGGTCGAACCCCACGCCGGGCGCGACGTCACGTGGACGTCCGGCCGTGCTGGTCTGCTTCGTCGTGCTGGACTTCGCCATCGTCGCCTCCGGGTCAGGTCGGCGCCGTGGCGTCACCCGGGGCAGTGCCCGGGTGCCACCGTCACTGGTGGTACGGCGCCACGACCACTTCTACTCGCTGGAACTCCTTGGCGTCGGAGTATCCGGTCGTCGCCATCGAGCGGCGCAGGGCACCGACCAGGTTGGCGCGGCCGTCGTGCGTCGGCGTCGGGCCGTTCAGGACGTTCTCGAGCGGGGCGATCGTGCCCACCTCGACCCGGCGGCCACGCGGCAGCTCGGGGTGGTGCGCCTCGGCACCCCAGTGGTAGCCGCCACCGGGAGCCTCGGTCGCACGGGCGAGTGCGGTGCCGAGCATGACGGCGTCGGCACCCACGGCGATGGCCTTGACGATGTCGCCGGCGGTGTCGAGCCCGCCGTCGGCGATGACGTGCACGTAGCGGCCGCCCGACTCGTCGAGGTAGTCACGACGGGCACCGGCGACGTCCGCGACGGCGGTGGCCATCGGGGCGTGGATGCCGAGTGCGGCGCGGGTGGTCGACGCTGCGCCGCCACCGAAGCCGACGAGCACGCCGGCGGCACCGGTGCGCATGAGGTGCAGCGCCGACGTGTACGTCGAGGCACCGCCCACGATCACCGGGACGTCGAGCTCGTAGATGAACTTCTTGAGGTTGAGGGGCTCCTCGGTCTGGGAGACGTGCTCGGCCGAGACCGTGGTGCCGCGGATGACGAACAGGTCGACACCGGCGTCGACGACCGTCTTCGAGAACTCCTGCGTGCGCTGCGGGCTGAGCGAACCGGCGACCGGCACCCCGGCTGCACGGATCTCGGCCAGGCGCGCGGTGATCAGCTCGGCCTTGATCGGCTCGGAGTAGATCTCCTGCATGCGCTTCGTGACGTTGCCGTCGGTCAGCGACTTGATCTCGTCGTAGTACGGCGTCGGGTCCTCGTACCGGGTCCACAGGCCCTCGAGGTCGAGCACACCGAGGATGCCGAGCTTGCCCATCTGGATGACCGTCGCCGGCGAGGACACGGAGTCCATCGGCGCCGACAGGATCGGCGACGCGAACGTGAACGCGTCGATCGACCACTGCACGCTGACGTCGCGCGGGTCACGCGTCCGCCTGGAGGGGACCACTGCGATGTCGTCGAACGCGTACGCCCGACGTCCGCGCTTGCCTGCACCGATCTCGACTTCGCTCACTCGGACAGCCTACCGGGCGGGCTCTGCGGCGTGCACGGGCCGGACGGTGCGGACGGCGATGCGGCGGGCGGAGTCGTCAGCGCGGGCGCCGCGGGGCGTGCCGTCGCTTCCGGAGCGCCCGCAGCACGAAGCCGAGCAGGAGCGCGAGCACCACGAGCACGACGAGGAGCACGGCCGCGACCTTGACGAGCAACGCCGCCCCGACGAGGAGCGCGATGAACACGAGCCACACGAGGGCGTCGAGCACGAGGGGTCCGGAGGTGCGCACCCGCGGAACGATACCGACCCGCTCGGGGCGAGCCGCGCCTCCAGGCCGGGTGGAGGAGCGGGGCCGTGCGGCGCGAAGCGACAACGCACGGCCCCACCCGTCACGGATACCACCCCCACAGCGGTACCCGTAGCCGACGACAGCGCTAGCGCTGCGCGTCGACGTCCTTGGCGAGCGTCCCCAGGTAGAGCTCGATGACCTTGGGGTCGTCAGCGAGTTCCTTCCCGGTGCCCGAGTACGCGTTCTTCCCCTGGTCGAGCACGTACCCACGATCGCAGATCTGCAGACAGCGTCGCGCGTTCTGCTCCACCATGATGATCGACACACCGGCCTTGTTGATCCGGCGCGTCCGCAGGAACGTCTCGTCCTGACGCACGGGGGAGAGTCCGGCGCTCGGCTCGTCGAGCAGCAGCACCTTGGGGTCCATCATCAGCGCTCGGGCCATCGCGACGGACTGCCGCTCACCACCCGAGAGCGATCCGGCCCGCTGGTTCCGCCGCTGCGCGAGGACCGGGAACAGGTCGTAGATGACCTCGAGCCGTTCGGCGAACTTCCGGGGCCGCAGGTACAGCCCCATCTGCAGGTTCTCCTCGATCGAGAGCGAGGGGAACACGTTGTTCGTCTGCGGCACGAAGCCGACGCCGGCCTGCACGAGCTTGTTCGCCTTGAGGTTCGTGATGTCGTCACCCTGCAGGGTCACCGAGCCTTCGCGGATGGACACGAGCCCGAACAACGCCTTGAGGAGCGTCGACTTGCCCGCACCGTTCGGGCCGATGATGCCGATGAGCTCGCCCGGGTAGCAGTCCAGGTCGCAGCCGTTCAGGATGTTCACGCCCGGCAGGTACCCGGCGACGAGGTTCTTCGCGCTGAGCACCGGCTCGCGATCGAGCGTGGCCGTCGTCGCCTCCGGCGTTCCCGGACTGGAGGCGCTGCTCGCGTTCGTGGGGTCCGTTGCGTCCGTCATCGGGTCGTCTCCTCTGCTGCGTCCTCTTCGGCGACTTCCTCCGCCAGTTCCTCGAAGGTCTCCTCGGTGAGGAGCGAGTCGTCACCCAGGTCGGTGTCGTGGTGCGCACCGAGGTAGGCGTCGATGACGGCCTGGTCGTCCATCACCGTGTCCGCCGGGCCCTCGGCGACGACCTTGCCCTCGGCCATCACGACCACCCAGTCCGAGATGTGCCGGACCATGTGCATGTCGTGCTCGACGAACAGCACGGTCATGCCGTCGTCGCGCAGGGACTGGATGTGCCCGAGCAGCGACTGGGTGAGCGCGGGATTCACGCCGGCCATCGGCTCGTCGAGCATGATCATCGTGGGATCGGACATCAGCGCGCGGGCCATCTCGAGCAGCTTCCGCTGCCCGCCGGACAGCGAGCCCGCGTAGTCGTCCGCCTTCGTGTCCAGCTTGAAGCGGGCGAGGAGGTCCTCGGCCTTCGCCGTGATCTCGCGCTCCCGCTTCGCCCACACCGGCTTCACCAGGGCGGCGAAGAAGTTCTCACCCGGCTGGTCGCGGGCACCGAGGAGCATGTTCTGCATCACGGTGAGCCGCGACAGCGCCTTGGTCAGCTGGAAGGTGCGGACCATGCCCTTGTTCGCGATGTGCGTCGCGCTCGTCTTCTGCAGCGTGTCGCCGTTGAACTGTGTCTTCGCACCGGAGCTCGGCTTGTCGAAGCCCGTGAGCAGGTTGAAGAAGGTCGTCTTGCCGGCGCCGTTCGGGCCGATGAGGGCCGTGATGGAGCCACGCTGGACCTCGAGGTGGTCGACGTCCACGGCGGTCATGCCACCGAAGCGCCGGGTCACGTCGTCGACGGTGAGGATCGGGTCGGCCTTGGGGTGGCCGTAGGTCTCAGACACTGAACGTCAGCTCCTTCTTGTTGCCGAGCAGGCCCTGTGGACGGAACACGATGAGCAGCATGAGCGCGACGCCGACGAGCACGTACGAGAACTGCTCGGCCTGCTGCGCGTTCATGATCGAGTCGGGGATGAAGTCGCCGGCGAGCGTGCGGACGAAGAGCCGGACGACGAAGAACAGCACCGCGCCGAGCACCGGTCCGAACACCGTCGCAGCACCACCGAGGATGAGCGCGGTCCAGATGAAGAACGTCATCGAACGGCCCATGGCGTCCGGTTGCACCGAACTCGGCAGCACGTAGATGATGCCCGCGATCGCACCGAGCGCCCCACCGAACACGAGCGCCTGCATCTTGTACGAGTAGACGTTCTTGCCGAGCGAGCGGACGGCGTCCTCGTCCTCGCGGATGGCCTTCACCACGCGGCCCCACGGACTGCGCATGAGCAGGAAGAGCACGAGGGTGAACAGGGCGACCATGGCCCACGCCGCGATGCGGATCCACCAGCCGTTGACACCGTTGTTGGCGTACGTGAACCACAGGATCGTGGTCGTGCCGTCGGGCAGCGGGCTGAGGGCGGTGAACGGGTCGCGGTAGCTCGACCCGGTGATGCCGTTCGAGCCACCCGTGGTCGTGGTGAGCAGGCTCGAGCGGCCCACCATGCGGATGATCTCGGCGCCGGAGATCGTGACGATCGCCAGGTAGTCGCCGCGCAACCGCAGGGTCGGGATGCCGAGGATGATCGCGAACACGATCGCGACGAGCAGGGCGATGAGCACGGCCATGACGAACGGCAGCCCGTTGGTGATCGAGATCGCGAAGCCGTAGGCGCCGAGCAGCAGGAACGCCGCCTGGCCCATGTTCACGAGCCCGGTGAGGCCGAAGTGCACGTTCAGGCCGATCGCGGCCAGGGCGAACGCCGCCGTGGTCGGGGCGAGTGCCTCCTGGGTGAGCGAGGACAGCAGGTTGAGGATGTAGTCCATGCGCGTGCTCCCTTAGCCGATCCGCTCGGCGCGGCCGAAGATGCCCTGCGGCCGGAACAGCAGGATGAGGATGAGGATGACGAGGGCGGTGGCGTACTTGAAGTCACCGGGGAGCACCAGGTTGGTGAGCTCCACGACGACGCCGATGATCAACGAGCCGACCAGGGCGCCGTACGCGGTGCCGAGACCACCGAGGGTGACCGAGGCGAACATGAGCAGGAGCAGCTGGAGCCCGGTCTGCCAGTTCACGCCGTTGAGGACGAGTCCGAGCATCACGCCGGACAGACCCGCGAGGCCCGCGGCGAGCGTCCACACGAACCGGATCACCCGGTCGACGTCGATGCCGGAGGCCGCGGCGAGCGCCGGGTTGTCCGAGACGGCGCGGGTGGCCCGACCGAAGCGGGTCTTCGCCAGGAAGAGCCCGGTCGCGACGAGGACGACGAGCGCGATCCCCATGGCGACGTAGGACTGCACCGTCAGGGTGACGCCGGCGAACCGCACGGTCTCCGGGTTGCCCTGCTGGATGCGGACCGTCGAGGCGCCGAAGAAGTACTGGAACGCGTACTGGGCGGCGATCGACAGACCGATCGTCACGATCATGAGCTGCGTGAGGCTGATGCGTCGGCGCCGGAGTGGCCGCCAGATCGCGGCGTCCTGCAGGTAGCCCGTCGCCGCGCAGAGCAGCGTGACCACGATCCCGGTGACCCAGATGTTCCACCCGAGCTGGTTCGCGAACACGTAGGCCAGCAGTCCGCCGAGGGTGACCTGCTCACCGTGCGAGAAACTCGACAGCCCCGTCGTGCCGTAGATGAGCGAGAGGCCGATGGAGGCCAGGGCGATGAGCAACCCGAGGCGGAGCCCCGAGGCGAACTGCTGCCAGGCCCGCTGTGCGCTGACGCCCGTCGAGTCCGTCGAGGTCGTCGCGCCCTTCTGGTCGGACAGCTGGAAGATCTGCCCGACGTTGGCGTT
The DNA here is from genome assembly GCF_018598555.1 of Curtobacterium aurantiacum. Taxonomy (GTDB): domain Bacteria; phylum Actinomycetota; class Actinomycetes; order Actinomycetales; family Microbacteriaceae; genus Curtobacterium; species Curtobacterium aurantiacum. The sequence continues at coordinate 59,263 of NZ_JAHEWN010000003.1, forward strand.
CAGCGTCGCCTGCACCTTGCGGTCGGCGTCGGCGGCGTTCGTCAGGTACTGCCCCTTCGGCAGGGTGCTCTGGTCGACGCTCACGGTGTACTCGCCGGCCTCGTCGACGCTGACCGACCAGCGGCCGGTGTCGTTCGTGGTGGCGGTCTCGTCGAAGCCGCCCGGGCCGGTGACGTCGACGTCGACGCCCTCGGCCGGTTCACGCTCGGAGTCGGTGATCGTGCCCTGGATGCACCCGTTGTCGGGGCTGACGGTGCACGCCTGACTGGTCGCCGGCGCCGACGTGGCGCTGAAGGCCGGCAGGGTGACCGCCCAGTCGATCAGGAAGGTCGCCAGGAACGCGGCGACGAGCACGGCCGCGAGGACCGGTCGACGTCGCGCGTGGCGGAGGCGGAACAGGCGCGGCTGCGCCCGTCCCGGAGGAGTGATGGATCCCACGGAAGAGCCTCTCGTTCGGATGACGAGGAACCTATGGGGATTTTGTGACACCCGTGTTTCCAACACGTTCCCTGTGTGATTCGTACCCGAACTGTGACGTTGTGGAGGAACGCTCGAGGCGGGCGCGATCCGTGCCTCCAGGCGGAATGCGGCGACAGCCGCTCGCGTTACCATGTCCTATCCGGAACCCGTCGTCGTGTTCCCGGTGTCTCGACACTTCACTCGCCCACGAAGGGGACCCATGGACCAGCCGGATCCGTTCGGATTCATCGGACTCACGTACGACGACGTCATGCTCCTGCCCGGGCACACCGACGTCATCCCGAGCGAGGCGTCCACGGCGTCCCGGCTCACCAAGCGGATCTCCGTCAACGTCCCGCTGCTCTCCGCGGCGATGGACACCGTCACCGAAGCCCGCATGGCCATCGCCATGGCGCGCCAGGGCGGCATCGGGATCCTGCACCGCAACCTGTCCATCGAGGACCAGGCGGCCTACGTCGACAAGGTCAAGCGCTCCGAGTCGGGCATGATCACCAACCCGGTGACCACCACCCCGGACGCCACCGTGGCCGAGGTCGACGCACTCTGCGGCCAGTTCCGCGTCTCCGGCCTGCCGGTCGTGGAGCAGGACGGCACCCTCGTCGGCATCATCACGAACCGCGACATGCGCTTCGTGGCCGCGTTCGAGCAGGCCACCACCTACGTGCGCGACGTGATGACCAAGGCACCGCTGATCACCGCGATGGAGGGCATCGACCCCGAAGAGGCGATCGCCATCTTCGCGCAGCACAAGATCGAGAAGCTGCCGCTGGTCGACGCCGAGGGCAAGCTCCGCGGCCTCATCACCGTCAAGGACTTCGACAAGAGCGAGCAGTACCCGGACGCGACCAAGGACGACGAGGGCCGGCTCCGCGTCGGTGCCGCGATCGGCTTCTTCGGGGACGCCTGGCAGCGCGCCGAGGCCCTGCGTGACGCGGGCGTCGACGTGCTCGTCGTCGACACCGCCAACGGCGAGAGCGAAGGCGTGCTCGACATGGTCCGCCGTCTGAAGGCCGACCCGTCGTTCGCCGCGATCGACGTCATCGGCGGCAACGTCGCCACCCGCGCGGGCGCCCAGGCGCTCATCGACGCCGGTGTGGACGCCGTCAAGGTCGGCGTCGGCCCGGGCTCCATCTGCACCACGCGCGTCGTCGCCGGTGTGGGTGTGCCGCAGGTGACCGCGGTGTACGAGGCCTCCCTCGCCGCACGCGAAGCCGGCGTTCCGATCATCGCCGACGGTGGTCTGCAGTACTCGGGCGACATCGCGAAGGCCCTGGTCGCCGGTGCCGACACGGTCATGCTCGGCTCGCTGCTGGCCGGCACCGACGAGTCCCCCGGTGACCTCGTGTTCGTGAACGGCAAGCAGTTCAAGGCGTACCGCGGCATGGGGTCCCTCGGGGCCCTGCAGACCCGCGGCAAGAAGACCTCGTACTCGAAGGACCGCTACTTCCAGGCCGACGTCCCGAACGACGACAAGCTCATCCCCGAGGGCATCGAGGGCCAGGTGCCCTACCGCGGCTCGGTCGGCAACGTCGTCTACCAGCTCACCGGTGGCCTGCGGCAGTCGATGTTCTACGTGGGCGGTCGCACCATCGCCGAGCTGAAGGCCCGTGGCAAGTTCGTCCGCATCACGGCAGCGGGGCTCAAGGAGTCCCACCCGCACGACGTCCAGATGGTCGTCGAGGCGCCGAACTACCGCAGCTGAGTCTGGTTCCTTCCGCAAGACGCCGTCGTGTCGTTGAGACGCCGCCGAATCCGGCGGCGTCTCGCCGATTTCCGGGCGTGGTGCGATGACGACGGCGTCTTGAGACTCCTCCACAACCGGCAACGGCCTGGAGGCTCTCCACCGGTCCGACATGCGAGTCACCTCGCGCGGTGGCCGCGTTCCATGCTGTGGGCATGAACGCGCTCGCCCAGACCGTCCTGGTCCGTGTCCCGTCGGACCTCCACGAGCCGGTGCGCCTGTTCCACGGAGCGGCCGTCGAGCGCCCGGAGTGGGAGGAGCTCTCACTCCTGGAACGCCGGCGCCTGTTCGTCCGCGCACGGTACGACTCCCTGCAGTCCGAGTGCGTCGTCTCGGGGACCTCGGCCGCGGCGCTCTGGGGCTTGCCCGACTTCGACGCGGCCGACTGGCGGTTGCACGTCATCGACGTCCGGCTCGACAAGACACACACCGGGCGGGGCGTCGTCCGTCACACCGGCCGGATCCGGAGCGACGAACGCGTCGTCATCGACGGGATCCCCACGACGTCCCTCGAGCGGACCGTCCTCGACATCGCACGTCGGCAGTCGTTCACCCACGCCGTCGTCGTCCTCGACCACGTGCTCCGGTTCGACCTGCTCCGCCGCGAAGGACTCGCCGGCGCACTCGACGCACTCGGGCGCGTGCGCGGATGTCGGCAGGCTGCCGCGGCGATCGCCTTCGCCGATTCCCGTGCCGAATCGCCCGGGGAGTCGATCAGCCGGGTCACCGCCCGTGACCTCGGGGTTCCTGCTCCGGAGCTGCAGCGCGGGTTCGAGACATCGCGGGGCCGGTTCAGGACGGACTTCTGGTGGCCCGACGCCGGCGTGATCGGGGAGTTCGACGGTCGCCTGAAGTACGACGACGCAGGGGCGCTCTGGGACGAGAAGGTCCGGGAGGACGCGCTCCGACGACTGCCCGGGGTACGCGGGTTCGCGCGCTGGACGGTGCGGGAGGCCACCGATGCCCGGTCGCTGGCCGCGGTGCTGTCGGCCGCGGGTCTCCCGGTCCTCCGTGCAGCACAATCCGCGGGACCGACAGGGCTCCGAGCATGAGGGCAGAAGACGCCGTCGTGTCCGCCGCACGCCGCCGAGTGCGCGAGACGCCGCCGAATTCGGAGGCGTCTCGCTGTCACCGCGGCGTCAGAACAACACGACGGCGTCCTCGAGCCGACAGCCGACCGCCACACCGCCGCACCGCCGCACCGGACGCAGGCGCGCCGACGGGTCAGGCGGAGCGCCAGTCGTTCGACGTGATGTGCGAGCCGCCGTGCGGCCCCATCTGCAGCATCCCGCCGTCCACCGGCAGGGACACCCCCGTGATGTACGACGACGCCCGCGAGGCCAGGAACGCCACCGCGGCCGCGATCTCCCACGCGTTCCCCGGACGGCCGAGCGGCACCCCGGGTCGGTCGATCGTGTGCGGGTCCTCGTCCTCGGCTCCCGTCATCCGCGTGGCGATCTCGCCGGGGGCGACGGCGTTCACCGTGATGCCGTGCTCGGCGAGCTCGATCGCCATCGTCTTCAGCAGACCACCGAGCCCGTGCTTCGCGGCGTCGTACGCGCTCGAGCCGTAGCGCGGCTGGTGCTCGTGCACGCTCGTGATGCCGATGATCCGGCCGCCGGTGCCGGCCTGCGCCATGTGCTTCGCGGCGGCCTGCATCGTGACGAAGGCACCGTCGAGGTCGGTCGACACCGTGTGGCGCCACTGGTCGAGGGTCATCTCGAGGAACGGGGCGTTGTCGCCGGTTCCGGCGTCGGCGACGAAGACGTCGACGCCGCCGAGCTGGGAGACCAGCCGGTCGATCACCGAAGCCGCACCCGCGAGATCGGAGACGTCGATCTGTTCGACGAAGGCGCGGCGGCCGGTCTTCCGGACCTCCTCGGCGGTCTCCTCGGCGCGGTGCGGCTCGGACAGGTAGGTGATGCCGACGTCCATGCCGGCTTCGGCGAGCGCGACGGCGGTCGCACGGCCGATCCCGGATTCGGAGCCGGTGAGGATGGCTTTGGTGGGCTGGAAGTCGCTCATGCGGCGGAACGTACGCCGGGCCTCCCGGGTGCCCTGCCGGACCATCCGCCTGGCGCAGGCAGCGCTGCGACCCGGCCAGGCACCGAACGCGCCGATCCCTGTCCCCACGCACAGGAACGTCACGGCTCGGTAACGAAACACATTTGCGTACCGCCCCGTCACACGGGCGAAACACATGGACCCTACGTTTCTCGACATCCAGTGGAGGCGTCGCATTCACCCGAAGCGGCACAGCCTCCGCGCAGAGAAAGGGCTCCACGGATGATCAGAACCACCCGTGCCACCGCGGCACTGGCGTTGGCGGGCGCAGCAGCCGTCCTCCTCGCCGCGTGTTCCACCACCGGCAGTGCTTCCCCCTCGAGCTCGGCGTCGAGCGATGCGAAGAAGGATCCCGCCGCCAGCTGCAAGGCCCCGGACACCCCTGGTACGGACGCGCTGAAGATCGGCACGATCCTGCCCCTGACCGGTTCGCTGGCCTACCTCAACCCGCCGGCCGAGTCCGGTGTCGGCCTGGCCGTCAAGGACATCAACGCCGCGGGCGGCGTCCTCGACAAGGACGTCACGATCGACCCGGCGACCGACTCCGGTGACAGCAACGACATGACCGTGTCGAGCTCCGCCGCGACGAAGCTCGTCAACGCGAAGGTCCCGGTCGCGATCGGCGCCGAGTCCTCGTCCGTCACGCTGAACGTCATCGACCAGCTGACGAGCAACTGCATCGTCGAGATCTCGCCCGCGAACACCGCGACCGACCTCTCCGGCTACTCGTCGTACTACTACCGGACCGCACCGCCGGACTCGGTGCAGGGTTCCGCGCTCGGCCAGCTCGTGACCGGCGACGGCAACGCCAAGGTCGCCTTCCTGGTCTTCAACGACACGTACGGCACCGGCCTCCGCAACTCGGTGCAGTCCGCGGTCGAGGCCTCGGGCGGCCAGGTCGTCTACGGCGGCAAGGGCGAGGGCCAGGAGTTCCCGCCCGGACAGACCACGTTCTCGTCCGAGGTGACCGCGGCGCTGGCCGCGAAGCCCGACGCGATCGTCGTCCTCGCCTTCGACGAGACGAAGTCGATCATCCCGGAGCTCGTCTCGCAGGGCAACGAGGCGAAGATCTACATGTCCGACGGCAACACCGCGGACTACTCGAAGGACTTCGACAAGGGCACCCTGACCGGCGCCCAGGGCACCATCCCCGGTGCGTCGCCGAAGGACGACTTCAAGAAGCAGCTCGCCGCCTTCTACAAGGACTCGTCGGGCAAGACGCTCGCCGACTACTCGTACGCGGCTGAGTCGTACGACGCCACGATCCTCGCCGCCCTGGCCGCGGTGAAGGGCAAGGGCACCGACTCGGGCACGATCCAGGCCAACATGGCTGCCGTGTCGGGTGCGGACGGCGGCACCGAGTGCGCCACCTTCAAGGAGTGCAAGACGATGCTCGACGACGGTGAGGACATCCACTACACCGGCCCGTCCGGCATCGGTCCGTTCGACGAGAACAACGACCCGTCGGCCGCCTACATCGGCATCTACAAGTTCGACGGCGACAACAAGCCCGTCTACCAGAGCGCCATCCAGGGTGCGGTGAAGAAGTAGGGCACAGCCCGGCACCGCTCGCGAAAGCGACAGTCCCCCACGGAACCTCCGTGGGGGACTGTCGCTTTCGCGTCGGTGACCGGGACGACCTGGAGGCCCGTGGCGCGTCCGTCAGACCGGCTCGACCGGGGTGGGTGCGAGCGCCCGGCGACGGGACGCCCGCGCCGCGGCGAACGAGTCCGCCGTCAGCACCACGAGCGCGAGCCACACGATGCCGAAGCCGAACCACCGGCCGGCCGACATCTCCTCGTGCTGCACCAGGACGCCGACGAGCAGCTGCATCACGGGCGCCAGGTACTGGGTCAGCCCGAGGGTCGACAGGCTCACCCGGCGTGCCGAGGACGCGAAGAGCAGCAGCGGCACCGCCGTCGCCGGCCCGGTCAGCACGGTGACGACGACGTGCCCCCAGCCCTCGCTCGTGAACGTCACGCCGCCCCCGAGCCCGGTCACGCCGAGCACCACCAGTGCCACGACCGCGATCGGCAGCAGCCACACGGTCTCGATCGTCAGCCCGCTCAGGGCGTCCACGGTGCCGCCGACGCGCTTCTTCACCAGACCGTACGCACCGAACGAGAACGCCAGTGCGAGCGCGACCCACGGGATCTGGCCGTACCCGACGGCGATGACGACGACCGCCACCACGCTCAGGCCGACAGCGGCCCACTGCGCCGGACGCAGGCGTTCGCGCAGGACCAGGACGCCGAGCGCGATCGTGACGAGCGGGTTGATGAAGTAGCCGAGCGCCGCCTCGACGGTGTGGCCGGTCGTCGTCGCGAGGACGTACACGGTCCAGTTCACCAGGATCAGGACGGCGGCGAGGCCCATCACGAGCATCACGCGGCGCTGGGCCATCAGTGTGCGGGTCCGGAGCCACGACCGGGTGAGGGCGATGGCGACCGCGCAGAACACCAGGCCGAACACGATCCGCCACGACACGATCTCGAACGCCGCCGCCGGTGCCATGGCCGCGAAGAGCAGGGGCATGAGTCCCCAGAGCCCGTACGCCACGATGGCCTGCACCACGCCGACGGATGCCTCGCTGCGGACGGGTCGAGCCGGACTCGGTTCACTCACGGAACCATCCTAGGAACGACCACCGACCCGTGGGACGCGCACCGGGACTCCAGGCGGGGTGGAAGCGGGCTGACCAGGACCGGAGCACCCGGGCGACCGGCCCCGGACGCACGAACGCCCCGTCGGCCCGAAGGCCGGACGGGGCGTCCGTGGTGAGTACTCGACTCAGTGAACGATGACCGCGAGGACGTCGCGGGCCGACAGGACCAGCAGGTCCTCGCCCGAGTACTTGACCTCGGTTCCGCCGTACTTGGAGTAGATGACCTTGTCGCCAACGGCGACGTCGAGCGGGACGCGGTTGCCGTTGTCGTCGATCCGACCCGGACCCACGGCGACGACCTCGCCCTCCTGGGGCTTCTCCTTCGCGGTGTCGGGGATGACCAGACCGGAAGCGGTGGTCTGCTCCGCCTCGACCTGGCGGATGACGATGCGATCCTCGAGCGGCTTGATGCTGACGGCCACGGTGACCTCTTCTTTCTCGGTACGGACTCGGTACAGATGAAAACCGGGTTGGCACTTCGCACAGGAGAGTGCCAACGCCAACTCTAGGGGGCCTCTGGCACTCGGTCAATCCGAGTGCCAGCACATCCGGAGAACACGCAGCACCTGCGAGGATCGACGCATGGACGCCGCCGAACTCACCGCACTGCTGACCACGGACGGGATGGCCCTGCTCGACCGTACCCCGGGTGTCTCCGACGGCGGCGAGATCGTCCGCGTGGTGTCCCAGCTGCGCGCCGAGGGACACGATCCCCGGCTGGTCGCAGCCGTGCTGACCCAGGCGAAGCTGCGGCTGAAGGCCCGCGGCAAGTTCGGTGACTTCGCGTCCCGGATGCTCTTCACCGAAGCCGGGCTCGAGCAGGCGACCCGGCTGCAGGTCGCGGCGCAGCACGCCGGACGCTTCGCCGCCGCCGGCATCACCCGGGTCGCCGACCTCGGCTGCGGCATCGGCGGGGACGCGATGGCGATGGCCGCGCTCGACCTCGACGTCACCGCGGTCGACCGTGACGAGGTCACCGCGGCCGTCGCGACGCACAACCTGGCGCTGTGGCCGAACGCGCGCGTGGAGCTCGGCGATGCCGCGTCCTTCGACGTCTCCTCGGTGGACGGCGTCTGGATGGATCCGGCCCGACGCACCTCCGGGCACTCGGACACCCGCCGGCTCGCCGACCCGGACGACTGGTCCCCCTCGCTCGACACCGTGTTCGCAACCGCGACGACGACCCCGACGGGCGTCAAGCTCGGGCCGGGCATCGACCGCGACCTGATCCCGGACACGGCCGAGGCGCAGTGGACGTCCGTCGACCGCGAGGTCGTCGAGCTCGCCCTGTGGTTCGGGCCCCTCGCCCGCCCCGGGATCCGCCGCGCGGCCACCGTCATCGGCGCGCACGGCATCGCCGAGATGACGGGAGCGGCCGACGCCGACGACGCCGAGGTCGGACCGCTCGGCGACTACCTGTACGAGCCCGACGGCGCCGTGATCCGCGCCCGGCTGATCGGCGACCTGGCTCGGGGCCTCGACGGGCACATGCTCTCCGACGGCATCGCCTACGTCACGTCCGACCGCGCCGTCGCCACGCCCTTCGCGCAGGGCTTCCGCGTGCTCGACACCATGCCGCTCGACGTCAAGCGGTTGTCGGCACGGCTCGCCGCCGACGGCATCGGCACCGTCGAGATCAAGAAGCGCGGCGTCGACGTCGACCCGGCGCAGTTCCGCAAGCGGCTGCGGTTGCGCGGGTCGGGTCGCGTCACGCTCGTGCTCACCCGCCTGGAGGGACGCCACACGGCGATCCTGTGCGAGCGGCTCGCCGACGCGGTCGGCTGACGGTCGGGGGCCGCGAGCGGTCCCGCGTGAGCGTCAGCGTCAGTTGACGAAGGCGCCGGAGTTCGAGCTGTAGTCGGAGTAGTCCGAGTACCCCGACGAGTTCGCGATCGAGATCCACACCAGGGCGACGATCAGGATGAACAGCCCCGTCATGATCCAGCCACCGATGATGCCGGCCAGGGCGAGCCCACGGCCGCCCTCACCGGTCCGCTTGATCTTGCCGAGGGCGACGTGGCCCATGATGGCGCCGGCCGGGCTCGTCAGGATGATGATCGGCCAGACGATGATGCCGCCGAACGCGAAGACGATCGACAGGATCGACAGCACGTTCGTCTTCGGCCGCTGCGCGTAGGGCTGGTACGTGTACGGGTTCGACGCGTAGGGCTGCTGCTGCGGCTGCGCGTACGGGTTCTGCTGCTGGCCGTACGGGTTCTGCGGGGCGCCGTAGGCGTTCTGCTGCGGAGCGGCGTACGGGTTCTGCTGCTGCGGCTGGCCGTACGCGTTCTGCTGCTGCTGCTGCGCACCGTAGGGGTTCTGCTGCTGCGGAGCGCCGTACGGGTTCGACGGCTGCGCGCCGTACGCGTTCTGCTGCTGCGGAGCGCCGTAGGGGTTCTGCTGCTGGGGAGAACCGTACGGGTCCTGCTGCTGGCCGTACGGGTTCGACGGCTGCTGCTGGCCGTACGGGTGCTGAGGCGCTTCCGGTGCTGACGGGGCCTGCGGTGCGTCAGGAGCCTGCGGTGCGTCCGGGGCGGGCGTGCCGTCGGGCTGTCCGTCGGCGCCTCCGTTCGGCGTCTCGCCCGGCTTCGGCCACTCGTTCTGATCGGACACCGTCCACCCCTCTCGGGCGTCCGGTCTCTCCGACGCCCGTGTGAATCCTCCCACAGGCTCCCGAAGAAGGACCGGGGCCGACCGGGTCAGACCTGGACGGTCGTCACCGGCAGGGTGGAGTCCGCGGCGATGCCGAGGTCGCTCGGGGCGTGCCCCTCGGCGACCAGGCGCGCCCCGACGGCGGCGATCATCGCGCCGTTGTCGGTGCACAGGTCGAACGGCGGGATCCGCAGCCGCACCCCGGCGGCGGCGCAGCGTTCCTCGGCGACCTGGCGCAGCCGGGCGTTCGCGACGACACCACCGCCGAGCAGCAGCCGATCGACGCCGGTGTCGCGGCAGGCGTTCAGCGCCTTGGTCAGCAGGACGTCGACGACGGCCTCGCGGAAGCTCGCGGCGACGTCGGCCACGGGCACCTCGCGCCCCTCGTCGCGGCAGCGTTCGACCCACCGCGCGACGGCGGTCTTGAGTCCCGAGAACGAGAAGTCGTACCGGTGCGCCGCCATGTCCTTCGGCAGCGTCAGTCCCCGGGGGAACCGGATCGCCGTCGGGTCGCCCTCGGCCGCGGCACGGTCGATCTGCGGCCCGCCGGGGTACGGCAGCCCGAGCAACCGGGCGACCTTGTCGAAGGCCTCGCCCGCCGCGTCGTCGATCGTCTCGCCGAGCAGTTCGACGTCGCCGACCAGGTCGCGCACCAGCAGCAGTGACGTGTGGCCGCCGGAGACCAGCAGCGCGATCGTCGGCAGCTCGATCTCGCTGCCGTCCTCGCGCAGCACGTCGGCGCCGACGTGCCCGACCAGGTGGTTCACGCCGTACAGGGGCTTGCCCGTGGCCACGGCGAGCGCCTTCGCGGCTCCCACCCCGACCATGAGCGCCCCCGCCAGGCCCGGCCCGGCGGTCACCGCGACGGCGTCGAGTTCGTCGAGGGTGACGCCGGCACGCTCGAGCGCCTCGTGCAGCGTCGGGGTCATCGCCTCCAGGTGGGCCCGTGCGGCGACCTCGGGCACGACCCCGCCGTAGCGCGCGTGCTCGTCCATGCTCGAGGCGATCACGTTCGCCAGCAGGGTGCTCCCCCGCACGATGCCGACGCCCGTCTCGTCGCAGCTCGTCTCGATGCCGAGCACCAGTGGTTCAGTCGCGCTCACCGAGGGCCTCCTGTCCGATGGGTCCGACGCCCGACGACCGCTCGACGTCCGGGCCGGGCAGCTCCGCCCGCATCACCCACGCGTCGACGCCGTCCGGCTGGTAGTAGCGGGGACGCGTCGCGATGTGCTCGAACCCGAACGCGGTGTACATCGCCTGCGCCACGGGGTTGTCCGCGCGCACCTCGAGGAAGACCTCGCGCACACCGCGGCGTCGTGCCTCGTCGAGCAGCTCCGTGAACAGGACCCGACCGAGCCCCTTGCCGCGCTGGTCCGCCGCGACCGCGATGGTCTGCACGTCGGCCACCGGGTTGCCTGCGAGCGACGAGAGCCCGGCGTAGCCGACGACGAGCGGCGCGGACGTGTCGTCGACCGTCTCGATCAGGATGTAGTACCCGTGCGGCGAGTACAGCTCGCCCGACATCTGCGACGCCGACCAGGCGTCCGTCGGGAACGAGACGTGCTCGAGCCACATGATGTCGTCGAGGTCCTGCGGGTGGGCCCGCCGCAGGCGGAGCCCGTCCGGCAGGGTCACTGCTTCACCCGCTTCGGCGCACCCGGCACGGTGACGTCGGGGTCGCGCAGGTACAGGGGGGTGTCCGCATCGAACGCCGTGCCGGACGCGAGCCGGTCCGCGGCGAGCGCACCGAGCCTCCAGGCTGGGATGGACAGGGCCGTCACGCGGTCCCAGCCGACCGCTCCGGACCGGGAGGCGCGGATCGCCTCGTCGAGATCGGCGGGCTTGGCGAGTCCGGGGCCGGCCACGCGGACGCCGTCGGCGTCGTAGGCGCTCCAGTAGACCTCGCGGCGGCGGGCGTCCGTGAGGACGACGAACGGGCCGGCGAGGCCGTCGGCCCGCTGGTCGGCGGCCACGGCGTCGTGGCTGACGAGGGGCAGGACGGGGACGCCGCGGGCTGCGGCGAAGGTGCGGGCGGCGGCGATGCCGACGCGCAGGCCGGTGAAGGGGCCGGGGCCCGTGCCCGTGACGACGCCGGTGACGTCCGCGGCGGTGATGCCGGCCTCGGTGAGGACCTCGGCGAGGAACGGGCCGATGACCTCGGCGTGCCGGCGACTGTCCTCGGTGTCCCGGGTCGCGAGGGCCCGGCCGGTGGCCGGGTCGACGACGGCGACGGAGGTCCCGGCGGAGGTGTCGATCGCGAGCAGCACCCGTCCATCGTAGGCGGGTCGTCCGGTGCTTCCGGGCCGCTCAGTGCTCGTGGTCGCCCACGATGCGGTGCCGGACCACGTCGACGGCCGACGCGACCGCACGCTCCCGGACCGCGCTGTCGTCGGACTCGGACTCGTGCACGAACGCGGTGATGCCTCGCCGAGCCCCGCAGAAGTCGACGATCCCGTGCACGACCTGCGTCTGGAGGGCCTCGCCGTACCCGTGGCGCTCGTAGACACCGGCGTCGTCACCGGCGATCGGCACCAGGTGCACGGTCAGGCGGTCGAGGTTCCGACGCATGCCGCCCTCGAGTCCGACGTCGAACGCCCAGCCGTTCACGAAGACCCGGTCGATCCACCCCTTGAGCAGTGCGGGCATCGACCACCACCAGACGGGGAACACGAGCACGAGGTCGGTGGCACGGTCGATCCGCTGCTGCTCGGCCACCACGTCGGGCGGGGTGTCCGCCCCGGTGCGGTACGTCTGCCGGTCGGCGAGGGTGAACCGTGGGTCGAAGCCCTCGGCGGCGAGGTCGGCCAGTTCCGTGGAACCCGACGGCAGGGCGTCGCGCAGCCGGTGCGCGACGTGGTGCGTCAGCGAATCGGGGTCGGGGTGGGCGGTCACGATGAGAGTCGGCACACCCCATCTTCGCGAGACCGGCTGGGTGGCACCGGATCGGTCAGAGGGCTGCCAGGTCGCGGGACCACGCGACCTCGTGCTCCAGCTGCCCGGTCCTGCCGAACAGTCGGACCTGGTGGGTGTCCGGCAGCGCGGCGGCCAGGGCGTCACGGTCGGCAGGGGTGAAGCCGAGCGACTGCCAGAACGGACCGGACCGGCGCGAGAACAGCCACGCACGCTCGGCACCGCCCTCTGCCGCGCGGTCGATCGCGAACCGCGCGAGGCGGGTGCCGCCCCCGGCCCCGCGGTGCTGCGGCGCAACGGCCACGCTGCGGACGAGGACGTGCACACCGTCGGCACTCGTCTCGTACCCGGTGCTGCCGACCACGCTGCCGTCGTCGTCGCGGTCGACCCACAGCCGCACGGTCGGTGCGTCGAGACCAGCCAGGGTCAGGTCCGCCTCGACGAGGAACGCACGGAGCGCCCCGACGTCGTCGGCACCGATGGGCTGGAGGGTCAGAGGGTCACGCCCGCCCAGCGCGGACCGGTCGCGGTGACGACGACGCGGCGGGGTTCGTCGGGGACGTCGTCCGGGTCGGTGTCGTCGGCGTCCGGGTCGGCCTCGTCGGCACCGGTGGCGCGGGTGATCGCGACGTCGAGCACGCTGTCGCTGATGTCGTCGACCATGCCGCGGCCCCACTCGACGACGACGATCGCGGCGTCCCAGTCGAGGTCGAGGTCGTCGAGCTCGACCGGGTCGGACAGGCGGTAGGCGTCGACGTGCACCAGGTCCGGGCCGGCCGTGGTGGGGTGCGTCCGGGCGAGCACGAAGGTCGGACTGGACACCTGCCCCCGAGCGCCGAGTGCGGCGCCGAGGCCCCGGGTCATGGTGGTCTTGCCGGCACCGAGCGGCCCCGTCAGCACGACGAGGTCGCCGGCACGCAGCACGGCGGCCAGCCGGGCGCCCAGCTCCCCCATGGCCTCGGTGCTGTCGACGGTCGTGTCGAGCAGGACGTGAGCCGACCCGGTCACGGCCGTTCGCCCCGCAGGTAGGCGCCGACCCGACCCTCGACCTCGTGTCCCTCGTAGACCCGGGGCACGCGGGCCCCGATCCGGCAGACGATCTCCTCGCCGATGGTGTCGAGGGACCGGCCCCAGTCGAGCACGGTCATCTCGTCGTGCTCGCCGGTCCCGAAGAGCACGACGGTGTCGCCGGTCTGCACGTCGTCGTCACCGACGTCCACCAGGAACTGGTCCATCGCCACACGGCCGGCGATCGGGTAGCGCTTGCCGCGGATCGCGACCTCGATGCGGCCCTGTGCCAGACGCGGGACCCCGTCGGCGTACCCGACGGGCACGAGTGCGAGGGTCGTCTCGGTCGCGGTCCGGTACGTGTAGTCGTACGAGACACCGGTGTCGACGGGGACGCGTTTCGTCTTCGCGACCGAGGCGGTCAGCGTCATCACCGGCTCGAGCCCGAGGTCGGCCGCCGAGACGCCGTCGGCCCCGGGGATACCGAACAGGTTCGCTCCCATCCGGACCATGTCCTTGCGGAACTCCTTGCGCTCGAGCCCGGCGAGCGACGCGGCGACGTGCTCCATCGGGACGTCGAGCCCGAGGTCCTCGGCGATCTCGACCGCGGCGTCGAACACGGCGACCGCGGCGCTGTCCTCGTCGTCGGAGGACTCCGCCAGGTGGGTGTACGCGGCGACGACCTCGATGCGGCCGTTCCGCTGGGCATCCCGGGCGAGCTCGACGAGCGCCGGCCAGTCCGCCGGGGTGGCGCCGTCGCGGTGCAGGCCGGAGTCGACGCCCAGGTGCACACGGGCCGGACGTTGGTCGACGGCCTCGACGATGCGCTGCAGCTCGGCGACGTTCGAGACGCCGAGGTCGACGGCCGAGTCGATGGCATCGCGGAAGTCGAGGTCGGGGTCGTGCTGCCAGGTGAACAGGTGGACGTCCTCGCCGACGCCGATCGAGCGCAGGCGCAGGGCGGCGGGGACCGTCAGCACACCGATCCAGCGGATGCCGGCGTCCACCGCGGCGAGCGCGATCGGTTCGAGGCCGTGCCCGTAGGCGTCGGCCTTCATGATCGCCATGACGGCGACCGGGTCCATCCACTCGCGGACCAGGTCGAGGTTGGCGCGGTAGGCATCGAGGTCGATGCGCGCCTGACGCAGCGGAGCCGAGCTCACGTCGTCCTCCGTTCCACGCTGCGGCCGATGCGGGCGACCACCTCGTAGTTGATCGTGCCGACGGCGTCGGCCCAGTCCTCGACGGCGGGGTCGCCGTTCGCGGGGTCGCCCCACAGCACCGCCTCGTCGCCGACCTGCACGTCGGCGTCACCGATGTCGACGTGCATGGCGTTCATGGCGACCCGGCCGACCACCGGGAACAGCCGGTCGCCGATGCGGACCGAGACCCGGTTGCCGAAGTCACGGTCGAAGCCGTCCGCGTAGCCGAGGCCGATCACGGCGAGACGGGTCTCCGTCTCGGTACGCCAGGTGTAGCCGTAGGAGACGCCCTCGCCCGCGCCGACCGGCACGGTGCGCAGGACGGCGGCGGTGACCCGCATCGCCGGGCGCAGCCCGAGGTCGGCCGAGGTACGGCCGTCGAAGGGGCTCAACCCGTACAGTGCGAGCCCGACACGGGACAGGTCATGGCGGGTCTCCGGCACGGCGATGCTCGCGGCACTCGCGGCGAGGTGCACCACGTCCGGCACGATGCCGTTCGCGGCGAGGCCGTCCAGCGCCCGCTGCAGTGCGGCGTCCTGGTCGAGGTCGTCGGTGCGCGACGCGTTCGACAGGTGGGACATGAGCCCCTCGACCCGGGTGCGGTTGCCACCACGGGCCAGGGCGCCGGCCGTCGCGAAGAGCTCGGCCCACTCGGACTCGACCGCGCCGTTGCGGCTCAGGCCCGTGTCGACGCACAGGTGCACGGCGCGGACGTCGGAGTCGGCGGCCGCGGAGAGCTGCTCGACGCTCGACACCGCCGGAGTGATGTCGAACTGCGCTGCGCGGCGGAAGTCCTCGTCGGGGGCGTGGAGCCAGGCGAGGATCCGGACGCCCTCGTCGATGCCGCCCTGACGGAGCGCGACGGCCTCGTCGATGTCGGCGACCCCGAGCCACTCGGCCCCGGCGTCGACGAACGCCTGTGCGGCGTCGAGTGCTCCGTGGCCGTAGGCGTTCGCCTTGACGACAGCGATGACCCCGGCCGGGGCGACCCGGTCGGCGATCGTCGCGTAGTTCTCGATCAGGGCTCCGCGATCGACCGTGATGCCGGTGAACGCACTCACTGGACCGTTCCTTCCAGGACCACGTCTGTTCCTTCCAGGACCACGAACGCGGTCGCGATCCCTCCATCATGCGAGAGCGACAGGTGCACCGCCGTGACGCCACGCGCATCCGCCACCTGCCGTGCGCCCTGGTGCAACGTCAGCGACGGGTTGCGCTGGTCGTCCGACACGACCTCGAGGTCCTGCCAGCTGAGCCCGGCACTCGACCCGAAGGCCTTGATCAGGGCTTCCTTGGCCGCGAACCGAGCCGCGAGGGACGCGATCGGCCGGGGTTCGCCCTCGCGGACCTGCTCGGACGGCGTGAACAGCCGCGCCCGCATCGCCGGCGTGCGCGACAGCACCCGTTCGAACCGCTCCAGGTCGACCACGTCGACCCCGATGCCGATGATCACCGTTCGACTACTCGACGGTGACCGACTTCGCGAGGTTGCGTGGCTGGTCGACGTCGAGGCCCTTGGCCGCGGCGAGTTCCATGCCGAACATGTGCAGCGGTGCCACGGCCAGCAGCGGCTCGAACAGCGGCGTCGCGAGCGGGATCCGCAGGACCTCGTCGGCGAAGGGCAGCACCGCGGCGTCGCCCTCTTCCGCGATCGCGATCACCCGGGCTCCGCGGGCGCGGATCTCCTGGATGTTCGAGACGACCTTCGGGTGCAGCGACCGCGGGTCACGCGGCGACGGCACGATCACGAAGACGATCTGGCCCGGCTCGATCAGCGCGATCGGACCGTGCTTGAGCTCACCGGCGGCGAAGCCTTCTGCGTGGATGTACGCGAGCTCCTTGAGCTTCAGCGCACCCTCGAGCGCGATGGGGTACCCGACGTGGCGGCCGAGGAACAGCACGCTCCGGGTGTCCGCCATCCAGCGGGCGAGGTCCTTGATGCCCGCAGCGTCGTCGATGGTCTGCTGCAGCTTCGGCGCGAGCCCCTCGAGCTCGGCGACCTGCTCCGCGATCTGCTCTGTGGTGAGCGTGCCGCGCAGCGTCGCCAGGTGCAGTCCGAGCAGGTACAGCGCGACGCCCTGGGCGATGAACGCCTTGGTCGACGCGACGGCGACCTCGGGACCGGCGTGCGTGTAGATGACCGCGTCGGACTCGCGCGGGATGGTGGCGCCCTGGGTGTTGCAGATCGACAGGACCTGCGCGCCCTGCTCGCGGGCGTACTTGACGGCCATGAGCGTGTCCATGGTCTCGCCGGACTGGCTGATCGAGACGACCAGGGTGCGCTCGTTCAGCACCGGGTCGCGGTAGCGGAACTCGTGGGCGAGCTCGACCTCGACCGGGACGCGTGCCCACTGCTCGATGGCGTACTTGCCGAGGATGCCGGCGTAGGCCGCGGTGCCGCAGGCGATCACGATGACCCGGTCGACGGTCGCCAGGCGCTCGGCGATCGGGTCGAGGTCGGTCAGGGTGACGGCGCCGTCGTGGACGCGGCCGAGGATCGTCTTCGCGACGGCCTCGGGTTCCTCGCTGATCTCCTTCGCCATGAACGAGCTCCAGCCGCCCTTGTCGGCGGCGGAGGCGTCCCAGTTCACCTCGAACTCGCTCGGCGTGGCAGGGGTGCCGTCGAAGTGGATGACGTCGACGCCGTCGGGACGGATCGTGGCGATCTCGTCCTGCCCGATCGACAGCGCGCGCTGCGTGTAGGCGACGAACGCGGCGACGTCCGAGCCCATGAAGTTCTCGCCGTCGCCCAGTCCGACCACGAGGGGCGAGTTGCGACGGGCGCCGACGACGACGCCGGGCTGGTCGGCGTGCACGACGAGGAGCGTGAACGCCCCTTCGAGCCGCTGCACGGCCTGCTGCATGGCGGCGGTCAGGTCACCGGTCTCGCGGAAGGCCCGTCCGACCAGGTGCGCGGCGACCTCGGAGTCCGTCTCGCTGCGGAACTCGGTGCCCTCGGCCTGCAGCTCGGCGCGGAGCTCGGAGAAGTTCTCGATGATGCCGTTGTGGATGAGGGCGAGCTTGTCGCCGTCGGCCAGGTGCGGGTGGGCGTTGCCGTCGGTCGGCCCGCCGTGGGTCGCCCAGCGGGTGTGCCCGATGCCGGTCGTGCCGTCCGGGATCGGCGACGACTCGAGCTCGTCGACGAGGGCCTGGAGCTTGCCCGCCTTCTTGGCCGAGACGAGGTCTCCGGCGGGGTCGACGACGGCGATGCCCGCCGAGTCGTACCCGCGGTACTCGAGACGACGGAGACCACCGAGGAGGACGTCCTGGCTGCTGTTGCTGCCGACGTAGCCGACGATTCCACACATGGAACCGATCCTACGGTCTGCCTGGACGCCGACCCTGCGAAGCGACCGAGGGGAACGAATCGAGCACAATCGGGAGCTTTCTGCGGGATACGTTAGACAAGCGTAGAGTCTTCTCGATGCACGCCGCACTGAACCCGTACTCGCCAGGCGCCGGCCTGCGCCCCCCGGAGCTGGTCGGGCGCGACGCCGAGATCGAGGCGTTCGACCTCGTCGTGGCACGGTCGCGGCGCGCGCTCGGAACGCGCAGCATGATCCTCCACGGGCTGCGTGGGGTCGGGAAGACCGTCCTCCTGAACCAGTTCCGCATGCAGGCTGACGCCGCGGAGTGGTTGGTCGTCGACGTCGAAGGACAGACGAGCGTGTCCGGCCGCGAGGGTGCTCGACGGAGGCTCGCGCGAGAGATCGCGCTCGCAGCACGTCGCCTCGCCCGCGGCCGCTCGGTCAGCGCAGCCGTGCAGCGCGCGCTCGGCACGGTCACGTCGTTCGGTGTGCACTTCGGGAACATCGGCTTCGACCTGGGGTTCTCCGCCGTCGAGGGTCGCGCGGACTCCGGCGTCATCGAGATCGACCTCGAGGAACTCGTCGAGGACCTCGCCCCTGCGCTGCGGGAGCAGAACCGGGCGCTCGCACTCTTCATCGACGAGGTCCAGGACCTCGACATCGAGTTGCTCTCCGCGCTGTTGTCCGTCCAGCACCGGGCCGGACAACGTGGCTGGCCGTTCGTGATGGTCGGGGCCGGTCTGCCGAACGTACCGGCCAAGCTGACGGCGGCCCGGTCCTACGCCGAGCGCCTCTTCGACTACCGGGAGATCGGGTCGCTCCCGTCGGGAGCAGCCGCTGACGCACTCACGGTTCCGGCCGCCCGCTCCGGGGTGGCTTTCGACGCCGCCGCGCTCGATCTCCTCATCGATGCCTCGGGCGGGTACCCGTACTACCTCCAGACCTACGGGGCGGCGGCGTGGGACCTCGCGGCCGACCGACGGATCACCCACGATGACGCAGCAGCCGCCGTCGACCGCGGTAACGCAGAACTCGACAGCGGTTTCTTCCCGGCCCGCTGGGACCGTGCCACACCCGCAGAGCGGCAGTACCTCGTGGCGATGTCCGACGACTCGGCCGGCGTCTCCGGGACTGCCGTCGTGGCATCGCGCCTCGGTGCGGAACCGAAGGGGACCAGCCCGGCACGACAGGGACTGATCGAGAAGGGCATCATCTACGCTCCCGAGCGTGGCAAGGTGGCGTTCACGGTGCCGAACATGGGCGAGTTCGTCCGCCGTCAGGCCGATCTCGACATCGTGGACTAGCGTCCGGGCCATGGGACGCTTCGACGACATCGCCATCACCACGCTGCACGGCGAGGACACCACGTTCGGCGCCTACGCCGACAAGGCCGTCCTGGTCGTGAACGTCGCGTCCCGGTGCGGCCTCGCCCCGCAGTACGAGCAGCTCGAAGCCCTGCAGAAGCAGTACGGCCCCCGCGGGTTCACGGTGCTGGGCTTCCCGAGCAACCAGTTCCTGCAGGAGCTCGGCTCGTCCGAGGCGATCGACGAGTACTGCTCGACCACGTGGGGTGTGACGTTCCCGATGTCCGAGAAGGTCAAGGTCAACGGCAAGAGCGCTCACCCGCTCTACCAGGCCCTCAAGGAGACCCCGGACGCCGACGGCAAGGCCGGCCGGGTCGCGTGGAACTTCGAGAAGTTCCTCGTCGCCCCCGACGGCACCGTCACGCGCTTCCGTCCCACCACGAAGCCGGACGCCCCCGAGGTCGTCGCCGCCATCGAGGCGGCCCTCCCCGCCTGACGCGCCGCGTCCTGCCGGACGCGCACCGAGCACTGGCCGGGAGGCCCGGGGCACGTGAGCGGACCGGCTCACGTTCCCCGGGCCTGGCGTCTGTACGCTCGATCCCATGCCGTTCTCGGAGACCGCCGTCGCGCACCCGACCCCCTTCGTGGAGATCCCGCGTGACGAGTGGTCGCAGCTCGCCCCGAAGGAGCACCTGTCGCTCACCGAGACCGAGATCGTGCAGCTGCGCGGTCTCGGCGACCGGCTGGACATGCAGGAGGTGCAGGAGGTCTACCTGCCCCTGTCCCGCCTGCTCACGCTCTACGCCGCCGGCGCGCGGAACCTGCACGCCGAGACGAGCCGGTTCCTCGGTGAGCGGGCCAGCCGGACACCCTTCGTCATCGGCGTCGCCGGCTCGGTGGCCGTCGGCAAGTCCACCGTCGCGCGTCTGCTGCGCGAGCTGACGAAGCGCTGGCCGGACACGCCTCGGGTCGAGCTCGTGACGACCGACGGTTTCCTGTACCCGAACGCCGAGCTCGAGCGCCGCGGGATCATGGACCGCAAGGGCTTCCCGGAGTCGTACGACCGACGGTCCCTGCTGCGCTTCGTGAGCCAGGTGAAGAGCGGGGCGACCGAGGTCCGCGCGCCGTACTACTCGCACCTGGTCTACGACATCGTGCCGGATGCCGAGATCGTCGTCCGGCAGCCCGACGTGCTCATCGTCGAGGGGCTGAACGTGCTGGCCCCGCCGGTGCACGGGCGGCTCGCACTGTCCGACCTGTTCGACTTCACCATCTACGTCGACGCGAAGACGAAGGACATCGAGTCCTGGTACGTCGACCGGTTCCTCGCCCTGCAGGAGGAGGCGTTCTCGAGCCCCGACTCGTTCTTCCACCGGTTCGCCTCGCTCTCGCGGGAGGACGCCGTGCGGACCGCGACCGAGGTCTGGCGGGCGATCAACGAGCCGAACCTGCTCGAGAACGTGCTGCCCACGCGCTCCCGCGCCACCCTGGTGCTGAAGAAGGGCGCGAACCACAAGGTGAACTCGGTCCTGCTCCGCAAGATCTGAGCTGGGGGGACAGCAAAACACCGGTGTTCGCGAGCTGAACCGCGGTCTGCGCGTGTTCAACCGGCGAACACCGGTGTTCTGCGGAGGAGAACCCCTACGCGGCGTCGAGCGCCAGGCGGTCCTGCACCACGGCGGCGAGCTCCTCGGCGATGCGCTGGGCGTCGTCCTGCGAGGCGGCCTCGACCATCACGCGCACGACCGGCTCGGTGCCCGACGGACGGAGCAGCACGCGGCCGCTGTCCCCGAGCGCTTCGCTGGCGGCGGCGATGGCGTCCTGCACCCCCTGGTCGGCGAGCCCGTGGCGATCGACGCCCCGGACGTTGAGCAGCACCTGCGGGAACACCGTCATGCACGAGGCGAGCTCCTGCAGGGTCTTGCCCGTCCGTGCCATCTCGGCGACCAGGTGCAGCCCGGTCAGGATGCCGTCGCCCGTGGTGGCGAACTCGTTGAAGATGATGTGACCGGACTGCTCGCCACCGATGGAGTAGTCCCCCTCGGTCATCTTCTCGAGCACGTAGCGGTCGCCCACGCCGGCCTCGATCACGGTGATGCCCGCGTCGGCCATGGCGCGCTTCAGCCCGAGGTTCGACATGACCGTGGCGACGAGGGTGTCGTCCTTCAGGCGTCCGCGCTCCTGCAGGGACAGCGCGAGGATCGCCATGATCTGGTCACCGTCGATCGCGTTGCCCGCGGCGTCGACCGCCAGGCAGCGGTCCGCGTCGCCGTCGTGCGCGATGCCGACGTCGGCACCGTGCTCGAGCACCGCGCGGGCGAGGTTGTCGATGTGGGTCGAGCCGACACCGTCGTTGATGTTCCAGCCGTCGGGGTCGGCGCCGATGAGCGTCACGCGGGCCCCCGCGTTGACGAAGACCTCGGGCGAGACGCCGGCGGCGGCACCGTTGGCGCAGTCGAGGACGACGTGGATGCCGTCGAGCCGGTGCGGCAGCGTGCCGAGCAGGTGCACCACGTAACGGTCCTCGGCGTCGGCGAACCGCGAGATGCGCCCGACGTCGATGCCGGTGGGGGTGGGCGCGGAGTGGTCGTGCATGGCCGCTTCGATGCGGTCCTCGACCTCGTCCGGCAGCTTGCGGCCACCCGTGGCGAAGAACTTGATCCCGTTGTCGGGAGCGGGGTTGTGCGATGCGGAGATCATCACGCCGAAGTCGGCGTCGATGTCCGCGACCAGGTACGCCGCAGCGGGGGTGGGGATGACCCCGGCGTCGAGCACGTCGACGCCGGCGGAGGCGAGCCCGGCCGCGACGGCGGCACCGAGGAACTCACCGGAGACGCGCGGGTCGCGCGCCAGGACCGCGCGCGGGCGCGGGCGACCGGACGCCCGGCGGGCGTCGGCGTGGTGTCCGTGTGTGAGGACGGCCGCGCTCGCCTGGGCAAGACCCAGTGCGAGCGCGGCCGTCAGCTCGCCGTTGGCGAGACCACGAACCCCGTCGGTACCGAACAGACGCGGCATGGCGATCTTCAGCCGGTGACGACTAGCGCTTCGAGAACTGCGAAGCCTTGCGGGCCTTCTTGAGACCGGCCTTCTTGCGCTCGATGACGCGAGCGTCACGGGTGAGGAAGCCGGCCTTCTTGAGGGTCGCGCGGTTGTTCTCGCGGTCGATCTCGTTCAGGGTGCGGGCGATGGCGAGGCGGAGCGCGCCGGCCTGACCCGAGGGGCCACCACCGGTGATGCGGGCGACGACGTCGTACGAGCCGAGGAGCTCGAGCACCTTGAAGGGGTCGTTGATGAGCTGCTGGTGCAGCTTGTTCGGGAAGTAGTCCTCGAGCGTGCGGCCGTTCACGACGAACGTGCCGGAGCCCGGGACGAGGCGAACGCGCGCGATGGCCTCCTTGCGGCGCCCGACGGCACCGCCGGAGACGTTGAGGATCTGACGGGGAGCGGCCTCGGCAGCGGCGGGTGCGCTCTCCGTGGTGAAGCTCTCCGGGGTCTGGTCGAGGGAATCAGCGATCTGAGCCATGAGTTTTCTGTGTCCTTGAAGTCGTCGTGGCCGGAACTACTGTGCGACCTGGTCGAAGATGTACGCCTTGGGCTGCTGCGCGGCGTGCGGGTGCTCCGCGCCGGCGTAGACCTTCAGCTTCTTGAGCTGCTCGCGGCCGAGGGTGTTCTTCGGCAGCATGCCGCGGATCGCCTTCTCGACGGCGCGGGTGGGGTGCTTCTCGAGCATCTCCGGGTAGGAGGTCGCCGTCAGGCCGCCCGGGTAGCCCGAGTGACGGTAGTAGACCTTCTTCGCGAGCTTCGAACCGGTCAGGGCGACCTTGTCGGCGTTCACGATGATGACGAAGTCACCCATGTCCATGTGCTGGGCGAAGGTGGCCTTGTGCTTGCCGCGCAGGAGCGCCGCGGCGTGGGTGGCGAGGCGGCCGAGGACGACGTCGGTGGCGTCGATGACGATCCAGTCGTGCTGGACGTCTGCCGGCTTCGGTGAGAACGTGCGAGTCACAGGAGTGCTGCTTTCGTGTCGAGGTGAGGAGTCCGTGAATCCCGCTCCGGTCGGGGGTTCCCCGTGCAGAAGCACGCGGAACACCTCGGGTGGAGGGCTCATCTGACTGTCCGCGCGCGGAGCGCGCAGACCAAGGTGAGAGCCTAGCCGATGCGGGTCACCGCGGTCAAACGCGGCCGCTTGCCGGTCTGGAGGCGCGTGCCGGCCCCGCACCGCGCCTCCAGGCCGCCCTGGGCCCAGCACACTGCACCGAGTGAGCAGAAGACGTCGGGTCCGCACCGCGAACCCGACGTCTTCTGCACACGCATCGCCCCCGTGGGGCGTGGGGACTACTCCGCAGCCGCAGCCCGACGTCGGCGACGCACGATCAGCACACCCGCACCCGCCGCGAGCAGCAGGAACGCCACCAGCGCACCGGCACCGAGCCCCTCGGCACCCGTGAACGCCAACTGACCATCAACCGTGATCGTGATCGGGGTCCACCCGATCAGTGACCCGTCCGCAGCCGTCACCGCCAACCGGTGCACCCCAGCCATCGTGTCCGCGGGGATCGTCACCCGAACCGTCCCGTCGGATGCGACCGTAGCCGTACCGATCAGCGTCGGGGTCGAGAACAGCCACACGTTGACCGTGTCACCGGTCGACGCCGTGCCGACCGTCACCGTGATCGTCTCCCCCGCACGAGCCGACGCCGGAGCGGACACCCCACCACGGTTCGTCTCCGTCAACAGCGACTCCGACGGTGCCACCGGGCCGGCCGGCGGGGTGATCCCGTCGAACGGCGGCACCGGGGTCGGGGTCGGCACCGGCGTCGGCGTCGGCACCGGCGTCGGGTCCGTGCCCGGGTCGGTGCCCGGGTCCGTCCCCTCAGCGTCGAGGTCGAAGCCGACGAGGATCGGGTCGTGGTCGCTCGCCCGGTACACGTCGTCGGTGTACAGGTTCGTCGCGTTGTAGTTGTGGCGGCTGTACTCCAGGCCCACCGACTCGACCGAGTTGATGTTCCAGATGTCCACGCCCGTGACCGTCTCGAGCGCGGCCTCCGACGCGAACACGTGGTCGAGCGAGCCGCTCAGGCCGGAGAACACGTACGAGTACTCGGTGCTGTCGAGCGCCGGGCCGAGGTCGGTGTACCCCGCCTCGTCGAGGACCACCACCGGGTCCTCCTTGCTGTAGGCGTTGAAGTCGCCGAGCATGAACACCTTGTCGGTGCCGTACTGCTCCTGCATGTCGGTGGAGAACGTCACGAGGGCCTTCGCCTGCTCGACGCGGTCGGCGTTCGACGCACCCTGTCCGTCACCCTGGTCGGCGTTCTCGCCGGTGCCGGAGCCCTTCGACTTGAAGTGGTTCGCGATCACCAGGAAGTCGTCGTCCGCGGTGCCGCCGACCGGGCGGAACGCGTCCGCGACGGGCTGGCGGGCGTTCGTGAACGCGTCGTCGAGCAGGATCGTGGACTCACCGACGGGCTCGACGCGGTCCTGCTTGTAGATGAGGGCGAGGCGGATGACGTCCTCGCTCGCGGGCACGACGGCCGGGGACTTCGCGTAGGCCCAGGTGTCCTGGCCGGTGGCGGCGTTGAGCGCGTCGACCAGGGTGGCCACGGCGGCGTCGCGATCCTGCCCGAAGCGGGCCGAGTTCTCGATCTCCTCGAGCGAGACGACGTCGGCGTCCAGGCCGTTGATCGCCTTGACGATCTTGACCTGCTGGCGCAGGAAGTCCTCCTGCTCGGCGGCACCGCGGGCGTCGCAGCCGGAGTTCACGGTCACGGGGTCGCCGGCGCGGTCCGTGTAGTACGTGCAGCCGGTGAGCTCGTCACCCGTGGTCGGGAAGTAGTTCAGCACGTTGAAGCCGGCGAGCTTCAGGTCGCCACCGACGTCCTGCGGCTTCGGCTGTCGCACGTCCGAGAAGGACGCCGGCAGGTCGGCCGCCGGGGTCGCGCCCGTGATCGGCGCGGTCGGCTGGAACTTCCATCCGCTGTTGCGGTAGTCGAGGACGACCGGATCCGTGAAGCTGGCGGTGGCTCCGACGGTGACCGGGCCCTGGGTGAGCCACGACACCGGGATGCCCTTGTTGGCCTGCGTCAGGAAGTTCGTGCTCGCGCCGTCGTCGAGCGTGACCTTGCGTGCGGCGTTGGACGTCTCGGCGGCCTTCGCTTCGGCAGATCCCGGACGTCCGACCTCGGTCGGCTGCACGAGCCGCCCCTCGCCACTGGCCAGCACGACCTCGCCGTACTGGTTCGTGGTGTAGTTGTCGGCGACGGTGTACGCGCCCTGCGGTGCGACGAGCATGCTCTCGAGCGACTCGCGCTGCGCGTCGGACGACGGGAACGCGACCGCGGCGGGCTGCGGCGCCACAACGGGGTCGGTCAGCTTCTGGAGCGAGGACGCCGCCGACACGGTGAGCTCGGTCAGGCCGAAGTACTCGGACACGGCACCGGTGACCCGGACGTGGTCGCCCTGCTGCACGAGGCCGGCGGTGGCGGACGAGAAGACGAAAACGGCGTCGGACGCGGTGTGGGCACCGAGGTCGATCGCGCCGCCGGTGCCCGGCGTCTGGATCGTGTACCCGTTGAAGCCGCCGGTGCCGTAGACCGCGGTGACGACACCGTCGGTCGTGACGTTCTTGCCGGCGTACGGCGAGGTGTCCGTGGTGCCCTGCAGCTGGGCGATGGTCACCGTCTCGGCCGGGGTGCCGGGCGCGGGGGTCCCGCCGTCACCCGGGTCGGTCGGCTCCGTGGGCTCGGTCGGTGCCGTCGTCTCGCCCGCGGCGTTCCGCGGCGTGAGCGTCGTCGTCACCGAGAAGTCCGCACCGTTGACGTCGGTGTCCGTGGTGCCCTGGCGGACCAGGCCGTTCGGCACGGAGTTGTCCCCGGTCACGGTGCGCACGGTCGACTCGTACGTGTTCGATGCGCCGTAGCCGAGCAGGTCGACCACGCCGTCGGTGCCGGTGGCGACGGGGCCGGCGGCGAGCGCCAGGGGTGCGGTCGCGTCGGAGAGCACGAGCGTGCCCGTGGTGCCGGACGGGTTGAGCGACGCGGTGTCGTCGGCTGCGGGCAGGTCTTCACCGGCCGCGGTGGCCCCGCCGTTGCCCGCCATCGACACCAGGAAGGTGCCCTTCGCCGGCACGGTGCCCTCGAGCGCACTGGCCGAGAACGTGCCGGTGCCCGTCGCGGAGCGGTACTGCAGCGACCATCCTTCGAGCGACACCGGGGCGTCGGTCGGGTTGCCGATCTCGACGAACTTCTGGTTGTAGAACGCGCCCTTGCTGCCCGCCTTCAGGTAGGCCTCCTCGATGACGAGGTCGGTCCCCTCGGGGTTCGCGGTCGCTGCGGTGACGGTGACGAGCGGGGCCGCGAGGAGCGTCGCGGCCGCGGTGGCGCACAACAACGTGCGTCCGAGGGTGTTGGCCATGCCCGCAGGCTACCGATCTGCGGGGACGTTCAGGTTGCGCCGAGGTGAATGATTGCGCTCGGCAACATCAGGGGCGGGCTGGGCCCCCGGTTCATGCTCCGCTCGCCAGCCGGAGGAGCACGACAGCGATGGTGATCGCGTACCAACTGGACAGGCCGCTCCGCTTGCGCGTGAGCCAGAGCGAGGCCGCACCAGCGAGCACCGCGATTCCGGCAGCGACGAGTCGGATCAGCGGCACCTGGCCGTCGACCCCGACGACGAACACGCCGAGGGTCGCAATGAGGATGAGGCTCGCGGTGCCGACCGATCGACTTCGACGGAGCGTTCTTGTGCCTGCCACGTCACACCTCCGCTGAACGCGTGCGGAGCCAGCCTCCGACCAGAGGCACACCGATCCACAGGAGCCCAGACGTCAAGGAAGGCAGGAAAGGAGCATCCCCGGTCACTCCGGCTTGAACGGTGCTGAACCGGATGAAGTCCGTCCAGGGGCCGGCGAGCGCCAGTGTCGTGTCCACGACGAGGATGATCAAGAGGACACTCGCCAGTGCAACCGCGAGACCTCTGAGCGACGCACCGATGCCAAAGCCCAGGGCTGCCGCCGCGAGAGCGAGCGATGCGACCTCTCCGAGTTGCGTCACGAAGGACACCGACGACAACTCGCCGCCGAGCGCGCTGGCCACCACGACGGAGAGAAGTGCCACAGCTGTGCTCGCAATGACCAGACCAGCCACCATCGCGACACAGGCACATCCACGCGCGAGGTAGAGGGTGTCGCGGGAGAGGCAAGTGAGTATCCCGTCGCGTTCCCCGCCCACCCGTCCGTCACCCACGCCGAACACGACGCCGACGATCGCCGAGGCGAGCGCGGCCGGGAGACCGACGATCACGAGCACTTCGCCGGCTCCGAAGGAGGGAGCGGACTTCACCACCCAGACACTGAGCACACCGCACGCGATGACCAAGGCACTCAACAGCGCGTATGCAGTGATGGAGCCCTGCGTGTCGGTGCGCTTGCGGAGCTCCAGGAGCGAGCTCTGGACGAAGGAGATCATCGCGCGCCCCCTGCCAAGTACTCACCCGTTGTTGTGGTCGCGTAGAGGTCCTCGAGGTCGGTCCCACGTTCCTCGACGCCGAAGACGTCGAGTGAGTTGGTGACCGCTTCACGAACAGCTTCCGGCGCAGGCAGGTCGACGCTCACCCATTCACCGCGGATCGTGCTGCAGCACCCCTTCAGCCCGAAGATGTCTACCAAAGCAGCCGGATCATTCACCCGGATGAGACAGCCGGGTTGTGTGACGCGGCGCATCGACTCGATGCGGGTGATCGTTCCGGCGCTGATGATCACCGCGACGTCGATGAATTGTGCCAGTTCGCTTAAGAGATGACTCGACACCACGACGATCACGCCCCGGCTCCGCATGTCCGCGATGACCGACCTGACCCACGAGATACCGTCCGGGTCGAGACCGTTCATCGGTTCGTCGAGGATCAGAAGACCGGGCTCGCCGATGGTCGCCGCGGCGATCGCCAGGCGCATGCGCATCCCGAGAGACAGCGCACCGACCTTCCGGCGCGCAACGGACTCCAGGCCGGCTCGGCGGAGCGCATCGTCCGCGACTTCCCGTCCCAACCGCGCGTAGGAGCCGCGGAGGCGAATCGTCTCGCGGACAGTCCGACCCGGGTGAAGTCCGTTTTCCGACAGAACGGCCCCGACGAGGGTCGGAGGCGACGACAGCTCTCCCGACGAGGCCGGGACCAAACGCGCAAGGACTGACATCAGCGAGGACTTCCCCGCCCCGTTCGGACCGATCAGGCCGTACACGACGCCTGGAGCGAGCCGGAGGTTCACTCCGTCCAGGCGTGGACGGCCACGCCCGCGCAAGCGAACGTCGACCATTTCGAGCATTGTGCTCCTCTCGCGCTACGGCTGCGGGGAGCGTTGCACCACTCCCCGCAGCCGTCATCGATCAACCGAAGAAGTAGTTCCAGAGCGCGCTGAACAGTTCGGTTACGCTCATGTTCCCGACTGCGGTGATGCCAGCGCGGATCCACCCCGCCAGTCCGTTCCACCACCTCTTGAAGTTGTTGATTCCCCCTCGGACCGCGTTCTTCATCCCGGTCATGATCGACGAGGCGTTTTTCTTGATCCAGTTGACGATCGATCCGATCGGCACCCTGTTGGTCGAGTTCTCCCCCTGAGGAACAGGTGAGCTCGGCACGGGGCTCGATCTCATCGGGACTACTCCTGAAACGCCGCGCTCTCCGGCATTGGCCGATACGGAGATCGTCGACGCAGGCGCTGCCGCCGCAGCTGTTGCGCCCACCGTGCTCAGCATGGCGCCGGTGACGATCGCCCCGATCACCCCGACCGTACGAATTCGATTCATCCTTACCCCAATCGTTGCGGCTTCTTCGCCGTGCACCGATCGTGCCAGACCAAACGCTCATATTCCAGCGTTTCGGTCTGAGATATATAACAACACCACAACGAAGTGTCGAACAGTCGTCAGGCTTGCAGCGCTCGCACGAGTTCCGCCCGCTCCGCAAGCTCCGCGCCCGCCGGCTGGTCCACGTCGGCCAGGGGCCAGGGGGCCAGGGGGCCAGGGCGGACGATCACGTCCGGCAACATCAGCCGATGGGCAACCATGTCCCCCCGACGCGACGGACGGCCGGTCCGTGCCCGGGGAGCACGAGCGCCGGGAACGGCAGCGCCCGCGCGGACTCGAGCGCGCGGTCCTGGTCGGCGGTGAAGAACGACGTGATCATCCGGGGCCGCGGGGCCCACGACCCGGGCTGGGTGTCGTGCCGGCTCACGACCGCGTCACCCGTGACGATCGCGTCCGCGGCGGGGAGCAGGTAGGCGGTCGAGCCGTCCGTGTGCCCGACCGCCGGGAACGGCGTGATCGCCCGTCCGGCGAAGTCCGCACCCGTGAAGGCCCGTGCCGACGGCACGGTGGTCGGCCGCAGGGCGTCGGAGCGGATCGCGCGGGCCAGCCAGGCGAGCACGCGCGGACTGGCGAGCCGACCACCGATCTCCGCGGGTGTGACCTGCTGCCGCTCCGGTCCGCGCACGTTGCCGAGCTCGTCGGCGTGGGCGAGCACCTCGACGTCGGGATGGCGTTCGAGGATCCCGGGGATGCCTC
Source organism: Curtobacterium aurantiacum (assembly GCF_018598555.1). GTDB lineage: Bacteria > Actinomycetota > Actinomycetes > Actinomycetales > Microbacteriaceae > Curtobacterium > Curtobacterium aurantiacum. Next base: position 89,153 of record NZ_JAHEWN010000003.1, read on the forward strand.
CGACGTGGTCGACGTGTCCGTGCGTGACGTAGACGCGCCGGAGGTCGGCAGGGTCGTGGCCGGCTGCCCGCACGGTGTCGAGCACGAGCTCGGTGTCGGCCGGGTACCCGGCGTCGATCAGTGCGACGCCGTCTTCTTCGGCCAGGACCACCCAGTTGGACACCGGGCCCTCGACGAAGACGACTCCTGGGGCGACGGACACGACGGAACGGGGTTCGCGCGGGCTCATCCCTCGACGGTACCGTCCACCGACCGTCGGGCCCGGGTCTGCTCCGCCCGCTCCGCGAGCTCCGCGTCCGCCGGGTACCCCACCTCGGTCAGCGTCAGTCCCTTCGCCGGTGCCGTCTTGAAGGCGCTCGTGCGCTCCTCGGCGACGCGCAGTTCCTCGAGGCGGTCCGGGCCGAAACGGCCCTCGCCGACGGCGATGGTCGCCCCCACCATCGCCCGCACCATGGAGTGGCAGAAGGCATCGGCCTGGAGGCGCGCCACCAGCACGCCGTCCGGCTCACGGTCCCAGCGGAACTGCTGCAGCGTCCGGATGGTCGTCGCCCCCTCGCGCGGCTTGCAGAACGTCGCGAAGTCGTGCAACCCGAGCAGCGTCAGCGCACCGTGCTCCATCGCTGCCGGATCGAGCCGCGCCCCGTGCCAGACCGTGTGCCCGCGTCGACGTGGATCGCGCGGGGCGTCGGCGTCCGCGATCCGGTACTCGTACCGGCGCCAGAGCGGGGAGAACCGGGCGTCGAACCCGGCGGGCGCCACCGAGGCACCGGTGACGACGACGTCCCCCTCGGGGCCCGCGATGCCGTTGATCCGCTTGACCAGTCCGTCCAGGGGTGAGCGTCCCGAACCGCGCTTGGCGGCGAGCGCTGCCCACTGCTCTGCCGACAGGTCGAGGTGCGCGACCTGCCCGGTGGCGTGCACCCCGGCGTCGGTGCGTCCGGCGACGGTCAGCAACGGCGGTTCGCCCCAGCGGGTGAAGACGGTGGCGAGTGCGGTCTCGAGCGCGCCCTGCACGGTCCGGAGCCCGGGCTGTCGGGCCCACCCGGAGAACGACGCACCGTCGTAGGCGATGTCCAGCCGCAGCCGCACGTCGTCCGCGCTGTCGGGGTCCTGGAAGCCGACCGTCTCGTCCACGTGACCACCGTAGCGGGGGTGATCCGTGCCTCCCGGCCCGCGCTCGGTCTGCCGGACGGCGACCGCCCGCAGCCGCTCAGCCGCGCGGACGACCGAACGCCGACGGACCGGTCCGGGTGTCGAGGTCGTCGGTCGCACGCCGCTCGGACTCGACGATCCCGCGCAGGGCGACGAGCGCGGCCGAGGTGACCGCGACGTGGGAGGGGTTCTCACGCGATGCGTCGAGCGCGGTCTCGAGGCGTGCGATGGCCTCTTCGGCCTGGTCCTCCGGGGAGTCACCGCGGATCGTGCTCGCGATCTTCCGCAGTGCCTCGGCGATGGGGGCAGCGAACGCCGGGTCGGGACGCCCGACCCCCTCGGACACCGGGCCGGAGCGTGCCACGAGCTCGGTGAGGTCGGTCGTGTACCAGGCGACCCGCTCGAGGGCCCGGAAGCGGGCGCCGTCCTTCTGCAGCCGGGCGCGGGACCCGCGAAGGGCGCCGCGGGGGTTGAGCCGGCGGCTCTCGTGGGCGATCGCCACCCGTGACCGCACGTCGGCGATCGCACGGTCCAGGCGGTCCTGCTGGTGGTCCCACGCCTTCTCGTCGCGCTTGCCCTCCTCGAGCACGGCAGCCAGGCCGTCGAGGTGGTCCGCCAGCACGCCGTTGACCGCGTCGATGCGGTGCTCGGCGTCCCAGAAGTGCAGCGGCGGGAACACCAGGAAGTTCACGAGTAGGCCGACCACGACGCCCACGGCCATCTGCACCAGGTACCCGAGCGAGTAGCCCTCAGCGTGCGCACCGCCCACGAGCAGGACGAAGAGTGCCGCGGTGGACACCCACGAGCTGCCCTCCCCCAGTACGCGGAACCCGCCCACCAGCACCCCGACGCCGACCGCGAGCGCGATCGCCAGGAAGCCGGGGTCGCCGACCCACATCGTGAAACCGGCGATGACGATGCCGAGCGCGATGCCGACCAGGGTCTGCACGCCGCTCCGGATGCCCGCGAAGACCGTGGTCTGCATCGCGACGACGGCACCGAGCGGCGCGTAGTACGGGTACTCGGCCGCGACGCCGGGGATGTGCTGCGCGATGAACCATGCGATCACCGCGGCGGCGGCTGCCTTGCCGGCGTGCAGCAGGCGGGGCTGCGTGCCGGAGGTCCGGCTCCACCGCCAGACCCGGGTGCCCAGACCCGTCACGTGCTGGAACGCCATGACTTCCTTCCCTGTCCTGCTGATCGGCCACCGTACGCGGCGCGGCGCAGCTGCCGTCGGCCCTGCGGACACGAGGAAGCCCCCGCGACCTGGGTCGCGGGGGCTTCCTCGTGGTGGTTCAGCGCCCCGGAGGGCACCGGACTACTTGGTGTCGGCGTCGTCCGACTTCTCGGCGGCGTCGGCCTCGACCTCAGCGGCAGCGTCGGTCTCGGTCTCGGTCTCGACCGGGGCGGACTCCTCGGTGGTCTCGGTCTCTTCGACCGGGGCCTCCTCGGTGGTCTCGTCGGCGGCGGGCTCGGCGACCGGAGCAGCGGCAGCGGCCGGAGCAGCGTCGCGCTTCACCGGGGCGGGCGTGCTCGAGACGGGCTCGAGGACGAGCTCGATCGACGCCAGCGGGGCGTTGTCGCCCTTGCGGAAGCCGAGCTTCGTGATGCGGGTGTAACCACCCTGGCGGTCCTCGACCTGCGGAGCGATCTCGGTGAACAGCGTGTGCACGACGGACTTGTCGCGCAGGATGCCGATCACGCGACGACGCGCGTGCAGGTCGCCACGCTTCGCGAACGTGATGAGACGCTCGGCGACCGGACGGAGGCGCTTGGCCTTCGTCTCGGTGGTCGTGATGCGACCGTGGGTGAAGAGGGCGTTGGCGAGGTTGCTCAGGAGCAGGCGCTCGTGGGCGGGACCGCCACCGAGGCGGGGGCCCTTGGTGGGCTTCGGCATGTCAGTTCTCCAGTGGTGAAAGTGGTGCGCGCGGTGTCAGCGCGCTTGCGCGTGAGCGCGAGGTCAGTTGTTGGACTCGTCCTCGTCGTACCCGCTGTAGAAGTGGGCGCCGTCGAATCCGGGGACGGTGTCCTTGAGGGACAGGCCGAGCTCGGTGAGCTTGTCCTTGACCTCGTCCACCGACTTCTGACCGAAGTTGCGGATGTTCATGAGCTGCGTCTCCGACAGGGCGACGAGCTCGGACACCGTGTTGATGCCCTCCCGCTTCAGGCAGTTGTAGCTGCGGACCGACAGGTCGAGGTCCTCGATCGGGGTCTGCAGTTCGTTCGAGAGCACGGCGTCGACCGGCGCGGGGCCGATCTCGATGCCCTCGGCCGCGGTGTTGAGCTCGCGGGCGAGCCCGAACAGCTCGACGAGCGTGCGACCGGCCGACGCGATGGCGTCGCGCGGCGTGATCGCCGGCTTCGACTCGACGTCGACGACCAGGCGGTCGAAGTCCGTGCGCTCACCGGCACGCGTCGCCTCGACGCGGTAGGTGACCTTGAGGACCGGCGAGTAGATCGAGTCGATCGGGATCTGACCGGCCTCGCTGAACTCGGAACGGTTCTGCGTGGCCGAGACGTAGCCACGGCCACGCTCGATCGTGAGCTCGAGCTCGAAGCGCGCGGTGTCGTTCAGGGTCGCGATGACGAGTTCCGGGTTGTGGATCTCGACGCCGGCCGGAGCGGAGATGTCCGCTGCGGTGACCTGACCGGCACCCTGCTTGCGCAGGTACGCCGTGATGGGCTCGTCGTGCTCGCTGGAGACGACCAGGCTCTTGATGTTGAGGATGATCTCGGTGACGTCTTCCTTGACACCGGGAACGGTGCTGAACTCGTGGAGGACGCCGTCGATGCGGATGCTGGTGACAGCCGCGCCGGGGATCGAGGAGAGGAGCGTGCGGCGCAGCGAGTTGCCGAGGGTGTAACCGAAGCCCGGCTCGAGCGGCTCGATGACGAAGCGCGAGCGGTGCTCGGAGATCGGCTCCTCGGTCAGGGTGGGGCGCTGTGCAATGAGCACTGTGGGATTCCTTTCGGCGAAGTGTCCGCTATATGACACTTGGCGGTACGACGGGGCCGCATGGGCCCCGACGGGTCTGTTGAGTTGTGATCACGCGCACACACGTGCGCGATCGAACGACCAGGAATGGCCGCGGGCCCTGCCCGCCCCCGCCGGACTGGGTCCGGTCAGGGGACGAGCAGGGCGCGGCCGGTTGCTCCTCGCGTCAGACGCGACGGCGCTTGGGCGGGCGGCACCCGTTGTGCGCCTGCGGCGTGACGTCGTTGATCGAGCCGACCTCGAGGCCAGCGGCCTGGAGCGAGCGGATCGCGGTCTCGCGACCCGAACCCGGGCCCTTCACGAAGACGTCGACCTTCTTGACGCCGTGCTCCTGCGCCTGACGCGCAGCGGACTCGGCGGCGAGCTGCGCCGCGAACGGCGTCGACTTGCGCGAACCCTTGAAGCCCACGGCTCCCGAGGACGCCCAGCTGAGGACGGCACCCGACGGGTCGGTGATGCTGACGATCGTGTTGTTGAACGTGCTCTTGATGTGGGCCTGGCCCACGGCGACGTTCTTCTTCTCCTTGCGGCGCGGCTTGCGCGCGGCAGTCTTGGGGGTAGCCATCGGGGTCTCCTATCGAGCCTTCTTCTTGCCTGCCACGGTGCGCTTCGGTCCCTTGCGGGTACGAGCGTTGGTCTTGGTGCGCTGACCGCGCACCGGGAGACCACGACGGTGGCGGAGACCCTCGTAGCTGCCGATCTCGACCTTGCGTCGGATGTCGGCGGCGACCTCACGGCGGAGGTCACCCTCGACCTTGAAGTTGCCCTCGATGAAGTCACGGAGGGCGACGAGCTGGTCGTCGGTCAGGTCCTTGACGCGGATGTCACCGGAGATACCGGTCTCCGTGAGTGCCTGGACGGCGCGGGTACGGCCGACGCCGTAGATGTACGTGAGTGCGATCTCCACGCGCTTCTCGCGCGGGATGTCGACGCCTGCTAGACGTGCCATGTGATGGCTGCTCCTGTTGTCGATGGAGGTGTGGCGCAGTACCGGTGCTCGGGCCTCCGCCCCGAGGTGTCCCCCGGCCGTCGTGCGACCGGGTTCTGGTACTGCGTTGTCGATCTTCAGTTGTGGGTCGTGCTCGAGCAGCCTGGTGTCCGCTGGACACTGTCGGCGCCGGTCACGCGCCCGGGACTAGCCCTGGCGCTGCTTGTGACGCGGGTTGCTCTTGCAGATCACCATGACGCGGCCCTTGCGGCGGATCACTCGGCAGTGTTCGCACATGGGCTTGACGCTGGGGTTGACCTTCATGGTTCTTTCCTCGTGCTCGCTGGCTTCGTGCTCGGCAGGATTGCCGTGCCGTTCCTTTCCAGCTCGCGGATCACTTGTAGCGGTAGACGATCCGGCCGCGGGTCAGGTCGTACGGGCTCAGCTCCACGATCACGCGGTCCTCGGGGAGGATGCGGATGTAGTGCTGGCGCATCTTCCCGGAGATGTGCGCGAGGACCTTGTGTCCGTTCGTCAGCTCAACGCGGAACATCGCGTTGGGCAGAGCTTCGAGCACCGAGCCTTCGATCTCGATGACGCCGTCTTTCTTGGCCATAGCCTCACTGTCGCTTGGTTGTGGAACTGGTGTGATCCCCGAACCGGTCTGCGGGTCGGTCGCCACACCCGAGAGGGCATGACACACCAAAGATCGATCCTATGTGGTAATCCCCCAATTGCCAAGTGCTGGTGCGGAACGCCCCCTGTCTGGGGCTTCCGGCGTCGTGTCTGAGCGCTCCACAGTGGTTTGACGGCGCGCTCCGGGCGCGCACATGCGCGAGGACCGTAGTTTTGCTCCGCAGCCACGTCCGTGCGAGCACAGCGCGCCGGACCACCGAACGGAGACCACGTGCCCGACGCCACCCGACGTCCCTTCGCCCGACACGGCAAGCAGGCCCGTCGCCGGGGTTGGGGCACGCTCGTCACCGTCGTGGCGTCGGCGGTCGCCGTCGTGCTCGTCAGCGGCACGAGCGTCGCCGCGATCGCCGGGGCACAGCTCGCGACCGCACCGCAGACCGTCCAGCTCAGCACCGACGACCAGAGCACCGCGAAGACCGCCGACATCACCGCCATCAAGGGCGGCGCGAACATCCTGCTCATCGGCAGCGACACCCGCGTGGGGCAGTTCGACTCCGACGAGGACGTCGAGGGCGCGCGCAACGACGTCACGATGCTCATCCACATCTCCGAGGACCACCAGCAGCTCACCGCGGTCAGCTTCCCCCGCGACCTGATGGTCCCGATCCCGGCGTGCACCAACCCCGCCACCGGCACCACCTACCCGGCGGCGACGGCCGCGATGTTCAACACCGCGCTCGGCAACGGCGGCGTCTCCTGCGTCGTGGACACTGTCGAGAACCTCACCGGCCTGAGCATCCCCTACGCCGGCCTCATCACCTTCGACGGCGTCATCGAGATGTCGAACGCCCTCGGTGGCGTCGACGTCTGCGTCGCCCAGCCGATCGACGACACGTTCACCGGTCTGCACCTCACCGCGGGCTCGCACTCGCTCGAGGGCTCGGACGCCCTCGCCTTCCTCCGCACCCGCCACGGCGTCGGTGACGGCAGCGACCTCGCCCGCATCAGCTCGCAGCAGGTGTTCCTGTCGGCGCTGCTCCGCAAGGTCACCTCGGACGGCACGCTCTCGAACCCGATCACGCTCTACAAGCTGGCCGGTGCCGCCCTGTCCAACATGACCCTGTCCGACGGCCTCGCCCAGACCCGCACCCTCGTCGGGCTCGCCTCCGCGCTCCGCGGCATGAGCACCGCCAACATGCTCTTCGTGCAGTACCCGGTCGCCGACGACCCCGCCGACAGTGCCCGGGTGATCGTGGACCAGGAGACGGCCCACACCCTCAACGTGGCGCTGCAGAACGACGTCCGGTCCTCGTTGAGCGACTCGAGCACCGGTCGCGCGTCCGAGGAGTCGTCGAGCGGCGGGACGTCGTCCGGCGGTACCGGGTCGGCGGGCTCCACCGGAACCTCCACCGACACGTCGTCGCCCACGGGCACCCCCGCGCCGACGCCGAACACGACCGCCACACGGACCCCGACCGCATCGGCGACACCACTGCCGTCCTCGATCACCGGGCAGAGCGCCTCCGAGGAGACCTGCTCCGTCGGCAACTGACGGCGGCCGCCGGCGCCGCCGGCCGCACACGTGCCATGGACGGGAGCGTCTGCGCGGGGTACGGAACGGGCGGAGCCGAACCGGGCCTCCCGGCCGTCGCACGGGGAGAGGCACCGAACGCTGGCAGCGCTCTGGACTGGAGGCCCGTCCTACGGGATCGGGACGGGCGTCACACCCAGCGGGGCCAGGCCCCGAGCGCCGCCGTCGGCGGCCGTGAGCACCCAGATGCCGTCTGCGTGCACCGCGACGCTGTGTTCCCAGTGCGCGGCGTCGGACCCGTCCAGCGTGCGGACGGTCCACTCGTCGTCGTCCGTCGAGCTGTCGATGGTGCCGGCCGTGACCATCGGCTCGATCGCGACCACCAGGCCCGGCTTGACAGCAGGACCGGCGCCACGGACGCGGTAGTTGAACACCGGGGGATCCTCGTGCATCGAGCGACCGATGCCGTGCCCCGTGTAGTCCTCGACGATGCCCCACGAACCGGTCTCGTCGATCGCGTCCTCGACGGCAGAGCCGACCTCGTGCAGGTTCTTCGCGTGCGCGAGCGCAGCGATGCCGTGCCAGAGCGACCGCTCCGTCGTGTCGCAGAGCGTCTGACGCGCCGTCGTGATCCCCGCGTCGCCGCCGGGGACGACCGTGGTGAACGCGCTGTCGCCGTTCCAGCCGTCGACCTCGGCGCCCGCGTCCACCGACACGATGTCGCCGGGCGCGAGCACGCGGTCTCCGGGGATGCCGTGCACGATCTCGTCGTTCACGGACACGCACAGCGTGTGGCGGTAGCCGGGGACCAGCTGGAAGTTCGGGATGCCGCCGCCGTCACGGATCGTCCGCTCGGCGATGGCGTCGAGCTCACCGGTGGTGGTGCCGGGGCGGATCGCAGCACGGACGGCGTCGAGCGCCTCGGCCGTCAGCTGACCCGGCCGGACCATCGCCCGGAGCTCGTCCGGGGTCTTGTAGATCGAGGGCTTCTTGAACCGCACCGCGCTGGTCAGACGGTCGCGGAGAGCCCGCGGCCCGCCAGTGCCGTCTGGATGCGGTCGCCGACCTCGTCGATGCCGCCGAGGCCGTCGACGTCGACCACGAGGCCGCGCTCGCCGTACGCCGCGACGATGGGTGCCGTCTGCTCGGCGTAGACCTGCTGGCGACGACGGATCGTCTCCTCGTTGTCGTCGCTGCGACCCTGGTCCTCGGCACGCTTCAGCAGGCGGCCGACGAGCTCGTCCTGGTCGGCGACGAGCTGCACGACCGCGTCGATCCCGGTGCCCTGCTCAGCGAGCAACGCGTCGAGGTACTCGACCTGGCCCACCGTGCGGGGATAGCCGTCGAGCAGGAAGCCGTGCTCGGCGTCGGGCTCCTGCAGGCGGGACTTCACGAGCTCGTTCGTCAGCGAGTCCGGCACGTAGTCGCCGGCGTCCATGATCGCCTTCGCCTGCACACCGAGCGGCGTGCCCTCTGCCACGTTCTTGCGGAAGATGTCCCCGGTGGAGATGGCAGGGATCCCGAAGGACTCGGCGATGCGGCCTGCCTGGGTGCCCTTCCCGGCTCCGGGAGGTCCGACGATGATGAGACGTGCGCTCAACGGAGAAGCCCTTCGTAGTGACGCTGCTGCAGCTGGGAGTCGATCTGCTTCACGGTCTCGAGACCGACACCCACGATGATGAGGATGCTCGCGCCACCGAACGGGAAGTTCTGGTTCGCGCCGAACAGCGCCAGTGCTGCCAGCGGGATGAGCGCGATGAGACCGAGGTAGAGCGAGCCGGGCAGCGTCACCCGGGTGAGGACGTAGTCGAGGTACTCGGCGGTCGGACGACCGGCACGGATGCCGGGGATGAACCCGCCGTACTTCTTCATGTTGTCGGCGACCTCTTCGGGGTTGAAGGTGATCGCCACGTAGAAGTACGTGAACCCGACGATGAGCAGGAAGTACAGGACCATGTAGAACCAGTTGTCACCCGAGGTCAGGTTGTTCTGGACCCAGGTCACCCACGCTGCCGGCTCGGAGCCGTCGGAGGGCTGGTTGAACTGCGCGACCAGGGCCGGCAGGTACAGGAGCGACGAGGCGAAGATGACGGGCACGACGCCGGCCATGTTCACCTTGATCGGGATGTAGGTGTTGTTGCCGCCGTACGTCCGCCGCCCGACCATACGCTTGGCGTACTGCACGGGGATCCGCCGCTGTGACTGCTCGACGAACACGACGGCCATCATGATCACGAGTCCGACCAGGATCACGAACAGGAAGAGCTCGAAGGACTGCGACTGCTCGATCGCCCAGAGCGCCGACGGGAACTGCGCCGCGATCGACGTGAAGATGAGCAGCGACATGCCGTTGCCGATGCCGCGCTCGGTGACGAGCTCGCCCATCCACATGATGAGGCCGGTGCCGGCGGTCAGCGTGACGACCATCAGCATGATGGCGTACCAGCTGTCGTTCGAGATGATCGACGTGCAGGACGCCGAGGCGTTCGTGCCGAAGAGGGCGCCAGAACGGGCGACCGTGATCAGCGTGGTCGACTGCAGGACACCGAGCGCGATCGTGAGGTAGCGCGTGTACTGCGTCAGCTTCGCCTGGCCCGACTGGCCCTCCTTGTAGAGGGAGTCGAAGTGCGGGATGACCACGCGCAGCAGCTGCACGATGATCGACGACGTGATGTACGGCATGATGCCGAGCGCGAAGACCGAGAGCTTCAGCAGCGCGCCGCCGGAGAAGAGGTTGATCAGGTCGTAGAGGCCACCGGACGACGACGCACTGGCGAGACAGCTCTGCACAGCGGCGTAGTCGACGAACGGTGCCGGGATGTACGACCCGAGACGGAACAGCGCGATGATCGCGAGGGTGAAGCCGATCTTCTTGCGAAGATCAGGGGTGCGCATGATGCGCGCGACCGCTCTGAACACGAGGACTCCGAACTTCTGGGACCGGGGCCGTCGATTGAGGCCGTACCGGTGTCGGTCGGCAGGGCCGACCCGGCTGGCGGATGCCGGCCACTGTCAAGGAAACCGTAACGGCGGCCCGTGCGCAAACGCACGGGCCGCCGACGGGGGTTACTGGGAGACGGTGCCGCCAGCAGCCACGATCTTCTCGGCTGCGGACGCCGAGACCTTGTCGACCGTGACCGTGATCTTCACGTTGATGTCACCCTGACCGAGAACCTTGACCTTCTCGTTCTTGCGGACGGCGCCCTTGGCGACCAGGCCCGCAACGGTGACGTCGCCACCGTCGGGGTAGAGCTCCGAGATCTTGTCCAGGTTCACGACCTGGTACTCGACCCGGAACGGGTTCTTGAACCCGCGGAGCTTCGGGGTGCGCATGTGCAGCGGCATCTGCCCACCCTCGAAGCCGACCCGGACCTGGTAACGGGCCTTCGTGCCCTTGGTACCACGTCCAGCGGTCTTGCCCTTCGAGCCCTCACCGCGACCCACACGGGTGCGGTCCTTCTTGGCGCCCTCGGCGGGGCGGAGGTGGTGCAGCTTCAGCACCTGCACGCGCTCGTTCTTCTCGTCGCTCATGCGTCGACCTCCTCGACCTTCACGAGGTGCGCCACCGTTGCGATGTACCCGCGGTTCTGGGCGTTGTCCTCACGCTCGACCGTACGGCCGATGCGCTTGAGGCCCAGGCTGCGCAGGGTGTCGCGCTGGTACTGCTTCTCGCTGATAACGGACTTGATCTGCGTGATCTTCAGCGTCGCCATCACGCACCTGCCTTCTCGGTCGTGGCACGCAGGGCTGCGGCCTCGGCCTGGAGCAGACGAGCCGGGACGACCCGCTCGACGTCGAGGCCACGACGGCTCGCGACGGCGCGGGGCTCCTCGAGCTGCTTCAGAGCCTCGACGGTCGCGTGCACGATGTTGATGGTGTTCGACGAACCGAGCGACTTGCTCAGGACGTCGTGGATGCCGGCGCACTCGAGCACGGCACGGACCGGACCACCGGCGATGACACCGGTACCGGGACCGGCCGGACGCAGGAGGACGACGCCAGCGGCGGCTTCACCCTGCACCGGGTGCGGGATCGTGTTGCCGACGCGGGGGACGCGGAAGAAGTTCTTCTTCGCCTCTTCGACGCCCTTGGAGATCGCCGTGGGGACCTCCTTGGCCTTGCCGTAGCCGACGCCCACGAGGCCGTTGCCGTCACCGACGACGACGAGCGCCGTGAAGCTGAAGCGACGACCACCCTTGACGACCTTCGAGACGCGGTTGATGGTCACCACGCGCTCGAGGAACTGGCTGTCGCCACCGCGGTTGTTGCGGTCGCGGCCCTGCTGACGGTCACGACCGCCACCACGACGGCCACGGTTGTCGGCCGAGTCGCGGTTGTTGGACGCGGAACCGGCGGCGGTCTCGACGGGGCGCTCGGCGACGGCAGGTGCCTCCGCCTCCTTGCCCTTCGCGGCCGTGTCGGTGGCCTCGGCACCCTCTGCAGGTGCCTCGGCGCCCTCTGCGGGTGCCTCCGTGCTCGCCTCGGGGGCCGCAGTGGCCTCCGTGGTCTCGACGGCGTCCGTGGCCTCGACGGCCTCGGTCTTGGCGTCTTCGTTGGTGTTCGCGTTGTCGCTCACAGGTTCAGCCCTCCTTCACGGGCACCATCGGCGATCGCGGCGACGCGACCGGCGTACTTGCTGCCACCGCGGTCGAAGACCACGGCCTCGACGCCAGCCGACTTCGCGCGCTCGGCGAGGAGCTCACCGACGCGACGGGCCTTGGCGGTCTTGTCGCCATCGAACGAGCGGAGGTCTGCCTCCATCGTCGAGGCGCTGGCGAGGGTGTGACCCTTCGCGTCGTCGATGACCTGCACGAACACGTGACGCGACGAGCGGGTGACGGCGAGACGGGGACGAGCCTCGGTGCCGGTGATCTTCTTGCGGAGACGGTTGTGACGACGCGCCTTGGCGGCCGCCTTGCTCTTGCCTCGTGTCTTGAGGAGTCCCATGATCACTTACCTGACTTTCCGGCCTTGCGGCGCACGTTCTCGCCGGCGTAACGGACACCCTTGCCCTTGTACGGCTCGGGCTTCCGGAGCTTCCGGATGTTCGCCGCCACTTCGCCGACTGCCTGCTTGTCGATGCCGGCGACCGTGACCTTGTTGTTGCCCTCGACCGCGAAGCTGATGCCCGCGGGCGGCTCGACCGTGATCGAGTGGGAGTACCCGAGCGCGAACTCGAGGTTCGAGCCCTTGGCCGCGACACGGTAACCGGTGCCGACGACCTCGAGGCCCTTGGTGTAGCCCTGGGTCACGCCGATGATGTTGTTGGCGATGAGGGTCCGGGTCAGTCCGTGGAGCGACCGCGACTCGCGCTCGTCGTCCGGACGGGTGACGAGGACCTGGTTCTCCTCGACCTTGGCCTGGATGGGCTCCGCGATGACGAGCGCGAGCTCGCCCTTCGGGCCCTTGACCGCCACGTTCTGACCGTCAACGGAGACGGTGACGCCGGCGGGGATGTCGATGGGAAGACGTCCGATTCGTGACATTGTCGATCACCACACGTAGGCGAGGACTTCCCCACCCACGCCCTTCTGCTCGGCTTCGCGGTCGGTCAGGAGGCCGGAGGAGGTCGAGAGGATCGCCACGCCGAGGCCACCGAGGACCTGGGGGATCTCCGTCGACTTCGCGTAGACCCGGAGGCCCGGCTTCGAGACACGCTTGATGCCGGCGATCGAACGCTCGCGCTCGGGGCCGTACTTCAGGTCGATGGTGAGGGTCTGCCCGACTCGAGCGTCCTCCACCTTCCACTCGCTGATGTAGCCCTCACGCTTGAGGATGTCGGCGATGTTCTTCTTGAGCTTGGAGCTCGGGAGCGCGACGGCGTCGTGGTGCGCGGAGTTCGCGTTCCGCAATCTGGTCAGCATGTCTGCGACCGGATCGGTCATCGTCATGATGTTCGTCCATTTCTCGCCTGGTTTCGACACCCGTTCCACGAATGCCGACCTGAGCGATCGAGTGATCCCGGAGCGGTTCCCCAGGATCGGTGTGTTCGTGCGTGCGGGCCGGAGGACGTGAATCCTCCGGCCCGCACCGCCCGAAGTAGTTTAGACCGTCTGCTCGTTGGAGCGGAACGGGAAGCCGAGCTGACGGAGCAGCGCGCGTCCCTCGTCGTCCGTCTTCGCGGTGGTGACGACAGTGATGTCGAAGCCGCGGACACGGTCGATGCGGTCCTGGTCGATCTCGTGGAACACGGACTGCTCCGTGAGACCGAAGGTGTAGTTGCCGTTGCCGTCGAACTGCTTGTCGCTGAGACCGCGGAAGTCGCGGATGCGGGGCAGTGCGAGCGTGACCAGGCGGTCGATGAACTCCCACGCGCGGTCACCGCGGAGGGTGACGTGCGCGCCGATGGCCTGACCCTCGCGCAGCTTGAACTGTGCGATGGACTTGCGGGCGATGTTGACCTGGGGCTTCTGGCCCGTGATCGCCGTGAGGTCCTTGATGGCCCCCTCGATGATCTTCGAGTCACGAGCGGCCTCGCCGACACCGGTGTTCACGACGACCTTGACCAGGCCGGGGACCTGGTTGACGTTCGCGTAGCCGAACTGCTCGGTGAGGGCCGTCTTGATCTCGGCCAGGTACTTCTGCTTGAGGCGCGGCTGGGTCTTGCCAGCGGGCGCAGCAGTCGTGTCAGTCATCAGAGCTTCTCACCAGACTTCTTCGCGTAGCGGACACGGACGGTCTTCTTGACGCCGTCCTTCTCCACCTCTTCGGTGCGGAAGCCGACACGGGTCGGCTTCTTCGTCTTCGGGTCGACGAGCGCGACGTTCGAGACGTGGATCGAGGCTTCGTGCTGCTCGATGCCACCGGTCTTCGAACCACGCTGCGTCTGGCCGACGCGGACGTGCTTCGTGATGAAGTTCACGCCCTCGACGACGACGCGGTTCTTGTCCTTGAGGACCTCGATGACCTTGCCCTGCTTGCCACGGTCGCCGCCACGCTCCTGCGTCGCGCCCGTGATGACCTGGACGAGGTCACCCTTCTTGATGTTCGCCATGGCTTACAGCACCTCCGGCGCGAGCGAGATGATCTTCATGAACTTCTTGTCACGGAGCTCGCGACCGACCGGACCGAAGATGCGCGTACCGCGCGGGTCGCCGTCGGCCTTGAGGATCACTGCCGCGTTCTCGTCGAACTTGATGTAGGAGCCGTCCTGACGACGGGTCTCCTTCTTGGTGCGAACGATGACCGCCTTCACGACGTCACCCTTCTTCACGTTGCCGCCGGGGATGGCGTCCTTCACCGTGGCGACGATGACGTCACCGAGACCGGCGTAGCGACGACCCGAGCCACCGAGCACGCGGATGGTCAAGATCTCCTTGGCACCCGTGTTGTCGGCGACCTTCAGGCGGGATTCCTGCTGAATCACTGCTGTCTCCTATTCCGAAGCAGGCCGAGGCCTACTTGGCCTTCTCGAGGATCTCGACCAGGCGCCAGCGCTTGGAGGCGCTGAGGGGACGGGTCTCGCTGATCACGACGAGGTCGCCGACACCAGCGGTGCCGAGCTCGTCGTGGGCCTTCACCTTGGACGTACGACGGATGATCTTGCCGTAGAGCGCGTGCTTCACGCGGTCCTCGACCTCGACCACGATGGTCTTGTCCATCTTGTCGCTCGTCACGTAGCCGCGACGCGTCTTGCGGTAGCCGCGAGTGAGGGCGGCGGAGTTCTTCTCTTCGTTCGCCATTACTTCTCCTCGGCGGTCTCGGCCTCGGTCGACTCGGCCGGCTTGTCAGCCTTCTTCGTCGTCTTCTTGGCCTTGGGGGCGGTCTCGACGGGCGCGGGAGTGGCACGGATGCCGAGCTCGCGCTCGCGGAGGACGGTGTAGATGCGGGCGATGTCGCGCTTGACGGCACGGAGACGACCGTGGCTCTCCAGCTGGCCGGTGGCCGACTGGAAGCGGAGGTTGAAGAGTTCCTCCTTGGCCTTCTTCAGCTCGTCAGCGAGACGCTCGTTCTCGAACGTGTCGAGCTCCGTCGGACGGAGCTCCTTGGAACCGATCGCCATTATGCGTCGCCCTCCTCGCGCTTGATGATGCGTGCCTTGAGGGGCAGCTTGTGGATTGCACGAGTCAACGCCTCACGGGCGATCTCCTCGCTGACGCCGGAGAGCTCGAAGAGCACCCGGCCCGGCTTCACGTTCGCGACCCACCACTCGGGCGAACCCTTACCGGAACCCATGCGGGTCTCGGCGGGCTTCTTGGTCAGCGGACGGTCCGGGTAGATGTTGATCCAGACCTTGCCACCACGCTTGATGTGACGCGTCATGGCGATACGAGCGGACTCGATCTGACGGTTGGTCACGTACGCCGGGGTGAGGGCCTGGATGCCGTAGTCGCCGAAGCTGACCTTGGTGCCACCGGTGGCCTGACCCGAACGCTTCGGGTGGTGCTGCTTGCGGTGCTTGACTCGACGGGGAATAAGCATGGTTACGCCTCAACTCCTGCGCCGGCCGGCGCGTCCTGCGGGGCCTGCTGCGGGCGGCGGTCACCGCGGTCGCCGCCACGACGGTCGCCGCCACGGTCGCCACGCTCACCGCGCGGGCCGCCACGACGCTCGGGGCGCGACGAACGCTGGTTCGCCTGCTCGCGAGCGAGCTCCTTGTTCGTGATGTCGCCCTTGTAGATCCAGACCTTCACGCCGATGCGGCCGAACGTGGTCCGGGCCTCGTAGAAGCCGTAGTCGATGTTCGCGCGGAGCGTGTGCAGCGGCACACGGCCTTCGCGGTAGAACTCCGAACGCGACATCTCGGCGCCGCCGAGACGGCCCGACACCTGGATACGGACACCCTTGGCGCCGGCGCGCTGTGCACCCTGCAGGCCCTTGCGCATGGCGCGACGGAACGCGACACGAGCGGAGAGCTGCTCGGCGATGCCCTGCGCGACGAGCTGAGCCTCGGTCTCGGGGTTCTTGACCTCGAGGATGTTCAGCTGGATCTGCTTCTTGGTGAGCTTCTCGAGCTCACCGCGAACGCGCTCCGCCTCGGCGCCGCGGCGACCGATGACGATGCCGGGACGAGCCGTGTGGATGTCCACGCGGACACGGTCACGGGTGCGCTCGAGCTCGATGCGGGCGACACCTGCGCGGTCGAGGGTCTTCTTCAGGTACTCGCGCACCTTGATGTCCTCGGCCACGTAGTCGGCGTAGCGCTGACCGGCCTTCTTGCTGTCGGTGAACCAGTGCGAGACGTGGTCCGTCGTGATCCCGAGACGGAAACCGTACGGGTTGACCTTCTGGCCCATTAGTTGCTCGCCTTCTTGCTCGTCGCGGCAGCCTCGACCTCGTCCGGCGTCGCGAGGACGACCGTGATGTGGCTGGTGCGCTTGTTGATGCGGAAGGCGCGGCCCTGGGCGCGCGGCTGGAACCGCTTCAGGGTCGTGCCCTCGTCGACGAAGACGCGGCTCACGTAGAGATCGCGCTCGTCGAGGAAGCTGTTCGTCGAGTCCGCCTTGACCCGTGCGTTCGCGATCGCCGAGGCGACCAGCTTGTACACGGGCTCCGAAGCGCCCTGGGGGGCGAACTTCAGGATGGCGAGGGCCTCGTGGGCCTGCTTGCCGCGGATCAGCTCGATGACGCGACGGGCCTTCTGAGGCGTGACGCGGATGTGTCGCACGCGTGCGATCGACTCCACCATTTCGTTCCTCCTCTGCGTCGCCGCCTTAGCGGCGACGGCCCTTCTTGTCGTCCTTCACGTGACCACGGAAGGTGCGGGTCGGCGCGAACTCGCCGAGCTTGTGACCGACCATTGACTCGGTGACGAACACCGGGATGTGCTTGCGACCGTCGTGGACGGCGATCGTGTGACCGAGCATGTTCGGGACGATCATCGACCGACGCGACCAGGTGCGGATCACGTTCTTGGTGTTGGCCTCGTTCTGCGTGACGACCTTGCGGAGCAGGTGCTCGTCGACGAAGGGGCCCTTCTTCAGACTGCGTGGCATCTTCTGAACTCCTACTTGCGCTTCTTGCCGGCGTTACGGCGACGGACGATGAGCTTGTCGCTCGGCTTGTTCGGCTTGCGCGTACGGCCCTCGGACTGACCCCAGGGGCTGACCGGGTGGCGACCACCGGAGGTCTTGCCCTCACCACCACCGTGCGGGTGGTCGACCGGGTTCATCGCGACACCACGGACGGTCGGGCGGACGCCCTTCCAGCGCATGCGGCCGGCCTTGCCCCAGTTGATGTTCGACTGCTCGGCGTTGCCGACCTCGCCGATGGTGGCGCGGCAGCGTGCGTCGACGTTGCGGACCTCGCCCGACGGCAGACGGAGCTGCGCGTAGGGGCCGTCCTTGGCGACGAGACGCACCGAAGCGCCGGCCGAGCGGGCCATCTTGGCGCCGCCACCGGGGCGGAGCTCGATGGCGTGCACGACGGTACCCACGGGGATGTTGCGCAGCGGCAGGTTGTTGCCGGGCTTGATGTCGGCGCCGGCGCCCTGCTCGATGACGTCGCCCTGCTTGAGCTTGTTCGGCGCGATGATGTAGCGCTTCGTGCCGTCCACGTAGTGCAGGAGCGCGATGCGCGCAGTGCGGTTGGGGTCGTACTCGATGTGAGCGACCTTGGCGTCGACACCGTCCTTGTCGGAGCGACGGAAGTCGATCACGCGGTACTGGCGCTTGTGGCCACCACCGATGTGACGCGTGGTGATGCGGCCGGAGCTGTTGCGACCACCGGTCTTCGGCAGCGGACGAAGCAGGGACTTCTCCGGAGTCGAACGGGTGATCTCAGCGAAGTCGGCGACCGACGAGCCGCGACGACCGGGGGTCGTCGGCTTGTAGTTACGAATAGCCATGATTTATCCCTCTGGTCCTCAGCCGACAGCCGTGAAGATGTCGATCGAACCGGACTTGAGCGTCACGATGGCGCGCTTGGTGTCCTTGCGCTTGCCGAGACCGAACTTGGTGCGACGGGTCTTGCCCGGACGGTTCAGCGTGTTGATGCTCGCGACCTTGACGTCGAAGATCTTCTCGATGGCGAGCTTGATCTCGGTCTTGTTCGAGCGGGGGTCCACGATGAACGTGTACTTGCCCTGGTCGATGAGCGCGTAGCTCTTCTCCGAGACGACCGGCGAGATGATGACGTCGCGCGGGTCCTTGTTGAAGCCGCTCATGCGGTGATCTCCTTCGCGGTCTTCGACGCGATGAAGGCGTCGAGGGCGCTCTTGCTGAAGACGACGGCGTCCGAACGCAGCACGTCGTAGGCGTTGAGCTGGCCGTACGAGAGCGCGTGGACGTTCGACAGGTTGCGGATCGACTTGAGCGTCAGCTCGTCGTCCGTCTCGAGCACGACGAGCACGTTCCTGACGGGCGCGACCTTCTCGAGGAGCGTGCGGGCGGTCTTGGTCGACGGCAGTTCAGCCGCGACGAAGCCCTCCACAGCGGAGATGCGGCCACCGCGGGCGCGGTCCGAGAGCGAGCCGAGCAGAGCAGCGGCGATCATCTTCTTCGGGGTGCGCTGCGAGTAGTCGCGCGGGGTCGGTCCGTGGACGACGCCACCGCCGGTGTGCTCAGGAGCACGGACGGAACCCTGACGGGCGCGGCCGGTGCCCTTCTGCTTGAACGGCTTGCGACCGGCACCGCGGACTTCGCCACGGTTCTTGGTCTTGTGGGTGCCCTGACGCGCGGCTGCGAGCTGCGCGGTGACGACCTGGTGGATCAGCGGGACGTTGGTCTCGACGTCGAAGAGAGCTGCGGGGAGCTCGACGGTGCCGGACTTGGCACCCGATGCGTCGAGGACGTCGATCGTGGTTGCGGTCGTGGTGGCCATGATCACTTACCCTTCACGGCGGTGCGGACGAAGACGGAGCGGCCACGAGCACCGGGGACGGCGCCCTTGACGAGCAGCAGACCCTTCTCGGCGTCGACGGCGTGCACCGTGAGGTTGAGGACGGTCACGCGGTCGCCACCCATACGACCAGCCATGCGCATGCCCTTGAAGACGCGCGACGGGGTCGAGGAAGCACCGATCGAGCCGGGCTTGCGGTGGTTGCGGTGCGCACCGTGCGAGGCGCCGACGCCGTGGAAGCCGTGGCGCTTCATGACACCGGCGAAGCCCTTGCCCTTGGAGGTACCGACGACGTCGACCTTCTGGCCCGCCGTGAACGTGCTGTCCACGGTGAGCTCCTGGCCGAGCGTGTACTCAGCGGAGTCGTTGGTACGGATCTCGGTGAGGGTGCGACGCGGGGTCACGCCAGCGGCCTCGAAGTGGCCAGCGGCCGGCTTGTTGACCTTGCGCGGGTCGATCGCACCGGCGGCGATCTGGATCGCCTCGTAGCCGTCGCGCTCAGCGTTGCGGATCTGGGTGACCACGTTCGGGCCGACCTCGATCACGGTGACGGGGATGAACTTGTTGTTCTCGTCCCACACCTGGGTCATCCCGAGCTTCTTGCCGAGGAGGCCCTTGACGGTCTTGGTTGAGTTCGCCATTGGTCAGCCCCCTTACAGCTTGATCTCGATGTTGACGTCGGCCGGCAGGTCGAGTCGCATGAGCGAGTCCACGGCCTTCGGCGTCGGGTCGACGATGTCGATGACCCGCTTGTGCGTGCGCTTCTCGAAGTGCTCGCGCGAGTCCTTGTACTTGTGAGGGGAACGGATCACTGCGATCACGTTCTTCTCGGTGGGGAGCGGCACCGGGCCGACCACGGTCGCACCGGCACGGGTCACCGTGTCGACGATCTTCCGGGCCGACGTGTCGATGACCTCGTGGTCATACGACTTGAGCCGGATGCGGATCTTCTGTCCCGCCATGTGTCTCTTGTCCTCTCTGCGCCGCGCACCCTCTGGCCGCCTGACGCCGCTCGGTTCCGCATTCCTGCGGACCGTGCTGTTTTCCTGAACCAACCGGCCGCATCCACTGGGGATGACCGCTGTTCACCTGTCAACCTCGCGGGCGACCGTGGCCGTCCAGCGTGGGCAATCGACTGCCTCGTGCTCCGGGCGCAGCAGTCGTACACTGCGTCCGTCACCTCTCGGGGAGTCGTGTTCTGCTGCCTGCGGCCCAACCCAGCCCTGCTGAACAAGGGGGTTGTGCACTGCCAGAGCAGTGATCCTGTGGGCGTACACCCACGGGGAATTCGGAACCGGACAAGTCTCGCATAGCCCCGGCCCACGTGCAACCCGGGCGTGTCGTGAATTGCCGGGCGTGTCCCGCCGGCTCGTTTTCCCGGATGCACGCGGATCGGACGGCATGGAGGCCCGGCTCGGCCCCGCAACGCGACGCACCCTCCGGACATGGTCCGGAGGGTGCGTCGACACGTGTCAGGAGACCGTCACTCGGCGGTCACCGGCGGCACGAACCACGGCGGGAAGACGGCCACCCGGGGCGCGTGTCCCCCGTGGTCGGCGAGCACGGCGCGGACGGTCTGCCGAGCCTTGTCGTTCGGCACACCGATGACGGCCACCGAGGTGAACGGCACGCTCGGGCCGGCGAGCAGCTCGAGGCCGTGCATCTCCGGGTCGCTGAAGTCCGTGCGCCGGATCAGGTTCGTCGCGGCGTCCGGGCCGACGGCGAACCGGACGTCGTCGGCGTCGGCGTCCTGGTCGGCGACGATGACGGAGGCACCGAACGCCGAGACCGGCACGACGAGCACGACGTAGTCGACGGCACGTGTCCGGCGGGCCGCGTCCGACCAGCGCTCACCCTCGGCGCCCGTCCGGAGCTCGTCCCAGCGGGTGGCATCGGGCGAGAGCATGAACGGGACGTGCCCGGCGATCGAGGAGCCGTCCGGCGCCTCGGCCTCGGCGCGGGCGGCGCGGGTACCGGCGGAGCTGACGTCGACGACGGGCTCGGCCTGGTCGGATGCGAGGATCGCAGCAGCCCCGACGATGCCGTCGAGGTTGTCGATGTGGGTCACGTGGTGGGCACGGAGCGCTGCGAACTCACGCGCCTCGGGGAGGTCGGCGGACGACGAGCGGAGCGACGTCGGCGACCGGAGCGACGTCCCGGGGCCGGAGGCCGGTGGGTCGACGCGCAGGTTGGTGGTGATGCGGGTCCGGCGGGGGGCCGGGGTGGCTGGGATCTCCGACGCTTCGCGCTGCCGGGGTGCGCAGATGTCGCAGAGCTCGGTGGGGAAACCGTGGATGCACTCGTCGGTCACGACTGTTGTGGGTCCTTCCGTGCCGTGTGGGGTGGTCCGGCACGTCGACCAACGCTACGTCATCCGGGCCGTCCCGGGGTCATTGTCGGTAGAGCAGGGCCCGGACCTCGGCCTCGGCTGACGCCAGGCGGTTCGGATCGATGGTCTCCCCGTGATCGTACGCGTCGAGCAGACGGGGGTCGATGTAGCTCTGTCGGCACACCGTCGGGGTGTTGCCGAGTTCTTCACTGGCGGCCTTCACGGCATGCGAAACGGCCTTCTTCCGCTTCGCCTGCGACGACTGCGGCCCGGTCTTCGCCAGGTCCACGGCAGCGGCGACCGTCCCGTGCAGCGTGCGGAAGTCCTTCGCGGTGAACTCGTCGCCGGCGCGCTCCTTCACGTAGGCGTTGATGTCCTCGGCGGAGAGGGGCTCCCACTCGGCCCCACGACGTTCGCGGAACGACAGCAGCCGCGCGTTCGGGCCACGGCGCTTCATGCCCGCGATGACACGCGCGAGGTCGTGGTCGTGGATCGACGACGACCACTCCTGTCCGCTCTTGCCCGGGAAGTCGAGCTCGATGTCGTCACCCGAGACGTGGGCGTGCGCGCAGAGCAGCGTCGAGAGTCCCCGGCTGCCGTGCTCGGTCGCGTACCGCTCGGACCCGACCCGGAGCGATCCCTGGTCGAGCATGCGGAACGCCGCGGCCAGCGCCCGGCGGCGGTCCGGCTCAGGGCGACGGAGGTCCTGGGTCACACCACGTCGGGCGACCGGCAGCGACTCGGCGAGTGCGAGGGCGCGGTCGTACTTGATGCGGTCCATCCGTTCACGCCACGACGGGTGGTACATGTACTGCCGTCGGCCGGCCCCGTCCGTACCGGTGGCGAGGATGTGCCCGTTGGCGTACGGGGAGATCCAGACGTCGTCCCACGCCGGCGGGATCACGAACTCCTCGAGCCGACGGCGCTCCTCCGGGTCGGTCACCGTCTTGCCGTCGGGGTCGCGGAACGAGAAACCGCTCCCGGATCGGACGCGGTGGTAGCCGCGACCGGAGGTCGCGGATCTGCGGAGACGTGTCACTCGTCGAGCCAACTCCGGGACGCCTGTGACGGGTCACGGGGCGGACGGGAGGCGCGGGGCGGACGCAGCCCCGAGCCTCCCGTCCGGTGCCCTGTACGGCCCGGCAGCGGCCGCACACGACGAAGCGGGGCCGGGCCCGGAGGCCCGACCCCGCTGTCGCAGGTAACGAGAGTTACTTGAGGATCTTCTCGACCGTACCGGCGCCGACCGTACGACCACCCTCACGGATGGCGAAGCGGAGGCCCTCCTCCATGGCGATCGGCTGGATCAGCTCGACGGTCATGGCGACGGTGTCACCGGGCATGACCATCTCGGTGCCCTCGGGCAGCGTGATGACGCCGGTGACGTCCGTGGTGCGGAAGTAGAACTGCGGGCGGTAGTTCGCGTAGAACGGGTTGTGACGCCCACCCTCGTCCTTGGTCAGGATGTACGCGTTCGCCTGGAACTCGGTGTGCGGCGTGACCGAACCCGGCTTCACGACGACCTGGCCGCGCTCCACGTCCTCGCGCTTGAGGCCACGGATGAGCAGACCGGTGTTGTCACCGGCGACCGCCTGGTCGAGCAGCTTGCGGAACATCTCGATGCCCGTGACGGTGGTCTTCTGCGTCGCGCGGATGCCGACGATCTCGACCTCCTCGTTCAGGTTGAGCGTGCCACGCTCGACGCGACCGGTGACGACCGTGCCACGACCGGTGATCGTGAAGACGTCCTCGATCGGCATCAGGAACGGCTGGTCGGTGGCGCGCACCGGGTCCGGCACGTGCTCGTCGACCTGGGCCATGAGGTCCTGGACCGACTTGACCCACTTCTCGTCGCCCTCGAGCGCCTTGAGCGCCGAGACCTGCACGACGGGGGCGTCCTCGTCGAACTGCTGCGAGCCGAGGAGCTCGCGGACCTCGAGCTCGACGAGCTCCAGGATCTCCTCGTCGTCCACCATGTCGGACTTGTTCAGTGCGACGACGATGTAGGGGACGCCGACCTGGCGGGCGAGCAGGACGTGCTCACGCGTCTGGGGCATCGGGCCGTCGGTGGCGGCGACCACGAGGATCGCGCCGTCCATCTGTGCCGCACCCGTGATCATGTTCTTCACGTAGTCGGCGTGACCGGGGGCGTCGACGTGCGCGTAGTGACGCTTCTCGGTCTGGTACTCGACGTGCGAGATGTTGATCGTGATGCCGCGCTGGCGCTCCTCGGGAGCGTTGTCGATCTGCGCGAAGTCGCGGGCCTCGTTGAGGTCCGGGTACTGGTCGTGCAGAACCTTGGTGATCGCCGCCGTGAGCGTGGTCTTGCCGTGGTCGACGTGACCGATGGTTCCGATGTTGACGTGCGGCTTGGTGCGCTCGAACTTGGCCTTGGCCACTGTGGGTCCTCCTCAGGACTCGGAAGCGTCACCCCCGGCCGGCCCTGGATGGGCTCGGGACCGTTGGTGCGCGGTGTGTGTCTGTACTTTACTTGGTGGCGAGGGGCCCGTCGCCGGGCGCCCCCGCCTGTGGAGAAGCGCTGAGCGCTACTCCCCCGCGTTCTTCGCGATGATCTCCTCGGCGACCTTGGCCGGGACCTGGCTGTAGGTCTCGAAGGTCATCGAGTAGACCGCACGACCAGAGGTCTTCGACCGCAGGTCGCCGACGTAGCCGAACATCTCGGACAGCGGCACGCTCGCGCGGACCACCTTGACGCCCGAGGCGTCCTCCATCGAGGCGATCTGGCCACGACGGGAGTTCAGGTCACCGATGACGTCGCCCATGTACTCCTCAGGAGTACGGACCTCGACGGCCATGATCGGCTCGAGGATCGCCGGACCCGCCTTGCGAGCGGCTTCCTTGTAGGCGATCGAACCGGCGATCTTGAACGCCATCTCGGACGAGTCGACGTCGTGCGCCGCGCCGTCCTTGAGGGTGGCCTTCACGCCGACCGTCGGGTAGCCCGCGAGGATGCCGACCTGCATGGCGTCCTGGATACCGGCGTCGACCGACGGGATGTACTCGCGCGGGACACGGCCACCCGAGGTCGCGTTGACGAACTCGTAGACCTTCTCGCTCGTGACCTCCATCGGCTCGAGCGCGATCTGCACCTTCGCGAACTGGCCGGAACCACCGGTCTGCTTCTTGTGGGTGTAGTCGTAGCGCTCGACGACCTTGGTGAGCGTCTCGCGGTAGGCCACCTGGGGCTTGCCGACGCTCGCCTCGACGTGGAACTCGCGCTTCATGCGGTCGACGAGGATGTCGAGGTGGAGCTCGCCCATGCCCTTGATCGTCGTCTGACCGGTCTCGGCGTTGAGCTCGACGCGGAACGTCGGGTCCTCTTCGGCGAGCTTCTGGATGGCCGTGGAGAGTTTCTCCTGGTCGGCCTTCGTGTTCGGCTCGATGGCGACCTCGATGACCGGCTCCGGGAACGTCATCGACTCGAGGACGACCTGGTTGGTCGGGTCGCACAGGGTGTCACCGGTGGTGGTGTCCTTGAGGCCGATGACCGCGTAGATGTGGCCAGCGGTCACGTTGGCGACCGGGTTCTCCTTGTTGGAGTGCATCTGGAAGATCTTCCCGATGCGCTCCTTCTTGCCCTTGGTCGAGTTGATGACCTGGGCACCGGACTCGATCGAGCCGGAGTAGACGCGGACGTACGTGAGACGACCGAAGAAGGGGTGCACCGCGACCTTGAACGCGAGGGCCGAGAACGGCTCGGTCGCGTCGGGCTTGCGGATGATCTCCTTCTCCTCGTCCTTGACGTCGTGGCCGATCATCGGCGGCACGTCGAGCGGGGACGGGAGGTAGTCGATGACGGCGTCGAGCATCGGCTGGACACCACGGTTCTTGAACGCGGAACCGCAGAGGACCGGGTAGAGCGTGCTGCTCACGGTGAGGGCACGGATGGCTGCCTTGATCTCGGCGACCGAGAAGTCGGTGTCGCCCTCGAGGTAGCGCTCCATGAGGACGTCGTCCGCCTCGGCCACGCGCTCGATGAGCTTCTCGCGGTACTCGGCGGCACGGTCCTGCAGGTCGGCCGGGATCTCTTCGATCTCGTACTTCGCGCCCATCGCGACGTCACCCTTGGCGTCGCCGCGCCAGGTGAGTGCACGCATCTGGACGAGGTCGACGACGCCTTCGAACGAGCTCTCGGAACCGATCGGCAGCTGGAGCACGAGGGGCTCGGCGCCGAGGCGGTTCACGATGGTGTCGACGGTGTAGTAGAAGTCGGCGCCCAGCTTGTCCATCTTGTTGACGAAGCAGATGCGCGGGACGTCGTACTTGTCGGCCTGACGCCAGACGGTCTCGGACTGGGGCTCGACGCCCTCCTTGCCGTCGAAGACGGCGACCGCACCGTCGAGGACGCGGAGCGAGCGCTCCACCTCGACCGTGAAGTCCACGTGACCGGGGGTGTCGATGATGTTGATCTGGTTGTTGTCCCAGAAGCAGGTCGTCGCGGCCGACGTGATCGTGATGCCGCGCTCCTGCTCCTGCGCCATCCAGTCCATCGTGGCAGCGCCGTCGTGGACCTCACCGATCTTGTGCGTGATGCCCGTGTAGAACAGGATGCGCTCGGTCGTCGTGGTCTTGCCGGCATCGATGTGCGCCATGATGCCGATGTTGCGGACCTTGTTCAGGTCGGTGAGCACGTCCTGTGCCACAGGGTTCCTCCGGAAGAGTTGTAGGAGAGGTTGGCGGCCGTCCGGGCGCCGGGGTTCTTGACCACCGGCGCCCGGACGGTGCCGGGACTACCAGCGGTAGTGGGCGAAGGCCTTGTTCGACTCGGCCATCTTGTGCGTGTCCTCGCGGCGCTTGACCGCGGCACCGAGACCGTTGGACGCGTCGAGGATCTCGTTCATGAGACGCTCGGTCATCGTCTTCTCGCGACGGGCCTTGGCGTACGAGGTGAGCCAACGGAGCGCGAGGGTGTTCGCGCGGTGCGGCTTGACCTCGACCGGGACCTGGTAGGTCGAGCCACCGACACGGCGGCTGCGGACCTCGAGGGTCGGACGGACGTTGTCGAGCGCCTTCTTCAGCGTCACGACGGCGTCCTGCTGGTTCTTGGCGGAAACGCCTTCGAGTGCACCGTAGACGATGCGCTCGGCGAGGCCCTTCTTGCCGTCGAGCAGGATCTTGTTGACGAGCTGGCTGACGATCGGCGCACCGTAGACCGGGTCGGCGACGACGGGACGCTTGGGGGCGGGACCCTTACGAGGCATCTAACTCAACCCTTCTTCGCGCCGTAGCGGCTACGAGCCTGCTTACGGTTCTTGACTGCCTGGGTGTCCAGGGCGCCACGGATGATCTTGTACCGCACACCCGGGAGGTCCTTCACACGACCGCCGCGGACGAGCACCATCGAGTGCTCCTGGAGGTTGTGGCCCTCACCGGGGATGTAGGCCGTGACCTCGGTGCCGTTCGAGAGCTTGACACGAGCGACCTTGCGCAGTGCCGAGTTCGGCTTCTTCGGGGTGGTGGTGTAGACGCGGGTGCACACACCACGCTGCTGGGGGTTCGCCTTCAGGGCGGGCGCCTTGGTCTTGGTGACCTTCGGCGTACGACCCTTGCGAACCAGCTGCTGAATAGTAGGCAACTGTTCTCCTGGTTCTTCGCTCGTGCTCTCTGGCCGGCGCGTTCCGCCGGCTTCCTCGTCCCACGCTGATCACCGCCGGACGGCGGATGTTCGAGTGGGGGACGGAGTGGTCCGGCTGGGCGATCCCGCTCGCCGGACTTTTCGGGCGCGCCCGAGGGCGCACACCCGGTAGAGACTACCCGCGTAACGGGACGAAATCAATCCGGGTCACCCGGGGAACGGACACCGTCATGAGCTGGTGTCGGAGGACCCGTTGCCCACCGCGGAGCGGAACGTGGCCCCGTCGGACGAGAAGCTCGTCACGTACCCGCTCGCGTTCACGTTGAGGGGCCCGGCCGAAGCCGTCCCGGTGCCGGCTGCGCCCGAGATGTCCGCCGTGTACGTGGCCCGGCCGAACGTCGTCGTCGTGATGAGCCAGCCGTTCGTCGTCCAGCTGCCGACCCGGACCGTCGGCCGCGTCTCGAGCGTCCACTTCTGGTTCGTGTACGTGTAGGCCGGGTTCTGCCCGTACGCGTAGAAGCTGCACCCGGCGGGGGCGGCGTCGGTGGAGGCGATGCAGGCGTCCACCCAGTCGTCCACCGCGCGCTTCGCGGCCTGCTGGCCCGCGGTCGTGAGGGTCGTTGTCATCTGCACGGGGGTGGAGGTCGACCGTCCGAACCCGTTCACGGACGCCGAGCCCCCGCGGGCCGTGGTCCACTTGCCGCCGTCGAACGCGACGTCGTAGGTCCCGGGCAGCGCACGGAGGCTCACCGTGCCGTCCTTCGCGGTCTTCGCACTCCGACCAGCGACGCTGACCGAGGCGCCGGACGGCCCCCGCACGGCGACGTCGACCGTGCCGAGCTCCGGGGCCTGCAGCTCCCAGATCGGGAACACACCCCAGTCCGTCCCGGTCTTGTCGAGGGTGAAGGTCGCAGCGACGTCCTGCCCGCCCTGTCGCAGGTACGTGCGGACCGTCGCGGTGTCGCCCTCCGTCCGCGTCGCGGCGACGCGGTAGCCGGTGACCTTGTCGGACGCCTTCGCGTAGGCAGCGTCGCCGAGCAGCACGTCGGACTTGTCGCGTTCGATGCCCGCGTCGTCGAGGGCGTCGGCCACGCGTCCGGCTGTCAGGTCGTCGAGGAAGGCCCGCACCGGGCGGTCGGCGGAGTGCGAGGAGGAACCGACGGAGTACCCGACGACCCCGGCGACGAGCAACAGGACGACCGCCGTGCCGCCCGAGATGATGCCGACGAGCTGACCGCGGCGGAGCTTCCGGCGGGGGCGCTGCGGCCCTGGTCCTGGTACCGGCGCGGGCGTCGCGGTCGTGCCACGGATGGACGCCACCGCCGGGACGGCTCCCCAGCCGCCCTGCTGGTCCAGATCCTGCGCGTGCTGGTCGCTCATCGTTCCCCCGTTGCGTGTGCGTCGTGCCCCCGCAGACTACCGCCCGGCGGACTCCTCGCCCGTGATCGTCCGGTCCCGTCGCGCACGCTCGTCCGCCGCTTCCGCGCCGCCCGCCGTGCGGGCACCACCGACCGCGCCGGCTCCGCCCGCCACACGCACCTGGTGGCGAGCCATCGCGATCCCGCCGAGGACCGACAGGAGCGCCACCACGACGGACCCGACCACGAACGGGCCGAGGGCGTACCCGGCGGGGAAGACGAGGAGCTCGGTCGCGTCCGAGCGGACGAGCGCGTACCCCACGGCTCCGACGCCGAGCATCACGAGGTAGACCGTCGCCGCCGCGACCAGGGCCGTCACCCCCGGGTTGCCGTCACGCACGCCGGCGGCGGTCGCGAGGAAGACGACGATCGCAGCCGCGACCACCATCGCCGGGCCGAGGTACGGAGTCGCGTCCGGTTGCGAGATGACCTCGACGTCGGCGAGCAGCGCTTCGAAGCCCGTGACGGCGATCACGAGCGCGATGAAGAGGACCGACGTCATCGTCGCGATCAACCACCGGGACATGGGCCGATCGTATCGCCGAGCGGCTGGTCAGCGAGCGGTTTCCGCGTGGTTCGCATCGTCGGCGTGCTCGCGACGGTCCGCCCGCTCGGACTGCTCCTGCGCCGCCGCGACCAGCGCGAGCGCGATCGTCGCGGTGATGATCGGGACGGTGTCCGTCATCGGGGCGGGCGCGGTGCCCGGCGACTTCGCGGCGGCCTCGGACGTCTCGGTCTCGGCCGTCTCGGCCGTCGCGTCCGTCGCGTCCGTTCCGCGTTCGGCCTGGAGGCCCGTGGCCGCGCCCGCCTCGGCGGCCTCGTCCGGCTCGTGGTTGCGCAGGGCCGGGCCGATGACCGGCAGGACCCCGGTCGTGGCCGCCGGTTCCGCGTGGAGGACGGGCGCCTCGGCGTCTGCGGTTCCGTCGCGCTTCGCCGCACGCCGCGCTCGGCCCATCTTCACCAGCACGACGACGGCGACGACCGCCCAGATGCCGTTGACGATCGTCGAGGGGACGGCGTGGTGGGCGGCGACGTTGATGGCCACAGCCAGGCCGCCGACGAGGTTGAACAGCTGGTAGAGCGGGCCGTTCGGGATCTTGCCCGTGGAGAAGAGGACGTAACCGGCTAGAACAGTTACAGCACCGAACCAACCGAGGAATTCGACGATTCCGACCAACACGCGCGACTCCGGCACGACGAGGAACGGCCGGTTCGAGCCGACCGTTCGAGGGGGATGAGCAGCCGCGATCACGGGCTCAGCAGCATCGTAATCACAACGACGGGTGTCGCGGAAGTGGGGTCGGCGCGGCGCGGCCGCCCCCAGTCCGTGGGGTCGGGTCAGCCCTTCGTGGCGGTGTCCGGCTCGGCGGTCAGGACGTACACGTACCCGCCGAAGGTCCACGTCGTCGCAGCCGCTGCGGCCGGGTCGGTCGAGTCCTGGGACACCGAGGACGACACCGTGGTGACGAGGAACAGTCGGGCCCCGTCCTGCATGCCTCCGACGAACGCGAGGGCCTGGTCGAACGATCCGTCGATCGACACCGACACCGGGATCGCCGAGAAGTTCGCAGCCGAGATCGCGGGATCGGTCAGCGGGGCAGTCGCGGCGTCGGTTGCCCCTGTGGTCGGCTCGGCGGTCGCACCATCGGTCGGCGTCGCCGCCGTGTCCGTGGCGGCTGGTGCGGGAGCGGTGTACGCCACCGCGTCCGAGGTCGTGATCGCCGACACCGTGACGCCTGCCCGGGCGGCAACGCTGTCGACCGCGCCGTAGAACGACGACATGCTCGCGCTCGACGGCACCGAGGCGGTGAGCGCCGCGAGCTCTGCCTTGAGCTCCGGCAACGACTTCGCCCGGTCCTTGAGTCGGGCGAGCTCCGCCGCCGTCGTCCGGTTCGTGGCGTCCACCGACACTTGGTCGAGGCGGTCGGACGCCGCCTGTGCGAGGTGGGGCTGCACGCCGAGGAAGAACCCGGCGAGCGCCACCACGGCCATCGCCACGACGGCCAGGAGCATGTTGAGTCGGTTGCGGGTCATGTCACTCGCCCTTGTCCTGGTACTTGCCGTCGTAGGCTGCCTCGTCGACGTGGATCGTCATGTTCACGGTGTACGTGCCGGTCGTCTCGTCGAGCGTCACCGAGTTCGCGGTCGCGTCGACGAAGCCTTTGAGGCCCTTCACCGCGTCGAGCCACGACGGGACCGACGGCAGGGTGGGGCTCTGGGCGTCGATGGTCAGGGTCGCGACCCGCTGGCCCTGCAGCGGGCTGTCCGCCTGTGCGTACGTCTCGAGCGGAGTGGCCGAGTCGATCGCGACACCGGTGATCTCGACGCCGGCGGGGAGCGAAGCCTTCAGCGAGCCGAGGTACGGCTGCCAGGCGATCTCGGTGGACCCCCCGACCGACTGCGCTGCCTCCCGCAGAGCTGTGCCGGCCTCCGTGTCCCGGACCTCGCGGTAGTTCGCCTGCTGCTGCAGGAGCGACAGGGTCTCGTTCTGCGCGTGGGTCAGGTCGTCATGCGCCTCGCTGGACAACAGGCTGGCTCCTGCGGTGGCGATCCCGACCACGATGGCCACGAGGACGACCCCAGCCCACAACCGGCGGACCACCCGCCGGCTGCGCCGGTCGGCGAGCACCTCGGTCGGCAGAAGATCGACGCTCGGTCGACCGCCCACGACGATCTCGTTGGCGGTCGTGCGGCGCTGCCGTTTGGCGCGTTCGGCACTCTCGGCGGCGACGCGCACGGCGGGGTCGGTCGCCGCCCCTCGGCGACGGCTCCGTCCTGTGCGCGCGACCTTCGACTCGGTCGTCTGGCTCATGCTGCCTTCCCTCCCGCGGCGAGTCCCCACGCGACCGCGATCGACGCGCCGTGGGCGTGCAGGTCCTCGACCCGGATGGACTTCGCGAGCGCGACGTTCGCGAACGGCGCTCCGAACCGGACGGGCGTCCGGGTGAACTCCGAGAGCGCTGCGGAGAAGCCCGGCAGCGCAGCCGCCGCCCCGCAGAGCAGGATCTCGGCGACGGGCTCGGCGGGGTGGGTGTTCACGAAGTAGTTGACGGTGTTGCGGAGGCTGGAGAGCAGTTCGCCCATGGTCTCGCGGACCGCCGCGACAGCGAGGGCATCGTCGCCGGTCTTCGCGCGCTCCGGGTCCATGCCGAGGTGCCGTTTGACGGCTTCGGCCGCCCCCTCGTCGATCGACAGGCGACCGGCGAGCAGCCGCGTGATGTCGTCGCCGCCCGTCGGCACGATCCGGACGAACTTCGGCACGCCGTCGGTGACGATGACGACGGTCGTCGTGTTGCCGCCGCACTCGACGATGGCGACCGTGCCAGACCGGTTCGCCGGCGCCAGCACGCGTGCCAGGGCGAACGGGATGAGGTCGACACCGACCGGCTTGAGGCCTGCGTTCTGCACCGCACGGACGTTGGCGAGCACGGCGTCCTTCACCGCGGCGACGAGGAGACCGCTCACGGTGGGGCCGTTCTCCCCCGTCTCCTCGCTCGTCGGGTAGAAGTCGAGGATGGCGTCGCCCACGGGCACCGGGAGCATGTCCTGCACCTGGAAGGGCAACGATTCGCGGATCTGCGCGATGGGGGCCTTCGGGACCGTCAGGTCGCGCGACAGCACCCGCTGGTTGCCCATGCCGAGCACGACGTCCTTCGAACGGAAGCGCCCGAGCGACCAGAGCTGTCGGAGCGCACCCGCGACGGTGTTCGGCTCGAGCACCTCCCCCTGCTTCGTCGCGCCCGGGGGCACGGGGACCTCGGCGAACCGCAGGATCGTCGGCCTCGGCTTGTCGGCGTCCTGGACCTCGACAGCACGGATCGCGGCGGCGCCGATGTCGACGCCCACGATGCTCTTCGACATGGGTGGTCCTTCCGTGACCGTCTTCGGGTCGGTCTGGTGGGTCAGCGCGCGACGAGGCGTCAGGCGAGTCCGAGGAGGCGCAGGTAGCCGTCCCAGGCGGGGGCACCGACGGCGATGCCGAGCCAGGCACCGGCGAGCATCCAGGGGCCGAACGGGATCCCGCTGCGACGGCCCGCCCGGCGCACGACCAGGAGGACGACTGCGAAGGTACCTCCGAGCAGGAACGCCGCGAAAGAACCCACTGCGAGGGGTCCCCATCCGAGGTACGCGAGCACGAGGCCGAGCACGCCGGCGAGCTTGACGTCCCCGAGCCCCATCCCGCCGGGCACGGCCAGCGCGAGCGCGAGGTAGGTGCCACCGAGGACGACCAGGCCGATGAGCCCCCGGAGCGCGGCACCCCAGTCGTCGGACACCGCCGACGCCGCCAGCAGGAGCACGGGCAGCACGATGTAGGCCGGCAGCACGATCCGGTTCGGCAACGTGTGGGTGTCGAGGTCGATGAGCGTCAACGAGATGCTGATCGCCATCAGGTACAGGAGCGCGACGAGCAGGATCGCAGCGCGGATCGTTCCGGAGACGCCGTCCGGTGCCGCCAACGTCGACCACGGTGCGAGTACCGAGAGCAGGGTCACCGCGACGAAGAGGAGGCCCGTGGCGGCTTCGACGAGCGGGTACCGGGCCGAGATGGGCGCGCCGCAGTCGCGACACCGGGCCCGCAGGACGAGCCAGGAGACCACGGGCACGTTGTCGCGGCGACGGATCTCGTGGCCGCACCCGGGGCAGGAGCTGGCCGGCACGACGACGGACATGCCCGCGGGCACCCGGTGGACGACGACGTTCAGGAACGACCCGATCGCGAGGCCGAGCACACCGACCAGCACGGCGACGAGGGGCGCCACACCGGCGAGGGAAGTCACGGTCACTTCCCCGTCGGGGTGCCGTCGGCGCGGAACGCCGTGGCCGACTCGGTCTCGGTCGTCACGCCGTACGTCGTCGACACGGGCTGCAGGAACTTCGGCGGGGCCGAGGTCTTCAGCCTGGTGTCGTAGGCGTACGCCTTCGCGTAGCCGGTGAGGTACGAACCGTACGAGGTCCGCACCGAGCCGCGGAACTGCTGCGCGATCGAACCGTAGATCGTCAGGACGCCGAGGTTCGACCCGAACGCGCTGTTCTGCACGTTGAAGGTGCCGAGGTTGCTCGCGATGGCGGCATCGATCTCGATGTTCCGGGTCGGGGCGAGGTTGGCGGACGAACCCGACGAAGTGGCGCACGTGCTGCTCGTCCCGGAGGAGCACGAGATGGGGTTGTAGACGGACACTGCTCGCTGCCCAACGAGGCCGAGCATGTCGTCCGAGCCACGCCCGTTCTGGTAGACGATGCTCCCGGTCACGTAGACGAAGTTCTCGGCGGCCAGGGTCATCTGCCCTCCGAACGAACCCGACACGAAGACGTCGCCGTTCCGGCATCCGTAGTACCCGGAGTCACCGAGGCTGCCGGTGAACTCGTTGCTCTTCGGGTAGCCGAGTCCGTTCCCGTAGTCAGAGGTGGTCTTGCCGCTGGCGTCCTTCACGTTCTGCTGGCAGTAGACCGGCGAACCGGCGTTCACGGTCCCGTTCACGGTTCCGCCCGGGGGCGGTGTCGTGTTGGGCGCCCAGTAGTTGGGGTCTCCGCTGGCGCTGGGGACCGTCTGCACGAAGACCAGGTTCGACGGCAGGGTCGGGATGACCGCTCCCGCTCCGGTCAGCGCCGAGACCGATCCACAGAGTGCGTCGTTCGTGCTGCCGCTGGTGATCGTGCCGTTCGCGGCGCCGGAGAGCTGCGTCTTCTTCGTCCACGGTGAGACGACGCGCATCTTGCCACCGGACAGGAAGGTGATCGACGTCGGCCCGGTGTAGATGCAGCCGGGCTTCGCGACCTTGTCGGGGATGTCCGTCCGTGCCTCCTGCTTCATGTTCGCGTTCGTGCTCGGCATCGGGAGGGTGCCCCTGGTCTGGATCAGACCGCCGTTGAACTTCGTCGAGGTCCGGCACGACGAGTCGACCTTCGTCTCCTTGCTCGTGTAGAAGAAGTCGGCTGCTCCGGTGTCGTACACGGCCTGGTTGAACGTCGCACCGCATGCGGTGATGACGTCGTTCGTCCGGACGGGGCCGTCGAGCGTGTCACCCGCACCGAACTGCACCGCGTCGCAGCTGGTGTAGTAGTTCCAGTTGCTGTCGTTGCGGTGTGCGGAAGTACACCGCGTCGTCGTCGGAGCGCCACTCGTCGTCGTGGTGGTCTCACCGGTGAGGCCGGGGTCCTGCGACTCGTAGTTCGTGAACCAGAGGTAGTTCACGAAGCCGTCACCGCGCAGGTCGACGACGAGCGTCCGGGTCGCGTCGTCCGCCTTGCCGGTGACACGGAGACGGACCTTGCCGGTGTTCGCGTAGGCGGAGTTGTCGACCTCGTACCGGTAGAACTGATCGGTGCTCCCCACGACCGGTGCCCAGGTTCCGCCCACGGTCGTTCCGAAGGCCTTGTTCGCGGTGTCGGTGGAGTACGTGCTCTCACCCGAGAACGGGGTCCGAACCCCGTACTTCACGTACGCGTTGTCAGCCGCGAGACGTCCCTGGTAGTCCGACAGGCCGGCGTACGCCGCAGCCATCGCCTTGTTGTAGTCGTCGTCGTTCGACGCCTTCGTCGCGCCGCTCGTCGCGGTCGCGACCACCAGCGAGAGCACGATCATGAGCACCGCGCCGAGGCCGATGACGGCCGCGAGCGCCACGCCACGTTCGTCGTCACGGCTGCGGAGGGCACGGACAAGTCGGATGAGCATCATGACTCCGTCGCTGCGCCGTAGTCGAGGTTGCGCAGGTTGATGTTCGCTTGGAAGGTGGTGTCGTTCGCGGTCGTCCCCGTCACGGATCCGACCGTGAGCGTCACGTCGACCGATCGGATCGAGTCGAGGGTTGCGGCTGTCGGGGTGACGACGCCATCGGCGGCGTTCCGGTAGCTGAACAGCGGGCTGCTGCCGGCGCTCGTCCGGATGACGTCGGCCAGCACGATGGTCTTCGTCGTGCCGGTGAACGTGCAGTACCCGTTCGCCGGGCAGTCGCCACGCTGGAGCTGCATGCGGAGCTTCGTGCCCTGCGTGTCGATCGTGACCTTGGTGAGCCCGGCCCGGGACGTGGAGAGGTCGACGCCGGAGTAGAACCGCATGCTCGTCGCCGTCGCACTCTCGAACGCCGCCAGGTTCGTCGTCTTCGTCAGCTGCACGCGGGACGCTTCACGCAGGTACCGGCTCACCTGCGTCATGGAGGTCGTGCCCTGCCGCGTGCTGTCGTTGACCGACGAGACCGTCCGCTGGGCCTTGATCATCGAGACGAAGAAGCTCCCGACCAACGTGAGCAGGAGTGACGTGACGAGCATCGCCACGAGGAGCTCGACGAGCGTGATGCCCCGTTGCTCCGAGTGGAGACGACGGATGATCGCCCGCATCAGCTGACCGGCCTGGGATCGACCATCACGGCACCGCCCCGGACGGCGCCGTTCGTGACCATCGCGGCGTTCTCGTTCGTGAGGGCGAGGGCGTTCGTGGTGGACCCGGCCGTGTCCCCCGAGTAGAGCTTCCAGGTCCCCCACGGCAACGCGATCGACGTAGTGCCCGCTGCGAGCTTCGGGAACTGCAGGGTCATCCCTGCGGCACAGCCCGGGTCGCCGTTCACGGGCGTCGTCGTCTTCGCGGTCAGGAACTTGCCCGCCGTCAGGCCCGAGAGCTTGACCGCCCCCATCTGCACGGTGATCGTCGCCTTGTTGTTCAAGGGCTCCGAGGGTGTCCCGACCTTCGACTTCGCATTCGGGGTCGTCCAGGACCCCGGCTCCGGGCTGAGACAGGTCGACGACGAGGTACCCGACGCGTCGACGACGTACGACCCGGCGACCACCCGGTAGCTCCCGTACGGGAACAGCGACGCCGATCCGGCGGTGTTGGTGAGTTGCGTGGTGCCGGAGGTCGGGTTGATCAGCGTGGTGGACATGTTGGTCGGGAGCGTCGCACCCACGTCCGGAGTGGACGCGTACCTGAAGGTGTACTTCGCTGCCACGTCGAAGCTGAAGGCAGCGGCTCCGGAGGAGCCTGCGGCGACGGTGATCGTCTGCGTCGACGGGCTGACCTGCTGGTTCGAGTCGATGTAGCCGCTCCGGGCGATTTTCACCGAGTACGTGCCGGGAGCGACCCCGGAGACGTAGGTGCACCCTTCGGCATCGGTCGCCGGGACGGTGACGCCGGCCGGACCGCTGACCGTCGGGACGATCCCGGACACACCGATGCCGTTCGCGTTCGTGACGCCGATCAGGATCGAACCGGTGGTGTCGGAGTTGATGTTCGTGAGCGGAGCGATCGCGCTCGACATCGTGACCTGCTGCGAGCCGGACGGCGACGCGCTGGTCTTCCAGCTGACCGTCACCGTGACTGCCTTGTACGACAACGTGCCGTCCCCGGTACCGCAAGCCGTTGCACTGCTCGAGGAACGGGTCCACGACACCTTCCGAGTGAGGGCGAACGTCTGATTGCCGACCGTCGGGGAATCAGTGCCGCTCTTGATGTCGAAGATGCTCGGGAGGTTCCGGAGGTTGTCGATGTCCTCCATGGCGACCGTCGACGCGACCTCACGTGCACGGGTGTCCTTGGACAGGACGAGCGAAGCGGTGATGCCGGCCGCGATCCCGGCGGCGATCAGCGCGAAGATGGTCATGGCGACCATCACCTCGATGATCGTGAACCCGTCCTCGTTCGCACGTGCGGAACGCAGTCGCTCGGCGATGCGCGAGATCATGGCGTTCCCTTCTGCTCGTGCTGGTCAACGGGCACCAGGGCCGACTCGCCCTGGTGCCCCGGCTCCGTAAGTCAGGAGGCCTTCGTGAACACGCCCGCGGAACACGTTCCCTCGGCGACGCCGGAAGCATCGGTCGCGCCGAAGGTCTTGTTCGTTGCAGTGCTCTTGCCCTGGATGCAGAACGCGGACTTGTCGGCGTTCACCGTGTACGTGAGCGTCGTGTCCGTGCCCGCGGTGCTCCCAGCGGCCTTGTACGGGTCTGCCGCGAACTGGGCGGCGCTGATCGAAGCGGGAAGCGTCCCGGAGTCGGACTGCGTGACCACGGTCACGACGGCGGTCTTCGCGTTGGAGATGTCGGACTTGACGGCCGAGTTCTTCGCGTTGTTCTGCACGCTGATGTACACCGGGATGGCGATCGCGGCGAGGATGCCGATGATGATGACGACGACGAGGAGCTCGATGAGCGTGAAGCCCTTCTCGCCGTCCTTGAGGAGACCCTTGCGGCGAGCGTCGAGCTTGCCCATGAGAGCGAAGTACATGGTTGTTTCCATTCTGCGGGGAATGTCGGGGAAATGATTTCGGGGCTTGCTCGGCCGCCGCAGAACAGCGTATTCGGCACGCTTCGACCGGCCAATCCCGAGAACGGGGGCCATCATGGGCGCGGAACACCCCCAGTGCGGGGGCTGCTCGATATCCCAATTGCCCCCGCATGGGGGTGGAATGACTAGGAAGCGTTCTGCACGACGTTGGTGATCTGGAAGATCGGCATGTAGAGCGCGATGATCATCCCGCCCACCACCACTCCGAGGAACGCGATGAGCAGCGGCTCGATCAGCGAGGTCAGGGCGTCCGTGGTGGCCTCGACCTCGGCGTCGTAGAACACCGCGATCTTCTCGAGCATGATCTCGAGGGAACCGGCGTCTTCACCCACCGCGACCATTTGCGTCACCATTGCCGGGAAAACTGCCTGCGCGGCGAGCGGGACAGCGATCGATTCGCCTTTCCGAACAGCCTCCGCGACATTGTCGAGCGCGCGCTTCACGACGAAGTTGTTCGACACTTCACCGACGATGCGCAATGCCTGCAGAATAGGAACGCCAGCACCGATCATGTTCGAGAAGTTCCGCGCGAACCGAGCGATGACGATCTTCTTCTGCAAGGGTCCGAACACCGGCAGTTTCAGGGTGATCGGATCGATGAACGCGCGCACCCGCTCGGTGTTCTTGTTCGCCCGCCACCACAGCCAGCTCAGCAGGACGACGACGGCGAGGGGGATCGCGACGTACCGCATGGCGTGTGACAGCGTCACGAGGATCTGCGTCGGCAGCGGGAGCGTGCCGCCGAGCGACGAGAACATGTCCTGGAAGATCGGCACGATGAAGATGAGCATGATGGTGACCGCCACCAGCGACATCACGAGCACGACCACCGGGTAGGTCATCGCCGACTTGATCGTCGAGCGGAGCTTGTGCTCCTTCTCGAAGTTCGTGGCGATGGAGTCCATGGCCTGGTCGAGGAAGCCGCCGGTCTCCCCCGCACGGATCATGTTGATCATGATGGGCGGGAAGTCGACCGGGTACTTCGCGACGGCGTCGGAGAACGAGACGCCCCGCTCCACGTCGTCGCGGACCTTCCCGATGATGTCCTTGAGCTTCTTGTTCTCGGTCTGGTCCGACAGGATCGTCAGGGTCCGGAGCAGTGCGAGGCCCGAGGTGAGCATCGTGGAGGCCTGCCGCGACATGATCGCGAGGTCCTTGAGTCCGACACCCTTCTCGAACCCGGGGATCTTGATCTCGGTCTGCAGCCCTGTGCCGGCCTTGGCCTCGGTGATGGCGATCGGTGAGACGCCCATGCCCCGGAGGCGCTGGACGACGGCCCCTTCGGACGCGGCGTCGAGGCGGCCCTTGACGAGCTTGCCGGCGCCGTCACGGCCGCGGTAGTCGAACGCGAGTGACATCAGTGGCCTCCGGAGAACTTGTCGCCGAAGTCGATGCCGCTGGCGGCGATCGCGGCGGCCGAGGAGTCGGACGGGGATTCGACACGCTGCACGAGCCGGTCGAAGCCCTCTTCGTCGTGGACCTTCTCCATCGCGGCCTTCCGTGAGATGGTGCCGACGTTGACCAGTTCGGCGAGGTCCTGGTCCATGGTGTGCATGCCGAGGTCACGGCCGGCCTGCATGGCGGAGGTGATCTGGTACGTCTTGCCCTCGCGGATGAGGTTGCCGATGGCCGGGGTGATCGTCATGATCTCGGTGGCGACGACCCGGCCGACGCCGTTGGCCTTGGGCACGAGGGTCTGGCAGACGACGCCCTGCAGGGTCGCCGCGAGCTGGGTGCGGATCTGCCCCTGCTGGTGCGGCGGGAAGACGTCGATGACGCGGTCGATGGTGCCGGGCGCGCTCTGCGTGTGCAGGGTGGCGAACACCAGGTGGCCGGTCTCGGCGGCGGTGAGCGCGACGGAGATGGTCTCGAGGTCGCGCAGCTCGCCGATCAGGATGACGTCGGGGTCCTGTCGCAGCACGTGCTTCAACGCCGAGGCGAAGGAGCGTGTGTCGGCACCGACCTCGCGCTGGTTGATGATCGACCGCTTGTGCTCGTGCATGAACTCGATCGGGTCCTCGACCGTGACGATGTGGTCGGAGCGGCTCTCGTTCACCAGGTCGATGAGCGCGGCGAGCGTGGTCGACTTGCCCGAACCGGTCGGGCCGGTGACGAGGACCAGGCCACGGGGCAGGCCGGCGAAGTCGCCGACGTACTCGGGGATGCCGAGCTGCTTGAGCGTCTTGATCCTGGTGGGGATGATGCGGAACGCCGCGCCCCAGTTGCCGCGCTGCTGGTAGTAGTTCACGCGGAAGCGGTACTCGGGCGACAGCGAGTACGCGAAGTCGAGTTCCTGGTCGTGGTCGAACTGCCCGGCCTGTTCGACGGACAGCAGCGTCTTGAGCGCCGCGATGACCTTGCCGCGCGACCACGCGCCTCCGGGAACGGCCGGACGGAGTGCGCCGTCGACGCGGACGGTGGGCGGAGCGTCCGCGGTGACGTGCAGGTCGGACGCGCCCTGGTAGACGACCTGTGCCAGCGCGGTGATGAGGTCGGGGTCGGCGACCTCGCGCGCGTGCCGCGCGAAGTCGATGTCGCTGGCCGAGTTGGCGACCGGTGCCGGCGCGGGAGCCGGAGCCGCGTAGTGGGCGCCGCTGTACGGCACGGCCGGGAGCTGCTGGGTCGCGGGGTCGGCGTACCCGTAGGTGGCGGTCGAGGACGGGACCGCGGCGGGCGGCGTCGCCGGAGCGGTGGCGGACTGCGCGACGGGCGCCGCCACCTGGCCAGCAACGGAGCCGGCCACCGGCGCACCGGCCGGTGCCGGCCACCCCGCCGAGTCGTCGGCGAGGTCGTAGACCTGCTCGGGCGGAGCGGCAGCCGCGGCGGCCAGACGTGCGGCACGGCGGGAACCGACCTCGGCGCCCGGGGTTCCGGGGTGCCACCCGGCGACGGGCTCGTCACCGGGCATGGTGATGTCGTACACGGAATCGGTCATCTGCTCGTCCTGTTCCCCGGTCACGCGACGACGCGCAGGATCTCGTCGACGCTCGTCATGCCGAGCTTGACCTTCTCGAAGCCGTCCTGTCGGAGGGTGAGCATGCCCTGCTGCTGGGCGACGCGGCTGATCTCGGCGCTCGAGGCGCGGCCGACGGCGAGCCGCTCGATCTCCTCGGTGACGGTCATTACCTCGTGCAGGGCGATGCGGCCGCGGTAGCCGGTGTTCGAGCAGACGGCGCACCCGACCGGGGCGAAGAACGCGGGCATCTCGTCACCGGGGGCCAGGAAGCCGAGCGCCTGCAGCTGCTCGATCTCGTACACCGCGGGCGCCTTGCACCGGTCGCACAGACGTCGTGCGAGTCGCTGGGCGACGACGGAGTCGAGGGCCGACCCGACGAGGAACGGCTCGATGTCCATCTCGGTCAGGCGGGTCACGGCC
This sequence comes from Curtobacterium aurantiacum, assembly GCF_018598555.1. Lineage (GTDB taxonomy): Bacteria > Actinomycetota > Actinomycetes > Actinomycetales > Microbacteriaceae > Curtobacterium > Curtobacterium aurantiacum. Next base: position 130,163 of record NZ_JAHEWN010000003.1, read on the forward strand.
GACGGGGCGTCGTTGGTGTGCAAGGTCGAGAGCACGAGGTGCCCGGTCAGGGATGCCTCGATCGCGATCTGTGCGGTCTCGTGGTCGCGGATCTCACCGAGCAGCACGACGTCGGGGTCGGAGCGGAGGATCGAACGGAGCGCGGACGCGAACGTCAACCCGGCCTTCGGGTTGACCTGCACCTGGTTGATGCCGGCCATCCGGTACTCGACCGGGTCCTCCACCGTGATGACGTTGATCTCGGGCTTCGCGACCGCGTTGAGGGTCGTGTACAGCGTGGTCGACTTGCCCGAACCGGTCGGCCCGGTCACCAGGATCATGCCGTACGGCTTCGAGTAGGACCGCTGGTAGGCCTGGAAGTTCTGCTCGAGGAGGTTGAGGTCCTTGAGGGTCAGCGAGGTGTTCGTGTTGTCGAGGATCCGCATGACGACCTTCTCGCCCCACACGGTGGGCAGGGTCGCGACGCGGAGGTCGATCTGCCGGCCGCCGTGCCGCACGGACATCCGGCCGTCCTGCGGCTTGCGCCGCTCGGCGATGTCGATGTCGCTCATGATCTTCAGGCGGCTGATCACGCCGTTCTGGATGTTCTTCGGCGCCGGCGCCATCTCGTGCAGGACGCCGTCGATGCGGTACCGGATCCGAACCTCGTGCTCACCCGGCTCGATGTGGATGTCGGAGGCGTGGTCCTGGATGGCCTGCGACACGAGCAGGTTCACGAAGCGCACGATCGGCACGTCGTCGAGGGCGCCGTCGGTGATGTCGACCTGTGCGCTCGAGATGGCGGACGCTTCTTCTTCCAGCGACGACGTCAGGTCGTTCAGCTCGTCGTCGGCGCGCAGGTACCGGTCGAGCGCCGCGACGAGGTCCCGCTCCTCGACCTGCAGTGGCTTGATCGACCGACCCGATGCCGTCCGGGCGTCGTCGATCGCGAGGACGTTCGTGGGGTTCACCATCGCGAGGATGAGCAGGTCGCCCTCGAACCCGACCCCGAGGACCCCGTGGCGACGGCACAGTGCGGCCGGCAGGATCGACACCGCGGTGCCGTCGACCGGGTAGTCGCTCAACGGGACGGTGCGGGAGTTGTTCGAGGCTGCGCGGGCGGTGATGAACTGGGCCTCGCTCACGACGCCCTGGTCGACCAGGCCGCGGATAGCGCGCTCGTCGAGTTCCTCGTCACCCGTCATCGCATCGAGGTGCTCGATGGGCAGGGCGCCGTTCAGGATGAGGATCTCGGACAGGGTCGCCATGCGTCCTGTGCCTCCTTGGACTCGCGCGCGGCGAGACGTCGTCGGGTGATGCGCCACCAGGGATGTGGCGCCCGACCACGCTACTTCTGGGTCGTGCGGCGACCGCAGTCCCAGAAGGAGGGGGCGGAGGGGGTCCGACTGCACCCAGAACTGGGGTCCACGGCCGGTTCCGCCCCGGTCAGGGGGACATCGGCGCCGGGTCGGCGGGGCTGTTCGGGTGCGCATGTCCGCCAGCCTCCCGGACGACACGGCACCCCCGGAGGCACCGGAGGGAGTCGGTGGAGAGCGCCGGCGAGGAGGGGCGTTGTGGAGGAACGCCGGGACAGGACGCGTGGCGGCGACCGGGCCGGACAGCGCGGCACCGCGGAATCCCTCTCGACGCGCGCCCCCACCCGGGGACATCATGAGACATGGACATCACCAGCGTGACCGTGGGGCTGCCCGTCACCGACCTCGAGGCGTCCTGCCTCTGGTACGGCGCGGTCTTCGAGCGCACCGAGCCGGACCTCGAGCCCGAGGACGGCGTCGCCGAGTACGAGGTCGGCGGCATCTGGATCCAGCTCTACGTCGACGAACAGGCCGAGGAGAACCCGGTCAGCGTCCGCTTCGGTGTCGACGACGTCGCCTCCGAGCACGCGCGCATCGGCGCGCTCGGCATCGACATCGGCCCCGTCGAGTGCGTCGACGGGGCGGTCGACTGGTTCGACGTCCGCGACCCCGACGGCAACGTGCTGAGCCTTTTCTCGCTGGTCGACGAGACCGGTCGCGGATCCGGCCGCGACAACGGCGCGGGCCGCGCGCTCTAGCCGCGACCCCACGGCGGACGGGAGGCCCGTGGCGGCCGGGCACCGCGCCTCCAGGCCGTCACGTGGTGACGACACGACGAAGGCCCCGCCTCCTTGCGGAGACGGGGCCTTCGTGGGATCACATCAGACTCAGTTGTAGGTGCCCGGCGTGAAGTCGTCCGACGAGAAGCTGTCGAAGTCGACGAAGCTCAGGTCGGCGTCCGAGAACGACGAGTCGTCAGCGAAGATGCGGTTGGGGTACCGCTCCGCCTTCGCCTCTTCGGTCGCGTTCACGTCCACGTCACGGTACCGGCTGAGGCCCGTCCCGGCGGGGATGAGCTTACCGATGATGACGTTCTCCTTGAGGCCGACGAGGTGGTCCTGCTTGCCCTCCATGGCCGCCTGCGTGAGCACGCGGGTGGTCTCCTGGAAGGACGCGGCGGACAGCCACGACTCGGTCGCGAGGGACGCCTTCGTGATGCCCATGACCTCCTGGCGAGCCGAGGCGGTCTTGCGACCCTCCTGCAGCGCCGCACGGTTCAGCGCGTTGTAGCGCGACCGGTCGACGAGCTCGCCCGGGAGCAGGTCGGTGTCGCCGTGGTCGACGACGGTGACCTTGCGGAGCATCTGGCGGACGATGACCTCGATGTGCTTGTCGTGGATCGGCACACCCTGCGAGCCGTAGACGTCCTGCACACCGTTGACCAGGTGCTTCTGGACCTCTCGGACACCCTTGACCCGGAGGACTTCCTTCGGGTCGACGGTGCCGGCGATGAACTGCTCGCCCAGCTCGACGTGCTGGTTGTCCTCGATGAGGAGCGTCGCACGCTTGAGCACCGGGTAGATGAACGGCTCGTCACCGTTGTCCGGCGTGAGGATGATCCGACGACCCTTGTCCGTGTCCTCGACCACGACGCGGCCGGGGGCCTCGGCGATCGGGGACGCGCCCTTGGGGGTACGTGCCTCGAAGAGCTCCGTGACACGCGGCAGACCCTGGGTGATGTCGTCGGCCGAGGCCGAACCACCCGTGTGGAAGGTACGCATCGTCAGCTGGGTACCGGGCTCACCGATGGACTGGGCGGCGATGATGCCGACCGCCTCGCCGATGTCGACGAGGTTGCCCGTGGCGAGCGAACGGCCGTAGCACTTCGCGCAGACACCGACGGCGGACTCGCAGGTCAGGACCGAGCGCACCTTGATGCTCTCGACACCGGCCGCGAGCAGCTTGTCGATGAGCACGTCACCGACGTCCTCACCGGCCTCTGCCACGACCGTGCCCTGTGCGTCCACGGCCTCGGTGGCCAGGGTGCGGGAGTACACGGTGTTCTCGACGCGGGGGTCGCGGACGAGCTTGCCGTCGGCGTCCACGGTCGCGATCGGCAGCTCGAGGCCACGCGTCGTGCCGCAGTCGTCCTCGCGGATGATGACGTCCTGCGAGACGTCCACGAGACGACGGGTGAGGTACCCGGAGTCCGCGGTACGGAGCGCGGTGTCGGCAAGACCCTTACGAGCACCGTGGGTGGCGATGAAGTACTCCGCCACGGTCAGGCCCTCGCGGTACGAGTTGATGATCGGGCGGGCGATGATCTCGCCCTTCGGGTTGTTCACCAGACCACGCATACCGGCGATGTTGCGGACCTGGAGCCAGTTACCACGAGCACCGGACGACACCATGCGGTTGATGGTGTTGTCGACCGGGAAGTTGTCGCGCATCTCCTGCGCGATCTCGTTCGTGGCCTCGGTCCAGATCTTGATCAGGTCGGCGCGACGCTCGGAGTCGGTGATCAGACCCTTGTCGAACTCGCCCTGCACCTTGGCGGCCTGGATCTCGTAGCCCGCGATGATCTCCTTCTTGCGAGGAGGCGTCACGACGTCCGACAGGGCGACGGTCACACCGGAGCGGGTGCCCCAGTAGAAGCCGGCGTCCTTGATCCGGTCCAGCGCAGCGGCCGTCTCGGTCTTGGAGTAGCGCTCGGCGAGGTCGTTGACGATCGCGGAGAGCACGCCCTTGTCCGTGACCTTCTGGACGAACGGGTAGTTCGCCGGGAGGGTCTCGTTGAAGAGCGCACGGCCCAGGGTCGTCTCGAGCAGCAGCGTGTCGCCCTGCTCGTAGCCCTCGGGTGCTTCACCCTCGGCGAAGTGGACACCCGTCATGCGGATCTTCACCATCGCGTTGAGGTGCAGCGTGTGCTGGTCGTTCGCCAGGATCGCCTCGGCCACCGACGAGAACGCACGGCCCTCGCCCACGGCGCCCTCGCGGACGGTCGTGAGGTGGTGCAGACCGATGATCATGTCCTGTGCGGGCAGGGTCACCGGGCGGCCGTCGGACGGCTTCAGGATGTTGTTCGAGGCGAGCATCAGGATGCGGGCCTCGGCCTGGGCCTCGACCGACAGCGGCAGGTGCACGGCCATCTGGTCACCGTCGAAGTCCGCGTTGAACGCAGCGCAGACGAGCGGGTGGAGCTGGATGGCCTTGCCCTCGACGAGCTGCGGCTCGAACGCCTGGATGCCCAGGCGGTGCAGCGTCGGCGCACGGTTCAGCAGGACGGGGCGCTCGCGGATGATCTCCTCGAGCACGTCCCACACCTGCGGACGCGAACGCTCGACCATGCGCTTGGCCGACTTGATGTTCTGCGCGTGCGACAGGTCGATGAGGCGCTTGATCACGAACGGCTTGAAGAGCTCGAGCGCCATCTGCTTGGGCAGACCGCACTGGTGCAGCTTCAGCTGCGGGCCGACGATGATGACCGAACGGCCCGAGTAGTCGACGCGCTTGCCGAGCAGGTTCTGGCGGAAACGACCCTGCTTGCCCTTGAGCATGTCGCTCAGGGACTTCAGGGCGCGGTTGCCGGTACCCGTGACGGGACGTCCACGACGACCGTTGTCGAACAGCGCGTCAACGGCTTCCTGCAGCATGCGCTTCTCGTTGTTCACGATGATCTCGGGGGCACCGAGGTCGAGCAGGCGGCGGAGACGGTTGTTGCGGTTGATCACACGACGGTAGAGGTCGTTGAGGTCCGACGTGGCGAAGCGGCCACCGTCGAGCTGCACCATCGGGCGCAGCTCCGGCGGGATGACCGGCACGACGCCGAGCACCATCGCTGCCGGCGAGTTGCCGGTGGCGAGGAAGGAGCTGACGACGCGCAGACGCTTGATCGCGCGGATCTTCTTCTGGCCCTTGCCCTCGGCGATCTGCAGGCGCAGCGCCTCGGCCTCGGCGGCCAGGTCGAACGCCTCGAGCCGGAGCTTGATCGCCTCGGCGCCCATGTAGGCGTCGAAGTAGATCCCGAACCGGTCCTGGAGCTCGTGGAAGACGGCGTCCTCGGGCTTGAGGTCGCCCACCTTGAGGTTGCGGAAGTCCTCCCACACACGCTCGAGACGGGTGATGTCCTCGTCGAACGACTTGCGGACCTGGGACATCTCCTTCTCGGCGGTGTCCTTGGTGCGGCGCTTGACGTCGGCCTTCGCACCCTCTTCCTCAAGGGCTGCGAGGTCGTCCTCGAGCTTCTTGAGGCGGTCGGCGATGATCGAGTCACGCTGGCCCTCGAGGGTCTTGATCTCGAGACGCATCTCGTTCTCGAGACCCGGCATGTCCGCGTGACGGCCCTCTTCATCGATGTCGATGATCATGTACGCCGCGAAGTAGATGACCTTCTCGAGGTCCTTCGGCGCCATGTCGAGGAGGTAACCGAGGCGCGACGGGACGCCCTTGAAGTACCAGATGTGCGTGACGGGGGCAGCGAGCTCGATGTGGCCCATGCGCTCACGGCGGACCGAGGACTTGGTGACCTCGACGCCGCAGCGCTCGCAGACGATGCCCTTGAACCGGACACGCTTGTACTTGCCACAGGCGCACTCCCAGTCACGGGACGGCCCGAAGATCTGCTCGCCGAACAGACCGTCCTTCTCGGGCTTCAGGGTGCGGTAGTTGATGGTCTCCGGCTTCTTGACCTCGCCGTACGACCACTGACGGATGTCCTCGGCGGTTGCGAGGCCGATCCGAATGGCGTCAAAGGAAGTTGCTTCGAGCAATGTTCTTCTCTCTTGCTGATTCAGGCTTCGATGTACGGGCGGGATCAGATGTCGTCGACAGAGGACGACTCGAACCGCGAGGAGATGTTGATGCCCAGCTCCTCCGCAGCGCGGAAGACCTCGTCATCGTTGTCGCGCAGGCTGACAGCCTGGCCGTCGGCCGAGAGGACCTCGACGTTCAGGCAGAGCGACTGCATCTCCTTCATGAGGACCTTGAAGGACTCGGGGATACCGGGCTCCTGGATGTTCTCGCCCTTGACGATCGCCTCGTAGACCTTCACGCGGCCGAGGATGTCGTCGGACTTGATCGTCAGGAGCTCCTGGAGGGCGTAGGCGGCGCCGTACGCTTCGAGCGCCCACACCTCCATCTCACCGAATCGCTGTCCACCGAACTGCGCCTTACCACCCAGCGGCTGCTGCGTGATCATCGAGTACGGCCCGGTCGAACGCGCGTGGATCTTGTCGTCGACCAGGTGGTGCAGCTTGAGGATGTACATGTAGCCGACCGAGACGGGCTCCGGGAACGGCTCGCCGGAGCGACCGTCGAAGAGCTGCGCCTTGCCGGACGAGCCGATCAGGCGCTCGCCGTCGCGGTTCGGGAGGGTCGAGTCGAGGAGGCCCTCGATCTCGCGCTCGTACGCACCGTCGAACACCGGGGTGGCGACCTTGGTGCCGGGCTCGGCGCTGCGCGCTGCCTCCGGCAGGGCCGAGGCCCACTCCTGGATGCCCTCGACGTTCCAGCCCTGCTTGGCGAGCCACCCGAGGTGGATCTCGAGCACCTGGCCGAAGTTCATGCGGCCGGGGACGCCGAGCGGGTTGAGGACGATGTCGACGGGGGTGCCGTCGGCGAGGAACGGCATGTCCTCGACCGGGAGGATGGTCGAGATGACGCCCTTGTTGCCGTGACGACCGGCGAGCTTGTCACCCGCGGTGATCTTGCGCTTCTGGGCGATGTAGACGACCACACGCTGGTTGACGCCCGAGCCGAGCTCGTCGTCGCCGTCCTGCGAGTCGAACACCTTGACGCCGATGATCGTGCCCTCTTCACCGTGGGGCACCTTGAGCGAGGTGTCGCGGACTTCGCGCGACTTCTCGTTGAAGATGGCACGGAGCAGGCGCTCCTCGGCGCTCAGCTCGGTCTCGCCCTTCGGCGTGACCTTGCCGACGAGGATGTCGCCGGGGCGGACCTCGGCACCGATGCGGATGATGCCGCGCTCGTCGAGGTCGGCCAGCAGGTCCGGGCTGACGTTGGGGAGGTCACGGGTGATCTCCTCCTTGCCGAGCTTGGTGTCGCGGGCGTCGACCTCGTACTCCTCGATGTGGATCGAGGAGAGCGTGTCGTCCTTGATGAGGTTCTGCGACAGGATCATCGCGTCCTCGTAGTTGTAGCCCTCCCACGGCATGAACGCGACGAGGAGGTTCTTGCCGAGCGCGAGCTCGCCGTTCTCCGTCGCGGGACCGTCGGCGATGACCTCGCCCTGCTCCACGCGCTCGCCAGCGGAGACGATGACGCGGTGGTTGTAGCTCGTGCCCTGGTTGGAGCGGTCGAACTTGCGCAGGTAGTAGGTCTGCGTGCCGCCCTCGTCGAGCTGCAGGGTGACGGCGTCGGCCGAGACCTCGGAGACGACACCGGCCTTGTCGGCGGTGACGACGTCGCCGGCGTCGATGGCCGTGTAGCCCTCCATGCCGGTGCCGACGAGCGGCGACTCGGAACGGAGCAGCGGGACGGCCTGACGCTGCATGTTCGCACCCATGAGGGCGCGGTTCGCGTCGTCGTGCTCGAGGAACGGGATGAGCGACGTCGCGACCGACACCATCTGGCGCGGCGAGACGTCCATGTAGTCGACCTCGTCCTTGGCGACGAGTTCGACCTCGCCACCCTTCTTGCGGACGAGCACCTTGTCGTCGGCGAAGTGGAAGTCGTTCGTCAGCGGGGCGTTGGCCTGCGCGACGACGAACTCGTCCTCTTCCGAAGCGGTGAGGTAGTCGATGGTCTTCGTGACCTCGCCGTTGACGACGCGACGGTACGGGGTCTCGATGAAGCCGAAGGAGTTGATCCGACCGAACGACGCGAGCGAACCGATCAGGCCGATGTTCGGGCCTTCCGGGGTCTCGATCGGGCACATGCGGCCGTAGTGCGACGGGTGGACGTCACGGACCTCGACGCCGGCGCGCTCACGGGACAGACCACCCGGGCCGAGGGCCGAGAGACGACGCTTGTGCGTCAGGCCCGCGAGCGGGTTGTTCTGGTCCATGAACTGCGACAGCTGGGACGTCCCGAAGAACTCCTTGATCGCGGCGACGACCGGACGCACGTTGATGAGCGTCTGGGGCGTGATCGCCTCGATGTCCTGCGTGGTCATGCGCTCGCGGACGACGCGCTCCATGCGGGACAGACCCGTGCGGACCTGGTTCTGGATGAGCTCGCCGACGGCACGGATGCGACGGTTGCCGAAGTGGTCGATGTCGTCCACGTCGAGGCGCAGCTGCACCGGCTCGCCGTCACGGACGCCGTCGATCGTGGTGCGCTCAGCGTGCAGCGACACGAGGTACTTGATCGTCGCGACGATGTCCTTGACGGTGAGCACCGAGTCGGACAGCGGGGCGTCCATGCCGAGCTTGCGGTTGACCTTGTAGCGGCCGACCTTCGCCAGGTCGTAGCGCTTCGGGTTGAAGTAGAAGTTGTCGAGGAGCGCACGTGCGGCCTCGGCAGCGACCTGCTCGCCCGGACGGAGCTTGCGGTAGATGTCCTTGAGCGCCTCTTCCTTCGTGAGGACGGCGTCCTTCTCGAGGGTCGACTCGATCGACGCGAAGCCCTGGAACTCGTCCATGATCTCTTCGCTCGTCAGGCCGAGGGCCTTGAGGAAGACGGTCACGGACTGCTTGCGCTTGCGGTCGATGCGCACGCCCACCTGGTCGCGCTTGTCGATCTCGAACTCGAGCCAGGCACCACGCGACGGGATGATCCGCGCCGAGTAGATGTCCTTGTCGGAGGTCTTCTCCTGCTGGCGCTCGAAGTACACGCCGGGCGAACGGACGAGCTGCGACACGACGACGCGCTCGGTGCCGTTGATGATGAACGTGCCGCGTTCGGTCATGAGCGGGAAGTCGCCCATGAAGACCGTCTGCGTCTTGATCTCACCCGTCATGTGGTTCATGAACTCGGCGTTGACGTACAGCGGAGCGGCGTAGGTCTTGCCGCGCTCCTTGCAGTCGTCGATCGAGTACTTCGGGTCCTCGAGCTCAGGCGCGGTGAACGAGAGCTGCATGGTCTCGCCGAGGTCCTCGATCGGGGAGATCTCCTCGAAGATCTCCTCGAGCCCCGAGTGCAGCGCGAGGTCGGTGCGACCCTGCTCCTGCCCTTCGGCGAGGCGGGCCTTCCAGACGTCGTTGCCGACGAGCCAGTCGAAGCTCTCCGTCTGGAGTGCGAGCAGATCCGGAACCGTGAGGGTGTCCGTGATCTTGGCGAACGAGAGTCGCGAGTGGTTGCGACCGTTCTTGGGGTTGGTGGATGCGTTGGGCGCAGCAGCCAAGGGTGTGACCTCCGGTAGGCCCCGTCGGGCCGACACTGACGAGCAGTGTGTAGGTGAGTGGATTGATCGCTCGGCGAACCCCGAGAATTCATGCCCTGTGACCACGCCGACACGTGCGCGACGCGGAACGTCGGTGTACGTGTGGGATGATCTCCGTGAGCGGTACCCGCCGCCATATACGGGTCCGGCTGCACCAGGGCGAGATGAGTTTCTGTCTCAGAACTCTGCGTCGACCGCAATATGACGACACGGATGCCAGGGAGCGCGAACTGTCATCATAGTTCGCTCCGTGGCGGGCTGTCCAGTCCCGGCTTGACCGGATTCGGCAGTGGCGTGTATAAGCCGCCGCACCCCGCTTCCATTCCCGCGGGCACGCAGGACTCCGGACGCGGGCAGGACGCAGCCCGGCCCCCGCTCAGCTGAGGCGTTCGCGCTCGACGTGCCCCGCGCCTCCCGGCCCGCCCGGCAGTCCGGCCAGCGCCCGGAACGCGTCCTCCGGACGGCGCGTGCGGACGAACGTGACCCGCCCCCGGTCGTCGGTGAGCTCGATCCCGAGCCCGGGCGTGAGGATGAGCGCCCGCACACCCCGACGGATCCGCAGGCCGACCCCGCCGTAGGTGGCGGCGTCCGCCTCGACCAGTCGGACGTCCGCGATCCGCCGGCGCGGGATGCGCCGCGGCGGGAGCGGGCGGAAGTGCAGGGTCACGTGCCGCTCCGTGACGGTGAACCCGGCGCGGGCGAGCACGAGCAACAGTCCGACCGTGACGGCGAGCAGGCCCGGCACGAGGAGCGCGATCTCCGGTGCGTCGCCCGGCCAGCCGAGCACCGCGGCGGTCAGGCCTGCTCCGCCGACGAGCAGCGCGACCCCGACGACGCGCATCCAGGTGGGCGCCGTCTCGCGGTCGGCGTGGAACGGCCGGGAGGCCCGGATCACCCGGGTGGGTCGGGCGGCGGTCCGATGGGTGGTCGGTGCGGTGGAGTGTGCGGTGGGCACGCTCATGGTGTCGGCGGTCATGACGGAGGTCTCCTGCGGCGGATCTGCAGTGGTGCACTCGACGTCGGGTGCGGTGCGTTCGACGGCCAGCGCGCACGGGTGGCCGGAGGGGCGGCGCGCAGCAGCACGCCGACGGCGCGCACGCTCGAGCGGTGGGGACGCTCACGGGCACGTCGTGGTCACGGTGCACGGGCGGACGCGTGGTGTGTGGGGCACCGCACGCATCGACGCTCACGCGTCGTGACGACAGCCGTCGACGATACGGGCCGAGTCTTGGCGTCCGCTGGCTGTTCATGTGTACGCATTCACGAGCGCGCCGTCCCGCGCGGGGATCGCGGTGGTGTTCCATTGACCGCATGGCTGATGCGTTCGACGGGTTCCGGATCGGTGCGGGGTACTCGGTGGTGGAGCCGGACCGGCACCGACCGGGGTCCTTCACCCTGGTGGTGGACGGCACCCCGCAGTCGCACGTGGACCTCGAGGACCCGACGCACCTGGCGTTCGAGTACATCCGGCGGATCGGGCACGCGATCGACCTGCTGCCCGACGGCCCGATCACGGCGCTGCACCTCGGCGCGGGCGCACTGACCCTGCCCCGCTACGTCGCGGTGACCCGCCCGGGTTCGCGGCAGCAGGTGATCGAGCTCGAGCGCGACCTGGTCGAGCACGTGCGCGAGGTCCTGCCGTTCCCCCGCGGAGCGTCGATCCGGGTGCGGTACGGCGACGCCCGGGAGGTCCTCGGCAAGCTGCCCGCCGGCCTGCGAGGCACCGTGGACCTGGCGGTGGTGGACGTGTTCGGCGGTTCGCAGATCCCCGCGCACGTGACGAGTGTCGAGTTCTACCGCGAGGTCGCCGCGTTCCTGTCACCGACGGGCATCGTCGCCGTGAACGTTGCCGACGGTGCGGGTCTGGCGTTCGCCCGTGGGCAGGCCTCGACCCTGCAGTCGGTGCTGCCGTCGGTCGCCGCGGTCGCGGACACCGGGATGCTCAAGGGCCGGCGGTTCGGGAACATCGTGCTGCTCGGGTCGCCGTCGGAGCTGCCGGTGGCGGACATGCCCAGGCGGTACTCGTCCGACCCGATGCCGGCCAAGGTCGTGCACGGTGCGGAGCTCCGGTCGTTCATCGCCGGGGCACCGATCGTCACCGACCAGACGGCGGTCGCGTCGCCGGAGCCGAACCGGAGCGTGTTCGGGGGCTGATGCCCGCCCGCGTCGCACTCCCGGTGACGGACTTCGGGCACTCGGCGGGTCCGGCTGTCAGGATGGAGTGAACGACCGCGCAGGTGCGCGACCGAGCGATGGGAACCCTGATGACGAACGACGACCGGAACGACCAGGACCGGACGGGCGACGGCCAGGAGCCGCGCTGGGGCGAGGCCCCGCAGCAGCGGCCCGACGCCGACGCCCCGCGGTACGGCGAGCGGGTGGACCCCGCGCCGACCTCGACCCCGCAGTACGGCGAGCAGTACGGGCAGGGCCAGCAGCAGTACGGCCAGGGCCAGGGCCAGCAGCAATACGGCCAGCAGAACGGCGAGCAGCAGGGCCAGTACGGCCAGCAGCAGAACAGCCAGTACGGGCAGCCGTCGAGCACGCCGAGCTGGAACGACCAGCAGCGCCACGACCAGGGCCAGCGCCACGACCAGCAGCCGTACGCCGCAGCGTCCGCGCACTCCGGCGCCCCGGCATGGCAGGCCCACGACGAGCCGAAGCGCAAGAAGAAGACCCTCGGTGTCGTGGCGTTCGTCCTCGGGCTGGCCGCGCTCGTCATCGGCGTCATCGGCGGCTACGTGATGGGCTCGGCGCTCGCGAACAGCGACGCGATCAACAACCTCGTGCCGAGCGGCGGAGCGACCCCGGACCAGCAGGAGCTGCAGCGTCAGCTCATGGAAGACCCGGCCGTCGTCTCGCAGATCGGTGTCGGTGCGGTCATCGCCGGCGTCGCCGCGATCCTCGGCCTCTGGGCACTCGTGCAGGGCATCATCGCCGCCGTGACCAAGCGCGGTCGGGGCTGGGGCATCTTCGCCATCGTCCTGGCCGTCGTCGCCACGATCGCGACCATCGTGACGTACGCCGGTGTCGCCTTCGCCGCCGTGGCGAACGCCGGCTCCTGACCGAACCCCTCGAACGGCCCGTCGTGCTCCGGCACGGCGGGCCGTTCGTCGCTCCGGGGGGCACGCGCGGACGGCCGCACCCGTGCAACCTGAGCGCGTCGCACCGACGGCTCCCGGCAGACCGCGGCTACCCTCGAACCGATGTCCCTCCCGCCCGACGACCGCCAGCAGCCCGACCTGTCCGACCGTTCCCGTGAACCGCGCCACGCGGCTCCCGTGACGGCCGGCGTCAGCCCGGGCAGTACCTTCGCGCCCATCAGCCTGCGACCCGCGGTCGACGTCGACGCCGTGCACCAGCGGCTCCGTGACCTCGGCCAGAGCCGCAGCACCGACGCCCTCGCCGAACGGGCCGAGCTGCTCCGCCTGCTCGGTCGTCTGGACGAGTCGCTCGTCATCGCCGAAGAGGTGTTCCGCCTCGCGATGTTCACCGGGGAGCGCCAGGACAAGGTCGCCGCACGGATCCGTCGCGCGCACGTCCTGCACGACCTCGGTCGGCACGACCGGGCCGCCTCCGAGGCCGCCTTGGCCCGCGATACCGCGGCCACCGAGGAGTGGCCGGAGCTCGAGGGCGCAGCAGCCGAGATCGAGGGCTGGTCGCTGTTCGAGAACGACCGCTTCGACGAGGCCCGCGCAGCACTGTCGCGGGCGTACCAGGCCTTCCGCCAGGCGGGCGCACCGTCCGAGCGGACCGACGCGTTGCGCACTGCGGTCGAGGCCGCGATGCGCGCTGCCATCACGAACCCGGCGGAGCCCTCCGACAAGCCGCGGACGGCCCGCGAGGTCGCCGCCCGCCGCGCCGAGGACGACGAGCCGACGACCCGTGTCGCCGAGCCGGTGAAGCAAGTCCCGCCGATCCGCCGCCGTGTGCTGGGCGCGCCCGACGCCGCCCGGACCGAGGCCGACGACATCTGGGGCCGGATCGCGGCCCGGGCAGCGAAGAAGGGCCAGGCCGACCCCCGCGCCGAGCAGTGACCGCGCTCGAGGCCGTCCGGCTCCGCGCCGAGGCACTCATGGCCGAGCACCTCGGCGCCGGCACGTGGACCTTCGGGTTCGACCGCGCGAAGACCCGCGCCGGTCAGTGTGACTTCGCGCGCAGACGGATCACGGTGAGTCGGCACCTGGCCACACGGTTCTCCGACGACGACGTCGAGCAGGTCCTGCTGCACGAGGTCGCGCACGCCCTCGCCGGTGCGCGGGCGGCACACGGACCGAAGTGGAAGCGCACCGCCGCGTCGATCGGGTACACCGGCTCCCGGCTGCACGACGGCCCGATCGCCAGCGAGCTCGCACCCTGGATCGGCACCTGCCCCGCCGGACACGAGCACTTCCGGTACCGCACGCCCACCCGTCCCCTGGCCTGTGCCCGTTGCTCCCGGCGGTTCGACGCCCGGAACGTCATCACCTGGCGGCGCCGGACAGCGGACGACGACGCGGCCACGATGGCGTCGACTACCGCATGACGGTCCCGACGCACGGAGGCGCGCCGGTAACCCGTTAGCCTGGGCGGATGCACACGGGGCAGCACATCCGCACGGACGCCGGTTCCACCTGGTTCTTCGACGCCGGTCGGATCGCGCTCGACTTCGCGCACACGGGCGGCTTCGCCGACGACCCGGCCGGCCGACGTCCACGGTCGCAGCTCGGGGAGCTCCTCGCGAGCCCGGCCGACCTGGACGAGTGGCTCAGCGAGCACACCGAACCGATCGACGTCGGCGCCAGCGCCCGTGAGCTGCAGGACGCCCGTGCCCTCCGTGCAGCGATCGCCCGGCTCGCCGTGGCCGCCGCCCCCGCTCCGGCGAGCACCGCGGCGGAGCGCACCGCCGTGGCGGCGGGCCTGCGTGCCGGGGCCGGCCGCACGCGCCCCGCGCCCGACGACATCGACACCGTCAACCTGTTCGCCGCCCTGCCGGACGTGCCCCCGAGCCTCCCGGGTGGCCGACGCCGCGCCGGGGCCAACCGCGTCCGCTTGGCCCAGGCCCTGTCGAGCGTCGCGCGCGACGCCGTCGCGCTCCTCACCGAGGTCGGCTTCGACGACGTCGAGGCCGACGGCCGGCCGACGCGACTGAGCCGGTGCTCGGCCGAGGACTGCGGCCTGGTGTTCTACGACTCGTCGCGCGGTGGGACCCGGCGCTGGTGCTCGATGCAGCGGTGCGGCAACCGGGCGAAGGTCCGGGCGCACCGGGCCCGCCGCGCCGCGGAGTGAGCTCGGGCTGACCGCGGCGGGACGCCCAGACCTGCGCCCCGGCGCGTGATCCGGACGGTGTCGGGCCCGCGAGCGGTCACGACACCCCGCTCACCCCCGCCGAGCGGTCACCAACCGTCGCCCGACGGCGTCCCAGCCGACAGATCGCGACCACCCGACGCAAAGCAAGCGACGAGTCGCGACCACTCGACCGCACAGGAGGCGCGTGGCCGCGCCGCCACGGGCCTCCCGTCCGCCTTCCGCGAGCGGTCACGACACCCCGCTCACCCCCGCCGAGCGGTCACTGACCGTCTGCTGGCGGCGTCCCAGCCGACAGATCGCGACCACTCGACGCCCCCACGCGGGGGTCCAGGCCGCCTCACGCAGTAACGGCGAAGAAAAAGATTCGGCTTGCCGAATTCTCTGGCAGGATCGGTGCATGACCGACACTGCCAGCCCCCGGCTCGACGAGCATCCATCCGGTGCCCCGCGTCGTCGTGCAGCCGGCCTCACCCTGCTCGGACCGGCGTTCGTGGCGGCCATCGCGTACGTCGATCCCGGCAACGTCGCCGCGAACCTGACCGCGGGAGCCGAGTACGGGTACCTGCTGCTCTGGGTGCTCGTGGCCGCGAACGCGAGTGCCGTCGTGGTGCAGTACCTGTCCGCCAAACTCGGCGTGGTGACGGGCAAGTCGCTGCCCGAACACCTCGGCCTGCGGATGCGACGCACCCCGCGCCTGCTGTTCTGGGGCCAGGCCGAGATCGTCGCCGCCGCGACCGACATCGCCGAGGTCATCGGTGGCGCACTCGCGCTGTACCTGCTCTTCGACCTGCCGCTCGTGGTCGGCGGGATCATCACCGGGCTCGTCTCGATGCTCCTGCTGACGCTGCACAGCCGTCGGGGCACGCGTCTGTTCGAGACCGTCGTCACGGCGATGCTCGCGATCCTGACGATCGGCTTCTGCGCCGGCCTGCTGTTCGCCCGGGTGTCGCCGACCGACCTCGTCGCCGGGCTGGTGCCGCGCTTCGAGGGCTCCGGGTCGGTCCTGCTCGCCGCGTCGATGCTCGGCGCCACCGTGATGCCGCACGCCGTCTACCTGCACTCGGCGCTCGCCCGGGACCGCCACGGGGACGTCCCCGCCGGGCCGGAGCGTCGCCGGGTGCTCGTCGCGACCCGGTGGGACGTCGGGCTCGCGCTGGTCGTCGCGGGTGGGGTGAACATCGCGATGCTCGTCCTCGCCGCGGCCACCCTGCCGGGCGTCGCGGGCACCGACTCCATCCCCGGCGCGCAGCGGGCCATCGCCGAGAACGTCGGACCGGTCGTCGGGGTGCTCTTCGCCGTGGGTCTGCTCGCGTCGGGCCTGGCCTCGACCTCGGTCGGCTGCATGGCCGGGGCCGAGATCATGAAGGGGCTGCTGCACGTGCGGATCCCGCTCGTCGCCCGGCGCGCGATCACCCTGGTGCCCGCGATCGTGCTGCTCGCGCTGAACGCCGACGCGACGATGCTGCTCGTCGTCAGCCAGGTGGTGCTGAGCTTCGGGATCGCCTTCGCGATCGTGCCGCTCGTGGTCTACACGTCACGACGGAGCGTGATGGGCACGGACGTGAACGCCGCGACCACCCGCGTGGTGGCGTGGGTGATCGCGGCGGTCATCGTGACGCTCAACGTCGCGCTGGTCGTGCTCACCGTGACCGGCTGAGGCCAGCCGGACGGTCGCGGGACCAGTCGTCAGGCGACGACCTGCACGTCCTTCCAGAACGCGACGTAGCCGGAGTAGTCCTTGCCGACGCGGTCGAACGACGACGGGATCGGCGTCGGGTACGACCACGCGCGGTCCTGCAGCGCCTGCCCGTCGACGTTCACCGTGAAGTACTGCGTGTCGCCCTTCCACGGGCAGTGGTACTGGGTGGGGCTCTCGGTGAAGAGCTCGGTCTTCACGCTCGACGGCGGGAAGTACCAGTTGCCCTCGATCTTGATGAGGTCCTCTTCGGGGGCCTCCGCGATCACCGTGTCGCCGACGACTGCCTTCATGGCGTTGCTCCTTCGCTCGCTGGTTCCGTGATGGTGCGAACGCTACGCGCGCTCCCCCGATTCCCGCAGGACGGTCAGGTCGGGCCCCGCGGCGAGCGCCGCGTGCACGTCGTCACGGCTCAGGACGGCCGCTCCCTCGGAAGCGCTGACCAGGTGCCGCACCGCACGGCGCAGCCCCGTGTACGCCGCGCTGGCCGCAGCGGCCTCGGGCGAGGTGTGGTCGATGCCGACCTCGGTGAGCGCGTCGACGACGGCGCCGGCGGCGAGCAGGTCCTCGACGGCGAAGTCGGGTGCGTCGGCGACGTCGACGGACTCCCCCGCCGCCTCGGCGGCGGCGTCGAGGGCTGCGGTGTGGTGCAGCCCGGCGGCCACGATCGCGACGACGCACCGGTCACCGCGTGCGGCCTGGAGGCCCGTCACCCGTTCCGCGACCGCTGCCGCGTTGCCGAGGTGGCCGAGCACGACCTCCGGACCCTGCGGCAGCTGCGCGGTCACGTTCCGCAGCGCGCGCCGCTGCGCGGCGGCGTCGGGCGTCGACGGCAGAGCGTCGACCCAGACGAGCAGGTGGGCACCGTGCGCGATCCGAGCCGCGCCTCCGGGACCCCACGCGAACCGGACCTGGTACTTCTCCTGGGTGCGTTCTGCCACTGGTTCACGATAGCCGCCCGGGCGATGCCGTCCCTCTCCACAGGGTCTGCGTCCGACCGGGCTCCACCCGGGTCGGCGACCCTAGGATGCATGTCCATGGAGATCGCCCCCGTGCCCACCCTGACCGGCGACCGTGTGACCCTCGAGCCCCTCGGGCAGGAGCACGCGGAAGACCTGCGGGCGGCGGTCGCGGACGGCGATCTGTGGCGCACCTGGTACACCTCGGTACCCGCCCCGGCACAGGTCGAGGCCGAGATCGACCGGCGGCTCGCCGAGCACGAGGCCGGGCGCATGGTGCCCTTCGCCGTGCGGGACCGTCCGACCGGCCGGGTGGTGGGTGCGACGACCTTCATGAACATCGACCCGGGCAACCGTCACGTCGAGATCGGGCACACGTTCCTGGCGAAGTCGGCGCAGCGCTCGGGGATCAACACCGAGTCGAAGCTGCTCATGCTGTCCCACGCGTTCGAGGCGTGGCAGTGCATCGCGGTCGAGTTCCGCACGCACTGGCACAACCTGCAGTCTCGGGCGGCCATCGCGGGCCTCGGTGCGAAGCAGGACGGCGTGCTCCGGAACCACGCGATCGGCCGTGACGGCACCCTCCGCGACACCGTGGTCTTCTCGGTCATCGCGTCGGAGTGGCCGGCCGTCCGACTCTCGCTGGCCGAGCGGCTCCGGCGCCACGACCGCGCCGAGGGGTCCCGCCGCCGGTCGGCCCGGCACGCCTGAGTCGTCTCACGTGGTCGGGGCCGCCGGGTCACGGCGCGTCGTCCAGCCCGCGGGCGTAGCGTCACCGGCATGCACGTCGGCCTCCGGATCGTCCTCGATGCGCCGGTCGACGCCGTGCGCGATGCCCTGCTGTCCCCGTCCGTGATGGTGGCGGTGACGAAGCCGTTCCTGGCGTACCGCTCGCGCGACCCGCAGGGGTTCCCGGAGCGCTGGGAGCCCGGGCACCCGCACCCGATCACCGCGGACGCCTTCGGATTGGTGCCGAGTGGCGACACGCACGTCGACCTCGACCTGTACGAGGTCGAGGGGGTCCCCGTGCAGCGCGACAACGGCGGCGGGACGTCGGGGTTGTTCGGGCGGATGACGATGTCACACCGGATGGCCGTCGTCGCCGCACCGGGTGGTCGGACCCTGCTGCTCGACCGCCTGACCTACCGGATGCGCCCCGCCGTGCTCGGCCTCGCCCTGTGGCCCGGCATGTGGGTCATCTGGCAGTGGCGGGCGTTCCGGATGCGCGTCCTCGCACCCACCTGGCGGACCGACGGCGCGTGACGCGACGCGGGTCGGGCCTCCCGTCCACCGCGGAGCGGGCGTAGCCTCGACCACGTGAGCCAGACGCGTCCCCAGGAGCCGACGACCGACGACCGCGTGCACAGCACGCTCGCGACCGCGGATTGGCGGCGGATGACGTTCGACCTGTACCGCCGCGTCCGCGCCACCCCCGACCCCGAGACGGCGCATGCGCTCTGGCGCGAGACGCGCGACGCGATGTTCGCGGAGCACCCGGCGTCACCGCTGCTCGACGAGGACGCCCACGACTTCGAGTCCCTGCCGGTGCCCGACTACGACCCGGCCTGGCGCTTCCAGGTCCGCATCGAGGCCACCGAGCCCGCCGAGTTCGACTTCGAGACCGGCACCGACGGCGTCGTCCACTTCGACCGGCTCGGCGTCGTGCGGGTCCCCGGCGTCGGTACCCTCGACGTCTGGAAGCACGGCGGCTACGCGGGCGGGGTGTTCGTGCCGGTCAAGGACGCCAGCGCCGGCAAGGCCCGCGGCACCTACGGCGGCGGGCGCTACCTGCTCGACACCATCAAGGGTTCGGACCTGGGCGGCGACGACTCCGGGTCACTCGTGCTCGACTTCAACTTCGCCTACAACCCGTCGTGCGCGTACGACCCGGCGTGGGCGTGCCCGCTCGCGCCCCCGGGCAACACCGTGCCGGTCCCGATCCCGGTCGGCGAGCAGTACGACTTCTAGGGTGGAACGCATGACAGGACTCGTCGCCCTCGACGCCGGCGGTCGCGTGCCGCCGTTCGAGCAGGTCCGATCGCAGATCGCCGCACAGATCACCGCCGGGTACCTGGTGGACGGCGAACGGCTGCCGAGCGTGCGGGGGCTGGCGGACGAGCTGGGCCTCGCAGCCGGCACCGTCGCGAAGGCCTACCAGCTGCTCGAGGAGGCCGGGCTCGTGCACACCGCGCGGGGTGCCGGCACCCGGGTGGTGCGCCCCGCCGAGGTACCGGACGCCGTCGCGGACGCTGCTCGGGCCCTGGCCGCTGCTGCACGGTCGGCCGGGTTGTCGGCGGACCAGGCGGCGACCGCGTTGCGGGAGGCCTGGCCGGCGTAGCGCTGCGGGTCGGTGCTTCCGGGCGTACCTGGTCGTTCCGGGCGTACCCGGTCGAAAGTTCTGACCCGGTATGCCCGATTCGACCAGGCATCGCACGCGTTCTGGGAAGGAACGCTCAGCAGTGCTTCGAGACGTACGCCTCGTCGGTCGGGACCACCAGGTCACGGTCGCGCAGGATCGTCATCGCCGGGCGGCTCTTCAGCGTGCAGACCGACGCCCACGAGCGCTCGAGGGTGTCCGGGTACTCGATGTCGATGACCCGCTTGCCGTAGGCCTTCGTGTACGCGGCGCACTCGCGGTACTGCACGCACTCCTCGGCGACGACGAAGTCGAACCCGGTCTGCTTCCGACCCGACGCCCCGAGCTGCGGGGTGTTCTTCTGCCCGACGGCCATGCCGTGCCGGTGTCCCTTGGTGACGAGTGACTTCGCGAGCGCCAGGTTGCCGGCGCGGGTGAGCCGACCGCCGCTGCGGGTCCAGGAGTCGAGGTTGTCGAACTCGACCGCGTCGAACCCGCGGTCACCGCAGCGGGCGATGGTCTTCGCGAGCACCTTCGTGATCAGTGCGCGCTTCGCCGCGGTCCGGGTGTCGAGGAGCATCTCGTCGGGCCACCCCGGGTCGGCGACGGGCTTGCCGGCACGGTCGCGCAGGATCGCGGACGGGTAGGACTTCGTCCACGTGCGGGCGGAGCCGGGCTGGGTCTGGAACCCGTTGACGTAGCAGATGTTGTACTTGCCCTTCGCCGGGCGGTCGGTGCTGTCGCGCTCGACGATCGTCACGCCCTTGGCCGGGGTGTACGCGCCGCCGAGCTGGTAGTCGGGACGGCCCGAGGTCGGCAGGTTCGTGTAGCCCGCGGCCGCACTCGTCGTCGCGGCCTCGGCGCAACCAGCGGTGCCGAGGACGGCCACCAGGGCCATGGCGGTGGTCAACAGGACGGATCGGATGCGCACCCCGGAATCCTCCCACGCCGAGAGCGCACCGCCCCTGCCCTGGCCGTTCGGCGGACGCGCACGCTATGCTGGTCGTACTCGAGGCGCCGATCGCCTCGTGCGTCGTACGGACGCCCCGAACTCCCGACCACCTGTCTCCAGACTCCGGTCGATGATCGAGCACCTCACGAAGGTGCCCAGGCTTCTCTGCTGCGGCGACTGCGCCAGCCACATCCGTTGGCGCGCATCCCGCCCGCGCGCTGCCTCAGAGCGCGCCCACAGCCGGACTCCTCCGGCTCGAAAGGTCACCATGACCACCGAAGACATCCGTTTCTCCGACCTCGGCGTCCCCGCGCCGATGGTCTCCGTCCTCGCCGACCAGGGCAAGGACATGGCGTTCCCCATCCAGGCGGACACCCTCCCCGACTCCCTGCAGGGCAAGGACGTGCTCGGCCGTGGCCGCACCGGTTCCGGCAAGACGATCGCGTTCGCGATCCCGCTCGTCGCCCGCCTCGCCGCCAGCGGCCGGAAGCGCCGCGCCGGCCGCCCCCGCGCCCTGGTCCTCGCGCCGACCCGTGAGCTCGCGACGCAGATCGACGTCGCCCTCGCCCCGCTCGCCAAGGCCATGGGCCTGAACACCACCACCATCTTCGGTGGCGTGGGTCAGGGTCGGCAGGTCGACGCCCTCCGCGGCGGTGTGGACGTCGTCGTTGCCTGCCCGGGTCGCCTCGCCGACCTCATGCAGCAGGGCCACGTGAACCTCGGCGACATCGAGGTCACCGTCCTCGACGAGGCCGACCACATGGCCGACATGGGCTTCCTGCCCGGTGTCACCAAGATCATGCAGGCGACGCCGGAGCAGGGACAGCGCCTGCTGTTCTCCGCGACGCTCGACAACGGCGTGGACAAGCTCGTCAAGAAGTTCCTGCACAACCCGGTCATGCACTCCGTCGACGAGGCGAACAGCCCCGTCGAGGCGATGACCCACCACCTGTTCGAGGTCGCCGACGCCGACGCGAAGAAGCACCTCGTGAGCGCCCTCGCCTCGGGCAACGGTCGCCGCATCCTCTTCATGCGCACGAAGCACCACGCCAAGCGCCTCGCCAAGCAGCTCAGCAGCCAGGGGATCCCGGCCGTCGACCTGCAGGGCAACCTGTCGCAGGGTGCCCGCGAGCGCAACCTCGCGAAGTTCTCCTCCGGTGAGGCCCTCGTGCTCGTCGCCACCGACGTCGCCGCCCGTGGTGTGCACGTCGACAACGTCGAGCTCGTCGTGCACGTCGACCCGCCCACCGAGCACAAGGCGTACCTGCACCGCTCGGGTCGCACGGCGCGTGCCGGTTCGTCGGGTGACGTCGTCACGGTGACGATGCCCGCCGAGCGTCGCGACGTCGCGCAGATGATGCGTGCGGCCGCGATCAAGGTCACGCCGCAGCACGTCACGGCGACCTCCCCGGCCGTCACCGCACTCGTCGGCGAGGTCGCTCCGATCCGCCACGTCGCCGAGGAGCAGCCCACCCAGCAGCGTCAGCCCAAGCAGCGCTCGGCCGAGTCCGCCGGTGACGGCGGTCGTCGCCGTGGTCGCGGCGGTCGGTCGGGAGGCGCGGCGCAGCCCGCGCGCTCCGGCTCCGCTGGCGAGTCCGCCGGTTCGGCCGGGGGCCGTCAGGGCCGTCCGGCCCGTGGCGCACGTTCCGAGGGTGCCGGGCGCTCCGGGGTCGCAGCCGCCGGCTCGACGGGTGGTCGCCGCAGCGGCGGCAACCGTCGCTCGGGCAGCAGCGACGTCGTGCGCGGCGGCTCGTCGGCCGTCTGGTCCTCCGAGGGTGGCTACGCCGCCGGTCGGTCCGGCAACGAGTCGGGCGGCAACCGTCGTGGCAGCTCGCGCCGCGCCTCCCGTCCGGCCGGCGCTGCCGACCGCCACTGACCTGCGCGCTGAGCCGGCCGGTCTGACCCGGTCGGTCTGAGCTCGGTCGGTCTGAGCCCGGTCGGTCTGAGCTCGCAAGACACCGGTGTTCACGCGCCGAACACACGCATCCCGCGGTGTGTTGCGTGGACACCGGTGTTTTGCTGTGCCGAGGCGTGCGGACCCGGGCGAACCTTGGCGGGGGCTGGGGGCCGTGTGCTCCGGCGGGCGTACGGTCTGGTGCACCAGAGGCCGTGCAAGCGGCTGACGGGGAACACGTCCGCTTCTGGAAGGAGTGCCCATGGCTGGCATCGATGACATCAAGAACGCCGCTGAGAAAGCGGCTGGCAAGGTCAAGGAAGCCACCGGCAACGCGACCGGTAACGACCGGCTGAAGGCCGAAGGTCAGACCGACCAGGGCAAGGCCTCGGCGAAGCAGGGCGTCACCGACGTCAAGGACGCCGCGCACGGCGTCGCCGACAGCTTCAAGGACGACAAGCACTAAGCCGGTTCGCGACCGCGCTGCGAAGCCCCCGGATCCGATCGGATCCGGGGGCTTCGTCGTGTGCGCTGCGTGGAGCGCCCTGGTCGGGCTAGTGCAGGGCGCCGACCGAGGCGAGGCCTGCACGGAGCAGTGCGCCGCGACCGCCTTCCATCTCGTCGGCGACGGCGTCGGACGCGGCTTCCATCGGGCTCATCCACGTGAGCTCGAGGGCGTCCTGACGGGGTTCGCACGTGCCCGTGACCGGGACGACGTAGGCGAGGGAGATGGCGTGCTGCCGTTCGTCGGTGTACACCGAGGCGCCGGGCAGCGGGAAGTACTCCGCCACGGTGAACGGCGTCGGGCTCGTGGGGAGCTGCGGGAACGCCATCGGGCCGAGGTCCTTCTCGAGGTGGCGGAACAGTGCGGTGCGGATCGACTCACCGAACATCACCCGGCCGGACACCAGGGTGCGCGCGATCGAACCGCTCGGGGAGACGCGCAGCAGCACGCCGACCTCGGTCACGACGCCGAGTCCGTCGGTGCGGACGGGGACCGCCTCGACGTAGCAGATCGGCAGACGACGGCGGACGTTCGCGAGCTCCTCGTCGGACAGCCAGCCGGAGTCGGGATCGGGGGTGCGCAGCGAGGACATGCACCGTGTCTACCAGGGACGGTGGCGAGTTCGGCGAACGGCGCGGGAGTTGGGGATGGTTAGCGTTGTCCACATGATCGATGCGGAACTGGTGCAGTGGACCCGGAGTGCCGTGGACCGGAGCGGCACGCCACTGCTCGTGGCGATGCACGGGGTGGGATCGAACGAGCAGGACCTGCTCGGGTTGGCGCCCGCGCTGCCGCCCGCCTGGACCGTCGCGTCGCTGCGAGCGCCGATGCCGTGGGGGCCCGGGTTCAGCTGGTACCCGCTCGGGACGCCGGGCTCCCCCGACCCGGAGGCGGTCGACGCAGCGGTCGGCGAGGTGCTCGACTGGATCGACTCCGTCGCCGCCGACCACCCGCGGATCGGGTTGCTCGGGTTCTCGCAGGGCGGCTCGATGGCGCTCCAGCTCCTGCGGGCACGGCCGGCGGCCTTCGCGTTCGCGGTGTCGCTGTCGGGGTTCGTGGTGCCGGGCGTCACGGACTCCCGCGACGAGGCCGTGTCGGCCGTGCGCCCGCGGGTGTTCCTCGGGCACGGCGACCTCGACCCGGTGATCCCGGCCGATGCCACCGCCCGGACGCAGGCGTGGGCCGCGGCGCACACCGACGTGACCGACCGCAGCTACGCGGGTCTGCCGCACGCGGTGTCGACGGCGGAGCTGGCCGACGTGGCGGCGTTCATCGACGCCGGGTAGCGCGGAGCGCGCTTCGTGAGCACGAACGGTCGGGTCCGACGTGCGGACCCGACCGTTGCTGCTCACGATGTGCGGACGGGCTGGAGGCCCGGTGCCAGCTGGCACCGGGCCTCCTGTCCGTCACGGGGTGACGTCCGTCACGCGGTGACGTCCGTCAGTCGGCGAGGATCTGGAGCAGGTCCTTGCGGAGCTGGTCCACCTTGGCCGTGGCGGCCTTGGCCTGTTCCTCGGTCGCGGTGCTGCGGTACATCTGCAGGACGCCCATGGTCTTGCGGAGCGCCTCGAAGAACTCGCGCTGGGCGTCCGGGATGCCCGGGGCCCCGTCGAGGGCTGCGGCGATCTCGTCGGCCTTGGCCTCGGTCTCGGCCTTGCCGGCGTCGGTGAGCTCGAAGAGCGTCTTGCGGCCGTCGCCCGACGAGACCACGAGGTCTTCGTCGACGAGCTGCTGGAGCGTCGGGTAGACCGAGCCGGGGCTCGGCTTCCAGGCGCCGCCGGTGCGCTCGGCGATGGTCTTGATCACGGCGTACCCGTTCTGCGGACCTTCGGCCAACAGACCGAGGATCGCGAGACGGACGTCGCCGCGGCGACGGCGTTCGCGGCCGAAGCCGGGGCCGCCGAAACCGGGGCCGAAGCCCATGCCCGGGCCGAAGCCGGGACCGAACCCCCGGCCACCGAAGCCGCGGCCGCCGTGGTCGTGGTCACCGCGGTCGCGGCCGGGGAAGCCGGCGCCGTGGTGCTGCCGCGCGCCGCCGAAGCGGGGGCCGCGCGGGCCGAACCCGCGCTGGTCGCGGGGGGACGTGTTGCTGTCGTCGTCATACGAGGGGCGCATGAGGAGTCCTTTCTTCGTGCTGAGTCGGCTCGCGACCGGTCTGACCTGATCATCTTCGTCGTATCGCGATGTGTTTACGATAGGTCGCTAACTATCGCTCTGTCAAGGGGTGCGAGCGCTCGGCCCGCTGTCGGTGGTGGCGGGCAGGATGGGACGGACCATGACGGACGTCTTCGAGCGCTTCTCTCCCGCCACCTCCG
Organism: Curtobacterium aurantiacum; assembly: GCF_018598555.1. GTDB lineage: Bacteria > Actinomycetota > Actinomycetes > Actinomycetales > Microbacteriaceae > Curtobacterium > Curtobacterium aurantiacum. The sequence continues at coordinate 155,765 of NZ_JAHEWN010000003.1, forward strand.
AGTGGTTCCGCGGCGCCTTCGACGCACCGACGCCCGCACAGGCCGGGGCGTGGGACGCCATCTCGACCGGGCAACACGCGCTCGTGATCGCCCCGACCGGTTCCGGCAAGACCCTGGCGTCGTTCCTGTGGTCGATCGACCGGCTCATCAGCGCGACCGACCGCCCGCCGGCCAAGCAGCGCACGCGGGTGCTCTACGTCTCGCCGCTCAAGGCCCTCGGCGTCGACGTCGAACGCAACCTGCGGAGCCCGCTCGTCGGCATCACCCAGACCGCCCGCCGACTCGGCACCGAACCGCCGGACGTCACGGTCGGCGTCCGCAGCGGCGACACCCCGTCGTCCGACCGGCAGAAGCTGTTGCGCCAGCCGCCGGACATCCTCATCACCACGCCCGAGTCGCTCTACCTGATGCTCACCTCGCAGGCGCGCGAGACCCTCGTGAACGTCGACACCGTCATCGTGGACGAGGTCCACGCGGTCGCCTCGACCAAGCGCGGAGCACACCTGGCGGTGTCGCTCGAGCGTCTCGACGACCTGCTCGACAAGCCCGTGCAGCGCATCGGGCTCTCGGCCACGGTGCGCCCGCCGGAAGAGGTCGCGCGGTTCCTCGGCGGCCGAGCACCCGTGACGATCATCGCGCCGCCCGCGCAGAAGACCTTCGACCTGCGGGTCGTCGTCCCCGTCGACGACATGACCGAGCTCGGTGCACCGCCGGTCGGCGCGGACGCGTCCGAGTCGCCGACCAACGGGTCGATCTGGCCGCACGTAGAAGAGCGCGTCGTCGACCTGATCGAGGAGCACCGGTCGACCATCGTCTTCGCGAACTCGCGCCGGTTGGCCGAGCGGCTCACGGCGCGGCTCAACGAGATCCACGAGGAGCGCGTGCTGGCGGCGGCCGGTGACGGCGTGCTGGTGCCGGCGGGTGCGTCCACGGACGACGACGGGCTCCCCGCGGCGCGGGGCCGACCACAGTCACCGGCCCGCACCTCGGCGCACGCCGTCGCTCCCCAGGGCACGAAACGGCCGCCGGCGCAGATGATCGGCGGGTCCGGGCAGACGGGCGGCGGGGGCTCGGACGCCTCCGTGCCGGTGCTCGCGCGTGCGCACCACGGATCGGTCTCGAAGGACCAGCGCGCGATCATCGAGGACGACCTGAAGTCCGGTCGGCTGCGGTGCGTCGTGGCGACGAGTTCGCTCGAGCTCGGCATCGACATGGGCGAGGTCGACCTGGTCGTCCAGGTCGAGGCGCCGCCGTCGGTCGCGAGCGGCCTGCAGCGCGTCGGTCGCGCCGGACACCAGGTGGGCGAGATCTCCCGGGGCGTGCTGTTCCCGAAGCACCGCGCCGACCTGGTCAACAGCGCGGTCACGGTCGAGCGGATGGTCGCCGGGCAGATCGAGTCGATCTCGGTGCCGGCGAACCCGCTCGACGTCCTGGCGCAGCACACCGTGGCAGCGGGGGCGATCGACACCCTCGACGTCGAGCACTGGTTCGAGCTCGTGCGACGGAGTGCTCCGTTCAGCGGCCTGCCCCGGTCGGCGTTCGAGGCGACGCTCGACCTGGTCACGGGCCGGTACCCGAGCGACGAGTTCGCCGAACTGCGGCCCCGCCTGGTCTGGGACCGCGTGCACGGCACCCTGACCGGACGACCCGGCGCCCAGCGACTCGCGGTGACGAGCGGTGGCACGATCCCGGACCGCGGCATGTTCGGCGTGTTCATGGTCGGCGAGAAGGCGTCCCGCGTCGGTGAGCTCGACGAGGAGATGGTCTACGAGTCGCGCGTCGGCGACGTCTTCGCCCTCGGAGCGACGAGCTGGCGGATCGAGGAGATCACCCACGACCGCGTCGTCGTGAGCCCCGCGTTCGGGCAGCCCGGACGCGTGCCGTTCTGGAAGGGCGACGGCATCGGCCGGCCCGCCGAGCTGGGGCGCGCGACCGGTGCGTTCGTGCGCGAGGTCGAGGGCGCCTCGGACGACGACGCCCGTGCCCGCGTCGCCGCCGGTGGCCTCGACGAGCGCGCCGTCACGAACCTGCTGACCTTCCTGCGCGACCAGCGTGCGGCCACCGGCCACGTACCGAACGACACCACGCTCGTCATCGAGCGGTTCCGCGACGAGCTCGGGGACTGGCGGCTCATCCTGCACTCGCCGTACGGCATGCAGGTGCACGCGCCGTGGGCCCTGGCCGTTGCCGCCCGGCTGCGCGAACGGCACGGCATCGACGGCGACGCGATGGCCGCCGACGACGGCATCGTCGTGCGCATCCCCGAGACCGACGCCGAGCCGCCGGGCGCCGACCTCTTCGTGTTCGAGCGCGACGACCTCGAGGCCCTGGTCACCGACGAGGTCGGCGGCTCGGCGCTGTTCGCCGCGCGGTTCCGCGAGTGCGCGGCACGGGCGCTGCTGCTGCCCCGACGGAACCCCGGGCAGCGGTCGCCGCTCTGGCAGCAGCGGCAGCGGGCCTCGCAGCTGCTCGAGGTCGCGCAGAAGTACCCGACGTTCCCGATCGTGCTCGAGACCGTGCGCGAGGTCCTGCAGGACGTCTACGACGTACCGGCCCTGCTCGGGATCGCCGACGACATCGCCGGACGCCGGATCCGTCTGGTCGAGACCGAGACCGAGCAGCCGTCACCGTTCGCGCGGTCGATCCTGTTCGGGTACGTCGCCGCCTTCATGTACGAGGGCGACTCCCCGCTGGCCGAGCGTCGGGCAGCGGCGCTGTCGCTCGACTCGACGCTGCTCGGCGAGCTGCTCGGTCGGGCCGAACTGCGCGAACTGCTCGACCCCGCGGTCATCGCCTCGGTGGAGCGCGACCTGCAGCGGCTCTCCCCGGACCGCCGTGCCCGTGACACCGAGGGCCTCGTGGACGTGCTGCGGCTCGTCGGCGCGCTCGACCTCGACGAGGCGGTCGACCGGAGCTGGCTCGCCGACACCGCCGACCGCCCAGCGGCCACCGCGGAACTGCGCAGCACGCTCGAAGTGCTCGAGCGCGACCGCCGGGTCCTGTCCTTCTCACACGCCGGCGCGACACGCTGGGCCGTGATCGAGGACGCCGCGCGCCTGCGGGACGCCCTCGGGGTGCCGCTGCCGATCGGCGTGCCCACGGCGTTCATCGAGCCCGTCGCCGATCCCCTCGGTGACCTGATCGGCCGCTACGCCCGGTCGCACGGGCCGTTCTCCGCACAGGAGGCTGCCGGTCGCCTCGGGTTGGGCATCGCCGTCGTGCAGGACACCCTGCGCCGGCTCGTCGCCGACCGCCGGGTGGTGGAGGGCGAGTTCCGCCCCGACCGCCAGGGTGCCGAGTGGTGCGACGCCGAGGTCCTGCGCCGGATCCGGACGAAGTCCCTCGCCGCCCTGCGACACGAGGTCGAACCGGTCTCGCCGGACACCCTCGCCCGGTTCCTGCCCGCGTGGCAGCACGTGCAGACCCCCGGGACCCGCGGTGGGCTCCGCGGCGTCGACGGCGTCCTGCAGGTGATCGACCAGCTCGCCGGGGTGGCCCTGCCCGCCAGCGCCTGGGAGACCCTGGTGCTGCCGTCGCGCGTCACCGACTACTCGACGAGCATGCTCGACGAACTGACCGCCACGGGCGAGGTCCTGTGGTCCGGCGGGGGCACCCTGCCCGGCAACGACGGCTGGGTGCGCCTGCACCTGGCCGACACCGCGGCGACGACGCTCGCCGAGCCCTCCGGCGACGAGACGACCGAGCTGCAGCGGGACGTGCTCGGGGCCCTCGCCGGCGGTGGCGCGTACTTCTTCCGCCAGCTGGGCCAGGCCGTCGGCAGCAGTGACGACCAGGCGCTCACCACCGCGCTGTGGGACCTGGTCTGGGCCGGGCAGATCACGAACGACACGTTCGCCCCGCTGCGGTCGATGCTCGGCGGCAAGGCGAAGAGCTCGAGTGCACCGCGATCCCGCGCGTACCGCGGCCGACGGCGTCCGACGATGCCGACGCAGTCCGGGCCGCCGTCCGTCGGGGGGCGCTGGTCGCTCCTGCCGCTGGCCGAGTCCGACTCGACCGTGCGGGCCGCCGCGACCGCCGAGCAGCTGCTCGAACGCTACGGCGTCGTCACCCGCGGTGCCGTGCAGGTCGAGGGCGTCCGGGGCGGTTTCGCCGGGGTGTACCGGGTGCTCTCGCGCTTCGAGGAGTCCGGCCGGGCTCGTCGCGGGTACTTCGTCGAGGGGCTCGGAGCCGCGCAGTTCGCCACCGGCCCGACCGTCGACCGGCTGCGCACCTACGCCCGCGACCTCGGCGACGACGAACGCGACGACCCGGACCGGAAGCGCGAGGCACTCACGCTCGCCGCGACCGACCCGGCGAACCCGTTCGGGGCCTCGTTGCCGTGGCCGACGGGCGACGCAGACTCCGGTGTCGCGGCCGACGATGTCGAAGCCGCACCGTCGGGGACTGCGGTCGGCAGCGGCGCGAAGACCGCTCGGGGCCACCGGCCCGGGCGCAAGGCGGGTGCCCTCGTCACGACCGTCGACGGCAAGCTCACCGTGTACGTGGAGCGCGGTGGCAAGTCGGTGCTGACCTTCACCGACGACGCCGCCGACCTCGCTGCCGCGGCCGCCTCGATCGCCGGCATCGTCCGGACCGGGCTGCGGAAGCTCTCGGTCGAGCGGGTCGACGGGGACTTCGTGCTCGAGACGCCCCTCGGCGGCGCGCTCCGCGAGGCGGGGTTCACGGCGACCCCGCAGGGACTGCGGCTCCGTGTGTGAGGCGAGCCGCGCCTCCCGGCAGTGCAGCGACCACGTGCCGGAGGTGACCCGTGCCTGAAGGCGACACCGTCTACCGGGCGGCCCGTCGCCTGCACACCGCGCTCGCGGGCAAGGTCCTGACCACGAGCGACTTCCGTGTGCCCGCGTTCGCCACCCTCGACCTGGTCGGCCGCACCGTCGACGAGGTCATCCCCCGCGGCAAGCACCTGCTGCACCGCATCGGCGACCTGACCGTGCACTCGCACCTCAAGATGGAGGGCCGGTGGGACGTCTACGCGCCGGGTGACCGCTGGCGACGGCCGGCACACCAGGCGCGGGCGGTCCTGGGCGCCGAAGGGGTCTCCACCGTCGGTTTCGCGCTCGGGGTGCTCGAAGTGGTCCCACGCGACCAGGAGTCCGAGGTCGTCGGACACCTCGGGCCGGACCTGCTCGGGCCCGACTGGGACGCCGACCTGGCCCTCGCCAACCTCACGGCCGACCCGGAGCGCCCGGTCGGGCTGGCGCTGCTCGACCAGCGGGTGCTCGCCGGGCTCGGCAACGTGTACCGGAACGAACTCTGCTTCCTGCGCGGCGTGCTGCCGACGCGTCCGGTGGGACAGGTTCCCGACCCGGCGCGGACGATCACACTCGCCAGTCGGCTGATCCTGGCGAACCGGGACCGCAGTGCGCGCGTGACCACCGGCGTCGACCGCCCGGGCCGGCGGTTCTGGGTCTACGGCCGCGCCGGCAAGCCCTGTCTTCGGTGCGGGACCCCGATCCGGCACGGCGAACTCGGCGACTCGGAGCTCACCCTGCGCGACACCTACTGGTGTCCGCGCTGTCAGAGCTGACGCGCCGGGTGCAGGCGCGACGCCGCGGTCGTTCGGACGGCGTCGGTGACCCGTTCGAGCAGCGGCGACGCCAGGTTCCAACGCTGCCACCACAGCGCCACGTCGGCGTGCCGGCCCGGAGCCAGCTCCACCAGGACACCGCGGTCGATCGCCTCGAGGCACTGCGCCTCGGGCAGCAGCCCCCACCCGAAGCCGAGCGTGACGGCTCGGGCGAAGTCCGCCGAGGTCGGGACGAAGTGGCGCGGGCCTCCGGGGGCGTGCCCGAGGACCTGGCGCAGGTACCCCTGCTGCAGGTCGTCGTCACGGTCGTAGTCGACGAGCGGCACCTCGTCGAGCCGTCGGAGCATCCGCCGCTCGGTCCGCGTGTCGCCGAGGTACCGGGCGACGAAGGTCGGCGATGCCACCGCCCGGTAGCGGTCGATGCCGAGCGGCACCGACGAACAGCCCTGCACCGGGTCCGCCTCGGCCGTCACCGCACCCATCACCGTGCCGGCGCGGAGCAGCTCGGCGGTCCGGTCCTGGTCCTCACGGTGCAGGTCGAAGACCACCTCGGTGTCGGCCCGCACGAGGGCGAGGGCGTCGAGGAACCAGGTGCCGAGCGAGTCGGCGTTCACGGCCAGCGGGATCGAGGGCACCAGCGACGATCCGCCGCCGAGTGCGCGGGAGGTCTCCTCGTCGAGCAGGCGGGCCTGTCGCGCGTGCCGGAGGACCACCTCGCCGTCGGCGGTCGGGCGCACCGGGGTGGTGCGCTGGAGCAGGACCCGTCCGACCTGCTGTTCCATCGACTTGATCCGCTGGGACACCGCGGACGGGGTGATCGCCAGCGCGCGGGCCGCGGCGTCGAGCGTGCCGTGGTCGACGGCCGCGAGCAGGGTCTCGAGGTGTTCGCGCTGGAACCGTGGCATGCAGCTGAGCTTACGGCGGTGCAGGAACATGAGCTGTACTGGACGCCGCCCGGGGCCTAGCGTCGGGGACGTGACGGAACTCCTCCCCCTGCTCTCCGGCCTCGGCACCGGGCTCGCCCTCATCGTCGCGATCGGCGTGCAGAACACCTACCTGCTCCGCCTCGCCGTCAGTGCCGGGCTCCGGGTGGTGGCCGCTGCGGTCGTGGTGTGTGCCCTGTCGGATGCGCTGCTCATCGTCGCCGGGGTGCTCGGCGTCGGTGCCGTGGTCGAGCGGTTCCCCGTGGCGCTGCTGGTGATCCGGTTCGTCGGTGCCGCGTTCCTGCTCACCTACGGGGTGCTCGCGGCGCGGCGGGCGCTGCGGCCCTCGGGGGATGCGATGCGGGTCGCGGACGAGGCCGCCGACGACGGTGTTCCGGAGCGGACAGCCGGTGGCGACGCCGCCCGCGCAGGGGCTGCTGCGGGCAGTGGTGGCGACCGTGCCGGGACGGTGGCGACGGGGCGGACGCGCACCGCGCCTCCCGGCCAGGTGGTGACCATGCGGACGGCCGTGCTGACCATGCTCGTCTTCACGTGGGCCAACCCGCACGTCTACCTGGACACGCTGGTGTTCCTCGGGTCGGTGGCGAACCAGCAGGGCGCGGACCACCGGTGGCTGTGGACGATCGGTGCCGTCGCGGCGAGCTGCCTGTGGTTCGCCGGCGTCGGGTTCGGCGGGCGGCTGCTCCGGCCGCTGTTCGAGAAGCCGCTGACCTGGCGGGTGTTCGACGGCCTGGTCGCCGTCGTGATGCTCGCGTTCGGCGTGCTGCTGCTCGTCGGCGCGTAGCGGCGCGGCGGCGGGCGGCGCGGCGGGCGGTGGATGCAAAACACCGGTGTCCACACGTCGCTCCGCGGTCTGCGGGTGTGCAACGTGCGAACACCGGTGTTCAGCGGGCCAGGCCGACCCGCGGAACGGCCCTTACTGCATGCCCTGGCCGACGCGGCTGTGGCGACGGCTGTAGCCGAAGTAGATGACGAAGCCGATCGCCAGCCAGACGACGAACCGGAGCCAGGTCTCGACCTCGAGGTTCAGCATCAGCCAGAAGCACAGCACCGCCGAGATGATCGGCAGCACCGGGGACCACGGCACCCGGAAGGCCCGCGGGGCGTCCGGCCGCGAACGACGCAGCACGATGATGCCGATCGACACCAGGACGAACGCGGACAGTGTGCCGATGTTGATCATGCCCTCGAGCTTGTCGACCGCGGTGAACCCGGCCAGCAGGGCGACGACGACACCGGCGACCACCTGGACGCGCACCGGGGTCTGCGTCTTCGGGTTCGTCTTCGAGAACCAGCGCGGCAGCAGGCCGTCGCGGCTCATCGAGAACACGATGCGGGACAGACCGAGCAGCAGCACCATGACGACGGTGGTCAGCCCGATCAGGGAACCGATGGCGATGATGCCGGCGGCCCACGGCAGCCCGACGATGGTGAACGCCGAGGCCAGCGACGGCGTGTCCTCCTCGGCCAGGCGCTGGTAGGAGACCATGCCGGTGATGACGATGCTGACGCCGACGTAGAGCAGCGTCACGATGCCGAGGCCGATGAAGATGCCGCGGGGCAGCGTCTTCTGCGGGTTCTCGGTCTCCTCGGCACTGGTGGCGACGACGTCGAACCCGATGAAGGCGAAGAACACCAGCGACGCCGCGGCGAGCAGGCCGAAGACGCCGTACTGCGCGGGCTCCGCACCGGTGAACCACGACACGAGCGACTGGGTCCACACGCTGCCCTCGGCACCCTTGGTCGGCTCCGCCGGCGGGATGAAGGGAGTGAAGTTCGCTGCCTTGACGAAGAACGCACCGGCGACGATCACGAACACGACGATGGCGACCTTGATGACCGTGATGACGGCCGACACCCGCGACGACAGGCGGGTACCGAAGGCGAGGAGCACCGTGAAGATGCCCACGATGAGCACCGGCCCCCAGGTGAACGGGATCGGGCCGAGCTGGATCGTGCTCGGCAGGTCGACGCCGAAGACCCCGAACGCTTCGCTGAGGTAGATGCCCCAGTACTTCGCGATCACGGCGCTGGCGGTGAGGGTCTCGAGGATGAGGTCCCAGCCCACGATCCAGGCGAGCAGCTCGCCCATCGTGGCGTAGGTGAACGTGTACGCGGAGCCGGCGACGGGGATCGTCGACGCGAACTCGGCGTAGCACATGATCGCCAGGCCGCAGGTGACGGCGGCGAGCAGGAAGGAGATGATGACGCCGGGCCCTGCGAAGTTCGCGGCGGCGTTGGCGCCGACCGAGAAGATGCCCGCACCGACGGCGACCGCGATCCCCATCGCGGCGATGTCGAACGTCTTCAGGGAGCGTTTCAGGGACCTGCCCTGCTCCTCGGAATCGGCCAGGGAGGCCTCGATCGACTTGATGCGGAGCTTCGTTGCCATGGGGTGGATCCCGTCATCGGCTGGGCGGCGGACCTCGGAAGGGTACTGGTGTGCCAGCGTGTCACGCAAAGCGTCCGGCCGGACGGTGGCTCGGTCCGGCGACGGACGGGAGGCCCGGCACCGGTCCGGCGCGCAGCCTGCGGTCGACCTGCGGTCACGTCGACGGCCGCGCGTTGCGTCAACGGGCCGCGGGTTGCGTCAGCCGGCCAGGGGTTGCGTCAGCGGGCCACGGGTTGCGTCAGCGGCCGGCGCGCCAGTCCGACAGGAACCGCGCGCCGGCCTCGTCGTGGATCACGCCGTCGGGCGCGGTGAGTACCGGGTAGGGCGTCACCGGCACACCGTCGGCGGGACGCACGTCGACGTGCGCGACGTCGTGGCCGTGCTCGTGCAGCCAGTCCGCCATCGCGTAGTCGCTCCGGGAGTCACCCATGGTGCGCCAGGCGACGGGGAGTTCGCCGTCCTGCGCGAGGAGCTCGAGCGAGCGTTCGGCGCCGAGGTCCTTGCCACTGCGGTCGGACTCGACGTCGGTCGAGATGATCGTCGGGTCGATCCGCCACTGCACGGCACCGTCAGCATCGGGTCGGACGTCGTCGAGGCGTCGGACGCCGAGCCCCCGACGCTCGAGCGCGGCCATCGCCTTCGCGTCGAACTCCGGCTGGCGGGCGAGGTACGTGGCGTTCGGTACCTCGACGCGCTGCTCGATCGACACCATGGCGCGCTTCGTCTCGTCGAAGAACACCAGGTCGGCGTACTCGGCGCGGACCAGCTCGCGCATCTCGTCGGCGTAGTCACGCGGCAGCGCCAGGTCCTCGGCGACGGTCAGCTCGCCCATGCCGCCGTCGTACTGCGGGCCGATCGAGCACCACACGGCGCCCTTCTCGCAGACCGCGTGCACCCGCCCGCCCTCGGCGAGCCCACCGGCGAGCAGCGGGCCGACGACCTCGGAGCGGATGAACGCGTCGCTGCGACCGGTGTTGAAGACGATCGGGATGCCCTCGGCGGCGAGCGCCACGAGGTCCGCGACGATGCTCGGGATCGCGATGGTGCGGGAGACCGGGCTGGCGATGGGCCCGTCGACGTCGAGCAGGAGACCGAGGCGGGGTGCGTTCACCCGTCCATCCTCTCGCAGTCAGCTGCTGGGCGAGACGATCCGGTCGCGGACGCGGTCGACCAGCGCCCCGAGGGCCTTCGGGTCGGGCACGTGTCCCTGTCCGGGCACCTCGGCGTACTCCGACCCCGGGACGGCGTCCACGACGGCACGGGCCGCACGGCGCATCCACTCGAGGCCGTCGCCACCGGCACCGACGAGCACCGGGACCCCGACCGCGGCGGCGACCCGTTCGGGGACGGCGAGGCCGTTCAGCACCCGGACATCGCGGCTGAGCACGTGGGCGTCGACGACGAGGGACCTCCAGAGCGAGCCCTTGAGCCGGAGTGCGGTCACCTGGCCCATCGGGACGCCGAGCACCTGGGTCAGGAAGCCGCGGACGGCCTGGGCGCGGCGGCCGGCACCGACGTGCTCGTCGAGCAGGTCGGCGAAGACGACGTCGTCGGCGTGCGGGTCGACCGAGGCGCGGTACGGCGGCTCCCACAGGACGGCACCGTCGACGGGCAGTCCGGTGGCGAGCCCGTGCAGCACGACACCGGCGCCGACACAGATGCCGACGGCGGTGGTCGGTGCGCCGATGCTCTCGACGACGGCGCGCAGGTCGTCGACCTCACGCTCGATCGCCCACGACGCCGAGTCGCCGCTCGCACCGCGGCCACGGCGGTCGTAGGTCACGACGCGGTGGGCGGATCCGAGCTCGGCGACCACGCGGTCGAGGTACGGGGTCCCCCGGTGGTCGAAGGCGCCCCCCACGACGACGACCGCCGGTCCGTCCCCGGCCTCGGAGACGGCGATGGCTGTGCCGTCGGAGGAGACGACCGTTCGGTCGACGGGAGGGAGCATGGGGTCCTTTGCGGGCTGTCGACGGCGATGCGTCGGGCCTCGGAGGGGACCGTGCGGATTACCGGTCCTCCGAGTGTCGCAGGCGTGGGAGTCCGTGTCTCCCCCCGCTTCCAGGGGCAGAACACCGCCGCTCGACACCGCGTGGGTCGCCGTGCCATGCTGTTTGAGTACACCTGTACTCATACGCCAACGCCACTGCATCGGGGACCCCGTGACGCTCATCGCCATCATCGTCTGCGAGATCGCCTTCTGGGTGGCGATCCTGGGCGGTCTGACCACCCGGTACCTGCTGCGACGTCCTCGGTTGGGGGCGGCGCTGCTCGTCGCAGCGCCCGTGATCGACCTCGTGCTGCTCGCGGTCGTCACCGTCGACCTGCTCGGTGGCGGGACCGCGTCGTGGCACCACGGACTCGCGGCGATCTACATCGGCTTCTCGGTCGCGTACGGGCACCGGATGATCGCCTGGGCCGACGTCCGGTTCACGCACCGGTTCGCCGGTGGCCCGGCACCGGAACGCCTGAGCGGACGGCGGCACACGGCCCGGTGCTGGGGCGACGTGCTGCGGACCGGGCTCGCTGTGCTGATCGCCGGTGGGGTCATCGGTGCGCTCGTCCTCGTGGTCGGGGACCCGGAACGCACGAGCGAACTGCAGGGCACGGTCGCGCTGCTCGGGGTGATCCTGGGCATCGAACTGCTCTGGGCGATCAGCTACACGATCTGGCCGCGCCGGACCGCCACCGCAGCCGCGAGCCCGGCCGGACCGTCGAGCCGGCCGTAGGCTGACCCGGTGCCCCGCCGTGTCGACCTCGAGGAACGGGGATCCCTGGTGGCCGCGGCCTGCCTGCGGATCCTGGAGCGGGACGGCCTGGGTGCCCTGTCGGTGCGGAACGTCGCGGACGAGGCCGGCATCGCCCCGGCGTCACTCCGGCGGGTGTTCCCGACGCAGCACGCACTGCGGGAGCACTGCCTGACGATCATCGAGGAGCGCGTCATCACTCGGCTCACGGCCCTGCGCTCGACCGGCCGTGCCCGCGCGCTGGACGTCCTCGCCCAGGTGCTGCCACTCGACGCCGAGCGCACGACCGAGATCCTGGCGCAGGTGCAGCTCGGCGTGCTCGCGCGTACCGACGAACACCTGGCCGCGAGCGCCCGACGGCTGAACGACGGGGTCCGCCGGGTGTGCACCCGGGCGCTGGAGGTCCTGCGTGAGGACGGCAGCTTCGGCGCCGATCGCGACCTGACCGACGAGGCCGACCGGCTGCACGCGCTGATCGACGGGCTGGCGATCGAGCACACGTGGGATCCGACGGCACGTGCGCCCGAGCGCGTCCTGGCGCTCGTCGAACTGCACGTGGACAGCCTGCGCGGCGCGATCGCCTGATGCCTCAGCGACCCCGGTAGACCTCACGCCGATGCCCGGCGCGCACGACGACGACCACGAGCCGCCCGTCGTCGATCAGGTAGATCACGCGGTAGTCACCGACCCGGACACGCCATTCCGGGCTGTTGACGAGTCGACGAGCCGCGGGTGGACGTGGCTCGTCAGCCAGGATCGCGAGAACCCCTTCGACGAGTCGTCGGGCATGTGGCGGTAGTTTGCGGATGGCACGCCCCGCACTCGGTTCGAACTCGATGTCGTAGGTCATCCCAGACCGAGTTCGCGCCTGAGGTCCTCCCACTTGACGTTCTCGCCGCCGATGCGCTCGTTCTCGAGTCGGGCCTCTTCCACCGCCTTCAGGTCGTCCAAGTCCTCAGCCGCCTCGAGCAACCGGTCGAGGACGGCCGCGTCGACCACGGCCGCGACGCGCTTGTTGCGCCGGGTCAGGTAGACGGGTTCGTGTCGGGCGTCGTCGATGATCGACGCCAGACGGCCACGGGCTTCGGAGATCGACACTTCGCTCACCTGTACATTCTAGAGCGTTTTGTACAATTCAGACGAGTGCCGTGGTACCGACCGACTCCCGTTCGAGCAGGGACCGCTTGACGTCGAGCCCCCAGGCGAAGCCCCCGAGTGTGCCGTCCGAGCGCAGCACCCGGTGGCACGGGACGAACAGCGCCGGGGCGTTCCGGGCGCACACGCTCGCCGCCGCCCGCACGGCGTCGGGCCGGCCCATCGCCGCCGCGAACCCGGTGTAGGTCAGGGTGCCGCCGGCGGGGATCCGGCGGAGCTGTCGCCACCCCTCGGTGAAGAGCTCGGTGCCGAACTGCCGGACCGGTACCTGCATGGCGTGCTCGACCTCGCCCGAGTAGAAGGCGTCGACCGCGTCGGCCGAGGCCACCACGCCGTCGAGCACGCGGTCGGGACGGTGCCGGTCGGCCAGGCGGGCGAGGATCCGCTCGACGGAGTCGGTCCACCCCGCGGCGAGGACCCGGCCCTCGCCGTCCTCGAGCACGGTGAAGGGCCCGTCGGGGGTGTCCAGGGTCTGGATGGTTGCGTCGGTCATCGGTCGTCCTTCCGGGATTCCTTGGTGGCACGGGGCGCACGAGGGCTGGCGGTCGCGGTCATCGCGCGGTCGACGATCGGTCGCCAGCAGTGCATCGTGAGGTAGCTCCGCCAGGGGGCCACCTGCTCCGACCATAGGGAGAGCTCACGCGCCGAACCGGGCAGGCCGAGTTCCTGTGCACCGTTCCGCACGGCGAGGTCGCTGTGGAGGAAGACGTCGGGGTGGTGCCGGACCCGCAGCGCGACGTAGTCGGCGGTCCACGGCCCGATGCCCTTCACCGCGAGGAGCCCGTCGCGCAGGTCGCCGAGGGACTGCGCCCCGTCCACCACGAGGGACCCGTCGGCGAGCGCCGCAGCCACCCGCAGGATCGTGTCGACACGCGCCGCCGGACCACGCAGGACCTCGTGCCCACGGGCCGCGATCACCGCCGCCGACGGGAACAGCAGCCCGCCGGGCCGGATCGCGTCCGGTGCCAGCGCACCGAGTGCGGCCACGAGCCGGGTCTGCGCGGTGCGCGCCGCGGCCACCGAGACCTGTTGGCCGATCAGGGTGCGGAACACGACCTCGTGCGCGTCCACCGCGCCGGGGAGTCGGAGGCCGGGCACCCGGGCGACGCGCTCGGCGAGTTCGGGGACGGCTCCGAGGACGGCGTCGACGGCGACCGGGTCGGCGTCGAGGTCGAACAGTGCTCGGACACGGGCCACGAGCGCCGGCAGGTCGGAGAGGTCGGTGACCCGCACGCGCAGGTCGATGCCGGTGCCCCGCCCGGCCGTGTCGGGGACTGCGGCCGACGCGCTGAACCAGCCCGGGCCTCCAGGCAGGTCGAGCAGCCGTCCGTACGACGTGACCCGGCCGGCGGGGTCGGTGTCCACCTGCTCCGTTCCCGGCAGGGCGTGCAGCGCATGCCAGTCGAGCAGGCCCTGCGCGTCGAAGGGCGCCCGTGCCGGCAGGTGGACGTGGAGTGCACCGTCCGTGGCACCGTCGCCTCGCCCGGACCGTCGTGCGCGGAGCTCGGTCGGGGTGACGGCGAAGACCTCGCGCACGGTGTCGTTGAACTGTCGGACGCTGGCGAACCCCGCGGCGAACGCGACGTCGGCGACGGGCAGGTCGGACGAGGTGAGCAGGGTCCGCGCGGTCTGCGCCCGGTGCGCCCGGCTGAGCGCCTTCGGCCCGGCGCCCAGCTCGGCCGTCATGATGCGGTTGAGCTGCCGCTCCGAGTACCCCACACGCGCGGCGAGCCCGGGGACGCCGTCGCGCTCGACGACACCGTCGAGGACGAGTCGCATCGCTCGGCCGGCGACGTCCTCGCGCAGGTCCCACTCGGGGCTGCCGGGAGTCGCCTCGGGCAGGCAGCGCTTGCAGGCACGGAAGCCCGCGAGGTGCGCCGCGGCGCTCGTCCGGTAGAAGGTGACGCCGGTGACCTTCGGCGTGCGTGCCGGGCAGCTCGGTCGGCAGTAGATGCCGGTGGAGTGCACGGCGGTGACGAACTGGCCGTCGAAGCGTGCGTCGCGCGAGGCGACGGCGCGGTGCCGTTCGGCGTGCAGCGCGTCCGGCTGCGCGTCGGTGTCCGGGCTGGTCATGGGCTCAGCCTGACATGCGCCGCCGACGTCGACTGGCGGGAATCGGACGGGGCGGTGCGCGGTCGGGCAGAAGACGCCGGCGTGTCATCCTGACGCCTCCATGTGCGCGAGACGCCTCCGAATCTCGCGGCGTCTCGCGGAGCGCGCGGCGTCCCAGGGACACGACGGCGTCTCACCGTGTCCACACAGAACCGCTCGATCTGGAGGCCCGGCTAGCGTTGGCCGCATGACTCCCGCAGACGACGTGGCCGGTCCCGGCGACCGGGTCGGTCTCGACGACCTGCCGTTCCGGACCGAGGTCGAGATCGCGCTGCTGCTCGTCTCGCCGCGGCACCGGTACGAGGGACGCCCGACGGACGGCGCACGGCCCGTGGGAGCGGACGATCCGGACGAGTCACGCGACCGGATCGAGCTGCGGGCCGGGCTGGGCATCGTCGGCGACCGGTACTTCGCGGCCCGGGCGCACGTGCACGCCTCGGTCACGGTGATCAGCCTGGAGGGGCTCGAAGCCGTCGGCACGGCGATCGGGGCGACCGTCGACCCCGCTGCGACCCGGCGGAACGTGTTCCTGCGGGGTGCCGACGTCGAGGCGCTGCGGGGCGAGCCGTTCTCGCTGGAGAGCCTGCTCCCCGGTGGCGACGGTAGCGACGCCCTCGGTCGTGCCGTCCGGTTCCGTGGCTACCGCGCGGCGAATCCCTGCGCCTGGATGGACCACGAGGTGGCACCCGGGGCCTTCCGGGCGATGCGCGGTCGGGGCGGCGTGCGGTGCGACCCGGAGTCCGACGGTGTGCTCACCCTCGGCCCCGCGGTGCTCCGCACGGCCCGCCCCGTTGCGCTCGACTGACACGGTCGCCGGTCGGCGCGGCGGCTGCCCGACGCTCAGGCGGTGAGGGCGCTCTCGATCGCGTCGACGAACGCCGGCAGGTCGTCCGGGGTGCGGGAGGTGATGAAGCCGCCGTCGACCTGGACCTCCTGGTCGACCCACTCGGCACCGGCGTTGCGCAGGTCGGTCCGCAGCGACGGGAACGAGGTGACGGTCTTGCCGGACAGCACACCCGCCTCGACGAGCGTCCACGGGCCGTGGCAGATCGCCGCGACCGGCTTGCTCGCCTCGGCGAAGGCCTGTACGAGCGTCGCCGCGCGGGACTCCTGGCGCAGCGTGTCGGCGTTGATCGTGCCGCCGGGGATCACGAGGGCGTCGAAGTCCTTCGCGTCGACACCGGCGATGGTGGTGTCGGGGTCGAGCGTCTGCCCCGGGTCCTTGTCGCCGACCAGGGTCTGGATCGTGCCGGTCTCCTTCGCCGCCACGGTCACCGAGGCGCCACGCTCGCGCAGCTGCTCGGTGGGGACGACGATCTCGTCCTGCTCCACGCCGTAGTTCGTCGTGATGACGAGGATCTTCTTGCCGTCGAGGGTTGCCATGATCGCTCCTTCCGCGGCCCGGTCGTTCCGGCCGCGCACCCGAGGGTCGTCGTGGTCGGCTGGGCAGGCGTGCAGGGGCCGGTCGGATGCCGGGTCGGGCGGTCGCGACACCCCGCTCACGTCCGCTTGGCGGTCACGAAGCGTCGGCTGGCCGCGACGCAGCCGACGGTTCCTGACCACTCGGCGCAGGCCGGGCGGGGTGTCCTGACCAGCCGGCGAGGCGCCGTGGACGCGCCCACCGGCGGCCTGGAGGCGCGGTGCGGGCCCGCCACGGGCCTCCAGGCCGCCATCCGGACGGTCGCAACACCCGGCTCACGTCCGCTTGGCGGTCACGAAGCGCCGGCTGGCGGCGGTGCAGCCGACGGTTCCTGACCACTCGGCGCAGGCCGGGCGGGGTGTCCTGACCGACGGGGCGTCCAGGACGGGCGCCGCGCTCAGCCCCGGATGCGGAAGGCGTCGCCGTCGCGCTCGACGGTGAGCCCGTCGTAGCCGGGGATGCGGTGCAGCCCGTCGGTCACCGGGTGTTCGAGGGGACCGACGACGACCGTGGTGGCACCGGAGGCGATGGCGGACTCGAGCCCGGCGGGGGCGTCCTCGAACGCCACGCAGTCGGCCGGGTCGACGCCGAGCAGAGCGGCACCGCGCAGGTAGCCGTCGGGGTGCGGCTTGCCGTGCTCGACGTCCTCCGAGGGCACGAAGGCCGCGGGCACGGCGAACCCGGCGGCCGCCATCCGGCCGGCGGCGAGGTCACGAGGGGCACTCGTCACGAGCGCCACCGGGACGCCGAGTTCGACGAGCCGCTGCACGAAGGCGACGGCACCGGGGATCTCGAGGATGCCCTCGGTGCTCGCGGTCTCCTCGGCGACGAGTTCCGCCGCGATCCGCTGCTGCTCGGCGAGGGGCAGGTCGGGCAGGAAGCGGCGCAGGGTGTCGATCGCCTGCCGCCCGTGCGAGAACGCGAGGATCTCGTCGGGGTCGATGCCGTTCGCGTGGCCGAACCGGGTCCAGGTGGCCTCGACCACCGCGGTCGAGTCGACGAGGGTCCCGTCCATGTCGAAGAGGACCCCGGACGCCACGATGTCGATCACGCGCCCGACCCTAGTCCACGGGCCCGACCGTCCCGGTGGTCAGCGCGCGACCGGGGTCAGCGCGCCCGGACGTACCGGGTGAGCAGCACGTCGCCCGCACCGCGCAGCACGTGTGCCGGGCGCATCCGCCGGAGTTCCGGGGACGACCCGCGGGCGATCCGCGGCCCCTCGCCGCCCTCGAGCGACGGGTCGATCGTCAGGGTCAGCTCGTCGACGGCGTCCGCTGCGATGAGCGCCCCGAGGAACGACGGCCCGCCCTCGCAGTGGATCGTGCCGAGCCCCCGGTCGGCCAGCAGACCCCGGATACGTCCGGAGTCCACCGAGCCCGGGTCGCCGTCCGCGCTGCAGGGCACGACGTCGGCGACCTCGGCGAGCACCCGCCCCGTCGACGAAGCGGCTGCCGTCGCCGACGTCAGGACGATCGGGCGCACCGGCGCCTCGGTGAACACCCGAGACCCGGGGTCGAGCGACAGTGAGCCGGTGACGATCGCGAACACGGGGTGGTCCGGCTTGCCGTGCGCCCGCCGCCAGGCGACGTCGGCGTCGTGCAGGACCATCGGCCCGTAGCCTTCATCACGGACGGTGCCGGCGGCGACGAGCACGACGTCGGCCACCCGGCGGAGCAGGTCGAAGACGCGCAGGTCGTCGTCGCCGCCGAGCGATCCGGACACCCCGGCGGCCGAGGCAGAGCCGTCCAGCGTCGCGACGAAGTTCACCCGGAGCCAGGGGTCCCCGGCGTCGGCGGTGTAGAGCTCGAGCAGGTCGTCGTCGGACAGGTCCGCGATCGACGGCGGCAGGACGTTCACGTGTTGTGCCTCGATTCCACCGGGGTCCGCCAGCCGAGTGTGGCCTCGACCATCCGCATCGCGTCGACGCTCTCGGCGACGTCGTGCATGCGGACGATCCGGGCGCCGAGCATCGCGCTCACGGTCGCGACGGCGAGCGATCCGGCAAGCCGTTCACCACGGGGGCGTCCGAGCGACTCCCCCACGAAGTCCTTGTTGGACACCGCGGCGAGCACCGGGTAGCCGAGCGCGACGACCTCGGGCAGCCGACGGGTGAGTTCGAGCGTGTGCACGGTGTTCTTGTGCAGGTCGTGGCCCGGGTCGACGATGATCCGTGACTCGGGGATGCCGGCGGCGAGCGCCCGGTCGACCCGTTCGCGGAGGAACGCCACGACCTGCCCCGCGACGTCGGCGTACTGCGGCGGAGCCGGCAGTCGCTGGCGCGGTGCTGCGAGCGAGTGCGTGATGACGACGGTGGCATCGGAGTCGGCGACCACGGCGGCCATCCGCGGGTCGGACAGGCCGGTCGTGTCGTTGACGACGCTGGCCCCGGCAGCGATCGCCGCTGCGGCGACCTCGGGCCGGAAGGTGTCGACGCTGATGACGACGTCGGACTCCTGCGCGAGCTGCTCGACGACGGGCACGACCCGGTCGATCTCGTCGGCGGCCGGCAGCTCCGGGCCGGGGGCGAACTTCACGCCGCCGATGTCGACCCAGTCGGCACCCTGCTCCGCTGCGCGGACCGAGGCCGCGACGGCCCGGTCGAGCTCGAAGGTCGCGCCGCGGTCGTGGAACGAGTCGGGGGTGCGGTTCACGATCGCCATCACGGCGATGCGGTGGTCGAAGTCGATGGTGCGGCGACCGAGCGTCCGGACCGGGTGGCGCAGGTCCGGCACGACCCAGCCGGGTCCAGCCGTGCCCGGTGCACCCGAGACGCTTTGGAGGCCCGTCATGCGCCAGCCTCGGTGCTCACGTCGTGCCCGTCGCCGGTCGCACGCCCCGCGCCGATGAGCGCGATCGCCTCGGCCCGCCCCGCGGCGTCGGCCAACGAACCGGTCGCCGCCACCGTCACGGTCGTCGAACCGGTCTGGCGCTCCCCACGCGTCGTGACGCACTGGTGCTGCGCGTCGAGGACCACGAGGACCCCCTCGGCACCGAGCCCCTCGGCGATGGTCGCGGCGACCTGTTCGCCGAGTCGCTCCTGCAGCTGCGGTCGGGAGGCCACCGCGTCGAGCACCCTGGCCAGCGTGCCGAGCCCGATGAGCCGGTCGCCCGGTGCGTACGCCAGGTGCGCGACGCCGAGGAACGGCAGCAGGTGGTGTTCGCAGACCGATCGGAACTTGACGTCGCGGACGATCACGAGCTCGCCGCGCTCCCCGTCCTCGGCGTGCACCGTGCCGTCGCGGGCGATGGCGACCGCGTCGATGCCGATCCCCGCGAAGAACTCGGCGTACGAGTCGGCGACCCGGGCCGGAGTGCGGGTGAGTTCGGGGCGGTCGGGATCCTCTCCGATGGCGAGCAGCAGCTCGCGCACGGCGGCCACGACGCGGGCACGGTCCATGCGTGACGTCACCCGCTCATCCAACACCAGCCCTGGCCGGAGAACGCGAGCGGACACCCAGCGCGAGGCTCGCGGACGGCGTGGGACGGGCCTCCCGGCTGCTCCAACCTGTGAGACCCGTGTGACACGCTCGAAACCCAGCGTCCTTTAAACTCTCGTGGTGAGCGCCCCGCAGACCGACACCACGCCCCGGAACCGCTTCGCGACCGGCCTCGATCGATTCTTCTCCATCACGCAACGCGGATCCTCGATCCCCCGCGAGGTCCGCGGTGGTGTCGTGTCCTTCGTGACGATGGCGTACATCGTCATCCTCAACCCCCTCATCCTCGGTGGGTTCAGCGCCGACCAGGCCGCGAAGGACGTCAGCGGCGGTTGGCTCGAGAACGCTCAGGTGGCGGCGGCGACCGGCCTCGTCGCGGGCGTCATGACCATCGCGATGGGCATCATCGCGAACCTGCCGTTCGGCATCGCCGCGGGGCTCGGCATCAACTCGTTCCTCGCCGTCAGCGTCGTGCAGCAGGTCACCTGGGCCGAGGCGATGGGTCTGGTCGTCATCAACGGTGTGATCATCGTGATCCTCGCGTTGACCGGCATCCGGACGATGATCTTCACCGCCGTCCCGGCCCAGCTCAAGGCTGCGATCACCGTCGGCATCGGCCTGTTCATCGCGTTCATCGGGCTCGTCGACTCCGGCTTCGTGCGCTCCTCCGGGCTCGCGTCGCCGCCGCTGCAGCTCGGCGAGGACGGCTCCGTCGGCGCCCTGCCGACCATCGTGTTCCTGATCGGCCTCATCATCATCGGCACGCTCATGGCCCGCCGGGTCAAGGGTGCGCTGCTCATCGGCATCGTCGCGACGACGATCATCGCGATCATCCTGCAGGCGATCTTCCAGGTGCCGACCTCGGTCGACTCGAAGACCGGCTGGAACCTCAACGCCCCCGGCCTGCCGAGCGCCCTGTTCGCCGTGCCGGACCTGTCGCTCGTCGGCCACGCCGACGTCTTCGGTGCCTTCACCCGCATCGGCCCGCTCGCCGCGTCGATGCTCGTCTTCACCCTCGTGTTCACGAACTTCTTCGACGCGATGGGCACCATGACCGGCCTGGCGAAGGCCGCCGGTGTCGCGAAGCCGGACGGCACGTTCCCCCGCCTGAAGTCGGCGCTCGTCGTCGAGGGCGTCGGCGCGATCGCCGGCGGTGGCGCCTCGGTGTCGTCGAACACCGTCTTCATCGACTCGGCCTCCGGCATCGGCGAGGGCGCCCGCACCGGCATGGCCTCGGTCGTCACCGGGCTGCTGTTCCTGGCGTCGATGTTCCTCACGCCGCTCACCCAGGTCGTCCCGCTCGAGGTCGCCGCCGCCGGACTCGTCGTCGTCGGTGCGCTCATGGTCGCGCAGGTCGCGGACATCTCGTGGTCGGACTTCGGCTCGGCCCTGCCGGCGTTCCTGACGATCGTCGTCATGCCGCTGACGTACTCGATCGCGAACGGCATCGGCGCTGGCTTCATCAGCTGGGTGCTCATCAAGCTGCTGTCCGGCCGTGGCCGTGAGGTCTCGTGGCTGCTCTACGTGGTCGCCGCTGGCTTCCTGCTGTACTTCGCGCGGGGGCCGCTGGAGGCGTTGCTCGGCGTCGGCTGACGCTTGCTGCTGGGCTGGGGCCTGGCGCGAGACGCCGTCGTGTCATCGAGACGCCGCCGAATCCGGCGGCGTCTCGACGTTTCCGGGGCGTCTCCGCAAGACACCGGCGTCTTCGGCCTGGAGGCCCGTGCTCAGTCCGGCAGGTCGCTCGGCGTGGCCTCGTGGTGGCGCTGGTCCTGGGTGCGACGGTCTTCCTTCATGCCCGCCTCGAACAGGTGGCGGCGGCCCTGCACGAGCTCGTCGCGCGCGGTGCGCTCGAGTTCCTTGGCGAGGGCGTAGTAGCCGTCGTCGTAGTCCTCGACGATCTGGAACGTCCAGCGGCCCGCGATGACGTTGCGGCCCACGAGTTCGGTGTCGATGCGCTCGGCGAGTTCGGTGTGCCCGGCCTTCCGCAGCTGCTCGACCGCCTCACCGAGGTTCAGGTCAGCGGTGCCGGTCAGCCGGTGGAACCCGTAGAGCAGACCGCGGGCGTGCTCGATGACCTCGACCGCGGCGGACAGGCTGCCGAGCGCCTCGACCGTGGCCTCGGACACCCCCTCGGGAACCTGGTGCTGCGCGTCGGGGCCCTGTGCGTCGTTCGTCATGGGTCCCGTCTACACGACGGCTGCCGAGGCCGAGCGCAGTCACTTCGTCTGGTTGGGGTGGTGGGTGTGCACGTCGGTGATGCACACCACCCGGTCATCCACGTCGAACGTGAACCAGATCCGGGCGCCGCGCTTCAACTCGAACTGACGACGCGTCCACTCCCGGCCGGAGTGTCGAACCACACCGAGTTCACCGCGCAGGGCGTGGCAGGACAGGTCCTCGGTCAACGGATCCATGGTCAGCCGATCCCACGCGGCAGTGACGGCGTTCCGCTGCACCGCCACCACATCGCGCCATCCCTGTTCCGCGCCACGCGTCCCGAAGACGATCGTGTACTCCGTCGAACGGATCGGCCGGGGGACCCCGCCGCGCCGGCCCGCCACCGCGTCAGGGCTTCTCGACGCGGATCGGGTCAGCGAGGATCTCCGGCTCTCCGGTGTCCCAGCCCGCGGCGATCGCCTCGGCACTGTTGCGCCACGCCTGCATCTCGAGCAGGAGCCGGCGCGGCTGCCGGAGTGAGAACGAACCACGGGCGACGTCGACGATCTCCCGCGCGAAGCGCTGCTGGTCTGCTGCGCTCAGGAGCTTGATCCACGGGTACGGGATCGCCAGCCGATCGTGGAGCGGCAGCTGCTCGTTGAGCGTCACCGCAGCGATCAGCTGCGCCGCGATGTCCAGGACCGCGTCGTCGTCGTCGGACCGTTCCTTCGTGGTGAGGACGAGGGGTTTCCCGTCCCGACGCGTCACCTCGAGCGGAGCTTCCTCCGCCGCTGCGAACACCTGCTTGGCGTGGCGGGAGAGGTCTGAAGACTGCACCGACCGGCGGGATCGGGGCGGAGCGACGAGGGTCATGGATCGAGCGTATTCAGAACGTGTTCTGAACGCAATGGTCGGTTGCTCAGTCAGTGGTTGCCGCCTACCATTCGAACACACGTTCGAACGAGGAGACCCAATGATGATCACCGAGACGGCCGCCACCGTGTGGTGGGCCGAGGGGACGCCGACGCGGCTGGTGTGGGCCGGACGGCGCTGGCGGGTGAGTGACACCCCCACCAGGCTGACCGTGACGCGCGCCGAGCTGCCCACCGCCATCACCCACGCACCCGAGCGCACCGTGGGCTGGCGGTTCCAGGCGACCAGCGACGACGACGGAGAGGCTCTGGTGGTCGACATCGTCCCGCAGGGTGCCGGTTGGGGCGTGGCCCGGACGTGGACGTGAGCGGCCCGGACCGCTACCGTCCGGACATGGACAGGTGGGTGGCGCTGCTGCGCGGCGTCAACGTGAACGGCATCACGATCCGGAGCGCCGAGCTCGCGGAGCTCTTCCGAGGGCTCGGGCTCGACGACGTCCGCACCGTGCTCGCCTCGGGCAACGTCGTGTTCGCAGCCGACCTGCCCCCCGAGCACCTCAAGACCTCGATCGAGCAGGGGCTGCGCGACCGGTTCGGGTACGACGCCTGGATCGTGCTCGTCCGGCACGACGCCCTCGCGGCCGTGGTCGACGGGTTCCCCTTCGAACCTGCCGACGAACGGCACGACTACGTCGTGTTCGGGTCAGACGACGCTGTGCTCGACGCCTTGGTCGCGGACCTCGAACTCGACGACTCGGTCGAGCAGGTCGCCCGCGGCAACCGGGTCGTCTACTGGTCGTGTCCGAAGGGGTCGAGCACCGACACCGTGTTCGCCAAGCGGGCCGGCGCCGCACGCTTCAAGCGCACGACGACGACCCGCAACACGAACACCCTGCGGAAGCTCCTGTGACACTCGGCACGCTGCACCACGTCGAGCTCCGCACCGCCCAGCTCGCCACCGCCGTCGGCACCTGGGGGTGGCTGCTTGGCGAACTCGGCTACGAACCGTTCCAGCACTGGGACCGCGGCCGGAGCTGGCGGCTCGGCACGTTGTACGTCGTGCTCGAATCAGCGCCGCTGGACGGCGATCACGACCGCCGCCATCCGGGGCTCAGCCACCTGGCGTTCCACGCGGGCGACGCCGAGGCGGTGGCGCGGCTCTGGGCCGAGGCTCCCGAACACGGCTGGGCCCGCCTGTACGAAGACCGGCACCCGTTCGCCGGTGGGCCGGAGCACCACGCGGCCTTCCTCGAGGACGCCGAACGGTTCAAAGTGGAGCTCGTCGCCAGCTGACTGCGCTGATGGCGCTGACGGCGCTGACGGCGACGCTGCGGCAGCTCAAGCCTGCGGCGGCTGCCCGTTGCTCGCCATGGTGCCGCCGTCCACCGGCAGGACCGCTCCGGTGATGAACGAGGCCGCGTCGCTGGCCAGGAACAGGATCGCCTCGGCGACCTCGGAAGAGCGTCCACCACGGCCGAGGGCGATGCGCTCGGTGAACTTCGACTGCAGCGACTCGTCCTCCGCCTGCTCCTGGGTCAGGTCCGTCCAGATGAGTCCTGGAGCGACGGCGTTCACGCGCACGCCGAACTGCCCGTTGTCGAGTGCCGCGGCCTTGGTGAAGTTCGTCACACCACCCTTCGCCGCGTTGTAGGGGCTCATCCGCCAGTCGGCGTCCTCACCGGAGACCGACGAGGTGTTGACGATCGAGCCCTTCGTCTCACGGAGGAACGGCAGGGCCGCCCGCGTGCCGTAGAACACGCCGGACAGGTCGGTCTCGATGACCCGGCGCCACTCCGCCGTGCTGATGTCGGTGATGTCGCCCGAGCTGAAGGTCCCGGCGTTGTTCACCAGGACGTCGAGCCGGTCGAAGCGGTCGATCGCCGCCGAGACGACGGTCTCCCAGTCCTCCGGGCTCGCCACGTCGGCGTGCAGGGCGACGACCCGGTGCGTCGGCAGGGAGTCACCCACCGCCCGCACCTTCTCCTCGACGCTGTCGGTCAGCACGACCGACGCACCCTCGTCGATGAACGCCCGCACCGTCGCCTCGCCGATGCCGGACCCCGCTCCCGTGACGATCGCGACCTTGCCCTCGAACCGGTTGCCCATGATGTCTCCTCTCGTTGCACGAACCGTGCCCGGGGAGACGCCATCGACCCGAGGGGCACGGCAGACCACGGTGCCCCGGGCCGACTGGACGCGTTCGGAGGCGCCGGGACCCGAGAACGCACGTCGCCCCGGCACCGCGAGGCGGGACCGGGGCGACGAGCGAACGTGACGAGGGGTCAGCCGGTCGAGTCGTCGAGGTCGAAGTCGCGCTCGAGCGAGATCGTCGGGATCGACGCGGTGATGACCGAGCCGTCCGCCCGCAGCGTGCCCTGGATGTCGCTCGTGGTCGGGGCGTGCCCGGACATCCGCGGCCCGTGGTGCGGCATCGGCACCACGGTGGGTTCCCCCGCCTCGATGTCCCACTGCTGGTTGTGCACCCACACCGTGAAGCCCGAGCCGGTCTCGACCGTGAGCGTCATGGTGTCCTGCTCGAGGTCGACACGGACCCGCGAGCCGCGCACCGTCAGGCGGTACGTCAGACGGTCCCAGTGCTTCGGCAGCCGCGGGTTGAAGGTCATGCGTCCGCCGTGGTCGCGCATGCCACCGAAGCCGTTGACGAGCGCACCCCAGATGCCACCGGTCGACGCGATGTGCACGCCGTCCGAGGTGTTGCCGTGCAGGTCCGCCAGGTCGACGTAGAGCGCGGTCTGGAAGTACTGGTCGGCGAGGTCGTGGTAGCCGACCTCGGCCGCCATGATCGACTGCACGACCGCGGACAACGTCGAGTCGCCGGTGGTGAGCGCGTCGTAGTAGTCGAAGTCGCGACGCTTCTCGGCGGCCGTGAACTCGTGCCCCTGCAGGAACAGCGCGAGCACGACGTCGGCCTGCTTCAGCACCTGGAACCGGTAGATCACCAGCGGGTGGTAGTGGAGCAGCAGCGGACGCTTGGACTCGGGGGTGTTCTCGAGGTCCCAGAGTTCCTTGTCGAGGAACTGGGCGTCCTGCGGGTGGATGCCACGGTGCGGGTCGAAGGGGATCTCCATCGACTCGGCCGCGTGCTCCCACTCGACGAGCTCGTCGGGCCGCAGACCCGTCCGGCGCACCATGCGGTCGTACTCTTCGGCGTCGTCGGCGGCGAGCTCACGGCAGGCGTTGACGGCGAACCACAGGTTCGCCCGCGCCATCACGTTCGTGTAGAGGTTGTCGTCGACGACGGTGGTGTACTCGTCCGGCCCGGTGACGCCGTCGATGTGGAACTTCTTGTCGCCGTTGGACCGCCAGAACCCGAGGTCGGCCCACAGCCGCGCGGTCTCGACGAGCACGTCGATGGCGCCGCGCTTCAGGAACTCGCGGTCGCCCGAGGCTCGGACGTACTGCATGAGCGCATGCGAGATGTCGGCATCGATGTGGTACTGCGCGGTGCCGGCGGCGTAGTACGCGCTGGACTCTTCACCGTTGATCGTCCGCCACGGGAACAGGGCGCCGCGCTGGTTCAGCTCGCGGGCCCGAGCCCGTGCCGCGTCGAGCATGTTGTAGCGGAAGCGCAGGGCGTTCCGGGCGACGATCGGCGCCGTGTACGACAGGAACGGCAGGACGTAGATCTCCATGTCCCAGAAGTAGTGGCCTCCGTAGCCGGAGCCGGTGACACCCTTCGCGGCGATGCCGTGGCCGTCGGTGCGGGCGGTGGCCTGCGCCAACTGGAAGAGGTTCCAGCGGACGGCCTGCTGGATCGCGGGCTGACCGGCGATCTCGACGTCGCTGCGGGCCCAGTAGTCGTCGAGCCACTCGCGCTGCTTCGCGAAGGTCTCGTCGACGTTCTCGGCGTGTGCGCGGTCGAGCGTGCGCTCGCAGCGGTCGGCGAGCTCGCGCACGGGCACCCCGCGGGAGGTGTGGTAGACCACGTGCTTCACGAGCCGGATGGGCTGACCGGCTCGGGCCTGCACCCGGTAGACGTGCTTCGCCAGGTCGTCCTCGATCGACGACGACTCGTCCCAGCTGTTCTCGGTCTCGATGTGGTGCTCGACCCCGACGCAGATCGTCATGCCGGAGCTGGACGCCTGGTAGCCGAGGACCGAGCGCCCACCGGTGCTCCGCTTGATCTTCGGGACGAGCACGCGCTCGGTGAACGACTCGGCCTTGCGAGGGTCGAAGGCGTTGGCCGCGGCCCGCATGCCCGCGTGGTACTCGTCCTGCACGTCCTGGCGGTTGAGGATCTGGCTGGACAACAGGATCGAGGCGTCCGCGTCGAGCACGGTGACCTCGTAGTCGATGACCGCGAGGTGCCGGTCGGCGAAGGACACGAGCCGCCGCGAGCGGATGAGCACCCGCTTGCCCGAGGGCGTCGACCACTCGGTCTCGCGGAACAGGTACCCGCCACGGAACTCCAGACGGCGCGTGTGCCGGAGGATGTCGGCCTCGGCCAGCACGAGCGGCTCGTCGTCGACGTAGAGGCGGATCACCTTGGCGTCGGGCGCGTTGATGATCGTCTGCCCGGTCTTCGCGAAGCCGAAGGCGTCTTCCGCGTGCCGGATCGGCCAGGTCTCGTGGAAACCGTTGATGTACGTGCCGTACTGCACGCCGCCACGGCCTTCGTCGAGGTTGCCGCGCAGGCCGAGGTACCCGTTGCCGACGGCGAAGTTCGTCTCGGCGACGCCCTGCTCGTCGGGGGCGTACTCGGTTTCCACGAGTGCCCACTCGTCGATCGGGTACCGCACGCGGTCGAGGGGGTCCGAGGTGATGGGGTTCATGCTGCTCCGTGGGGAGGGAGGGAGATGGGTGCGTCGCTGCGGCCGGCAGGCGGGGAACGGTTCCGGCCGGTGTGTGCCTAGTCCGTGCGCGTGGCCGGTGCGGGCAGCTGGTCGATGAGTTCGGCGAGGTCGGACACCACGACGTCGGCACCGTGCTCGCGCAGGGCGTCCGCCCCGGCACCACGGTCGACCCCGACGACGAGACCGAACGAACCGTTGCGGCCGGCTTCGACCCCGCTCGTGGCGTCCTCGACCACGACGCACTCGGCTGCGGTGAGTCCGAACCGGGTCGCCGCGTCGAGGTAGGTGTCGGGCGCTGGCTTGCCGGTCAGACCGTCCTGGCGCGCGACGAGTCCGTCGACGACCACCGGGAACCGGTCGAGGATACCGGCGGTCCGGAGCACCGACGTGGCGTTGGCCGAGCTGGAGACGACCGCGACCGACATGCCGGCGGCGATGGCGGCGGTGAGGAAGCGCAGCGATCCCGGGTAGGGCTCGACGCCGTGCTCGTCGAGCTCGGCGGTGAACTCCGCGTTCTTCCGGTTGCCGAGACCGCACACGGTGTCGGTGTCCGGCGCGTCGTCGGGGGTGCCCTCGGGCAGGTCGATGCCCCGAGATGCGAGCAGCGAGCGCACACCGTCGTAGCGCGGCTTGCCGTCGATGTACGTGAAGTAGTCCTGCTCCGTGTACGGCGCGACCCCGTGCGCGGCGAGGTACGGCGTGAACAGCCGGCTCCAGGCCCGCATGTGGACGTCGGCGGTCGGGGTGAGCACGCCGTCGAGGTCGAACAGGAGCGCTCGCTGGTCACTGAGTCGCGCGCGTGTGCGCTGGTCCTGCGTCGTCATCTGCGGTCCTCCGGGGACTGGTGGTGGACGAATGGCTCCCGCCGAGTCTAGGACCGCTCCAGTCAGCACGTCCGGAGGCGCTGCGCCCTGTGGAGAGAGTTCACCCGCCCCCGGGTGTGGAGGAGCACCGGCGACCACGGTCCACCTGTGAGGGCTCGGAGACACGCACCGGCACGCTGACCCGGACGAAAGGCACCACCATGACCAGCGACACCACGGCCGCACCACCCCACGACGGCACGCAGTCGAAGCTCCGCCAGGCGATCACCGGCCCGCTGCTGTACCTCTTCATCCTCGGCGACGTGCTCGGCGCCGGCATCTACGCCCTGATGGGGACCCTGTCGAAGGACGTCGGCGGCGCTCTCTGGGCACCGCTCGTCCTCGCGCTGCTGCTGGCCCTGCTCACCGCGGGTTCCTACGCCGAACTGGTGACGAAGTACCCGAAGGCCGGTGGCGCCGCGGTCTTCGCCGAGCGCGCGTACAAGTCGCCGATCGTCTCGTTCCTGGTCGGTTTCAGCATGCTCGCGGCCGGTGTCACGAGCGCCGCCGGGCTGTCGCTCGCCTTCGCCGGCGACTACCTCGGCACCTTCGTCGACCTGCCGCCGGTCCCCACCGCGATCGTGTTCCTCGCCCTGATCGCGTGCCTGAACGCCCGCGGCATCTCCGACTCCCTCAAGAGCAACGTCGTGATGACGATCATCGAGGTCTCCGGCCTCGTCATCGTGATCGTGGTCGTCGCGGTGATGCTCGGTGGCGGTGGCGGTGACGTCTCGCGCATCGGGGAGTTCCCGGCCGACGCGAACCCCGCGCTCGCGACCCTGAGCGCCGCGATCGTCGCCTACTACTCGTTCGTCGGCTTCGAGACCTCCGCGAACATCGCGGAAGAGGTCCGCGAACCCCGCCGCGTCTACCCGAAGGCCCTGTTCGGCGCCCTCGCCACGGCCGGCGTCGTCTACGTCCTGGTCGCGCTCGCCAGCTCCATCGCCCTCCCCGCGTCCGAGCTGTCCGAGTCCAGCGGTCCCCTCCTGGCCGTCGTCTCCGCGACCGGCGTCCCGATCCCCGACTGGGTGTTCAGCCTCATCGCACTGATCGCCGTGGCGAACGGCGCACTGCTCACGATGATCATGTCGAGTCGCGTGACGTACGGGATGGCCGAACAGCGACTCCTGCCCGCCCTGCTCGCGAAGGTCCTGCCGAACCGGAAGACCCCGTGGACCGCCATCGTCGCCACCACGGTCGTCGCGATGCTCCTCACCCTGGTCGGTGATGTGGGCGTGCTGGCCGAGACCGTCGTGCTCCTGCTGCTCTTCGTCTTCATCAGCACGAACGTCGCCGTCCTGGTGCTCCGCCGCGACCACGTCGAGCACGACCACTTCAGGGTCTGGACGTTCGTCCCGGTGCTCGGGGTGCTGTCGTGCATCCTGCTGCTCACGCAGCAGAGCGGTCAGGTCTGGCTCTACGCCGCGATCCTGCTCGCCGTCGGCGTGGTGCTGTACTTCGTCGCCCGGTTCACCGGGCGCCGTTCGGGACGCGACCACGAGGCGGGCGTGATCCACTGATGCCGACGCACCACGGGCCTCCAGGCAGACCGTCTGGAGGCCCGTGGTGCGTCCGCCGGTCAGCACGCGTGGTCAGCGCAGATCGCGCACCCAGGTCTCGACCGAGTCCGAGATCTGCTGGCGGGCCTCCGCACGGCTGATGGTCGCCGTGCGATCGCCCGGCTGGTCGCCGTAGGCGCCGAAGTCGGCGTGGTTCGCCCCCTGGATCTCGGTCATGGTCGCGGTGGACGGCAACCGGTCCCGCGCGGCGTCGACCTTGGCCGGCGTCGACAGGCCGTCACGCGAACCGGAGACGCTCAGCACGTCGATGTACGAGCGGCTGATGTCGTTCGCGCAGTAGCTGCCGAACAGCAGCAGGCCGTCGGCGTCCTCGGCGAGCTGGCACGCACGGACCCCGCCGAGGGAGTGCCCGCCGACCGCCCAGCGTGTGACCGAGGGGGCGTGGGCCTCGAACGTGGCGAGCGGCCGCGTGTCGAAGAACGCGAGGTTCAGCGTCGGCTTCGTGATGACCACCGTCGTGCCGTTGGCGACCACCTGCCGGAACGTGGCCATGTAGGCGTACGGATCGACCTTCGCGCCGGGGATGAACACGATCCCGACGCCGTCGGCCTGGCCGGTCGGGGTCATCACCACCGAGTCACCGGCATCGCGGACCGCGATCCGGTCGTCGCGCCAGACCTGCAGCGCCGCACCGCGGGTGCCCTGCATCACGATGTGCGCCCAGACGAGGAACACCACCGCGATCAGCACGACGACGGCGACGATCCAGGTGGTCCAGCGCAGTGCTCGGTTCATGGGGCCACCGTACGGCGCATGAGGGCCTCAGTGTCGTTCGCTTCGTGAGCAGGAATGGTCGGGTGCGACGTGCACACCCGACCATTCCTGCTCACGATGTCGCCCGAGGTGGGGCGACCGTGACGCGCTACTTGATGGCGGCGCGGATCTCGGCGGCTGCTGCGCCGACGTCCGAAGCGCTGTAGATCGCGCTGCCGGCGACGGCGATGCGGGCACCGGCCTCCTGCACCGAGGCGACCGAGGACGCGTTCACGCCGCCCGCGATCGAGAACGGGACGCCCGACTCCTTGCCGGCGTCGAGCAGGGCCCCGAACGTGAAGCCCTCTTCCGCCTGCTCGTCGAGCCCGGCGTGGACCTCGACGAACTCGGCGCCGAGCGCGACGACCTCGCGGGCACGGGCGGCCTTGTCGGAGACGCCGATCAGGTCGACGACGATGCCCTTGCCGTGCTTCTTCGCGGCCTTGACGGCGCCGACGATCGTCGAGTCGCCGGCGACACCGAGGACGGTGACCAGGTCGGCACCGGCCGAGAAGGCGATGTCGGCCTCGAGCTCACCGGCGTCCATGGTCTTGAGGTCGGCGAACACGATCTTGTCGGGGTGTGCTTCCTTGATCGCGGTGACGGCGGACAGGCCGGCGCTCTTGATCAGGGGCGTGCCGAGCTCGAGGACGTCGACGTGCGGCGCGGCCGCGGCGGCGAGCTCGAGGGCGGCTTCGGTGGTCAGGGTGTCCATGGCGAACTGGAGCTGCATGGGTGTGCCTTTCATTCGAGGTTGGCGTGACGGGGCCAGAGGTCGTCGGCGGACTGCCCGCCTCGGGCCCACAGGGCGTGGAACACGGCGTCGCCCACCAGGGCGACGGCCTGTTCGAAGAGGCCACCGGCGTACTGGGCCGAGGCGGTGCCGGAGCGGTCGGTCTTCGTCGCGGCGGGCAGCACGATCGTGACGTCCGCCAGCTCGGAGAGCGGGGAGTCGTCGGTGGTCGAGAGCGCCACGACGGATGCGCCGACCTCGTGCGCGGTGCGCGCGGCCTGCACGATGCCGGTGGTCGTACCGGAGCCGCTCGCGACGAGGAGCAGGTCACCCGGACGGATGGCCGGGGTGGTGACCTCGCCGACGACGTGCGCGTCGAGGCCGAGGTGCATGAGGCGCATCGCGGTCATGCGGAGGGCGAGTCCGGAGCGACCGGCGCCGTGGACGAACACCCGGTCGGCGCCCTCGATCAGGTCGAGTGCGCGCTGGGCCGGGGCATCGTCGAGGCGGGCCGCCAGGTCGCCGACCTCGCGGACGACCAGGTCGAGCGCTGCGGAGACGGTGGTTGCTGCCATGCCCTCGATCCTTCCGTCGCGCGCCTCGGCACGCCGCTACCCGCCCCGGCAGGGACCCCATCCCATCGGGTGGGCCCGTCCGCTCGGGTGGGACGGGTACCGTCGCGTCCATGGACGCATCGGTCGACACCCTGGAGGCCCGGGGCGGCTCCGCCATCCGGCTCGCGGCCGCCGAGCACGCCCGCACGGTCGCCGAGCAGGCGGACCGGCACGCGCTGACCCTCGAGTCCGTCCTCGCCGTGCTCCGGTCGTCGCGGGTCACCGACGCGGCCGCCAGGGCCGAGGCCGTCGAGATCGCCTCGGCCGCCCTCGTCGACCTGCGCACCGTGACCGATCAGCAGCGGAGCACCCTGCTCGAACCCGTCACCGGCGCGTTCTCGCGGTTGCGCGCCGACCTGCGGCCGCTCGTGCGCTTCGGGGACCTCGACGTGCAGTTCGTCGAGCCGCCGGCCACCGGCCGTGCGCTCCCGGGTGACGTCGCCCACGCGGCCCGGGCGATCGTCCGGACCGCGGTGCTCGCCCTGGTCGACGACGGTGCGGCGAAGCGGGTGCGCATCCAGTGGGACTGCGACGGCCGGAACCTGCTCATGCAGCTCCGCGACGACGGCTCCGGGACGCTCGACGTGCACGACGACGCCATGCGGCCGATCGCGGAGCGGGTCGTCACGCTCGACGGGCGGGTGCAGGTCGCGAGCACGCCCGGCTGGGGGTCCGTGCTCGACATCTCACTGCCGCTCGACCCGCGGCCGACCGAGGTGGACGCGGTCGACGACGGCGACCTGACCCCGCGGGAGCGCGACGTCCTGCGGCTCGTGGCGACGGGGGTCGGCAACCGGGAGATCGCCGAGGGGCTCGGCATCAGCGTCAACACCGTGAAGTACCACGTGGCGAACCTGCTCCGGAAGCACGGCGCCCGGACCCGGGCGGAGCTCGCGGCGTTCAGTTCCCGGGCGTGAAGCGACGGGACCGCGACGAGGCGTCCCGACGAGACCGCGACAACGGGTACCGACGGTCGAGCGCGGGCTCGACGACGGTCGCCATCAGGAACTGCGAGAGCAGCCGCCCACCCGCCCAGTAGATGGGGATGACGAAGATCGCGGCACCCGGCCAGATGCGCGAACCGATGAGCGCCAGGGTGCCGAGCGTCACGACGATGCCGACACCGGAGTACAGGTACTGCCAGCCGCGCGAAGCAGCGTCGCGCTGCGCCTGCTCCCGCTCGGCGCGCTCGTCGAGCCCGCGCACCCCGGGGTCGAGCGACGCCGGCTCCTCGGTGGCGAACAGGTCGCGCACGGGGACCTCGAGGGCCGTGGCCACCGCGGACAGCGACTCGAGGCTCGCGTCGTTGCCGCTCTCCATCCGTTGCACCGTCCGCACGGCGATGCCGCTCGTCTCGGCCAGTCGTTCCTGGGTCCAGCCCCGCAGTCGTCGGAGTTCACCGATCCGCATCTCGTTCATGTCCTGAACAGTAGGGAACCGCGGAAC
Organism: Curtobacterium aurantiacum; assembly: GCF_018598555.1. Taxonomy (GTDB): domain Bacteria; phylum Actinomycetota; class Actinomycetes; order Actinomycetales; family Microbacteriaceae; genus Curtobacterium; species Curtobacterium aurantiacum. The sequence goes on from NZ_JAHEWN010000003.1 coordinate 189,352, forward strand.
CGCGCACCACGACAGGGACCCGCCACCGACACGACAGCTTCCCGCCAGTCCCCCGACAGCGGCGGGTTCCTACGCTCCGGGGGCGAAGCGGTAGCCCATGCCGGACTCCGTCACCAGGTAACGCGGGTGCGCGGGGTCGGGCTCGAGCTTCCGCCGCAGCTGCGCCATGTACAGCCGCAGGTACCCGGAGTCGTTGCCGTGCGTCGGCCCCCAGACCTCCGTCAACAGCATCTCGCGGGTCATCAGCCGGTCGGGGTTCGTGACCAGGACCTCGAGCAGGCGCCACTCGGTGGGCGTCAGGCGGATCGCGGGACCCTCGGCCGGGGTGACCTGCTTCGCCACGAGGTCGACGAGCAGCGGACCGATCGCGATCGTCGGGGTCTCCTCCGACGCCACCACCCGCCGCCGTCCGAGTGCCCGCAACCGGGCGAGGAGCTCGTCCATCTGGAACGGCTTCGTCACGTAGTCGTCGGCACCGGCGTCGAGCGCGTCGACCTTGTCGGACGAGTCGGTTCGCCCGGAGAGCACGAGGACCGGCACCTGCGACCAGGCCCGGACGCCCTCGAGCACCCCGATGCCGTCGAGCCGGGGCATGCCGAGGTCGAGCAGCACCAGGTCGGGGCGCTCGGTGATGACGGCGTCGATCGCCTCGCGGCCGTCCCGTGCCGTGACGACGGCGTACCCGCGCGCCGAGAGCGTCACCGAGAGCGCGCGGACGAGCTGCGCGTCGTCGTCGGCGATCAGGACCTTCATCGGATCTCCACTCCCACGTGCCCGGCGATCGGCAGCCGCACCACGACGGTGAGCCCACCGCCCGGGGTGTCGTCGACCTCGATCGTGCCGCCCATGCCCTCGGTGAACCCGCGCGCCAGGGCCAGGCCGAGGCCGAGGCCGGTCTCGTTGTCGGTGTCGCCGAGCCGCTGGAACGGCTGGAACACCTCGTCGCGGCGGTCCTCGGGGATCCCGGGGCCGTGGTCGGCGACGCGGAGCTCGACCCCGCCGGCGAATGCGCTGGCCGCGACCCGGACGTGGGTGCCGTCCGGTGCGTACCGGGCGGCGTTCGCGAGCAGGTTCACGACGACCCGCTGCAGCAGGACCGGGTCGGCGAGCACGGGCGGCAGGTCGGCGGGCAGGTCGAGGTCGACGTCGTCCGGGCCGAGCTCCAGCTCGTCGAGCGCGGGAGCGACCACCGTCTCGAGCGCGATCGACGCCGGGGTGACCGCGAGGACACCGGCCTGCACGCGGCTGACGTCCAACAGGTCTGCCAACAGCACCGCCAGCTGACCGAGGCTCTCGTCGGCGGTCGCGAGCAGCGCCTCCCGGTCGGCCCGTGACAGGTCGATGTCGGGCGCACGCAGCGTCTGCACGGCGGCGGAGGCCGCTGCGATGGGGCGGCGCACGTCGTGGCCGACGGCCGCGAGCAGCGCGCTGCGGACCCGGTCGGCGGCGGCGATGCGTTCGGCGCCGACGGCGGTGCGGGTCAGCTCGCGGTGCTCGACGGCGGCGTCGAGCTGCTGCTCGACGACCCGCAGCAGTCGGCGCTGGGTCGGGTCGTCAGGCGCCCCGGCGAACTCGAGCACGGCACCGGACGCCAGCGTCGTCGACGCGTCCGGCGTCGCGCCGAACTCACCGGAAGTGGCCGGCACCTCGTCGCCCTGGCGGATCCGGACGCCGGCGAAGCCGAACGCCTCTCGTGTGCGGTCGAGCAGTGCCTGCAGGGCGTCGTCGCCACGGAGCACGCTGCCGGCGATGCCCATCAGGAGCCCGGACTCGGCCGAAGCACGGCGGGCTGCACGCGATCGACGGGCGGACCGGTCGACCACGAAGCTGACCAGCACCGCACTGATCACGTACATGACCAGGGCGAACAGGTGCCACGGCTGCTGGACGGTGACCATGTAGAGGGGTTGCACGAAGAAGTAGTCGAGGCTCAGTCCGGACAGCACGGCCGTGAACACCGCCGGCCACATCCCGCCCACGAGCGCGACGACGAGCACGAGCAGCTGGTACGCCAGGACGTCCACCGTGATGGCGTCCGGGTCGCTGCCGATCGAGAGCACCCACGTGAGCAGTGGCCCGACCAGGACCGAGAGCACGAACGCGGCGACCACCCGCCCGCGGGACAGGCTGCCGCCGAGCTTGGGCAGGGTGATCCCGCCGCCGGCCCGCTCGTGCGTGACGACGTGCACGTCGATGTCGCCGGACTCGCGGATCACGGTGTTGCCGATGCCCGGGCCGGTCATGGCGGCCGCGAGGCGACTGCGACGGCTCACCCCGATCACGATCTGGGTGGCGTCGATCGACCGCGCGAAGCGCACGAGGGTGCTCGGCACGTCGTCGCCGACGACCTGGTGGTAGGTGCCGCCCAGCTGCTCGAGCAGGGTCCGCTGCTTGCCGAGCGCACCGGGGTGCCGCTCGCGCAGGCCGTCGTTCGTCGTGACGTGCACGGCGGCGAGCTCACCGCCGGCGCTGCGGGCGGCGATGCGCGCGCCGCGGCGCAGCAGGGTCTCACCCTCGGGGCCGCCGGTCAGGGCGACGAGCACGCGCTCCCGGGTCTCCCACCGGTGCTCGATGCCGTGCTCGGCGCGGTAGGCCTTGAGCGCGTCGTCGACCTCGTCGGCGAGCCAGAGGAGGGCGATCTCGCGCAGGGCGGTGAGGTTGCCGAGGCGGAAGTAGTTCGACAGCGCGGCGTCGATCCGGGCCGCCGGGTACACGAGTCCGTCGGAGAGCCGCTCGCGCAACGCTGCCGGGGCAAGGTCGACGACCTCGATCTGGTCGGCCGCACGCACCACGGCGTCGGGGACGGTCTCGCGCTGCACGGTGCCGGTGATCTCGCGGACCACGTCGCCGAGGGACTGCATGTGCTGCACGTTGACGGTCGAGATGACGTCGATGCCGGCGTCCCGCAGCGCCTCGACGTCCTGCCAGCGCTTGTCGTTCGGGCTGCCGGGGGCGTTCGTGTGCGCGAGTTCGTCGACGAGCGCGACCTCTGGGGCCCGGGCGATCACGGCGTCGAGGTCGAGGTCGTCGAGCTCCACACCGCGGTGCGAGACGGTGCGTCGGGGGACGACCTCGAGCCCGTTCACCAGTGCTGCGGTGGCGGCGCGCTCGTGCGTCTCGACGACGGCGACGACCACGTCGCGACCCTCGTCGAGCAGCCGACGCCCCTCTTCGAGCATCGTGTAGGTCTTGCCGACGCCGGGCGCCGCACCGAGCAGGACCCGCAGCTTCCCGCGCTTCACGTGCTCATCCTCTCGCGTCGGGGGGCCGCTCCCCGCAAAACACCGGTGTTCACCTGTCGCACCGCGGTCTGCGGGTGTTCGACGCGCGAGCACCGGTGTCTTGCGGAGGGGTCACCCACGGTCAGGACGCCTTCGCCAGCGCCAGGTTCAGCGCGAGCACGTTCACCACGGGCTCACCGAGGAACCCGAGCTGCCGCGACTCGGTGTGCGACTGCACGAGCGCCCGCACGGTGTCCTCCGACAACCCCCGTGCCGACGCCACACGGGACACCTGCTGGGACGCGTACGAGGGGCTGATGTCCGGGTCCAGGCCCGAACCCGACGCCGTGACCGCGTCCGCGGGCACCTGCGCGGCGGGGACCCCGTCGGCCTCTGCCAGTGCCGCCCGGCGTTCCTGCACAGCCTTGAGCAGGTCGGGGTTGTTCGGCCCGAGATTCGAGCCGGAGGACGCCCCGGCGTCGTACCCGTCCCCGGCGGCGGACGGCCGCGACTGGAACCAGCGGTCCGCCTGCTCGCCCGTGAACGACTGCCCGATCAGCGAGGAACCGACGACCTCGCCGGACGAGTCCGTGACCATCGAGCCGTTGGCCTGGTCGTGGAACGCCGCCTGGCCGACGCCCCAGACAGCGAGCGGGTAGCCGACGCCCAGGACGACGGTGGCGACGAGGGTGAGGCGGATGGCCACACCGGCGGAACGGAAGGTGGAACGTGCAGATGCCATGACTAGAACCCCGGGATGAGACCGACCACGAGGTCGATCAGTTTGATGCCGATGAAGGGGACGACCACGCCGCCCAGCCCGTAGACGAGCAGGTTGCGGCCGAGGATCGACGACGCTGCGGCCGCGCGGTACTTGACGCCGCGCAGGGACAGCGGGATGAGCGCAACGATGACGAGCGCGTTGAAGATGACAGCCGACAGGATGGCGGACGACGGGCTGTGCAGCCCCATGATGTTGAGCGCCGCGAGCCCGGGGAAGGCCGCCTGGAACATCGCCGGGATGATCGCGAAGTACTTCGCGACGTCGTTGGCGATGGAGAAGGTGGTCAGGGCACCGCGGGTGATGAGCAGCTGCTTGCCGATGCGGACGACGTCGATGAGCTTGGTCGGGTCGGAGTCGAGGTCGACCATGTTGCCCGCCTCCTTCGCCGCCGTCGTGCCGGTGTTCATCGCGACGCCGACGTCCGCCTGCGCCAGGGCCGGGGCGTCATTGGTGCCGTCACCGGTCATGGCGACGAGGTTGCCGCCCTCCTGCTCGCGCTTGATGTAGGCGAGCTTGTCCTCCGGCGTGGCCTCGGCGAGGAAGTCGTCGACGCCGGCCTCGTGGGCGATGGCGGCAGCGGTGCGGGGGTTGTCGCCGGTGATCATCACCGTGCGGATGCCCATCGACCGGAGCTCGGCGAACCGCGACGCCATGCCGTCCTTCACGACGTCCTTCAGGTGCACGACACCGAGCAGCGTGACCGCGCCGGTCGAGGAGCGACGCCCGACGACGAGCGGGGTGCCGCCCTGATCGGAGATCTCCGCGACGGTCGCGTCGATGGCCGACACTACACCGGCTTCGGTGGTGTCCGCCCAGGCGAGCACTGCCGCAGCAGCGCCCTTCCGGATCTGCGACCCGTCCGGCAGGTCGAGACCGGACATGCGCGTCTGCGCCGTGAACGGCACCTCGACGGCTCCGTCCGGCAGGCCCACGGCGGCTCCGTCCTCGCGCGCCAGGTCGACGATCGAGCGTCCTTCCGGGGTGCTGTCGGCGGCACTCGACAGCGCCGCCGCCTCGAGCAGGTCGGCGGTCGTCACGCCCGGCACCGGCACCACACGCGACGCCCGGCGGTTGCCGTAGGTGATCGTGCCGGTCTTGTCGAGCAGCAGCGTCGTGATGTCTCCGGCGGCCTCGACCGCGCGGCCCGACATCGCGAGCACGTTGTGCTGCACGAGCCGGTCCATGCCGGCGATGCCGATGGCGGAGAGCAGGGCCCCGATGGTGGTCGGGATGAGGCAGACGAGCAGGGCGATGAGCACCGGCACACTGACGGTCGCGCCGACGAGTCCCGCGATGGGCTGCATCGTCAGGCAGACGATCACGAACACGATCGAGAGCGAGGCGAGCAGGATGTTCAGCGCGATCTCGTTCGGGGTCTTCTGCCGTGCCGCGCCCTCGACCAGGCGGATCATCCGGTCGATGAAGGTCTCGCCCGGGGTCGAGGTGATGCGCACCACGATCCGGTCCGACAGCACCCGGGTGCCGCCGGTGACCGCACTGCGGTCACCGCCGGACTCGCGGATGACCGGCGCGGACTCACCCGTGACGGCCGACTCGTCGACCGACGCGATGCCGTCGATGACGTCGCCATCGCCGGGGATGACCTCGCCGGCGACGACCACGACCACGTCGCCCTTCGCCAGGTCGACGGACGCGACCTCCTCGGTCTCGTTGCCGGTCGCGGCCGCGTCGGTCGTCGCGAACCCGAGCACCCGGCGGGCGCTCGTGGTCGAGCGGGTCTTCCGCAGGGTGTCGGCCTGCGCCTTGCCGCGGCCCTCGGCGACCGACTCCGCCAGGTTGGCGAAGACGACGGTGAGCCAGAGCCACACGGCGATCGCGATGGTGAACGCGGACGGCTCGACGACGGCGGCCACCGTCGTCAGCGCCGCGCCGACCTCGACGATGAACATGACGGGGTTCCGCCACATGAGTCGCGGATCGAGTTTCCGCAGGGCTCCCGGGAGGCCCGCCACCAGTTGGCGGGGTCCGAATGCGGACGAGCGGGTGGCCGGCCTGGAGGCGGTGGTCGCCTCGTGCTCGGAGGTCACGATGGTCATGACAGTCCTTCTGCGAGCGGACCCAGTGCGAGCACCGGGAAGTAGGTGAGTGCGGTGACGATGACGGCGACGCCGCCGAGCAGCCCGATGAAGAGCGGGCGGTGGGTGGGCAGCGTGCCGACGGTCTCGGGCACCCGGTCCTGGGCGGCGAGGGACCCGGCGAGCGCCAGGACGAACACCATCGGCAGGAAGCGACCGAGCAGCATCACGACACCGAGCGCGGAGTTCATCCACGTCGTGTTCGCGGTGAGCCCGCCGAAGGCCGACCCGTTGTTGTTCGCGCCCGAGGTGAAGGCGTAGAGCAACTCGGACAACCCGTGGTTGCCGGGGTTGAAGATCGACGTCCCGAGCACCTGTTCGCGGACCCCGGGGATCACGAGCGAGAGGGCGGTGGCGAGGAGCACGAGCGTCGGCGTGACGAGGATGTACAGCGCCGCGAACGTCATCTCCTTGGCGCGGATCTTCTTGCCGAGGTACTCCGGGGTGCGACCGACCAGCAGGCCGCCGATGAACACCGTGATGACGGCGAGCACGAGCATGCCGTACAGGCCGGAGCCGACGCCGCCGGGGGTGACCTCGCCGAGCATCATGTTGAGCATCGCCATCATCCCGCCGATCGGCGTGAAGCTGTCGAACATGCCGTTCACCGCACCGGTCGAGGTGGCGGTCGACGTCGTCCCGAAGAGCGTCGTGCCGAGGATCCCGAAACGGGTCTCCTTGCCCTCCATCGCGGCGCCCGCGGCGTGCGTGGCGACACCGGCTCCGCCGAGTTCGGCGATCGACATGACCGAGAGCGACACGAGGAAGATCGCGCCCATCACGGCGAGGATCGCGTAGCCCTGGCGGTCGTCGCCGACCAGGCGGCCGAAGGTGCGCGGCAGCGAGAACGGGATGACGAGCATCAGGAAGATCTCGACGAGGTTCGTCCACGCCTGCGGGTTCTCGAACGGGTGCGCCGAGTTCGCGTTGAAGTAGCCGCCACCGTTCGTGCCGAGTTCCTTGATCGCCTCCTGCGAGGCGACGAACCCGTCCGGGATGTGCTGCGTTCCGCCGATGAGCGTGGTGACGTCGGTGCCGCTCCCCCACGACTGGACGACCCCGCCGGCGACGAGCACGATCGCGAAGACGAACGCCCCCGGCAGCAGCAGCCGGCCGACGCCGCGGACGACGTCCACCCAGACGTTGCCGAGCGTGCCGGACTTCCGACGGGCGAACCCGCGCACCAGGGCCACGGCGACCGCGAGCCCGACGGCGGCGGACAGGAAGTTCTGCACCGCGAGCCCGGCCATCTGCACCGCGTAGCCGACGGTGGCCTCGGGCGAGTAGGACTGCCAGTTCGTGTTCGCGACGAACGACGCCGCGGTGTTGAACGCGAGCGAGGGTCCGACGGCCGGCAGCCCGAGGTCGCCGGGCAGGACGACCTGGATGCGCTGCAGCAGGTAGACGAGCAGGAGCCCGGCGACGCTGAAGAGCAGCACGCCGCGCAGGTACACGGGCCAGGACTGCTCGGCGTCGGGGTCGACCCCGATCAGGCGGTAGACCCCGCGCTCGACGCGGTTGTGCCGGACGGGCGTGAAGACCTTCGCCATCCAGTCGCCGACGGGTCGGTAGGCGACGACGAGCAGCAGGACGAGGGTGGCGACCTGGGCGATGCCCGCACAGACGTCCGCGGCGCCCACTAGAAGCGCTCCGGACGCACGAGCGCCCAGACGAGGTACACGACTGCGGCGACACCGAGGACGGCGGCCGCGATGGTGATGCCGATCACAGCCGTTCCACCCCCTTGGCGATCAGTGCCACCACGCCGAACACGGCGAGGACACCGGCGACGACGAACACGTCGAACACGAGGGACTCCAGAAGGTCTGCGGTGTCCGCGCCGGGTGACGCGGACCGGCACCACTTGTGGTGCCGAACCGATGTTGGGTCCTGCGCCGGGCCTCCAGACCGCTCCTAACGGATCCCTGACGCCGCCCTGGCGGACGCATGCACGCTCCTAACGCCTGTGGAGAGCGCTCGATCCCGTGACGCGGATCCTGGTAGAGTTTCGGCATCACGATCGGCCCGCTCGCCTCACGGCTCGGGCCGATTTTCTTGTCTCGGGGGGGCGCATGGAGTACGTGAAGCCGTGGCTCTCGATCGGTGAGCAGATCGAGAAGCTGGCTTCCAAGGGAGTCCGCATCGGTGATCGGGGCGTCGCGGGCTCGGTGCTGCGCGAAGTCGGCTACTACCGCCTCACCGGATACCTCTATCCCTTCCGTGAATCCTCGTTCGAGATCGACGACGACGACGGCCGTCGGCGCATCGAGGTCCAGGACCGGTACCGGGCAGGGACGGAACTCGCCGCAGCCGAAGCGCTCATCGTCTTCGATCGGAGTCTCCGGCTCCTGGTGATCGAAGGTGTCGAGCGGATCGAGGTGGCCGTTCGGACCCAGGTAGGCCACGTCCTCGGGGAGCACGCCCCCTTCGCCCATGAAGACGTGTCGCTCTTCACCGAGGCGTTCACCGCGCACCGGGCCGATGCGTCCGATGGCTCCAGCCCGCACACTGCTTGGCTGCAGCGCGTCCGCGAACGGCAGGATTCCTCGGATGAATCGTTCGTTGCCCACTTCCGCACCAAGTACGACGACCGGATGCCCATCTGGGCGCTCACCGAAATCCTCGAGCTGGGACACCTCGCTCGGCTGTACGGCGGACTCCGTAACGACGTCGCCACCCGGATCGCCCGAGAGTTCGGCGTCCCGACCAAGAAGACGATGCTGAGCTGGCTCGCCTCGGTCAACTACGTCCGGAACGTCGCAGCACACCATGCGCGTCTGTTCAACCGGAAGTTGGTCGTGGTCCCGAAACGGCCGAGGTCCGGTGCTGTACCGCTCCTCGCACATCTCTCGGGAACCGATGCGCCGAAGCAGTTCGGTGTCTACAACACCATGGCGGTGATGGCCTACCTCCTCAGGTCGATCCCGTCCGACCACGACTGGGCCGAGCGCGTGGCCGCTCTCCTCGGGGCCTTCCCGAGCAACGAACACGTCGATCTCTCGTCGATGGGTGTCGGTGCCGGTTGGCTGGACCACGCGCTCTGGACCGGTCGCCACTGATCACGCTGGTCCCCGCGTGCCGGCCGAGCGCAACCGGTCGACGAGGTCGGCCACGGCCTCGACGAGCTCGTCCGGACCCACGACGACGAAGTCGACCGCAAGTCCCGCGACCACGCCGGCGAGCCCATCCCACGACCACGATCCGAGGGTGACGCTGACCCAGTCGTCCTCGAGCGGCTCGACCACGGCGTCCTCGGGCAGGTACGGCGCGATCCGCCGCGCATCGCCCGCCGTCGTGGTCACCGAACCGGTGCACGGCCACACGTCGTCGACCGCCGACCCCTTGAACCGCGCGGACACGAACGCGGCCGCATCGCCACCGGGGATCGGTCGCGGCGTGAAGGGGACACGGGTGCGCATCCGCGGCGTGATCCGGTCGATGCGGTGGGTGCGCCAGTCGTCGCGGTCGGCATCCCAGTCGAGCAGGTACCAGCGACCGTTCCGGGCGACGACGGCGTGCGGTTCCACCCGGCGCGGGGTCTCGTCCTCGCCGTAGCCGAAGCGGAACACCTCCTGCAGGTGGACGGCCTCGCTCACCGCCACCAGGACGTCAGGGTCGGTCGTGGTCCGGCTCGTCGCGGTCACGGCCTGCACCGCGTCGACCCGGGACCGCAGCCGCGCGGGCATCACCTGCCGGACGGTCGCCAGGGCGCGGGCTGCCGACTCGGCGACGTCCGCCCCCGAGGCCGGCGCCACGGCGAGCGCCAGGGCGATCGCCACCGCCTGGTCGTCGTCGAAGAGCAGCGGGGGCAGGTCGGAGCCCGCCTCGAGCCGGTAGCCGCCAGCGGGCCCGCGGAGCGCCTCGACCCGGTACCCGAGCCCGCGGAGCCGATCGACGTCGCGGCGGACGGTGCGGGGACTCACCTCGAGCCGCCCGGCGAGTTCGTCGCCCGGCCAGTCGCGGTGCACCTGGAGCAGGGAGAGCAGCGCGAGCATCCGTGCGGAGGGTCCGGCCATGGCGTCCATCTTCGTCCGAGAAGCGGACACGACCTGACCGCATTGCCCGACATCCTCGTCCCATGAGCATCGAAACGACAACCCACCTCAACTTCGACGGCGACGCCCGCGCGGCGCTCGACTTCTACGCATCGGTCTTCGGCGGCGAGGTCACCGTCGCCACATACGGCCAGATGGGTGCCCTGGACGACCCGGCCTGGGCGGACCGGATCGTGTTCGGTCAGGTCTCCACGGCCGCCGGCTTCCGCGTCATGGCCTTCGACGTCTGGCCCGGGCAGCCCTACGACCAGGGATCGAACGCCTTCTACGTGTTCGTGCACGGCGACGACACCGCCGAGATCGAGCGGTACTGGGCCGCACTGTCCGACGGCGCCGAGGTCCGGCAGCCCCTGGAGCCCTCGGCCTGGGCGCCGTTGGCCGGGCAGCTGCGCGACCGCTTCGGCGTGGTCTGGCAGCTCGACGTCGCCCCGGCTGGCGACTAGTCGGTCCCGGCGGCCGCGGTCAGCGGGTCGGCGTCCACGTCGACACGGTCACCGCGGCCGTCACCGTCGCCGGCTCGAACACGGTGTCCGCTGCGACGTGGTGGTGGCTCGGCCCCATGTGCACCACGTCGTGGACGTCCTCCGCCGACAGCTCCATGGTCCACGTCAGGTCCTCGGAGGACCGCAGCGTGAACGACGGCGTCAGGGAGTCGTGCAGCCGGCGCTCCTTCTCCGGGTCCACGCTGATCGTCGCCTCGGCGAGCTCCGCCAGGTGGCCGGTCCGCGGGGTCACCACCGCGAGCACGCCGTCCGGGTGCAGGACGCGGGCGTACTCCGTCTGGTTGCGGGGTGCGAAGACGTCGAGCAGGACGGCGGCAGCGCCGTCGACGACCGGGAGGCGCTCGGTCACGTCCCCGACGACGGCCCCCACACGCTCGTGGACGCGTGCCGCACGCCGGATCGCGACGGCCGACAAGTCCAACGCGACCCCGAGCCTCCCGGCCGCCGCGCGCAGCGCATGCGCCAGGTAGGTCCCCGGGCCCGAACCGACATCGAGCACGATGCCGGGCGCGGTGGCGTCCGCGACGATCGCGGCGAGCGCCCGCTCGACGGGCGCGTAGTGCCCGCGCCCCAGGAACCGCAGCCGCGCGTCAACCATCTCCGGGGTGTCCGCGGTGAGTGCGCGCCGCTTCGCGGGCAGGAGCGTCAGGTGGCCCTGCTTCGCCTCGTCGAACCGGTGACCGTTCGGGCAGCCGACCTGGCCGCCGTCGACGCGGCCGAGGGGCTCGGCGCACACAGGGCAGGCGAGCATCGGCAGCAGGTCGTCACGCACCGGCCCAGCGTACGGGCCTCGGTAGCCTGACCGGATGTCGCTGCAGCAGCTCTTCGGCCTCGACGGCCGCACCGCACTCGTGACGGGAGGCAGCTCCGGCATCGGTCGAGCGATCGCCACCGCACTCGCCGATGCGGGTGCCCGCGTCCTCGTCGCCGCCCGGACGTCCGCGACCATCGACACCACCGTCGCCGGCATCCGCCAGACGGGCCGCTCGGCTGAGGGCATCGTCGCGGACCTCTCCTCCCGCGCTGGCGCACACGCACTCGCGGACGCCGCCGGAGACGTCGACGTGCTGGTGAACTCCGCCGGGATCAACCTGCGGCCGCCGATGCCGGAACTCGACGAGGCCACCTGGGACGCCACGATGGCCGTCAACCTCGACGCACCGTTCGTGCTCGGGCAGCGGCTCGCACCCGGCATGGCGGCACGTGGGTACGGGCGGATCGTGTCGATCAGTTCACAGCAGGCCCACCGCCCCTTCGCCGCCAGCGGCGCGTACGGGGTCTCCAAGGCCGGTCGGGGCCCCGCCGCCGGTTCCGGACCGACGCGCCAGCGGCGGGCTGGCCGTGCCGGTGGGGAGAGGCGCTGGCCCGGTCCCAGGCAGAGGCCTGGTCCGCGCAGGGGATCACCTCCAACGTCCTCGTCCCCGGTTTCGTGCGCACCCCACTCAACGAGCGTCTCGGGTCCGACCCGGCGACGGTCGCGGCCCTCGCCGCGCGGACGCTGGTCGGGCGGAACGGGCTCGCGTCGGACTTCGCCGCGGCGGCGGTGTTCCTCGCCGGACCCGGGTCGGCCTACGTCACCGGACAGGCCATCGCGGTGGACGGGGGGTTCTCCGTCCACTGACCTCGAGGTGCGCCGACGGCAGGGTGCTGCGCGGCAGTACGGTCAGGACATGGCAGTCATCGAGCAGGCAACGCTCCGCCCCTCCAAGGCCGAGGCGCTCGCCGCCTGGCTCCCCGACCAGGCGTGGAGCGGCGTCGTCGCAGGAGCCGCGCTCGAGATCGTCGGGCAGTTCCGCTTCGACGACCCCGCCGGCGAGGTCGGCATCGAGGTGCTGCTCGTCCGCACCGAGGACGGCCGGGTCCTGCAGGCGCCACTGACCTACCGGGATGCACCACTGCCCGGCGCCGACGCGTTCCTGGTCACCGAGATGGACCACTCCGTGCTGGGACGACGGTGGGTGTACGACGCCGTGGTCGATCCGGTCCACGCCGACGTCCTGCGCCGCGCGATCGTCACCGGCGGGCACGAAGCCGAGCTCGAACTGGCGAACGGTGCCGGACGGCGGTCGAAGGACGCCTGGGCCCACGGCAGCGGCTCCGCTCCGGACTCCCACACCGTCACCTCGGTGCGAGCGACCACTGCGGATGCGGTGACCTCGATCGCGACCGACCACGGCACGATCGTCGTCGCACGGGTCGTCGGCACGGCCCTGCCCGAGGGCGAGACGCTCATCGGTACGTGGGCCGACCGCTCCGAGGTGCTCGCCGTCCTGGTGCCCGACCGCGCCTGAGGTACTGGCAGGGCCTGCCTGTGCCGGGGTTCGGCTGGCAGGATCGACGGCGTGAAGACACTGGAGTTGCCACAGACGGACCTCACCGCCTCCGACGTCGTCGTCGGACTGATGCGGATCAACGACATGAGCGACGAGGACATCCGTTCGCTCTACAGCGCCTCGCGTGATGCGGGCGTGAACATGTTCGACCACGCCGCGGTCTACGGCGAGTGGCACGGCTGCGAGGAGCGGTTCGGCGCGGCTGTCACGCTGTCGCCCGCGGAGCGCGCCGAGATCGTGCTGCAGACCAAGGTCGGCATCCGGCCGACGCCGAAGGGCGCCTACTTCGACTTCTCGTACGAGCACATCCTCGAGTCCGTGCACGAATCGCTCGAGGCGCTGCAGACCGAGTACGTCGACGTCCTGCTGCTGCACCGCCCCGACGCCCTGGTCGAGCCGGAAGAGGTCGCGAAGGCCTTCGACGAGCTGCACGCCGCCGGCAAGGTGCACCACTTCGGCGTCTCGAACCACACCCCCGGCCAGGTCGACCTGCTCAAGAAGCACGTCCGCCAGCCGCTCGCGTTCAACCAGGTGCAGCTGAGCATCACGCACGCCAACGTGATCTCGCAGGGCTTGACAGCGAACATGGGTGGCCTCGAGCAGTCGGTCGATCGCGACAACGACATCCTCAACTACTCGCGGATCAACGACATCACCCTGCAGGCCTGGTCGCCGTTCCAGAAGGGCTTCTTCGACGGCGTCTTCCTGGGCGACCGTGAGCAGTACGCCGAGCTGAACGACGTGCTCGAGGAGGTCGCCACCGCGCACGGGGTCACCCCCACCGGCATCGCGGTCGCGTGGATCACCCGCCACCCCGCGCACTTCCAGGTCGTCCTCGGCACGACGAACCCGCAGCGCGTGCGGGACTCGGCCGCCGGCTCGGACGTCGAGCTGTCACGCGAGGAGTGGTACCGGATCTTCACCGCGGCAGGACACACCGTTCCCTGAACCGGAACGGCCCGGTCGACTCGGGCAGGGTGGGGTCGTGCTCCACGCTCTCGCCCTGCCCGTCCGTCTGACCACACGCTCCGGCGAACTGACGCTGCGGAACGCCGTGGACGAGGACCTCGACGCACTCATGGCGCTGTTGTCCGACGACCCGATCAGCGCCGCACGAGGTTGCGCACCGGTTCTACGAGCGCCTCGGCTTCACCGGCTCACACGTCGGGTTCAAGTACCGGGTCTCCGACCCTTCCGCCATCCCGCCTGATATGTCACACTGAGACCAGTCGCCCCATCGAGGTGGGTGCGGAAGTGATCCCCGGGAGATCCTGCGGTATAGCGGGGCCCGGGGATTCGCGCGTTCACCGACGGTGCTCGTGGACGCTCAGCACATGGTCCAGCTGCTCGAGGTAGGCCGTTTCCCCTCGCCGGGCCAGCGCGACCACGCCGCAGACCGCATCCGCCGCCCAGAGAAGTGGCTCGCGGCCACCCGGCAGGTGCTCGAACACCAGCCCGTGAACCAACTTGCGTGACCGCAGGGCGTCGAGGTGCGCGCGATCGTTCCGGTCCGAGGGCCCGCGAGATTCGAGGACGACTCGGTCGACACCGCCCGCGCGGAGTTCGAGATCAAGTGCTCAAGAGCAAGACGGCGACGACGCTCGCTCCGGACGGATCGGTCAGTCACGCTCACGACCCCGATGGCTTCGAACGGATGGTCGCACAGCATCCCGACGATCCCGGTGCGGTGCCGAGCGTCACTCTCGGACCAGTGCAGCTTCCGCGCCGACCGTGGCTTGATGGCGCAGAGCGAGTCCCGGAACCGCTCAGCATCGCTGTCGGCAACTGTCACCGCCCCGAGGATGTACGCGCCGGGGTCACGTTCGTCTCCGGGCTCGGACTCGTCCACGTAGGCCGTCGGTACCATTCCGGAATACTACCGGCCAGGTGGGGCCACTCGCCCGATTCGACCGGGCGTGCGCTAGTCGCCGGAGGCGGAGTCCGCAGACCGCGGCGTCGGCACGTTCACGTCGACCGGGGACACCCCGGCGGGATCGGCCGAAGCACCACCCACGACGTCGAACGAGATCCCCAGCATCGCCGGGTCCTCGTCGAGTTCGAGCCCGTCCTCGCGGACCTGGTCCTCCGGGATCGCACGGCCACCGGACGGATCGAACGTGTTCGCAATCGACATGCCGACGAGCATGCCGGTCGCGCATGAGCGTCGCCTCCGAACAGGCCCTGCGGTACCGATCAGTCGGCGAGGTCCTCCGGCCGGAGGCGCTCACCGACCTGCGGACGCCGGAACACCGGGCCGCCACCGGCCTCGTCCTCGTCGTGGTGACTGACGGGCGAGACACTCGGGTCGGCGGAGTCGTCGCCGACGTCGGCGCCGCGGTCCTCCTCCATCTCGAGCTCGGACTCGTCACTGCCGTCCACGGGGATGGACCGGCCCTGCTGTTCGGGATCGAACGGTGCGCTCATCGACATGGGCCGAGCATGCTCCCGCTCGGTGAACGCCGGGTCAACGCTGTCCGTCGGCCGCGATGAGTTCGAGCTGCGTGAGCGGCAGGTCCGTCCCGGCGGTGAACACGAACGACGAACCACCGCCGATGATCCGGAACACCCGGGTCTGCCCGGCCCACGTGAACTCGGCGCCGTCGACCGCGGTGACGGCGTCGTCGAGGGCGACCTGCCACGAGTAGGAGCCCGGCGATGCGACCGTCACGGTGTACAGCGAGGCGGCGGGGCACGTCACGTCGAAGGACACGGACTCCCCCACGGCGAGCGCCGTGACGGTGCGGCCGGTGTCGTCGGTGAGCGCCGAGACCCCGACGGGCAGGACGTCCACCGGGGCGTCCCGGTAGCCGTGCACGTCGGAGGCCGAGACGGGGCGGGTGTCCGAGGCCCATCCCTGCGGTTCGTCGGACAGGGTGAACTCGACCCGCGACGCGGCCAGGACCACGCTGTGCGGGATGGTGACGGACGTCCAGGGCGAGCCGTCGACCGTCACCGACGCCACGTAGGCGCCTGCGGAGCCGGTGGCGATCTCGATGACCGTCTCCGTTCCTCCCAGCTGTCGCAGCACCGTCCTGCGGACCGACGGCGGTACGAGCACGTAGGTACCGGTCGACGGCGCCAGCGGGTACAGGCCGATGGTGGCGAAGACGTACCAGGCGCTCATCTCACCGTTGTCCTCGTCGCCCGGGTAGCCCTGCCCGAGGTCGGATCCGACGAACAGCCGCTCGAGCGATTCGCGGACGATGCGGTGTGCGTCGTCGTGCCGCCCCGTGAACATCGGGAAGAAGGGGATGTGGTGCGCGGGCTGGTTCGACAGCCCGAGCATGCCCATCCGGACGTCGCGGGCCTCGGTCATCTCGTGGATCGGGAACCCGTACGAGCCGGAGCGTGCCAGGGCGCCGGTCTCGGGGGTCGCGAAGAACGCGTCGAGCGCCGCGTCGAACCGCTCGGGGCCGCCGTGCAGGTCGACGACGCCGGCACCGTCGTGCGGGGCCGTGAAGGCGGTGCCCCACGCGTTCGTCTCCGTGTAGTCGTCACCCCAGTCACGCGGGTCGAACTCGGTGCCGACCCGCCACGAACCGTCGGGGTCGCGCCCGATGAAGAACCCGCGCTCGGAGTCGAAGACGTGCCGGTACTGCAGGGACCGGCGGGCGAACCACTCGGCCTCGGCCTCGTAGCGCGACAGGTCGGCGGGCGTCCGCGCCCGTGACGCCAGCAGGCCCGCCATGACGGCCAGACCCCAGTCGTTGATCGCCGCGTCCAGGGTCCACGACATCCCCTCGTGGGTCGCCGTGTCGACGTGGCCACGGAAGGCGCCCGGGAGGCTCCCCTTGCGTCCGACGCGCTCGTCACGCGGCGGGACGGTCGCGTTCCGCACCGCGCTCCGGTACGCCTCGGCCAGGTCGAAGCCGCGCACGCCCTTCACCGCGAGGTCGGCGAAGACGGTGTCGCTCGTGGTGCCGGTCATGCAGTCCTCGGCGCCCGGGGCACTCCAGCGGGGCGTCCACCCGCCGTCGTGGTGGTGCTCGACGAAGCCCTGCGCGAGCTCGCCAGCGGTCTCGGGGGTCAGGAGTCCGAGGAGCGGCCAGGCCGTGCGGTAGGTGTCCCAGAAGCCGTTCGTGGTGGTGAACGGGCCCTCCACGACCTCTGGTCCGGGCTCGTCGCGGATCGGTTCCGCCAGCACGTCGCCGTACGGGGAGCGGTGCCGCGGGGTGCCGGTCAGGGCGGTCTCGCCGGCGCGGTTCGGGTAGAGGAACAGCCGGTAGAGGCCGGAGTACAGGCTCGTCAGCTGGTCGGGTGTCGCGCCGTCGAAGGTCAGCGTCGCGAGCTTCTCCGTCCACAGCGCCTCGGCCCGGGAGCACATGGCGTCGAACGAGCCGGCGACGTCGAGGTTCGCGCGGGCGTCCTCGATCGAGACGGTCGAGATGCCGAGCAGGACGTCGACCGGACCGTCCGTGCCCCCGGCCTCCCCGACGGACAGCCAGCCGCGCAGCTCGTGCTCGCCGATCGTCGTGTGGTCGGCCGTGACCCCCGCGATCCGGAGGTGCACGTGGTGCGGTGGCGTGCCAGGTCGGTCGTCGAGGACCGCCTCGACCACGGCGGTGCCGTCGGTGATCGTCACGGAGACGTCGGAGACCCGGCCGTGGTGGTCGAGCACGACGCTGCGGGTGCCGGTGAACCGGAACCCGAGGGCGAACTCCCCCGCGGTCAGCTCGGCGGTCACACCGTGCTCGAGGGCGACGCGGTAGCGGTGCGGGCCGTCCTGCTCGTCCTCGTGGTCGAACCCGAGCGCGCGGGCGGCCCGGTCGACGTCGGGGGTGTCGAGCGGCGAGGGCATCACCTGGAACACCCCGCGGTCCCCCATCCACGGCGACGGGATGTGGCTCGTCGCGAAGGCCTGGATCGCAGGACGGAGTCGTCCATGGTCGTCGAGCCGGTCGTGCTCCTGGTACGCGTACGGCCAGCGGTTGCTCGACGCGTCCGTCATCGGCAGGCCGAACACCCCACCGTGCGGGACGCCGACGAGCGGAGCGTTGTTCCCGCGGGAGAACCGCGAGGACGCCTGGGTGCCGCGGGTCGTCCGGACGTGGTCGAGCGGGGTCGTCGGGATCGGGCGCGCGGGGGCGATGCGGACGGCGTCGAGCCAGCCGCGCAGCGCCGGACGCGCACCGTCGGCGTCCGTAGCCGGTGCATCGGAGCCGAGCCGGGCCTCCAGGCGGTCGACGACCAACCCCGCGAACGGCGTGAGGTCGACCACGCGACGGTTCCACTGGTCCACCCACTGCTTGCGGGCCGCGTCCTGCGCGTCCGGGGTGACCGCATCGCCGTACTGGTCGCGGGTCGCCACGTGGTCACGAAGCCGCGAGCCGTCGGTGAAGACGACGTCGACGGCGAAGGCGGTGGCGTCCCAGAAGTGCGGCAGGTCGGCTTCGGTCGGTTCCGATGCCCCGTCGGGCAGGGTCCGCTCGGGGAACCAGACCCAGGAGAGCTCGTCACCGGACGCGATCGTTCGACCGGAGAACCCGGGGACGATCGCCTCGGCCACGGACACGCCCGCCGGTCGTTCGACGAGCCAACCTTCTGCACAGTCGAAGCCGACACCGTTCCGAGCCGCCACGGCCGTCGTCGGACCACCGCTCCGTTGCAGTTCTCGCACGGACCGAGCCTATTTGCTCCAGGGACTGGACGAAAACCCCGGCGTGTCAGTCCTTGTTCTTCCCTGGAGCGCTGCCGGACTTGCCGGGAGCGGTGTCCGACGAGGTGTCGACCGCGCCGGTGCCGTCCTGCGGCTCCTGCACGGGGTTCGACGCCGGGGCGCTCGGCTCGGGGCCGACGGGCGGGTCCTGCGTGGGCTGTTCCGGCTCGGTCGGTTCGCTCGGCTCCTCGCTCGGTTCCTCGGCCGGCTGCGAGGGCTGCTGCTCCTGCGACGGCTGCTGCTCGGCGGGTTCGCTCGGCTGCTGCTCCTCGCCGGGGTCCTCGCTCGGCTGCTGCTCGGTCGGCGCGGTCGAGGTGGTGTCGGTCGGGGCCGGTGTGCCGTCGTCGTCGCCGTTCAGGGCGAACACCGCGACCCCGATGCCGATGAGCACCAGGACGATCACGACGATGGCGGCGACGAGCGGCCCGCGCTTCTTCTTCTCCGGCTCGTCCTGCGGCCCGCGGCTCGGCGTCGGGCGGACGGGCGGGGCCGGCGGCGGGGTCGGCCCGCTCGGGCCCGATGCGCCGCGGTCGTTCGCCTGGGCACCGAGGACGGTCGTCGAGACGTCGTCGGCGGGGTTCGGCCGCTGGGTGTCGAGGACCCGCGTGGCGTCGTCGCCCGGGCGCACGCCGCCGTTCGGCAGTTCGCTCGCCGGCATCGCCTGCGTCCGGTCGTCGGCGTTCGCGGCGGCTGCGGCACCGGCCCCGACTGCGGCACCCGCGGCACCGGCGGCCGCAGCCGTCACCACGCCGGGTGTGCCGGGCAGGAGCTGCGTGGCGTTCGTCGGCTCGTCACGGCCCAGGGCACGCAGACGCTCGGCGGCCTCGGCTGCCGTCGGTCGCTCCGCCGGGTCCTGCGCCGTCATCACGTGCAGCAGGGTGCGCCAGGCCGTGGGCAGCTGCCGGTCGATCTCGGGCGAACGGGTGAGCCGAGCGGTGGCCGACTCGACGGCGCTGCCCGGGAACGGCTGACGACCGGTCATGCACTCGAGCAGCACGAGCCCGAGCGAGTAGACGTCGGCCTTGCCGGTGATCTCCTTCGCCAGGACCTGCTCCGGGGCCAGGTACGCGGCCGTCCCCATCACGGTCCCCGTCCCCGTCACGCGTGAGGCGTCACGGAGCAGGGCGATCCCGAAGTCGGCGAGCTTGACGTGCCGGCCGTCGCTCTCGAGCAGCACGTTCGCGGGCTTCACGTCACGGTGGACGATCCCCTGCGCGTGCACCGCGGCCAGGCCGTCGGCGACCTGCGCACCCAGGCGGGCGGCGGTCGCGGGGTCGAGGGGCCCTTCGCGCAGACGGGTGGCGAGGTCACTGCCCGGCACGAGCTCCATGACGAGGTACGAGTCACCGTCGACGTCGTCGAGTGCGGCGTCGTAGAGCGTGACGAGTTCCGGGGCACGCAGCGTCGCGAGGGTCTGGATCTCCGCCTCGGCGCGGGCGCGCTCACCGCGGTCGACGGGGCCGATGCGGAACACCTTGACCGCGACCTCGCGACCGAGCTGCTCGTCGACCGCCCGGTACACGGACGCCATGCCACCGTGTCCGAGCGTGCCCGTGACGCGGTACCTGCCGCCGAAGACCCGTTCTTCCATGCCCGGCAACCTACCGGTCGCGGCTGACGGCGCTCTGCCGTTGGGCCGGGTGCGCGGGGCGGGGCTTGGCGACTTCGTGAGCAGAAGATGTCGGGTGCGGCCGAACGACCCGACTTCTTCTGCTCACGAAGTGATGCGGTCGACGTCCGGCGCGGGCTCGGCACCGCGGTGAAGCGCCGTCAGGTACAACCGGTGCGCCGTGATCACGAGGGCGAGCCAGGCGAGCCCGAGCGCCCACGCCGCCAGCACGTCGGTCAGCCAGTGGTGCCCGAGGAACACCCGCGACGCCCCGACCGACAGCACGAACAGGGTGCCCACGACGATCGTCCACACCCGGGTGACGACGCGCGACTGCCGCAGGAGCAGCAGGTACACGATGGTGCCCACGATCACCGTGGAGTTGAGCGTGTGCCCCGACGGGAACGACGGCGACGTCTCGTACGGCGGTACCGCGTCGGACAGCGGCGGCCGGGCGCGACCGATCAGGTCCTTTCCCGCGATCGTCATGAGCAGCGAACCACCGCTCGCGGCGACCAGGAGCACCAGCGGCGTCCATGCACGGCGCTGGATCGTGAAGCCGACCAGGAACCCGAGCGCGACGATCGGCATCCCGATCGTCCCCGCGATGTCGGTCCACCAGGTGACGAGGGTGTCCGCCGTGGGTGATCGGAGTGTGAGCGCCCAGTCGAGGACGGGTCGGTCGAGCACCGCGACGTCGTCGGCTTCACGGACGGCGTCGTAGACCTCGGAGGCGATCCACGTGGCGAGGACGGCGACACCCAGCCCGATGGCGAGCGTCAACAGCAGGAGCGGCATGGCCCCGAAGCGCTTGCCGAGCGCGGTCCACGCACCGGCGACACTGCGGCCGGCACGGGAGCGCCAGCGGGTCAGGTCGACTTCGCCGACGGTGCGGTCGGCGGCGTCCCCGTGTTCGGTGTGCATCCGTCCACCCTGCCCGAAGCCGCCGGGAGCTGTCCCGGCCGCGTGGCTACGACCGCCGAGCGACCATGCGACCGATCGCGCTGGCCACACCGTCGGCAGCATCGGAGGTGGCGAGGAAGACCTGTCCGTTCAGCCGAGCGATGCGTACGGCGCGCTGGCCGTCCGCTGCCAGGAGCAGACCACCGCGGCGGCTCCTGCCCTTGATGCCCCACCCACCGAAGTCCTCCATCGGTCGCACGTCCGCGCTCGCTACGGAGGCGATGTCGCCGATCTTGACCCGGACGCCCCAGAACGGCGCCGCGACGAGCCAGAGGGCGTTACGGGTCGCGATGATGCCGACTGCCGGGGTGCTGAGCATCAGCACGATCGACGCGGTCCCGATGCCCAGCATCCACCAGCCGCTCGCTTCCGGGAACTCGGCCAGGGAGAACACGCAGATCAGCGCAGGGCCACTGCAGAGGACGAGCCGCAGCCCGATGTCGAACCGCTGCCACGAGAGGACACGCATCGATCTGTCCGATCGTTTCTGGGCGCTCGGAGGGAGAGCACCGGCCAACAGCCATCGCCGAACACTGACATAGGTGTTTCAGTGGCACAACTCGGCGGCCCGTGAGCCCCGGCTACCTCAGTCCTTCGCCTCCGAGTACGCCCCCACCACCCCGACCGACAGCGGGAACGTCACCGGGAAGTCCTGGAACAACAGCCGTCCGGCATCGACCGCGGCCTCCCGGATCTGCTGCGCCACCCACTCGGCATGCTCCGCCGGGGCGTGCACCACGATCTCGTCGTGCACGAAGAACACCAGGTGCGGCCCGTCCGTCACCGCGCCGGGGAACCGCGCGAGCAACCGTGACCGCAGGGACCCCATCCACGCGAGCGCCCACTCCGCCGCGGTCCCCTGCACCACGAAGTTCCGGGTGAACCGCCCCCAGCTCCGGGCACGGGACTCGACCGCACGCTGCATCGCCGGTGTGCCCTCGACCGTGTACGCCTGGTTCCGCGCCTCGAACCACGAGTCGTCGGGCACCGGCGACGTCCGCCCGAGCAGCGTCGTCACGGGTTCGCCGCGCTCCCCCGCACGCGCCGCCCGTTCCACCATGTCGAGCGCCTGCGGGAACGCCCGGACCAGGCGCGGCACGAGCCGACCCCCCTCGCCCTGGGTCGCCCCGTACATCGCGCCGAGCATCGCCACCTTCGCCTGCTGCCGGGTCTCGACCGCTCCCGAGGCAACCACGCCGTCGTACAGGTCGCGCCCGTCGCCGGCCGCCGCCATCGCCCGGTCGCCGGACATCGCGGCGAGCACCCGGGGCTCCAGCTGCGCGGCGTCCGCCACGACGAGCTTCCACCCGGGGTCGGCGATGACCGCCCCGCGGATGCCCTTCGGCAACTGCATCGCTCCCCCACCGTCGGCCGCCCAGCGCCCGGTGACGACGCCACCGACGACGTACTTCGGGTGGAACCGGCCGTCGCGGATCCAGTCGTCGAGCCAGGTCCAACCGTTGGCGGTGAGCAGCCGTGCCAGCCGCTTGTACTCGAGCAACGGCTCGATGACGGGGTGCTCGATCTCCTGCAGCTCCCACTTCCGGGTGCTGGTGACCATCAGGCCGACCCGGCGGAGCGCCTTCAGGACGTCGGCGGGCGAGTCCGGGTTGAGCCCGGGGTCGTCGAGGCGCTCGCGCACGACGGCGGCGATCTCCTCGAGGCGACGCGGCCGGACGCCGTAGGGCACGCGCGGTCCGAGGGCGTCCTCGAGCAGGCGCTCGTGCACGTCGGCGCGCCACGGCAGTCCGGCGTGCAGCATCTCGGCCGCGACGAGGGCCCCTGCGGACTCGGCGGTGAGCAGCAGGCGGAGCGCGCCGGGGGCGGTCGACCCGGCGACCGCGGCGAGCTGCGCCCGGAACTCCGCGACCGGGTCGACTTCGTCGTCCGGCACGGAGGCGGTGAACAGGGCGTCGTCGAAGAGCTGGGCCTGCGTCGGCCGGACGACCCGGGCCTCCGCGACGGGTGCGTCGAGGGTGTCGGCGGGTGCCACGGCCAGCGCGGACCCCCGTGCTGCGAGCGCAGCACGCAACACGCGACGACCGAGCCGCAGGTCGACGCAGCGACCGACCCGACCGCCCGCGGCCAGCACGGCCGGGTACCAGCGCGCGGTGTCGTCCCACACCCAGCGCACGCTCGGTGCGTCGTGCGCCGCGACGAAGGCCGGGAGGCCCGACTCGGCCAGGCGGATCGACTCGCCCCCGGCGGTCCCCGCGTCGGTCAGGGGCGTCGCGAGGACGCCGCCGTCGACGCGGCGGAGGACGAGGTGCACGACACGATCATGCCTTGCCCCACCGACCCCGGCGGACCAGGGCCGGAACGGGCGTCACTCGCCGGGTCGGACCGCCGCGGTGTCGGCGACGTCGATGCGGACGTCGCCGTCCTCGGCTCGGGACACCTCGACCCGCGGATCGGCGTCGTGCTCGTCGGATCCGGACATGCGGCGGAACGTGTCCTGCCGGCGTTCCTCGAAGGTCATGTCGACGCCGTCGTCGAGGTGGTCGTGGTCGGGCTTCGTCATGTCGTGCACGGTACGCGGCCGCGGCGTCGGGTGATCAGGTCACCGGTGCGGTGCCGGTCCGTTCGGTCCAGTGCGCGCCGCTCGCCCAGCGCTCGAGCACGGCCGCGCGCAACCGGCCGGTCGGCGCCGCGGCACGGGCGGTCGCCAGCGGCACCCCGAAGACGAACTTGGCGACGCTGGCGTCCCCCTCGGTCGCGTCGTGCTCCCCTGGCGGAGCGAGCCGGAAACGCCGGGCGAAGCGCACGAGGTTGGCGTCGGGACCGAGCGCGGCGGCCAGCCCCGGATCGAGCATCCACGAGCGGCACTGCCACCGGTCCGCAGTGAGCTGCGGTGCGAGGCCGCGCAGGACCTCGGGCGCGCGGGCGAACGAGCGGTCACAGGCGGCCGGGTCGAGCGGCCCGGTCTCCGGCACGTGCACGCCCCAGGCCGGCGTGCCGTCCGCCAGGTGGTCGCCGAGTTCGAACTGGAGGCGCCCCACGGCCACCACGCGCCCGGTCGCCACGGCGACGAGCCACTCCACCCCCGTGCCCTGCAGGCCGTAGCGTGCGAGCTTGCGGTCGACGTCGGCGACGGACGCCTCGGCCAGGCTCCGCGGGAACCCGCGCTCCGCGAGGGCGACGGCGGTGTCCGGCACGGCGGCGCGGAGCGCTGCGACCAGCAGTGCGTCCCGCTCCGCGGGTCCGGCGTCGGCCACGGTGGCGGCCAGTGCGGCCGCCACCGTGGCGGAGTCGTCCGGTGACCCCACGGCGGCGGCGAGGACCGCGCGGGACGCGGGACGGGCCTCCAGGCCGGGGGTCGCGGTGGTCACTTCAGACCGGACGACGCGAGCCCGTCCATCACCCGACGCTGCAGCACGACGAACATGATGAGCACCGGCGCCATCGCCATCAGGCTGGCGGCCATCAGCACCGGGTAGTCGATCGTGCGGTCGCTGGACAGCGTCGCCAGGCCAGCCGCGAGGGGCATGTCCTCGGCTCGGGTGGAGACCACGAGCGGCCAGAGCAGCTCGTTCCACGACCACAGCACGGTCGTGATCGCGAGCACGCTGATCGAGGGCCGGGCCAGGGGCAGCATGATCCGCCAGAACGTCTGGAACGGGTTCGCGCCGTCCATCCGCGCGGCCTCTTCGAGCTCGGGCGGCATGTTCAGGAACGCGGTCCGCATCAGGAAGGTGCCGAACGCGCTGAACAGTCCGGGCGCCACGATCCCCATCAGGGTGTCGAGCCAGCCCAGCCCCTGCACGATCTGGTACTGCGAGATCAGGTAGACCTGCGAGGGCACGAGCAGGATCGACAGCACGATCGCGAGCAGGGCCGCCCGGCCGCGGAACCGCATCCGCGCGAAGGCGTACCCGGCGAGGGTACAGAGGACGATCTGCGCGAGCGTCCGGATGATCGTGACGTACACCGACGTGCCGAGCTGGCTGAGGAACGGCAGGCGTTCGAAGACCTGCGCGTAGTTCTGCCACTGCAGCTCCCCCGGCCAGAAGACCGGCGTGACGGACTGCACCTGCGCGTTCGTGGACAGCGACATGATGATCTGCCAGAGGAACGGGAACGCCATCGCGAACCCGCCGACGCCGAGGACGACGTGGATCCACCAGTGGCTGCCGCCGCGACGGCCCGGCCGACGTGCGGCCCGAGGAGGTGTGACGGTGGCGGTCATCCCTGCACCCACTTCCGTTGGACGCGGAACTGCACGAGCGTGACGATGCCGATGAGCAGGAAGATCACCATGGCGATCGCGGCCGCGAAGCCCTTGTCGTTGTCGATGAACCCGGCGCTGTAGAAGTAGAAGACGAGCGACATCGTCTTCGGGATCACCGGGTTGGTGCTGCCGAGGATGGCGTACAGCAGGTCGAAGAGCTGGAAGCTCGAGATCGTCGTGACGATCACCACGAAGAAGATGCTCGGGCTGAGCAGGGGCACGGTCACCGACCGGAACTGCCGCCACCGGCTCGCGCCGTCGAGCTCCGCGGCCTCGTAGAGCTCCGGCGGGATGTCCTTGAGTCCGGCGCCGAGGATGATCATCGAGAACCCGAGGGACGACCAGAGGCCGACGAGGCTCACCGCGACGAGCGCGAACCCGGGCGTCGAGATCCAGTACGGGCCGTCGATGCCGAAGTTCCCGAGGAACCAGTTCACGATGCCGTAGTCGCCGTTGTACATGATCCGCCAGACCAGGGCGATCGCCGCGGGCATGGCGACGTACGGCAGGAAGAAGAGCACCCGGTAGAACTGGGCGAACCGCAGCCCCGGGGTGTTCAGCAGGCTGGCGAGCCACACCGCGATCGGGATGCCGGCGAGGACGACGAGCGTGTAGATCACCGTGTTGAGCAGCGACTGGTACAGCTGCGGGTCGCCGACCAGCCGGACGTAGTTCGCGACCCCGGTGAACGTCGCTCCGCCGAAGACGCCCCAGCTGGTGAACGAGTACCAGAACGTCTGGATGATCGGCCAGATGTAGAAGGTGCCGACACCGGCGAGCAGCGGGAGGACGAAGAGCCACGGCCACCAGCCGTCGGTCCGTCGCGGTGCTCGCCCGCCGTCGGCTCGTGGGCCGGGGGCGCCCCGCCCGGACGAACGCGTCGTCCGGGCGGGGGTGGCTGCGGCCGGGGGCCGCTCGGTGTTGATCGTCACGGGTGGGACCTACTTCTCCTTGGCGAGGGCGGCGTCCATCTTCTGTGCGAGGTCCTCCGCCACCTGGTCGACGGGCTTCGACCCGTCGAAGGCGCTCGGCAGCAGGGTGGTCTCGAGGGTGTTCCACGCGGCGGTGTTCTTCGACACCGGCAGCGGCTTCGCGTAGTCGACCGCGTCGAGGAACACCTGCAGGTCGGCGTCGGGCATCGTCTTCGTGAACGCGCCCTGCGTGCCTTCGTACGCCGGGATGACCGCGCCCATGTCGCCCTGCTGCTGCTGGGCCGTCTTGCCCGCGAGGTAGACCTGCAGCGCCTGCGCTGCGGCCTTGTCCTTGCTCGCCTCGGACACGACGTTCGAGACGCCGTGGATGACGGTCGCCTGTTCCTTGCCCTTCGGCAGCGGGTAGGCGACGACGTCCTGCTCGAGCTCGGTGCCGGTCAGGGCCGATCGGAACCAGCTGCCGCCCTGGTACATCGCGAGCTTGCCCGAGGTGAACCACTGGTCGGCGGTGGTGTCGGTGAGCTGCTTGATCGATGGTGAGGCGCCGGAGTCGATCAGGTCGGTCCAGAACCGCAGGCCGTCCTCGGAGGCCTTCGTGGCGTACTCGGACTCCGTGCCGTCCGCGTTCAGGACCGATCCCCCGGCCTGCAGGATCGTGTTGTAGTACGTGGTCTGCCCGTCCATGCCGCCGGCCGCCCCGTAGGCGCCCTTCGCCTTGAGCTTCTCGGACAGTTCGGCGCTGGTCTGCTGGAAGTCGTCCCAGGTCCAGTCCTTCGACGGCAGGTCCATGCCGGCCTGCTCGAACAGCGACTTGTTGACCCAGACACCGATGGTGTCGAAGTCCTTCGGCACGCCGTACTGGGTGTCCTCGTACGTGTACAGGTCGTTGAGCGCGCTCGAGTACTTCGACGCGTCGATGTCACCGGACTCGACCTCGCCGGTGATCGGCGCGAGCTTGCCGTTGGCCGCGTAGAGCTGGAAGTTCGGGCCGTTCATCCAGAACAGGTCGGGCAGCGTGTTGCTCGAGCCCTGCGTCTGCAGCTTCGTCCAGTAGTTGGCGTACGGCGTGACGTCGACGCTGACCTTGATGTCCGGGTACTCCTCGTTGAAGCCCTTCAGGTTGGCCTTGATCGCCTTGACCTGGTTCTCGTCCCAGACGGCGTACGTCAGGGACGCCTTGGTGTCCTTCGGCGCGGCCTCGTAGTCGCCGGAGCTCGACGCCCCGGACGACGAGGAGCAGCCGGCGAGGAGTGCGGCCGCGCCGAGTGCGGCGACGGCACCGAGGAGGGCGCGGCGCACGCCGGTTCCTCGGGTGGGCATGTGTGCGGTCATCGGGAGGTCCTTTCGCACGGCCGTCAGGAGCCGACGGTCTGGGCGGGGTGGGTGGTGGTGGGGTGGGTGAAGTGCGCGATGGTCTCGGCCGGCAGCGGCGGGACGTCGATGGGGACGGACCCGGTGCGGAGCGAGCGCGTGGCCAGCGCGCCGGCGGCGACCGCGGCGCGGGCCGCGATCGGGGAGAGCTCCGCCGGTTCGCCGAGGGCGACGGACCGCAGGAACTCGGTCATGGTGAGCAGGTCGGCGTCGGCGTGGCCGTCCTCGACGCCGTCGATCGGGTACTCCCGGTCCCCCGCGGTGTCCCAGCCGCGACGGTGGGTCCAGACCTTCACGACGCCGCCGCCGGTGTCGCCGATGTTCTCGAGACGCCCCTCGGTACCGATGACGGTGTAGTTCCGCCAGTAGTCGGGGGTGAAGTGGCACTGCTCGTAGCTGGCCTGCACGCCGTTGTCGAGCGTCATCATCACCATCGAGACGTCCTCGACGTCGACGACGGGGTTGAGCCCGGTCTGGGCGAGCGGCGGCCAGTTGTCGTGGGAGAACCAGTCCCCCATGAGCTCACCGCTGCGGTCGCGCCGGTCGGTCACCTCGCCGTAGACGGACAACGAACCCATGCCGACGACGCGGGCCGTGTCGCCGCCGCCGAGGGCGTGGATGACGTCGAGGTCGTGGCTCGCCTTCTGCAGGAGCAGGGAGTTCACCTTGGTGCGGTCGGCGTGCCAGTCCTTGAAGTAGTAGTCACCGCCGTTGCCGACGAAGTGCCGGCACCAGACGGCCTTCACCTCGCCGATCTCGCCGCGGGCGATGACCTCGCGCATCAGGCGGACCACGGCGGCGTGCCGGAAGTTGTGGCCGACGTACAGCGGCGTCCCGGTCTCGGCCGCGGTGTTCAGCACCGCGTCGGCGTCCTCGACCGTGATGGCCAGTGGCTTCTCGAGGTAGACGGCGATCCCCGCGCGGAGCAGGTCGATCGCGATCTCGGCGTGGGTCCAGTCCGGCGTGGTGACGATCGCGGCGTCCACGTGGCCGGTGAGGTCGCGGTGATGTTCGACCACCACGGCGTCCGGGTACTCGGCGTGCCCACGCTCCCGGCCCGCCGCGGTGACGTCCGCGACGGCGACGACCCGTGCGGCCAGCGCCGGGTCGGCGGCCGTGGCGTCGGCCACGTGCCGCGCGATGGCGGACCGCTGGCCCATCCCGATCACCGCGACGCGGAGTCCTGCGTTGTCAGCGCCCATGCTCATCGCTCCCTTGCGTGAATGTGACGACCATGATGCCGAATCGATCATGAATGCACAATAGGCGCTCACGGATCGCTCACGCATCCACGCCGAGCAGGGTTTTACACGATGGAAACGTCGGGTCCGGTCCCGCCGGGGCGGGCAGAACGGTCAGTCCGCGACGACGAGCTCCACGCCCGCGGCCGAGAGGTCGGCGGCGAACGACGACGGCACCGGCTGGTCCGTGACCAGGACGTCGATGCGGTCCAGCGGGCAGATCCGGGCGAAGGTCGCGCGTTCGACCTTCGTGGAGTCGGCGACCACGACCACGCGTCGCCCGACCGAGGCGAAGTGCCGGCTGACCTCGGCCTCGCCCTCGTGCATGGTCGTCGCCCCGTACTGCCCGGTGAGCCCGTCGACGCCGAGGACCACGAGGTCGAGGGCGAACTCGTCGAGGGTGTCCCGGACCAGTGGCCCGACGAGCTCGTAGGACTGTCGACGGGCGACTCCGCCGGTGACCACGATCTTGACGTTCGCGCGGACGGACAGCTCGTACCCGACGTTCAGGGCGTTCGTCACGATCGTGATGCCGAACTCGCCGTCGGCGCGGATGAACCGCTCGCTCTTGCCGAGTTCACGCGCGACCTCGGTCGTCGTCGTCCCGCCGTTCAGCCCGACCGTCTCGCCGGGCTGCACCAGCCGGGCCGCGGCACGGGCGATCGCCGTCTTCGCCTCGGCCTGACGGGCGATCTTGTACTGCAGCGGCAGCTCGTACCCGGCGCCGAGTGCTGCCGCTCCCCCGTGCGTGCGCGTGACGAGCCGTTGGTCGGCCAGCATGGCGAGGTCGCGTCGGGCCGTCGCGGCGGAGATCCCGAGCAGCTCCCCGATCTCGGCGATCGACACGTTGCCGCGTTCGCTCACCAGTTCGAGCAGGGCGTTGAGCCGCTGTTGGGGGGTCATGCCCGTCATCCTACGGCGTCGCCACCGACGCCCGGTGATCGGGAATGACGTTTTGCCCTTCCCTTGCGCACGATCGCTCGCTACGCTTCCTGATCATCGATCACCCGGATCGATCCGGACCCGGAAGGCTCCCATGACCGACACCTTCGTGAGCGCTGAACTGGCCTCGCAGCCGGAGACCTGGCGCGCAGCCGCCGCACTCCTGCCGACGTTCGCCGACGCGCTCCCCCAGCCGGGCGAACGCGTGGCCGTGGTCGGCTGCGGTACGAGCTGGTTCATCGCCATGAGCTACGCCGTCGCACGTGAGCAGGCAGGCCTCGGCCTGACCGACGCCTTCGCCGGGTCCGAGTACCCCGCGTCCCGTGAGTACGACCGCGTGCTCACGATCAGCCGCTCGGGCACGACGACCGAGATCGTCGACCTGCTGCAGGCCCTGCCGTCCCAGCGGACCGTCCTGATCACCGCCGTCGCGGACAGCCCCGCCGCAGCCGTCGCCGATCAGGTGGTCGCGCTGCCCTTCGCCGACGAGCGCTCGGTCGTCCAGACCCGCTTCGCCACCACGACGCTCGCACTGCTGCGGGCGTCCATCGGTGACGACGTCGACGCGCTCGCGGCCCAGGCCGAGACGGCGCTCACGCTGCCCATCGACGACCTGCTCGACGCCGAGCAGGTCTCGTTCGTCGGTCGTGGTGCCGCCGTCGGCCTGACGTTCGAGGCCGCGCTGAAGACGCGTGAGGCCGCACAGTTCTGGGCGGAGTCCTACCCGGCGATGGACTACCGGCACGGACCCATCGCGATCGCGCAGCCCGGCCGGCTCGTGTGGTCGCTCGGTGCCGCACCCGACGGCCTGGCCGACGAGGTCGCAGCCACCGGCGCCCGCTTCGTCCAGCACGACCTCGACCCGATCGCCGGACTCGTCGTGGTGCACCGGTTCGCCGTCGCCCTGGCCGAAGGGCGCGGCCTCGACCCGGACAACCCCCGGTCGCTGACCCGGTCGGTCATCCTCACCTGATGGGCGGCGCAGGCGCGGTGCTCGGGGTCGACGTCGGCGGCACGGGCATCAAGGCCCGGCTGACGGATGCCGAAGGACTCGTCCTCGACGAGACCCGGGTACCGACGCCTCGCGACGACCCGGACGCCGGACGGCTCGCCACGGTCGTCGCCGAACTGGCTGTACGGGCCTCGCAGCGTGCGCCGCTCGGGGCGATCGGACTGGTGACCCCGGGGGTCGTCGACGAGACCCGCGGCACCGTGGTCCTGTCGGTCAACCTCGGATGGCGGGACGTGCCCGTGCGTGGCGTCGTCCGCGCCGAACTCCTGCGTCGGGGGATCGACGTCCCGCTCGCCTTCGGCCACGACGTCCGCGCCGGCGCACTGGCCGAGGTCCGCGCCGGCGACCCCGAACTCGCTCGGGGGTCGGTCTCCTTCGTGCCGGTCGGCACCGGGCTCGCGAGCGCCCTGGTGGTCGACGGCGTCGTCGTCCCCGGCGGTGGTTGGGCCGGGGAGATCGGACAGGTCCGGATCCAGAGCGGGGCGCACGCGGGCAGCCGCGTCGAGGAGATCGCGTCCGCCGGGGGAGTCGCACGCCGTGCCGGGGCTCCGTCCGCGCATGCCGTGATGCTCCGGGTCCGCGACGGCGAC
Source organism: Curtobacterium aurantiacum (assembly GCF_018598555.1). GTDB lineage: Bacteria > Actinomycetota > Actinomycetes > Actinomycetales > Microbacteriaceae > Curtobacterium > Curtobacterium aurantiacum. The sequence continues at coordinate 220,888 of NZ_JAHEWN010000003.1, forward strand.
CCCGCAGCCACCGCCGTCTGGGACGACTGCGTCGGGGTGCTCGCCGATGCCCTCGCCTGGACCACCGCGGTCGCCGGCTGCCACACGATCATCGTCGGCGGGGGACTCGCCGAGTCCGGCCCGCTGCTGCTCGACCCGCTGCGCGCCGCCGTGACGGCACGCCTCCAGGGCGTCCGCGTCCCCGTCATCGCCCCGGCCCGGCACGGCGATGCAGCCGGTGCCATCGGCGCGGGGCTCCTCGCACGGGCACTGCTCGACACGGGGGTCCTGCTGTGACGACCCTCGTCCGCGCCCCGCGCATCGTGACGGCCGGAGCCGACCTGCACGACGGCTGGCTCGTCATCGGCGACGACGACACCGTCCTGGCGACCGGCACCGGGTCCCCGATGCGCACGGACACCGCCGTCACGGTCGACGGCGCGGTCCTTCCGGGGTTCGTCGACCTGCACGCCCACGGGGCCCTGGGACACGACTTCGCCGGGTGCTCCGCCGAGGACGCCCGCGCCGCCGCAGCGCACCACCGGTCGCGCGGCACCACCACCCTGGTCGGGTCCGTCGCCACGGGGGAGCGCGCGGACACCGTCGCAGCCCTCACACGACTCCGGCCGCTCGTGGCGGACGGCACGCTCGCCGGACTGCACCTGGAGGGGCCGTGGCTCGCTCCGGCCCGGCGCGGGGCTCACCGCGTCGACCTGCTGCACGCACCGGAGCCGGCCGAGGTCGACGCCTACTGCGACGCAGCGGACGGCGCACTGCGGATCGTCACGCTGGCGCCGGAGCTCCCGGGTGCACTCGACGCCGTCGCCCGTTTCGTCGCGGCCGGGGTCGTCGTCGCCATCGGCCACACCGACGCCACCGCCGAGCAGACCCGCCGCGCGATCGACGCCGGCGCCTCGCTCGTCACCCACCTGTTCAACGGGATGCCGCCGCTCCACCACCGTGCACCCGGGCCGGTCGGGGTCGCCCTGTCCGACGACCGTGTGCTGCTCGAGTGCATCGTCGACGGGCACCACCTCGACCCCGTGACGGTCACGGTCGTCCAGCGCAGCGCCCCGGGTCGGATGGTCCTGGTCTCCGACGCGATGGCCGCGACCGGTTGCCCGGACGGCGCATACACGGTCGCCGGGTCGGCAGTGTCCGTCCGTGACGGTGTCGCCGTCCTCGCCGACGGCTCCTCGCTGGCGGGCAGCACGATCACGGTCGCCGACGCCGTCCGCCACCTGGTCGAGGCGGGGACACCCCTTCCCGAGGTCGTGGCCGCGTCCGCGGGGCGTGCGGCGCAGCTGCTCGGGTCGCCGGCACCGCTCAGCGTGGGTGCCCCGGCGGACCTGCTCGTGGTCGACCCGGTGCACGGCAGTGTCCGAGCCCTGCCGACGGCGGTGGTCGCGTGATCCTCGTCGTCACCCCGAACCCGGCGGTCGACGTGACCTACCGGGTCGCCGAACAGCGCATCGGCGAGACCCAGCGCGTGCTCGAGGTCCAGCGGCGACCCGGCGGCAAAGGGCTGAACGTCGGCCGGGTCCTCGCGGCCACCGGAGTCCCGACCCACGCCGTGCTGCCCCTCGGCGGCGACGGCGGGCGCTGGATCAGCCACACCCTCGACGCCCTCGGACTCGCCCACACCGACGTCGACGTGCTCGGCGAGACCCGCACGACCGTGACGGTGGTGGACGACCTCGTACACCCGACGATGTTCGGTGAGCCCGGACCCGTGCTCAGCCCGCACGAGTGGGACTCGGTCACCACCGCGGTCGGAACGCTGCTCGACGGCGGTGCATCCGGTGCCCTCTACGCCACTGCCCTGGTCGTGTCCGGTTCCCTGCCCCGGGACACCGATCCCGCGGTCGTCGCCCGGTGGGTCGCCGCCGCTCGCCGCCGTGGCGTCCCCTCCGTGGTCGACTGCTCCGGTGCGGCACTGGTGGCAGCCGCTTCGGCCGGCGTGACCGTCTGCAAGCCCAACCGCGAGGAACTGCTCGACGCCACCGGCACCGACGACGAACGCGCCGGGGCACTCCGTCTCCTCGGACTCGGCGCGACCGTCGTCGTGGTCTCACGCGGCTCGGAGGGCATCGCCGCCCACACCACCCAGCACGTCCTCGAGGTCCCGGCGGTCGCGGGGGTCTCGGGCAACCCGACCGGTGCCGGTGACGCCGCGACCGCCGGGCTCGTCCGTGCCCTCACGAGTGCCGAGACCGACATCGCAACCGACGACGCGACCCTGCTCCGCGCACTGCGGTCGGCCGCAGCGTTCGGGGCCGCCGCCGTCCTCCGACCGGTGGCGGGCGAGGTCGACCCGGCCGACGTCGACCGGTTCCTGTCCACCCCGCCCGATCCCGCCCACGACCGAACGAGGACCCCAGCATGATCACCGACCTCGCCCTCACCGGCCTGCTCGACACCGCCCGCTCGGCCCGCCGCGGCGTCGGCGCGTTCAACGTCGTCCTGCTCGAGCACGCCGAGGCGATCGTGTCCGGCGCCGAACTGGCCGGACTGCCGGTCATCCTGCAGATCAGTGAGAACTGCGTCCGCTACCACGGCGGTCTCGCACCGATCACGACCGCGACCCAGGCCATCGCCCGCGCCGCCGACGTCGAGGTCCTCGTGCACCTCGACCACATCGAGGACCCGGAACTCGTCGTCGCCGGGGTCGACCTCGGCGTCGACTCGATCATGTACGACGGTTCGCACCTGGACTTCGCGGCCAACGTGGCTGCGACCCGCGAACTCGCCGAGCGCTGCCACGTCGCCGGTGTCGGGATCGAGGCGGAGCTCGGTGAGGTCGGCGGCAAGGACGGCGTGCACGCGCCGGGCGTCCGGACCGATCCGACCGACGCCGCCGCGTTCGTGGCCGACACCGGGGTCGATGCCCTGGCGGTCGCGGTGGGGACCTCGCACGCGATGCAGACGCGCGAGGCCTCGGTGGACCGTGACCTCGTCGAGCGGCTCCGTGCCACGGTGCCGGTGCCGCTCGTGCTGCACGGGTCCTCGGGTCTGTCCGACGACGAACTCCGCGGCGCCGTGCACGCCGGGATGACGAAGATCAACATCTCGACGCACCTGAACGGCCTGTTCACCCGGGCGCTCCGTACCGTGCTCGACGAGCGGCCGGACGTCGTCGACCCGCGCAAGTACGTGTCGGCGGGCCGCGACGCGATCGCCACCGAGACCGCACGGCTGCTGACGCTCCTGCACGCCTGAGGCGCGACCGCGACGCTCAGCAGAGCGGGACGTTCACCGCGAGCCCGCCCATCGCGGTCTCCTTGTACTTCGACGACATGTCCGCCCCGGTCTGCCGCATCGTCTCGACGACCTGGTCGAGCGAGACGTGGTGCACCCCGTCGCCGCGCAGGGCCATCCGTGCGGCGTTGACGGCCTTGTTCGCGGCGATCGCGTTCCGCTCGATGCACGGGATCTGCACGAGGCCGCCGATCGGGTCGCAGGTCAGCCCGAGGTTGTGCTCCATCGCGATCTCGGCGGCGTTCTCGACCTGCTCCGGGGTGCCGCCGAGGACCTCGGCGAGCCCGGCCGCGGCCATCGAGGCGGCCGACCCGACCTCGCCCTGGCACCCGACCTCGGCTCCGGAGATCGACGCCCGTTCCTTGTAGATCGACCCGATCGCCCCGGCGGTGAGCAGGAACCGGACCACGGCGTCGTCCCGCTCCGCCGTGGAGGCCCCGGAGACCGTCGGCACGTAGGTGAGCACGTAGTACAGCACCGCGGGGATGATGCCGGCGGCGCCGTTCGTCGGGGCGGTGACGACGCGGCCACCGGTGGCGTTCTCCTCGTTGACGGCCATGGCGACGAGGTTCACCCACTCCATCGCGAACAGCGGGTCGTGGTCGGGGTCCTCGCGGGTGAGCTGCTCGTACCAGGTGGCGGCTCGACGTCGGACGTCGAGCCCGCCGGGCAGGCAGCCACCGCGGAGCACGGAGCGCTCGACGCACGACTCCATCACACCGTGGATGCCGAGCAGCCCGGAGCGGACCTCGGGGACCGAGCGGGTGACGGCCTCGTTGGCGAGCGCGACACCGCTGATCGGCAGGCCCGAGCGCGCACAGGCGGCGAGCAGCTCGGCACCGCTCGAGAACGGGTACGGCACGGTGTCGTCCACGGGGATGGCGGCCCCGGCGACAGCGGCCGACGCGCCGTCGGCATCCGTGCGGCCCCGGGGTTCGGCATCCTCGTCCCGGGCGATGAACCCACCGCCGATCGAGTAGTACGTCTCGTCGGCCAGGTCGGCGCCCGCGGCGTCACGGGCGCGCAGCCGCATGGCGTTGGGGTGTCGGGGCAGCATCGTCAGGGGGTGCAGGACGATGTCGGCGAGGCGGAACGGCACGGTCGCACCACCGTCGAGCCGCAGGACACCGTCGCGCTCGAGGGTCTCGAGCGCGAGGACCATCGCATCGGGGTCGACGGTCTCCGGGTGCGACCCCATGAGCCCGGCGACGACGGCGCCGAGGGTGCCGTGACCCTGCCCGGTCGATGCGAGGGACCCGTACAGGTCGACCACGACGGACGCGACCGGGAGGTCACGGACGAGGGCGGCGAACTCGGCACCGGCCCGCATCGGCCCGACGGTGTGCGAGCTCGAGGGGCCGACACCGACGCTGAACAGATCGAAGACGGAGACCGGCACGCGGCCACACTAACCCGTCCGGACGGCGCGGTGCCCAGCGCCCGGCGCGGAAGGACTCAGCGCCGACGGCCACCCTCGGGCGGCATCACGAACCACAGCACGACGTAGGCGATCCACAGCGGTCCGGGGAAGAAGCTCAGGATGACCCAGACCACCCGGAGCAGCGTGCGGGACAGGTTGAAGCGGTCGGCGAGACCGGCGCAGACACCGGCGAGGAGACGACCGTTGCGGGGACGGGAGAGTGTGCTCATGGGGACGACGCTACGCAACCCCGCCGACCCCGCGCATCCGGGGCGCACCCCGAGTGTGGTGGGGGAAACCCCCGGGTCCGCCGGGCGGACGATCAGGGGATGAGGACGATCTTGCCGCGGGTGTGGCCCTGCTCGAGCTCAGCGAAGGCGTCCTGCACGCGGTCGAGCGGGTAGGTCGCGGCGACGGGCACCTCGATCGCGCCGTTCGCGACCTCGAGCGCGAGCGCCCCGAGGATCTCCGGGTCGGCGGTGTCCGCGCTGCCCGAGGTCTTCGCCCCGACCTCGGCGGCCTCGTCGAACGCGATGATCGTCTCGATGCGGTCGACCGGTACCCCGAGGGCGATGCCGAGCCGGACGTACTCGGCGCCGTGGGTGTCGATCACCGCGTCGACGCCGTTCGTCGCGAGTTCGGTGATGCGCTCCTGCAGCCCGTCGCCGTACGCGACCGGCCGCGCACGCTTGGAGCGGAGCCACTCGTGGTTCGCCTCGGACGCGACGGCGATGACGTCGATGCCCTCGTTCGCGAGCAGCTGGGTGACGAAGCCGCCCACCCCACCGGCGGCGCCGGACACCACGACGGTCTCGCCGGGACGCGGATCCACGGCGCGGACGGCGGCGGCCGCGGTGGTCGCGACCACGTCGAGCCCGCCGGCGACGGTCCAGTCGAGCAAGCGAGGCTTCTGCACGACCTGGACGGCCGGCACGGAGACGTACTCGGCCTGGCTCGCACGGTCCCACGACCAGCCGATGACCTCTTCGCCCTCGTCGACGCCGTCGACCTCGGCGCCGACGGCCACGACGATGCCGGCGAAGTCGGTGCCCTGCCCGGACGGGAGGTCGCCGCCGAACGCGCCCTGGCGGATCGCCGACTCGCCGGGGTTGATGCCCGCCGCGCGCACGCGGACGAGCACCCGACCGGGCGACACCTCGGGGACGGGCACCTCGGCGACGTGCAGGACCGATCGGTCACCCCACTCGTCGAAGCGGACAGCGCGCATGGTCTCCGGGATCTCAGTCATCACCCCCGACGCTACCCCGGAGCGCCGCGACCGGTCCGTGTGGACCGCTCCATCGTTGGGGGAGTGGGAGACTGTGGACATGCCCATCCTGAACAAGGACATGCGGGTCTGCATGTCGCTGGCCGCCCGACCGAGCAACATCGGCACCCGGTTCCACAACTTCCTGTACGACGAGCTGGGGCTCAACTTCCTGTACAAGGCGTTCACCACGACCGACCTGCCGGGCGCCGTCGCCGGCATCCGCGCGCTCGGGATCCGCGGCTGCTCGGTGTCGATGCCCTTCAAGGAGGCGATCATCCCGCTCGTCGACCACATCGAGGACTCCGCCGCCGCCATCCAGTCGGTCAACACGGTCGTGAACGACGACGGTGTGCTCACCGCGTCGAACACCGACTACGAGGCGATCGCCGCGCTCCTCGGCTCCCACCGGGTCGACCCCACGTCGCGCGTGCTGCTCCGTGGTTCCGGCGGCATGGCCAAGGCCGTCACCGCGGCGTTCCGTGGTGCCGGCTTCGACCGGTTGACGGTCGTCGCCCGGAACGAGCAGACCGGCCCGGCGCTCGCGTCGCAGTACGGCTACGAGTGGGTCGCCGAGGAACGCGAGGCGGGGGAGACGGACCTGGTCGTCAACGTCACCCCGCTCGGCATGCGCGGCGATCAGCAGGACGCGCTCGCCTTCGCGCCGGAACGGATCGAGGCCGCACACACCGTCTTCGACGTGGTCGCGTTCCCGTCGGAGACCCCGCTCGTGCGCGCAGGCCGCGATGCCGGCAAGCACGTCATCACCGGCGCCGAGGTCATCGCCCTGCAGGCGGCGCGCCAGTTCGAGCGGTACACAGGCGTCACCCTGACCGACGACCAGGTGGCGCGCGCCAGCGAGTTCTCGCGGGCTGAGTAGTCGACGCACCCACAGGACGGACGGGAGGCCCGTGGCGACGCCGCCACGGGCCTCCCGTCCGTCTGCTGGGACGTCTCAGGCGTTGGCCGCGCGCCCGACGGACACCCACTCGAGGCGGCGGAGCGTCTCGCGGTTGCGGATCCAGATGAGCGGCTGCATCAGGAAGTCGGGCACGTACGAGCCCGGACCGGCCACGGCGTTCTCCACGATCGTGACCTTGCAGCCGTGCCGGTGCGGCTCGACCGTGAGTTCGACGCGGGCTTCACCGATCGGCCAGCCCCGGGGCTGGATGACCATGCGGTGCGGCGGCTCCCAGACGAGCGAGGTGGTGACGTCGTTGATCACGATCGGCCACGCGCCGAACGAGTGGTGCAGCCGGGCGCCCACCTGGGGCCACTCGGACTCCTCCCGGCGCATGCGCGAGGCCCCGACCACCCAGGTCGTGTAGAGCCAGCCGTCCGCGAGCACGTCGAAGACGGCTTCGGGGCGGCAGTGCAGGATGCGGACGTTCTTCGCCATGGTGGATCAGCCTTCCGGGGTGAGGTCGACGTCCTCCGGCAGCCCGAAGGTGTGCCGGAGAGCGCTCTTCGCGGCGTGCCACCCGGCCATGCCGTGCACACCGGGGCCGGGGGCGGACGACTCGGAGCACAGGTACATGCCGCCGCCCATCCGCCACGGGTCACTGGACAGGACGGGCCGCTTGACGAGCTGCCAGAAGCTCGCGGCACCGGCGGCGATGTCGCCACCGACGTAGTTCGGGTTGTACTCGCCCATCTGCACGGCGGTGCGGGAGCTCGACGACAGGATCGCGTCGCGGAACCCCGGCGCGAACCGCTCGATCTGGCGGGTGACGGCCTCGGTCGGGTCGACGTCCGACCCCGCGGGGACGTGCGCGTAGGCCCAGAAGACGTGCTTGCCCTTCGGGGCGCGGGTCGGGTCCACCACGGTCGGCTCCGCGCCGAGCACGTACGGGCGCTCGGCGTGCTGGCCGTGCGCCACGGCACGTTCGGCGGCCGCGATCTCCTGGCGGGTCCCGCCGATGTGCACGGTCCCGGCCTTCCGCAGCGACTCGTTGGTCCACGGCACCGGGTCGGACAGCGCGAAGTCGACCTTCGCCGCGGCGTTGCCGAACCGGAAGCGTCGCAGTGCACCGCGCTTCGGGGTCGGGATCTGCTTGCCCGCGATCCGGAGCATGCCGGGCACGCTCGTGTCGAACAGCACCGCCTTCGCCGGGGTGAGGTCACCGAGCGCTCGGACCTCCTGCCCGGTGACGATACGGCCGCCGTGCGCCACGAGGTCGGCGGCGAGCGCGTCGACGATCGCCTGGCTGCCGCCGATCGGTACTGGCCAGCCGCGGGCGTGCGCGTAGGAGCCGAGCGACAGTGCCGCCGCCGCGGTGGACAAGGACGGCAGGTGCTGGATCGAGTGCGCCGCGACGCCGGACACCATCGCCGGGGCGGCCTCGCCGCGGAAGCGCAGGTTCCACGCGGCGGTGCCCTGCTCGAGCGCCCGCAGACCGAAGCGCAGGACCGTCAGGGGGTGCCGCGGCACGTGCAGGAGCGCGTCGGTCGCGAAGTCGGCGACCTGGTCGGCGTTCCGGGACAGCGGCGCCATCAGTTGCTTGAAGGCCGGTCCGTCGACACCGAGTTCAGCGGCGGTGCGGTCGAGGTCCTGGTACGCGATGCCCGCGCGGCCGCCGTCGAGCGGGTGGCCGTACTGCACCTCGGGCAGGCGGAGCTCGATGCGCTCCTCCATGCGGAACAGCCGGAAGAACTCGGACTGCAGGGCCATCGGGTGCACGGCGGAGCAGACGTCGTGCAGGAAGCCGGGCAGGGTGAGCTCGGCCGTGCGGGCGCCGCCGCCGATCGTGTCGTTCCGTTCGACGACCTCGACCGACAGTCCGGCGCGCGCGAGCGTCACCGCTGCCGCGAGCCCGTTGGGTCCGGCACCGACGACCACCGCATCAACCATGCACCGAGCCTAGGGACTCGTGACTGCGTGTGGTGTCGGTCAGATCACCGAAGCGCCTGTCGACACCGCCATCCGCTTCCGAGCCAGGACGTCGTCGATACGGTGCGCACCGGTGATGAAGGCCGCTGCGTCGGGATCGATCGCTCCGGCGATCGCGACGATGTCGTCGCGGATGGCCGCCAACGGCGCGTTGTGGATGGGTTCGTGGTGAGCGAGCCGGTTCCGGAATCTCCGCACGGCATCGAGTCGCCGGTGCAGCTGCTTGCGTCGGACCGCCCCCAGGCCGGGGAACGCGTGCACGAGCCGGGGCTGCCAGAGCGTCGTCTCGTAGCTCCAGAACGGGTCTCGGGGGATGCCCGCATCGGTGAGGCCGACCCAGAAACCGAAGCTCGTCGCAGCGACCACCTGATCCGGTTCGGGATCGGAGAAGCCCCGTCGACGCAGGGTTCGAGTGACGTCGTCGACCGCTCTGCGTTCGCGTTCCAGCAGGTGCACTGCGGGGTCGTTCCACCAGTCGTCCCGACGCCCCCGGCGGAGTTCGTCGTGGAGGGCATTCCGGACGAACACTTCGAGGCAACCGACGGGACCCCAGAACGCCGACGCGATCTCTGAGTTCCAGGCGTAGAGCCGGGCAGCGAGGTCGGTACGGCCGTCGTAGCGAGCGGCGTAACGGCCGAAACGCGCTGCGCTGAGCAGCCTCGGGAGTGCCTGCAGCGTGGCTGGATCGATCATCGCGCCCCTCGTCGCACCCCTCTGACACAGCAATCGCCCCAGGAGTCCGGCGAGCCGAATGGTCCTGGGGCGTTACTCGATGAGCGTATCGAAGACGAGTCGGTATATCAAGTACCGGTCAGGTGCGCGACGTGTCCGGATCGGCCGGGTCGGACTCGTCCTGGTCACCGTCTGCGTCGTCGGGCTCGTCGGAGCCGACCGGGGTCGAGCCGACCGGGTGCTCGGCGAGCAGCTCGGCGAAGTCCTCGTCGAGCATCTGCTGCAGCCGGTCGTCGCGACCGATCTCGTAGTCGTCCGCCGGGCGCTGCGCCCACCCCAGCCGCCCCACGACGGTGGTGCCGATGTCGTCCCAGGCCCGGGCCCGGGCGGCGAGGACGATGCCGTCGACGAAGTGCTGGTCGTCGCGTCGTTTGTCGAGCATGGTGGCGAGCTGCTCGTACGTGGCCTCGCGCATCCGGAGCTTCAGGTCGTCGCCCCGCCGGTAGTCGTGCTGGTGGCGGGAGCGGCCCTTCTGCTTGCTCGAGGTGGACCGGATCGCGCGCATGCGTTCGGCGTCACCCCGCTGTTCCTCGGCCATGCGGTGGAGTTCCTGCCGCGTGGCCTCGGCGATGAGCGCGTGGTCGAAGTACCCCTGGTCGCGCAGGGCGTTCGTGATGATGCGGTTGGCCACCGCGATCGTGACGGCGGCCTTCGCGATGAGGAAGCCCTCGTCGACCGCCCGCTTCAGTTCGACCTGGCTGATGGGTCGATCGCGCACGTCGTGGTTGCGTCGTCCGAACAGGGCCATGCTCCGACGATACCGGCGACCGGTGTCGGTCCGTCTGCACGAGGGCGGGCTGGCTCAGAGCAGCAGGCCGTAGACCGCCACGTCGACCCGCTCCGGTCCGAGCGGCAGGGCGCCGCGCAGGGTGCCCTCGTGCGCGAAGCCGAGCCGCTCGGCGAGCCCGCGGCTCCGGACGTTGTCGACGGCCGTCCGGATCTCCATGCGTGCCACGCCGCGCGCCCGGGCGACCCCGATCAGGACGGTGGCGGCCCGCCGGGCGACACCCCGGCCCTCCTGTCCGGCGTCCACCCAGTAGCCGAGCGATGCCTGTCCCAGGTACGGGTCGAACGTCAGCGAGGCCACCCCGACGATCCGGTCGTGGGCGCGGATGACGCAGGGCAGCGCGCGGTCCATCGCGAACTGGCCGAGCAGCCGCTCCGTGTGCAGGGCGATGGCCTCGCGGGTCTGGGGATCCCAGGCCCAGGGCTCCGCGGCCCGCAGACGATCGGTGTTGGCGTGCACCAGTGCGAGTACCTGGTCGACCGTCGTCAGGTCGCGCAGCGTCAGCGCGTAGCCGTCACCGAGGTCGCGTCCGAACGTCGTCACCGTCCAGACACTAGGCACCCCTGCCTGTCACTCGTACCGGAGCGCCTCGATCGGGTTCTGCCGTGCGGCTCGTCGTGCCGGCAGGGTGCCCGCCAGGAACGCGATGAACATCACGACGAGGATGATCGTCGCGACCGATCCCGGCGCGAACTGCATGATCTGCAGCCCCGGCAGGTCCTTCAGCAGCGTGCCGGCCAGGACGTTCGAGATGCCCGTGCCGAGCAGGATCGCGGCCCCGGCCCCGATCGCGCTGCCGAGGAACCCGATGAACACCGCCTCGAGCGAGAACAGCGTGTAGACCTTGCCGCCGCCCATGCCCATCGCCTTCATCAGGCCGATCTCGCGGGTGCGCTCCTGCACGCTCATGAGCAGGGTGTTGATGATGCCGAAGCCGGCGGCGATGAGGGCGATCACCGCGAAGGCGTTCAGGACCCCCACGATGCCGCTGATGACCGTCTGGAACTGGCCGAGCTGGTCCTGGATGGTCTGGCCGAGGTACCCGTCGTCGGCCAGGGACTTCTTGACCGCGGTGACGGAGGCGTCGGAGTCGAGCGTCGCGGTGGCGCTTGCGTAGGACGTCGCGATCGAGTCGGGCTTGCCGATCTCCTGCGCGGCCTGCATGGCGTCGGTCAGTGCGGCGTTCGCCCCGGCTCCGCTGCCGAACAGCGACTCGTTCTGCACCCCGACGACCGTGGCGGTGAGCGTGTGCGCCTTGCCCTGGTAGTCGTCGACGGCGAAGGTGAGCTCCTTGCCCACGGCGGCGGAGGCGCTGCCGAGGCCCATGTTCTTCAGGTAGTCGGTCGGCAGCATCACCTGGTTGGTGTCGGTCTGGTCGTCGAGCTGCTTCCCGCTCGCCAGGTCGGCGTCGAGCTCCCCGGCGTTGGCCGTGAGCGAGACGACGTACTTGCCCTGGTCGCCGTACTCGGCGTACTTCGGCGCGAGCGCGACCGCGGGGCGGAGGCTCGTGATGCCGTCGGTCTTCTCGATGGCGTCGATGTCCGACTGCGACAGGTACGCGAACGACGCCGGCCCGCGGTCGACGCTCTGACCGGAGGCCTCGGGGTCGTACTCCGCCGGGCCGCTGTCGGTCGAGGTGCTGTCCACGGCCTTCGTGACGACGAGGGTGCCGTCGTCACCGATCGAGGAGACCTGGCTGTCGATGTAGTTGCTGACGCCCGTGCCGATGGCCGAGGTGAGCGTGATCGTGAACGCGCCGATGAAGATCGCGATGACCGTCAGGGTGGTGCGCAGCTTCGAGCGGAAGGTGTTGGCGACCGCGGTGCGCAGGAGGTCGAGGACGTTCATGCGGAGTGCCTTCCGTGGGTGGCCGGCGCGTCGACCGCGTCGTCCGAGCCGCCGACGATCAGGCCGTCGCGGACGTTCACGCTGCGGTCGCAACGTGCGGCGAGCTCTTCGTCGTGCGTGACCACGACGAGCGTGATCCCCCGCTCGCGCTGCAGCCCGAACAGCATGTCCTCGACCACCTGCCCGGTGTTCGTGTCGAGGTTGCCGGTCGGCTCGTCGGCGAAGATCACGCTCGGCTCGCCGACCAGTGCCCGGGCGATGACCACGCGCTGCTTCTGCCCACCGGACAGGTCGTTCGCGTCGTTCTTCGCCTTGTCGGCCAGGCCGAGGGCGTCGAGCGCCGCCATGCCCCGGCGCTTCCGCTCGGCGCCGGAGACGCCGGCGATCTTGAGCGGGAGCACGACGTTGTCGAGCACCGAGGTCTTCGGCGTCAGGAAGAACTGCTGGAACACGAACCCGAAGGTGCTGTTGCGCGTGCGGTTCACCTGTCGCGCGCCCAGCGTCGCCGCGTCGGTGCCGTCGAGCAGCACCTGCCCGGCCGACGGCTTGTCCAGCAGCGCCAGCAGGTGCATGAGCGTCGACTTGCCGGAGCCGGACTTGCCGACGATGGCCAGGCTCTCGCCCTGGTGCACCGCCAGCGACACCCCCTTGAGGGCGTCGAACCGCGTTGCGCCGCGGCCGTAGGTCCTGGCGAGGTCACGGGCCTCGAGCACGGGAGTGGTCATGGGTTCACCGTAGTGTCCGGTGCACGACTGCAAGTTTGCGTTTGCCGTAGATCATGTGACGTTCCGGTTACAGTCGGGCCATGCCCGACTCCGCGACGCCGTCAGAACTCGGTCTCCGTGACCGCAAGCGCATCGAGACCCGCAACCGCATCGCCGAGGCGGCTCGGTCCCTGGCCCTCGAGCAGGGCGTCGACGGCACCACGATCGAGCAGATCGCCGCGCGGGCCGACGTCTCCCCGCGGACGTTCTTCAACTACTTCGAGAGCAAGGAGGACGCGGTCCTCGGGCACACCGAGCTCGACCTCGATCCCGCCACCCTCGAGGCGCACCTGGCAGCCGTCGCGGGCGAACCGGCGGCGCAGGCCGTGGTCGACCTGGCGTTCCTGGTGTTCGGGTCGTCGTTCGGTGACGAGCACGAGCGACTCGAGCGCAAGGAGGTCATCGTGCGGTTCCCCCAGCTGATGCGGCGGCAGGTGGCGCGGATGACCACGGTCGCCGAGGCGATGACCGGCGCGGTGCGCACCATCCTCGAGCGCGACCCGGCCTGGGGCCCCGAGGCCGCGACCCCGCAGGCGGCGGAGATGCTGCTCGGTATGTGCATGACGGGGCTGCGGAGCTCGGCCCGGCACGAGGGGTCCGACCCGGAGCAGGTGCGGGCCGCGGTGGTCGCGTCGATCCGCGACACGGCAGCGCGCATCGCCGCGGCCTGAGACGCGACCACGAACGGACGGGAGGTGGGCCCCACCAGCCAGTACCGGCACACCGCGCCAGCGGGGTGACGGCCGTGCCTGGAGGGACGGTGCCGGCTGGCACCGCGCCTCCCGTCCGTCGGTGGGTGCGTCGAGAACGGTCAGGGCTTCGTGATGAAGCCCTCCTTCACCATCCAGTCGAAGGCGACGTCGGCCGGCTCACGCCCCTCGACGTCGACCTGGCGGTTCAGCTCCTGCAGCACGGCGTCGGTGAGCTTCGGCGAGATCTGGTCGTAGATCCCCTCGAGCTGCGGGTACTCCTTGAGCGTCTCCGAGTCGATGACCGGAGCGACGTTGTACGCCGGGAAGAAGCCCTGGTCGTCGTCGAGCACCGTCAGCCCGAGCGACTTGATGCGGCCGTCGGTCGTGAAGACCTCGCCGAAGTTGCACTTGCCGCGATCGGTGGCCGTGTAGACCGTGCCGGTGTCGAGGATGCTGACGTTGCGGCTCGGCACCCCGTTCGCGCCCGATCCACCGAGCTCCAAGCCGTACTTCTTGAGCATCGGCTTGAAGCCGTCGGCACGCGAGTTGAACTCCGACTCGACACAGAACGTGCGCTGGTCGACCGGCAGCTTCGTGATGTCGGAGAGCGTCTTGACGTCCCCGAGCTCCTTGACCGCTTCGTCGCGGACCGCGAACGCGTAGGTGTTGTTCATCGGCGCCGGATTGAGCCAGGTCAGCCCGTTGCCGGCGTCCTCCTTCTTCACCGCCGTCCACTGCTCGGTCTTGTCCGGGATCCCCTCCGCGTGGCCCATGAAGGTCAGCCAGGCGGTGCCGGTGTACTCGTACGTGAAGTCGGCCGCGTGTGAGGTCATGAGCTCACGGACCGCGACGCTGCCGGGCACGTTCGTCTCGTCGGTGACGTCGAACCCGGCGGCCTTGGCGGCGAGCACGGCGATCTTGCCGAGCACGAGCTGCTCAGTGAAGTTCTTCGACGTCACGGTGATGTGTGCGTCGGCCGGCAGGTCGTCGATGCGCTGGATGGAGCCGGCACCGGCCTCCGGCACGAACGAGGTGGCGGGCTGCAGGCCGCAGCCGGTCAGGACGAGGGCGGTGGCACCGGCGACGAACGCGGCGGCTCCGACCCGGGTGCGGGTGCGGCGGGTGCTGCGGGTGCGGCGGGTCATCGGAGTCCCTTCGGTCGTGCGACCGTCTCGACCACGCGGCCGAGCCAGTCGATGGAGAGGGCGAGCAGGGCCACCAGGAGCGCCCCGGCGATGAGCACCTTCGGCAGGAACAGCGTCACGCCCGTGGTGATGAGCAGGCCGAGGCCACCCGCACCGACGAAGGTGGCGAGGCTCGCCGTGCCGACGAGCAGCACCAGTGCGGTCCGGATGCCCGAGAGCATCACGGGCACCGCGAGCGGCAGTTCGACGCGCATCAGCACGCTGAAGGCGCTCATGCCCATGCCCCGACCGGCCTCGACCAGCCGCGCGTCGACGCTCTGCACGCCGATCATGGTGTTCCGGAGGACCGGCAGGATCGCGTAGAGCACGAGCGCGATGACGGCCGACGAGCTGTTCAGGCCGAGCCAGGCGGCGAGCAGCACGATGAGGCCGACGGCCGGGGCCGCCTGCCCGAAGTTCGCGACGGCGAGGACGTACGGGCTCGCCCGGCGCAGCGGCCCGCGGGTGAGGACGACACCGAGCGGGATGCCGATCAGGAGCACCAGGACCGTCGACTGGAGCGTCAGCACGAGGTGCTGGCCGGTCAGGGCGAGGATGTCCGCCGGGTTGAGCGTCGTGCGCTCCGTCGGGGTCAGGTCCGCCGTCGCGAGCCACACCGCGAAGCCGCCCAGGACGACCAGGATCGCGATCGGCTGGAACAGCAGGCCCTTCCACGAGGTGCTCGCGCCGGTGGCGGGGCCGGCGACGGCGACTGCGCTCACAGGTCTTCTCCGGTTGGCATCGCCGACACCGGCGACGACGGCATGGTCTCGATCGGGTTCGTGTTCGTGCCGACCGGCGTGTAGGCCTGGTCACCGGCGGCGGTCGCGCGGGAGCGGGTGATCGCCTCCATCACGGTCTCGACGGTGATGACCCCGCGGAAGGCGTCACGACGACCGGTGACCAGTGCGGCGCCGGCGCTCGAGACGAGCATGGTGTCGAGCGCGTCGTTGAGGGTCGCGGCCTCGCCCACGACGGGCAGGCCGGGCTCGACGCCGTCGGGGATGCGGTCGAGGCGCTCGAGCTGGCGGCGCGAGGGCCACCCGATCGGACGCTGGCGGTGGTCGACGACGACGGCGTGCTGGTGCCCGCCGGCCTCGTTCATCCGCTGCAGCACGGCCTTGACCTCTTCGCCCGGGGAGCAGGTCACAGCGGACTCGACCTCGACGTCGCGCACGCGGTTCAGCGTGAGCTGCTTCAGGCCGGCGCCGGAACCGATGAAGTTCTCGACGAACTCGTTCGCCGGCTCGGCCAGGATCCGCTCGGGGGTGTCGTACTGCACGATGTGTGCGCCCTCGGTGAAGATGACGATCCAGTCGCCGAGCTTCACGGCCTCGTCGAAGTCGTGCGTGACGATGACGATCGTCTTGTGCAGCTCCTCCTGGATGCGCAGGAGCTCGTCCTGCAGGCGCTGGCGGGTGATCGGGTCGACGGCGCCGAACGGCTCGTCCATGAGCAGGACGGGCGGGTCCGCCGCAAGCGCACGGGCCACGCCGACGCGCTGCTGCTGCCCACCGGAGAGTTCGCGGGGGAACCGGTCGCGGTAGGTGTCGGGGTCGAGCGAGACCAGGTCGAGCAGCTCGTCGACGCGCGCCGCGATCTTCTCCTTCGACCAGCCGAGCATCTTCGGCACGATCGCGATGTTCGCCGCGACCGTCATGTGCGGGAAGAGACCGCCGGCCTGGATCACGTAGCCCATGCGGCGGCGGAGCTCGTCGCCGTCGATGCCCGTGACGTCGTCGTCGCCGACGACGATCCGGCCCTGCGTGGGCTCGATCAGGCGGTTGATCATCTTGAGGGTCGTCGTCTTGCCGCAACCGGATGGGCCGACGAGCATGACGATCTTGCCGGCCGGGATCTCGAGCGTGATGCCGTCGACGGCGGGCTTCGACTGCCCGGGGTACCGCTTCGTGACCTCGTCGAGCAGGATGCTGCGTCCGGTGACGTCCCCGTCGGGCGCGGTGGTGGTGGCGGAGTCAGTGCTGGACACGGATACCTCTCGAGATGGTCAGGCGGCCGAGGCCGAGGAGGAGCAGGTCGAGGACGAGGGCGAGCAGGACGACGCCGACCACCCCGACCACGACGGAGGACAGCGCGTTGGCGCCGCCGAGGCGGGAGAGCCCGGAGAAGATGAAGCCGCCGAGTCCCGGGCCGAGCGCGTAGGCGGCGATGGCGGCGATGCCCATCACCATCTGCGCGGACACACGGACGCCGCTGAGGATGATCGGCCACGCCATCGGCAGTTCGACCTGCAGCAGGGTGCGGAACCGGCCCATGCCGATGCCGCGCGCCGACTCGACGACGGCAGGCGGGATCTCGGCGAGGCCGACGACCGCGTTGCGCAGGATCGGCAGCGCGGCGAAGAAGACGACCGTCACGACCGACGGCAGGACGCCGAAGCCGAGCGGGACGATGAGCAGGCCGATGACCGCGAAGGACGGCAGGGTGAGGCCGATGGCGGACACCCCGTTCGCGACCGAGGTCAGGCGGGGGCTGCGGTAGACGAGTGTGGCGAGCACCACGGCGATGACCGTGGCGAGGACGACGCACTGGACGACCAGTGAGAAGTGCTGCCACGATGCGAACCAGATCTGGTTCCATCGCTCCACGACGTACTGGAACACGGGTGGGCGCTCCCCTTCCGGTCGGCTGAACTGCCCACAGATCGGGGCACGAGCTCGGCCAAAGCTATGCAACAGCTGGACCGGTTGTACAACGCAACCCCGCCTGTACGACGGTTTCCCTTGCGGTTGCGAGGAGGATAACCCCAGGTCAGGAGTGGTTCACCGTGCCGAGCCTGGGAGAACGGTAACGATCGGTCTGCCTGCTCGGCTATGCGTCGAGGTCGCGCAACCCGGATCGCTCCGCGATGTCGACGAGCTGCTCACGCCACCGGACCCATTCCTCCGGGGACTTGTCGGCCAGGTTGCCGTCGCCGTCGCCGGCCAGGCCGTCGAGCATCTCGCGCACGATGTCGGCGTGGCCCGCGTGCCGGGCGGTCTCGTAGGCCATGTGCACCAGGATGCGGTGCAGCGTGACGTCCCGGTGCTCCTCCGGCCACCACGGCACGATCCCGGTGGCGGTGAGGTCGAGCGCCTCGATCGTGGCGTCGGCGTGGGCGGCACTCCGGTGGTGGAAGGCCACGATGTCGGCCATGGTCTCGTCGAGCGAGGCGTACATGTCCTCGCCGTCCTCCGACTCGAGCCAGGCGGGCTGGTCCGGCAACGGCCGCCCGAACACCTCGCCGAAGTAGCCGGCCTGGACCCCGGCGACGTGCTTCACCAGCCCGAGGACGTTCGTCCCCGTCGGCGTCACCGGCCAGCGGGCCTGCCGCTCCGCGAGCCCGTCGAGCTTGGCCAGCAGGGCCGCACGGTGCTTCTGCAGGTACCGGTGCAGCGTCCGCTTCACCGCGGCGTCGGCGGCAGCGGCGTCCGCGGCCGTCGCGCCGTCCGGGTGCCGCGCGGACCCTTCGTCCGACAGCAGCGCGCTGCCGCTCGCCGCCAGGGTGCCGGTGCTCGCGGGGTGCACGTGGGGAACCGCTTCGACGTCGCTCATGTCCCCGATCGTGCCACCCGGAGCTCCTGCAGGCGCGTGGACTCCTGCACCGCGACCCGTTCGGCCGTGAGCAGGAGCCCGGCGACCTCGGCCCCGGTGCGGGCCGGGGCGTCGTTCCAGCTCGTCAGGTCGCGCACCCGCCCCATCCGGATGTCCGGGGCGGGACACCACAGCACGGGCTCGTCCTCGTCGCGGGCGAGCGCGTGCCAGACGACGTCGAGCGAGTGCTGCACCCGCGGCGCGTGCACCGCGTGCGGACCGCCGGCGGCGGACACGACGGCGCCGACCAGGCAGGCGCCGACGAGCGGCCGTCCCTGCACGTCCATCGCAGCGGCACTCGAGGCCTTCCGCTCCCGGCCGTGCTCGTCGAGGTAGGCGAACCAGGCGTGCTGGATCCAACCGCGTTCGACGACGGCGCGGGCGTCGGAGAGCAGGTGGACGAGTTCGGCGAGTTCCCGGACCTGGTCGTCGACCCGACGCGCGCGTGCGGCGGCGCGACGGTCCGCGAGCCGGTCGAGGAGACCGCGGAGTCCCCGTCGTTCGGGCCGGACGTGGACGGGGGAGGCGTCGGTGGCGACGTCGTGCTGGACGCGGAGCTCGAGGGTCATGGCGGCCCCTCCGATCGGCTGTGCACGGATGGTGCGGTCACGATAGCCCCGCCGGGACTCAGTCGTCCAGCACCGCGTCGATGCTCCGTCGTGCGACGCTCCGGAAGGCGCGTTCGTCGGCGGTCGCGAGCGCGGACGCGAGCGCGACGGCCCATCCGCGTGCGCGCTGCCAGGTGACTTCCGTGGCGACGACGTGCGTCCGGAACGCGCGACGCCCCCGCTGGTCGAGCGTCAGCCAGGCGGTCGCGAGGTCGACGGCGGGATCCCCCGCGGTGACGTCGCCGAAGTCGATCACCGCCGACAGGCGGTCGACGCCGTCCGGTGCCCGGTCGACGAGCAGGTTGAAGGGGTGCAGGTCGCCGTGCACCCAGACGGGAGGCCCGGCGTGCGCGGGCACGGCCGCTGCGGTCCGCCACAGCGTGGCCAGCTCTCCGGCACGGGGCACGTCGTGCCCGTCGAGTCGCGCCAGCACGGCGTCGCTGCGCGATGCGAGCGGGACGCCGCGGAACGGGTTCGCGGGGGCGTCGGCCGGAACCGGGACGTGCAGGCGACCGACGAACGCGGCGAGCGCCTCGGCCACGGACACCCCGGCAGCCCGTGCACCGATGGGCGCGCCGGGCAGCCACGGCACGATGCTCCACGACCACGGGTAACCGAGGGCGGGACGTCCCGTGCGGACCGGTGCCGGGACCGGCACGACCGGACCGACCCGGGCGGCGATCTCCGGCAGCCAGCGTTGCTCGTGTTCGACCAGGCGCGCGGCCATCGCCCGGCGGGGGACCCGCACGGCCAGGTCGTCGCCCAGGCGCAGCACGACGTTGTCCCAGCCGTTCGCGACGACCTCGAGCGGCTGGCCGGCCAGGTCCGGGTGCTGGTCGAGCAGCAGGGACCGGACGAGCGGGACGTCGACGTCGACCTCGGCGGACGGGGTGGGCACCGGGTCAGGCTAGTGGGCCGGACGACACACGCCCGCGAACTGGGGCCGTTGGCGCGACACCCTTCTCGGTATTGTCGTAGCGAGGTGACGTGGGTGTTTCCCTGGGGGGACCCGCGTCACTCCGGAGCGATCACCGCGACGAGCCGCGGGATCTCCGGACGCAGCCGTTCGGAGACGAACGCGTCCAGCAGGACCGTCCAGAGTTCCCGCAGTTGCTCGAAGATGTCGGATCGGCGGGTCATCGCGTCCGACACCGTCTGCACGCCCGTGTACGCACGCACGACGACCCGGCCGACGAGCTCTGGGTCCCACCGCGGGTCGATCTCACCCGCGTCGATCGCCTGGCGCGCGAAGCCGGCGATCACCTCGGTCCAGTCGGTGTACGGGTCCCGCCGGTCGACGTCGCTCGCGGCCACGTCGGTCGACAGCCGGACACCGGCGCTCACGACGACCTCGGCGGTCATCTGGACCGCGAGCCCCTGGCACAGCCACATGATCGACTCGAGCGGGGTGGCGCCCCGAGCCAGCGCTGCCTCGCCGTACCGGCGGGAGATCGCGTGCTGCTCGGCGACCACGGCGCCCGCCATGTCGGCCTTCGAGGTGAAGTGGAAGTACAGCGCGCCCTTGGTCATCCCGATGCGCTCGGCGATGCCGTCCATCGAGGCGCCGACGTACCCGCGTTCGTCGAACTCCGCGGCCGCGCCCTCGATGATCGCGGCGCGGGTCGCGAGCGACCGCTCTTGCCGGGTCGGTCGGTCCTGCACCATGGGGTCCGATCGTAGTCAGCGCATCCGACCGCCGGGGTTCCCTGGCCGCATTCGGCAGGCGTTCGGCCGGGTGCCCTACGGTCGGTCGCCATGGACGGATGGCGGAACCCTGCGCGCTGGGCACGGACGGGGCGGTGGCTGCTGCTGCCGATCGCGGTGCTCGACTGGGTCGCGCTCGCGCCGCAGACCATCGTGGTGCTGGCCTTCCTGATCGCCGTCGTCGGACTCGCCGGCATGGCAGCGGCGCTCGTCGTGCACATGCTCGGCCGGTCGCGCGGTGCGATGGCCGCCCTGGGGGTCGTGCTGCTGCTCGGTGGCCTCGTGGTGTTCGGTCTCGACCCGTTCCCCGGTTCGTTCCCGCTCATCGAGTCGTGGTGGCCGGAGTCGATCACGCAGCCGCAGCACGTCGGCAGGGCGTACTGGCAGCTCGCCGGCCTGGGCATCGAGCTCGCCGGGTTCGCCCTGCTCGCCACGCTGCTCGTGGTCGCGCTCACCGGCACCCCGCGCCCGCGGCAGGACCGCCCCCGCTCCTGACCCACCCCGGGCAGCACGCCGCACCGGGGCGACGTGTCCCGATCAGTGCCGCGTGAGCACCACCAGCGTGACGTCGACCGCGGCGTCCGTAGGGACCGCCGCACGCACCCGTTCGACCGCGGCGGCCCCGTCCGGAGCCGAGCGCACCAGCGCGGCGAGGTCGTCCAGGTGCCGGAGCCCGTCCAACGTCAGGACGCCCTGGGTGCACACCGCGAGCCGGTCGCCCGGCGCGAGGTCGAGTGCCCCGGGCGACCGGGGGATCGACTCCGGCTGCAGGCCGAGCGGCAGGTCGAGGGGGTGCAGGACCCGGGCGGAGCCGTCCGCCCGGACGAGCACCGCCAGCCCGTGCCCGGCGTCGCCGAAGTCGACGTGACCCGACGTCGGGTCGAGCCGCAGGTGGAAGAGCGAGCCGACGGCGTCCGCAGCCGACAGGTCGGCGGTGACCTGCGCCTCCAGGCCGCCGATCGCGTCCTGCATACCGGTCGCGGTCCGTGCCGCCACCGCTCCGCGGACCGCCGCGGCGAGCAGCCCCGAGGCCGGTCCGGCGGCGCTGACGCGACCGACGGTCACGTGCAGGGCGCCGTCCGGCGCGACGCGCCAGTCGGCGACGTCACCTCCGCCGCCGTCGTGCTGGGCGACCAGGAAGTCGAGGGCGTACCCGGGGACGTCGACCGGGTCGGGCACCAGGCCGTCGAGCGCCCGGCGCACCCGCCCGCGGTCGATCGCGACGCCGAGCTCCCGCTCGGTCCACCGGGCCAGGTCGCGCAGCAGGTCGAGGTCCTCGTCCGAGAACACCCGCGGCACGGCGTCCATCAGGCACAGCGTGCCCACCCGGGTGCCGTCGACCATGGTCAACGGTGCCCCGGCGTAGAACCGGATGCCGTGCTCCGCCACCGCCGCCGTGTCGGCGAACCGGGCGTCGAGCGACGCGTCCGGGATCACCATGAGCTCGCGAGCGAGGACCGTCGTCGCACAGAACTGCTCGCTGGCGGGGACGCTCGACCCCTGGTGCCAGCCGAACGTCGACTGCGTCGTGACGAGGTCGTGGTGGACGAGGTTGAGGAAGGTCAACGGGACGTCGAACGCCTCGTGGGCCATGCGGGTGATGCGGTCGAAACGCTCCTCGGGTCCTGATCCCAAGATGGCGAGCGCCTCGACCACCGCGGTGCGCCTGTCCGCACCGTCGAGATGGTTGGTCACCCGGCCTGTCTACCCCGATCGTCCGACAGGAACCAGTCCCGCGGGTGGGGGTCGGCCGTCAGCTCGCGGCGCTCGGACACCGGGGCAGCCCACGCGGCGGCGTTCGACAGCACGCGCTGGATGTCCGGGTGGTGGTAGACGGGGTACTCCTGGTCGCCCGGCGAGAAGTAGAAGACCTTCCCCAGGCCCCGGCGGTACGCGACGCCGGAGCGGAAGACCTCGCCGCCGGCGAAGGTCGACAGGAACACCTCTTCGTCGGGGCGCGGGATGTCGAAGTACTCGCCGTACATCTCCTGCCGGTCGATGACGATCGGGTGCGGCACCCCCGCGGCGATCGGGTGCTCGGGCGCGACGGTCCAGACGAGTTCGCGCTCACCGTCGTTCCGCCACTTCAGCGAGCAGGTCGTGCCCATCAGGCGCTTGAACGGCTTGGAGTAGTGGCCGGAGTGCAGCACCACCAGGCCCATGCCGGCGTGCACGGCGTCGACGACCAGGTCGACGACGGCGTCGCTCACCTCGTCGTGGGCGGCGTGCCCCCACCAGAACAGCACGTCCGTGGCGGCCAGGCGTTCGGCGGTGATGCCGTGGTCGGGTTCCTGCAGGGTGGCGGTCGAGACGTCGGCCCCGGGCTGCAGCCGCCGGAGCGCCTCGGCGATCACGGCGTGCATGCCGTCGGGGTAGTGCCCGACGACCGTCGCGTCACCGCGGGTCTCGTGCACGTTCTCGTTCCAGACGACGATGTTCAGGGGACGGTTCTCGGTCGACGGCGACATCCGCCCACGCTACCCGTGATCGGTACGCGCAGGCACTGGCGTTTTCTGATCGTTTGACCTACCTTCGGATCACTATCGCGCAGACGGCGACGCCAGGGGGCGTCGATCACCGTCCGCGCCGAGGACAGGGGCTCGTCCGATGCAGCACCGCACCATCTCCACCGCCGCGCTCGCGGCGGTACTCGCACTCGCCGTACCGACCACCGCATGGGCATCCTCGCCCACCGGTCACCACCCGACCCGCACCGCGACCACCTCGACCGTGACCTACACGGCGAGCGACGCGGTCATCCCGAACCCCTCGCGCGGGTTCGACCACACCACCGAGACGCACTACCGCGCCGACGGCACCGGGTACACGCCGCTCGACGCCGCGACGCTGCGTGGCTACCGGGCCGAGGGCGTCACGCAGGTCGTCCGGGTGTTCTACATGGAGGCCTTCGCCCAGCAGCGACAGCTCAGCCAGGCCTGGCTCGACCTCGTGCAGCACGACTACGACACCGCGCGGCAAGCGGGTGTGGGCGTGATCACCCGGTTCGCCTACGTCCAGGGCGGTTCGGGGCCGTACACGGCGCCCTACGGCGACGCCGACCTGCCGACCGTGCTCGGGCACATCGAGCAGCTCACCCCGACGCTCCGCCGGAACGCCGACGTCATCCCGACCCTGCAGGGGGGCTTCATCGGGCTCTGGGGCGAGGGCTACTACACCGACCACTTCGCCAGTGACCCGGCGAACCCTGGCGTACTCACCGAGGCCGACAAGGACGCCCGACGCCAGGTGCTCCAGGCCGAACTCGCCGCCCTGCCGTCGAGCCGCTCGGTCCAGGCCCGCACCATGCAGATGAAGCAGGACGCCCTCCGCACCCCGTCGGGCACGGCCGGGGCACTCACCCCGGAGCAGGCGCACGACGGCTCGGCAGCGTCACGCGTCGGGCACCACAACGACTGCTTCCTCGCCTCGCCGGACGACTTCGGCACGTTCCTGAGCAACCCGCTGTCCCTCGACCAGGACTACCTGGCGGCCGAGTCGCGGTACGTCCCCGTCGGTGGTGAGACCTGCGCCGTGAACGCTCCGCGGACCCTGTACCCGTCCGCCTCGGCCGAGATGGCGAAGTACCACTACAGCTACCTCAACCTCGACTACAACAAGGACGTGCTGGCGAGCTGGGGTACGGCCGGCATGACCGACGCCGCCAAGAAGCTCGGCTACCGCTTCACGATGACCTCGAGCACCGCCACCTCGGGTGCGCAGGCGTCGGTGGCCGTGTCGATCCGGAACGACGGCTGGGCGGCGCCGTACAACAGCCGTCCGGTGCAGCTCGTGCTGACCGACGGCGACCGCCGGGTGACCGTGCCGGTGGACGCCGACGCGTCGTCCTGGCAGCCGGGCCAGACCGTGACGGTCCGGGCGTCGCTGGCGGACGTGCCGAACGGACGCTGGAGCGTCGCCCTCGCCCTGCCCGCCCCGGAGGCCTCGGTGGCCGCGGACCCCGCGTTCGCGATCCAGACGGCGAACACGGGCACGTGGGACCCGGACACCGGCGTGAACCGGCTCGGCCAGACGGTGGTCGTGCAGCACTGATCGGACGTCGAGGGCGCCCCGGGTCGAACGGCCCGGGGCGCCCTGCTGTCCACCGGAGCGTCCTGCTGTCTGTCAACCAGGGTCCGCCACCATGGACGCCATGACCCCACGCTCCCTGTTCCGCGCCGCCGCGGTCGCCGAACTCGTGACCTGGACCCTGCTCATCCTCGGGATGGTGCTGAAGTACGGCCTGGACGCCGGCGACTGGGGCGTCCGCATCGGTGGCGGCGTGCACGGCTTCGTGTTCCTGGCGTACCTGGTGGTCACGACGGTCGTGGCGGTGAACCAGCGGTGGTCGTTCGGTGCGCTCGTGCTCGGCTGGGCCAGTGCCGTCGTGCCGTACGCCACGGTGCCGTTCGAGGTCGCCGTCGCCCGCCGCGGCATGCTCGAGGGCTCCTGGCGCCGCTCACCCGACGCTCAATCCGGGTTCTGGGACCGCCTGCTGTTCTTCGTGGTGCGTCGCCCCGCGCTGGCCGCCGGCATCGGGGTCGTGGCCGTCGCCCTGGTCTTCACGGGGCTGCTGGCCGCCGGACCGCCCGTGCCGCCCCGCGGCTGAGCGCGCGCCCCCGCGCGTCCCCGCGCGTCACTTCGTGAGCAGCAATGGTCGGGTTCGTGGTGCGGACCCGACCGTTGCTGCTCACGAAGCGCGGCCGTGGTCGCGACCACAGACGGACGGGAGGTGGGCCCCACCAGCCGGTACCGGCGCACCGCGCCAGCGGGGTGACGGTCGTGCCTGGAGGGACGGTGCCAGCTGGCACCGGGCCTCCCGTCCGTGGGCTGGCGCTGCTAGAGCGCTGCCAGCGCCGCGTTCAACGTGGCGGACGGACGCATGACCGCGCTCGTCTTGGCGTCGTCGGGGCGGTAGTACCCGCCGATGTCGGCCGGGTGGCCCTGCACCGAGACGAGCTCGTCGACGATCGTGTGCTCCTGCTCACCGAGCTTCGCCGCGAGGTCCGCGAACGACGCCGCGAGCTCGGTGTCCTGGGTCTGCGCCGCGAGCTCCTCGGCCCAGTACTTCGCCAGGTAGAAGTGGCTGCCGCGGTTGTCGATCGAGCCGAGCTTCCGCCCGGGGGACTTGTCCTCCTCGAGGAAGGTGCCGGTGGCGCGGTCGAGGGTCTCGCCGAGGATCTTCGCCCGCTCGTTGCCCGTCACCCCCGCGAGGTGCTCGAGGCTGACCGCCAGCGCGAGGAACTCGCCCAGGCTGTCCCAGCGCAGGTAGTTCTGCTGCACGAGCTGCTGCACGTGCTTCGGCGCGGAACCACCGGCACCGGTCTCGAACAGGCCGCCGCCGCCCAGCAGCGGGACGACGGAGAGCATCTTCGCCGAGGTGCCGAGCTCCATGATCGGGAACAGGTCGGTGAGGTAGTCGCGCAGGACGTTGCCGGTGACGGAGATGGTGTCCTCGCCACGGCGGATCCGCTCGAGCGAGAAGCGCATGGCGTCCTCGGGCGCGAGGATCTCGATCTGCAGGCCCTCGGTGTCGTGCTCGCCGAGGTACGTGCGGACCAGCCCGATGAGGTTGGCGTCGTGGGCGCGGGTCTCGTCGAGCCAGAACACGGCGGGCGTCGCGGAGGCACGGGCGCGGGTGACGGCGAGCTTCACCCAGTCGCGGATGGCGACGTCCTTGGTCTGGCAGGCACGCCAGATGTCGCCGGGCTCGACGTCGTGCTCGATGACGACGTCACCCGAGGCGGTCGTGACGCGGACGACGCCGGCACCGGGGAGCTCGAACGTCTTGTCGTGCGAGCCGTACTCCTCGGCCTTCTGCGCCATCAGGCCGACGTTGGGCACGGAGCCCATCGTCGACGGGTCGAAGGCGCCGTGGGCGCGGCAGTCGTCGAGCACGGCCTGGTAGATGCCGGCGTAGCTCGAGTCGGGGATGACGGCGAGGGTGTCGTGCTCGTCGCCGTCCGGACCCCACATGTGCCCCGAGGTGCGGATCATCGCGGGCATCGACGCGTCGACGATGACGTCGCTCGGCACGTGCAGGTTCGTGATGCCCTTGTCCGAGTCGACCATGGCGAGCTCGGGACCGTCGGCGATGCCCTGCTTGAACGCGCGCTCGATCTCGGCGCCGTTCGGCAGTGCACCGAGGCCGGCGAGGATCGAGCCGAGACCGTCGTTCGGGGTCAGGCCCGCGGCGGCGAGGTCGGCACCGTAGCGCTCGAACACCGACGGGAAGAACGCCTTGATGACGTGGCCGAAGATGATCGGGTCGGAGATCTTCATCATCGTTGCCTTGAGGTGCACGGAGAACAGGACGTCCTCGGCCGCGGCGCGCTCGATCTGCTCCCGCAGGAACGACTCGAGTGCGGCCACGTGCAGCACGGTGCCGTCGACGACCTCGCCCTGCAGCACGGGGATGGACTGCTTGAGGACCTGCTCGGTGCCGTCCTCGGCCACGAAGGTGATCGTCAGGACGTCGTCGGCGGGAGCGATCCAGGACTTCTCGTTCGACCGGAAGTCGTCGACGCCCATGGTGCTGACGTTCGTCTTCGAGTCACGCGACCAGGCGCCCATGCGGTGCGGGTGCTTGCGGGCGTAGTTCTTGACCGACAGGGGTGCGCGGCGGTCGGAGTTGCCCTCGCGCAGCACCGGGTTGACGGCGCTGCCCTGGACACGGCCGTAGCGGGCGCGGACGTCGCGCTGCTCGTCGGTCGTGGCCTCGTCCGGGTAGTCGGGCAGGTCGTAGCCCTGCGCCTGCAGTTCCTTGATCGCGACCTTGAGCTGGGGGATCGATGCCGAGATGTTCGGCAGCTTGATGATGTTCGCCTCGGGGGTCTTCGCCAGGTCGCCGAGTTCGGCGAGGGCGTCGTCCAGGCGCTGCTCGTCGGTGAGCCGCTCCGGGAACTGGGCGATGATCCGGCCGGCGAGCGAGATGTCGCGGGTCTCGACGTCGACACCCGCGGTGCCGGCGAAGGCCTGGATGACCGGGAGGAAGGAGTGGGTGGCGAGGAACGGCGCCTCGTCCGTGAGGGTGTAGATGATCTTGGCCATGCTGGCGGGTACTCCCTTGTTCGACCGTCGGTACGTCCACGGTACTCGTGGCGCAGGATGTCTCGACATCAAGATACATGGCCCCTGCTTCCGCGCGGCAGATGCTCGGCCCACACCCTGGAGGCACACCGTCGACACATAGGAACGGTGCGTGGACTGGCCTCCCGCAGCACCAGAGCGAGGGAGAGCGCGCATGACCACGACACGGCAGACCCCGGACGACTTCGGCTGGAGGGCGGAGGACCTGCGGTCCGCGTACGCCTCGGACGGCAGCGGCCCCTACCGGTACGCGCCGGACGGCTCCGGACCCTTCTCGTACGACCCCGACGGGTCCGGCCCCTGGCTCGTCGGCCCGGAGCCCCGGGGGAGTGCTCGCCGGTTCGCACCGCGACAGCGTGGCAGCCGATCGAGACGGCGGCGGGTCGGTACGGCCTGCACCGCCGGAGCACTGGCGCTCGTGCTCGCGGTCGGCAGCGTCTCCGTCGTCGCGCACACCGCACCGCCGCAGCACTCGGTGCAGGCCGGCGCCGTCCACGGTCCGGGCCCCGACGGAGCCTGACCGTCAGTCGCCGATCGAGACGCGGAACACCCGGACGCCCGCGGCACGGAGCCCGGCGAGCCCGAGCCGCATGCGCAGGGGACGGAAGGGACGCCGGAACCCGGACGACGCCGACGCGGCATCGATCTGGTGCAGGACCTCGGAGGTCAGGGTGCGCTCGAGCTTCGGCGCGAGCCGGGTCACCCCGGACACCGTGACGACGATGCGCACGGCGTGCGGGGCGAGCATCGGCGCGATCAGTTCGGCCGCCTCCTGGGCTCGGTGGAAGGCGGGGTCGTCGCCGGGACGCCGGATCGCGATGACCGCCAGCGCTGCGTCCCAGGTGCCCTCGGGATCCGGCAGGTCGTCCACCCCGACGACCCGCATCCGCGCGGCGTCGATCCCGGCCCGAACGGCCGCTGCCCGCAGGACGGGCAGGAGTTCCTGGGTGCCGGCCAGCACGACGTCGGCCGACGCCAGGTCGACCGTTCCGTACCGCTCACGCGGCGATCGGGCCATGGTGCGGGTCCTTCCGTCGCTTTCCCATGACGGTACCGATCGACGGGGTCCGGGGGACGCCGCAGCCCGGAGTGGTCAGGCGCCTCTCAGCACACTCGGTAACGAAAAGATCACGGTAGGCCCTGTACAAAGCGACAGAGTCGTGCAGAATGGTGGGCGGCCATGACGACTGCACCCGAACTCGACCAGCACCCGGAGACCCCGGTGGTGCACCTGTCCCGTCGCGCTGCCCTCGAGGCCGAGCGCGCCGCAGCCCGCGGACCGCAGCGTCGCAGCAAGGCGGCCCCGGTCCCCCAGGTCGAGAAGGCCCCCAGGGCCGAGAAGGCCCCCAAGGCGGCGAAGCCCGCCAAGGTCGCGAAGGTCGCGAAGCCCGCCAAGGTCGCGAAGCCCGCCAAGGCACCGAAGGCCACGAAGACCGTCGTCGTCGCCACGACGTCGACCATCTCCACCGCCGAGCCGACCGGCCGCCGTGCCGCCGCCGCCCGCGCCACCACCGAGCACGTCGACGACCGCATCCAGCGCGTCGTCCGCCGCCCGGCACCCAAGGTGACGCGCACGACCAGCGCACCCCGGGCCTCCCGGTCGGCCCGTGCCGGTCGCATCACGCTCACCAGCGCCGCCGCCGCCATCGCCATGTTCGCCGCGTCGGCGATGCCCGCACACGCCAGCGCCGGCACCTCGATGGCCACCTCGACCATCGCGCCGATCGTGCGCACCCAGGACTACGCCGTGACCCAGGCGGTCACGGCCGCCGGGTTCGACCGCGACGGGTTCACCGTCGGCGGAGGCTCGACCGTCACCGCGAAGACCGCGGGTTCCGCCGACACGACCGGGACCGCCGGCGGTGCCGTCTCGTTCGGTGGCGCCGTCCGCTCGCCGTTCCCCGGCCCGGTGCAGATGAGCTCCGGCTTCGGCTACCGCTCGGCTCCGTGCGGCGCGTGCTCGTCCCTGCACCAGGGACTCGACTTCACTCCGGGCATGGGCACGCCGATCGGTGCCGTCGCCGCCGGCAAGGTCCGGGTCTCCGGCACCTACTTCTCGTACGGCAACGCGGTCATCATCGACCACGTGATCGACGGCCGCCAGGTCTCGACGCTGTACGGCCACATGATCCCCGGGTCGTCGCCGCTCAAGGTCGGCGACACCGTCGCTGCCGGGCAGTTCATCGGGCTCGTCGGGTCGTCCGGCGTCTCGACCGGTGCACACCTGCACCTCGAGGTCCTGATGGACGGCGTCACGCCGATCGACCCCGAGGCGTGGCTCGAAGCCCGCATCGGCCGCTCGCTCACGCTGTAGCGCCCACTCCCCGTCGCGAGGCAGGATCCACAGCCGCTTTCGAGCGGCAGCACGGTGATGTCCCAGTCCTCCTGTGCAGACTCACAGACATGGACGATCCCCACAGACCGCCCGCCCGTCGTCGATCCGGAACGGCAGCCCGCTGATGGGCGCCGACACCTGGATCGCCTTCGGGCTCGTCATCCTCTTCGTGCTCGTCGGCGGGGTCTTCGCGGCCGCCGAGATCGCACTCGTCTCCCTCCGCGAATCCCAGCTGCAGCAGCTCGAACGCCGTGGCCCCCGCGGGATGCGGGTCGCCGAGCTCGGCCGTGACCCGAACCGGTTCCTGTCCGCCGTGCAGATCGGCGTGACCGTCGCGGGGTTCTTCTCCGCCGCGTACGGAGCGTCCTCGATCGCGCCCGACGTCGCACCGCTGTTCCAGGGTCTCGGTCTCGAGCAGGGCACGGCCGAAGCCGTCGCGCTGGTGCTCATGACCCTCGTCATCGCGTACCTGTCGCTCGTGTTCGGCGAGCTCGTGCCGAAGCGCCTCGCCCTGCAGCGTGCCGAGGGCTTCTCGATGGCCGTCGCCCCGACCCTGGAGCGCTTCGCCGTGCTGATGCGGCCGGTGATCTGGCTGCTCTCGAAGTCCACCGACACCGTGGTGCGACTGCTCGGCGGCGACCCGGACGCCCGCAGCGAGTCGATGAGCACCGAGGAACTCCGCGGGCTGGTCGACGAGCACACCGGCGTCGACGAGCAGGGGCGCCGCATCGCCCGCAGCGCCCTGGACGCCGGTGACCGCATCCTGCGCGAGTCGATGCGTCCCTGGTACGACGTGTCGACGCTCGACGCCGGGCTGTCCGTCGCCGAGGCCACCGACCAGGCCATCGCGGCCGGGCACACCCGGTACCTCGTGACCTCCGGTGGGCGCGACGAGGTCGACGGCTTCGTGCACCTCCGCGACCTGCTCCGTCCGGTCGACCCCGCTGCTCCGGTCGCCACGCTCGTCCGCCCGGTGCTCGCGCTGCCCGAGACGAAGTCGCTGTCGAGCGCGATCGCGGACATGCGCACCGACGGGCACCAGATCGCCCTGGTCGTCGACGAGTACGGCGGCAGCGCCGGCATGGTGACGCTCGAGGCGCTGCTCGAGGACCTGGTCGGCCGCATCCGGGACGAGTACGACGAACCGGTGGCCGAGCACGACGGCGTCGACGGTGCCACCGTGCTCGAGGACCTGGCGGCCGACGGGGGCCCGGTGCTGCCGGACGGTGACTACGAGACCGTGGGTGGGCTCGTGCAGGTGCAGCTCGACCGCGTGCCCGAGGTCGGCGACGTCGTCCTGGTCGGAGCCCACCGCCTCGAGGTGACCGCCATGGACGGTCACCGCGTTGCTCGCGTGCGCATCGCAGCCGACTCCGCGCCCTGATCGCGCCCCCGCGTCGGACGGGAGGCCCGTGGCGGCCCCGCCACGGGCCTCCCGACCGGCCCTGGTCGCGTCCACCCCGTCGAAGCGACAGAACCCCGCGAACGTTCGGGCACGATCTGTCGCTTTCGCCGACCGGACGGCAGGGCGACCCGCGAAGTGTCGCTTCTGCGCACCGGGGCCTGACGGTTACCGCCCGTGCCTGCCGGACGCACGGCCCGGGCACGTACGCTCGTCGCATGGGTATCGACGTGCGCAACGAGATCCGCGACTTCCTGTCCTCCAGGCGGGCGCGGCTCACCCCCGAGCAGGTCGGCATGCCGTCGTTCGGCGGCGGGGTGCGACGCGTGCCCGGGCTGCGTCGTCACGAGGTCGCGATGCTCGCCGGCGTCAGCGTCGACTACTACACACGCCTCGAGCGCGGATCGCTCAAGGGCGTCTCGGACAGCGTGCTCGAGGGCCTGGCGAGCGCCCTGCAGCTCGACGAGGACGAGCGCGCGCACCTGTGGGACCTCACGCGCCTGGCGAACTCCGGCGCGAAGGTCATGCACCGGAACGTGCCGACCCGCGTGCGCCCCGGCGTCCAGCGGCTCCTCGACGCCATCACCGGCGCACCGGCCTGGGTGCGGAACGAGCGCGGGGACGTCGTCGCGACGAACGAGCTCGGCCGTGCCCTGTACGCGCCGCTGTTCGCCGGCCCCGGTCGCCCCGTGAACACCGCGCGCTTCACGTTCCTCGACCCGGCGGCCCGCGACTTCTTCCCGGACTGGGCGCAGACCGCGAAGGACGCCGTGGCCGTGCTCCGGACCGCCGCGGTGTCGAATCCCTGCGAGCCCGGACTCATCACGCTCGTCGGCGAGCTCTCCACCCGGAGCGAGGAGTTCCGCGGCTGGTGGGCCGCCCACGACGTGCGGATGCAGCGCACCGGCAAGAAGCGCATCGACCACCCGATCGTGGGGGAGCTGCGGCTGTCCTACGAGGCGCTCGACCTGGTCGCCGACCCGGGCCTGACGCTGTTCTCGTACTCGGCCGAGCCGGGCAGCGAGTCCGAGCGGTCACTCGCGCTGCTCGGCAGCTGGGCAGCGACGGAGCGGGCCGAGCAGTACGCGGCCCTGCGCGAGTCGGAGTCCGAGTCCGAGTCGGTCGACTGACCCGGACCCCGGATCGTCAGGAGCCTCAGCCCCGAGGCCGGACGGTCACGCCTGGGGCGGCACGTCCCCGTCGAACAGCTCCGGCGAGCGCATCCGCTCGATGCGCAGCTGCCGCTCCGTCGCCGACAACCGCAGCACACGGATCGCGGCGAACACGAGCACGATGAGGGCGACGGCCAGCACGGCGAGCGCCAGCACGAACAGGGCGTAGAGGACGACGACGAATCCGAGACCACTGTCTGCGAGCATCCGTCGAACATAGCAGCGCGGGTTCGTAGGGTGGGGACGTGACGAGGACCACGGACGGCTCAGCAGGGGACGCGGACCACCGGCAGCACCGCCGGCCCGAACCCGCGTTCGCCCGTGCGGTCGCGAAGGCCCTCGGGGATGCCCGGACCGTGTTGGACGTCGGTGCCGGGGCCGGTGCCCTGTCGTACGCGCCGACCGACCGCGACGTGACCGCCGTGGAGCCCGCCGCAGACCTGCCCTTCGCCGACGACACCTTCGACGCCGCGATGACGACCTTCTCGCTGCACGAGTGGGACGACCTCGAACGCGTGCTCGCCGAGGCGCGTCGCGTGACCCGGGGCCCCATCGTGGTCCTGACGTTCGACCCCGACCGCATCGAGCGCTCCTGGCTCGCCGAGTACGCGCCCGAGGTGACGGCCGCCGAGGCCCGCCGTCACCCGGCGCTCCCGCGGATCGCCGACGCGCTCGGCAGTGACACCGTGACGAGCACCCCGCTGCCGATCCCGTTCACCTGCGTCGACGGGTTCTCCGAGGCGTACTACGCCCGCCCCGAGCGCCTGCTCGACCCCGGCGTGCGCCGGGCGGACCCGGCGTGGGGCCTGGTCGACGAGTTCACCGTGCGACGGTCGGTGTCGGCGCTCCGGACCGCGCTCGAATCGGGGGAGTGGGACCGACGGCACGGGTCGCTCCGGATCCGCCCGACGTACGAGGGCTCGCTCGTCCTGGTCACGGCGACGCCGAACTGACTGCGGACGAACACAGCGGCGGCGCTGGCCGGTCAGACCCGACCGTGCCCGGGCTTGACACCCGGACGTAGGCTGGTCGGGTGAGCTTCCAGGAGGTGGTCGGCGCCCGTATCGCCGGCATCAGGGCGTGAGGCCCTCGGTCGTGCCCTCGGGTGCGACCGCCCTCGTCGAACCCTGACCTCCTCCGCCCGGTGCGGTGTGCGTCCGCACGCCCCGGGCCCGCACGAAAGCGATCATCCATGCTCCCCATCGTGGAGAAGACCCTCCGCACGTCCTTCGTCAACGCCTCACGCAAGGAGGTGTCCGACCTCACGCTGCCCGCCAGCTTCGAGACGCTCGACTGGGACGCGCTCGACTACCTCGGCTGGCGCGACCCGAAGATCGGGCGGCGTGCGTACGCCGTCGTGCCGACCCTGGACGGCGAGCTGATCGGCGTCCTGTTCCGGCAGGCCGAGGCCTCGCCCCGCTCCCGCGCGCAGTGCTCGTGGTGCCAGGACGTCACGCTGCCGAACGACGTCGCGTTCTACAGCGCGAAGCGGTCCGGGCCGGCTGGACGGAACGGCAACACCGTCGGCACCCTGGTCTGCCAGGACTTCCAGTGCTCGCGGAACGTGCGGAAGCTGCCGCCGCCCGCCTACGAGGGCTACGACGTCGAGGCCGCGCGCCTCCGGCGCATCGAGGACCTGCAGCTCCGGGCCGCGTCCTTCGCCGCCGAGGTCTGAGACGCCGGCGTCCTCGGAAGACGCCGCCGAGTCAGCGAGACGCCGCCGGATTCGGGGGCGTCTGACGCTGACGCCGGCGTCTCGCGTCCGCAAACGCGACTGAACGACGGACGGGAGGCCCGTGACGGATCCGCCACGGGCCTCCAGGCCGTCAGGTGGTCGCGTCTACCGGCCGATGGTCGACATGTCGGGGTAGCGGTCGCCGGTCGGGACGGGCAGCGCCGACAGGCGCGACAGCTGGTCCGCGGTGAGGGTCAGGTCGGCTGCGCCGACGTTCTCCTCGAGGCGGGAGACCCGCTTCGTGCCGGGGATCGGGACGACGTCGTCGCCCTGCGCGAGCAGCCAGGCGAGCGAGACCTGCGCCGGGGTGGCGCCGGCCTCGGTCGCGATGTCCTTGACGGCGTCGACGATGCGCATGTTCTGCTCGAACGCCTCCTGCTGGAAGCGCGGGTTCGCCAGGCGGAAGTCGTCGGAGTCCAGGTCGGACGGCTTCGTGATGGCACCCGTCAGGAACCCACGACCGAGCGGCGAGTACGGCACGAGCCCGATGCCGAGCTCGCGGAGCGTGTCGAGGACGTCGCCTTCGGGGTCGCGCGTCCACAGCGAGTACTCGCTCTGCAGCGCGGTGATCGGGTGGACGGCGTGGGCCTTGCGGATGGTCGTCGCGCTCGCCTCGGACAGCCCGATGTGCCGGATCTTGCCCTCCTGCACGAAGCCGGCGAGCTGACCGATCACGTCCTCGATCGGCACGGCCGGGTCGACGCGGTGCTGGTAGTAGAGGTCGATGTGGTCGGTGCCGAGGCGACGGAGGGAGCCCTCGAGGGCCTCGCGCACGGACTCCGGCCGGCTGGAGATGCCGCGCTGCTGGGTCGGCGTCTCCTCGCCGGCTTCGTGGTGGTACAGCCCGAACTTCGTCGCGATGACGACGTCGTCCCGGCGGCCCTCGAGCGCGCGGCGCAGGAGTTCCTCGTTCGTGTAGGGGCCGTACGCCTCGGCGGTGTCGAACAGGGTGACGCCGAGGTCGATCGCGCGGTGGATGGTGCGGATCGACTCGTCGTCGTCGGTGCCGGCGCCCGTGTAGAAGGCGCTCATGCCCATGGTTCCGAGGCCGATCGGGCCGACCTCGAGGTCTGCGAGCTTGCGTGTCTGCATGCTGCAGGTCTACTCCCGGTCCACAGGACGGCGGGAGGCACTGGCTGTACCCGCCTCCGCACCGCTACGCTGCGAGGGACGGGGCAGACGCCCCGGGCTCGGGGGAATGTCGTGGTCGTCGTCTGGATCGTCATCGCCGTGGTCGTCGTGCTCGGCGCCCTGCTCATCGTGCTCGAGGTGCAGAACCGTCGTCGGCGGCGAGCGCTCGCGGACCTCGAGGACTTCTCCGACCCCACTGCTGGCGCGCGCGCGATGCACGACGCGGACGCGGCTCGCTCGACGGCCGAAGGGGTCTCGAAGGCCGCGCACCCGGGTGGCAGCGGTGCCGGCGGGATGTTCCCGGGCTGACCCACCTGACCGCTCCGGCGGTTGTCGGGAGCCGCCGGTCGGCGGTCACCCGAGGTGCTCGCGCTTCGTGAGGTTCCTCCAAGGTGCTGGCACGGGTGCTCTGCGCACTGGTGTGATCGTCCCGTGAACCTGTACTTCCGACTGCTCCTGCTGCAGCTCCGCATCCGTCTGCGCCCCCGGGTCGCCGGACGCCGGACATCGCTGTGGGACGAGGTGCGGACGCCGTTCCGGGTCGTGCCCACCGACCTCGACCCGCTGCGCCACGTCAACAACGGCAAGTACCTGTCGATGCTCGACCTCGGTCGGCTCGACCTGATGCTCCGCTCGGGGTACTGGGCGGCGCTCTCCGAGCACGGCTGGTACCCGGTCGTGTCCGCGCAGACGATCACGTACAAGCGGTCGCTGACACTGGGGCAGCGGTTCGAGCTCCGGACCCACGTGCTCGGGGTCGACGACCGTGCCGTGTACCTCGAGCAGACGTTCGTGCGACGAGGTGCCGTGATGGCTCGTGCCGTCGTGCAGGCCCGGTTCCTGCGGCGCTCCGGTGGGACGGTGTCGACGGCGGAGCTGCTCGAGGCCGCGGGCGGGGCGGACCGTGACCTGACCGTGCCGGACTGGGTGCACGACTGGGCGAACGCGACCCGGATCAGCAGCAGCGCGGCGTAGACAGGTCCGGTGACCGAACCAGCAGGCTCCCGCCGGACGACCGCCACCTCACGCCGCGCGCTCATCGCCGGCGGAGTCGGTCGCACTGGGTCTGACGACGGCCCGGGGACGGTGCGCGCGGTCCGGGTTTCGGCCCCAGCGACACCTCACGCGTCCTGCACCCCGTGAACTGTCGCTCAGCGCGAAACTCGACCGGGCCCACGGCCGGCAGCGTCCTACGATGACCGCATGGACATCGTCGACCTGGTGCTGCCGGACCCTGCCGCGTGGCGCGCCTGGCTCGACGACCACGAGGCCGAACCCGACGGCGTCTGGCTCGTCCTCGCGAAGAAGGGCGTCACGGAGCCGACGACCCTGACGTACGACACGGCGCTCGACGAGGCCCTGTGCTCCGGCTGGATCGACGGGCAGCGGCGCGGGCGTGACGACAACACGTTCCGGCAGCGGTTCACCCCGCGCCGGAAGGCCTCGCTGTGGTCGCAGCGGAACCTCGGCCTGGTCGCGGCACTCATCGCCGAAGGGCGGATGCGGGAGCGCGGGCACGCGGAGATCGAGCGTGCCAAGGGCGACGGTCGGTGGGACCGCGCCTACGCCGGCTCGGCCACCGCCACGGTTCCCGAAGACCTGCAGGCCGCGCTCGACGCCGTCCCCGCAGCCGCCGCACTGTTCGCCGAGCTCGACGCGACGAACCGGTACGCCGTGCTGCACCGCATCACCACCGCCCCGAACGCCACGGTGCGGAGCAACCGGCTCACCAAGCTCGTCGGCGGACTCGAACGGGGCGAGACCCCGTACCCACGGCCCACCCGTCCGTGACATGCTCGCCCGCGACCCGCGACCCGCGACCCGCGACCTGCGACCCGCGACCCGCGAACACGGCAAGCGGTCGGGGGACACCGACTCAGGGACCGGCAACGCTCCGGGCGTAGACCGGGGACATGACCACAGGCACTGACACCACGAACCGTCCGGCCGCGTCCTCCGGCACCTTCCGCATCGGCGGCGACCTCGAGGTCAACCGACTCGGCTACGGCACCATGCAGCTCACGGGCCCCGGCGTCTGGGGACCGCCGAAGGACCACGACGAGGCGATCCGCGTCCTCAAGCGTGCCGTCGAGCTCGGTGTGAACTTCTTCGACACCGCCGACTCGTACGGCCCGTACGTCGCCGAGGAACTCCTCAAGGAGGCCCTGCACCCGTACGGCGACGACGTCCTGATCGCGACGAAGGCCGGCCTGACCCGCACCGGCCCGAACGAGTGGCCGCCGGTCGGCCGCCCGGAGTACCTGCGCCAGGAGGCCGAGATGAGCCTCCGCCGCCTGGGCCTCGAGCGCATCGACCTGTTCCAGCTGCACCGCATCGACCCGAAGGTCCCGCTCGAGGACCAGGTCGGTGAGCTGAAGAAGCTGCAGGACGAGGGCAAGATCCGCCACATCGGTCTCTCCGAGGTCTCCGTCGACGAGGTCAAGGCCGCGCAGGAGATCGCCACGATCGTCTCCGTGCAGAACCTCTACAACCTCACCGACCGTTCCTCGGAGGCACTGCTCGACTGGTCCGAAGAGCAGGGCATCGGCTTCATCCCGTGGTTCCCCCTGGCCACGGGCGGCCTGACCGGCGAGGACTCGCCGCTCACCGAGATCGCCGAGCGCAAGGGCGCCACCCCGGCGCAGCTCGCGCTCGCCTGGCTGCTCAAGCGCTCCCCGGTGATGCTGCCGATCCCCGGCACGTCGAGCGTCGCGCACCTGGAGGACAACCTCGCGGGTGCCACCGTCGAGCTGACCGACGACGAGTTCGAGGAGCTGGCGAAGCTGGGTCACTGACCCCGGGACGCGACCAGCAGACGGACGGGAGGCGCGGTGCCAGCTGGCACCGCGCCTCCCGTCCGCTTTTCCGCCCTGTCCAGATCCGCGCTTGCGCAGGCATACCGGGTATGTGCATACTCGGTATGGCCACGGTGGCCCGAGACAGGGGAAGTGTCATGAGCGTTCGGATGGGCGTACTCGCGCTGTTGGTGGGCGGACCCGGCTACGGGTACCAGCTCCGGGGGGAGTTCGAGCACCGCACCGGCAGGAGCTGGCCGCTGAACATCGGCCAGGTCTACACGACCCTCGACCGCCTGGAACGCGACGGCCTCGTGGCCCGCGGCGACACCGACGACGACGGACACGTCGTCTACACCGCGACCGACTCCGGCCGCGAGGAAGTGGCCCGCTGGTTCAGCGAGCCCGTGCCGGCCAAGCGCGGCCGCGACGAGCTGGCGATCAAGTTCGCCCTCGCGGTCACGGTGCCCGGGGTCGACGTTGCCCGGCTGGTGCAGGTGCAGCGCGGTGCCGCGATCCGCAACCTGCAGGACCTGACCCGGCTGAAGCGCACGACCGATCCGGAGACGGACCTGGCATGGTCGCTCGTGCTCGAGTCGATGGTGTTCCAGGCCGAGGCCGAGGTGCGCTGGCTCGACCACGTGGAGTCGAGCGTGGCGCGGTACCGGCCGGACGAGCACCCGGCGACGCCGACCGCTGCCGGTGCTGCCGGTGCTGCCGGTGCTGCCGCATCGTCTGCCGCTGCCGTTGCGCGGAGTGCACGGTGACCGCCGCACCGCTCCTGCAGCTCGACGCCGTGAGCGTGCACTACGGATCCGGTGCGAAGGCCGTCACGGCACTGGCCGGCATCGACCTGCGGGTCGAGCGCGGCGAGATGGTGGCCGTGATGGGCACCTCGGGCTCGGGGAAGTCGACGCTGCTCGCCTGCGCCGGCACCCTGCTCCCGCCCACGAGCGGTGAGGTCCTGATCGACGGCGCCTTCGTGTCCGACCGTCCCGCCAAGGAGCTCGCGGCGCTGCGACGCCGACTGATCGGCTTCGTGTTCCAGGACTTCAACCTGATCCCCTCGCTGACCGCGGTCGAGAACGTGGCGCTGCCGCTCGAGCTCGACGGGTGGAAGGCCTCGCAGGCCCGCCGTGCCGCGGAGCTCGCGCTCGACAACGTCGAGTTGTCGCACCGTGCCGACGCCTACCCGGACGACCTGTCCGGCGGACAGCAGCAGCGCGTGGCGATCGCGCGCGGCGTGGTCGGTGAGCGTCGACTCGTGCTCGCCGACGAGCCGACGGGTGCGCTCGACTCGCAGACCGGCGAGGTCGTGCTCCGCATGCTCCGTCGGCACGTCGACGCCGGAGCCGGAGCGCTCCTGGTCACCCACGACGCCCGGCACGCCGCCTGGGCGGACCGCATCGTGTTCCTGCGCGACGGCCGTGTGGTCGACGAGACCGTGTACTCGGGTGTCGAAGCAGCACTGACGGACCGGACCGCGTCGTGAGCCGCGGTCGGCGTGACGGGACCACCCGGACGCCGTTCGCCCTCCGACCGGCGCTCCGACTGGGGCGTCGGCTGGCGTTCGCGAAGGCGGGCCGCGCGGCACTGATCATCGCGCTCATCGGGATCCCCACCGCCGGGTTCGCCGCCGTCGCCGTCGTGGTGCAGTCGACGCAGGCCACGGTCACCGAGCAGCTCGACCACGACCTCGGCCAGGCATCGGCGCAGATGCGGGTGTCCGGTCCGGACCTGCCCGGCATGGTGCAGGACCCCGTCGAGTGGCAGTCCACGGACTCGAAGAAGAACAGCCCCGTCACGAAGTCGGACGAGGACTCGCCCTTCGCGAACGTCCTGGCCCACGTGCCCGACGGCGCGCTGGCGATCCCGGTCGGCGGCACGCCCGTCGTGCTCCAGGGACCGAAGGGTCCGATCGGGCTGACGGCCGTGGAAGGCAGCGTCTGGGACCCGTCGCTCGAGGGGCACTGGCACGTGCTCGACGGCTCGAGGCCGACCACCCGCAGCGAGCTCATGGTGACACCCGCGACGCTCGACCGGCTCGGGGCGCAGATCGGCGACGCGGTGGACCTGACCGACCCGGTCACCAAGCGCTTCACGATCACCGGCACCATGACCGACCTGGGGACGGACCCGGGTTCGCAGGGCGTGTTCCTGCCCTGGGGCACGACGCTCTCGACGACCGACACCACCGACGACGCCGGGCTCACCGACGTCACCGTGTACCTGCCGTCGGACGCCCCGACGTGGTCCGAGATCCGGCAGCTCAACGCGCACGGCATCGTCGTGCAGTCGCGGCCGGTCGTGCTCGATCCGCCGGACGCCCGCCTGCCGGGTGGTGCCGCGGGCTCGTCGCTCGGCTGGTACCTCGGCGCGATGGCGCTGCTCGGCGTCTTCGCGATGTTCGAGGTCGCCCTGCTCGCCGGGGCTGCGTTCCTGGTCGGCACCCGGGCGGACACCCGCTCCTACGCCATCGTCACGAGCGTCGGCGGTGACAAGCGGTTCGTCCGCACGATCGTCGCCGGCTCCGGCGTGGTGCTCGGGCTCGTCGGCGCGGTCCTCGGGGTCGCGGTCGGCACCGGCATCGGCGTGCTCGCGTTCCGACTGATCGACAACGGCAACGTGGTGTCGTTCCCCGGGTTGCACGTGCCGCCGCTCCTGCTGCTGTCGATCGCCGTGGCTGGCGTGCTCGCCGGACTCGTCTCCGCACTCGTCGCCGCTCGGTCGGCCACCCGGATCAACGTGCTCGCGGCGCTGCGGGGATCGCTCCGTCCCGTGCCGGTGAGCCGTCCGGCTCGTCGTCGGCGGCGCATCTGGGGTCCGCTGCTCATGGTCCTCGGAGCCGTGATGACGATGGCGTGCGGCGTCGGCGTGCTCATGCTCAACGACCGCCCGGTGCAGGAGGACCGCTGGGCGTTCGTCGTCGGTGCCGGCGTCGCGATCGGTCCGTGCCTGATCCAGCTCGGGATCGCCGTCTGCTCACCGTGGCTGCTCGCCCTGGTGACCCGGCTCACCGCTCGGGCTGGGCTGTCCGCACGGCTGGCCGCCCGCGACGCCCGTCGCAACCCGGTGCGCACGGTGCCGGTGCTCGCGAGCGTGATGAGCGTCGTGTTCGTGGCGTCGGTCGTCATCACGTGGAGCGCCTCGACCCACGCCCAGTACGTCCGCGGATACGAGTACCGGACCGCCGTCGGGGTCGCGACGTCCGAGGTGCAGACCGAGACGGAGGAGGGCGGTGCCACCGGCCGCCACGACGCAGCGCTGACCGCGCACGCGGCGAAGGTGGTGGCCGGGGTGTTCGACCAGGACCGCATCCGGGTGCTCGGCGTCGCGCAGGAGACGCCCGGCGAGGCACCGTCGACCATCACGGTCCCGCACCGGTGGT
Organism: Curtobacterium aurantiacum; assembly: GCF_018598555.1. Lineage (GTDB taxonomy): Bacteria > Actinomycetota > Actinomycetes > Actinomycetales > Microbacteriaceae > Curtobacterium > Curtobacterium aurantiacum. The sequence continues at coordinate 262,659 of NZ_JAHEWN010000003.1, forward strand.
CCCCGTACGACTGCCCGGTGAACGACACCACGAGCTGCTCGTACTACCTGGACACGGCGAGCGTGTCGAGCCCGCACATCTGGACCGGGACCATCGACGACTACGCCGTGCTCACCGGACACCGGCCGTCCGCCGCCGTGCGGGACGCGCTCGAGGGCGGGCAGGCCGTGTCGCTCTGGCCGGAGTACGCCCACGACGGTGCGGTCCGCATCGACACCTTCCACGACCGCACGTGGGACAGCAAGCCGCTCACGGAGCGCAGCCGACCGGCTGCCAGCGTGTCGATCCCGGCCGTGCTCGACGTGCAGACCCCGCGGATCCAGGTCGGCGTCTTCATGACGAAGGCCACCGCAGAGCACTACGGCGTCCCCGTGGTCGACGGCATGCTGGTCACGACGTTGCCGCAGGACATCGAGCCGGTGCAGTCGGACGAGCTGAGCTCGGCGTGGCAGAGCTTCGGCGGCGACGACCGTGCACGGTGGAGCGGCCCGTCGTTCATGTACGAAGCCGGTCCGACCGACAGCGATGCGCTCATCCGGGCGATCGTGCTCGCCCTGGCCGCGGCCGTCACCATCGGAGCGACGGCGGTGGCGATCGGGCTCGCACGGTCCGACGGCCGGCGGGACGACGAGGTGCTCGACGCCATCGGTGCCGCCCCGCGCCTGCGCCGAGGGGTGTCGACCTGGCAGGCGGCGATCCTGGCGACGGTCGGCTCGGTGATCGGGACGCTCCTCGGGCTCCTGCCGATCCGCGCCCTGACCCTGCGGTTCACCGAGAGTCCGGTCGGGGTGAACCACATGCCCTTCGTGGCGGACTGGCCGGTGCTGGCCCTGCTCGCGATCGGCCTGCCCCTCGTGGTGACGGCCGGGGCGTGGCTGACCTCGCGGGGTCGGCGGCGGGTGGCGGTGCGACGGGCGCACTGACGTGCGTCACGCACACACGGGACGGACGGGAGGCCCGTGGCGGCGTCGCCACGGGCCTCCCGTCCGTCACATGGTGAGCAGGAATGGTCGGGTCGCTGTGCCGGACCCGACCATTCCTGCTCACGAAGCGGCGAGCGCCACGCTCACGAGAGCTCGGGCAGCGCCTCCGCGTAGGTGCGGAAGTCGCCGCGCTCCGTGTGGATCGCCCACAGGCGGTCGGCGATGGACTCCCCGGAGTGCTCGGGCTGCCCGTCGTCGATGCCGAACGGGATGATGAGCTGGCCGACGTGGACGTCCTCGTCGCGGACGGCGTCGTGCAGCAGCTGCGCGTAGGCGCTCTCGGCCGCGAAGGCGACGGAGGTGCCGGTGACGCGGGCTCCCGGTCGGACCGCGCTGCCGCCGTTCACGAACAGGATCGTGCCGTGGCCGATCGCGCGCATGCCGGGCAGCACCTGGCGGACGGCGTTGACCGAGCCGTAGACCGAGAACTCGATCGGGCCGACCAGGTCGTCCGCCGTGGTCTCGAGCACGGGCCGCATGTACTCCTTGGCGGGCAGTGGGCTGTACTGCAGCACCTCGATGGGGCCGAGCTGCTCGGTGGCGCGCTCGAGTGCGGTGCGCAGGGAGTCCCCGTCGCGGACGTTCGCGGCGAAGCCGGCGGCGGTGTGGCCGCGTTCGCGCAGTTCCGCGGCGAGCCCGTCCAGGCGGTCCTGGTTGCGGGAGATCAGGGCGACGGCGAAGCCCTCACGGGCGAAGCGCTCGGCGACGGCGAGGCCGAGGCCCTTGCCGGCCCCGACGATGGCGATGGTGGTCATGCGGTGTACTCCTCGTCGCTCACGTGCTCGAGCCAGGTGGTGGTGGTCGCCGGGTCGTCGGCGGCCTCGAGCATCGCGAGGTGTTCCATGTAGTCCGTCGGGGTCGCGCCGTGCCAGTGTTCCTCGCCGGCGGGTGTGTAGACGGTCTGTCCAGCCTGCACCTCGATGACGCGGCCGTCCCGGGTGCCCATCCACGCGACGCCCTCGGTGACGTGCAGGGTCTGGCCCTTGGCGTGCGCGTGCCAGGCGGTGCGGGCGCCGGGCAGGAACCGGACCTTGGCGACGGTCATCGTCTGACCGGGCTCCTGGGGCGAGGCGATCGCGTCGAGGTACACGTCTCCGGTGAACTGCGCCGCCGGGTTCTTGACGGTCGGCTGCTTCGGTTGGATCTGCATGCCGACGACGGTAGGCCGGTGTGCGCACCGTCGGGAGGTGCCGGCAGACCCCCTCAGGGGTTTCCCGACGACGGCGTGTGTGATCGACGCACGACCCGGGAGGATCATCGTGGACACACCCGCCGGAACGCCCCGCAGCCGCCGCCTCTGGTCGGTGGCCGGCCTCGCCGCCGTCGCGACGCTGGCCCTCGCCGCCTGCACGAGTGGCGACGGAGCAGAGCGGGACGGATCCGACCGGGTCGGTTCGCCGTCGGCCCGCGCGAGCGCGCCCGCCGACCTGTCGGCCGGTCAGGTGGCGCTCGACGGTGACACCACCGACGTGGTCACCGGCCTGGAGGCCCCCTGGTCGGTGGTCCTGACCGGTCGCGACGGCGACGCGCTGGTCAGCGAGCGCGACTCGGCCCGGGTGCTCGAGCTGCGGTCCGACGGCTCCACCCGCGAGGTCGGCACGGTCGACGGCGTCAGCCACGGCGGCGAGGGCGGCCTGCTCGGACTCGCACTGCACGACGACGACCTGTTCGTGTACTCGACGGCGGACGACGGCAACCGGATCCAGCGGTACGAGCTGACGGGGAGCACCGGGTCGTGGGGGCTCGGCGAGGCGACGACGATCATCGACGGCCTGCCGAAGAACACGTTCCACGACGGCGGGCGGATCGCGTTCGGGCCCGACGACATGCTCTACGCGAGCGTCGGGGACGCCGGCGCGAGCACGGACGCACAGGACGAGGAGTCGCTCGCGGGCAAGATCCTGCGGCTCACCCCGGACGGCGACGTCCCCGCCGACAACCCGATCGACGGGTCACCGGTGTGGAGCCTCGGACACCGCAACGTGCAGGGCATGGGCTGGTCGTCGGACGGCACGATGTTCGCGTCGGAGTTCGGGGAGAACACCCGCGACGAGCTCAACGTCATCGAGCCCGGGTCGAACTACGGCTGGCCCGAGGTCGAGGGCACCGGTGGCGAGGACCAGGGCTTCGTCGACCCCGTGCAGCAGTGGTCCACCGACGAGGCGTCCCCGAGCGGCCTGGCCGTCATCGACGACACCGTGTTCGTCGCGAACCTGCGCGGCGAGGTGCTGCGGGCGATCCCCGCCGACGAACCCGGCACCGCGACCGAGTACTTCGCGGGTGACTTCGGCCGCATCCGCACCGTGCTCGAGGGCCCGTCGGACACCCTCTGGTTCGTCACGAACAACACCGACGGCCGCGGGACACCGTCGAGCGGAGACGACCGGATCGTCTCCGTCCCGTTCACGCGCGCGTGAAAGGGGTTCCCGCAGCCCCTCGCTCGCGCGGAACCGCGCGAAGTACCGTGACGGCATGAACCACCGCGACGAAGCGCGCGACTTCCTCTCCAGCCGTCGCGCCCGCATCACCCCCGAGCAGGCCGGCGTCGAGACATTCGGCACGCGGCGTCGCGTCACCGGGCTGCGTCGCGAAGAGGTCGCACGCCTGGCCGGCGTCAGCATCGACTACTACACGCGGCTCGAACGCGGGAACCTGCAGGGCGTCTCGGACAGCGTGCTCGACGCCATCGGCCGGGCGCTGCAGCTCGACGCCGCCGAGCACGAGCACCTGCGCGACCTCGCGCGGCACCAGAACGAGACCCCCCGCCGCGCCGGTCGCGTCGTCCCGGTGGCCGCCGTCCGGCCCGAGCTGCAGTACCTGCTCGACGTGGTCACGGACGCCCCGGCGATGATCATCAACAACCGGCAGGACATCGTCGCGGCGAACGCGCTCGGCTTCGCGATGCACTCGGACCTGGTCGCGGCACCGGCACGGCCGATGAACTTCTCGCGCTTCATCTTCCTCGACCCGCAGGCGCGGAACTTCTACCAGGACTGGCAGCGGGCCGCGCACACGAACGTCGCGATCCTGCGCCGCGAAGCGGGCCGGACGCCGAACGACAAGGACCTCGCTGCACTGATCGGCGAGCTGTCGATGCGGAGCGACGACTTCCGCGGCCTCTGGGCGGCACACGACGTCCGACGCCACTACGCCGGCGTCAAGGCGTTCCGGCACAGCGTGGTCGGCCCGATGGAACTCCACTTCCAGACGCTCGAACTCGCCGAGGACCCGGGGCTCGCGCTCACCATCTACCCGGCGACGCCGGGCAGCCCGACGGCCGACGCGCTCCGCGTGCTCGCCTCGTGGGCGGCGACCGAGGGCATCGCGGAGCGGGCGCGCCAGCTCGCCTGACGCGGTGGCGGTGACCACCCCACGGGCGTGGAGGCGCGGGGCGGGCCCGCCCCGCGCCTCCAGGCCGCTCGTGCTCGCGTCAGGCCTCCGGGATCACCCGGTCGAACCAGCTCGTGTCCGTCCCGTCCGGGTCCGGGCCGTTGCGACGCCCGGTGTCCAGGGCGTCGAGCCGCGCGAGCTCGTCCTCGGTCAGCGCGAAGTCGAAGACGTCGAAGTTCTCGGCGATGCGCCCGGGGTTCGTCGACTTCGGGATCGCGTTCCGGCCCTGCTGCACGTGCCAGCGGAGCATCACCTGCGCCGGCGTCCTGCCGTGCGCCTCGGCGATCGACCGGATCGTCGGGTCCTCCATCACGCTGACCCGCTCGTCGCCCCAGCCCGGGTAGAACGTGATGCCGCCGATGGGGGACCACGCCTGATCGAGGATGCCGTGCTCGGCGTCGGCGCGCTGGACGTCCGGCTGGGTGAAGTACGGGTGCAGCTCGATCTGGTTGAGCGCCGGGATGACGTCGGACTGCTCGAGCAGCGAGCGGAGGTGGTGCGGCATGAAGTTGCTCACGCCGATCGCGCGGACCCGGCCGTCGGCGTACAGGCGCTCGAGGGCCCGGTACGCCTGCACGGTCTGCTCGAAGCGGGCGGGCGCGGGCTGGTGCAGGATCAGCACGTCGATCGTGTCGAAGCCGAGCTTGCCGGTGGCCTTGTCGAAGGCGTGCAGGGTCTGGTCGAAGCCGTAGTCCGAGACCCAGATCTTGGTCTCGACCACGATGCCGTCGCGGTCGATGCCCGAGGCGCGGATGCCCTCGCCGACCTCGCGCTCGTTGCCGTACCCGGCGGCGGTGTCGATGTGGCGGTACCCGGTCTCCAGGGCCGTGCGGACGGCGTCCACGGTCTCCTCCGGGGCGCTCTGGAACACGCCGAAACCGATGGCGGGGATCTCGAGTCCGTTGTTCAGGGTGACTGTCTCCATGCCGACGACGCTACGACCGCCGACCCCCGGCTGACGGGTACCAGCAACCCCTGCTTCCGGCACCCGGCCGGCCGTACCGTGGGCGCATGGACACCAGAAGCGAAGTGCGCGACTTCCTCCGCACACGCCGCGAGCGCGTCACGCCGCAGCAGGTCGGTCTGCCCGACTTCGGTGGGGTCCGCCGCGTGAAGGGGCTGCGGCGCGAAGAGCTCGCACTGGTCGCCGGGATGAGTGTCGACTACTACGTCCGCCTCGAGCGCGGGAACCTGACCGGGGTGTCCGAGAGCGTCCTCGAGTCGCTGTCCCGCGCGCTCCGCCTCGACGATGCCGAGCACGCCCATCTGTTCGACCTGGCCCGACTGCAGAACGCCTCGGGCGCCTCGCGCCGGACCATCCCGACGTCGAAGGTCCGGCCGAACGTGCAGCGGGTGCTCGACTCGATCAGCGCCCCCGCCTGGGTCCGCAACGGCCGGTTCGACTTCCTCGCCGGCAACGCACTCGCCCGTGCGGTGTACTCGCCGCTGTTCCTGTCGCCCTCCGGTACCCCGAACACCGCACGCTTCGCGTTCCTCGACCCGCGCGGTCAGCAGTTCTGGCGGGACTGGGACGCCGTCGCCCGCGACGTGGTCGCCGCCCTGCGCGCCGAGGCGGCCCGCTCGCCGTACGACAGGGGACTGACCGACCTGATCGGGGAGCTCTCCACCCGCAGTGACGTGTTCCGGCGGCGCTGGGCGGCACACGACGTGATGCGGCACCAGAGCGGCGTGAAGCGCCTGCACCACCCGGACGTGGGCGATCTCGACATGCGCTACGAAACGATGGAGCTCGTCACGGACTCCGGGCTCACCATGGTCGTCTACGGCACGGAGCCCGGGTCGGCGTCCGAGGAACGGCTGCAGCTGCTGGCGAACCTCGCGGCGACGAGTGCGACCGGTGCGTCGACCGCGTCGACCGCGTCGACCGCGTCGACCGACGCTGTCGCTGCCTCGGCGGAGGATGCATGAACGAGACCGACTCCGTCCGGGCAGTGGTGCCGGCTCCGTCCACCGGGCCCCTGAGCCGGCTGCGGTTCCGGTTGCGCGCCGAGCAGGAGATCCACGAGCTCACCCGTGACCGCGAGCTCGAGGAACGGGTCCGAGCCGAGGCGGCCGTGCGGCTCACGCCCGGGCCGTGGCACCTGGGGGAATTGTTCCGGCGGCGGTGACGGCTGAGGGGGGAGGACAGCACCTGTCACCGGTCCGCGGTCGGCCCTAGCGTCGAGGACATGACGTTCGCCGACACCGACCCCGAGTTCGCCCGGTACCACGCCGACTTCGTGGACGAGACCCTGCGGAACGCCTCGCTCAGCGAGCACGACCGCGTGGTCGTCCAACTCGGTGCGACGATCGCGGCCGGAGCACCGACGGCCTTCCGCGACCTGCTCACCCCGGCGCTCGACGGTCCACTGTCACCCACCGAGGTCAAGGAGATCGTGTACCAGGCCGTTGCCTACGTCGGTTCCGCACGCGTCGGCGACTTCCTCACGATCACCAACACGGTGCTCGTCGCCCGTGGGGTCGCCCTGCCGCTGCCCGGACAGTCGACGACGACCCCGGCCGACCGACTCGAGCGCGGCCGGGCGGTGCAGGGGTCCGTCGTCGGCGCGGACCGCGTCGACGCGATGTACGAGAACGCTCCCGCGGACGCCGTGCACTTCCAGCGGTTCCTGTCCGGCAACTGCTTCGGGGATACCGTCGGACGTGACGGGCTGTCGCTGCCCACCCGTGAACTCCTGACCTTCGCCGTGCTCACGGCGCTCGGCGGGGCCGACGCACAGGTGCAGGGGCACGTCGCAGGCAACCTGAACGTCGGGAACACCCGGCAGCAGATGCTGGACGTCCTCACCGTGCTCGTCCCGCTCATCGGCTACCCGCGCACGTTGAACGCCCTGGCCGCCCTGGACGAGGGAGCACCCGCAGCATGACCACGGACCACTCGATGTCGACGGGCCGGACCCTGCTGTTCGCCGTCGCCGGGGGAGCGGCCGTCGGCAACCTGTACTGGTCCCAACCGCTGCTGGACGACATCGCCTCGACCCTCGACACCTCGGCATCGCTCGCCGGGCTGCTCGTGACGCTGACCCAGGTCGGCTACGCACTCGGCATCCTGCTCGTCGTGCCGCTCGGAGACGTCCTCGACCGACGACGGCTCATCCCCTGGGTGCTCGTCGCCTCCGCGGTCGCGCTGCTCCTCGCCGCGATCGCCCCGACGTTCACGACACTCCTGGTCGCCCTGGCGCTGGTCGGGCTGACCACGGTCGCCGGGCAGCTCCTCATCCCGCTGGCCGGGGACCTCGCCGACCCCGCGCAGCGCGGACGCGTGGTCGGCACGATCGCGTCCGGGGTGCTCACCGGCATCCTGGTGTCGCGGACGATCAGCGGCCTGGTCGCGGACGCCTTCGGGTGGCGCGCGATCTACGTGCTCGCCGCCGTCGTCGCGGTCGTCCTCGCCGTGCTGCTGCGGCGGGCCGTCCCGGAGCTCGAAGCCCGCGGCGGGGTGCCGTACCCGCAGCTCATCCTCTCGGTGTTCCGCGCGGTCCGGACCCACCGGACCGTGCAGGTCACCCTGGTGATCAGCTCGACGGTCTTCGCGGTCTTCACGATGTTCTGGACCGCGCTGACGTTCCTGCTGAGCAGCGACCCCTACGACTTCTCCACCAGCAGCATCGGGCTGGTCGGCTTGGTGGGGCTCGCGGGTGCCGTGGCGGCGCAGCGGGTCGGGCGACTGCACGACCGCGGGCTGTCGGTGCCCGTCACCGGGGGAGCGATCGTGCTCCTGCTCGTCTCCTTGGTCGTGGCCGGGATCGGTGCGCAGTCGATCGTCGTGGTGCTGCTCGCGGTGCTCCTGCTCGACGTCGCGGTGCAGGCCGCGAACGTGCTCAACCAGACCCGGCTCTTCTCGGTCGACCCGGCCGCGCGCAGCCGGCTCAACACCGCCTTCGTCACCTCGAACTTCGTCGGCGGCGCGATCGGCTCCGCCCTGGCGTCGGTGTTGTGGAACACCGGCGGCTGGACGGCGGTCACGATCGGTGCCGCAGTGCTGGCCGGGTTCGCCGCGACGGTCTGGGCCGTGCACCGGAACCGTGGGCTCGTGGTCGAGCCGGAGCGGGCCTGACCGCGGGGCTCAGCGGACCAGGGGGTTCGTGACCTCGAGCTCACCGTGGTCGACGAGCCAGCGCACGGCGTCCAGCACGGTCTCCTCGGCGGTGAACGCCGGTGCGTACCCGAGCAGACGACTCGCCTTCTCGGTGCTGAAGACCTGGCTGCGGGACAGGTGCTCCCAGCTGGCGTCAGCGTGCTCCGGAGCCGTGGTCTCGCGGAACCGGTCCCACGTGACGGGGTCGAGCCGGGCCTCCTGGCCGAACCACGACGCTGCCAGGTGGGCGTACCCGCGCACGGTGAGCGCCGTCGGGGCCGTGACGAAGAAGTCCTCGCCCGCCGCCGCATCGCGGTGCTCGACGGTGAGCTGGAACGCCTGCGCGACGTCGTCGGCGTGCACGTGTGCCATCGTCTCGGCGCCGAGACCGGGGACCTCGAGCGGTTCGCCGGCGGACAGCTTCGTCAGCACCGAGGTGTCGAGGTTGCCGAGCGGACCGATCGGCGTCCAGCCCGGACCGCTGATGTGACCGGGGTGCAGCGACGTCGTGACCAAACCGCCTGATGCGGTTTCCTCCTTGAGCATCCGGGCGATGGCATCCTTCTGGACGCCGTAGTCGCCGAACGGCGGGGTCGCGTTCTGCTCGGTGATCGGCAGCACGTGGGAGACGCCGGCGAGCCAGATCGAGCCGCAGTGCACCAGGTGGGTGCCGGAGCCACGGAGGGCATCGACCAACGCGGCGGCCGAGGACTCGGTGAAGCAGACGAGGTCGACGACGGCGTCGGCGCCGAGCGCGGCGATGCGGGAGCCGAAGGTGCCGTCGCGGTCCTCGTGCTCGCGGTCGGCGGTGACCCGCTCGACCTGCTGCCACTCCGGGGCGTCGGCGTACGGGGTGCTCGTGCCGCGGGTGACGGCGGTGACCCGGTGGCCGGCGCTGACGAGACGGGGAACGAGGAACGAGCCGATGTGGCCGGTGGCTCCGATGACGACGATGTGCATGGGGGCCACCGTAGGCCGCGGCGTGCGGATCGTGAGCAGGAACGGTCGGGTGCGGCGGTGCGACCCGACCGTTCCTGCTCACGAAACGCGCAAGCGGCACGCTCAGTCGGCGGTGATGACCTTCACGGAGCCGGCGATGGTCGCGGCGTCCTCGGCGAGCGCGACGACGGGGTCGGGCAGGCCCGCGCCCCCGAGGAGCTTGCGCGCACCCCAGCCGACGAAGCTGCCGACGAGGGCGCCGACGCCACCGAGGATCGCACCCTCGATGCGCAGGTCGCGCTTGCCCGTGGTGCCGAGCGCGGCGCCGGCGAGGGCACCGGACGCGACGCGGCCGAGCAGCGCGGACGGGGCGATGCGGTTCGGGGTCTTCGGCAGCTTGTCGCCGATGAGCTCACCGACGGCGGAGGCCACGAGCAGCCCGCGGCCGACCGGGGTGCTGAAGACCTTCCACTGCTGCCACGAGCCCTTCAACGAGGACCGGTCGTGGTTCAGTGCGAGGACGGCGAGCGGGGTGGCACTCCGGCCGCCGCTCAGGATGCCGAGGACCAGGGTGCGGACCAGGGTGTGCTGCTCGTGCTGCTTGCTCATCGTGACTCCTGTCGTGTTGCCCCCGACGGTACGCACGCTGACCTCGGGTGTTCCGAGCATCGAGACGCACGAGACGCGCCGGGCGCCAGGCGCCATCGCCGGCGTTCCCCGGGCACGGAGCCGCTCCGAGTAGCGTCCGGCCCATGAGCAACGTCATCGTCTTCGGCGGCCACGGCAAGGTCGCACTCCTCGCCACCCGCATCCTGTCCGAGCGCGGACACACGGTCACGTCCGTCATCCGGAACGCCGACCAGTCCGACGAGATCCGGGCACACGGCGGCGAACCGCACGTCGCCGACATCCAGCAGCTGACCCTGGACGACTTCGCCGAGCTCGTCCGCGGGCACGACGCCGTGGTCTGGTCGGCCGGTGCCGGTGGCGGTTCCGTCGACCGCACGTGGGCCATCGACCGCGACGCCGCCGTCCTGTCGATCCAGGGGGCGAAGCAGGCCGGGGTCGACCGCTACGTGATGGTGTCGTTCTCGGGCTCGCAGCTCGACCACGGGATCCCGCAGGACCAGGACTTCTTCGCGTACGCGCAGTCCAAGATGATCGCCGACGCCGTGCTCCGCGACTCGGGGCTGCAGTGGACGATCGTCGCGCCGAGCACCCTGACCGACGACGAGCCGACCGGGTCCGTGGACTGGGACGGTTCGTCGACCCAGGTGCCGCGCGGCGACGTGGCGCACGTGCTCGCCGACGTCGTCGAGCACCCCGGCACGGCCGGCAACACCTTCCGCTTCAACACGGGGTCGACCCCGGTGGCGGATTTCCTGCGCGCCGACGCGGTCTGAGCGAGGCCGGACGACCAGTTCCGGCGGACATCCGGAACAGCACAACGGGGTCGCGGCGGTTCTCCGCCGCGACCCCGTCGCTGTCCCACGAGAGCGTCGAGCTCAGTAGAGCGTCGAGATGCCCGTCATGTCACCGCGGCCGAGCGTGCGCCCCTCGAGCTCGCAGTACCCGCCGGACGGCTCCATGACCTGACCGGTGCCGGTCGCGACGTGGTCGAGGCCGTACAGGTGGCCCCACTCGTGCGTCGCGACGACCTGGGTGTCGAAGCGTGCTCCCGAGCAGGTGGCCGTCGAGCTCCACTTGAAGCCCGTGGCGTAGCGCTGGTCGGCTTCACGGGCGTTGCCGTTGCCGTCGAACCAGACGCAGGTCACGCCGAGCGTGCCGGTGGGCAGCTTGCCCCAGCCCATCACGTTGTAGCCGTTGTTCCGCGAGCAGCCACCCTGGTCGGTGAGGTTGGGCTTCTGGGTCGCGAGGCGCAGGTAGTCGTTCTTGGCCGTCGACGTCACGGTGCGGTCGCAGGCCGAGATCGTGCCGATCCACGCGTTCGCTCCCTTGCGCAGGGCGTCCTTGGCGTACGTCGACTTCTGGTCGGTCTGGTTGTAGTACCACTTCACCGTGCTCGCCCAGCTGTAGCCGGACGGGGCCCACGCCGTGCTCGTGCACTTCGTGCTCGCGGCGGTCGCGGCGCTCGGGGCCGCCTGGGTCGTGGCGGTCGCGCTCTGGACGCGCTCCTGCTCGACGGCGGGGGCCGAGCCGGTCCAGGCCTCGTCGACGCGGACGGCGACACCGGCCGAGCCGTTGTTCGCGATGAGGACGTCGGCGAGTTCGGCTGCGCCGGGCGCGGCCGAGCTGCTCGCCATGACGCTCTCACCCGGTGCGGGGAGCGCGAAGGTGCGGCCGTCGGGCGTGACGACGGTGCCGGACGTCGCCGTGCAGCCGGTCTCGAGCGTCTGCACCGAGAGCGTCCCGGGGGCACAGCTCGTGCCGGCCCCCGGGGTCGCCGCCTGGGCGGGTGCCGCGGTGATGGTGAGGCCTGCGAGGATCGCGACGATCGCCCCGGCGCTGAGTGCGTTCCTGACTGGACGCATGGTTCCCTTCCAGCGGCGGGCGACGTGCCCCCCGTTCCTGATCGGGGTCCATGCTCGCTGATCACCCCGCACCGGGTCCAGGACTGCGCTGCGAGGACACGCCCCCAGTCAGGGGCGCGTGTCCGGTCAGGAGCGCGTGCCCAGCCGCCGGGGGATGCTCAGGCCATCTGCGAGTAGAAGCGCTCCGGTGCGTCGGCGAGCGACGCCTTCACCATGCGGCTCCAGTCGTCGACCAGCACCTCGGCCGTGCCCTGCTCCACACCGTCCAGCGCCAGGCGTGCCACGTCGGTCGGGTCCGTCTTCGGGCCGTCGTAGTCGGCCATCATGTCGGTGTCGGCCGCGCCGAGGTGGAGGCCCTGCACGCTGATGCCACGGTCGGCGAGCTCGAGCCGGACCGCGTTCGTCATGTTCCACTCGGCCGCCTTCGCCGCCGCGTACCCACCCGCACCGGGGGCCGCGAACCACGACAGCGCCGACAGCACGTTGACGATCGCGCCGCCGCCGTTCCGCTCGATGACCGGCGCGAAGGCGCGGATCATCGACAGGCTGCCCCAGAAGTGCGTGTCCATCGCGGCGCGCACGATGGCCAGGTCGTCGGTCACCAGGGACCCCTGCGTGGAGATGCCCGCGTTGTTGACGAGCAGCGTGACGTCACCCGCAGCGACGGCCACCGCGTCGACCGATGCCTGGTCGGTGATGTCGAGGGGCAGCGCGACGACGCCCTCGACGTCGACGAGCTCGGGGCGGCGTGCGGTCGCGTAGACCTTGGTGGCCCCGCGCTCCAGCAGCTCCAGGGCGAAGCGGCGTCCGATGCCGCGGTTCGAGCCGGTGACGAGTGCGACCGATCCAGCGATGTCCATGGTGTCTCCTCCTGCCGCGCGGGTGTGTCCCACGGTGGCTCGGTTACGCTAAGACCTCACATCCATGTCAGGGGCAAGCCCGGATCGGAGCACACATGCGCATCGGGGACCTCGCGGCCGAGACGGGCGTCAGCGTCCGCTCGCTGCGGTACTACGAGGAGCAGGGGCTGCTCACGGCGTCGCGCACCCCGAGCGGGCAGCGGGTCTACGCCGACGCGGCCGTCGAGCGCGTCCAGCTCGTGCAGCAGCTGTTCGCGGCCGGGCTCGCGAGCCGCACGATCGTGCAGCTGCTGCCGTGCGTCGACCGCGGCGAGTCGACACCGGAGTCGTTCGCCCTGCTCATCGCCGAGCGCGACCGGATCACCGCGCAGCTGGCCGAGCTCGAGGCGGCGAGGGGGCGACTCGACGAGGTCATCGCGATCACCGAGCACCCCACCGCCGAGCACTGCCCGGCGCTGCGCGAGCGACCTGCGGAGCCGGTCGCGGCCTGAGACGCGGGACGGGACGGACAGGAGGCACGGTGCGGGCCCGCCACGGGCCTCCCGTCCGCCCTCCGGCCCGTCCAGGGCCCCGCTCAGTCCGCCAGGAACCGCAGGACCGCGAGCACCCGCCGGTTCTCGTTCGGCGTCGCCTCGAGCCCGAGCTTCGTGAAGACGGCGGTGACGTGCTTCTCGACGGTCCCGCCGGACAGGAAGAGCGTGTCCGCGATCGCGGCGTTCGACCGGCCCTCGGCCATCAGGCGGAGCACGTCCGTCTCGCGGGCGGTCAGCGAGTCCAGCGGACCGCTCGTGGCACGTGGCGCCTGAACCAGCGCGGACGCGACCTCCGGGTCGAGCACGACGTTGCCGGCGGCGACCTGGTGCAGCGAGTCGATGAAGGTACCGACCTCGGCGACCTGGTCCTTGAGCAGGTACCCGACCCCGACCGTCGCGACGTCGAGCAGGGCCCGCGCCCACTGGGCCTCGGCGTACTGCGAGAACAGGAGCACCCCGACGTCTGGCCGGACGTCCTTCACCCGCATCGCCGCGCGCACGCCCTCGTCGGTGTGCGTCGGCGGCATCCGGATGTCCATCACCACCACGTCGACCTCGCCGTGCGCGACGACCGCCACCGCGGCGTCACCGTCCGACACCGGCACGACCTCGTGCCCCCGACCGCGCAGCAGGGACGTCAGCCCCTCCCGCACGATCGTGTTGTCGTCGGCGACGACGATCCTCACCGTTCGGCTCCGCTCGGCATGCGCATCCGGACGCGGGTCGGGCCGCCGGCTGGGCTGTCCACCTGCAGGTCGCCGTCGACGGCGCGCAGGCGTTCGAGCACCCCGGCGAGTCCGGTGCCGTGTCCGTCGGGCGTCCCGAGGGCGACGTGCGCGCCGCCGTGGCCGTCGTCCTCGACCTCGACGAGCAGGTCGGTGCCGAGCATGCCGACCCGGACGGCGGTGGCCGATGCGTGGGCGTGCTTCGACACGTTCGTCAGCAGCTCGAGCACGCCGAAGTAGGCGATCCCCTCGACCACGCGGGACGGCCGGACGGGCAGGTCGACCGACAGCGCGACGGGGAACGGCGTCCGGGAGCACGCCGAGGCCAGTGCGGCCTCGAGCCCCTCGTCGAGGACGGGCGGGTGGATCCCGCGGGCCAGGGCGCGGAGCTCGACCAGTGCCTCCTTGGTCGAGGCGTGCGCCCGGTCGACCAGTGCGGTGACCGCGTCCGGGTCGGTGCCGGTCTGCAGACGGTCACGGGCGTCGCCGAGGGTCATCGCGAGGCCGACGAGCCGGGCCTGCGTGCCGTCGTGCAGCTCGCGCTCGATGCGCCGCAGGGTGGTGTCGGCGTCGAGCACGGCGGCGTCGCGGGATGCCGTGACCTGGCGGAGCCGCAGGTCGCGGGCGGTGGCACCGAGCAGGGACCGGATGACGACCCGCTGCAGCGCCGCGAGCCCGTGGTTCACGGCCGGCCAGAGGAACAGCACGATGAGCAGGCCCAGCGCCGCGAACGCGACCTGCAGCGGCGGAGTGTCGACGAAGACGCCGAAGAACTGCGCGCCGTGGTGGAGCTCGCCGTCCGCACCTTCCTGGGCCGGCAGGAAGTGCCCCCACGCCGCGTGGGTGATCGCGCCCAGACCACTGACGAGCACCGCGGTCGAGACGGCGAAGGTGGTGGTGGTCAGCACGAACCCGGCGAGCAGGTACGCGAACGCCCGCCAGGTCGGGCCGTCCGACAGCCGCGCGAACGCGGTGCCGAGCGGCGTCGACGCACGCCGGGGCGGTGCTGGAGCGACGACGGTCTGCCCGAGCAGCGCGGCCGACATCCGGCGGGTGATCGCGGCGAACCAGTTCGACCCGCCGAGCAGGAACGCGGCGACGACCAGTCCGACCCAGGTCAGCGACACCGGGATGCCGACGGCCAGCACGACGACGAACCAGGCCAGCGCCCCGATCGCGATCGGCAGGTGCGCCACGTGGAACGCGTACGCCCGCCAGGTGCTGGCGTCGGCGACGGCGCGGAACGGTCGGAACCGGGGGACGGTGGTGGGTTCGCCCGGGGTGGCGACGGCGGTGTACATGCGGACCTCTTCGTGTCGGTGACGAGCTTATTGCCCGACACCAGCCTCGCCGCGGGGGTCGTCCCGCACACCGGTGCTGGCCCCCGTGGTCGGTGGGGAAAGCCCGCGATCGTCGTCAGCCGGGTCCGGTCAGGCGCCCGTCTGCTCCGTCGGCGCCGCCACGGGCTTCGACTGGCTCGACCCACGCTGCCGCAGGGACACGGTTGCGATGACCATCACCGAGATGACGAGGAACTCCGACTGCCAGTTCTGCATCGACTCGAACCAGAACTGGCTCGTCCCCAGGTAGCCCCACGCCGAGATCACACTGCCGCCGTGCTCGAGCTGCTCCTCGTTGTAGGCCGCAGCGCCACCGATCACGTGCCCCACGACACTGGCGAGGAACAGCACGGCGAACAGGATCAGCAGCGAGTTCTCGTACAGCACGAGCACGATCCCGCCCCGACGGACCGGCCACGGAGCTCGCGGGTCGTCGGCGTGCTCCCGGGGGTCCTCGTCCTGCGGGCTCTCCTCGTCCAGGGGCTCGGACTCGCTCGAGCCCTTCTGGAACAGGAACACCGTGAACACGATGTACGCGCCCATCTGCAGGAACTCGCTCTCCCAGTTCTCGAACGTGGCCTCGGCGAACTCCCCGCTCGACAGGAACCCCCAGAGCGACTCGACGGCCTGGCCGTGCTGGAGTGCGTCCGCCACGGACACCCGCCACCCGGCGAACACCATGCCGACGAAGCACCCGAGGAAGACGGCGACGTTCGCGATGAGGAGGCCGTGCCGTCGCACGCGCTGCCATCCGCTCGGTCCGTTCTGCAGGGCGAGGGTCACCCGGTCCTCCGTTCGTCGTGTGCCGCCATCCTCGTCCGGACGCCACGAACGCCTTCGCAGGAGTGTCCTGGCCGGATCGCGCTGGTGCCGCAGCCGGTTCCGGACACCTTCCGCATCCGGGCTGTCCGACTTTCGCCGTGGGCCGGCGCTCGTCCGCGACCGCGGCGGAGCGCGACCTACCGTCGTCCCCAGCCCGATCGACCGGGTCGCCGGCAGCGGCGAGGACACAGAGAGGAATGGGCACCATGACCACGTTCACCACCACAGAGTCCGGACTCGAGCCGAGGCACGCCCGGACCGCCGTGGCACGCCGGGCGCGCTGCGTCTCCGAGCGCAGCCCGTTCACCGAGGTCCGCGAGCAGGCCCGGATGCGCGCGCTGATGGTCGCCGCGACCACGACCGGCATCGTCTCCGTCACCGCCGCCGCCTCCGCGGCCGTCGTCGTGATCGGCCTCGGCGCATGAGCGCGGCGAGCCGTCACGTCCCGGGTGACCCGTTCCTCGACGTGCTCCGCGGCCGACCGGGTGAGTGGCGCCGGCGGGGGATGACACCGCCGTCCGAACTCGACGCGATCGTCGAACGGCGGTTGGCCGGCGTCGTGCGGGGCGTACCGGCGGACCCCACGTACGCGGACTTCTTCGTCACCGCGTGAGCACGACGACCACGGTGGTCGAGCAGCTGCCCGCCCCGTCCGTGCGGCAGCTCGTCGCGGAGTCCGTCCGGTCCCGGCACCGGGAGTGGATGCAGGGGCTCCTGGCGCGGGAAGCCGAGTTCGTGGACCCCCGCGACCGGGTGCTGGCCGTGTTCGACCACCTCGAGCGCGAGTGCACGAGCGGTCGGCCCCACTGCGACGACCACGGCGATCCGGACCTCGTGCAGGAACACCTCCGGCAGGTCGAGGCCCACATCGCGGAACGCTGTGCCGACGCCGCGCTGCCGGTGCACCTCGGCCAGGCGCTGACGCTCCTGGTCCAGGGTGCCCGGGTCGGAGCAGCGGTCCACCGGTCCGCGCAGCCGGCCAGGACGGCCCGCACGGCAGCGGCCATGCTGCTCGCGGTGTACGAGGGCGAAGCGCTCTTCTGACCCGTTCTGGACAATGGTGCGCCGTGCTCGAACGGCGGTGTGAAACTACTGCTCGAGCGACCATGGACGACCACACCGAGCAACCCGAGCGGCCCGACCGCATCCGCGTCGACGAACGCGGAACCGACCTCGCGGCGGCGAAGCAGACGCTCGCGACGGCGTACGACGGCATCGCATGGGACGCCGACACCACCGGGGACGACTTCGACTACCGGTACACCGCGGCCGGCGACGGGACGATGACGCTCCGCGCCGTGCACTTCGGCGGACGTCTGACCGGCGAGATGCCCGCCGGCGACGACTTCGTCGTGCAGTGGATCACCCGCGGGCTCGGCATCCTGGGCGACGGCGGGAGCGCCATCCACCTCGTGCCGGGTCGGCCACAGATGTGGCCGAACGAGGCGTTCACGTTCCGCTTCGAGGACTACGACCAACGGCTCGTCCAGGTCAACCGTGCCGCCGTCGAGGCGGTCGCCGCCGAGCGTGGGCTGTCGCTCCGCCGCTTCGACCACACCGCCCAGATCGACGACGACGCGGTACGACAGTGGCGACAGACGGTCCAGCTCATCTCGTCGACGACGATGGACCGGCAGGCCTCGCCGCTCCTGCAGGCCGAGATGGGGCGACTGGCCGCGGTCTCCCTGCTCGAGCTCTACCCCCGCGCCACCGCCGACCTGCCACCCGGACTCCTGCTGCCGCAGCACCGTCGGATCCGCCAGGTCGTCGAGTACGTCCACGAGCACGCGCACCTGCCGATCACCACCTCCGACCTGGCCCAGATGGCGCACCTCAGCCTCCGCGCGCTGCAGGCCGCGTTCCAGCGACTACTCGGCATGTCCCCGAACGCCTACATCCGCTCGGTGCGCCTCGACCGCATCCGCACCGAGCTGATGGCGTCCGATCCGGCGACGACGAACGTCGCCGACGTCGCCCGGTACTGGGGCTTCGCGCATGCCGGGCGGTTCTCCGGGGCGTACGCGGAACAGCACGGCGAGTACCCGAGCGAGACGCTCCGCCGCTCCTGACGACGGTGCGCGCGACTCAGAGCGTGACGCCGGTGGCCGTCGCCAGCGCGTCGAGCAGTTCGGCGCGGAACCGCTGGTCGGCGACCGCCGGGTGCGGCTCCTGCCGCTCCCCGTGGAACCAGTAACCACCCGTCGCGGTTTGGTCCGGCTCGGTCGCGAGTGTCTCCTGCGTGCGGTGTCCGAGCTCGAAGTCGTCCGGAGCGCCGGCCCCGCCCATCTTGGTCGCCACCCAGCCCGGGTCGACGGCGTTGCTCAGCACGCCCGGGCGTCGGAGCGGCACCTCGGCGGCGAGCGCCGTCACGAACAGCTTCGTGTCGGAGTACGAGTTCGTCTCCGAAGCGCCGGTCCAGTCGACGGTGTCAAGGCGCGGACGGCCGCCCCGGTGCATCCCGCTGCTCAGGTACACGTGCCGCTCCGGCGAGCGGAGCAACGCAGTGAACAGGTACGGCGCCACGACGTTCACGGGCACCAGGGAACGGCCGGAGATCACGCCGGCGTTGTGCACGACGGCGTCGAGCGGGGTGCCAGCGTCGAGTTCCCGGGCGGTGGCGATCACGGCGTCGCGGTCCGCCAGGTCGGCGACGACGAGTTCGGCGCCCCGCTCCACCAGGTCGGCGACCGCCTCGGCGCGGGCCGGGTTGCGCGCGTGGACGACGACGTCGTGTCCGCTGCGGAGCAGCGAGTCGGCGGTTCCCCGCCCGAGGCCGTCGGTGGATCCGGTGACGAGGATGCGTGCCATCCGCCCATCATGCGCCCGACCGCTGCGGCGGGTCCGGCAGGGGGACCGGCAACGGGCGGACGGGAGGCGCGGTGCGGGCCCGCCATGGGCCTCCCGGCCGTTCACGGCCCGGCCACAGGGCCGCGGTACGGTCGCTGCATGAGCAGCTTCCTCGAGCCGATCGACGCCGTCGGCGTCGGTGACGCGACGATCGTGCCGGACGCCACACGGCCGGTCGCGGCGATCGTCACGGGCGACGACGTGCGGTGGGTGACGTGGCCGGACGCCCCGTTGCCGGACGGTGCGGTCGACGAGGTCCGGGTCTTCGCGACCGACGAGGGCGCTTGGGTGGTCTACGTGTCGCGCGAGGACGCTGAAGGCGACCTCGACACAGAGTCGCGGACGGCCGTGCACGTCACGCCGACCGGGGTGACGTGCTCGGTCGACCTCGGGGATCGACGGGTGCTCGGGGCGGACGTCGAGGGGCTGTGGATCGGCGACCCACGTGACGCGTCGATGTGGATGGGTGAGGACGAGGACGAGGGCCTCGGGGATCCGGAGGACGACGAGGCAGTCGAGGACGACGAGGACTCGGACGACCCGCTCGACGGCGTCGACCCGGAGACCCTGCCGTGGGCGCCGTCGGAGCCGTTCTGGCCGTCGCCGGAGGAGTGGGCGGCGACGCTGGCGGCCGGCGACGAGCCGGAGGACGACGACCCCGAGCTGCTGGACGACGATGACGACGATGGGCCCCGGTACTGGAGCGTCAGCTTCGGCGGCGTCGAGGGCGGCTTCGTCCCGCCGCCTGAACCGCAGGCGGAACCCGCTCCGCCCCTGCAGACCCCGTCGACTGAACTGGTGCTCGTCCGCAACGACGGCAGCCGGACGACGATCACCGTCGACCACCTGGTCGAGGACGTTCACCGCACCGGCTCGGTCGTGACCATCCGGTACGCACCGACGGGCCCGCGACTGGCGCCCGACGCGTCCGTGTTCCGGAACGTCGTCTACGTCTCCCGCGAGGTGGACCTCGACGTGACCGGCGGCCTGCCCGCCACCGTGACCACGGGGGACCTGCCGTCCCGCCCCGCGAGCGACGAGGACGAGACGTCGTGGGAGGACGAGCAGGACCGACAGGAAGCGGCCCTCACACCGTGGACGGAGCGGTTCGACCTGACCGACGTCGAGGGCGCGCGCTGGCCGCTGCACGACCTGGACGCTGACGCACGGGAGCGCGCGGTCGCGGACCTCGTGGGCGTGTTCGAGGCGCTCGACCGGCCCGGCATCCTGTGGACCCGCGACCACCCCGAGCCCCGACGGTCGGCGAGCGCCTACCGGGCCGTCGAGGTCACCGTCGAGGGGGAGTGGCCCGCGACCGAGGTCGTGGTGTCGTTCGAACACAGCGCCGTGCCGTACCTGCGGCTCCGCCGGCGCTACCGGGTGTTCGACGACGCCGGGCACGTGGAGGACTGGACGTACGTCGGCGTACACCTGGACGAGGACATCGACAGCGGTCACATCGCCGACCGGTCGGACGCGGTGGACGGGGTGCTCGACATCTGACGGCCGTCCCGCAACTCAGGCCCGACGATCCCACGACCGCGCGCCAGTCCTGTACGTTCCCTGTGTAGACATCCCTGATCAGAGAGGACGCGGCGCCATGAGTGACGGCACGCCCCAGCACAACCAGCAGAACCCGAACCCCTACGCCGCCGGCGGGCAGCCCTACGGCGCTCCGATGCAGCCGTCGTCCGACCGTTTCAACGTCATGGCGATCGTCGGGTTCGTCCTGGCGTTCGTGGTGAACATCGCCGGCCTCGTGGTGTCGATCATCGCGCTCTCGCAGATCAAGAAGACCGGGGAGCGCGGCCGCGGCCTGGCCCTCGCCGGCGTCATCATCAGCGCCGTGTCGATCGTCTTCGGCATCATCTGGGTGATCTTCGTGATCGCTGTCGTCGCGAACGCTCCGGCGGGCAGCACGGGCGGCTACTGACGCCCACCAGCACCAGACCGGAGGCCCGTGGCAGCTCGCCACGGGCCTCCCGTCTGTCAGGGGTTCCGGACCGTGGCCTCAGCCGATGACGCCGGTGTGCTCCAGCACGATGTTCAGGCCGATGAGGATCAGGACGACGCCACCCGCGATCTCCGCCGGCTTGCCGAACCGGGCCCCGACCCGGCGCCCGACGACGACCCCGATGAACGACAGCACCGCGGTCGTGATCCCGATGAGCAGCACCGCGCCGCCGATCGACACCGGCAGGAACGCCAGGGTGACCCCGACCGCCAGGGCATCGATGCTGGTGGCGACCGCCAGCACGAGGAGCTGACGGACCGGCAGCCGATCGGTGTCCTGCTCGGTGTCCTCGTGCCCCGAGAACGCCTCCCACAGCATCTTCCCGCCGATCAGCGCGAGCAGCCCGAACGCGACCCAGTGGTCGAAGGCTGCGATGTCCTGCGCGAACGCGGACCCGAGCAGCCAGCCGAGCAACGGCATCACCGCCTGGAACACCCCGAACGTGAGCGCGATCACGATCGCGTGCCGCACGTCGAAGCGCTTCATGTGCAGGCCCTTGCCGAGGGCGACGGCGAAGGCGTCCGCGGAGACGCCGAGCGCGATGAGGAAGAGGGCCCAGAACGACATGGGAGCGGCGCCTTTCGAGACGGTCGGACGGAGACGCCGACGTCTCAGGACCTGACGATCCTGGCACGGTCCAGGGCATGAAAATGCCTGATCAGCGGGATTCGTCGCCCCGAATCCAGGGGTTGGTGGGCCCGGTCCGGCAAGGCGGCCCACGTTCTCGGCGCGACCGGGGGACGGACTGGAGGCCCGGGGCGGGCACGGCCACGCGCCTCCAGGCCGTCAGTCAGCGCGTCAGGAACCGGCGGCCGCGTGCGCCGCGACGTGGCTGGCCGTCAGTTCCGTCCCGTAGACGGCCGCGTACCGCATCGAGCCGGTGAAGTAGGGGTTGGCGGAGGAGCCCGGCCAGCCGCTGACGATGTCGTACCCGACGCGGAAGTAGCCGGTGAAGCTCTCCGCGGCCTTGAACGCGGTGTTCGACGCGACGAGCCTGCCGTCGACGTAGAGGCGCATGCCGTTGGTCGGCGACATCGTCGCGACCGTGTGGTGCCACTTGCCGTCGTTGACGGCCGACGGCGTGGTGAGCACCTGGGTGGCACTGCCGGTGTAGGTGCCGAAGGCGAGCTGTCCGCTCGTGGTCAGGTAGAGCTTCCGGTCGTGCTGGCTCGATGCACCGGTCTGGCTGCTGCCGAAGCCGATGAGCATGCCACCCGCGACGGTGGTCCGGAACCAGACCTCCTCGCTGAAGGTCGTCGGGTTGGCGTACGACCGCGGAGTGGAGACGTAGCTCGTGGAGCCGTTGAGCGCGTAGGCGCTGCCCGCGTCGCGGGGGCAGGCGTTCGGGCTCGGCGTGGTCGCCGTCATGGCTCCCTGGTAGGTGCCGTTCGCGCCGCGACCCGACCAGTCGGTGGCCGTCCGCGAACCCGAGGCCTCGGTGAGGCGGTAGGCGAAGAGGGCGTTCGCGGTGTCGGCGCCGACGGCACCCGTGCACGTGAAGTACGGGGCAGTCGCCGCGGTGTTCGCGCTGTTCGTGACGCGTGCGCTGTAGGCCGAGCGGGTCGGGGCGAACTGGTTCAGCAGGACGACGACGGCCAGGGCGGCCACCAGGAGGACGGCGACGACACGACCGTCGCGCAGGCGGCGGATCACGAGGGACGCACCGCCTCGACCCGACCGACGGCCAGGCACGCGACGAGGGGCACGAGACACACGGCGATCAGCGCGACCCAGCCGAGGGGGTCGAGGTCGATGTTCGACATGAGCTGGTAGTGCCCGTTCTCCGTCAGTTCGTGGATGACGACCTTGCCCATCTCGCCGTCGACCAGGTGGACGCTGTTGCCGCCGTGGGCGTCGACGCGGACCGGGAAGATCCCCGACGAGATCACGGTGGCCTCGACCCCGGTCGGGCTCGAGGTGTTCGTGATCGTCGTCACGTTGACGAAGGGCTTGAGGACGAACGCCGCGTACGCGGTGGTGAGGGCGCCGCCGGCGATGCGCAGGCAGGTGCGGGTCACCCGGTCGGTGAACGCGCTGGTCAGGGTCAGGATGATCAGCGTGCCGATGAGCAGGATCGGCGCGGCGCGGAGCAGCCAGCCGATGTGCGGGACCAGGAGTGCAGGGGTGCCGATGACGTCGGCCTGGGTGAGCGTCCACGGGTCGACCGCGCCGTTGACGTCGCCGCGGGTGTGGAGTCCACCGTCCGCGTCGATCGAGACGATGCGGTGGGTGTAGACGACGTCCGGGTTGGCGGAGGTCTCGAACGAGACGATGTCGCCGACGTTCAGGGTGGAGACGTCCACCGGCAGGTCGAGCACGAGGGTGCCGACCGGGGCGGCCTCGCCCATCGAGGGGGTCTCGACGACGAACCAGCGACCGCCGGACGAGAGGAAGAGGGCCGCCGCGCCGAGCAGGACGGCGGCGACCGCTGCGACCGTCCAGGCGAGGACCGTCTCGGAGCGGGTGACCTCACGGCCGCGGAGGACCGGGCGGTCGAGCATTCCGCTGAGCGGGATCGCTGCGGTCTGGCTCATGGGTTCTGCTCCGGGAGGTCGGGGTCGTGCGGGTCATGCGGGGGGGGGG